>NZ_MTBP01000002.1:0-1200000 GCF_002911665.1 Actinomadura rubteroloni
CCGCTCGAGTACCCCGAAGGGCCTTTCCGCTCGACTTGCATGTGTTAAGCACGCCGCCAGCGTTCGTCCTGAGCCAGGATCAAACTCTCCATCAAGGTCCAACGACACACCCAGGGGGCGAACCCCGAACATGCCAAACCTCATGAAGGGATCGAAATCCCAGCATGCCGGTCCAAAAACCGGCTTGCCTCAAAGAAATCCCAGACCACCACGCGAACGCAGTGGCCTCGGGGACGACCCGAACCAAATCGGGCCGTTATAAAGGCACTGGCTTTTAACACGCTGTTGAGTTCTCAAGAAACGGACACCCACCGCGCTCCCACCACTTCCGTGATGCTCGCTCCGGGGCAACCCTTCTAACTTACCGGGAACTTCCCCCCTGTCAAACCCGACCCACCGGACCGAACCTGAACAAGAGACCAGCCCACCCCACACCAAACCAGACGGCCGAAACCGCCACCACGGTCGATCAGAGGAGTCCCACCGGGCCGTCCGCCTCGAAGGCGTCCCGCATCCCGCGCTGGGCTGTGTCCATAACTTTAACACCGCCGGAACAGTGCTTCGCACATCCGTCGCAATCCCGGGACGGCGAACACGGTCCGCTACCCGGACATTGATCCGTAACGACGCCCGGACGGCGTCTATTCCCGCAGATCACCCGCTATGTGCGACAGGTCACAATGCGGTACGGTTCGCACACATCGTGCCGCGCGAAGGACACCGGACCGAGCCGTCCACGTGCGATGCCGGCCAGCCGGAGTGCTTCGGCGCGCCAGCCGGGGTCAGAGAGGAGCGCCCGTGAGCGCACCCGTCGTCCGCAACTCGACGGAACGTCTGGTCGTCGCGGGGACGATCGCCCCGACGATTCATGACGTCCACGCGTGGCGTCTCGCGGTGGCCGGCGGACGCATCGAGGTGCACGCCGATCCGACGCGGTTCCGTCCGATGGACGACCCGTCCGGCCGGAGCCTGCATCTGAGCTGTGGCGCCGTCCTCGTCAACCTGCGGCTGGCGGCTGCCCAGCTCGGCCGTGAGGCGGTGATCCGGCTGCTGCCGGACGCCGGGGACCCGAGGATCCTCGCCTCCGTGCGCCTTACGCGACGGCGGCGCGTCACGCGTGAGGAGCGGCTGCTCTATGCGGCCACGTTGCGCGCCACCCCGCCGAGGGCGGTCGCGGGCGGCAGGAGCGCGCCGGACGTCCGGGCCGTCCAGGAGCTCGCCGACACGGCGCGGCTCGAAGGGGCGACGATGCACGTCCTGCCGGGCGCTGGAACGTGCCGGGCCGTCCTGACCACGGGAGGCGACACCCCGCAGGCGTGGATGCGCGCCGGACGGGCGTTGCAGGCGGTCCTGCTCGCCGCGACGATCCGGTCCGTCGCCGTCTCGTTCCTTTACGAGATCGTGGACGTCCCCGCTCTGGGCGTGCCGGGCGACGTACCGCAGGTCGTCCTGGAGCTGTCGCGCGCCGCGCTACCGGTAGACGGACAGGACGAACGACAGCGGCACCGGGAACGGGTCGGGTAGCTTCCCGATCCGCTCGGCGAGGTCGTCCGCCGGGACGTGGTGCGCGCTCGGCCCCATGCCGACCAGCGTGGCGATCTCGGCGTGCCCGAGGTCGGCGGTCAGGTCGAGGGTGTCGCGGGACGCGAGCGTGAAGGAGCCCGCGAGAGTGTCGTCGGTCCGCTCGTTCTTGCGGTCGTCGACCGTCAGGAGCCCGAGTTCGGCGATGAGGGGCCCGAGGTGCCGGGACGACGGTGTCACGGTGTGCAGGGCGCCGTCGGGACGCAGGACCCGGCGGTACTCGACGGCGTTCCGGGGCGCGAAGACGTTGAGGATCGCGTCCACCGATGCGGCGCGGAGCGGAAGGTCCTGCCAGAGGTCGGCGACGACCGCGCCGATCCGGGGATGGGCGCGCGCGGCGCGGCGGGCGGCGTGCTTGGAGAGGTCGAGCGCTATGCCGGTGGATCCGGGTGCCAGCGCGGCCGCGAGGTAGTGGCCCGTTCCGGCGCCCGCGTCGAGGATCCGACCGGCTCCGCTCAGCCGTCCGGCGAGGGCGGCGGCGAGCGGCGCGAAGTGCCCGGCGCCGAGGAACGCGTCCCGTGCCCGGACCATTTCGGGCGTGTCGGCGGTGCCGGGGCGCGCTCCGCCCGGCAGCAGGTTGGCGTACCCCTGCCGCGCGACGTCGAAGGAGTGGCCGCCGGGGCAGGTCAGGGAGCGGCCACCGAGGGTGAGGGCCTCCGCGCAGAGCGGGCAGCGGAGCGCGTCGAGGACGTCGGCGAGCATCGGCCCGTCACGCCATGCGGCTGCGGACCTCGTCCATGTCGAGGTCCCGCACCGCCTCGATGATCTTCTCCAGGGACGCGGCCGGGACGGCGCCGGGCTCGGCGTACACGATGACGCCGTCGCGGACGGCCATCAGCGTGGGAATGGACGTGATCCCGAAACGTTGTGACAGGTCGGGCTCGGCCTCGGTGTCGACCTTGCCGAACGTGATGTCGGAGTGGGTCTCGGCCGCCTTCTCGAAGACGGGCGCGAACCGTCGGCACGGCCCGCACCAGGCCGCCCAGAAGTCGATGAGGACGATGCCGCCCCCTTGGGCGGTGGCGTCGAAGTTCCCGGCGGTGAGTGTGACGGTCGCCATGTGGTCTCTCCTCTTCCGGGGTATCAGATCAGGGTAGGGCCTTGCCTTACTCCGCAGTATTCCGGAACTGGGAATCTCAGAGCGGTAAATCACGTTCCTCTCTTAGGGAGATCGAACCAGAGAAGGGTCAGGATGGCTGCAACCCGAACCAAGGCGGACAGGGTCGATGCCCCCGACAAGGACCTGGTCGGGGCGTACCTCGACCGGATCGGCCGTACCCCCCTGCTGGACGCGGAGGAGGAGGTCGATCTGGCGAAGGCGATCGAGGGGGGCCTGTACGCGGAACAGTTGCTCGACGAGGGCAGGGTGCCGGACGGCGTCCGTTCCGCCGAGCTGGAGGAGCTGGTGGCGGCCGGGCTGCGCGCCAAGCAGCGCTTCGTCGAGGCCAACCTTCGTCTCGTGGTCTCGATCGCCCGCAAGTACCCGACCGACGCGCTCCCGCTCATCGACCTCATCCAGGAGGGCAACCTCGGGCTGATGCGCGCGGTGGAGAAGTTCGACTACCGGCGGGGGTTCAAGTTCTCGACCTACGCCACGTGGTGGATCCGGCAGGCGATCGGGCGCGGGCTCAGCCACACCGCGCGGACGATCCGGCTGCCCGTCCACGTGGAGGAGGAGCTGTCGCGGCTGCGCAGGGCGGAGCGCCAGCTCGGCCGTGAGCTGGGCCGGGAGCCGAACCGGGACGAGCTGGCGGACGCGGTGGGCGCCGCGCCCGAGCACGTGGACGAGTTGCTGCGCTGGCGGCGGGACCCGGCGAGCCTGGACGCGACCGTCGACGACGCCGGCGAGACGCCGATGGGCGATCTGCTGGAGGACCCGGAGGCGGTGACGCCCGAGGCGGAGGTGCTCGCGCTGGACGACATCGAGGGCCTGGTGCGCCTGCTGGAGCGGCTTCCCGAGCGGGAGGCGGCGATCGTGCGGGCGAGGTTCGGGATGGAGAGCGGGCAGCCGCTGTCGTACGCGCAGATCGGCGCGCGGTACGGGCTGAGCCACAACCGGGTGCGGCAGATCACCGACCGGTCGCTGCGGCGGCTGCGGCAGCTCGCGGTGGACGGGGACCTGTCGGGCCGCCGCCCGGTGCCGGTGCAGGTCGGCGGCGAGCCCCCGGCGGAGCTGGCGGTGGCCGTGCCGGGGCGCGCGGCCTGAGCGGTGCGGGGAGCGGCCCGGACGAGCCGGGAACGTCCGGGCCGCTCCGCGCTTCCGGCACTGGTGCGGGTGCCTTAGCCTTGACATCCGTGAGCACAACCAACGAGCTCGACGTCTGGCGCGGCCTGCCCGCCCTCCAGCAGCCGCAGTGGGACGACCCCGCCGAGGTGCGGGCCGTGGTGGAGGAACTGGCGCAGCTTCCGCCGCTGGTCTTCGCGGGTGAGTGCGACCAGCTCCGCGAACGTCTGGCGGACGTGGCGCGGGGCGAGGCGTTCGTGCTCCAGGGCGGGGACTGCGCGGAGACGTTCGCCGGGTCCAACGCGGACGCGGTGCGCAACAAGCTGAAGACGCTGCTGCAGATGGCGGTGGTGCTCACGTACGCGGCGAGCGTCCCCGTCGTGAAGATCGGCCGCATGGCGGGGCAGTTCGCCAAGCCGCGGTCCAAGCCCGGCGAGGCGCGCGACGGCGTGGAGCTGCCCGCCTACCGGGGCGACATGGTCAACGGGCTGGAGTTCACGCCCGAGGCGCGGCGCAACGATCCGCGGCGGCTGCTGCGGGCCTACCACGCGTCGGCGGTGACGCTGAACCTGTGCCGGGCGTTCACCAAGGGCGGCTACGCGGACCTGCGCCAGGTCCACCGCTGGAACCAGGACTTCGTGGCGCAGAGCCCGGCGGGGCGCCGGTACGAGCGGCTGGCCGGGGAGATCGACCGGGCGCTGACGTTCATGAAGGCGTGCGGCGCGAACCCCGACGAGTTCCACGGCGTGGAGTTCTACTCCAGCCATGAGGCGCTGCTGCTGGAGTACGAGCGGGCGCTGACGCGGGTGGACAGCCTGAGCGGGCTCCCCTACGACGTGTCCGCGCACTTCCTGTGGATCGGTGAGCGGACGCGGCAGCTCGACGGCGCGCACGTGGACTTCCTGAGCCGCATCCGCAACCCGATCGGCGTGAAGCTCGGCCCGACGACGTCGCCGGACGACGCGCTCGCGCTGATCGAGAAGCTGAACCCGGCCGGCGAGCCGGGCCGGCTGACGTTCGTGACGCGGATGGGCGCGGGCCGGGTCCGGGACGCGCTGCCGCCGCTGATCGAGAAGGTGCGGCAGAGCGGCGCGCCGGTGGCGTGGATCTGCGACCCGATGCACGGGAACACGTTCGAGGCGCCGAGCGGGCACAAGACCCGCCGGGTGGACGACGTGCTGGACGAGGTGGCGGGCTTCTTCGAGGTCCACCGGGCGCTCGGGACGCATCCGGGCGGCATCCACATCGAGTTCACCGGCGACGACGTCACCGAGTGCGTGGGCGGCGGCCACCCGATCGTGGAGGGCGACCTGCACCAGCGCTACGAGACGGCCTGCGACCCGCGTCTGAACCGCGGCCAGTCCCTCGACCTGGCGTTCATGGTCGCCGAGCTGTACCGCAAGAGCTGACGCGTCCGGCCCGGGGCGACCCGGGCCGGATCACAGCGTCACTTCGGCCCAGACGACCTTGCCGCCGGTGACGGCCTCGGCGCCCCACGTGCTGGCGAAGCGGTCGACGATGAAAAGGCCGCGGTGGGACTCGTCCAGCGGTCCGGGGACGGTCATGCGCGGCATCTGCGCGGCGCGGTCGCGGACTTCGACGCGGACGCGGCCGGTGCCGCGCAGCAGCCGCAGTTCGAGGGCCGTCCCGGCGTGCCGGACGGCGTTGGCGACGAGTTCGGCGACGATCGCGGTCACCAGTTCCTCGCGGTCCATGAGCGCCCAGGTGCGCATGGTGCGGGTCGCGAGGCGCCGGGCGTACTCGACCGCCTCGGTCTGGGGCGCGGCGCGCAGGGTCGTCTCGGTCATCGGGTCGGTCACTCAGCCTCGCTCGCCGTCACGTTCATGGTGCCGCGCCGTCCCCGGCCTCGGCGATGAGAAAGCGGTCGAGGCCCGTGGTGCGCAGGACGTTCTCAACGCGGCCGTAGGCGCCGGTGACGGTGAGGGTGGCGTTCTGTGCCCGCGCGTGCTTGTACGCGCGGACGAGCACGTTCAGTCCCGAGGAGTCGCAGAAGTCGACCGCGGTCAGATCCACCACGACGTCGCGTTCGCCCGCGTCGACCAGTTCGGTCAGCCGCGAGCGCAGCTCGTCGGAGGAGTGCAGGTCGATAGAACCGCGCGCCGCGATGGTCGCACGGCCGTCCTGCCGCGTCGTCTGCAAGGCCAGCCCCACGCCACCACACCTTACCGATTGTCGGGCTTCATCATGACGCCCGGAGAACGATGAGGGCAACGTCGTCGTTGGACGGCTCCGGGCCGAAGTCGCGGACGGCCCGCTGGATCCGTGCGGCGACGGCGCCCGCGCTGAGTCCCGTGCAGCCGGCCAGGAGCCGTTCCAGGCCCTGCCCGTCGCCGAGGAGCCGGGCGCCGGAACGGCGCTCGGTGACGCCGTCGGTGACGCAGAGCAGGACCTGCCCGCTGCGCAACTCTACGGCGTCGGTGTGGAAGTCGACGCCGTCGAAGACGCCGAGGAGCGGTTGCGGCCCGGCGGCCTCGTGGACGTTGCCGTCGGGGTCGAGGACGAGCGGCGGCGGGTGGCCGGCGCTGGTCAGGGTGATGCTGACGCCGTCGCGGCGCGGCCGGGGCGTGATCTCGCCGTGCAGGAGGGTGAGCAGCCGGGCGCGTTCGCCCTCGCCGAGGATGAGGCGGTTGAGGCGCGTCAGGACGTCGGGGACGGTCATGTCCTCGGCGGCGAGGATGCGCAGCGCGTGCCGGGCGAGGCCGGTGACGGCGGCGGCCTCGGGCCCGGTGCCGCAGACGTCGCCGATCGCGAACCGCCAGCGGGCCGGGACGGCGGGCTGGTCGCCGGACGGGAACACGTCGTAGAAGTCGCCGCCCACCTCGTGCCCCTCCCCCGCCGGCTCGTACACGACGGCGACCTCCAGGCCCGGGATGTCGGGGATGCCGGGCGGGAGCAGGCTGCGCTGCAGGGCGCTGCTCATCGTGGTCTGCTCGGAGTAGAGGCGGGCGTTGTCGACGGCGAGGGCGGCGCGGCGGCTCAGTTCCTCGGCGAGTTCGATGGCGCTGCGCGGGAACCGGTCGCCGGGCGGACGGCCGATGACGAGCGAGCCGATGCGCCGGCCGCGCGCGATGAGCGGGAACGCGTGGGCGACGTCGTCGGCGGTCTCGCGGGCGGCGGCGCGGACGGCGTCGGGAGCGTCGGCGAGCGCGTTCCACGGGCCCGGCGCCTCGGGTTCGGGGACCGTTCCGGCGCGGGTGAGCAGGTCGCGCAGGGCGTCGGCGCGGTTCTCGTCGGCGTGCCACACGTAGGCGAGGCGGCCGGGATCGCCGTCGCCGGCGCTGTAGATGGCGCACCAGGTGGCGAGGCGCGGCACGACGAGCTGCGCCACGAGCGCCATCGTGCGCTCCTGGTCGAGGGTTCCGGCGAGGAGGTCGCTGGCCTCGGCGACGAAGCTGAGCCAGCCCCGCCAGGACCGTTCCAGCTCGCCGATCCTGGCCTTCTCCAGCGCGAGCGACAGCTCGCCCGCGAGGCGGCCGAGCCGGACGCCGTCGGCGTCGGAGAAGCGGTCGGGGACGGCGGCGGTCGCGACGAGGAAGCCGGTGAGGCGCCCTTCGGCGTCCAGCGGCGCGGCGGCCAGGGACCGGGCGTGCAGGGCGGCGGCGAGCGGGTCGGCGGCGTCGGCGGTGATCCAGGCGCGGCCGGCGCGGGCCTCGGGTCCGAGGTCGACGACGGACGGGGCTCCGGCGGGCGCGTCCAGCGGGAGGCCGGTCGCGGCGCCGACGACGAGCGTGCCGTCGCGTTCGGTGAGCAGGACGGCGGCGGCGTCGGCCTTGAGCGCCTCGCGGGCGGACGCGGCGGCGTCCTCCAGGGCCTCGCGGGCGGCGGGCGAGCGCAGCAGCCGGTCCCCGGCGATGGTGAGCGCCGTCGCGGGCGCGGCCGGGTCGGTCTCGGCGGGCTTGGGGGCGGCGCGGCGGCGGGACCGTCCGGCGTCCTTGAGGCGCGGGACGGGCAGGTCCTGGCCGCCGCCCGCCGGGATGCGGAACCAGATGCCCTTGGTGCGGCGGTCGTAGGTGACGCCCCACGCGGTGGCGAGCCGCGCGATGGACGGCAGCCCGCGTCCGCTGGTGGCGTTGATGCCGGGCATCTCGGGGGCGCGGGTGGGGTGCAGGTCGCGGACCTCGATCCGGACCTCGTCGCCCTGGCGGGCGCAGCAGACCTCGAAGGACGTGCCCGCGTAGGTCACGGCGTTGGTGGCGAGTTCGCTGGTGGCGAGGACGGCGTCGTCCACGGCGGCGGGCATGCCCCAGTCGGTGAGGACGGTGCGGACGAACCGCCGGGCGTCGGCGACGGACTCGGCGGCGGACGGGAAGGTGGCCGAAACCGTCTGCCCATCCACCAGTCGTTTCCTCACATGCGACGATTCCCGCGGTCCTGGCTATCGTGGCAGACGGGCCGACCGCCCGGCCAGCGGATGGCGCGAGGCGCGGTGGCAGCGCGGCGCGATCTTGCCGCCACAATACGTACAGACCGTAACACAAGCATTACGAAGTTCGGTGCCTTAGGGCGTCCGGGCACCGTACGGTCGGGTTCCACCGCCGCCGCGACGTAGAGTGAAAGATGCGGCCCGGACGAGGCGCCCGTCCTTTCCGGGCCTCCCGCATCGCGGGTGAGGAGGATGGAGAGCATGCCCCGAACCGCGTCCCGTACCGGTCAGGGCGTCCGTGCCGCGGGCGCGTCGCCGAAGGACACGACGCCGCGGTACAGCGACGCCGACCTGCAACCGCTGCTGCGCGCCCTCGCGGCGGTGCGCGACGGCCGGCTGCGCGCCGACGTCGACGTGCCCGGCGAGGGAGCGGTGGCGCAGGCCGCCGCGATCCTCGACGAGATCCGCGAGAACGGCCACCATCTGTCCGCCGAGCTGGGCCGGGTGCGCCAGGAGATCGGCCGCGACGGGCGGCTGCTCGGCCGCGTCCGCACCGCGCAGATGCGCGGGCAGTGGGCGTCGGCCGCCGAGGACACCAACGCGATCGTCGGGAAGCTGACGGAGCTGGCGACCGGGATGCACCGCGTGGTCGAGGCCGTCGCCAAGGGCGACCTGACGCAGCGGGTGGACCTGCGGGTGAACGGGCGGCCGATGCGCGGCGAGCTGCTGCGGATGGCGCGGTCGGTGAACTCGATGGTGGAGCTGCTGGACCAGTTCACCTGGGAGGTCACGCAGTTCTCCCGCGAGGTCGGCACCGAGGGGCGCCTCGGCGGGAAGGCGTCGGCGAAGGGCATGACGGGCCGCTGGCGGGACGCGACGGCCGCGGTGAACGTCATGGCGAGCCGGCTGACGGCGCAGGTCCGCGACATCGCCGAGGTGACCACGGCGGTGGCGTCCGGGGACCTGACCCGCAAGGTCACCGTGGAGGCGACCGGTGAGCTGCAGGAGCTGAAGCTCACCGTGAACACGATGGTGGACCAGCTCTCCGGGTTCGCCGACGAGGTCACCCGTGTCGCCCGCGAGGTCGGCACCGAGGGGCAGCTCGGCGGGCAGGCCAACGTGCGGGGCGTCAGCGGGGTCTGGAAGGACCTCACCGACAACGTCAACGCGATGGCGAACAACCTGACGTACCAGGTCCGCAACATCGCCCAGGTCACCACGGCCGTAGCGGAGGGCGACCTCGGCAAGAAGATCACTGTCGACGCCCAGGGCGAGATCCTCCAGCTCAAGAACACGATCAACCAGATGGTGGACACGCTGTCCGCCTTCGCCGACGAGGTCACCCGTGTCGCCCGCGAGGTCGGCACCGAGGGACGGCTCGGCGGGCAGGCGCGGGTCCCGGGCGTCAGCGGCGTCTGGAAGGACCTGACGAACAACGTCAACGGCATGGCGTCCAACCTGACGTACCAGGTCCGCAACATCGCGCAGGTCACCACGGCCGTGGCCGAGGGCGACCTCGGCAAGAAGATCACCGTCGACGCCCAGGGCGAGATCCTCCAGCTCAAGGACACCATCAACACGATGGTCGACACCCTGTCCGCCTTCGCCGACGAAGTAACCCGTGTGGCCCGCGAGGTCGGCACCGAAGGACGGCTCGGCGGCCAGGCGCGGGTCCCGGGCGTAAGCGGCGTCTGGAAGGACCTCACCGACAACGTCAACTCGATGGCCAACAACCTGACCACGCAGGTCCGCGGGATCGCGCAGGTCACGACGGCCGTCGCGCAGGGCGACCTCGGCAAGAAGATCTCGGTGGACGCACAGGGCGAGATCCTCCAGCTCAAGGACACCATCAACACGATGGTCGACACCCTGTCCGCCTTCGCCGACGAGGTCAGCCGCGTCGCCCGCGAGGTCGGCACCGAGGGACGCCTCGGCGGCCAGGCGATCGTGCCCGGCGCGGGCGGCATGTGGCGGGACCTCACCGAGAACGTCAACCGGATGGCGTCCAACCTGACCTACCAGGTCCGCAACATCGCCCAGGTCGCGACGGCGGTCGCCCACGGCGACCTGACCCGCCGCATCGACGTGGACGCGCAGGGCGAGATCCTGGAGCTGAAGACGACGCTGAACACGATGGTGGACACGCTGTCGTCGTTCGCGTCCGAGGTCACCCGCGTGGCCAAGGAGGTCGGCAGCGAGGGACGGCTCGGCGGCCAGGCCGAGGTCGAGGGCGTCTCGGGGACGTGGAAGCGCCTCACCGAGAGCGTGAACGAGCTGGCGTCCAACCTGACCACGCAGGTCCGCGCGATCGGCGAGGTCGCGAGCGCGGTCGCGACCGGCGACCTGACCCGGACGATCACCGTCGCGGCGCGCGGCGAGGTCGCGGAGCTGAAGGACAACGTCAACCTCATGGTCGCGACGCTGCGGGAGAGCACGCGCGCCAACGAGGAGCAGGACTGGCTGAAGACGAACCTGGCGCGGATCGGCGGCCTCATGCAGGGCCACCGGGACATGATGCAGGTCGCCGAGCTGATCATGCGGGAGCTGACGCCGACGGCGAGCGCGCAGTACGGCGCGTTCTACCTGGCCGAGGAGGACGGCGACGAGACCGAGCTGGTGCTGCTCGCCGGGTACGGGGTGAAGCGCGGCCTGGCCGGGTCGGTGTCGTTCGGGCTCGGCGAGGGCCTGGTCGGGCAGGCCGCGCAGGAGCGCCGGACGATCCTCATCTCCGACGCCCCCGCCGACCATGTCAAGATCCGGTCGGGCCTCGGCGAGTCCGTGCCGGTGAACATCATCGTCCTGCCGATCGTCTTCGAGGACACGGTGCTCGGCGCGATCGAGCTGGCGGCGTTCAGCCGGTTCACCGACGTCCACCTGGCGTTCTTCAGCCAGCTCATCGAGACGATCGGCGTGACGCTCAACGCGATCAGCGCCAACACCCGCACCGAGGCGCTGCTCGGCGAGTCCCAGCGGCTCGCCCAGGAGCTGCAGGAACGCTCCGACGAGTTGCAGCGCCAGCAGGGCGAGCTGCGGCACTCCAACACCGAGCTGGAGGAGAAGGCGGCGCTGCTGGCCCAGCAGAACCGCGCGATCGAGATCCAGAACTTCCAGATCGAGCAGGCACGGCGGACGCTGGAGGAGCGCGCGCAGCAGCTCGCGGTGTCGTCGCGGTACAAGTCGGAGTTCCTGGCGAACATGTCGCACGAGCTGCGGACGCCGCTGAACAGCCTGCTGGTGCTGGCCAAGCTGCTGTCGGAGAACCCCGGCGGGAACCTCACCGACAAGCAGGTCGAGTTCGCGCGGACGATCTACGGTTCGGGCACCGACCTGCTGGAGCTGATCAACGACATCCTCGACCTGGCGAAGGTCGAGGCGGGCAAGATGGAGCTGCATCCGCAGCGGCTCTCGGTGGCGGCGCTGGTGGACTACGTGGAGGCGACGTTCCGTCCGCTGTCGACCGACAAGGGGCTGCGGTTCGGGGTGGAGGTCGCGCCGGACGTCCCGGCCGTCCTGCTGACCGACGAGCAGCGGCTCCAGCAGGTGCTGCGCAACCTGCTGTCCAACGCGGTGAAGTTCACCGCCGAGGGCGAGGTGCGGCTGCGGATCGAGCGCGCCGGGGACATCGAGTTCACGCTGCCGACCCTGTGGACGACCCCGGACGTCCTGGCGTTCCGCGTGATCGACACCGGCATCGGCGTCAGCGCCGACAAGCTCCAGGTGATCTTCGAGGCGTTCCAGCAGGCGGACGGGACGACCAGCCGCCGCTACGGCGGCACCGGCCTCGGCCTCTCGATCAGCCGGAACATCGCGCGGCTGCTCGGCGGCGAGATCCACGCCGAGAGCGAGCCGGGGCGCGGCAGCGTGTTCACGCTGTACCTCCCGGCTCAGTACACCGAGCCGGACGGGCGGCGGCGCACGCTGCCCCCCGCCGAGGAGCAGATCGCCGCGCCGGCCGAGCCGTCCTCCGGCGGCGCCGAGCCGGTGGCCGAGGCGCCCGGCGGCGAGGAGGACGCGGGCGAGCCCGCACTGACCGGGACGTTCGCCGAGCCGCCCGCCGACTACCTCGACACGGTCCTGTCGGGCCGCAAGGTGCTGATCGTGGACGACGACGTCCGCAACGTGTTCGCCCTGACCAGCGTGCTGGAGGGGTACGGCATGGACGTGCTGTACGCCGAGGACGGGCAGGCGGGCATCAACGTCCTGCACCGCCACCCGGACATCTCGCTGGTCCTGATGGACGTGATGATGCCCGGCCTCGACGGGTACGCGACGACGGCGGCGATCCGCGACATGCCGCAGTTCGCCGACCTGCCGATCATCGTGATCACGGCGAAGGTGATGAAGGGCGACCGGGAGCGGAGCCTTGAGTCGGGGGCGTCGGACTATGTGCCGAAGCCGGTGGACGTCGATCACCTGCTGGACGTGATGCGCAACTGGCTGCAACCGTCCGTGGTTCGATAGACGGGAGCCGGACCGAGCGGGAGGGGGCGGGGCGTGGACGACAGGGCGAAGATCCTTCTCGTGGACGACCGGGAGGAGAACCTCATCGCGCTGGAGGCGATCCTCAGCTCGCTCGACCAGGAGCTGGTCCGCGCCCGGTCCGGCGAGGAGGCGCTGAAGGCGCTGCTCACCGGCGAGTACGCGGTGATCCTGCTGGACGTCGTGATGCCCGGGATGGACGGGTTCGAGACGGCCCGCGACATCAAGCGCCGCCGCAAGACGCGCGACCTGCCGATCATCTTCCTGACGGCGGTGAACAGCGACCCCGACTACGCGTTCCGGGGGTACGCGGCGGGCGCGGTGGACTTCATCTCCAAGCCGTTCGACCCGTGGGTGCTGCGCGCGAAGGTGTCGGTGTTCGTGGAGCTGCACGCCAAGAACAAGCAGCTCCGCGAGCAGACGGCGCGGCTGCGCGAGCAGGCCGCGCAACTGCGGGACCAGTCGGCGCTGCTGGCGGCGCGGGCGGGCGGCGAGGCGGCGGCGCCCGACGGCGGCGCGCGCGAGCGGCTTCAGGCCGTCCGGGACCAGGTGGACGCGGTCGTCAAGCGGACGGGCGACGGCGCCGAGACGGAGATCGCCGAGCTGCGGCGCCGGCTCGACGAGCTGGACGCGGCGCTCGGCGGCGCCCGGGAGTGACGCCCGCGCCGGACGGTCGCTGAAACGTCACCGTCGCGCCACGCTTGGCGATTCGTCCCGATGGGGACTGTTTCGCGGCGGAGGTGGGACATGGACGCCACCGCACTTTTCCTCGCAGGCGCCGGCGGCGGGCTGCTCGCCGGGGCGACGTCCTGCGCGGCCGTGCAGCTCGGACTGCTGGCGGGCGCCGTACGGGACGCCCGGCGGCCCGCGGCGCCGGTCACCGCGTTCCTGGGCGCGAAGCTGGCCGCGCACACGGCGCTCGGCGCGCTGCTGGGCGTGGCGGGCGCCGGCGTCCAGCCGGGCCCGCGCTGGCGCGGCGCGTTCCTGGTCGGCGCGGCCGTCGTGCTGCTGCTGTTCGCCCTCGACATGGCGGGCGTCCGCCGCCCGTCCCGGCGCCGCCGCCCGGACGCGCGGCCCGCGCACGCGTGCGCACCCGGCGCCGATCTGAACCTTGATCGCGCGGCTAGGGCGCGGCCTGCGTGCGCACCCGTCCGTCCGCGCACGGACGGACGCACGCCGGACCGGCCGGGCAGCGCCCACGAATGCGCTCCACACGCGCCAGGCGGCGCGGCCGAACGCGGGCCGGACACGCCGGACGGCACGACGGACGGCACGGCGGACGGCACGGCGGACGGCACGGCGGACGGCACGGCGGACGGCACGGCGGACGGCGCCGCGGACGGCGCCGCGGACGGCGCCGCGGAGGGCACGGCGGAGGAACCGGGCGGTGCCGGTGGTGGGGGGCGGCGGTGGCGGCGGCCGGTCGTGGCCGGGGCGGCGACCCTGCTGGTGCCGTGCGGGCTGACGTTGTCGGCGGAGCTGCTGGCCGTCACGTCGCGGTCGCCGGTGGGCGGGGCGGCGGTGATGGCGGGGTTCGTGCTCGGCACGGTTCCGGTGTTCGCGCTCGCGGGCCTTGCGGCCGGGCGCGTGATGACGCTGCTGCGCGGGCGGCTGACGGCGCTGCTCACGGCGGCGCTCGTGCTGGTCGCGGGCTGGACGCTGCTGTCGGGGCTCCGGCTCGGCGGGTGGCTGCCGGACGGCGGGACGGCGGCGGCGGACGCGGCGCGGTTCGTGCGGACGGACCCGTCCGGCGTGCAGGTCGTCACGCTGTGGGCGCTGACGAACGGGTACCGGCCCGCGCTGCTCACCGCGCGGGCCGGGGTGCCGACCGTCCTGGAGGTCCGGACGCGGAACACGCACGGCCACACCAGGGTGCTGACGATCCCGGCGCGGAACCGGGACGTCGCGCTGCCCGAGACCGGTACGACGCGCGTCGACCTCGGCGTGCCGGGGCGCGGCCGGATGCGGTTCGTGTGCGCGTCCGGCCACTACCCCGGCGCGGTCACGTTCCGCTGAGGCGGGCGCGGGCGGCGGCGATGCGGGCGAGGACGGTCTCGCGGCCGAGGATCTCCAGGGACTCGAACAGCGGGAGCCCGACCGTCCGGCCGGTGACGGCGACGCGCACCGGCGCCTGGGTCTTGCCGAGCTTCAGCCCGTGCGCGGCGCCGACGGCCTCCAGCCGGGTCTTCAGCTCCTCGGCGTTCCACGGCGCGTCCCGGTAGGCGTCCTCGGCGCCGGCGAGGACGGCGGCGGCGGGCTCTTTCATCGCCTTGGCCCAGGACGCCTCGTCCTCGGCTGGCGCGGGCAGGAACGCGAAGTCCACCATCGGGACGATCTCCGACAGCACCGCGACGCGGGTCTGGGCGAGCGGCGCGAGCTGCGCGAACACCGCCGGGTCGTAGTCGAAGGGCGCGGCGTCCAGGAACGGGACGCAGGCGGCGGCGAACGCGTCGGGCGCGAGCATCCGGATGTAGTCGCCGTTGATCGCGCGGAGCTTCTTGACGTCGAAGAACGCCGGGGAGCTGTTAACCTCCTCGATCCGGAACTCGGACACGATCTCGTCCCAGGGGACGATCTCCCGGTCCCCCGCGGGCGCCCAGCCGAGCAGCATCAGGTAGTTGCGCATCGCCTCGGCGAGGTAGCCCTCGGCGCGGTAGTCCTCCAGCGCGACCTTGTCGCGGCGCTTGGACAGCTTCTGCCGCTTCTCGTTGACGATCACCGGGACGTGCGCCCACACCGGGGGCTCGGCGCCGAGCGCGTCCCACAGGAGCTGCTGCTTGGGCGCGTTGGACAGGTGTTCCTCGCCGCGCACGACGTGGGTGATGCCCTGGGAGATGTCGTCGACGGCGTTGGCGAGCAGGAACGTCACCGACCCGTCCGCGCGGGCGATGACGAAGTCCTCGAGCAGGGCGTTCTCGAACACCGGCTTGCCGCGCAGCAGGTCCACGACGGTGGTCTGGCCTTCGTCGGGGGTGCGGAAGCGCAGCGCGCGGCCGGGGCCGGGCTCCAGGCCGCGGTCGCGGCAGTGCCCGTCGTAGCCCTTGTGGGAGTCGCCGGTGCGGGCGACGATCGCGTCGCGGGTGCAGTCGCAGTAGTAGGCGCGGCCGTCGGCGCGCAGCCGCTCGGCGGCCTCGGTGTGCTTCCCGGCGTTGGCGGACTGGAAGTGGGGGCCTTCGTACTCGCCGCCGTCCATGCCGAGCCAGGCCAGCGCGCTGACGATGCCCTCGGTCCATTCGGGACTGTTGCGGGACGCGTCGGTGTCCTCGATGCGCAGCACGAACGTCCCGCCGGTCTGGCGGGCCATCGCCCAGTTGAACAGGGCGGAGCGGGCGCCGCCGACGTGGAACATGCCGGTCGGCGACGGCGCGAAGCGCACACGGATCGAAGACGTGGAAGACATGCCCCAAGCGTAGAACGCGCGCGGCCCCGGTCGCGCCCCGGTTACCGCTCCAGCGCGGCGAGCCAGTCGGCGGCGCGGGCGAAGTGGTCGTCGGTGAGGCCGTGGACGGGGTCGACGGCGACGAGCAGGTGCGGGCCGACGCCGTCCTCGGCGGCGATGCGCTCGGTGGCGTCCGGCTCGTCCTCGAACCACACGAACGGGCGGCCGCCGGTGTAGGCGGCGACGTGCCGGGCCTTCCAGGCGCCGAGCGTGCCGCCCTCGACCGTGCCGGGGAACCTCGGGATCGGGACGTGCGGCAGTTCGGGCAGCCCGACGCGCGGCGCGATCCACTCGTTGGCGGTGGCGCACCAGTAGCTCGCCCAGGCCAGCTCGGCCCCGGTGCGCTCGGCGAGGTCGAGCAGCAGCGGGCCGTGCGCGCGGTTCAGCCACAGCTTGAACGCGATGCCCTCGGGGGCGCACTTGTGCCGTCTGAACCGGCGGCTGGGGCGCTTGCGGGGGTTGAGCACCCCGTCGACGTCCACCAGGAGCAGAGGAGAGCCCATAGTCGCGACCGTATGACAGGAATGTCCGGTGCGGCAGGGTTTTTCGTGCGTCCGGACCGGCCGGTTCCGGTCCGCCGTAGAGTGGACGCACCGGCCGTCCCCTGCCCGAGGAGCCCTCCCGCGATGTCCGACCTGACCCTGATGGCGGTGCACGCCCATCCCGACGACGAGGTGATCGGGACCGGCGGCGTGCTGGCCGCCGCCGCGGCGGAGGGGATCCGGACCGTCCTCGTCACCTGCACCGGCGGCGAGCTGGGCGACGCGCCCGGCGGCGTCAAGCCGGGCGAGCCCGGGCACGACCCGGCCGACGTGGCGCGGCTGCGGCGCGGGGAGCTGGCCGAGTCGGCGCGGCTGCTCGCGATCACGCACGTGGAGACGCTCGGCTACCACGACTCGGGCATGGCGGGCTGGGACGGCAACGCCCGCACCGAGGCGTTCGCGAACGTCCCGGTCGCGGACGCGGCGGCGCGCGTCGCCGAGCTGATGGAACGGTACCGGCCGCAGGTCGTCGTGACCTACGACGAGAACGGCGGCTACGGGCACCCCGACCACATCCAGGCGCACCGGGTGGCCCGGGCCGCGGCCGACGCGACGGGGATCCCGGCGAAGTTCTACTACACCGCCGTGCAGCGCTCGGCGATCCAGGAGCTGTTCTCCCTGGCCGCCGACCTCGGGCTGGACCTCGGCGACGGCCCGCCCGACGACTTCGGCGTCGCCGACGACGTGATCACCACCCGGGTGGACGTGTCGGCGCACGCGGACGTCAAGCGCAAGGCCCTGGAGGCGCACGCCAGCCAGGGCGACGGCGCGTTCCTGCTGAGCCTGCCGCCCGACATCCGCGCCCGCGTGTTCGGGACGGAGATGTTCACCCGCGTTGCCAGCTCCGTCCCGGTCCCCGACGTCGAGGACGACCTGTTCGCGGGCCTGCGCGGCTGAGCGCTCAGCGGCGCAGCGCCGCGCGGTGGTGGTCCAGGACGTGCTGGTGCAGCAGCGTCCCGAACCCGAGCGAGTTCAGCCGCATCGCCAGCTCGCTCTCGCGCTGCCCGAGCGCGGCGGCGGCGTCGGCGAGCCGCCAGCCGTGCGCGGCGAGCGTCCGCAGCAGGAAGCCGCGCCGCACCTGGGTCTCCGAGAGCCGGAACGTCTTGAGGTAGGCGACGCGGCCGTCCCGGTCCAGGATCGCCTCGCCGATGTGGTTCTCGCGGCGCGGGACGAACGGCGGCAGGAACCGGGCGAGGGAGTACGACGGCGCCTCCGGGACGCCCCGGACGTCGAGGTGCTGGACGGTCTCCCACGTCAGGCCGTCCTGGTCGAGGAGCCCGGCGGCCATCGTCTCGTCGTGGAACTCCGCCCACCGGCGCCGCCGCAGCCCCGCCTGCGCCCGCAGGTCCGCGAGGGAGGACACCGACGCGGGGTCGATCGGGTCGGTGAGCGCGGCGGCGGGCAGGCCCGCGGCGGCGTAGCGGTGGACCAGTTCGCCGTACAGGTCCTCGACGAGCGTCGGGTGCAGGGCGCGGTAGTCGTGCGGGTGCGGGACGACGAACACGCTCGCGAGCGCGTCCGCGACGTACACCGCGACGCCGCACTGGCCGGGGTGGATCTCGAAGACGCGCAGCGCGTCGTCCAGGCCGGGGACGGACCGGCCGAGGTAGGCGGCCTCCTCGCGCGGCGACAGGCCGCGCGCGACCGCCCGCCGCGACCACTCGTCCCACAGAATCTCCGGGCCGCCGAAGTGCAGCGCGAGGTAGCCCTCGACGGCCAGGTGCAGCGGCAGGAAGCGCAGCCGGTCGCGGCCGGTGCGCCGCGCCATGCGGCGGGTCGCGCGCACCGGGATCCGGGCGGGCCGCTCCCGGTCGGCCTTCGCGGCGGCGAGCCGGGTGCCGTAGGCGGCGCTGGCCTGGTCGTCGCCCGTCCAGCGCAGGACGTAGGCGTGCGGGATGTAGCTGGCGTAGTAGGTGCCGTCGCCGACGTCCACGATGTCCTCGTGGTGCGCGCGGCGGTCCAGCCGCAGGCCGTGGACGGGCTTGTCGCGCAGCAGCGGCACGAGCCGCAGCGAACCCCGCGTCTGCGCGGGCCCGGTGGTGAGGCCGGTGAGGTCGAGGGTCATCGCTCCTCCAGGAAGCGGGCGACGCGGGCGTCGAGGTGGGCGCGCAGGTCGGCGAGCCCGACGCGGCCCTCGGCGAACCGCGCCAGCTCGACCAGCGACGGCAGGTTCTCGGCGTCGCGGAGCCCGGCGGTGGGGACGCCGGGCGCGAGGCGGCGCACGTCGTAGCCGCCCGCGTCGTAGACGGGGTTGAGGTGCGTGATCTGGACGGCGCCGCCGGGGTCGAGCCGGGTCCGCCAGACGCGCAGGACGTCGGCGGCGAGCCCGTCGGGCGCGTTGTCCCGGCCGTCGGTGACGAGGACGAGCCGGTCCGGCGCGTCGTCCAGGGCGTCGAGGACGCGGTCGCCGAGCGGCGTCGGGCCGTTCGGGTGGGCCATCAGCTCGTCCGTCCGCCCCGACAGCCAGTGCGCGCGGTACCGGCCCGGCGCGGCCAGCGCGGCGAGCAGGAACGACGACGCGAGCGCGACGGCGAGGGGGCGGCGCGGCTTCTGCCCGGACCCGCGGCTGGAGTAGCTGTCGTCCAGGACGGCCGCCACGGTCCCCCACGTGCCCGCGTCGCGTCCGGCGGCCCGCAGCGCGGCGGCGCGCAGCGCGCCGGTCAGCTCGGCGCGGCGGTCCGCGCGGTCGGCGAACGGCAGCGACAGGACGTAGCTCGCGAGCCGGGTCAGCGGCATCGTGGTCAGGTCGGCGGCGACGGACCGCGCGCCGAGGCGGCGGGCGCTCTCCTGGAGCCGCAGCCGCTCCAGCCGGGTCAGGTTCGGCTCGATGCGCTCCAGGAACAGGGCGCGCGGGATGCCGTGCCGGGCCGCGAAGCCTTCCGCGACGGTGTAGGGCAGCTCGTAGACGGCCCGCTTCTCGAAGTGGGCGCGCCGCCACGTCTCCAGGATCGGCGTCTCGTAGCGCGGCCGGGAGAAGGGGGCGAAGAGGAAGTCGCCGAGTTCGCCGTCGGGGCGCAGGCCCGCGTGGCGCAGCGCGATCTTCAGCGCCGTCCGGTACTTGACGGCGTCGAACGCCGGATCGGGCCGGGCCGCCAGCCAGTCGCGGATGATCGCGCGCGTGCGGCGGTTGTTGACGCGCGCGGCGCGCAGGTCGCGGAACAGCCGGTAGACGCGCGGCGCGGGCAGCAGCCGCAGCCGCCGGGCGATGAGGGCGCCCTCGGCGCGGCGGCGGTCACTGGGGACGCCCGCGGTGTGGACGAGCAGCGACCGGGCGATCAGCGCGGCGTTGTGGTCGTTGACGTCCAGCGCGAGCGCGGCGGCGTAGACCTCGCGGTAGTTCTCCCGCATGTAGGCGTGCAGGAAGTCCAGCGAGAGGCGCTGCCCGGCGGCGTCGTCGTAGTGCTCGCGCTGCCCGGTGGAGGTCATCGCGGCGTTGACGAACATGAGCGCGTCCTCGCACGCGACGAGGTCGGCGAGGGTCTCGGTCATGCGGGTCCCCCGGTGGGCGGATGGTCGAGGGCCGGCCGGGGTCGGAGGGAACGAACGTCGAAGCATCGCTTCACAGGCGGGTTCCGGAAGTCGCACCCGAGTCCCGCGGCCGGCTCCCGCACCGTAGCACCGGGTACGTCCGGGTCTCTGGTGGTTTTTCGTGGCCCGCGCGCCCGTGACCCGAGCGGTGTTCTAGGGTTACCCAGCGGTACCCGCCGACGCTGCGAGGAGGAACCCGGTGCCCGAGGGAATCGACCCGGAACTCGTCGACTTCGACGTCCTGGCCGCATGGATGGACGGGCGCGGCCTGCCCGGCGGGCCGTTCGAGGACGTCGCGCCGCTCACCGGCGGGACCCAGAACGTCCTCGTCCGGTTCCGGCGCGGCGGCGGCGACTACGTGCTGCGGCGCGGCCCCCGGCACCTGCGCGCCCGGACCAACGAGGTGCTGCGCCGCGAGGCGCGCGTGCTGACCGCGCTGAACGACACCGACGTGCCCGCGCCGCGCCTCATCGCCGCGTGCCCGGACGAGACGGTCATGAACGGCGCGGTGTTCTACCTGATGACGCCGGTGGACGGGTTCAACGCCTCGGTGACGCTGCCCGAGCCGCACGCGTCCGACCCGAAGGTCCGGCGGGAGATGGGCCTGAACGCGGCCCGCGCGCTCGCCGCGCTCGGCTCGGTGGACCACGAGGCCGCCGGGCTCGGCGACTACGGCCGTCCGGACGGGTTCCTGGAGCGGCAGGTCGGCCGGTGGACGGCGGAGCTGGAGTCCTACTCCGAGCTGGACGGCTACCCCGGCCCGGAGATCCCCGGCTTCGCCCACGTCGCGCGGTGGCTGGAGGACAACCGTCCCACGACGTGGCGGCCGGGCGTCATGCACGGCGACTACCACCTGGCGAACCTGATGTACTCCCCCGCCGGACCGGACGTCGCCGCGATCGTGGACTGGGAGATGTCCACGATCGGCGACCCGCTGGTGGACCTCGGCTGGCTGCTGGCGACCTGGCCCGGCGAGGACGACGAGAGCGCGCTGCTGGCCGGCCCGCTCGGCGCGGCGGGCGGGCTCCCGGCGCCGGACGAGCTGGTCGCCGCGTACGCCGAGCGGCCCGCCGCGACCGCCGGGCGGGACCTGTCGGCGATCACCTGGTACGCGGCGTTCGCCTGCTTCAAGCTCGGGATCGTCCTGGAGGGCACGCACGCGCGGGCGTGCGCGGGCAAGGCGTCCAAGAGCACCGGCGACCTGCTGCACGCGATCACGCTCGGGCTGTTCCGCCGGGCGCACGCGTTCATCGCGGCCTGATGGTCACTCCCGCGCGCCGGTGAGGACGGCGTGCCAGCCAGCGAGCGTCGGGATCTCGGCGAGTTCGGCGAACCCGACGGCGGCGCCGTCGGCCCGCCAGCGCTCGATCAGCATCATGACGCGGATGGAGTCCAGGCCCGCGTCCATGAGGTCGCCCTCGGGCTCCAGTTCGGCGGCGTCGACGCCGAGCACGGCGGCGACCTCGGCCCGCAGGCCGTCCAGGGTGATGTCCATCGGTTCTCCTCAGCGGGCGGGGACGGCGGCGAGCGCGCGGACGAGCGGAGCGGTCGCGGTGACGACCGCGCAGCGGCGCGCGGCGAACGACACGGCCGCGCGGTGGTCGGCGGCGGAGAAGTCGGCGAGCGCGTCGGCGACGAAGAACGGCTGGACGTCGCGCATGAACGCCTCCACGGCCGTCGCCTGGCAGCCGATGTGAGCGTAGACGCCGGTGACGATGAGCTGGTCGCGCCCGCGCGGAAGCAGCAGGTCGGCGAGGTCGGTGCGCAGGAAAGCGCTGTAGCGCCACTTGGTGAGGAGAATGTCGCCGTCCTGCGGGGCGAGGGCGTCCACGATGGCGGGCTCGCGGGCGGCGGCGCCGACCCCGGCGCCCCAGAAGTCGAGCTGGAGGCCGCGCTGGTCGGGGGTCTGGCCGCCGGGCTGCGCGGTGTAGACGACCGGGACGCCCGCCGCGCGGGCCGCCCGGCGCAGCGCGTCGATGTTCGCGATCAGCGTCGGGATCGGGTCGCCGGCGAAGGCGTCCAGGAAGTAGTTCTGCATGTCGTGGACGAGCAGGACGGCGCGCCGGGGGTCGGGGCGCCAGCCCACGCGGGGCGGCGGGATCTCGTCCGCGCCCGGCATCGGGTAGGGGGCGATCTCGGGCAGGGCCACGGGGGTTCTCCTCAGCGGGTGGTCAGGCCGGCCCGCAGGGCGGCGCGCAGGTCGCGGCGGCTGGTCTTGCCGACGCCGGTGGACGGGAACACCGCGACGGGCACGACGCGGTCGGGGATCTTGTAGTCGGCCAGGCCCCGGCCGCGCAGGAACGCGCGCACGGCGGCGAGGGTCGGCGGGTCGCCGACGGGGACGAGGAACGCGCAGGTCCGCTCGCCGAGCACCGGGTCGGGGACGGCCACGACGGCGGCGTCGTGGACGGCGGGGTGGGCGAGCAGGTGGTTCTCGACCTCTTCGGCGGCGATCTTCTCGCCGCCCCGGTTGATCTGGTCCTTGGCGCGTCCCTCCACGACGAGGTTCCCGTCCGGGGTGCGGCGGACGAGATCACCGGTGCGGTAATAACCGTCGGCGGTGAACGCGCGGGTGTTGTGCTCGGGCGATCGGTAGTAGCCCCGAATCGTGTAGGGGCCGCGCGTGAGCAGGTGCCCGACGGTGCCGGACGGGACGTCGCGGTCGTCGTCGTCCACGACGCGGACCTCGTCGGCGGGCGAGATCGGACGGCCCTGCGTCGCGACGCGGACGTCCTCGGGATCGCCGGGCCGCGTGTAGTTGACGAGCCCCTCCGCCATCCCGAACACCTGCTGGACCTCGCAGCCGAGCACCGGCCCGACGCGGGCGGCGGCCTCGGCGGCGAACTTGGCCCCGCCGACCTGGAGGACCTCCAGGCTGGACAGGTCGTGGCGGGTCGCGGGCGCGGCGGCGAGCCAGACGAGCGCGAGCGGCGGCACGAGCCCGGTGATCGTGACGCGCTCGCGTTCGATGAGCGGGAACGCGACGTCCGGGCTCGGCAGCGGCGCGAAGACGACCTTCGCCCCGGCGGTGAGCGCGCCGAGCACGCCCGGCGAGCTGAGCGCGAAGTTGTGCGCGGCGGGCAGCGCGCACAGGTAGGCGCTGCCCGGGGTGAGGCCGCAGATCTCGGCGCTGGCACGGCAACTGTAGAGGTAGTCGTCGTGGGTGCGCGGGATCAGCTTCGGCGTGCCGGTGGTGCCGCCGGAGAGCTGCATCAGCGCGACGTCGGACGGGTCGGGGCCGGGCAACTCGACCGGTTCGGCGGGCACCTCGGCGTAGGGGACGAACTCCTCGGCGTCCCCCACCACGACGACGTTGCGCGCTCCGACCTCGCGGGCGAGGGCGCGGTGGTCGAACCCGGCGTGCCGGTCGGGGATCACGTAGGCGGCGGCCTCGGTGTGGTCGAGGAAGTGCCCGATCTCGGCGCGGCGGTGCGCGGGCAGCGCGAACACCGGGATCGCGCCGAGCCGCAGCAGCCCGAACACGACCTCGGCGAACTCCGGGACGTTCGGGAGCTGCACGACGACGCGGTCGCGGGGCGCGACGCCGAGCGCGCGCAGCCCGGCGGCGGCGCGGTCGGCGCGGCGGTCCAGCTCGGCGTAGGTCCAGCGGTGGTCGCCGCCGACGACGGCCGTCCGTCCGGCGTGGCGGGACGCGACCGAGCGCAGCAGCGCGCCGAACGTCTCGCCGCGCCAGTATCCGGCGGCGCGGTAGTGCGCGGCGGCGTCGGCGGGCCACGGCACGGCTCCGGGGAGCATCGGGGTCTCCTTCTTCCGGGCGGTCAGCGCAGGGACGCGCCGCCGTCCACGTACAGGTCGTGCAGGGTGATGTGGCGGGCGCGGTCGGAGGCGAGGAACACCACGGCGTCGGCGACGTCGGCGGGGTCGGCGATCCGGCCGAGCGGGATCCCGGTGCGGTGCTCGGCGAGGTCGCCGCGCACGGCCGCGCGCTCCCCGGCGGCGGGGTCGGGCCACAGGTCGCGCTGCATCGCGGTGCCGGTCGAGCCGGGCGAGACGACGTTGCAGCGGATGCCGTGCGCGGCCAGTTCCAGGCCGAGGCACTTGGTGAACTGGACGGCGGCGGCCTTGGCTGCGGCGTAGGCGGCGATGCGGGCGCGGGGGACCCGCGCCGCGTTGGAGCCGACCGTGACGATCGCTCCGGCACGGCGCGGGACCATGCGGCGCGCGACCGCGCGGGACGCCAGCAGCACGCCGGTGGCGTTGACCGCGAACGTCGCGGCCCAGTCGGCGTCGGCGAGGTCCAGGACGGGCGCGGGCCGCAGGATTCCGGCGGTGTTGACGAGCACGCCGAGCGGCCCGAGGTCGCGTTCGGCGCGGTCCACGGCGGCCTCGACGGCGGCGGGGTCGGCGACGTCGGCGGGCAGGGCCAGCGCGGGGCCGGGCAGGTCCGCGGCGGTCCGCTCGGCGGCGTCGGCGTCGCGGTCGAGCGCGGCGACGGACGCGCCCGCCGCCGCGAGGGCGCGGGCGACGGCCGCGCCTATCCCGCCGCCCGCGCCGGTCACCAGGGCGGTCGTGCCGTCGATGCCGTCCACACGACCCCCTCGATCGAAAGTTAGGAATGCCTTACCTAAGTTCCCGAATCGGGCCGGTGCCGTCAAGTCCGGACTCCGGGTGACGGTGATCACGCACGGCCGGGCGTCATCAGTTAGGTTAGCCTTGCCTTCATGTCTCCCCCGTCCGCCGTCTCCGCCGCGCCGCGCGCCGCCGCCGGTCCGGCGTCCCCGCGCCCCCGCGCCGGGCGCGTCCTCGGCCCGCTGGCCGTGCTCGGCGCGGCCGTCGCGCTGCTGGCGGTCGCGTCGCTGTTCGTCGGCGGCGGCGCCACCCCGCCCGGACGCGTCCTGGACTTCCTGCTGGACCGGCACGGCGCACGCGCCGACGGCGACCTGCGCACGGTCGTGACGACGCTGCGCGTCCCGCGCACGCTCGCCGGGCTCGCGGTCGGCGCGGCGCTCGGCCTGGCCGGCGCGCTGTTGCAGGCCGCCACGCGCAACCCGCTCGCCGAGACCGGGCTGCTCGGCGTGAACGGCGGCGCGGCGCTCGGCGTCGTCACCGGGCTGACGTTCTTCGGGGCGGGGTCGGGCGCGGGCTACCTGCCGTGGGCGCTCGGCGGGGCGCTGGCCGCGAGCGTGCTCGTCCTGCTGGTGGCGGGCGCCGGACGGACGGGCGCGTCGCCGCTGCGGCTCGTCCTGGCCGGGGCGGCGATCACCACGAGCGCGTCCGGGGCGATCAACCTCATCGTCCTCGGGACGGGCAGGACCTACGACGAGTACCGGTTCTGGGTGCTCGGCTCGCTCGCCGGCGTCACCGCGCACGCCCTGCTCGGCGTGCTGCCCGTGCTCGCGGTCGGCGCCGTCCTGGCCGTGCCCGCCGTGCGCCCGCTCGCGGCCCTCGCGCTCGGCGACGACACCGCCCGCGCGCTCGGCCACCGGCCCGGCGCGACCCGCGTGCTCGTCGCCGTCGCCGTGACGCTGCTGGCCGCCGGATCCGTCGCGCTCGCCGGGCCGCTGACGTTCCTCGGCCTCGTCGCGGGCTACGCCGCGCGGCGCCTGGCCGGGCCGCGCACCGGCGGCCAGCTCGCCGCCGCCGCGCTCACCGGCGCGGCCGTCCTGCTGGCCGCCGACCTGGCCGCCCGCGTCGTCATCAAGCCGTACGAGACGTCCGTCGCGCTGGTGCTGGCGGTGTTCGGAGCTCCGCTGCTGATCCTGCTCGTCCGGTCCCGGAACGTGCTGCTGTTCGGCGCGCCCGCCGCGCCGGACGCCGGACGCGGCCGGGAGCACGCCCGGCCGGGCGTGCCGCGTCCCGACGACAGCCTGGTGCTGCGCGCCGGGAACCGGTCGGTGCTCGTCCCGCGCCGGGGCGCGCTCGCCGCGCTCGGGCTCGGCGCGCTCGCCGCGCTCGTCCTCGCCGGGTGCGCGGTGTTCGGTTCGACCGTGCTGTCGCCCGGGGAGGCTCTGCGGGCCCTGCTCGGGGACGCTCCGCCCGGCGACGTCCTCATGGTCCGGGAGTTCGGGCTGCCGCGGATCGCCGTCGCGATGCTCGTCGGCGGCGCGCTCGGCGTCGCGGGCTGCCTCACCCAGACGATGGCCCGCAACCGGCTCGCCTCCCCCGACTTCCTCGGCGTCAACGAGGGCGCGACGCTCGCCGTCCTGCTGACGCTGATCGGCGGCGGAACGCTCGGCGCGTGGTGGGCCGGGCCGCTCGGCGGGCTGCTGGCCGCCGCGCTCGTCCTGCTCGTCGCGGGTGGGACGGGCACCGGCGGCCACCGCGTCCTCGTCACCGGGTTCGCCGTCGCGGCCGTGCTGCGCGCGCTCGTCGAACTGCTGCTCGCCCGCAAGGACCTGGACTTCGCCTACGCGATGTTCGCCTGGAGCGTCGGCAGCCTCAACGGCCGCGACTACGCGTCCGCCGGGCCGCTGTGCGCCGGGCTGGCCGTGCTGCTGCCGCTCGCGCTGCTCGCCGGACGGCGGCTGGCGCTCCTGCGGTTCGGCCCGGACGTCGCGGGCGTGCTCGGCTCCGACGCCCGCCGCACCCGGCTGCTCGCGCTCGTCGTCGCCGCCTGCCTGGCCGGGCTCGCGGTCGGGGTGGGCGGGCCGATCGGGTTCGTCGCGCTCAGCGCCCCCGTCGTCGCGACCTGGATCAGCGGGCCCGCGCGGGTGCCGCTGGTCGCGTCCGGGCTGGCCGGGGCCGTGTTCGTCGCGCTCGCCGACACGTTCGGCCGGGTCGCGGGCGGGGAGTCGGAGATCCCCGTCGGCGCCGTCGCCGGGCTGGTGGCCGGGCCGTTCCTGTTGACCGTCCTGCTGCGCGAGCGGCGGGGCTGAACCGCTGGAGGACAACGTCGTGGAACTCGTGCTGGAGGGCGTCCGGGCGGGCTATCCCGGGCTCGTCGCCGTGGACGGCGTCGACCTGCGCGTCCCGCCCGGCCAGGTCGTGGCGATCGTCGGGCCCAACGGCTGCGGGAAGTCGACGCTGCTGCGGTCGGTCGCGCGCGTCCACCGGCCCCTCGCCGGGCGGATCACCGTCGGCGGCGCGGACCTGTGGGCGCTGCGGCCCCGGCAGGCCGCGCACCGCGTCACGCTGCTCCCCCAGCATCCGGTCGCGCCCGAGGGCGTCACGGTCGCCGGGCTCGTCGCCTACGGCCGCCACCCGCACCAGGGCCTGTTCCGGCAGTGGTCGGCCGAGGACGAGCGCGTCGTCGCCGACGCGATGGACGCGACCGGCGTCGCCGCCCTCGCCGGACGCCGCGTGGACCGGCTGTCGGGCGGGCAGCGGCAGCGCTGCTGGCTCGCGATGGTCCTCGCGCAGCAGACGCCCGTCACGCTGCTGGACGAGCCGACGAGCGCACTCGACCTCGGCCACCAGGTCGAGGTGCTGGACCTCGTGCGGTCGGTCGCGCGCGACGGCCGGACGATCGTCATGGTCCTGCACGACATCGCCGCCGCCGCCCGGTACGCCGACCTGCTCGTCGCGCTGCGCGACGGCCGGATCGTCGCCGCCGGGCCGCCGCGCGACGTGGTGGACGCCGGGCTCGTCCGGACGCTCTACGGCATCGAGGCGGACGTGCTCGCGGCGCCCGGCGACGGGGCCCCGGTGATCGTCCCGGCGGCGACGGCGTGAGCGCGCCCGCGCCCGCGCAGACCGAGCCGTTCCGGCCGCTGGAGGCCGTGGCGGCGCCGCCACCGGTCGATCCCGTCCGGTCGCCGGTCGTGCGCGACCTCGGGGACGGCACGCATCTCGTGACGTTCGCCTGGCGCGGCGCGGCCGAGCGGGTTCTCGTGCTGGTCAACACGGTGTCGGAGGGGCATCGCGGGGATCTGGCACCCATCCTCATGGACCGCGTGCCGGGGTCGGATCTGTGGCACCGGACGTTCCGCTGCCCGTCCGACCTGCGCGCCACCTACCAGTTCCACCCGTGCGACGGGCCGCTTGACGCCGCCGACGACGCGGCGTGGGCGCGGGTGCGGCGCGCGGCGGTGCCCGATCCGCTCAACCCGCACCGGCTGCCGTCGTGGATCCCCGGCGCGGTGACGTCGCTGCTGGAGCTGCCGGGCGCGCCGCCGCAGCCATGGCGCGACCCGCGTCCGGGCGTCCCGGGGGGTTCACTGCGCACCCTGGACGTCGCCGGACGGACCGTCCACGCCTACCTGCCGCCCGGCGACGGGCCCGCCGACCTGCTCGTCCTGCTGGACGGGGAACTGTGGTCCGGGCTCGTCCCGATCGCGCCGACACTGGACAATCTGCTCGCCGACGGGCGGATCGGGCCGACGCTGGCGCTGCTGCCCGAGTCCGGCGGCTCCCGCGACGCCGACCTCGGCGGCCCCGCCCACGCCCGGTTCCTCGCCGAGGACCTGCCCGCGCTCGCCGCGCGGCTGCGCACGCCGACCGGACGGCGGACGATCGCCGGGCAGAGCCTCGGCGGGTACGCCGCCGCTGCCGCCGCGCTCCGGCACCCGGACGCCTTCGGGACCGTCATCGCCCAGTCCGGCGCGTTCTGGACCGACGGCGAGGCGCTGACGGCCGCGTACGCGGCGAGCCCCCGGCAGCCCGTCCGGTTCCGGCTCCAGGTCGGGACGCACGAGTGGCGGCTGCGGCCCGCCGTCCGCCGGTTCCACGCCGTCCTGCGCGACCGGGGCTACGACGCGGACCTCGCCGAGTACACCGGCGGGCACGACCTCGCCTGCTGGCGGGGCGGGCTCGCCGAAGCGCTCGCCCGCCCCTGACGCGTCAGGCCGTACGTCAGGCCGTGCGCGTCGGGCCGAGCCGCAGGACCGCCGGGGCGGACGCGGGCACGGCCGGGCTGTGCGGCGCCACCGGCTCCAGCCGCTGGTAGCCGTCGCCGAGAGCGGGACGCGGGTCCTGCTCGCCCTTGTTCGGCCAGAACGCCATCGCCCGCTCGGCCTGCGCGGTGATCGTCAGCGACGGGTTCACGCCCAGGTTCGCGGTGACCGACGACCCGTCCACGATGTGCAGGCCCGCGTGCCCGAACACGCGGTGGTAGGGGTCCACGACGCCGGACTTCGGGGACTCGCCGATGACGCAGCCGCCGATGAAGTGCGCGGTCGTCGGGATGTCGAACAGGTCGAACCAGGTGCCGCCCGCCGTCGCGTCCAGCTCGTCGGCGAGCTTGCGGACGGCGTCGTGCGCGACCGGGATCCACTTGGGGTTGGGCTCGCCCTCGCCGTTGCGCGCGATGAGCCGCCGTCCGAACAGCCCGCGCTTCTCGCCGACCGTGATCGAGTTGTCGGCGGTCTGCATGACGAGCGCGATGACCGTGCGCTTCGCCCAGTCCTTCAGCGACAGGCCGCGGATGATCGTGCCGGGCTGCCGCACCGCCGCGCCGAAGAACTTCAGCCAGCGCGGCTTCCCGCCGCCGTCGATGAGCAGCGTCCGGATGACGCCCATCGCGTTCTGCCCGGCGCCGTAGCGGGTCGGCTCGATGTGGGTCTTGTCGTCGGGGTGGAACGAGGAGGTGATCGCGAGGCCCGCGCTGTGGTCGGCGTCACCCTTGCGGTGCCAGCCGGACATCCGCTCGACCCCGAGCAGCGCCTCGGAGTTGGTGCGGGTCAGCTCGCCGAGCCGGGGCGACAGCTCGGGGAGGTTCCCGGCGTCGCGCATCCGGTGCAGGAGGCGCTGCGTCCCGTACGTCCCGGCGGCGAAGACGACCTGCCCGGCGGTGTACCGCTTCTTCCCGAACGGCAGGACGCCGCCCCGCGCGGTGTCGATGTCGTAGCCGCCGCCCGCGCGCGGCGTCACCGCCGTGACGGTGGTGTCCGGGATGACCTGGACGCCCGCCTTCTCGGCGAGGTAGAGGTAGTTCTTGACGAGCGTGTTCTTCGCGCCGACGCGGCACCCGACCATGCAGGAGCCGCACGCGGTGCAGCTCGTCCGCTCCGGGCCGGCGCCGCCGAAGTAGGGGTCGGCGGCCTTCTTGCCGGGCTCGCCGTCGCCGAAGAACACCCCGACCGGCGTCGCGTGGTAGGTGTCGCCGACGCCCATCTGCTTGGCGACGCGCTCCATCGCCTCGTCGGCGGGCGTGACGATCGGGTTGGTGACGACCCCGAGCATGCGCTTGGCCTGGTCGTAGAACGGCTCCAGCTCGGCCTGCCAGTCGGTGATGTGGCCCCACTGGCGGTCGGTGAAGAACGGGCGCGGCGGCTGGTAGAGCGTGTTGGCGTAGACGAGCGAGCCGCCGCCGACCCCGGCGCCGGCGAGGACGAGCACGCCCGCCTCGCCCCGGACGAGGTGGACGCGCTGGATCCCGCGCAGCCCGAGCCGCGGCGCCCACAGGTACTTGCGGACCCGCCAGTTCGTCTTCGGCAGGTTGTCCTCGGTGTAGCGGCGGCCGGCCTCCAGGACCGCGACGCGGTACCCCTTCTCGGCCAGCCGCAGTGCCGAGACGCTGCCGCCGAAACCCGAACCGATCACGATGACGTCGAAGTCCGTCTCGGACGTTCCGGTCATTGGCCACCTCTACCTCGTCGTCAGGAAAGCCTTTCGACTATGGGGAGAACGGACAGCGACCGCAAGATATCCGGCCGTGCAATCGGAGCCCCGCGTTGTCAGGGACGTGATAAAACACGAGCCCGGAGCGAGGTCGTCCGCCGATCCGGCCGCTGTCCGCTTCCGGCCACGGGGTCAGGTGGCGGCGACCTCCTCGGCGGGGCGGGCCGCGTCCCGGTCCGCGCGGAGCACCGACGCCAGGATCTCACCCGCCCGGACCGCCGCGTTCGACAGCAGCGACGAAGTGATTCCGTGCGTGTGCTCAGTGCCGCCCTGGAGATAGAGGCCCGCCGTCACGCCGGGCTCGGTCGCGACGCGGTAGTCGCGTTCCACCCGGACGCGGCCGAGGTCGTCGCGCAGGCACAGTCCGGCGGCCGGGCCGAGCAGCGCGAGCGCGTCGAACGGACGGTACCCGGTGGCGCACACGACGACGTCGGAGTCCAGCACCGCGCGCTCCCCCGTGGGCAGGAACTCGCAGGTCGTGCGGGCGCCGCCGGGGATCTCGCGGATGTCGAGGACGGCCGTCGCATTGCGGATCCGTAGCCGTTCCCGTCCTTGCACCTTCTCCTGGTAGGCGCGCCGGTACAGCTCCTCGATGAGGTCGAGGTCCACGACGGAGTAGTTGGTGCCCCGGTGGTAGTCGAACAGGCGCCGCTTCACCTCCTCGGGCGCGCCGTGGAACAGGTCGACGGCGTCGGGGTCGAAGATCCGGTTCGCGAACGGGCTGTCGTCGGCCGGGCTGTAGCCGTAGCGGGCGAACACCGAGGTGACCTCGGCGTCGGGGAACGTCCGGTGCAGGTGGTCGGTGACCTCGGCGGCGCTCTGGCCCGCGCCGACGACCGTCCAGCTCCCGGTCGGCCCGGTGTGCTCGGCGAGCCGGGTCAGCAGCGTCTGGTTGTGCCAGATCCGGGCCGATTGCTCGACGCCGTCGGGCATGCACGGTTGCAGGCCGCCGCTGACGACGACGTCGCGGGCGCGGACCGTCCGGCCGCCGGACAGCGCGACGTCGAACGCGGCGACCTCGCCGCGGCCGTCGGGGACGGGCGCGATGCCCGTGACCTCGCTGTCGTAGGCGACGTGGTGGGCGAGCCGCGCAGCGGCCCAGTCGAAGTAGTCGTGGAATTCGACGCGCGTCGGGAAGAAGGTCTTGTGGTTGATGAAGTCGACCAGCCGGCCCCGGTCCCGCAGATACGCCAGGAACGAGAAGTCGCTCCCCGGGTTCCGCATCGTGACGAGGTCCTTGAGGAACGACACCTGGAGGGTCGCGCCCTCGATGAGCATTCCCCGGTGCCAGCCGAAGCGGGGCTGGCGTTCGGCGAACAGGGCGGTGATGCGGCGGCCGGGCGGGGCGGCGGCGTTGTGCTCCTCGATCGCGACGGCGAGGGCGAGGTTGGCGGGGCCGAAGCCCACGCCGACGAGATCGTAGGTTCCCTCTCGGGACACGGCGGCTCCTTCGGGTGCGGGACGGGCGGTGGACGGGCTGGTCACGCGCGGGCGGCGGCCTCCTCCCGGCCCGCCGCGTAGTAGTCCGCGTCGCGGTCGTTGTCGTGCGCGTCGTGGTAGGCGGTCTCGGTGAGGCCGCGCTTCCAGTAGCCGATCGCGAGGACCCGGCCGCGCGGGACGCCGCGCTCCTCGCGGACGTAGGAGCGGATCGCGCGGACCGACGCGGACTCGCCCGCGATCCAGGCGAAGACGTCGCCGTCCGGCCAGGGCAGCGCGCGGACGGCCTCGGCGAGCGCGCCCGGCCCGGCGCCGTCGCCGAACAGCCAGGTCAGCTCGACGCCGGGCGGCGGCATGAGGTGCTGCACCTCGGCCGGGCCGGGCACCTCCACGACGACCTGGCCGCGCGTCCCGGCGGGCAGGTTCTCGATCATCGCGGCGATGGCGGGCAGGGCCGTCTGGTCGCCCGCGATGACGTAGTGGTCGGCCGGGCCGAGGACGCGCCCGCCCGGCCCGAGCGCGCCGACGACGTCGCCGGGCCGGGCCGCCGCCGCCCACCGGGACGCGGCGCCGTCGTCCCCGTGCAGGACGAAGTCGACGTCGACCTCCCCGGCGGCGGGGTCGTGGCGGCGGACGGTGTAGGTCCGCATGACGGGACGGCGGTCGGCGGGCGGCCAGACCGGGCGTCCGTCGGCTCCGGCGGCCGGCCACTGCGGATCGGGGTCCCCCGGCGGCGGGAACAGCAGCTTGACGTTCGGGCCCGTCCCGAACCCGGCGAGTTCGGGCCCCCCGAGGGTGATGCGGCGCATCCGGGGGGTGAGCGCGGCGGCGCGCAGGACGGTCAGCACGCGCAGCCCCGGCACGCGGTCGGACGGAACGGACATGGCGGTCTCCTCGATCGACGGTTCGGTGGGGTTCAACGGGCGGCGGGGACGGGCACGGCGGCCCGCCCGAGGCGGACGGCGACGAACGCGGCGGCGAGCGCGCAGCCCGCCGACGCCAGCAGCGCCGCGTGGTAGGACGCGAGCCCCCCGGCGGACACGGCGGCGAGGACGCCCGCGCCCATCGAGACGCCGAGCGCGGACGCCATCTGCCGTTCGGCGTTGTAGACGGTGGAGGCGGCGGCGGTCGCGGCCGTCCCGACCGTCGCGAACGCGGTGATCTGGAGCTGGATCGAGGACTGCCCGACGCAGAAGCCCATCACCAGGTGCAGGATCATGACGAGCGCGACCGGCGTGCCCGCGCCGATGAGGACGGTCAGCGCGATCGTGGCGGCGGCGCCGGTCATGCAGGCGGTGACGACCCGTCCGGGGCCGAACCGGTCCCGCAGCCGCGCGGCGACCTGCGAGGCGGCCATCAGCCCGACCGCCTTCGGCAGGACGGCGAGCCCGGTCAGCGCCGCCGAGTGCCCGAGCCCGCGCTGGAACAGCAGCGTGAAGGTGTACCCGGCGGCCATGAACCCGGCGACGAGGAACACCATCGCGCCGCCGGACAGCCGGAACGCCGCGTCCCGGAACACGCCGAGGTCCACCAGCGGGTCGCGGGTGCGGGGTTCCAGGACCGCGAACGCGGCGGCGAGCCCCAGCCCGGCCGCCGCCAGCCCGAGCGCGACCGGCCCGAAGCCGCGCGTGGCGCCGAGATTGAGCCCGGCGGTCAGCAGTCCCGCGCCGGGCGCGACGAGCAGGAAGCCGCGCAGGTCGAAGCGGCGGCGGCGCCGCTCCCCGCCGCCGTCCAGCGCGACCGCGCCCGCGACGAGCGCGACCAGCCCGACCGGGAGGTTCAGCGCGAAGCCCCACCGCCAGGACAGGTGGTCCACGAGCAGCCCGCCGACGACCGGCCCGAGCGTCGGCGCGAGCGCGCCCGGCAGCACGATCGCCCGCGCGAGCCGCATCCGCTCCTCGGGCGGGTAGGCGAGGTAGAGGACGGTCAGCCCGACCGACAGCAGCAGCGCGCCCGCCGCGCCCTGCGCCGCGCGGGCCGCGACGAGCGCGCCGAGCCCGCCCGCCAGGCAGCACGCCAGCGACGCCGCCGCGAACAGGACGAGAGCGCCGAGGAACGCCGCCTTTGGCCCGACCCGGTCGCTCACCCAGCCCGACGCGGGGATGCACACCGCGACGCTCACCAGGTACGCGGCGTCCACGGCCCCGGTCGCGCTCGCCGGGACGGCGAAGTCGCGGGCGATGGCGGGCAGCGCGACGTTCGCGATCGTCATGTCCATGCTGACGAGGAACACGACGGTCACGTAGACGGCGGCGACGGTCGTCCGGGCGTTCACGCGACCGTCCCGCGCAGCGCGGCGTCCACGACGGCGCCGATCTCGGCGATCGGGCCGGGCTGGGTCATGTCCTTGTGCTCGCACGCGATGGAGTGGTCGGCGATCGTCCCGCCGATGTAGGGCCGCCACAGGTCGCAGGTCGGCGACGCGGTGCCCTTGCCGAGTTCGGCGGGGTTCAGCGCGGCGGTGAAGAACAGCAGGTCGCCGTCGAACCGGCCGAACGCGGCGTCCTTCTCCAGCCGCGCGCTCGTCGCGAAGTTGTCGATCATCGCGGCGGGGGTGAACTCGCGGAGGTTGGCGAGCGCGCTGCCCTCGGCGCGCAGGATCGCCATGACGCGGTCCCGGTCGAGGGGGCCGTCCTCGCCGGTCATGTCGTGGCCGACCATGTAGAGGAGGGCGCGCAGGGCGTCCTCCTCCGACGGCAGGACGTCCCACACGCCGCTCGGATAGGAGTCGAGCATCGCCAGCACCGCGACCTCCTCGCCCTGGGCGCGGAGCGCGACCGCGACGTGGTGGGCGATGACGCCGCCGAACGACCAGCCGAGCAGCGCGTACGGGCCGTGCGGGACGACCTCGCGCATCGCCGCGACGTACTCGGCGGTCATCTCCTCCAGCGAGTCGGCGGGCCGGGTGCGGCGGGCGAGGTTGCGGGCCTGGACGCCGTACAGCGGGACGTCGCGGACGTGCTTGAGCAGCCCCGAGAAGCACCAGGCGATCCCGCCCGCCGGGTGGAAGCAGAACAGCGGGACGCCGTCGCCGGACGTCCGGAACGGCAGGATGATCTCCAGCGCCTCGTCGTCCCCGCCGCTCTCCAGCCGTCCGGCCAGCTCCGCGACGGTCGGCGCGGCGAAGATCTGCCCGACGCTCAGCCGCACGCCGAACTCGGCCTGGACGCGTCCGATGAGCCGCGCGGCCAGCAGCGAGTGGCCGCCGAGGTCGAAGAAGGAGTCGTCGATCCCGACCCGCTCCAAATCCAGGACCTCGGCGAACAGCGCGCAGAGCATCTCCTCCTGGCGGGTGCGGGGGCCGCGTCCGGCGGTCGCGGCGGGGCCGGGCGCGGGCAGCGCGCGGCGGTCGAGCTTGCCGTTCGGGCCGAGCGGCAGCGCGTCCAGCACGACGACCGCGGACGGCACCAGATGCGCGGGCAGCACGGCGGCCAGGGCGCGGCGCGGGTCCCCGGCCGGCGTGCCGGTGACGTAGCCGACGAGCCGGGGGTCGCCGGGCCGGTCCTCGCGGACGACCACGGCCGCCGCCGCGACGCCGGGCAGTTCGGCGAGGGCGCTCTGGACCTCGCCGGGCTCGATCCGGAAGCCGCGGATCTTGACCTGGTCGTCGGCGCGTCCGGCGAAGCGCAGGACGCCGCCGGCGCTCCAGCGAGCCAGGTCCCCGGTGCGGTAGAGGCGCGAGCCGGGCGGGCCGAAGGGGTTCGCGACGAACCGTTCGGCGGTGACGCCCGGACGGTTCAGGTACCCGCGCGCCAGGCCCGCCCCTGCGAGGTACAGCTCGCCGGTGACACCTGGCGGGACGGGACGCAGCGCGTCGTCCAGAACGTAGGCGCGGGTTCCGGGGTCAGGCCGTCCGATCGGTACGGGTCCGGTGTCGTCGGGGTCGCAGTCCCAGAGCGTGGCGTTGACGGTCGCCTCGGTCGGCCCGTAGGCGTTGACGACGCGGTGCCTTCTCCCCCACCGCGCGACGAGTTCGGGCGGCACCTTCTCCGCGCCGATCGCGAGCGTCGCGCCGTCGGGCAGGTCCACGTCGGCGGGAAACATCGCCAGCAGCGACGGCGGCAGCCCGAGCAGGTTCACGCCGTGCCGCGCGGCGTACTCGGCGAGCGGCGCGCCGGGGACGCGCAGGTCGTCCGGGCACAGGACGAGCGTCCCGCCCGACAGCAGCGGGATGCAGAGCTGCCAGAGCGCGGCGTCGAAGCTGAGCGAGGCGAAGTGCAGGACGCGCGCGTCCGGCCCGGCGCCGAGCCGCGTCTCCTGGGTCTCGACCAGGTCCGCGATCCCGGCGTGCGTGACGACGACGCCCTTGGGCCGTCCGGTGGACCCGGACGTGTAGATCACGTACGCGGCGTGGTCCACCGACGGCGGCCCGGGCGGGTCCGTGGCCGGGAACTCCTCCAGGCCGGTGAAGTCGGCCGGGGTGACGACGTGCGCGGGCCGCGCGTCCTCGGTCATGGCCGCGAGCCGTTCGGCGGGGTAGGACGGGTCGAGCGGCAGGTAGGCGGCCCCGGCCTTGAGGACGCCGAGCACCGCGACGACCATGTCGGGCGTCCGGGGCATCCGCACGCCGACCAGGTCCTCCGGGCCGGTCCCCGCGCCGAGCAGCCGGTGCGCGAGCCGGTTCGCGCGGGCGTTCAGCTCCGCGTAGGTGAACTCCTCGCCCGCGAAGACGAGCGCGACGGCGTCCGGCGACCGCCGCACCTGGTCCTCGAACAGCGCGGGCAGCGTCGCGGCGCGACGGTCGTGCCCGGTGGCGTTCCACGCGGTGAGGATCGTGCGGCGTTCGTCGGCGCTGAGCACGTCCAGGTCGCCGATCCGGCGGCCGGGGTCGGCGGCGGCCTGCCCGAGCAGCCGCACGAGCCGTCCGGCCAGCGCCTCGACGGTCGCATGGTCGAACAGGTCGGCGCTGTACTCGACGGCGCCGTCGATGCCCGCGCCGCCGGGCCGCTCGGTGAACCGGAACGCGAGGTCGAACTTGGCGCCGCCGGTCGCGACCATGCGCACCGACGCCGTCAGGCCGGGCAGGTCCGGGCTCGCCGGCGGGTCGGCGGCGTAGGTGACCATGACCTGGAACAGCGGGTGCCGGGTGAGGGCGCGCGGCGGCGCCAGCGCCTCCACCACCCGGTCGAACGGGACGTCCTGGTGCTCGAACGCGGCCAGGTCGGCGGCGCGGACCCGGTCGAGGAGGTCGCGGAACGCCGGGTTCCCGGACGTGTCGGTGCGCAGCACGAGCGCGTTGACGAAGCAGCCGACGAGAGCGTCGAGGGCGTCGTCGGCGCGGCCCGCCGCCGGGGTGCCGAGCGGGACGTCGGTGCCCGCGCCGAGCCGGGTCAGCAGCGCCGCGACCCCGGCCTGGACGGTCATGAACAGGCTGGCGCGCGCGTCGCGGGCGAGGGCGGCGAGCGTCCGGTGCAGGTCGGCGCCGAGCGCGAACGCCACGACGCCGCCGCGTCCGGTGCCGGCGGCGGGGCGGGGCCGGTCGGCGGGCAGGTCCAGTTCGGCGGGCAGGCCGCGCAGCGCGTCGCGCCAGTGGGCGAGTTGGCGGCCCGCGATCGCGTCCGGGTCGTCCTCGGCGCCGAGGAGGTCGCGCTGCCAGAGCGTGTAGTCGGCGTACTGGACGGGCAGCGGCGCCCAGTCCGGGACGCGTCCGGCGCGGCGGGCGGCGTACGCGGCGGCGAGGTCGCCGACGAGCCGGCCCGCCGACCACTCGTCGCCCGCGACGTGGTGCAGGACGAGCAGCAGCTCGTGCTCGTCCGGCCCGGCCGCGTGCAGTGCGGCGCGCAACGGCGGCTCGGCGGCGAGGTCGAAGACGTGCCGCGCCGCGGCGGTCAGGTCGTCCCCGGTCGCGGCCCGGTGCAGGACGGGCGGCGCGGCGGGCGCGATCTCCTGGCGCGGTTCGCCGTCGTCGGCGGGGAAGCGGGTGCGCAGGATCTCGTGCCGGGCCGTGAGGTCGCCGAGCGCGGCGGTCAGCGCGGCCGGGTCGAGCGGGCCGGTGAGGCGCAGCGCGATCGGGACGTTGTAGGCGGCGCTCTCGCCCGTCCGGTGCAGGAACCACAGGCCGCGCTGCACGGGCGACAGCGGGATGCGCGCCGGGCGCGGCAGCGGGACGAGCGGCGGCCGGTCGGCTCCGGCGCCGAGCGCGGCGGCGATCCCGGCGACGGTCGGAGTCTCGAAGATCGCGCGGATGCCCAGTTCGGCGCCCAGCACGGCGCGGACGCGGGCGGTGAGGCGCGCGGCGAGCAGCGAGTCCCCGCCGAGGTCGAAGAACCCGTCGTCCACGCCGACCGACGGGACGCCGAGCACCTCGGCGAACAGCGCGCACAGCGCGGCCTCGCGGGCGCTCGCCGGCGCCGTGCCCGCTCCGGCGAGCAGCGGGACGGGCAGCGCGGCCCGGTCCAGCTTGCCGTTCACGGTCAGCGGCAGCGCGCCGAGCCCGACGACGGCGGCCGGGACCATGTGCGCGGGCAGCCGTCCGGCCAGGTGGGCGCGCAGGTCGGCGCGGACGCCGCGCCCGCCGCCGGTCACCGCGTAGCCGACGAGCCGCCGGTCGCCCGGCCGGTCCTCGCGGACGACGACCGCCGCCTGCGCGACGTCCGGATGGTCGAGCAGCGCGGTCTCGATCTCGGCGGGCTCGATGCGGAACCCCCGGACCTTCACCTGGTCGTCGGCGCGGCCGAGGAACTCCAGCGTGCCGTCCGGCAGCGCGCGGGCGAGGTCGCCGGTGCGGTACATGCGGGCGCCGGGCGGGCCGAAGGGGTCGGCGACGAACCGTCCGGCGGTGAGGCCGGGCCGGCGCAGGTAGCCGTGGGCGAGGCCCGCGCCGCCGACGTACATCTCGGCGGCGCGTCCGGGCGCGACGGGACGCAGCGCGTCGTCCAGCAGGTGGACGCGCAGGTCCGGGATCGGGCCGCCGATCGGGCTGCCCGCGCGGTCGGCCGGGCCGAGCGCGCGGTGGGTCACGTGGACGGTCGTCTCGGTGATCCCGTACATGTTCACCAGGCGCGGCGCCTCGGTGCCGTGCTTCGCGTACCACGGGGCGAGCCGTCCGGGGTCGAGCGCCTCGCCGCCGAAGATCACGTGGCGCAGCGCCGGTCCGGCGCCGGGGTCGGCCGCGACGAGCTGGTAGAACGCCGACGGCGTCTGGTTCAGGACGGTCACGCCCTCGGCGGCGAGCAGCCCGGCGAACGCCTCCGGGGAGCGGGCGACGTCCTGCGCGACGATCACCAGCCGTCCGCCGTGCAGCAGCGCGCCCCACAGCTCCCAGACGGAGAAGTCGAACGCGTAGGAGTGGAAGAGGGTCCAGACGTCGTCCGCGCCGAAGCCGAACCAGTGCCGCGTGGCCGTGAACAGCCGGACGACGTTGCGGTGCGGCACGACGACGCCCTTCGGCGCGCCGGTCGACCCGGACGTGTAGATCACGTAGGCGGGCAGGTCCGGGTGCAGCGCGCGGTCGAGCGGGACGGCCGGGTACCGCGCGGCCTCGGCGAGCGTGTCCGGCGTGACGGTTGCGACGGGGCGGGCGTCCGCCAGCGTCGCGGCCACGCGCGCCGCCGGGTACGCCGGGTCGATCGGCACGTACGCCGCGCCGGTCTTCAGCACCGCCAGCACCGCGACGACGAGGTCGGCCGAGCGGGGCAGCGCGAGCGCGACGAACGCGCCGGGACGGGCGCCGCGCTCGGCGAGCAGCCCGGCGAGCCGGTCGGCGGCGGCGTCCAGCTCGGCGTAGGTGAGGTGGGCCGCGCCGTCGCTGACCGCGACCGCTTCGGGCGTCTTCGCGGCGCGCTCCTCGAACAGCCCGACGAGCGTCGCGTCGTCGGGCGGCGCGGCGACGGCCGCCGGGCGCGGCAAGGTCCGGACGGTGTCCAGCCGCCCGACCGGCAGGTCCGGCCCACCGGCCGCGAACGCGGCGAGCAGCCCGGTCAGCCCGGCGGCGTGCCCGTCCAGATCGGCTGCGGAGTAGAGGTCGGGGTTGGCGTCGACCTCCAGCGGCAGCGCGCCGTCGCGCGGCCCGGCGCCGTGGACGGTGACGGTCAGGTCGTCCACCGGCCCCGCCGACAGGTAGTGCGTCGTCGCGGGCACGCCGCCGAACCGCAGCTCGGGCGTGAACGGCTTGACGTTGACGAGCGGGCCGGTGAGCCGCCGTCCCTCGCCGAGCAGCCGCAGGTCGCGGCGCAGGTCCTCGGACCGGTACCGCCCGTGCCGGCGGGCCTCGCGCAGCCGCGCGGCGACCTGCCCGACCAGTTCCCCGGCCGTCGTGGCGGGCCGCAGGTCGAGGCGCAGCGGGACGACGTTGGTCACCATCGACGGGACCCGCGCCGCCGCCGTGCCGAGCCGTCCCATCAGCGGCAGTCCGAGGACGACCGTGCGCGCTCCCGTCCGGCGGTGCGCGTAGGCGGCGACCCCGGCGATCACGGCCTCCGGCCAGGTGGCCCCCGCCGCCCCGGCGAGCGCGTGCGGGACCGTCAGGGTGCCCGTCCGGCGCAGGAAGCCCGGCGCGGGGCGCGGCACGCCGGTCGTGAACGCGGCGATCTCGGGGGCGTCGGCGAGCAGGCCCGTCCAGTACGCCCGGTCGGCCGCGCGCCGCTCCGAGCGCCGGTAGGCGGCCTCCTCGGCGACGACGTCGCGCAGCGGCAGGAACCGGCCGCCCGGGTAGGCGCGGTCCTGCGCGAGCGCGGTGTAAAGCTCGGCGACACGCCGCGCGACCTGCGAGAACCCGTAGCCGTCCAGCACGATGTGGTGGCACCGCTGGTACCAGAGCGCGCAGCCAGGACCGACCGTGATCAGCGCCTGGGTGAACAGCGGCCCGGTCTCGGGCGCGACGGCGCGGGCCAGGTCGGCGCGCATCCAGCGCAGCGCGGCGGCGCGCGGGTCGGCCTCGGCGGCGACGTCGGGCCGGTGCAGCGGCCAGTCGCCGGGCGCGACGAGCTGCCAGGGGTGCGCGTCGTCCCCGCCGAACCGGACGTTCAGCGCGTCGGTCTCGGCGAGGGTCGCGCGCAGCGCCCGCTCGAACAGGCCCGCGTCGACGGCGCCGTGGATCTCGACGTACTCGGCGGTGTTGTGGGCGGGGTTCGCGGGGTCCAGGCGCTGGGCGAACCAGATGCCCTCCTGCGCCCCGGTCAGCGCGAACGCGTCCGGCGGGAGGTCGCTCATGCGGGCAGCACCGGGACGTCGGCCTCGGTCCGCGCGGCGATGAACAGCGCGGCGCGCTTGTGCGGCAGGTCGACCTCGCCGAGGAACCGCAGGCCGAGCTTCTCGTCGGTGCGCCGCGCGGCGGTGTTGGACGCGTCCGGCTCCGACACGATCCGGGTGCAGGCGGGCTCGGCGGCGAAGATCCCGTCGATGAACGCGCCGAACAGCCGGACGCCGATGCCCCGCCCGACGGCCTCGGTCTCGCCGATCGCGAGGTGGAACCCGACGTCGTGCGGACGGGACGGGTACACGCGGCCGACCACGTCGCGCGCGGCCCGGTACAGCTCGACGTAGGCGATCGGACGTCCGTCGAGCGACACGATGAACGGCCGCGCGTAGTCCCCGGCGAGGTGTCCCGCGATCTCCTCGGCCCAGCGCTCGCGCGGCCATGCCTGGTCGTAGTGCGCCGCGACGTGCGGCAGGTTCATCCAGCGGTGGACGAGGTCGAGGTCGGCGCCGTCCGGCCGGGCGACGTGCGCGGCGAACGGCGGTGCCAGCTCCGGGACGGGCGGCGGCCCGGCGGCGAGGACCTCCGGGGCGAGTCCGGCCGCCAGCCGCCTGGTGTAGGTGCCGGGATCGCTGCTCACGTCGCCTCCACGGGAGATCAAGTTAGGTAAGGCTTAGCTAAGTTGAACGTGCACAGCTAAGCACCGGCCGCGCGGCGCGGTCAACGCACGACCGCCGCGACCGCCCGAAGAGCGATCTAGGCCACAGAAGGTGACAAATAAGGTGAGCCTAACCTAATGTTTGCCGCCGAACGGAGCCCCACCCCCGCGTCTGGAGACACCCATGCCCCTCACCGTCCGGCACCGCGCGACCGGTCTCGTCGCCGGCCTTCTCGCCCTCACGCTGGGCCTCACCGCCTGCGGCGGCGGCGACTCCGACGCGGGATCCGGCGGCGCCACGCGCGACGTCGTGGACGCGACCGGCGCGACCGTCGAGGTCCCCGCGCGTCCGCAGCGCGTCGTGGCGCTCACCGAGACCGACCTGGACTCGGCGCTCGCGCTCGGCGTGCAGCCGGTCGGCGTCACCAACGGGCGGTTCGCCAAGGACGTCCCCGGCTACCTGAAGTCCAAGCTCACCGGCCGGTACACGGTGGTCGGGGACCTCGGCACGCCCGTCCTGGAGAAGGTGGCCGAGGCCCGGCCCGACCTGATCCTCGCCGGGTTCATCCCGGACGAGAAGGTCATCGCGCAGCTCAAGAAGATCACCCCGGCGACCGTGCTGACCACGAAGATGGCCGAGGACTGGAAGGCGACGTTCACCCGCACCGCCGACATCCTCGGCAAGCAGGCGGAGGGCAAGAGCGTCCTCGCCGCCTATGACAAGCACGTCGCGGACGTGAAGGGCGGGCTCGGCGGCAACGCGGGAGCGTCGATCAGCATCGTCCGGTGGAACGCGACAGGGCCGAGCTACATGCTGAAGGACGCCTTCTCCAGCCTGGTCGTCCGCGACCTCGGCTTCGAGCGTCCGAAGGGCCAGCTCACCCCGGCCGGGTTCTCGCCGAGCGACGCGCTCAGCCTGGAGAACCTCAAGATCCTGGACGGCGACTGGATGTTCCTCGGCACGCTCAACCCCGACGCCGCCGCCGCGCTGAAGGACGCCGCGAAGATCCCGGCGTTCAAGGACCTGCCGGTCGTCCGGGCCGGGCACGTCGTCAACGTGGACGGCGCGATCTGGACCTCGCGCGGCGGGCCGGCCGCCGCGTCCACGGTGCTGGACGACATCGCGAAGGCCCTCGCCAAGTAGACGCGAAAGGCCCCGGCGACGTCCTGGCCGCCGGGGCCTTTTCTCTTGCGTCAGGAACCGAACGGCTGCGGTTCACCCCGGGTGCCCGCGCCGCCGCCCCACTGCAGGACCTCCCACCGCAGACCCTGGAGGTGGCCTTCGCCGGTCCCGGCCTCGTACTTGCTGGCGGGCTTCTCGCCGTCCAGCAGGTAGCGGAAGGTGTAGGTGTCGAGGTCGAGCATGACCCCGTTGTGCGAGGGGGCGCCCGGCCCCCGGTCGCCGACGAAGCCGGTGACGCTGCGCCCGTTGTAGGACACGCGGACCTTGGTGTTCATCGGCCAGCTCGGACTGGCGAACAGGCCCTTCTGCATCGACTTCCCGCTGGCGGGAGCGCCGGTGTCGCCGTTGACGCCCGACCCGTCGTCCCAGAAGTAGGACGCGGTCGTCCGGCCGCTGAGCAGGGCCTTCGGTCCGCGTCCGCGCTTCTTGGCGGACGGCTTGGGCGACGGCTTGGCGGTGTCGGCGGAGGCCGCGCTCGGCACGCGCGCCCGGTCCCGGGCCAGCTCCTGCGCCGCGACCGGTGCGCCCGCGGTCTCCTTGGGGGCCCGGTCGTCGCCGCTCGCGACGGCCACGCCGGCGACCAGCATCCCGGCGAGCGCGGAGCCGGTGACCCCGGCCAGGAGGGCGTTCGTCGCACGCTTCTGCATGAGAATCCTTCGTTCGGCGGACAGAGCTGCCGTCCCTGCGCCGCTGTCGCGCGCGTCGGGAACGGCGCGCCGGGCATGGCCCGGCGCTGGCGCCGCGAAATGAGCCCGTGGGATTCCGCCGTCATGCGCCCGTGTTTGCGGGCAGCACGGGATGCGCCCGGGCCCCGGCCGAAAAAGGGCAGGGCGGAACGGGCGTGCGGCGGAAACGGGAAGGATCGCCGACCGGGCGCGCCTCAGCTCGGCGCGGCTCCGGTGCGACCGCTGCATGGCCGGTCGCGGTTCGGCTGGGGAGGACCCGCCTGGAGGGCGGGACACGACGCCGGAAGGTTCGACCAGGTCAAGAGGCTCTTGACCCTGATCTGACGATGAGTATAGGCAGAATTGTCACGTTCCACCCAGATCGCCATTTTTTTGACCTAGGCGTAGGTAGATCTTTTTCTCGGCGGCCCGCCGCGCCGGACCGGCGCGGGGCGGCGGAGAACGCGAAAGCCCCTAGGAGAAAGGGGGTCGCGCGGACGAGCCCTGCGCGCCCCCGAGGCGGGCAGGGCCGGACGAGACGTCGGGGCTCAGCGCTGGACGAACAGCTCCGGCACCGGCGGCGGCACGGTGCCGTCGGCACGGCGCTGCTGCGGGAGCGGCTGGGGAAGCTGCTGGGGAAGCGGGGTGGGGCCGGTCTGGACGGAGCGGGGCTCGCCGAGAAGGGCCATCAGCGCGCGGGCCGTGTCGGAGTCCATGCGCACGAGGACGCTCGGGCGGCCGCCCGGGTCGACGAACGGGGAGATCGACGGCGCCGCCGGCACGTGCGGTAGCGCACGGCGCAGCTCTTCGCGGAGGTCGTGGGCGAGGCGCAGCGCCTGTCGGTCACTGTCGCTCAGATGTGCGGTCATCGCGATCTCCGGGGGGCGTTCGCAGTGCGGGAGGTGCGTGGTCCGGGAGCAATCCTGCTAAAGATGGCGTGCAGGTGCAAGAGCCGATGCACGTGCATCTCACCTGATTTCCCGCAGATCTGGCCCCTCGGTCATCTCCTGGCAATCAGGACGATTCCTGCTCGTCAGCGCGTTGCCGCGCCCGGCGCGCGGGGCGGCGCCGCGACCGGCGTCCGCCCCGTCAAGGCCGCTACAGCGACATTCGCCACACTCTCAGGGGCGCCGACCGGCCACCGCGAGCACCGCCGAGGCCAGAACGACCACCCCGACGACGCGCAGTCCCGCCGACATCCCGTCCGTGAAAGCGCCCACGACCTGGTCGTGCAGGCCCGGCGCCGCGTGGGCGAGGGCCTCCCCCGCCGAGCGGGCGCGCTCCCCCGGCGGCAGCCCGGCGGCGAGCCGCGCCGCCAGGACCGTCCCGGCGACCGCGACGCCGAGCGCGCTCCCGATCTCGCGCGCCGCGCCGTTCAGCCCGGAGCCGAGGCCCGCGCGGCCGTGCGGCAGCGACGTCATCACCCCGACCGAGAGGGTCGGGAGGCACAGGCCCGTCCCGCAGGACAGGAGCAGCAGGAACGCCGCGTACCAGGGGTAGGGCGTGGCGGCGTCCGCGAACGACAGCAGGAGCAGGCCCGCGCCGACGCACGCCAGGCCCGCGGCGACGACCGTCCGCTCGCCCCAGCGCGCCGCCAGCGCCACCGACCGCCGCGACACGACGATCATGCCGAGGATGAGCGGGACGATCGCGACACCGGTCTTCAGCGTGTCGTAGCCCTTGGCGTACTGGAGGTACTGCGCGTTGACGAAGAACAGCGCGAAGAGGCCGAAGAACACCGCCCCGACGCCGACGACCCCGCCGCGAAGCCGTGCCACGGCGAAGATCCGGGGGTCAAGCAGCGGGTGGGCGGCGCGCAGCGCGTGGACGGTGAACACCGCCAGCAGGACGGCCGCGCACGCGAACCCGCCGAGCACGACGCCCGACGACCAGCCGTGCCCGGGGCCTTCGATGATCCCGAACAGCAGCGCGAACAGGCCGAGGGTGAGCAGGGCGGCGCCGGTGACGTCCAGGTCCGCGTCGTGCCGTTCGCCGCGCGGGGCCGCCCACGCGACCGCCGCCGCGAGCAGCAGCGCCGCGGGCGCGCCGACGTAGAAGAGTCCCTGCCAGGGAAGCCAGCGCAGGATCGCGCCGCCGCCGACGTTGCCGACCGCCCCGGCGACGCCGGTCGCGGCCGTCCAGCCCGCGATGGCCTGCGGACGCCGCGCGGGCTCGGTGACCTGGAGAAGGAGGGACAGCGTCGCGGGCATGATCAGCGCCGCGCCGGCGCCGGTGACGAGCCGTCCGGCGAGCATGACCGTGACGCCGGGCGCGAGCGCGGAGACCAGGCAGCCGGCGGCGAAGGCGGCGAGGCCCGCGAGCAGGGCGCCCTTGCGTCCGCGCCGGTCCCCGATCGCGCCCGCCGGGATGAGCAGGCAGCCGAACACGAGGACGTAGGTGTCGACGATCCACAGGAGTTGCGAACCGGACGGGTGCAGATCGCTGCGGGCGAGGTCGGGGAGGGCGAGATTCGTCGCGGCGACCATCGCCACGACGAGAACCACGCACGCGGACATGAGCGTCGGCATCAGCCGCGCGCGGCCCGGTCCCGGGACCGGCGGCGCGGATTTCCGGACGGCGTTCACCGTCATGGGGGCTCTCCTTCGAGAAAAGGAACAAGGAACGGAGGCGGGATCCCGGGAACGCGCGCGGCCTCCGCAACCGACCGTAGGCTCAACGGTGTCTTGCGTTCAAATGCAACTTTTGCAGGCGAGGAGTGCACGGAATGCAATCCAGACTGGACTTCAATCTGCTCGTCGCGCTCGACGTCCTGCTGGAGGAGGAGAGCGTCACCGGCGCCGCCGCCCGGCTGCACCTGTCCGGTCCGGCGATGAGCCGCACGCTCGGCCGGATCCGGCGGGCGCTCGGCGATCCCGTGCTCGTCCGGTCCGGGCGCGGCATGGTCCCGACGCCGCGCGCCCTGGCGATGCGCGCCGAGGTCCGCGACGTCGTGCGGCGCGCCGCCGGGATCTTCGGCTCGGACGAACGGGTCGATCCGGGCACGCTGGAGGCGAGCTTCACCGTCCAGGCCGAGGAGGGGACGATCGCGGTCGTCGCCGGGCCGCTGCTGGAACGGCTCGCGCGCGAGGCGCCCGGCGTCACGCTGCGGTTCCTCGGCGAGGGCCCGCGCGACACGCACCGGCTCCGCCGCGACACGGTCGACCTGGAGGTCGGCGTGATCAACGGGACGCCCGAGACGAGCACCCGGCCGCTGCTGGAGGAGCGGTTCGTGGCCGTCATGCGGCCGGGCCACCCGCTCGCCGGCGACGCGCCGCTCACCGCCTGGGCCGCGGCGGCGCAGCTCGCCACGAGCCGCCGGGGCCGGACGCACGGCCCGATCGACGACGCGCTGGCCGCCGAGGGGCTGCGGCGGCGGCTGGTCTGCTCGGTGCCGGACGCGCACACAGCGCTGGCCGTCGTCGCCGGGTCCGATCTGGTGGCCTTCGCGCTGGAGCGGCTGCACCGGCGGCTGGTCGACCGGCTCGGGCTCGTCGCCGTCGTGCCGCCGCTGGAGCTGCCGCCGTGCGTGCTGGAGATGGCATGGCACGTCCGCTATGACGCGGACGCGGCGCACGCGTGGCTGCGCGGGATCGTCCGGGACGCCGTCCTCGACGCGGCCGGCGTCGCCCCCGATGGCAGAATTTCGGACATCGCCGAGCGGGGAGAACGATGACCGAAGTCCTGACCGTCCGGGCGCTGAACCGCGCGACCCTCGCCCGGCAGGGCCTCCTGGCCCGGGAGCCGCTCGGCGTGGCGGCGGCCGTGGAACGGTTCGGCGGCCTCCAGGCGCAGGAGGCGCGGCCGCCGTTCGTCGGGCTGTGGAGCCGCCTCGCGGGCTTCGCGCCGTCCGACCTGACCGGCGCGCTGCACTCCCGCGACGTCGTCCGCGCGACGCTGATGCGCGGCACGCTGCACCTGGTGACGGCCGCCGACTACGCCGCGTTCCGGACGCCGCTGCAACCGGTCCTGGACGCGGGCCGCAAGGCCCTCGGCGACCGCGCCGCCGGGCTCGACACCGCCCGGGTGCTGCCGGTCGCGCGCGAGCTGCTGCACGCGGGCCCGCGCACATTCGCCGAGATGCGGGACCTGCTCCAGGAGCGGTTTCCCGACGTCAACGACCGCGCGCTCGGCTTCACCGTCCGGATGTGCGTGCCGCTGGTGATGGTCCCGGGCGAGGACCGCTGGGGCTTCCCGCGCACGGCCCGCTTCGCGCTCGCCTCGGACTGGCTCGGGGCCGAGCCTACGGACGCCGCCGAGCCCGACGCGCTCGTCCTCCGCTATCTGGCCGCATTCGGCCCCGCGACGGCCGCCGACGCGCAGGCGTTCACCGGACTGCCCGCGCTCGGCCCCGTCCTGGACCGCCTCCGGCCGGGTCTGCGGGTCTTCGCCGACGAGCGCGGGCGCGAGCTGTTCGACGTCCCGGACGCCCCGCGTCCGGGCCCGGACGTCCCCGCGCCGGCCCGGTTCCTGCCCGAGTTCGACTCGCTCGTCCTGGCCCACGCCGACCGCACCCGCGTGATCTCCGACGCGGACCGTCCGCTGCTGACCAGCAAGAACCTGCGCGTCCGCGCCACCTTCCTGTGGGACGGGTTCGCCGCCGGAACCTGGGAGGCGGCCCGCAGGCGCAAGGTGGCGACCCTGAATCTGCGCCCCTTCGGGACGCTCCCCGATTCGGCCCTGGACGCCCTCACCGCCGAGGGCGAGGCCCTGCTCTCCTTCACCGAACCGGACGCCACCGAGCGGGTGGTGACCGTCACCTCGGCGGACTGACGAACGTCCCGACGGCTTTCGGTCATGACGCTACGATGACGAACGGCTCCGAAACGTGATGGATCCGAGATCTTGGACGATTGAATGATCCACCAAACCGGCGCAAGCTATGGTCGGCACGACGCAAGCCCCCGACCGCTCCGATCCCCCGACAGGACTGACCCGATGTTCGAGATCTGGGAGACCGGCGAGCCCGCCCGCCTCATCTCGGAGGCGCGCAGCCTCGACCAGGCCCTGGAGAAGGTCGACACGATGTGCCGCTTGCGCCACGACCAGGCCGTCGCCCAGATCGAGGACGGCGGCGCCGGCGGCTACAGCTTCGAGATCCGCGGCGGCGGACGCGTGTTGGCCCGGCTGACCTACGTCCCCGACACGACCCGCGCGTACCGCAGCGTCATCACCGAGGGCCTCCGCTCACCGCGCTGACCGGCGCGGCCGCTCCGTGCCAAGATCAAGGGGGCGACCACGGGAGGCGACATGACGGCTGCGCACACGCCCGCGCTCGCCACCGCGCGGATACTGGCCGGCGAACTGGCCCGCTCCCGCGACGCCGCCCTCCGCCGCCGCTGCGCCGCACTGCTCGCGCTCGCCCCGCTCTGGCCGGACGCCACCGGCCGCGCCCTCCTCGGCGCCCTGACCGCCGGCGTCACGTCCCTCTGGTCGCGCGGCTGGCAACCCGCCGACCTGGCCGCCTACACTGCACGGACGCACGGCGCACGCGCACGCCGCCTGATTCTGGACGCGATCGCCGCCGAACTGCGCGCCTACCCGTCCCTCGGTGACCCGGTGTGGACCGACCAGCCCGCCGCCCTCGGCGCCCATGTGTGGTGGCCCTCGGAAGGCTCCTACACAACGTCCTGGTGCGCCCGCGAACGCACCGGCCCCGAGACCCTGCTCTCCTGCGCGAGCGACGTCCTGCGCCTCATGTCCGAAGCCCCCGCCCTCGCCCAGATCAGCCCCCCACCTGGAACGATCCCGCCTCCCCGGGGCCAGACGCCAGGCGATGCGGGACCTGAACCAAGCCGGGCGCCGGGCGGCGCAGGGTCTGAACCAAGCCGGCCACCGGACGGGCGCGAGGCAAGCCAACCACCGGACGGGCATGAGGCAAGCCGACCGCCGGACGGGGCCGAGGCAGGCCAGCCGCCGGGCGGGCCGGAGGCGAGTCAGCCACCGGACGGGCCCGAGGCGAGTCGGGCGCAAAGAGGAATGGGGCCCGAGGCGGAGCGGCGCGTGCTCGGGCGCGTGCGCGCGCTGCTCGCGAAGGCAGAGTCCACCGCGTTCCCCGCCGAGGCCGAGGCGCTGAGCGCCCGCGCGCAGGAGCTGATGGCGCGCTACAGCCTCGACCGGGCGCTGCTCGCCGGATCCGCCCCCGCGGCCGGGGACGCCCCGGTCGGCCGCAGGATCGTCGTTGAGGGCCCGTACGAGGGGCCCAAGGCGGTGCTGCTCGGCGTGGTGGCCGAGGCGAACCGGTGCCAGGCCGTCTGGCACCGGGACCTCGGGCTCGCCACCATCGTCGGGCACCCGGCCGAGCTGGCCGCCGTGGAGCTGTTGTTCACGTCCCTGCTCGTCCAGGCGACGGCCGCGATGACGCACGCCGGACCGCGCGGGGACGCGCCCGCGCGGACGCGGATCCGCTCGTTCCGGCACTCCTTCCTGAACGCCTACGCGGCGCGCATCGGAGAGCGCTTGCGCGCGGCGGCAGAGCACGCCGCCGGGCACGCCGGGACACGGGCCGACCTGGTCCCGGCACTGGCCGCGCGCGACGCCGCCGTGGACCGGGCCGTGGACACGCTGTTCCCCGGTCTCGTCCGGGGAAGGGCGCGGGCCGTCTCGAACGTGGCCGGCTGGGCTGCCGGGCGCGCGGCAGCCGACCTCGCCGGGCTGGACGGACGGCGCGCCGTCGCCGACCGGTCCGGCGGACGCTGAGCGCCGTCCCTGCCGCCCGAGGGCGCGGGGACACGGCGGTCAGCCCTTCTTGCGACGCGTGTTCCCCCCGCGTCCGCGCAGCGGGACGCCCGCTTCCTTCAGCACGTTGTAGATGAAGCCGTACGACCGCCCGGTCTCGGCGGCAAGGTCGCGGATGCTCTCCCCCGCGGCGTAGCGCGGCGCGAGTTCCGCCGCGAGCTGTGTGCGTTCGGCGCCGGTGACCCGGGTCCCCCTCGCCAGAGTGCGACTCACGTTTACCTCCTGCGTCTGGGCCGGAGCGCGGGCGATCCCGCAGCTCACAGCGCTGTTGATCTACCCCCCAACGTACACATTGCCCGCAAATCCCCCCGCGCTACCGCCGGAACAGCACAAGATAGGCCGATGCCGGTCTTTTTCACGGCGTACGGCGTGTCAGCACCGGACAGATGACCCACACCCGCAAGCACACCCGAAACCGTTGCCACTCCCCCGCTCCGCCGGACGAAGCGCCCCCTGGTCGCGTTCCCGCCCTCCGACCCACCGGCCGCCCGAATTCTCCCGACCTGCCGAAACCCTTTTTAGGACTCAGCCACACACCCAACCCGGCCCGACCACAACCCACACGAAGACCAGAGTTCCCGACTTACCAGGCCGGTGAAGTGCAGTTACGGCACCCACCCCGAACCAGAAGCGCAACAGCCCGCCCCCACGTCACCCACCGACCGCCCGCAAACCGACAACCACCCCGACCCCACCCTGCAAACCATCACAATGACACCACTCGACCAGAAAAACACCCCAAATATTTCGCATAAACCCCACCACCACCCACCGCACACTAAGCCCCCCAAGCCGTCACACCCCCACACCCGCCTCCAGTTCAACAGCCCCCACTCCCCCACACCCCCAACCCCAAGTCCCCCGACCAACAGAAACCCCCAAACAGGCATCCCCAACCCCGAACCGGACGGCTCTGCCAAGGACGAACGGAAGCGCGGACCGGCACATAGACATGGACATGGCGCATAGGCGTGAACCAACGCCCGCGTCGTGCCAATGGTCGGCGCGTCGTCCCGATAGTCGCCGCGCCTCGGCCCCCGCGCACCGCTCACCGCGCGGCCAGCCCCTCAGGCACGTACTCGACCCGACCTCAAAGGTGCGCACCCCGAGTCCAGACCGAACCCGAACTCGGCGAAGCCCCGCCGCCAGCCGACCAGCACGCGCCAACACGGACATCCGCACCCGAGGGCAACAAAGACCGATCTGGGTCGGCACGGACAGCGGCCCAACGCGGCCCCGTGCCAGCCCGCCCGATCAGCATGGACAGCGGCCAGCCCAGCCCAGCGCCAGCCCACCTGCTCAACACGGACAGCGGCCCGGCGCAGCCCAACGCGACCCAGCCCAACCGACGCGGCGCAACCCGGCGCAACCCGGCCGAATGCGGCGCAACGCAGCGCGTCGCGACGCAACGCGGCCGAACGCGGCCCGGCCCAGCGCGGCCCGGCCCAGCGCGGCCCAGCCAACGCAGCCCAACCCTGCGGGGCCCAACCCGGCGTAACGCGGCCCAACGCAACGCGGCCCAGCCCGCCCGACGCGGCGCAACCCGGGACAGCCCGGCCCAGCACGGCCGAACGCGGCCCGGCCCAGCACGGCCCAGCCAGCGCAGCCCAACCCGCCGCAACGCGGCGCGGCGCGGCCCGGCGCGGCGCGGCCCGGCGCGGCGCGGTGCGGGGCGGTGCGGGGCGGTGCGGCGCGGGGCGGGGCAGGGCGAGGCCAGTTCGCCCAGTCAGCGCTGTTGCCAGGCGCAGAACGTTGCGCACAGATTCGACGTCCGGCTTGACGTCCGGCTTCCAGTCGCCCTGGCTTCCGGCCGGGGTTCACCTCCTTGGGGGTGGTCGGCTTCGGTGTGCGGCGCGCGGTTGTCATCTCGCGGGTTCACCGGGAACTGGACGGTCGGAAGCCGCTTATCCGGCACCGCGTCCGGCTTTCACGCGCCAGAAAGGCCGAATTTGCCGTGCGCGAAGAACTGTTCCTTGATCAAGTGTGACCAATGGTCAACGCTGAGTAGCCGGAGTGGCTACGATCGGTGCCCTTACGGTGACCACCGCGATCCCCCCGGGGCAGTGAATGAACCCACATGGCAGTTACAACGGAGCCCTCCTCTCCGCCTGCGGAGTACTGGGCTGCGTGATCGTGGCCGGGACCGTCGCATTCAGCACGGCAGACCCCGCCCGTGCGGCGACGCCTCCGCGTCCGGCCGAGCGCGCGTCGGCGCCCGCGATGTGCCGCGTCCCTCCCGTCCGCGACTGGCGGCTCTCCCGGCTGTGCGCCGCCTGGGAGGCGTTCCAGGGTGCCGGGCGGCCGCCGGTCAGCGGCGCCCGGCATGGCGGGCGCTCGCATCGCAAGCAGGTGAAACCGCAGCGCCGCGCGGCGCCGCCGCGTCCGGCGGTCCGCACCAAGCGGACGCGCAAGGGCGGGCCCGTCCCGACACCACCGGAGACCCCGCCGGCCGCCGCCGCGCCGACCGCCGAGGCCGCGGCGCCCGTCCCGGTTCCCGTCGCCGACGGCCGCGCGATCGGCCGTCCGCGCATCATGCGTCCTCCCGTCGTCCTGCTCGGGCTCGTCCTGTCGCTCATCGCCCTCGGCTATCCCCTCCGCCGGCGGATCCAGGCGCTGGCCGGTCCGTGGTTCTCCCCGGTCTCGGTCGAGGTGGAGCCGCGCCGGACGACCCGGTTCAGCTACCGTCCGGCGATCGACCCCTTCTCGGTCCCGCTCATGGGCCTGTCGGGGGCCGGAGCGCCCGCGACGGCGCGCGTGCTCGCCCTCGCCGCGCTGGAGGACTTCGAGGACACGGCCCTCGTCGTCGTGCCCCGCCCGGACGCCATCGCGCTGTTCGGTCTCGCCGAGGACGAACTCCTCGAAGGCGGCCCCGACGGGCTGTTCCTTCCGGGCAACCTGGAGTCCGCGCTCGGCTCGATGGAGACCGAACTGGCGGTCCGCCGGGACGCGGGCGGCACCTGCACCCGGCGCTTCCTGCTCGTCGCCGACTGCGAGGACGAGATCGACCGCATCGAACGCCTCGTCACCGCCCACCCGGGCGAGGTCGCGGCCGTTCTGCTCGGCGACTGGCCGGGCGAGCGCGCCGAGGTCGACGGCGAGGGCACCGTCCAGGCGACCGCGACCCTCGCCGACCGCCTCCCGGAACGCCTGCCCGCCCTCTCCCGCACGGCCGCCCGCGACCGCCTCTACACGATGGTCCCCGAACCGGCGGAGCCGCGCCGCCGTGGCCTCGGCCTCCTCAAGCGGAAGTAGTCCCCGCCCCCCTCCCGGCACGGCCCGCGCGCCTCGGCCCCTGGGAGGGGGACGAATCCACCTCTGCACCAGCACACCGTGGACCCAGGACCAGCCACCAGCACGCGCCTCGCGCCCGGATCGGCCGAAGCCCGGACTTCCCCGCGCCGAGCGCACGCAAGTTCCTCTGGCGCGCCTGATCTCAGTTCCGGCGTCATACCGACCTTGCCGCCGCAACCGCCAGCGCAACGGCGACGGCGACGGCGATGGCGACAACCAGCACGACAGCAGCCGCGACGACCACTGCCCCAAGCGGCAGAGCGGCCCGCATGACGACCGCAGCCGACACGGCAGCGGGTGCGACAGCCAGTACCGAAGTCGGTAGCGCAACGAGAGCGCACAGGCCAGCCGGTGCGACAACCAGTGCCCCAGTCGGTAGCGCAGCCAGTGCGAGAGCTCCCAGGGCAATCGGTGCGACAACCAGTACCCGAGTCGGTAGCGCAGCCGATGCGAGAGCGCGCAGGGCGACCGTTGCGGCAAGTGGTGCGTCCCATGACGACGCGCATCGAATGGGAGGACGGAACTCATCGTTCCTGCCGATCGCGGCGCGCGGTGCGATCGGTGGAACCACGCATCGGGCGCGACGACAAACCCGGGGATCGCTCCTCCTCTTGATAGCGGCAAGCAGCGTGTTCTCTTGATAGCGGCGGGCAGCGTGACCCGTGATGACACGCGGCGGGCGGCGACTCGGGGCCAACGCTCATCGTTCCTCGCTTGGGGTAGGCGGTGCGGACGGTGGAGCGCCCTGCGGGGTGGGAGGACGGGTCCGGGCTCACCGCTCCTCTCGGTCCGTGATGGCGGACAGGGTGTAGCGGGCGGACGTGAGGCCGCTGAGGGCACGGCGGGCCGTTGCCAGGTCGGGTGAGCGGGGCTCGGCGCCGTCGAGGAAGCGAGTGCAGGCGGCGAGCCACCCGCGCAATGCCGTGGTGCAGCGTTCTTCGGCCCGGCGCGCCCGCTGGACGTCCGCCTGCGCGGCCTCGGCGGCGGCCGTCTCCATCAGCGCTTCGTCGGCGGCGAGCGCGCGGACGTCGGCGAGGGCGTAGCGGCCCAGCCGGTCCTTCGTCAGCCCGCGTTCGGCGACGAGACGGCCGAACTGCTGCGACCGCCAGCCGAGCGCCCGCGCCGCGCCGCCCGCGTCGACCGTGTCGCGCAGCGGCCCCTTCCGGGCCGCGACGACCTCGGCGAGGGTGGCCGTCGGCACCGCGTCGAGGTGGCGCGCCAGGTAGACCGGATGCCCGCGGTAGCGGCCCGCCACCGGGAGGACGCCGCTGGCCGCCAGCACCTCCACGTCGACGCGTTCCACGTCGAGCACGGCGCGCCGCGCCAGCCGCGCCGCGGCCCGGGCGGCCCCGGCCGGCGGATCCGACCCCAGCTCGGCGCGGATCCGGTCGGCCTCGCCGCGGCAGCGGTCCACGAGGCCGGCGGACCACCGGCCGGGTCCGGCGTCCGGGTCGGGCACGAGCCCGAGCGTGCGGGCCGCCCGGAACTGCCAGTCGCCGAGGTCGAGCCGGACGGCGAAAGCCCGCTGGCCGTAGGTCTGAGTCATCTCGATTCTCCGTTCGCGTGAGGGCGTCGGGACCAGCCTGCGCCGCGCGGAAACGCCAGAAAACCCGAATCCAATTCTGGGGAAAACTCTGGGCGAATACCGGGCGCGGGGCAGCCCGTTGATCATGCGAGTGGGCAGGGAAGACGGCGAAGATCGGCCATGCGGCGACGGCGACGCGCCCGAGGTGACACACGGCCATTGAGATCCTCGTCACTTGATACGACCCATCGAACGGCCGTGTAACGACGGTGATCTCATGGACCCGGGACGGCCGGCCCGCGTCCACGGCCACGAGATCGCAAGGTGGACGCGCGTTCGGCGGTGTTCGCGGCGTCCGGGGCACGATGGCGCGCGGACGACCCCGCTGTCCCGAAGGCCCCGGAACGACCTGCAATGATCGGCTGGTTACGATGAACGACGGAACGTCTACGCAGGTGTGGACGGAGTTGGGAGCGAGCGAGCATGTCCGATTTCGAGCTCAACCACGCGGGTGGCCGTATGCCCCTGGAGATCACGCAGTCGAGCGAGGGACCCTCGGGGTTCGGCATCGGAAGCCTGCTCAAGGAAACGGGCCAGGTCACGCTCGATCCGGGGTTCACCAACACCGCGTCCACCACATCGGCCATCACCTACATCGACGGTGATGCGGGCATTCTGCGCTATCGGGGCTACCCGATCGAGGAACTCGCGGAGAAGTCGTCGTTCCTGGAGGTCGCCTACCTCCTGATCTACGGCGAGCTGCCGTCCGCCGACGCCCTGTGGGAGTTCACCGACAAGGTCCGCAAACACACGCTGCTGGACGAGAAGTTCCGCGCGTTCTTCTCCGCGTTCCCGCGCCGCGCGCACCCGATGGCGGTGCTGTCGTCGGCCGTCAGCGCGCTCTCGACCTTCTACCAGGACAGCCTGGACCCGTTCGACGACGAGCAGGTCGACCTGTCGAGCGTCCGGCTCATCGCGAAGCTCCCGACGATCGCCGCCTACGCGTACAAGACGTCGATCGGCCAGCCGCTGCTGTACCCGGACAACTCGCTCGGCTACGTCGAGAACTTCCTGCGGATGACGTTCGGCCTGCCGACCGAGCCTTACGAGATCGACCCGGAGATCGTGCGGGTCCTCGACATGCTGTTCATCCTGCACGCGGACCACGAGCAGAACTGCTCGACGTCCACCGTGCGGCTCGTCGGGTCGAGCCAGGCGAACCTGTTCTCGTCCGTGTCGGCCGGCGTGGACGCCCTGTTCGGTCCGCTGCACGGCGGCGCGAACCAGGCCGTCCTGGAGATGCTGGAGGGCATCCACGCCAACGGCGACGACATCGAGACGTTCGTCAACCGCGTGAAGAAGAAGGAGCCCGGGGTCAAGCTCATGGGCTTCGGGCACCGTGTCTACCGCAACTACGACCCGCGCGCGGCCGTGGTGAAGAAGGCGACGGGCAAGGTCCTGGAGGCGCTCGGCAAGTCCGACCCGCTGCTCGACCTGGCGATGCGGCTGGAAGAGGTCGCGCTCAGCGACGACTACTTCGCCGAGCGGAAGCTCTACCCGAACGTCGACTTCTACACCGGCGTCATCTACAAGGCCCTCGGGTTCCCGACGAACGCGTTCACCGTGCTGTTCGCGCTCGGCCGCCTGCCCGGCTGGATCGCGCAGTGGCGCGAGATGATGGCCGACCCGGCCACCAAGATCGGCCGTCCGCGGCAGGTCTACACCGGCCCGACCGAGCGGCACTACGCCGACATCTCGTCGCGCTGACCTCTCGCTTCCCGCGGCCCGGCATCGCAGGATGCCGGGCCGCGGCGCGTTTTCCACAGAATCGGTTTCGACTTTCGGCCCGGTGCCGGGCTGTCGGACGCTGGAGGCCCACCGGCTTCCAGGAGGCGTCATGTCCGGCAGCATCGCCCTGACCGTCCCCGAGACCACCCGCGCGGCGTTCGTCGTCGCCACCGACCGGATCGACGGGACGCCGTCCCCGGCCCTGCGGCTCGGCCCGCCGTTCGCGGCGGAGGCGGCCAGGCGGCTCGGCTCGCCGGCGCTCCAGATCACCGACGAGGCGGCCGGCACCGTCTCGTGCGACCCGACGCCCGTCACGGCGTGGCCCGCCGCGCGCCGCGTCTCGGTCACCGCGATCCTGCCCGGCGGCGACCGGCCGCGCGGCGCGTGGATCGCCCGCGCCGCCGCCCGCTCGCTGGCCGAGGCGTTGGACGGGGTCGTCATCGACCCCGACTCGGGCCAGGTCCTCCCGCCGCGCCCCGAACCCCCGGTGTTCGCGCTCGCGGACGACTGGCTCGGCGTCTGGCTCCCGCCGCACCGCGACGCGGGCCGCTGCACGGCCGACGAGGACGACGTCGACGGTTGCGCGTGCGTGGAGATGACGACGCGGGGGCTGCGCCGTCTCGGGCTGCCGGAGCTGCGCGTCAGCGGCGTGGCGTGCAGGCACGACCTGGCCGCGCTCAACCTCCTGCGCGCCGCCGCGCGGCGGCTGCTGCTCCTCGGGGACCGGCCGGGCGTCCACCACCTCCCGCGCGAGCCGTCGCTCACGGGCGACGACCTGGCGGGCTACTGGGGCGTGAACGGGCCCGTGTGGGACGACGACCCCGTCCCGGTGCTCCTGGAACCGCTCGGCCCGCGCCTGCTCCATGTGGGGCCGCCGAGCCGCTTTCCCGGCTCCCTCAACGAGTGGCTGTGGGAGGAACTGCCCAGACCGCTGTACGACTTCCTCGGCTACGACACGGAGCCCGCCTTATGAGCGTCCACCGGCACCGGGCCGTCAGGACCCGGCACGGCAGGCGTTCCCGACTTGGAACGTCCAAGTGCCGAGGCGCCCCCGCGATGCGTGCCCGTTGTCACGGCACCCGCGCTCCAACAGAGACAAGGAGCGCACCGCGCGGCAACGCGTGCCGGGCACGGGACGAGCCGAACGCGGCCAATGGCGCCCGGCGCCGCAGACACCGGAACCTTCGTCTCAGGGGGCCACAGGTCAGGGGCCACAGGCCGCCGGGCCCCCGTTCCCGGGGCCGCACCGAAGGTGGTGGCTCACTGTCCCGGAGAGGGAGAGCCTGGACTTCGGCCGGGCGACGCCGGTCCGGCCGTGGGGGCGCGGCAAGGATCGTTATGGCGACCTTCTGGTCCAAGAACGGGGGGTGCCTTGGTCGCGTGGTTCGAATGACTTGGTGAAGGGGTGGCGGCGGCTCCGGTCGTCGGAGCCGCCGCCGGGGAAGGAGGCGGGGCCGGTGGTGCCGGGGGACGGTCCGGCCGGGCGGCCGGACCGGCGTCGGGCGCGCCTGCCGCCCCGGCGCGGCCCCGCCAGGGCGGGTCAGCCGGCGCGGAGGTAGGCCGTGCGGACGTGCAGGCGGTCGCGGAGCAGGCCGATCGCCTCGGGGAGCGTCCGGCCGGCGGCCTGGGCGCGGAGGCGGTGGCCGTCGATGCCGACGATCGCCTGCGCCAGCGCCGGGCGCGGAACGTCCGCGCCCGGGACGACGCTGAGGGTCACCTGGACGCTCGTCACGTCGGTCCCCTCCTCGTCCAGGGCCGTGCGGACCGCCGCCGCGGCGGCGGTGCGGTCGGCCTCGGCGACGTCGCCGGAGGTGAGGAAATTGATAGCGGGAAAGTGGTGGTCGGTCATTGCATTCCCCCAAGCAGTGCGGTTTTCCATTGTTCCGCCGGACGCCCTCGGGACTGAGTCGCGGAGACGTCTCTGTCAACGAGACGAACGGCGTCGCGGCGAAGTTGACCGGAAAGGCGGGAGAGCTTGGTCACCTCGGAACGTGATCATCTGACGCCTCCCGCTAGAGGCCGTGATCCCCTACGATGGACGTTGCCCTTTCCGCCCCCTGTACGTGGACCAACCGACCGGCTGGTGAACCTTGCCCCAGGATGCTGCTGTCTCGATGCCCTCGAACGGCGACGGACCGACCGGCGGAGAGTTGCTCGGCTACCCGCGCCGCGGCGGGCCGACCGTCCTCCGCATTCTGCTGGGCAACAAGCTGCGCCGGCTGCGCGAGGACCGGGGCATCTCGACCGAACAGGCGGGCTACGAGATCCGCGGCTCGCACTCCAAGATCAGCCGGATGGAGCTGGGCCGGGTCGGGTTCAAGGAGCGCGACGTCGCGGACCTGCTGACGCTGTACGGCGTCGAGGACCAGGCCGAGCGGTCGTCGCTGCTGGAACTGGCGCGCGAGGCGAACACGCCGGGCTGGTGGCACCAGTACGGCGACGTCCTCGCGGGCTGGTTCGAGACCTACCTCGGGCTGGAGGAGGCGGCGTCGCTGCTGCGCAGCTACGAGCTGCAGTTCATGCCGAGCCTGCTCCAGACGGAGGACTACGCCCGCGCCGTCATCCGCCTGGGCTTCCCCGACGCCTCCGAGGAGGAGGACATCGACCCGCGGATCCACCTGCTGATGACGCGCCAGCGCCGGTTCACCGAGCCGGGCGCGCCGACGCTGTGGACGGTCGTCGACGAGGGCGTCCTGCGCCGTCCCCTCGGCGGACGGGCCGTGCTGCGCCGTCAGATCGAACACCTGCTGGAACTGTCGGAGCTGCCGAACGTGACGCTGCAGGTCGTGCCGTTCAACGCGGGCGGCCACGCGGCGGCGGGCGGTCCGTTCACCATCCTGCGGTTCGCCGAGCCGGGCCTGTCGGACGTGGTGTTCCTGGAGCAGCTCACCAGCGCGCTGTACCTCGACAAGCCGTCCGATGTGGACACGTACATGCGCGCGATGAACCACCTGTGCATCACGGCGGCGCGTCCCGACGACTCGATCGTCTTCCTCCGCGACATCCTGCGCGACGTCTGAGCCGACCGCGCGGCGGCGCCCGGCGCGGTGCCCGGAAATCCCTGTGCCACAGGGCCGGAGCGTCGATCATGCCGCCAATTCCCGACCGGGTCTATTCACTCGGATGACAGGGCGGCGTCATGCATCCGCAGTCGATCACGGCGCGTTCCATCACCCCCGCCCGGACGAATGTGGATCTTCAGCGGCGGTGAACTCGGAGGGCCGGGTTTGGCACCGGCACCGCTCCAGGCCGCACGGCACCCGAGCCGTTGAAATTTCCGCGAAATACCCGCCGGGAGCGTCGGACGCGCGCGTCCGGGGTATCGACGCGACGGAGCCCATGAAGATCATCTACTGAGAGAGGGACGGTCCATGCTGTACGGCAGGGAGCACGTCGAGAAGTACCAGGAGACCGGCGGCAAGATCGGCCACGACTGGAACGGCACGGTCACGCTGCTCCTCACCACGACGGGACGGGTCACCGGCCGCGAGTTCACGACGCCGCTGATCTACCAGCCCGACGGCGACGCGTACGTGATCGTCGCGTCCAAGGGCGGTGCGGACGAGCACCCGCAGTGGTACGAGAACATCCTCCGCGACGACCGGGTGACTGTGCAGGTCCGGGACGACGTGTTCACCGCGCGCGCCCGCACCGCGAGCGACGACGAGCGGACGCGGCTCTGGCCGAAGATGACGGCCGCCTGGCCCGCCTACGACGAGTACCAGGAGAAGACGGACCGGCAGATTCCGGTGGTCGTCCTCGAACGCGTTTGAGCGCGCGGCCCGTTCCCTTCCACGCCGCGCGCCGCGACGTGTAGCGTCGGCGGGGAACATCCGTTCGATCGTCTCCGGGGTGCTGCGTGCCGACGTCTCAGAGCGCAAGCGACACCGAACCGCCGTCGCTCCCGCTGCGCCGCTGGGCGCTCGACGCGGCGCAGGCCCCGGTGCGGGTCGCGGAGCGCGCGTGGCGGATCGGCGCCGGGCCGGACGGGTTCCTGCTGAAGGCCTACCCCGCGCCCGACCGGCGGCGCATGGCGTTCCGGCACCGGGTGACCGCCGCGCTGGACGCGGCGGGCCTCCCGGTGCTGGCGCCCGTCCCGTCCCGCGCCGGCCGGACGCTCGTGGTCGCGGGCGGCACCGGCTACGTCCTGTACCCGTGGGTCGCGGGGCGGCGGCGCGGCGGCCTGGAGCTGACCTACGCGCAGTGCGAGCGGCTCGGGGAACTGCTCGGCCTGCTGCACGCGGCGCTGGACGAGCACACGCCGCCCGTCCAGCAGGAGATGCTGGTGTCGACGCCGCGCGCCGCCGACGCGGTCGCCGAGATCGACCGGCTGCTGGCGGCCGTCCCCCACGACGGGACGGACTTCGCCGCGCTCACCGGGCGGCGCCTCGCCGAGCGCCGCGCGCTGCTCGTGGAGTTCGCCGACCACCAGCCGCCGGAACTGGACGTGAGCACCGTCGGGCACCTGCACGGCGCGTTCGACGCCCGTCGCCTGCGCTACGGCGGCTCGGGGAACGTCACGGCCGTGCTCGGCTGGGACGCGCTGACGACCGGTCCGGTAGCGGGCGAGGTCGTCCGCGCCGCCGCAAGCCTGTTCGCCACCGGCGACGAACGCGGCCTGGACTTGGAGCGGGTGCGAGCGTTCGTGCGCGGCCACCGGTCGGCGTTCCCGCTGGACGCCGGGCAGATCCAGGCGGCCGTGCACCGCGCCTGGTGGGAGCGGCTGTGCGACGTCGCCCCGCTGCGCCACCGCTACGTCGGCGGCGAGCGCGAGCCCGCGGGCGCCTCGGCGCTGGTGGGCTGGTGGTCGGCGCACCTGGACCTGACGCTCGACGCCTTCCCCGCCGCGTACGGCACCGAGCCGGTCGAGAACCCCGCCTACGGCTGACGACCGTCCCCCGCGACTCCGGCGGACGGCCGTCCGCTGAGACCCGAACGAGCGGACACCGCCCCGCACGGCCGAGCTGCCACGCGCGAGCCTAGGACGCAAGCTAGGTGAGACCGGCCGCAGCGGCGCGCCCGTACGGCTGAGCTGCCACGCGCGAGCCCTCGATGAGGGGACCCGCATGCGAGCGGGGTGGGACCGGACGCAGCGGTGCGCCGACGTGGGCGAGCACGCGAGCGCAGAGCTGCGGTTCACGGATGAGGGAACCCGTATGCGAGCGCCGTGGGACCGGACGCAGCGGCGCGTCCGCACGGCCGAGGTGGCACGCATGAGCCCTCGATGAGGGACCCCATATGCGAGCGGGGTGCGACCGGACGCAGCGCGCGCCGGCGCGGGCGAGCACGCGGGCACAGAGCTGCGGTTCAAGGATGAGGGGAACCGTATGCGAGCGGGCGGGACCGGACGCAGCGCGCGCCGGCGCGGGCGAGCACGCGGGCGCAGAGCTGCGGTTCAAAGATGAGGGGACTCGTATGCGAACGCGGTGGGACCGGACGCAGCGGCGCGCCGGCGTGGGCGAGCGCGGAGCTGCGGTTCGAGGACGTTCGCGGAGGCGCGACCGTGGTTACGGGTGGGAGCGGGCCGGGGTGAGGGGGCGTACGCAGGCATTCGGGGTGGGGGTCGACTCGGCGTAGTGGTGGAAGGCGCGCATGGCCGTGCTGTCGGGAGTGACGGTCCCTGTGTCCAGGGTCCACGTCACGGCCAGCAGGAACAGGCGGTGGGTGAAGACCGCGACCGTCGCGTCGTCCGGGAGGGCGGACAGGCGGTCGAGGAACGCGCGGGCGCGGGCGATGAGGGCGGTGAACGACTCGCCGTCGTCGCCCAGGACGAGCGACGGGTCGGCGCGGGCCCAGTAGGCCGCCGCGTGCGGTCGGCGCTGCTCGACCGTGGTCCCCCGGCCGTGCAGGGTGCCGAGGTAGGTGAATTCCTGGACGGGCCACTCCGCGCAAGGAACGTCCGGGAAGCGTTCGCGTGTCGGCTCGGCCGTCTCGCGGGCGCGCAGGAACGGCGACACGACGATGAGCGAGGGCGGCGCGGTGAACGACTCCGCGACCGTCGCGGCCTGGGCGCGGCCGAGGGCGGTGAGCGGGGCCGCTCCCGGTCCGTACGTCGGGAGGCCGGCGTTGGATTCGCTCTCGCCGTGCCGGATCAGCAGAGTCGTGGGCATGGGGCTCATGCTGGCATGCCGGGCGCGGGTCCGGGAGAGGATGGGCGGCATGGACGTACTGAGCAGTCGCATCCTGTTGCGGCCCACCGACCCCGCACGCACCCGTCGCTTCTATCGGGACGTCCTCGGGTTGGCGGTGTATCGCGAGTTCGGTCCGCGCGACGATCCCGGCACCGTCTTCTTCCTCGGCCCGGGGTTCCTGGAGGTGTCGGGCCACGGCGACGCGGCCGGGACCGCAGGGACGATGCTGTGGTTGCAGGTCAGGGACGCGGCGGCCGAGCACCGGCGGCTCGCGGCGGCGGGTGCGACGATCGTCCGGGAGCCGCGCACCGAGCCGTGGGGGCTGGTGGAGATGTGGATCGAGGACCCCGACGGCGTCCGCATCGTGCTGGTGGAGGTGCCCGACGACCATCCGCTGCGCCGTGACCAGCGGGGATGACGGACGGATTGTCGGAGGCCCGCGCTACAGTCCACGCCATGTCCCCCGACGTGCCCGCCGCCGCGCAGCAGGAGCGCGTCGCGGCGTTGCGGGCGGCGGTCCGCCGGGCGGTCGCGGCGGGCGACCGGACGGCGGCGCGGCGACTGCGCGCCGAACTGCGCGCGGCCGAACGCGACGGCGAGCGGCACAGATCACAGCGCGGCGCACCGGACGTCCGTGAGCAGGCGCACCGCGCGCTGGAGCTGCTCGGCGTCCCCGCGGGGCCGAAGCTCGTCGGCGCGGTGCACGCGGCGTTCTTCGCGGCGCCGATACCCGCCGCGCGGATCGGCGTCCTGCGGCGCGCGGAGGAACGGTCGTTCCGCGCGGCGCCGGACGCCCGTCCGTTCTATGTGTGCGCGGCGCTGACGGCCGATCTGCTGACCCCGGCGCGCGGGCTGCTCGCGGTGAGCACCTGGCCGCTGGAGCGGCGCGTGGTCGGGCCGCTCAGCCGCCGCACCGACTTCCTGACCGCCGCCGTCCGCGTCGCGGAGCACGCGGGGCGCAGCGTTGCGGCGCAGCGCCTGCTGCGGCGTTTCGCGGCGGCCATTCCCGGTGCGGCGGGCGCCGCCGTCGGTACAGTCGACCCGGCGGACCTGATCGCGGCGGCGCGCGCGGAACTCGAGGTCCACGCGGCCGACGACCGCCGCGACCGGGAGCGGGCGGCGCGCCGGGCGGCCGACCTCGACGCCGCCGAGCGCCTGTTCGGGTCCGCGCACGACCGGACGGGCCGACCCCACGGAGAACGACGATGACCGACACCGCGCCGGACCTGGACCGGTTGCGCGCCGGGGCGCCGCCGCGCAACCACGACGCCCGGACGATCGCCGCGCTCACCGCCAACCCCGGCTGCGCGCGGCGCGGCCTGCTGGACGCCGCCGGGATCGACAAGGACGCCGTCGCCCGCCATCTCGGGTTCGGCACGCCCTTCGGCCAGTCCCAGTTCGCGATCACGCGCGGGAACGCGTTCGAGGCGCAGGTCAAGGCCGACGGCTGCGCCGAGCTGCTGGCCCTGCTGCGCGACCGGCTCGGCCTGGACGTCGGCGAGGTCGGCTACGACGACCTGGACGAGGAGGGCGGCCGCGAGTTCCGCCACGCGCGCACCAGGAAGCTGCTAGCGAGGGCACTGGACGACGCCAACGGCACCCTGTTCGACCATCCGCTGCTGCGCCTGGACATCGGCGGCACCCCGGCGTACCTGGAGCCGGACGTGATCGCGTTCCAGCTCGGCGGCCGGTTCCACGTCGTGGAGATCAAGTCGTTCGCGGTGGTCGACGGGCAGGCCGAGCCCGAGCAGGTCGCGGCGGCGGCCCGGCAGGCGGCGGTCTACGTGCTGGCGCTGCGCGAACTGGTCGCGGACCTGGGCCACGACCCGCAGCGCGTGTCGCACGAAGTGTTCCTGGTGTGCCCGGAGAACTTCTCCAACCGTCCGTCGGCGACGCCGCTGGACGTCCGGCCGCAGCTCGCGGTGCTGCGCCGCCAGCTCGACCGGCTCACCCGGGTGGACGCGATCCTCGACGACCTCCCGCCGGACCTGTCGTTCGCGCTGGACGACGGGCTCGGCGCCGCCGTCCGGACGGTCGAGGCCCGGTACGCCCCCGACTGCGCGGCGGGCTGCGAGCTGGCCTACTTCTGCCGCGACGAGGCGCGCGCCTGCGGGGCGACGGGCGCGCTCGGCCGGGGCGTGCGCGACGACCTCGGCGGCGTCGACACGGTCGCAGCGGCGCTGGACCTGGCGCGCGGCGCCGCCGATCCGCCCGAGCTGGCCGAGACGGCGGCACTGCTGCGGACGGCGGCGCGGCTGCGCGCCGAGGCGCTCGGCGGCGCGACGTGAGCGCGCTGTCGGCGCTCGCGCGGCTCGAGGCGGTGGACGCGCGGCGGGCCGTGCCGGTCGCGACCGTCCGGCACTGCCATCTGGCGGACGCGCCGCTCGTCCTGATCCCGCTCCGGCTCGCCGGTGAGGCGGCGGCGCCGCTGGCGGTCATGCTCGGCACCGACCGCGCCGATCCGACGCTGCTGGCCGTCCCGCAGCCGCGCAACCGCGACCTGCGGTTCGCGTTCGCGGCGGAGCTGGCGAAGGTGGTGCTGGAGCACGTGGAGGCGTCGCGCGGCGCGGCCGAGGAGCTGCCGCCCGCGAAGGACGGCACCGAACGCGTCCGGTACGCCGAGGCGCCGCAGGTCATCGTCCCGAATCCGGGCGGTGTGGCGTTCCTGCGGCTGCTGGGCCGCTCGACGCGGTTCCGCAGCACCGAAGGCCCGTACGCGGTGGAGGCGTCCGTCCCGGCGCTCGGCCGCTGGGCGACGTGGTTCGCCGAGCGGCACGACCGTCCGGGCTCGTCGCTGCTGCTGGCGGCGACCGAGGCGCTGCGGCTGCACTGGGCGACCGGGCAGAGCGCCCTGGAGGACGGCAACCTCGCCGCCCTGCTCGGCTGGATCGACCCGCCCGACGGCCTGGACGGCCCGGCCGCCGCCGCCCGCGCCGAGGACCCGGTGCGCTGCCCGCCCGCCGGCCCGGCCACCGATCCGACGTTCGACAACGAGGTCCTGGCCCCGGCCGTCGCGGCCTACGACGCGACGGACGGCGACCCGCGCGCCGAGGAACGGGTCCGCGCGGCGCTCGCCGGCCAGCTCACCCCCACGTGGGACCTGGTGTGGCACGCGGTCGACCTGCTGCGCGCGCTGCCGGAGGGCGCGAGCGTCCCGCGCCGCTGGGAGCGCGACCGGGACGCGTTCACCCTGTTCCACCAGACGTTCGCCGAGGGCGTCCCGCAGGCCCGGCGGGACACGGCGGTCGCGGCGGCGCGGCGGCTGCACGCGCTGGAGCGGGCGCAGGACGCCTACGACGCGCAGCGCGCCTTCGACGATCCGATGGTCATGGCCGAGCACCGGCTGAACGGGCAGGCGTTCGGCGGCGTGGTCACCGAGGCGGACCCCACCCGGCTGGACGAGTCGGGCAAACGCCCTAAGCTGCGTCCCCGGGTGCGGGTCGCGACCGAGGACCCCGTCCGGCTGGACGCGGGGACGCCGGTGTGCAGCGCGGAGCGTCCGGCCCTGAAGGGGAGGATCGTGGAGTACGGCACCGGCGGCGTGCTGGTGGAGCTGACCGGGGGGCTCGGCAGGAAGCTCGTCCCCGAGCCGGGGACGGTGCCCGCCCCGGGCGACCGCGTGTGCTTCACGGCGCTCACCGACGCGTCCTTCGGCCCGGCGCGGTTCCCCGAGCGCGAGGACACGCCGTGGACGCACGGCGGGCCGCCCGCCGAGTACGTCCCTGCGGAAACGGACGCGGCGGAGGAGTGGTCGTGACCGTCCAGGACCTCGATCCGTCGGCCGCCGCCGGGGCGGTAGTGGACGACGTCCTCGCCGATCTCGGCGGCGCCCATCGCGGCGTCGTCGTGGACTCGCCGCCCGGCGCGGGCAAGTCCACGCTGGTGGTGCGCGCGGCCGGGCACCTGGCCGCGGCGGGCGAGCGGCTGATGATCGTCGCGCAGACGAACGAGCAGGTGGACGACCTCATCGAGCGGATCGCCGCCGAGCATCCCGGCCTCACCGTCGGACGGCTGTCGGCGGCGGGCTACCTGCCGCCCGACCGGATTCTGGCGTGCGCGTCGGTGAAGGTGGCGCAGAAGGCCGACGACCTCGCCGACCGCGCCGTCGTCATCGCGACTGCCGCCAAGTGGGCGACGCTGTCGGACGGCTCGTGGCCGTGGGCGATCGTGGACGAGGCGTACCAGATGCGCTCGGACATGCTGCTGCGCATCGCGGGACGGTTCGAGCGGGCGCTGTTCGTCGGCGACCCCGGCCAGCTCGACCCGTTCTCGTCCGTCGAGGTGGAGCGCTGGGCGGGCCTGACCTGGGATCCGATGCGCAGCGCCGTGGCCGTGCTGCTCGCTCACAACCCCGAGCTGCCGGTCCACCGGCTGCCGGTGTCGTGGCGGCTGCCCGCGTCCGCCGCGCCGGTGGTGTCGCGCGCCTTCTACCCGTTCACCGGTTTCCGCTCCGGCACCGGTCCCGGCGACCGGCGGCTGGAGTACGGCGCGGGCGGGATGGGCACGTCCTACGACCGCGCGCTGGACGAGGCCGCCCGGTCCGGGTGGGCGCTGTACGAGCTGCCCGCCCGGCACGCGCTGCGCACCGACGCCGAGGCCGTCCGGGCGACGGCGGCGCTCGCGGTGCGGGTGCTGCAACGCGGGCCGGTCGCGCATTCCGAGCGGGGCTCGCAGCCCGTCCGGGCGGACCGGATCGCGATCGGCGCGGCGCACCGCGACCAGGTCGCCGCGATCCGCGCCGCGCTCGGCTCGCACGGCGCGGGGATCACGGTCGACACGGCGAACCGGTTGCAGGGCCGCGAGTACGACGTGACGGTCGTGCTGCATCCACTGTCGGGCCGCCGGGACGCGACGGCGTTCCATCTGGAGTCGGGACGGCTGTGCGTGCTGACGTCCCGGCACCGGCACGCGTGCCTGGTGGTGGCGCGCGCGGGGATCCCCGAGCTGCTCGACGCCCATCCGTCCGCCGAGCCGGTCCGCCTCGGCGTGCCGGTGCGGTTCCCGGACGGCTGGGAGGCGAACCAGGCGATCCTGGCCCATCTCGCGCGGCACCGGGTGGCGGCGCACGCCTGACGGGTCAGCGGCGTCCGGCGGTCGCCGACCAGCGGCCGTCGCGGCGCGCGATCGCGATCGGGTGGTCGAAGCACGCGCTGACCAGCTCGGTCGTGAGGACGTCATCGGCCGCGCCGGACGCCAGCACCCGTCCCTCGCGCAGCAGCAGCGCGTGCGTTGTGGTGCTCGGCAGCTCCTCAAGATGGTGCGTGACGAGGACGCTCGTCAGTCCCGGACGGCTCGCGCGCAGTTCGTCGATGCTGGACAGCAGCAGTTCGCGGGCGGCGACGTCCAGGCCGGTGGCGGGTTCGTCCAGGAGCAGCAGACGCGGGTCCGGCATGAGCGCGCGGGCGATGAGCGCGCGGCCCCGCTCCCCCTGCGACAGCGTCGGCCACCGGGCGTCGGCGCGGCGCGCGAGGCCGAGCAGCGCGATCAGCTCGGCGGCGCGCGCCAGGTCGGCGTCCGACGGCGTCCAGCGCGGGACCAGCTCGATCGTCCCGGTGACGCCGGTCAGGACGACCTCGCGGACCGTCCGCGCCGACTCCAGCGGATGGCGCGGGTTGACGTGGCCGATGAGAGCGCGCAGGTCGTGGACGTTCACCCGGCCGAGCCGGTGCCCGAGGATCTCGGCGGTGCCGCGCGTCGGGTGCGTGTAGGCGCCGAGGATGCCGAGGAGCGTGCTCTTGCCCGCGCCGTTCGCGCCGAGCAGCGCCCAGTGCTCGCCGGTCAGGACGGTCAGCGACACCTGGTCCAGCAGCGTGCGGCGCTCGCGGACGAGGTCGATCTTGTCGGCGTTGAGGACGACGGACGGCATGGGACGGGACCTCCGGAGGGCAGGGAACGGAAGCCTGCCGGGGTCGCCGGGGCGCGGACGGGGAACGCGGTGACCCCGACGTTACCCGAGCGCGATGGCCCGCGTGGAGGGCGCCGCGGCCGGGTAGGACGGACCCGCACCGCCGGATACTGTGTGACCCGGTGCCTCGGCGACTCGGGGAGGGACATGGAGGACATCGGCTTCATGTGCGCCCACTGCGGCGGTGAGGTCCACGATGTGACCCACAACCGCGAGGGCTCGCTCGACGCCGTCGGCTACCGGCACAACCGCCGGGTCGAGCCCTGGGACCACGAACTGGAGCTGGCGGTGGGCACGCCGCGCCCGCCGGCGCGGGCCTGCGACTTCTGCGGCGAGGACGACGCGCACTGGCTCTACTACCCCACGCTGGACCCCGAGGACACCGACATCTTCGAGGTCGAGCTGGACACCAGCGGCCTGTCCGACGACGACACGGCCGTCGCGGTGCTGAACATGCTCTATCCCTGGTACGCGTGCGACACGTGCTCGGTGCTCGTCGCTGATCGGGGCGTCGAGCGGATCATCGAACGGGCGCTGGAGCGCACGCCCGTCCCGGCCTGCGCGGCGGTGGACGAGGCGACGGTGCGGGCGCGGCTGCGCGGCTCGCTGTCGGTGTTCTTCACGACGCGCCCGGGACGTCCGACGCCGTCGCGGGCGATCTGAAACACACGTGTCCCACGATCGGAACGTTCCCCGGATCACTAGAATGGTCGGTCTGTTCGACTGACTCCGGGGGGTTCAGGGTGATCATCGCCGAGCGCTTCCGCGGTCCCGGCGGTTCCGGCAACGGGGGGTACGTCGCCGGGCTGCTCGCCGCCCACGTCCCGTCCGACACCGTGACCGTGACCCTGCGGCGCCCGCCGCCGCTGGAGACCGCGCTGCGCGTGTCCCCCGCCGACGACCGGTGGCAGGGCGCGTGGCTGTGGGACGGCGAGGACCTGGTCGCCGAGGCGCTGGCGGGCGCGATCGTGGTGCCTCCGCCGCCGCCGGTGCCCGCCGCGGTCGCCGCCGAGGCGGCCGAGAAGTTCCGGGCGATCGAGAACCATCCGTTCCCGCACTGCTTCGTCTGCGGGACCGAGCGCGCGCCGGGCGACGGGCTGCTGCTGTCCCCCGGCCCGGTCGGCGACGGCACGGTCGCGGCGCCGTGGCGGCCGGACGGTCCCGTCACGCCCGAGCTGGTGTGGGCCGCGCTGGACTGCCCGGGCGGCTGGTCGTTCGACCCGGCCGGACGCCCCGCCGTCCTCGGCACGATGACCGCGCGGGTGCTGGAGCTGCCCGAGCCCGGCGAGGACTGCATGGTCCTCGGCCTCGCCCGCAGCCAGGAAGGGCGCAAGCAGCACGCGGCGACCGCGCTGTACGGGGCGGACGGACGGCTGCTCGGCCGCGCGGAGCAGATCTGGGTCGAAGTGGATCCCGCCCACTTCGCCTGAACCGGCCGAAAACGCGTCACGGGACACGGTGCGCGACGCCCGCACGGGCTTCACTCGGTACCGAGACCCCGGGAGGCCGGACCGATGAACGTGAACGGACTGCTGATCGTCGCCCTCGCGGCGCTGTGCGTGTGCCTCGGCATGACGTGGGAGCGCGCCCGCCACGCGCTGTTCGACGCGCCGCCGCTGCGCCGCCGCGCGGCCGAGCTGAGCGCGGCGGCGTTCCGCGACCGTGCGAGCACGCTGCTGATCGTCACCGGGTGCGGGCTGGTGGTGCTGGCCGTCGCCTGGCCCCGGTGACGATCGCGCGGCGGGTCAGGGGCCGGTGAACAGCGGGTCCTCGCGGTCGCCCGCGCCGTTGAGCCGTCCGGTGCCCTGGTAGGGACGGGACTCGGGCGGTTGGGGCGGCGCCGCCTGCGGGGGCGGGAACGCGCCCGGCGGATGCGGGGGCGGCCCGACCGGCTGGCCCATCGGCGCGGGCGCGCCGCCCGGCCGCGTGGCCGGGGGAACGTTGGACGACAGCGTGTTGTGCGTGAACGTGTCGATCTGGCGGCGCGCCCGGTCGGCCTCGGCGCGCGCGGCGTCGCGCTCCTCGGCGAGCGCCGTGAGCGCGGCGCGCTGCTCGGCGACCGACTGGGCGAGCTGGCGGAGCTGCACCGACTGGTCGTTGATCTTCGCGGTGAGCTGGTCGCGTTCGGCGAGCGCGGCGTTGGCGCGGGCCAGCGCGGCGTCGCGGTCCCGGCCGGCCTCCTCGACGCGCGCGGCGGCCCGCGCGGTCTGGGTCTCGGCCTCGGCGCGGGCGCGGTCGGCGGCGGCGCGCTCGGCGTCGGCCTGGCTCGCGGCCTGGAGGGCGCGCTGGCGCTGGGCCTCCCCGTCGCGCATCGCGGCGCGCAGGTCTTCTGCGGCCTGCCGCGCGACGGCGGCCTCGACGCGCTGCGCCTCGGCGGCGCTCTCGCTCTCGGCGGCCCGGGAGTGCAGCGCGACGAGTTCGGCGCGGGTGGCCTCCAGCGCGGCGAGCAGCTCGGTCTCGCGGGCGGCGATGCGGTCGCGCTCGCTCTCGGCGGCGAGCTTGGCGGTCATCGCCTGCTGCGCGATCTCGTGGGCCTCCTCCCACGCCTGCTGCGCGGCGTCGCGCTTGGCGAAGGCGGCGCGGGCCTCCTCGCGGGCGCGGCCGGCCTCGGCCTCGGCCGCCGCCGCGCGCTCCCGGGCGCCGGCGGCCTCCTGGCGGGCCTCGTCGGCGCGGCGCTGGGAGATGTCGCGCTCGCTCTGCGCGGTGGCCAGTTCGCGGGCGGCCTCGGCGCGGACCTCGGCGACGCGGCGTTCGACGCCCGCGACGCTGAGTTCGGCGGTGAGGGAGTCGGCGAGCAGGTCGGCCGCCTTCTCCATCCGCTCGACCATCTCCCAGGCGGCGGCGACCTGGCCGGTCAGCCCGGGGGCGTCCCGGCCGCGTTCGCGGCGCTCGCGGGCCTCGCCGGCGCAGGCGCCCTCGTTGTCCAGGCAGTAGCGGACGGCGCGGACGGCTCCCGGCGGCTGCGGCACGGGACGGCCGCAGTTCGCGCAGGGCCAGATGGTGACGGGGTCGCCCACGCGGGCCACGGCGGAGGCGCCCGCCGGGCTCGGGACAGGGGTGGCGGAGTCGCGCGGCGGGCCGTCACCGGTCACCCGGCCCCCGGCGGCCCCGGCCCCCTCCTCGGGGCCGTTGATGTCGCGCTCATCACTGTTCGGCATGGAAGGCACCTTACGGGCAAGTAGCCGGGAACGCAGTGATCTGAGGGGCGGATGTTTGTTTTGTGCGCATCGCATGCGCCCAGGCCACAGCGTCGCGACGGCCCGTGCTCACCCGTGCGCGCAGCCGCATCCGGACAGCGGGGCCGTCAGCCGGTGAGCTGGGCCAGCGCCTTGCGGATCCGCTTGTCCGACACGGGGAAGCGGGTGCCGAGCTGCTGCGCGAACAGGCTCACCCGGTACTCCTCCAGCATCCACCGGACGGCGCGGGCGGGCTCGTCGTCGCGCCGCGCGGGCGGCAGGCGGCGCAGCGCGGCCTCGTACTCGTGGTCCAGCGTCTCGGCCTGGTGGGCGAGCTGCCGGTCGCGGCCGGGGTTCTCGGGGAGCTTGTCGAGCCGGATCTCCAGCGCCTTGAGGTAGCGGGCGAGGTCGGGCAGCCGCTGCCGTCCGGTGTCGGTGACGAACCCGGGGTGGACGAGCGCCGCCAGCCGCGCGCGGGCGTCGGTGAGCGCCGGGACGAGCGTGAGGCTCACCGTCCCGCGCAGCCGCCGGTCGATCTCGTGGGACGTGGCGAGGACCCGCTCGACCTGCGCGACGATGCCCGCCGTGACGTCGTAGAGGTCGGCGCGGACGCGGTCGTACAGGCGGGTGAAGCCCGCTTCGTCCCAGGCCGGTCCCCCGGCGTCGGCGATGAGCGCGTCGGCGGCGGCGGTGACGCAGTCGGCGAACAGGGCGTCCACCGAGCCGTGCGGGCTGTGGCTGAGCGCCAGCTTGGCGCGGTTGCCGAGCCCGGCGCGGATCTGCTTGGCGGGCGACGGCGCGTTGAGCAGGACGAGCCGCCGGGTCCCGCGCCACATCGCGCGCCGCTGCTCGGCCTCGGTCTCGTACATCCGGACGGCGACCGTCTCGCCCTCGTCGGTGAGCGCGGGATAGGCCTTGACCGCGAAGCCGTCCTGGCGCCGCTCGTAGGTGCGGGGCAGCTCGCCGGGCGGGAAGGACGTCAGCCCGGTCCGCTCGATGCCGCCCGCCGACGCCGCCTGCGCGAGCGTGCCGCGCATCTCGCGCGCGAGCCGCCGTTTGAGCGCGTCGAGGTCGGTGTCCTCGGCGACGGTGCCGCCGCCGGCGTCCACGACGCGGAACGTCAGCCGCAGGTGCGCGGGCAGCCGGGACGGGTCCCACGCCTCGCGCGCGACGGGCACGCCGCCGAGAGCGGTCAGTTCGCGTTCGAGGGCGTCCAGCAGCGGTTCGGTGCGCGGCGCGACGCGTTCCAGGACACGGCGGGCGAAGTCGGGCGCCGGGACGAAGTTGACCCGGAGCTGCTTGGGCAGCGACCGGATCAGCTCGGTGACCAGCTCCGAGCGCAGCCCGGGGACCTGCCAGTCGAAGCCGTCCGGCCGTACCTGGTTGAGGATCTGCAGCGGGACGTGGACGGTCACGCCGTCGGCGGCGGCGCCCGGCTCGAACTGGTAGGTGAGCCGCAGCCGCAGCGGCCCCTGCTGCCAGGCGTCGGGGTAGTCGGCCTCGCTGACGTCGCCGGCGCTCGCGTTGATGAGCATCGACTTCTCGAAGCTCAGCAGGTCGGGCTCGGTGCGGCGGGCCTGCTTCCACCAGGCGTCGAAGTGGCGTCCGGACACGACGTCGGCGGGGACGCGCGCGTCGTAGAAAGAAAAGAGCGTCTCGTCGTCCACGAGGATGTCGCGGCGGCGGGCGCGGTGCTCCATCTCCTCGACCTCGTCCAGGAGCGCGCGGTTGTCGTGGAAGAACTGGTGGTGCGTCTGCCAGTCGCCCTCGACCAGCGCGTGGCGCAGGAACAGCTCGCGGGCCAGGTCCGGCTCGATCGCGCCGTAGTTGACGCGGCGGCGCCCGACGATCGGCACGCCGTACAGCGTGACCGTCTCGTAGGCCATCACGGCCGCCTGCTTCTTGGACCAGTGCGGCTCGCTGTAGGTCCGTTTGACCAGGTGGCCGGCCAGCGGCTCGACCCACTCCGGTTCGATCTTGGCGTTGGTGCGCGCCCACAGCCGGGACGTCTCGACCAGCTCCGCCGACATGATCCAGCGCGGCGGCTTCTTGAACAGCGCGGACCCGGGGAACACGGCGAACCTGGCGCCGCGCGCGCCGAGGTACTCCTGCCCGCGGCGGCGCTTCTCGCGCGGCTCGTCCTTGGTGTCGGTGTCCATCAGGCCGATGTGGGACAAAAGCCCCGCCAGCAGGGACACGTGGACGCGGTCGGGCGGCGCGTCGGTGCTGTTGACCGTCACGCCGAGGCCCTTGGCGACCTGGGCGAGCTGGGAGTGCAGGTCCTGCCACTCGCGGACGCGCAGGTAGTGCAGGAACTCGTTCTTGCACAGCCTGCGGAATCGGCTGCCCGACAGCTCGCGCTGCTGCTCGCGCAGGTAGTTCCAGAGGTTCAGGTAGGACAGGAAGTCCGAGGTGGGGTCGGCGAAGCGGCGGTGGTGCTCGTCGGCGGCCTGCTGCTGCTCGGCGGGCCGCTCGCGCGGGTCCTGGATGGACAGCGCCGCCGCGATGACCAGCACCTCGCGGACGCAGCCGTTGGCGTCGGCCTCCAGCACCATCCGGCCGAGGCGCGGGTCGACGGGGAGCTGCGCGAGGCGCCGTCCGGTCTCGGTGAGCCGCTTCTTCGGGTCCTTCTCCGCCGGGTCCAGGGCGCCCAGCTCGTGCAGGAGATCCACGCCAGCCTTGATGTTGCGGCGGTCCGGCGGCTCCACGAACGGGAACGCGGCGATGTCGCCGAGCCCGAGCGCCGTCATCTGCAGGATGACCGACGCGAGGTTGGTGCGCAGGATCTCGGGGTCGGTGAACTCCGGACGGCTCTCGAAGTCGTCCTCGGAGTACAGCCGGACGCAAATGCCCTCCGACACGCGCCCGCAGCGGCCCTTGCGCTGGTTCGCCGACGCCTGCGACACCGGCTCGATCGGCAGCCGCTGCACCTTCAGCCGGTGGCTGTAGCGGGAGATCCGCGCGGTGCCCGGGTCGATGACGTACTTGATGCCGGGGACGGTCAGCGACGTCTCGGCGACGTTGGTGGACAGGACGATCCGGCGCCCCCGGTGCGACTGGAACACCCGGTGCTGCTCGGCCGACGACAGCCGCGCGTACAGCGGCAGGACCTCGGTCGCGGGGCCGCGCCGGTGGCGCAGGTGCTTGTCGAGGGCGTCGGCGGTGTCGCGGATCTCGCGTTCGCCGCTGAGGAAGACGAGCACGTCGCCGGGGGCCTCGCGCTCCAGCTCGTCCACGGCCTCCAGGATGCCCTGGACCTGGTCGGCGTCGTCGCCGTCCTCGGCGAGCGGACGATACCGGACCTCGACCGGGTAGGTGCGGCCGGAGACCTCCACGATCGGGGCGCCGCCGAAGTGGCGGGAGAACCGCTCGGGGTCGATCGTCGCCGAGGTGATGATGATCTTGAGGTCGGGCCGACGCGGCAGGATCTCGCGCAGGTAGCCGAGCAGGAAGTCGATGTTGAGGCTGCGCTCGTGCGCCTCGTCGATGATCAGCGTGTCGTAGCGGCGCAGCAGCCGGTCGGTCTGGATCTCGGCGAGCAGGATGCCGTCGGTCATCAGCTTGACGAGCGTGCCGTCGCTGGAGCGGTCCGTGAAGCGGACCTTGTAGCCGACGGCCTCGCCGAGTTCGGTGCCGAGTTCCTCGGCGATGCGGTCGGCGACGGTCCGGGCGGCGAGCCGCCGGGGCTGGGTGTGGCCGATGGAGCCGAGCACGCCCCGGCCGAGCTCCAGGCAGATCTTGGGGAGCTGCGTCGTCTTGCCGGACCCGGTCTCACCGGCGACGATGACGACCTGGTGGTCGCGGATCGCGGCGGCGATGTCGTCCTTCTTCTGGCTGACCGGCAGCTCCGGCGGATACGTCACGGCGGGCACGGCCGCGCGCCGCCGGGCGATCCGCGCCTCGGCGGCCTCGACCTCGGCGGCGATCTGGGCGACCACGCCGGAGCGCCGGCCCTCGTCGCGCAGCTTCTGCGCGCCGTCCAGGCGGCGCCGCAGCCGGTGCCGGTCGAACGGGGCCAGCTCGGGCAGGCGCGCCCGCAGATCGGCGAGCGGCGAACTCAACGAAGACCTCATAACCACAGAGCAGGATAGGCGGCGGCGCGCCGGGTCCCTCGACCGGCCGCCGCACGAACTCCGCACGGTAGCGCCGGACGGCCGCGCGCGGCGACCCGTTTTACGGCCCGTGCTCCTCGCCCGACAACGCCGTGCCGGGGGCGTCCATTCCCCCGAGCAGCAGGTCGAGGCCGCGCCGGAACTCGACCGCGGCGTCGATCCGGGCGGCGTCGCGGGCGGTCGCCGCCATCAGGGGGAACTCGTCGGCGGGCAGCGCGGCGATGACGCCGGTGCCGGGTCCGGCGAGCGGGCCGAGGTGTTCGAGCTGGACGGCGCCGATCACGTAGGCCGTCAGCGAGCGCAGCGCCACCACCCGCGCGGCGCCGGTGACGCCCGCGCCGGACAGGACGTCCAGGACCGTCTCCGACCAGCGCAGCAGCCCCGGCGAGCGGTGCCGGTGCGCGACGGTCAGCGGCAGGATCTCCGGGTGGGCGGCGACGGCGGCGCGGACGCGTTCGGCGAGGTCGGCGACGCGGTCCCGCCAGGGGCCCGGCGGCGGGGGCGTCGTGTCGACGGCGGCGAGGACGGCGTCGACGATCATCTCCTCCAGCTCGCCGCGGTCGTCGACGTAGCGGTAGAGGGCCATCGTGCTGACGCCGGTCTCCCGCGCGACGGCGCGCATGGTCAGCGCGGCGAGGCCGTCGCGGTCCAGGACGGCGAGCGCGGCGGCGGTGATCTGCGGCCGGGTCAGAGAGCGGCGACGAGGCATCGGACTTGACAGCGTACGGCATACGCCTACGCTCGTAGGTGTACGCCATACGCCTAAAAAGGAGCCACCGATGCGCGAGGTCGCCTTCCGCGAGCTGGCCGCCGTCCACGGGCCGCCGGTGCCGGTCCCCGACCCCGGCCAGCTCGTCCACCTCCAGTTCCGCCGGTTCGCCGGCTGCCCGGTGTGCAACCTGCACCTGCGGTCGGTGGCCGTCCGGCACGACGAGATCGAGCGGGCCGGGATCCGCGAGGTCGCCGTCTTCCACTCCCCCGCCGACGAACTGCGCGAGCACACGCGCGACCTGCCGTTCGCCGTGGTCGCCGACCCCGGCCGCGCCCTCTACCGCGAGTTCGGCGTGGAGCGGGCGCGGCGGGCGCTGCTCGACCCGCGCGTGTGGCCGACGATCGTGCGGGCGGTCGCGGCCTCCTCCGTCCGGGCGGCGCGGGGGCGCGACCGGCTCCCGGCCGCCCGCCCGTCCGGCGGGCGGCTCGGGCTGCCCGGCGACTTCCTCATCGCCCCCGACGGCACGGTCGTCGCGCACAAGCTCGGACGGCACGCCGCCGACCAGTGGCCGGTGGACGAGATCCTCGCCCTGGCCCGCTGACTCACACGGCGAGGACGAGCTTGCCCGTCGTGCTCCCCGACTCGATCCGCCGGTGCGCCTCGGCCGCGGCGTCCAGCGGCAGCGTCTCGGGGACGAGCCGCAGCCCGCCCCCGCCCGCCGCCGTGACGGCCCGGCGCAGCGCCCGGCCCGTCTCGGCGGGGAACCGCGCCGCGAAGTCGGCCATGTTGAACCCCGAGACGGTCTTGTTCGACAGCCACAGCTCGTTCGCCGGGACCCCGACGTCGTCCGCACCCGACGCGTTGCCGAGGACGACCAGCCGTCCCATCGGCGCGAGCAGGTCCAGGCTCGCGCGCCGCGCCGGGCCGCCGACCATGTCCACGACCACGTCGAACCGCTCCGCGAGCGGCGCGTCGCGCAGCACGACCGCGTCGTAGCCGAGCGCGAGCGCCGTCTCGATCTTGGCCGGGGAGCCGACCGTCCCGACGACCCGGCCCGCGCCGAGCAGCCGCGCGGCCTGCCCGAGCATCCCGCCGACGCCCCCGGCCGCGGCGTGGACGAGCACGCTCTCCCCCGGCTCGATCCGCGCGACCCGGTCCAGGGCGAGGAACGCGGTCGTGCCGTTGGACGGCAGGCCCGCCGCCGTCTCGGGCGCCAGCCCGTCCAGCGGGACGACCAGGTCCGCCGACGTCACCGCGACCTCGGCGTACCCGCCGCTGTGCACGATCGTCAGCGCGGCGACCGGCGTTCCCGGCGCGAGGCCCGCGACGTCCGGGCCGGTCGCGCGGACGCGTCCCGCGACCTCGATGCCCGGGACGAACGGGAGCGGCACGTCCACCAGCCCCCGCCGGTACAGGATCTCGGCGAAGTTGGCCCCCGCGTACGCGACGTCGATCGCGACCTCGCCCGGCCCCGGTTCGGGCGCGGCCAGGTCGGCGACGCGCAGCACGTCCGCCGCGCCGAACTCGGGGATGACGACGGCGCGCATCAGTACCGTCCGCCGGCGGGCGCGGGGAGCGCGTCCAGCTCCGCGAGGTCGGCGGCGGTCAGGTCCAGGTCGGCGGCCCCGGCGTTCTCCCGCAGGTACTTCTCCTTCTTCGTCCCCGGGATCGGGAGGACGTGGTCGCCCTGCGCGAGCGTCCACGCGATGGCGGCCTGCGCGGGCGTGGCGCCGTGCCGGGCCGCGACGGCGCGGACCGCGTCCACGATCCGCTGGTTCGCCTTCATCGCCTCCTCCTGGAAGCGCGGGTTGCGGGAGCGGAAGTCGTCGTCGGCCAGGTCGGCGGACGTGACCGTCCCGGTGAGGAAGCCCCGGCCGAGCGGCGAGAACGGCACGAACGCCGCCCCGTTCTCCCGGCACCAGCCGACGACGTCCCCGATCTCGGTCGCCACGGACGTGTCCTGGTCGGCGCCGGCGCCCGCGGTGCCGCCGGGCGCGCCGAGCGCGTCGCGCGTCCACAGCGACAGCTCCGACTGGATCGCCGCGACCGGGTGGATCACGTGCGCCTCCGCCGCCTGCGCGACCGTCACCTCCGACAGCCCGAGGCGCTTCACCTTGCCCTCGGCGACCAGTTCGGCCATCGCGCCGTAGCTCTCGGCCAGCGGCACCTGCGGGTCGACGCGGTGCAGGTAGTACAGGTCGATGACGTCGACGCCGAGCCGCCGCAGGCTCTCCTCCGCCGACGCCTTGACCTGCTCGGGCGTCGCCAGGCGGCGCATCGCCGACGGGTCGGGACGGTCGGCGACCAGGCCCGTCTTCGTCGCGACGACCACGTCCTCGCGGCCCCCGGCCAGGGCGCGCCCGACCAGCGTCTCGTTGTGTCCGACGCCGTAGATCTGAGCCGTGTCGATGAACGTGACGCCGAGGTCGAACGCCTGGCGGATCAGCGCGACCGACGCGTCGTCGTCCCGCTCGGCGGCCGAGTACGCCCAGCTCATGCCCATGCAGCCCAGCCCGACCGCGCCGACCGGCGTGCCCGCGAATTCCCGTGTGCGCATTGTGCTCTCCCTCCGGCAGCGGAGCGGCGGGCGCCGCCCCGGTGACGATCCTGCTCGGTCCGCCCGGAGGGGAACAGACGCGGTTGATCCTGGGTGTGCCACCACCACCCTGTCAGGCGGGGCGGGCCAGCCGGATCCGCGCCATCAGGCGTTCGAGGCGCTCGTCGGTCCCGGTGCCGGGACGCGGATGGTGCAGCACCAGGTTGCAGCCCGGCGCGTCGGGCAGCGCGAGCACGACCGCGTCGAAGACCATGTCGCCCGCCTCCGGATGCCGGATCGCCTTGACGGCCTGCGCGGGCGCGGTCACCTCGTGCCGGTCCCACAGGTCGGCGAACTCGGGGCTGGCGGCGGCGACACCGGCGGCGATCCGCGCGAACTCGGGGTCCTCGGGAAAGCGCGCCGCGTCGGCGCGGAACCGGGCGACGACGCCGGGCGCGGACTCGGCCCAGTGCGCGTTCATCCGCCGGTAGCGGGCGCTCGTGAAGAACGTGACCAGGCAGTTGTGGTCGGCGTCGCCGTAGCCGAAGCACGCGCGGGCCGCGTCGTTGATCACCAGGAAGTTCCAGTGCCGGTCGCGGATGTAGCCGGGCCGGGGCGACCAGGCGTCCAGGACCTGCCGCAGCTCCGGCGTCGGCGCGGGGGCCGCCTCCGATTCCGCGCGCGGCGGGTTCAGCCCGGCCAGCAGGTACAGGTGCTCACGTTCGGCGCGGTCCAGCCGGAGGGCCCCGGCGATGGCGTCCAGGACCTCGCCGGACACCTTGATGTCGCGGCCCTGCTCCAGCCACGTGTACCAGGACACGCCGACGCCCGCGAGGACCGCGACCTCCTCGCGGCGCAGGCCCGGGGTCCGCCGCCGTCCCGACGACGGCATCCCCACGTCGGCCGGGGTGAGCCTTGCGCGCCGCGAGCGCAGGAAGTCCCGCAGGTCGTCGCGGCGCCGTGCGTCCGGGGAGGGGGTCATGCCGTCACCCTAACCGGCGGGCGGCCGAGCCCCGGGCGGTGCCGGCGTTCACTCCACCCGGACGGCGAACAGCGTCGTGTCGTCGGCCGACCGGTCCGGGCGCATGCCCGTCAGCGCGCGGTCCATCACCTGCGCCAGGTCGGCCGGGCTCTCGCGCAGCAGGTCGGTGAGCCGGTTGATGCCGTCGGTGAGGTCGGCGTCGCGGCGCTCCACCAGCCCGTCGGTGTAGAGGAACACGATGTCGTCGGGGTACAGGCGGATCTCGTGCGTCGTGTACTCCACGCCCGCGACCGCGCCGAGCATCGGGTCGGGTTCGCCCTGGAGCTGCACGGCCGTCCCGCCGCGCAGCAGGATCGGCGGCAGATGGCCCGCCGACGCCCAGCCGAGCTTGTTCCCGTCCGGGTCGTACCGGCCGACCAGCGCCGTGCCCGTCGTCGGCTCGGTGTCGTTGACCAGCTCGTTCAGCCAGCCGACGAGCCGTCCCGGCGGCTCCCCCGTCGACGCCAGCCCGAGCAGGCCGTTGCGGCTGCGGGCCATCGCCTCGGCCGCGGGGAGGCCGTGCCCGGCGACGTCGCCGATCGCGAACAGGCCCGTCCCGTCCGGCAGCTCGCGGGTCGCGAACCAGTCGCCGCCGATCCGCGCGGCGGTCTCGGCGGCCAGGCTGCGCACCGCGACGCGCAGCCCCGGCAACTGCCGGACGTCGTTGTCGTCGGGCAGGATCGCGCGCCGCAGCGTCACCGCGAGCCGCTGCTGCTCGGCCGTCCGCGCCTGCTGGCGCTGCATCTGGCGGCGCGTCTGCGTCAGGGCGCGCTCGATGCGGCGCCGCCGGGTGATGTCCTGCGACACGATGTTGACCGAGACGGGCAGGCCGCCGCTGTCCAGCACCGGTTCGGCGAACACCCACAGCGACCGGTACCGTCCGCCCGACAGCGCGACGCGGTGCTCCACCTCGACCGGCTCCAGCCGCGTGAACAGCGTCTGGAGGGCGTCCTCGACGAGCGGGATGTCGGCGGGCGCCACGACCTTCGCCAGATCGCCCGGCGACGGCGGCGCCTCCGACACCGACACCCCGTAGTTCGCCGCCATCTGGGTGGACCACTCCACCTCGCCGCTGATCAGGTCCCACTCGCCGAACCCGAGCCGGCCCAGCCGCTCGACGCGGTTCAGCCGGCGGCGCGCCCGGTCCTCCTCGAAGTGGTACCGCCAGGTCTGGCAGATGCCCGTCGGGACGCGCACCACCCGCACCGTCATCCGCGACGACTTGGAAACCCCCTCCTGCGCCGTCGAATACACCAGCGGACCGCCGTGGAACGCCTCGCCCTTCTCCAGGACGTTCACGAACGCGTCGAACAGGCCGGACAGCGCCGTGCCCGGATCCATCCGCAGCAGCCGGCGTCCGCGCAGCTCGTCGGCGCCCCGGCCGAACAGGTCGCGGGCCGTGTCGTTCAAATCGGCGTAGAGGAAGTCGTAGACGCGGCCGTCGTCGCGGCGGACGGGCACCAGGTGCGCGGCGCTGTCGAGGGTCGCGTCCAGGACGGCCCGCGCGTGCTCGTCCTCGGGGAGCGCGGCGATCGTCTCGGCGTCGCCGGAGGTGTTGGCGGCCGTGACCGACCGCAGCACCTCCTCGCGGTCCTTCTCGCCGGGCGGACGCGCGTTGAGCGATTCCTCGACCTCCGGCGCGGGGGTCGGCGGCACGTCCGGCGTGGACTCCTCGCCGCCCGGCGCGCGGGCCACCAGCGCCGCCGCCTCGGCCAGCTCCAGGTCCATGTCGCGGGCCAGCCAGATCAGGTGCTGGAGCGCCTCGCCGGGCGGGACGCCGAGCCGGCTCGCGAGCGCGCCGCGCGCCTCGGCGATGAGCGCCCGGTCCCGGACGGCGCCGCGCAGGTCGGAGAGATCCGCGGAGCGGGCGTCGGCGGAGCCCTCGTCCGCAGGAGGCGTGCCGTCGTCAGCGCTCACGCGTGCTCCCCCGTCCCCCTTCTCGTGTGACCTCTCGTCCTAGAAAAGGTACATAGGTCGAGGAAGGGCGGCCTCTGGCAATTTCGTCCTCATGCCAGGTTTTTGCACTGCGTTTTCTCGCGCCGTCCAGCCGCCGCAGGACGTCTTCCGCTTCATGATCCCTACCCGTCCGCGCGCGTCCCGCACCTCATCCGGCGGCCTTTTCGATCTTCGTCGTGAAGGCCGTCAGCCGCGCGGCCGACGCCCCGAACCCCGCCCCGGCGGGCTGCAGCGTCAGAATCGCGACGATGCGCCGCTCGTTCTCGATCAAGCCGGTGGTGTGCAGGACAGGCCGCCCGAGCCCGAGGTCGGCACTCCGGAAGACGGCGTTCGCCGCCGCGCGGCAGGGCACCGCGGGATGCTCACCGAACCCGGACCAGCCCTGCTTGACCGCCCACGGCCGCTTCGAAGCGGACGGGATGCCGAACGACTGGTCGAACCCGTCCGTCCCGCACCGCGTGGACCGCCGCAGATGCCCCAGCACCAGCTCCCGGTCGCGCTTCGGCGCCCGGTCCAGCAGGAACCGGTAGACGGCGATGACATCCGCCGCACTCAACGCCGTATACCCCCAAAACCCCGGCAACGCGGCGGGCGGCGGAGCCGTATCCCGCAGCCCGATCCGCGCGGCCTGACGCCGGACGATCGACCCCTGCCCGCCCCGCTTCCACAGCGCGGTCGCAGCTTTGTCGTCACTAGACCGCAACATGACCCGCAACAACTCTTGGTCGCCCGCAGGCACCCGCACCCGCCCTTGCAGGTAGTCGAGCGCGATGAGCAACTTCACGACGGACGCCGACCGGAACGTCAGCCGCGGATTCCGCTGCACCACAACGGCCTTCGCCGCCCGATCAAAAACGACGTACCCCGCCTTGACCCCACGGGGCGCCGCCGGAGCAACCCGCCGCACCACAGTCGGCGAAGCCTCAACCCGCTGAGACGCCGAGGTCGCAGCAGGCGAAGCAACCGACCGCTCGCCCCCCGAACACCCACCGGCCCCCACAACGACCACCACAGCCAAGACCCAGCCCCGACCGACCGAACCCCCCACCCGACCACCCTCACCAAACGAAGTACGCAGTGCGCTGCCGACTGCGCTAGAGTAATCACGCCTGCTGCGGCGGGCACCGGGACGTAGCGCAGTTTGGCAGCGCACTTGACTGGGGGTCAAGGGGTCGTGGGTTCAAATCCCGCCGTCCCGACAGAGCAACCGCAGGTCAAAGGGTCTTGAGGCTTCGCCTCGGGACCCTTTTCTGCTTTTCAAGGCCTCTCGGGAGCCGAACGGGGAGCCACTCACATCAGACCTACGCGGACTTGCTCACACCGAACACGGCGTTCATCGCCTCAGCACCCTTGGTGATGAGCCGGAACGCGCGCCGCACGTTCGCCGCGTCGAGCGGCGTACCGGTCGGCGGGCAGAACACGAGGCCGTTGCCCTGCCGGGCGTCGCCCGCCTTGAGCCGGTAGGCGGCCTGGCGCGGGTGGTACTTCCTCAGCAGGGGGCGGCACGCCGCCCGGCCCAGCCTGTGGCGGCCACCACCTCGCGCGCGATGTCCGCGACAGGCCGTCCGTCCGTCACCACCCGAACGGTCCCCGCGCATGCCCGCTGGTCCAGAAGCCGCGCCTTGCGCGCGCTGCCCTTCAGCTCCTGCTCCAGTTCCGAGCCGATTTCCCGGCCGACCAGCCGCTCACGGGCAGTGGCGTCGGAAGCGGTGAGCAAGACCCGCGTAATGCGCACCTCCGCCGCCATCGCACGCTCGAACATGCCGGTCGCTTCAGGCAGCACACTCACAGTGTTCGTGTAGATCAGACGGCGGTAGCCGCGCCGGGCGAAGTTCTGCCACACGGCCGTCAGATTGCTCTCGGTGATCTCCGAACGGTGGGGGTCACCCTCCGGCGCCGGATGCACCTGCCCCATGAAGTCACCCTCAATGACCGCATGCGACACCGCCGCGGCGCGCAGCAACGCCGAAACCTCCCACCCCACCGTCGTCTTGCCGACTCCGGCTCGCCCCCCGATGAGCAGCACTTCCGCGAAATCCATGAACGCAGCGTGCCAGCCGGCGACCCCTCCACGCGATCCGATACCGACCCGTCCCCGTGATGAGCAAGATCCCTATCTACAGCTGGAGTGCGGGAGCCAAACACGGAGCCAGCGAGGGGCGACGGATGCGGGCGACGGGTTCGACGAGTGGGCTGGTGAGGGACTCCCCGGTCGGCTTGATCGACCTTGATCGACTGGCCCGAGGTCACTGGGAGCCCGGGCAGGTCGTGCACGCCGACATGGGCGCACGACCGTTGCCCGCCCAGACGACTTGTGACCGCTCGGATCATGAAGCGTCTCGGTCGTCGTTGTCGACAAGCGGATCTGCCAGCCCCAGCTAATAAGGCATCGTGCGCTCGACAGATTTGCGCGGCCGACCCGGAAGATCGACGCCATCACGCTGGTCGGCTCTATTAGTTCGAACGGCACGACGACGACACCGAGAACCTCCGGCACACCGACGGAGAGCTGCCCTGTCCAGCGAGCGGCGACGATCCGGTCGCAGCCGACGGACGCACGACGGTCGGGCGCTCACCGGCCGAACACAATCAGACGGCTTCCTCACCTTCAGGCAAGTTCGCAGCGTCCTGAGAGAACAGTCGCTCGCGCTCGGCGGCGATCACCTCGCGGGCGAGCTCGGCCTCGGAGACGTCGAAAGCCTCGGGTGCGCTGTCCGCGGTCTCGCTGACGCGCGCGAAGTTCTCGAACAGCTCCCGCTTACGAGCCAGGATCTTCGTGACACGGAGATCGGCTCCTTCCTCCGAAAGGAGCCGGTGGACCTGCACCGATTCGAGCTGTCCCATCCGGTGCGCACGCGCGACGGCCTGCCATTCGGTGGTCGGTTTGAGCTGGGGCTCGCAGATGACGACCACCGAGGCCGCCTGGATGTTCAGGCCGACTCCTCCAGCCACGATCTGCGAGACCAACACAGCGCCGTCTCCGGCGGCGGAGAACTGATCGACCATCGTCTGCCTCGCCGCGGCCGGTACCGAGCCGGTCAGGGGCCCGAACACGTCCCGGGGCAGCGCCCGGACCACGTGATCGAGCACCTCGCGGAAGTGCGAGAAGACAACCACCCGGCGCCCATTGTCCTCCGCCTCCTCGACGATCTCGACGAGCCGCCGGACTTTCTCGGACTTCGCTCCCTGGAGCATCGCGGCCTGGCGCATCGCCATGAAGTTCCCCGCTGCGACGGCGTTCCGATAAGCAGCGGAGTCCTCGCGCGACAGCGGAAGCCACTCCTCGACCTCGACGAGTTCCGGCAGCTCCGTCAGCACGTCCTCCTGGTTGCGCCGCAGGTATGCGGGCGCCACCTGCCTGCGGAAGCGTCGAGGTGAGAATTCGTCGGCATCCACGATCAGATCGGGGCGCAGGTAGCTCACAAGGTTGCGGAATTCGTCGATGCGGTTCTCCAGTGGGGTACCGGTGAGCAGGATCGACCGCTCCGCGGCGTCCAGGAGCTGCCTCGTCCGGCGGGTTCGGAGCGCGGTCGGGTTCTTGATGTAGTGAGCCTCGTCCACGACCGCGCAGGCCAGGCCGTCCACTGCGCGCGCATGGTTTTCGAACCAGCCGAGAGTCTCGAAGGTGGTGACGGCGACTCCGCCGCTGCGGACCCAGTTGCGCGCCGCGGCCTCGCGTCCCGGGCCGTGCACGCGGTGCGGACGGAGGGAGGACTTGGAAGAGATCTCGCGGACCCAGTTGGTCACCACGGCCGCCGGGCACACCACCACCGAGTAATGGCCTCCGTTGGCGCGCAGATGAGCGAGAACGGCCAGAGCCTCAACGGTCTTGCCCAAGCCCATCTCGTCGCCGATGATCACATTGCGCTGAGCGAGCGCGAAGCGTGCGCCGAAGCTCTGGTAGCCGCGCAGCGACGCCGACAGGTACTCGGTGTCGAGCTGGAGCCGCCGGACCGCTTCGATGATGTCATCGGGGAGGTCCCCATGGGTCTTCTGCTCGTCTTCGGTCAAGAAGCCCAGCTCGGACAGCATGGCGAAGTAGTCGGCGGGCCGGCCGAGGAAGTCGTCCCAGGGATCGGCGGAGGCCGCAGTCCCGCTCGTGCCGTCGATGCTCCGGGCACGACGGCGGACCGCCTCGACGGCCTTCCCGAGCTCCGCGACCTGCGCGCCGACCGCGAACACGATGAGGTGGCTAACGTCCCGGTGGAGCACGCGCGCGAGCGGCGCCAGCGCGCCGGCGAGCGTCAAGTCGGTCGTAGCGCCCTTTGTCTTGCGCATGGCGTCCCATGCCCCAAGGCGTCGAAGCAGCTCGGTGGTCTCGTCGGTGCGCTGCTTGATATCGATGCGGACCGGCATCTCGTCATACGTCATCTGCCACAACGTCTGAGCCGCGCCACGCATCCGCGTGGCGGTCGTAGCACCGACGCCTGGCAGATATTCGAGGCGGGCCCCGTAGTCCAGGACGGCCTGAACGGTGGTGATGCCCGCATCGGCCAGGGGACCGATGCGGAGCCTGTCACGGGTGGCGTCCTTGAGCCGCTCTACCGGCATCTCCACGAGCATCCGCTGGACCTCGCGACTCCGCACGGCCTCGCCGGCGGACACGGCGGCGGCCCGGTAGCGGGCCTCGTCCCGGAGGGCTTTCTCGATCGTCCCGATCGAGGCCGGAAGGTCGGTGACGGCCGCACTGGAAATGACTTCCGGCGCATCCCCCAGATCAGCGATCCGCTTCCTGAATCCGACCCAGTCGCCGAGCGCATCTGCGACGCCGACGTCGAACGTCCTGCCGTCGTGAAGGCTCAGGCGATCCAGGAGCTGCGGGACGCCGGAAGAAACACCCCAGGTGCGGAAGTCGAGGACGAAACTCGCGGCGGCCTGTCCGGCATCGCGTTTCGCCCGGCCGCTGAAGAAACGCCGCGCGCCGGCCACCGACTTGGTGTCGTGCAACGCCCCGGCCACCTGCGTGGTCAGATGCCGCAACGTACGGTCCTCGGCCGGTGCGAGCGAAGGCTGGTGCACTCGCTCGGCGACCCGTCCCAAGAGTTGGCCGTCGCCGGTCCGCAACGGCATCACGGCCCAGTCGACCGCCTCATCCCGCCGGAGAGCGACGACGGCACGGCGCAGCGACTCGATGGCATCGTCGGCCGCCCTGGCGATCTCGTCGCGGTGCGCCAGCACGGTGCGTGCCTGCCCGACCCAGCCGGCGACCTCGTCGGTGATACTGCGGAGTTGCTGTCGTTCGTGTCGCTCCATGGACCTGACCATCGGTCGGATTTGCTGCAAAGATTAACCCCTGGCACCGACGCCGGGGCCGGGAACCGACATGTCGGGTTCCGCACCGGCGATGGCGGGCTGCGGACTGGGAGGTCGTCAGTGCTGCTCGAGGAACTCAAACCGGGCCTCCGCATCGAAGGGCTCATCCCGGCGGAGGCCCTCACGATCATCGCCGTGCAGCGCCACGGCACCGACGCCCTCGAGTTGACCTACAAGACGACGACGGGCTCTCTCGGGCAGCAGGTCGTCTTCCGCAAGGACGAAAGCAGACTTCGCATCGCGCGGTCCGGCGGCCGCCCTTTCGACGCCCCCGCTTCGGAATTCAAACTCGCGGCGGAGGCCCAGCGCATAACCTTGGCAGGCCTGTTCGACCCGATGATCGCGGTCGCAACCAGTGACGTTCGGCCGCTGCCGCACCAGATTCGAGCGGTCTACGGTGAGCTGCTGCCGCGCACACCACTGCGGTTCCTTCTCGCCGACGACCCTGGCGCGGGAAAGACGATCATGGCCGGACTTTACGTCAAGGAACTGATCCTGCGTGAGGACGTGAAACGATGCCTGGTCGTCGCACCGGGCGGGCTGGTCGAGCAGTGGCAGGACGAGCTGTTCTTCAAGTTCGGTCTCCGGTTCGACCTGCTGACCAACCAGCTCATCGAGGCCAAGGCCAACCTCAACGTCTTCGAGACCAATCCCCTGCTGATCGCGCGGATGGACCAGCTTTCCCGCAACGAGCGGCTACAAGCCCAACTCGGGGAGTCCGAGTGGGATCTGGTTATCGTCGACGAGGCGCACCGCATGGGCGCCCACTACTTTGGCGGCAAGCTCGAGAAGACCAAGCGGTTCCAGCTCGGCGAGTCGCTCGGTCGCATCACCCGCCACCTCCTGCTCATGACCGCGACTCCGCATCCGGGCAAGGAGGAGGACTTCCAACTCTTCCTCACGCTGCTCGACAAGGACAGATTCGAGGGCAGGAGTAAGACCACTGCCGACACCAGCGGAATCATGCGTCGGATGATCAAAGAGGATTTGCTCACGTTCGAAGGCAGGAAGCTGTTCCCCGAGCGGATCGCCGAGACCGTCCCCTACAAGCTGACCAGGCTGGAGTACGACCTTTACGAGCAGGTCACCGCCTACGTTCGCGAGGGCATGAACCGGGCCGAGCGGATCGGCGGGAAGCGAAGGAACACCGTCGGCTTCGCGCTGACGGTCCTCCAGCGACGTCTCGCCTCCAGCCCGGAAGCCATCTACAAGAGTCTCGTCCGCCGATCGAAGCGGCTGGAGCAAAAGAGACACGAGATCCTCGCCGGTACCTACAGGGAGGCCGAGCCGCCCATCGACCTGGAAGGCCTGGACACCGACGACTTCAGTGCCGAAGAGATCGAGAAGGTCGAAGACGAACTGCTCGACGCCGCCACGGTCGCGCAGACGGTCGATGAATTCGACGCCGAGCTGCGCGAACTAACCGAGTTGGTTCGGGTCGCAGAGCAGGTCCGCAATCTCGGCACCGACCGAAAGTGGACCGAACTATCAGCGATCCTCCGGGACAACGCACTCACGCGGGACGCGAACGACAGTCCCCGAAAGCTCATCATCTTCACCGAACATCGCGACACCCTTGCATACCTGACCGCGCGCATCGGTTCACTGACCGGTCGGCCCGACGCCGTCAAGGCGATACACGGCGGTGTACACCGCAGCGAGCGGCGCCAGATCACCGAAGAGTTCACGAACAACCCCGAATGCCAGTTCCTCGTCGCCACTGATGCCGCCGGCGAGGGGCTGAACCTTCAGGCCGCCCATCTCATGGTCAATTACGACCTGCCCTGGAACCCCAACCGCATCGAGCAGCGCTTCGGCCGCATCCACCGCATCGGTCAACAAGAGATCTGCCGCCTGTGGAACCTTGTCGCCTCCAACACCCGCGAAGGCGAGGTCTTCACCCGGCTGCTGCTCAAGATCGAGGAGCAGCGCAAGGCGTACGGCGGCAAGGTGTTCGACGTCCTCGGCGAGGCGTTCACCGGTACCCCCCTTCGTGCCCTTCTCATGGACGCCATCCAGTACGGCGAGCGCCCCGACGTGAAAGCCAGGATGCACCGGGTGATCGACCAATCGGTCGGCGACGGCCTCAAAGATCTGCTCGACGAACGAGCGCTGGTGTCCGATCACTTCACCGAGGCCGACTTCGCCGCACTGGATGCCTCCATGCGCAACGCCCACACCCGCAGACTCCAGCCTCACTACATCGAAGCGGCCTTCAAGGCGGCTTTCACCCGGCTCGGAGGTCGCATCGTCCAACGCGAACGGAGGCACTACGAGATCACCAATGTTCCCGCTCACATCCGGGCAGGGAAGCGAGCCCCCATCGCCGCGCGCTACGGCCGGGTCACCTTCGATCTCTCCTCCGTCCCCGCCGACGGTCCGGCACACGCGGATGTCCTCGCCCTCGGGCACCCGCTCCACGACGCGGTCATGGACGAAACACTCAGGCGGTTCGGCGGCGCGCTCAACGCCGGCACCGTCCTGCTGTCACCGGAACTGGCAGAACCGCACCTTCTCGTCGGCATGATCGAAAATGTGGCCGATGCGACCGGCGCGTCCATCGCCCGGCGCTTCGGCTATGCCTACATCGACAGCAACGGCACGGTCACCCCCGCCGAGTCCGCACCGCATCTCGTACTTGACGCAGCCCCCGACACTCCAGAAGTAAGCGCGGCGAAGAATCTGCCGTGGCTGGCGGACGCCGAGGACAGAGCCACGAGCTGGATCATCTCGCACCGGCAGCCCGAGTACCTCGCCGCGGTCCGGTCCCGGCGGTCGACCGAGCTCGCCAGAACCCGCCAGCTCGTCACCGAGCGACTCGCGACCGAACGCGACCGGCTGCTCACCGATGCCGCTCTCGCCGGCAGAAAGGAACGTCTCGGCGATAAACCGAGGGAGTCATCCGACAGTCTTCGTGGCAAGGCCATCGAGCTCGACCACCGGCTCCGCAAGCGCCTGGAGTTGCTCGACCAGCAGGCATCGATGTTCGCCAAGCCGCCACTGATCGTGACAGCAGCCCTCGTTCTGCCGACGGCACAGGAATGATCGGACCGGCACCGATCGGGCGGGCAGGAGCCCGGGAGGCGTAGGCCGGGGCGGCGGTTGAGACGACGGATACGCGGCTGCTCCGGGGTTCGGGGATTCGGTGGACCGGGAGGGGCGTCCGGGACAGGGCCCACGTCATCGGCTCTCCGATGTTGCGATTGCTGATCTTCACGGACTCGCGGGTCGGGACCGCCGAAACCCCGGAGTACTTCGCCTCCCTTTCAGCCCGGGCTTGGGCGGTGCGCTGGGCCGCCCGGGGGTTGGCGGGCGGCCCTGGCGGGCGGCGGGTCAGAAGAGTTTGCGGCCCTTCAGGCGGGCCTTGACGACCTCGCGGCCGTTGACGGCGATCATGTCGTAGGTGTCGGGGTCGCCGTGCTTGCGGGCCCAGTTGAGCATGCGCAGGAACTTCACCGGGTCGGGGTGGAGGAACTGGACGTCGCGCTCCACGAAGCCGAAGTGCTTCGGGACGAACGGCGCGGCCTGGAGGCGGTCGTAGAGGAGGTCCGCCGCCTCGCGGGGTGTCGTGGCGCCGGCTTCCACGGCCTCGCACTGCTTGACCATCGTCTCGTACAGTTCGGCGAAGCCGTCGTGGTCGGGCCAGTAGAGGCCGGGGTAGGCGGCCTTCTCCAGGTCGAGAAGGTGTTGTTCGCGGCCGTCCGCGCGGTATTTGCTGAGCGCGCGCTGGAGGCGCAGGACGCCCGAGTTCGCGCCCGTCGTCCACATGCGGAAGACGGCCGACCACAGGTCGTAGTCGGTCCAGGAGATGAAGGCCGAGTTCACCAGCGAGTCGTTGTAGTCGAACAGGCCCTGCTGGAGCTTGTCGACGTAGCCGAACCGGTCGGCGGAGAAGTCGCCGTCCTTGACGGCCCGCAGGAGACGCCACGCGATGACGTTGACGGCCTCGGTGGTGTTCGACAGGCCGCGCGAGAACAGCGGGTCGAGGAAGCCGGCCGCGTGGGACAGCAGCAGCCACCGGTCGCCGACGGTCGTGCTGGACGAGTACTGGAGCCGTCCCGTCGACGTCCACTCCCGGACGGGCTTCATGCCCTCGAACTGCCGGGCGATGTCGGGGAACCGTCCCGCCAGCTCGTAGAAGTCCTCCTCGGGCGAGAGGTTGTCGGGCTTCGGGTAGTAGCGCGGGTCGACGGTCATCCCGACGCTGCACAGCGGGTTGCGCGACACCTTGTTGTTGTCGAACCCGATGACCCACGCCCAGCCGCGCTCGAACATGTGGTGGACGGTCCCCTGGTACCACGGGACGGGCGGGGTGAGCCGGCGCGGGTGGTCGAACAGGTCGTCGGTCGGCGTGACGTTCAGCGAGTGGTTCCAGATCGACCGCGAGTGGTGCTTGAAGCGGCACGGGTCCTCGCGCAGGCCGTACTTCTGGGCGACCGGGGAGCGGAACCCGCTCGCGTCCACGAGGTAGCGGCCCCGGTACTCGCCGTCGCGCCCGGCGACCGACACCCCCGAGTCGTCGACGTCGATGTCGGTGACCAGGAAGTTCTGCCGCGCGACGCAGCCGCGGGCGATCGCGATGTTGAACAGGAACGAGTCGGTGTCCTGCCGGAACAGGTGGGCCGCCTCGTGCAGGAGCTGCTTCGGCGTGTTGAACTGGTTGGCCTCCCTCGGGTCCTGCGCCTGGTCCTCGTGGTGGAGCAGGAATCCGAAGTGGCGCTTCACGCCGAAACGCGGGCCGATGGCCCGGGTATTGCCGGTGAACGTCGCGAGCGTCGCGATCTCGGGGACGTCGTAACGTTCGGCGAGCGTGCGAATGGAGACCAGGGTGTAGGGGATCGTGGATTCGCCGATCGCGAACCGGGGATGCGATGCGGCATCGAGCAGGAGCACCTTGGCCCCGTGCCGCGCCAGAATCGTCCCGAGGAGGGATCCGGCGATTCCCGAACCCAGAATGATGACGTCGTAGGTGATCTTTTCGGAAGGGTGAGCCACGGCCATGCGGACCTCCGCCGTTTCGCCTGTAAAGCCATCTTTTCTACACGGCGGCGGACGAGACAAGGCATTGAATGCAAGATCTGCGGACACTTCCACAGAGCCGCGTGGGCCCCATGTCAGGCGAAGGTGAAATTCCCTTCTCAGCGGCCTGCGACGGGCCTCGCCGGGCACCGTGTAGACTCCCAGACGGAAGGAGATTCCGGATGTCTGTGGCCGACGAGCGCCAGCCCAAGCGCCAGCGGGCGGACGCCGAGCGCAACCGTGCGAAGATCCTCGCGACGGCGCGCCGGCTGTTCAGCACGCGCGGCGAGGCCGTCAACATGGACGAGGTCGCGCGCCGTGCGGGCGTCGGCGTCGGCACCCTGTACCGGCACTTCCCGACCAAGGAGGCGCTGGTCCGCGCCACCGCGCAGCAGCGGTTCGCCGACATCGTGGCGTACTACCGCGCGCAGTGCCGCGACACCGCCGATCCCCTGGCCGCGATGACCGAGCTGCTGCGCCACATCGGCGAGGTGGAGAGCCGTGACCTGGTGTTCTCCCGCGTGGTGGAGAGCACGCTCGGCTCCGACACCGGGCCGCCGGACGAGTTCCGCACCGCCTTCGAGGCCGAGTTGATGGAGCTGGTGGACCGGGGCCAGGCCGCCGGGCGGATCCGGGAGGACATCGCCGGCGCCGACCTGCTGTCGGTCACCTGCGGCCTCGCCGCGGTCGTCCACCGGGGCAGCGGCGACTGGCGCCGCTACATCGACATCGTCGTCGCCGGGCTGAGCACGACCGGCGGCTGGCCGGCCGCGCCCGCCGGCCGGGACGACGCCGCCGCCCGCTAGGTCCGCCGCGCCGCCCGGTCCTCCGCCGCCGCGCGCAGGGCGAGCAACTCTTCGATGTCGTAAAGGGCGCGTCCCGGCGTCCCGTGCCGTGTCAGCTTGCCTCTGCTCGCCCATTTCCTGATGGTTGCCTCCGTAACGTTCGCGGCGAGTGCCGCCAGCTTTGTCGGGACGAACCGTGTTTCCGGCATGTGAACTTCCTGTTGAGAGAAACTGAACCGCTGCGGGCAGACGAAAGGGGGGTCAGGAACCGTCGAAAGGAGTTTGACACGATTCCCGGCGGTGTGTCACACTTTCGACAGCGGCGGAGCCATGCCCGAACGGCCGTGCGGGTCCCACTCTATGATCCCGGCCCCATCCTCCCGCCGAGAAGTTCCTGATTCCTACAGGAGTCACTCGTGCCCACAACTGCTGACGTTATCTCCGAACTGATCGACCGTAAGTCGGCCGCACGCCAGAGTTCCGATTCCGAAGCCACCAGAAGACAGCACGGTAAAGGAAAGCTCACCGCCTACGAACGGATCGAGCTGCTCCTGGACAAGGGTTCCTTCACCGAGATCGAGGCCCTGCGACGGCACCGCGCCACGGGCTTCGGCATGGAGCGCCGCCGGCCCGACTCCGACGGGGTCGTGACCGGCTGGGGCACCGTGCTCGGCCGCACCGTCTTCGTCTACGCGCACGACTTCCGCGTGTTCGGCGGGGCGCTCGGCGAGGCGCACGCCCAGAAGATCCACAAGCTGATGGACCTGGCCATCGCGGCCGGCGCGCCGCTGGTGAGCCTCAACGACGGCGCGGGCGCCCGCATCCAGGAGGGCGTCACGGCGCTCGCGGGGTACGGCGGGATCTTCCGCCGCAACACGCGGGCGTCCGGCGTGATCCCGCAGATCAGCGTGATGCTCGGCCCGTGCGCGGGCGGCGCCGCGTACTCGCCGGCGCTGACCGACTTCGTGTTCATGGTGCGGGGCACCGCGCAGATGTTCATCACCGGCCCCGACGTGGTGCGGGCGGTGACCGGCGAGGACGTCACCCACGACGAGCTGGGCGGCGCGGAGGTCCACGGGTCGAAGTCCGGCGTCTCGCACTTCGTGTACGACGACGAGGAGGCGTGCCTCCAGGACGTCCGCTACCTGCTGTCGCTGCTGCCCGACAACAACCGGCAGCTCCCGCCGACCGTGCCGAGCGCGGACGCGCCCGACCGCGAGACGCCGGTGCTCGCCGAGATCGTCCCGGACGAGCCCACGCGCTCCTACGACGTCCGCGAGGTCGTCGCGGAGATCGTGGACGACGGCGAGCACCTGGAGGTCCACGCGGACTGGGCGGCGAGCGTCGTCTGCACGCTCGCGCGGCTCGACGGCCACACGGTCGGGATCGTGGCGAACCAGCCCGCGCGGCTCGCGGGCGTGCTCGACATCGTCTCCAGCGAGAAGGCGGCGCGGTTCGTGCAGTTCTGCGACGCGTTCAACATCCCGATCGTCAGCCTGGTGGACGTGCCGGGCTTCCTCCCGGGCGTCCGGCAGGAGCACGACGGGATCATCCGGCACGGCGCGAAACTGCTGTACGCGTACTGCAACGCGACCGTCCCGCGCGTCCAGGTCATCATGCGCAAGGCCTACGGCGGGGCGTACATCGTCATGGACTCCCGGTCCATCGGCGCCGACCTGTCGTTCGCGTGGCCGTCCAACGAGATCGCGGTGATGGGCGCCGAGGGCGCGGCCGAGATCGTCTTCCGCCGGGACATCGCGGCGGCCGACGACCCGGCGGCCGTGCGCGCCGCGCGCATCGCCGAGTACAGGGCCGAGCTGATGCACCCGTTCCACGCCGCCGAGCGCGGCCTGGTGGACGACGTCATCGAGCCGGGCCAGACCCGGGCCGTCCTGTGCCGGGCGCTCGCGACGCTGCGCTCCAAGCACGCCGACGCGCCGGCCCGCAAGCACGGGAATCCCCCGCTGTGACCGGGCTGCGCATCGTCCGGGGCGACCCGACGCCGGTGGAGCTGGCCGCGCTCGTCGCCGTCCTCGCGGCGGCCGAGCAGGCCCCGCCGCCCGCGACGGCCCTCCACCGCCCCCCACCGCTCCCGCCCGTGTACGTCCCGCCCCGGAGCTGGCGCGCCGGGACGCGCTGACACCGCCCGCGCAAGGCCGGACCGACCCGCTCGGTCCGGCCTTGCGCGTTCCCGAAACCCTTTCGCGACAAGGAGGCGTCGATGGACGCACCGGTCATCGTGGTCGGCGCGGGTCCCACCGGGCTCGTGCTGGCCGCCGAGCTGCGGCTCGGCGGCGTGGACGTGATCGTGCTGGAACGGCTGCCCGAGCGCTCCACCCGCTCGCGCGGCCTCGGCTACACCGCCCGGGTGGTGGAGATGTTCGACCAGCGCGGGCTGCTCCCCCGGTTCGGTTCGATCGAGACGAGCGCGCGCGGCCACTTCGGCGGCATCCCGCTCGACTACAGCGTGCTGGAGGACTGCCACTTCGGCGCGCGCGGCATCCCGCAGACGCAGGTCGAGCAGGTCCTGGAGGCGTGGGCCGTCGAGGCGGGCGCCGACATCCGGCGCGGCACCGAGGTGGTGGGCCTGCGCGACGACGGCGGCACCGTCGAGGTCACCGCCGACACCCCGCAGGGCCGGACGGTCCTGCGCGCCCGCTACGTCGTCGGCTGCGACGGCGGCCGGAGCACCGTCCGCAACCTGGCCGACTTCGACGCCACCGGCTCGGACGCGACGATGGAGATGTACCTCGCCGACGTCGTGGGCGCGGGCGTCCGCGCCCGGCAGATCGGCGAGCGCCTCCCCGGCGGCATGGTCATGTCGGCGCCGCTCGGCGACGGCGTGGACCGCATCATCGTGTGCGAGCACGGGACGCCGCCCGCGCGCGGCGACCGCAGCCCGTCCTTCGACGAGGTCGCCGACGCGTGGAAGCGGCTCACCGGCGAGTCGCTGCACACGGCGACGGCCACCTGGGTCAGCGCGTTCGGCGACGCGACGCGGCAGGTCACGCGGTACCGGAAGGGGAACGTGCTGCTGGCGGGCGACGCCGCGCACACGCACCTCCCGGCGGGCGGCCAGGGCCTGAGCGTCAGCGCCCAGGACGCGTTCAACCTCGGCTGGAAGCTCGCGGCCGTCGCGGCGGGACGCGCGCCGGACGAGCTGCTCGACACCTACCACGACGAGCGGCACCCCGTCGGGACGCGGCTGCTCGCCAACACGCGCGCCCAGGGCCTCATCTACCTCGGCGGCAGCGAGGTGGAGCCGCTGCGGGCGGTGTTCGAGGAGCTGATGCGGATCCCGGACGTCGCCCGTCATCTGGCCGGCATGGTCAGCGGGCTGGACATCCGCTACGACGTCGGCGCGGGCGACCACCCGCTCCTCGGACGCCGGATCCCGCCGCGCAAGCTCACCACGCCCGACGGGCTCCTCACGACGGCCGAGGTGCTGCACGACGCGACGGCCGTCCTGCTCGACCTCGCCGACGACGCCGCGCTGCGCGCCGAGGCCGCGCCCTGGACCGGCGGACGGCTCCGGATCGTCACCGCGGCCCCGCACGACCTCGCCCCCGGCGACCCGCTCGCGTCCGGCGACGCCCTGCTCGTCCGGCCGGACGGCTACGTCGCCTGGACCGGCGCCGACCCGATCCCGCTGAGCAGCGCGCTGGACCGCTGGCTCGGACGACCCACAGAGAAATAGGAGACCCCTGGCATGCACAGCAGCCTCATCGTCGCCCGCATGAAGCCGGAGGACAACGCCGCCGTGGCGCAGTTGTTCGGCGCGTTCGACCAGACCGAGATGCCCGGCCTGATGGGCACCCGCAGGCGGCAGCTCTTCTCCTACCGGGGCCTGTACTTCCACCTCCAGGACTTCGACGGCGACGACGGCGGCGAGCGCATCGAGAAGGCGAAGGACCACCCGCTCTTCCAGCGCGTCAGCGCCGACCTGCGGCCCTTCATCGAGGCCTACGACCCGGCGACCTGGCGATCCCCGGCGGACGCGATGGCCGAGCGTTTCTACCAGTGGAGCGCCTGACGATGGACCGACGTGTCGTGATCACCGGCATCGGGGTGCTCGCCCCGGGCGGCGTCGGTGTGAAGAACTTCTGGAACCTGCTGGAGGAGGGGCGCACCGCGACCCGGCCGATCTCGTTCTTCGACGCCGGGCCGTTCCGGTCGCGCGTCGCCGCCGAGATCGACCTGGACGCCGAGGCGTGCGGCCTCACCCCCCAGGAGATCCGCCGGATGGACCGGGGCGCGCAGCTCGCGGTCATCGCCGCCGGGGAGGCCGTGGCCGACAGCGGCCTCACGCCCGACCCGGAGCGGACGGGCGTCGTGGTCGGCAGCGCGGTCGGCGCGACGACGTCGCTGGACGAGGAGTACCGCATCGTCAGCGACGGCGGACGCCTCGACCTCGTGGACCACCGCTACGCCGTCCCGCACCTCTACGACTACTTCGTCCCGAGTTCGTTCTCCCGTGAGGTCGCGTGGGCGGTGGACGCCACCGGCCCGAACACCGTGGTCTCCACCGGCTGCACGTCCGGGCTCGACTCGGTCGGCTACGCGGTGGAGCTGATCCGCGAGGGCTCGGTCGACACGATGGTGGCGGGCGCGTCCGACGCGCCGATCTCCCCGATCACCGTCGCCTGCTTCGACGCGATCAAGGCGACGACGCCCCGCAACGACGACCCCGAGCACGCGTCGCGTCCGTTCGACGCGAGCCGCAACGGGTTCGTCCTCGGCGAGGGCTCGGCGATGTTCGTCCTGGAGGAGTACGAGCAGGCGCGGGCGCGCGGCGCGCACATCTACGCCGAGATCGCGGGCTTCGCCAACCGGTGCAACGCCTACCACATGACGGGTCTGCGCCCCGACGGCCGGGAGATGGCCGAGGCGATCACCGCCGCGCTGGGCGAGGCCCGCCTGGACGCCACCGCGATCGACTACATCAACGCCCACGGCTCGGGCACCCGGCAGAACGACCGGCACGAGACGGCGGCGTTCAAGCGCAGCCTCGGCGACCACGCCTACCGGACGCCGGTCAGCTCGATCAAGTCGATGGTCGGGCACTCGCTGGGCGCGATCGGGTCCATCGAGATCGCGGCGAGCGCGCTGGCGATCGAGCACAACGTCGTCCCGCCGACGGTGAACCTGCACAACCCGGACCCCGAGTGCGATCTCGACTACGTCCCGCTGACGGCGCGCGAGCACCGCACGGACGTCGTCCTGACGGTCGGGAGCGGATTCGGCGGCTTCCAGAGCGCCATGGTCCTGCGGCGGGTCGCATGACGGCCATCGCGACCCGGCGGGCCGAAGTGGTGGTGACGGGCCTCGGCGTGACCGCGCCGAACGGCCTCGGCACCGCCGACTACTGGGCGGCGACGTGCGCGGGCGTCGGCGGGATCGGCCCCGTCCGGCGGTTCGACGCCTCGGGCTACCCGAGCGCGCTGGCCGGGGAGGTCCCCGGCTTCGCGGCCGAGGAGCACCTGGCCAGCCGCCTGCTGCCGCAGACCGACCACATGACGCGGCTCGCGCTCGTCACGGCGGACTTCGCGCTCGCGGACGCGGGCGTCAGCCCCGGCGAGTGGTCGGACTACGACCTCGGCGTCGTCACGGCCAGCTCGGCGGGCGGCTTCGAGTTCGGGCAGCGCGAGTTGCAAGCGCTGTGGAGCAAGGGCGGCCGGCACGTCAGCGCCTACCAGTCCTTCGCGTGGTTCTACGCCGTCAACACCGGCCAGATCTCGATCCGGCACAGCATGCGCGGGCCGTGCGGTGTGGTCGTCTCCGACCACGCGGGCGGTCTCGACGCGGTCGCGCAGGCCCGCCGCCAGGTGCGGCGCGGCACGAGCCGGCTGATGCTGTCGGGCGGCGTGGACGGCGCGGTGTGCTCCTGGGGCTGGGTCGCGCAGCTCGCGAGCCGGCGGCTCAGCCCGGACGGCTACCGGCCGTTCGACGCGACGGCGTCCGGCTACGTCCCCGGCGAGGGCGGCGCGTTCCTCGTCCTGGAGGCGGCCGAGCCCGCCCGCGAGCGCGGCGCGCGGCCCTACGGCCGCATCGCCGGCTACGGCTCCACGTTCGACCCGCGCCCGGACGCACGCGACCGCGAACCGGGCCTGCGGCGGGCGATCGGCCTGGCGCTGGACGACGCCGGGATCACCCCCGCCGACGTCGACGTCGTGTTCGCCGACGCCGCCGGGGTCCGCGAGCTGGACGCGGCCGAGGCGGCGGCGATCGGCGCGGTGTTCGGGCGCCACGGCGTCCCGGTCACCGCGCCGCAGACCATGACCGGCCGGCTGTACGCGGGCGCGGCGGCGCTGCAGGTCGCGTGCGCACTGCTCGCGATCCGCGACGGGATCGTCCCGCCGACGACCGGAACCGACCCGATGCCCGAATACGGGCTCGACCTCGTCGTCGGCGAGGCCAGGCGGCGGCCCGTCCGCACCGCCCTGGTCCTCGCCCGCGGCTACGACGGCAACAACTCGGCACTGATCGTGAGAGAAGAGGTGTGACAGGTGGCTCAGCTCACCATCGACGACCTGCGGCGCATCCTGCGGGAGGCCGCGGGCGACGTCCAGGACATCGACCTCGACGGCGACGTCATGGACCTGGAGTTCGAGGCGATCGGCTACGACTCCCTGGCCCTGCTGGAGGCCGGCAGCCGGATCGAGCGCGCGCACGGCATCACGCTGGACGACGGCCTCATCAGCGAGGCCGCCACCCCGCGCGACCTGCTGACCGCCGTCAACGAGGTGCTCGCCGAGGCGGACGCGGCATGAACGGCGCGGCGCGGACGGCGATCGTCACCGGCGCGACGAGCGGCATCGGCCTGGCCTGCGTGCGGCTGCTCGCCGAGACGGGCCACCGGGTGTACCTGTGCGCCCGCACGCCCGAGTCGGTGGCCGCGACGGTCAAGGAACTCACCGGCGAGGGCCTGGACGTGGACGGGCGCGCCTGCGACGTCACGTCCGCCGCCGACATCGCCGCGTTCGTCGGGGCCGCCGTCGAGCGGTACGGCCCGGTCGGCGTGCTCGTCAACAACGCCGGGCGCAGCGGCGGCGGCGTCACGGCCGACATCGCCGACGAGCTGTGGGACGCGGTCATCGACACCAACCTCAACAGCGTGTTCCGCATGACGCGCGAGGTCCTGACCACGGGCGGGATGCGCAACCTCGACCGGGGACGGATCGTCAACATCGCCTCGACCGCGGGCAAGCAGGGCGTCGTGCTCGGCGCGCCGTACTCGGCCTCCAAGCACGGCGTCGTCGGGTTCACCAAGGCGCTCGGGAACGAGCTGGCGCCGACGGGCATCACGGTCAACGCGGTCTGCCCCGGCTACGTCGAGACGCCGATGGCGCAGCGGGTGCGGGCGGGCTACGCCGCCGCCTGGGACACCTCCGAGGACGAGATCCTGCGCAAGTTCCAGGCCAAGATCCCGCTCGGCCGGTACAGCACGCCCGAGGAGGTGGCCGGGCTCGTCGGCTACCTCGTCACCGACCCGGCGTCCTCGATCACCGCGCAGGCGCTCAACGTCTGCGGCGGTCTCGGCAACTTCTGACAGCGGCGTCCATCCGGAAGGAAGAGGCACATGACGACGAAACCGGCCGAGCGCGTGGTGGAGCACGAGACGACGATCGAGGCGGACGCCGACCTGGTCTACGGGCTGCTGGCGCGGGCGGAGGACTGGCCCCACGTGTTCCCGCCGAGCGTCTACGTGGAGCGCGTCCCCGAGGGAGGCGGCGCGGAGCGGATCCGGATCTGGGCGACCGCGAACGGCGAGGTGCGGAACTGGACGTCGCGGCGGCTGGTCGACCCCGCCGCGCGGCGGATCGAGTTCCGCCAGGAGGTGTCCTCGCCGCCCGTCGCGGCGATGGGCGGGACGTGGACGGTCGAGCCCGGCCCGGGCGGGACGTGCCGGGTGGTGCTCGGCCACGACTACCGCGCGGTCGACGACGACCCGCACGACCTGCTCTGGATCGACCGGGCCGTCGACCGCAACAGCCGGTCGGAGCTGGCGTCGCTGAAGCGGCACGCCGAGCTGGCGGCGGCGGACCTGGTGTTCTCCTTCACCGACGCCGTCCAGATCGACGGGGCCGCCGCGGACGCGTTCGCGTTCGTCAACGAGGCGGCGCTGTGGCCCGAGCGGCTGCCGCACGTCGCGCGGGCGGAGCTGACCGAGACCACGCCCGGCCTCCAGACGCTGAAGATGGACACGCGGGCCAAGGACGGGTCGACGCACACGACCGAGTCCGTCCGGGTCTGCTTCCCGCACCACAAGATCGTCTACAAGCAGACGACCGTCCCCGCGCTCATGGCCGCCCACACCGGGACGTGGCTGTTCCGGGACGACGGCGCGGGCTCCACCGCCAGCTCCGAGCACACCGTCGTGCTCAACCCGGACACGGTGGAGAAGGTCCTCGGCGCGGGCGCGACCGTCGCCGACGCCCGCGCGTACGTCCAGGGCGCGCTGAGCGCCAACAGCCTGGCCACGCTCGGCCACGCCCGGACGTTCGCCGAGAGCCGCTGACATGGGCACCGACACCGGCGCCGACGTGATCGTCGTCGGCGCGGGACCCGTCGGGCTGCTGCTGGCGGGCGGGCTGCGGGCCGCCGGGGTGCGCGCGGTCGTCCTGGAGCGGCGGACCGCGCCGATGGACGAGTCGCGCGCCTCGACACTCAACGCCCGCACCATGGAGGTCCTCGCCGAGCTGGGCGCGCTGTCCCGGCTCGGCGGGCTCCCCCGCGAGCCGCGCGGCCACTTCGGGGGGCTCCCGCTCGACCTCGGCGCGGTCGGCGGGACGCCCTACCCCGGGCAGTGGAAGATCCCGCAGACCGTGCTGGAGGCCAAGCTCGGCGCCTGGCTCGCCGAACTCGGCGTGCCCGTCCGGCGCGGCGCGGCGGCGGAGGCGCTGGAGCAGGACGCCGCCGGCGTCACCGTGACCGCGTCGGACGGGACCGCCGTGCGCGGCTCCTACGTCGTGGGCTGCGACGGCGTCGGCAGCACCGTCCGCGCGCTGGCCGGAATCGCGTTCCCCGGCCGCGCGGCGGGACGGGAACTGCTCCGGGCCGACGTGCGCGGCGTCGACGTCCGCGACCGGCGCTTCGAGCGCCTGCCGGCGGGCCTCGCCATCGCCGCGACGCGCGACGGCGTCACCCGCCTGATGACGCACGCGTTCGGCACCCCGGCCCGCGACCGCGGCGGGCCGCCCGATTTCGCCGAGTTCGCCGCGACCTGGAAGCGGGTCACCGGCGAGGACGTCAGCGGCGGCGAGCCGCTGTGGTGCGACGCGTTCGGCGACGCCAGCCGGCTCGCCGAGCGCTACCGCGCGGGCCGGGTGCTGCTGGCGGGCGACGCCGCCCACGAGCAGATGCCGGTCGGCGGGCAGGCGCTCAACCTCGGGCTCCAGGACGCCGCCGCGCTCGTCCCCCGCCTCGCGGCGGCCGTGGCGGGCGTGTCCGGCGACGCGCTCCTGGACGCCTACGCCGCCGGACGCCATGCCGTCGGCGCACGCGTCCAGCGCGACGTCGAGGCGCAGACCCTGCTGCTGCTCGGCGGACCGGAGGTCACGCCGGTGCGGACGGTGCTCGCCGAGCTGCTGGAGCGCCCGCCCGTGCGGGAGTTCCTCGCCGCCGGGGTCAGCGGGGTGGCGGAAGGCGTGCGATGAGCGCCCACGCCGCCGACATGCGGATCGCCGTCATGCTGGCGGGCATCGCGCTCGTCCTGCTGGCGGGCCTGGTGTTCGGACGGATCGCGCGGGCGGTGCGGCAGCCCGCCGTCGTCGGGGAACTGGTCGCGGGCATCGCGCTCGGGCCGAGCCTGCTCGGCGCGCTGCCCGGCGACCCGTCCCACCGGATCTTCCCCGACGACGTGCGCCCGCTGCTGTCGGCCGTCGCGCAGGTCGGGCTCGTCCTGTTCATGTTCGCGGTGGGCTGGGAGTTCGAGAAGCGGCTCATCCGCGGCAACGTCGGCGCGGCGATCGGCGTGTCGGTGTCGTCGGCCGTGCTGGCGTTCGGGCTCGGCGTCGGCGCGGCGGCGGTCCTGTACGCGCGGCACGACACCGTCGCGGGCAAGCACGTCGGGTTCCTGCCGTTCGCCCTGTTCCTCGGGATCGCGCTGTCGGTCACCGCGTTCCCCGTCCTCGCGCGGATGCTCGCCGAGAGCAGCCTCGCCGACACCCGGATCGGCGCGGTCGCGCTGGCCGGGGCGGCGATCGACGACGTCCTCGCGTGGTTCCTGCTGGCGTACGTGTCCGCGCTGGTCAGCGCGGACGGCAGCGGTTCGGGCCTCGCCCGGATCGCCGTGCTGTTCGCCCTCTACCTCGCCGTCATGGCCGCCGTCGTGCGGCCCCTTCTCAGCCGGATCGTCTGGCGCTGGGCGGCCACCGAGCGGTGGCCCGCCCTGCTGACCCTGCTGTGCGCGGGCGTCTTCCTGTCGTCCTGGGTGACGACCTGGATCGGCGTCCACGCCATCTTCGGCGCGTTCCTGTTCGGCTTCGTCATGCCGCGCGAACCGGCCCGCGTCCTCGCCGAGCACGTCCGGCGGCCCCTGGACGACGTGATCCTGCTCCTGCTCCCCGTCTTCTTCATCGTCACGGGCCTCAACGTCGACGTCGGCGCGCTGGACGGCCCCGGACTGCTCGAACTCGCCCTCGTCCTGGTGTGCGCGTGCGCCGGGAAGATCGGCGGCGCGCTGGTGCCGGCGCGGCTGGCCGGCCTCGGCTGGCGGGACGCGACGACGCTCGGCCTGCTGATGAACACGCGCGGCCTCACCGAACTGATCATCCTGAACGCCGCGATGAGCCTCGGCGTCCTCGACGGCCGCATGTTCACCGTCCTCGTGCTGATGGCCGTGCTCACCACCGCGATGACCGGGCCGTTCCTGCCCCGGCGCGCGGGCGCGGCGGACCCGCCGGTGCTGGTACCCGCCCGGCCGACGAAAGGAGCTGGACACCCGTGACCACCGCACGACCGTCCGACGGGCTCGTGGACGCCGCCGCGCTGCGCCGCACCTGCGGCCTGTTCGCCACCGGCGTCACCGTCATCACCAGCGCGCACGGCGGCATGACCGCCGGCACCACCGTCAACTCGTTCACCTCGGTCTCGCTCGACCCGCCGCTCGTGCTGTTCTGCCTGCACCGGGAGTCCCGGCTGCACGAGATCATCACCGGATCGCGGGCGTTCGCCGTCAACCTGCTGCACGCCGAGCAGGGCACGCTCGCCCACGCGTTCGCGCGGCGCAGCACCGCCGTGCTGGACGAGGTGGACCACCGGCGGACCCCGTCGGGGACCCCGGTCTTCGCCGAGTCCCTGGCCTACCTGGACTGCCGCCTGGCCGCCGAGTACGGCGGCGGCGACCACTCGATCCTCGTCGGGGAGGTCGTGGACCTCGCGATCCACGACGCCGGCAGCGACCCGCTGGTGTTCTTCGGCGGCTCGCTGCACAGCCTGGACAACCCGCTGCGGCGCAGGGCCGGGCTCCGATGACGCCGATGCGCCGGGTCCTCATCGCCAACCGGGGCGAGATCGCGGTCCGGATCGCGCGGGCGTGCCGCGACGCGGGCCTGGTCTCGATCGCCGTGTACGCCGAGCAGGACGTCGACGCGCTGCACGTCCGGGCCGCCGACGAGGCGTACGCGCTCGGCGGGCGCAGCCCCGCCGAGACCTACCTCGACATCGCCGGGCTCCTCGCCGTGGCGGCGCGGGCGGACGCCGACGCCGTCCATCCGGGCTACGGGTTCCTCGCCGAGAACGCCGACTTCGCGACGGCGGTCGCGGCGGCCGGGCTGACGTGGATCGGCCCGCCGCCCGCGGCCATCGCCGCGCTCGGCGACAAGGTCGCGGCGCGGGACATCGCGCGCCGCGTCAACGCCCCGCTGGCCCCGGGCACCGACGGCCCGGTCGCCGACGCCGAAGAGGTGCTGGAGTTCGCGCGGCGGCACGGCCTGCCGGTCGCGCTGAAGGCCGCGTTCGGCGGCGGCGGGCGCGGCCTGCGGGTCGCGCGGACGCTCGCGGAGATCCCGGCGGCGTTCGAGGCCGCGACGCGCGAGGCCGTCGCGGCGTTCGGCCGGGGCGAGTGCTTCGTCGAGCGCTACCTGGAGAACTGCCGGCACGTCGAGACGCAGTGCCTGGCCGACCGGCACGGCAACGTCATGGTCGTCTCCACCCGCGACTGCACGCTCCAGCGCCGCCACCAGAAGCTCGTGGAGGAGGCGCCCGCGCCCTTCCTCACCGACGAGCAGACCGGCCAGCTCGTGTCCGCGTCGCGGGCGGTGCTGCGCGAGGCGGGCTACGTCGGCGCCGGGACGTGCGAGTTCCTGCTCGCCCCGGACGGGACGATCGCGTTCCTGGAGGTCAACACGCGGCTCCAGGTCGAGCACCCGGTGACCGAGGAGGTGACCGGGATCGACCTCGTCCGCGAGATGTTCCGGATCGCCGACGGCGGCGTGCTGGAACCGTCCGACCCGCCCGTGCGCGGCCACGCGATCGAGTTCCGGCTGAACGCCGAGGACGCCGGGCGCGGGTTCCTGCCCGCCGCCGGGACGCTGACCCGGTTCCGGCCGCCGTCGGGGCCGGGCGTGCGGATGGACGCGGGCTACGTCGAGGGCGCGGCCGTCCCGGCGGAGTTCGACTCGCTCATCGGCAAGCTCATCGTGACCGGGCGGACGCGGCGGGAGGCGATCGAGCGGTCCCGGCGCGCGCTGGCCGAGCTGGAGGTCGCGGGCATCCCGACGGTCGTGCCGTTCCACCGGGCGCTGCTGGCGGACGAGGCGTTCACCGGGGAGCCGTTCACCGTCCACACCCGCTGGATCGAGACGGAGTTCTCCGGGGCCGTCCCGCCGCACGCGGACGCGCCGGACGCCCCGGCCGACGACGCCGGGCACCGTCGGGTGACGGTCGAGGTCGGCGGGCGGCGGCTGGAGGTCGTGCTGCGCGACGCGCTCGGCGCGGCGCTCGTGCCGGCGGCGGGGCGCCCCGCCCCGGCCCGCGCCGCGCGCCGTGCCGGGCCCGCCGGCGCGGGCGGCGACGCGCTCGTCAGCCCGATGCAGGGGACGGTCGTGAAGGTGCTGGTCGCCGACGGCGCCCCGGTCGCGGCCGGGGACACCGTGCTCGTCCTGGAGGCGATGAAGATGGAGCAGGGGCTGACCGCGCACCGGTCCGGCACCGTCCGGGACCTGTCCGCGCAGGCCGGGGCCACGGTGGCGGCCGGGGCCGCGGTGTGCCGGATCGTCGATCCGCCCGCGCCGGAGGCGTGAGCGCCGGGGCGGATCGTCCCCGCCCGGCCGGGACGTGCCGAATTCGTTGACAGGGCCAACGGGCCGCGCTCTACTTATCCTGAAGAGGAATCCCCTTCCGATTAAGAGGAGTTCGGCTCGTGGCCAGTCCCGAAACCCCGGCGCTCAAACCGCCCAGAACCAGCGCACCCGGCCGCGTCTACAAGCCGGGGATCGTGCTCGCGTTCATCTGCGTCGCCCAGTTCATGGTCTTCCTCGACGTGACCGTCGTGAATGTCGCGCTCGCTCACATTCAGAAGAGCCTCGACATGGCGGAGACGGACCTGCAGTACATCGTCACCGCCTATGGCACGGTCCTCGGCGGCTTCCTGCTCCTCGGCGGCCGGCTCGCCGACGTGGTCGGCCGCCGCCGGATGCTCCAGATCGGCCTGTTCCTGTTCGCGGCCAGCTCGCTCGTCGCCGGGGTCTCCCAGAGCCCGGGCGTCCTCATCGGCGCGCGCGGCTTCCAGGGCCTCGGCTCGGCGCTCATCGCGCCCGCCGCGCTCAGCATCCTCACCAGCACCTTCAAGGAGGGCCCCGAGCGCACCCGCGCACTCGGCATCTGGGGCGCCCTGACCGGGCTCGCGTCCGTCGCGGGCGTCCTGCTCGGCGGGATCCTCACCCAGGGGCCCGGCTGGCGCTGGATCTTCTTCATCAACGTCCCGATCGGCATCATCGCGGTGCTGCTCGCCCCGCTGCTCGCCCCCGAGAGCCGCGACACCGAGCGGCGTCACCGCATCGACGTGACCGGCGCGATCCTGCTCACCACCGGGCTGCTCCTGCTCATCTACACGCTCAACGAGACCGTCAACCGCGGCTGGGGCGACGGCCGGACGATCGGCGGCCTCGCCGGCGCGGCGGTCCTGCTCGCCGCGTTCCTCATCGTGGAGGGCCGCACGAAGGAACCGCTGATGCCGCTCGGCATCTTCCGCAACACCGCGATGCGGACGGCGAACCTCGCGACCGTCCTGCTGTTCGGGTCGACGGTCACGCTGTTCTTCTTCGCCAGCCTGTTCATGCAGGTCGTCCTCGGCTACTCGGCGCTCAAGACGGGCCTGGCCTACGTGCCGCTCGCGCTCGTCGTCGCGATCGCCGCGGGCATCGCCTCGACGCTCACCACCAAGATCGCGGCGAAACCGGTCATGCTCACCGGCATGTTCCTCAGCGCCGCCGGGCTGGTCATGCTGGCCCGGCTGCCCAAGGACGGCAGCTATCTCACGCACGTGCTGCCCGCGTTCATCGTCGCGGGCGCCGGGCTCGGTGCGTCCTTCGTGACGCTCCAGGTCGCGGCGTTCATCGGCGTCCGCCAGCACGAGGCGGGCCTGGCCGCCGGGCTGATCAACACCAGCCAGGAGGGCGGCGGCGCGCTCGGCGTCGCGGTGGTCGCGACGGCCGCGTTCGCCAAGATCAAGGATCTGCGCGACGCGGCGGCGGGCAACGCCGACCGCATCAAGGACGCCCAGGCGTCCGGCTTCCACGAGGCGTTCGTCATCGGCGCCGGGTTCGCCGTCACCGCGCTGGTCCTCGCGCTGGTGCTGCTGCCCATGATGCGCGCGTCCGAACGTCCCGACACCGTCATCGGCTGACCGTCCCGACCCGGAGAGACAGCATGACCAACATCGTCAAGTTGACCAGACGGGCCGAGACGTTCGTGAGCGACGCGCAGGTCGGCGTCCTCACCACGCTCCGTCCCGACGGGACGCCGCACAGCGTGCCGGTCTGCTTCACCTTCGACCCCGGCGCCGGGCTCGTCCGCGTGCTCACCCGGGCCGCGTCGCGCAAGGCGCGCAACGTGATCGAGAGCCCCGGCGGACGCGCGACGATCTGCCAGGTCGCCGGGCCGAAGTTCCTGTCCATGGAGGGGACGGCCGAGGTGTCCGGCGAGCGGGCGCGCGTGGAGGAGGGGGCGCGCTGGTACGCCAAGCGCTACGCCTACGCGCCGCCGAGCCCGCCGGACCGCGTCGTCATCGAGATCGCCGTCGACCGCGTGCTCGACGGGATCAGCTAGACCCCGCCGGCGGCCGCCCGTCCATCCACTGGACGCGGAACGACAGCCGGGTGAGGCGCCAGCCCGCGTCCGTGCGGACGGCGTCCCCGTCGACCAGCGTTCCGGTCCGGAAGAACTCGGGCGGCCCGCCATCGCGGGTGGCGTGGTGGACGTGCGTCGACGTCAGATTCGCCCGCAGGCCGGCGCGGTCGCCGGCCACCTGGACGGCCGGCGGCGACCCGAGGTGCTGGGTCGCCGCGAAGTTCCCGAGCGCGTCGCGGTGGTAGCCGGCCATCCCGGCGAGGCCGCGGTGCGCGCTCATCGGGAACTCCACGACCGCGTCGGCGGTGAACAGGCCGCCGGCCCAGTCGTCGTCCAGGGGGTCGGCGTCCAGGCCGATCAGGTAGCGGGCGAGCAGTTCGGCGACGTCCGTCCGGTCGATGTTCGTCAGGTCGCTGTGCATCTGCTTCATGCGCCGAGCATGAACCGCGCCCGCCCGCCCGCACCACCGCTCCCAGGAAGACCTGACAAACCTCATGAACGGCTGACCCTCCCCCCTGAAGGAGAGATCGTGGACGACGAGAACCCCCGTGTCGTCATCGTCGGTGCGGGACCGACCGGACTCATGCTCGCCGGCGAGCTGGCGCTCGCCGGAATCCCCGCCCTGCTCGTGGACCGGCTCGCCGAGCCGATGCAGCAGTCGCGCGCGCTCGGCTTCTCCGCCCGCACCATCGAGGAGTTCGACCAGCGCGGACTCCTGCCCCGCTTCGGAACCCTGGAGACTCTTCCGTTCGGGCACTTCGGCGGGTTCTTCATGGACTTCACGGCCGTCGACAACGGGTCCTACGGCGCCCGCGGCGTGCACCAGGCCCGGACCGAGGCCGTGCTGACCGCGTGGATCGGCGAGCTGGGCGTGAAGATCCACCGCGAGCACGAGGTGACCGGCCTCGGGACCGACGCCGACGGCGTGACCGTCCGGATGCGCACGCCGGACGGCGAGCGCGAGGTCCGCGCCGAGTACGTCGTGGGCTGCGACGGCGCCCGCAGCACGGTCCGCAACCTCGCGGGCATCGGTTTCCCCGGCACCGAGGCGACCGTCGAGGTGTGGCTGGCGGACGTGTCCGGACCCGAGCTGCGTCCCCGCTTCGCCGGCGAGCGCGTCGACGGCGGCATGGTGATGGTGCTGCCGCTCGGCGACGGCGTGAACCGCATCGTCGCCTACGAGCGCGCGATGGCCCCGACCGGCCGGACGACCCCGCCGTCGTTCACCGAGGTCGCGGACCGCTTCGAGCGGCTGACCGGCGGCGAGCGCGTCCACGACGGCGAGGCGCTGTGGGTGAGCTGGTTCACCGACGCCAGCCGCCAGGCCGAGCGCTACCGCGACGGGCGGGTGTTCGTCGCGGGCGACGCGGCGCACGTCCACCTGCCGATCGGCGCGCAGGGCATGAGCGCCGGCGTGCAGGACGCGGTGAACCTCGGCTGGAAGCTCGCCGCCGTCCTGAAGGGCGACGCGCCCGACGCCCTGCTCGACACCTACCACGCCGAGCGGCACCCGGTCGGCGCGCGGATCGTCGCGAACACGCTCGTGCAGCGGTTCCTCTACCTCGACGGCGACGCGATGCAGCCCCTGCGCGACGTCTTCGGCGAGCTGATGTTCTACCCCGACGTGCAGCGGCACCTGATCGGCATGGTCACGGGCCTGGACGTCCGCTACGACGTCGGCCCCGGGTCGCACCCGCTGCTCGGCCGCCGGCTGCCGAACGAGGAACTCGTCCTGCCCGACCGGAAGACCACCAACTACGACCTCCTCCACAACGGCCGCGGCGTGCTGCTGATCCTGGACGACTCCGCCGGCCTGTCCGCCCGCGCCGAACCCTGGGCGGACCGGCTGGACATCATCCGGGCCGACCAGCACGACTGCAAGGCCCCGCTGGACGCGCTGCTCGTCCGTCCCGACGGATACGTCGCCTGGCTGACGCCGGGAACCGACGACGGCGCCGACCTCACGACCGCACTGACCCGCTGGTTCGGTCCCGACCCCTCATCCACCTCAACGAGCGAATCATCAACGAGCGAAAGCGAGTCGTAGATGCCCACGTTCGCCGCGGACGGCAAGTACCTGACCGTCCTCAACCTGTTCACCACCGACACCGACGAGAAGCAGGGCAAGCTGATCGGCGCGATGCGCGACGTCGTCGACAACGCCGCCTATCCGGGCTGGATCTCCAGCACCGTCCACAGCGGCAAGGAGAGCCCGGGGACGGCCAACTTCATCCAGTGGCGCAGCGGCGAGGACCTGGAGGCCCGCTACGCCGGCGAGGAGTTCAAGCACCGCACCCTCCCGCTGTTCCGGGAGATCACCACGTCCATCAAGCTGCTCCAGACCGACGTCGTCTACACCCAGCGGGCGCCGGAGCAGACGGAGATCGAGATCGGCCCGGACCGCGACGACTTCACCGTCATCCAGGTCATCGGCGCGACGGAAGGGGGCCTGGACGACCTGGTCGAGGCGCTCGGCGCGGGCCACGCGTGGCTGCGGGACGTCCCCGGCTACCGCTCGCACACCGTCCTGCGGGGCCGCGCGGCACGCGGGCTCGACGGCCCGTTCGCCGTCGTTTACTCCCAGTGGGACGACGAGGCTTCGTTCGCGGCGTTCCGTGCCGTGAGCGCGGACGAGCAGTCGGCCGAGCGCCGCGCCGCGACCGAACGGGTCGAGGCGTCGTCCACTTTCCATGACTGGAATACCTACCAGGTGGTCCACACCCGGTCGGCGGCGGCGCCGACCGGATCGGCGGTCTAGAAAGAACGCGGCGGGCGGGGCGCGATGCCCCGCCCGCCGCGTGTCCGGAAGTGGGCAGAATAAGAAAACCGAAACCCTCTCATCTTGACCTGAAGAATATCTAAAACCGCCAGCTCATGCGCTATAGATAGCGAATGAACGGACCAGTCCAATTACCCTCAGTCAGCTTGAAGCCGACAACACACGAACGCATAATACGAGTGTTCGCGACCCCAAATTCACTGCGAGAATCTGCTGGTTCCACGACCCACACTGGGGCTGAGGATGCGCGTGCTCGTCGTTGAACCCGACTGCCGGACGGCGGAACATCTCGTCCACTGGCTCGTCCGGCACGGCTACGAGGTCGACCTCGTCGACACCGGCCGCCGGACGCTGGAGGTCGCGGCGACCGCGGACCTCGTCCTGCTGGACCTCGGCCTCCCCGACCTCGACGGGATCGAGGTCTGCCGTTCCCTGCGCGACCGCACCGACGCCCCGCTGATCACGTTCACCGGGGCCGGCACGGAGCTGGACCGGGTGCTGAGCCTGCAGGCCGGCGCCGACGACTGCATGGTGAAGCCGTACGGGCTGCGGGAACTCGTGGCCAGGATGGAGGCGGTGATGCGCCGGGTGCTGCCGCACGGCCGGGGCGTCCGCGGGCTGATCGCGCACGGGACGCTGGAGATCGACCTGGACCGGCGGCAGGTGCGGGTCCGGGGCGGCGACGTGGAGCTGACGCGCAAGGAGTTCGAGCTGCTGCGCATCCTCGCCTCCCGGCCCGAGTCGGTGATCACCCGCAGGGAGCTGATGTCGCGCGTCTGGGAGGACGACTGGGCCGCCTCGACCCGGACGATCGACACGCACGTCAGCTCCCTGCGGCACAAGCTCGGCGACGCCGAGTGGATCGTCACCGTGCGCGGGGTGGGGTACCGGCTCGGCTCAGGGTCGCTGACCGATGCGGCGGCGCAGGTCCAGCCACTGGTGTGACCGCCAGACGTGGCCGGGGTCGCGGCTGCACTCGATCTGGGCCGGCTCGGTGCGCCGCAGGAGCCGGCCGCCGCAGTCCGGCTCGACGCACCGGCCGATGGACTGCGGACGCTCCTCGGGGAACGCGGCGTAGCGCGCGTGCGCGGCGAGGGACGCGAGCCGGTCGGGGACGTCCCCGGCCGACGGGTGCTCGGCCATCCACGCGGCGTGCGTGCCGAGAAAGGCGGCGAGGCCGGACACCTCGCAGCGCGGCGCCGACACCCGGCGCTGCACCACGACGACGCGCGCCCACTGGATCAGAAAACTCTGGATCTTCGAGCGCGCCTCGGCGGCCTCGATGTTGAACGGCGCCGCCGCGGGCGGCTTCTTCGCTATTTTCCCCACTCCCGGCCGGACATTGCCGCCGAGCAGCCGGCCGCATTGTTCGTGCAGCCGCGCGACTTCGTCCAGCAGCTCGCGGATTCTCTCGGCCCGTCCCTCTGTTTTTCGCACGCTCCCGACGCTAGGCACGCCGGGCGCGGCCAACAAGACGGCCGCCGATGTTCTGAAACAGGCCCGGAAAACCTCTGACATGGCGCACGCGGATCTGACGGTCGGCTGACAATTCGCTAGGCGCGCCGCGGACGGTAGCGTTCGGTGCATGCGGCTTCACGTGGGTTGCGCGATGTGGTCTCTCGCGCCCTGGCAGGGACGGTTCCTCCCCCATCCCCTTCCGCCCGGCGAGCGGCTGCGCGCGTACGCGAGCTGGTGCAACGCGGTCGAGGGGAACACGACGTTCTACGCGATCCCGGCGCGGAGCACGGTCGAGTCGTGGGCGCGGCAGGCCCCGGACGACTTCCGGCTCGTCGCCAAGCTGCCCCGGACGATCACGCACGAGCACCGGCTCGGCGCGTCCGGGAGCGACGACCTGCGCGCGTTCCTCCACGCGATGGAACCGCTCGGCGCGCGGGCGCACGCGCTGTGGGTGCAGTTGCCCGGCGCGTTCGGGCCGGGCGATCTCGGCGCGCTGGCGGGCTTCCTGCACGGGCTGCCGGGGACCTACGCCTACGCGGTCGAGGTGCGGCACCTGGCGTTCTTCGAGGACCCGCGCGCGGCGGGACGGCTGGAGCAGGTGCTCCTCGGCGCCGGGGCCGAGTGGGTGCCGTTCGACACGACCGCGCTGTTCCGCAGCCCTCCGGCGAGCGACGCCGAACGGGACGCGTGGGCGAAGAAGCCGCGGCTGCCGCGCCGGACGGCCGCGCTCACGGGGCGTCCGATCGTCCGGTACCTGGGCCGTGACGACACGGCCCGGACGGTCGAGGGCTGGCAGGTGTGGGTCGAGACGGTCGCCGGGTGGCTGCGCGAGGGCCGCTCCCCCACCGTGTTCGTCCACACGCCGGACAACGCCGAGGCGCTGCCGCTCGCGCGGCGCTTCCACGACGAGGTGCGGGCGCGCGTCCCGGATCTGGAGCCGCTGCCCGAGCCGGTCCCGGCCGAGCCGCCGACGCTGTTCTGATCGGGCGCCGGGAGGGGCCGCGCGGCCCCTCCCGGCGGCGGGTCAGCGTCCGGCCTTGGCGCGGGCGGTCCGCACGGCCTTGGTCCCGGCGCCGGCGGCACGGCCGCCGACGATCGTGGACTTGGCGCGCGTCTCGCGCGCGGCCGTCCGGGCGGCGCGCCGGGCGCGCGGCCAGAACCGGTTCGCGCGCTGGTGGCGGCGCCACAGCAGCATCGCGGCCAGCCCGGCGGCGACGCCCGCGACGCCCGCCCCGCTCAGGGCGAGCCGGGGCAGCGGCAGCGGGAGCGCCCGGCCGAGGTGCCGGAGCGTGGCTCCCGCGTCGTCGCGGATCTCCTCCGGGGAGACCTGCGCGTCGCCCAGGGGTGTGCCGAGTCCGTTCAGGCTCTCGGGACGGACGGGCTTCTGCGTGGTCAAGGGTGCTCCCCTCATCGGCACTGTCGGTCGTCTCGGGGGTACCCGCGCCTCAGGGCGCAAACATCAGCAGCCGCACGTCGCGTCGGCGGGCGCGGTGAGCCCGTCCACCTGCGGCCGGACGAGCCCGTCGTCGGTCGCGTACGCCAGCCCCTCGCGGACCCAGTACTCGAACCCGCCGAGCATCTCCTTGACGCGGTAGCCGAGCCGGGCGAACTCCAGCGCCGCGCGGGTCGCCCCGTTGCACGCCGGGCCCCAGCAGTAGGTGACGACGGTCGCGGCGGGGTCGACGAGCGCGGGCGCGCCGGCGGCGACGCGGGACGCGGGCAGGTGCAGCGCGCCGGGCACGCGCCCGCGCTCCCAGGCCGCCGCGCCGCGCGCGTCCACGACGACGAGCCCGGCGACGCCGGCCTCCAGGTCGGCGTGGACGTCGGACACGTCGGTCTCGAACGCGAGCCGGGCCGCGAAGTAGGCGGCGGCGGTGACGTCGCTCATGGGGGGCACCTCCGGAGTTCGTGGGGTGCACCCATCGTCGGCGCCGCGCCGGGGGCCGCGCGAGGGGCGGGACCGCCACCGTCCGTCCGGATCCCGCCAGGGTCAGGCGGGCGCGAACGCGCGCCGGTACGCGGTCGGGGTCGTGCGCATCCGGCGGGTGAAGTGCTGCCGGTAGGCGGCGGCGCTGCCGAACCCGACGGCGGCGGCGATCTCGTCCACCGAGCCGTCCCCGGCCTCCAGCAGCGGCAGGCTCGCGGCGACGCGCTGCGCGGCGAGCCAGCGCATCGGGCTCACCCCGGTCCGCCGGGCGAAATGCCGCAGGTAGGAGCGTTCGGACATGCGCGCGGCGCGCGCGAGGTCGGCGACGGTCAGCGGCGCGGCGAGCCGGTCCAGCGCGAACGCCATGCTGCGCGCGACGCCGTCGTCGTCCGGCCCCGGCGGGCGCACCGCCGCCTCGATGAACTGGGCCTGCCCGCCCTCGCGGTGCGGCGGGACGACGAACCGGCGCGCGACGGCGTTCGCGACCGCGGCGCCGTGGTCGGCCCGGACGAGGTGCAGGCACAGGTCGATGCCCGCCGCGCTGCCCGCGCTGGTCAGGACGTCGCCGTCGTCCACGTAGAGGACGTCCGGGTCGACGTCGACGTCCGGGTGGCGTTCGGCGAGCCGCGCCGCGTACCGCCAGTGGGTGGTGGCGCGGCGGCCCGCGAGGATCCCGGCGGCGGCGAGCGCGAACGCCCCCGAGCAGATGGACACGACCCGCGCGCCCCGGGCGTGCGCGCGGCGCAGGGCGTCGACCAGCGCGGCGGGCACCGGGTCCGGGGCGCCGGGGACGATCACGGTGTCGGCGGCGGCGAGCGCTCCGAACCCGTGTCCGGCGCGCAGCGTGAACCCGCCGACGGCCGTCAGGTCGCGGCCGGGCTCCTCGGCGCAGACCAGCAGCTCGTACCAGGGCCGGTCGCCGAGTTCGGGACGGTGCAGCCCGAACACCTCGACGACCACGCCCAGCTCGAACGTGGCCATGCCGTCGAACACCGCCACCGCAACCGTGTGCATGCCCGAAACGTAGCCGAAAGTCCGGTATTCAGGAGCCGGGCGGGTCGCCGGCGAGCAGGTCGGCGAACGGCGTCGGCTCGGCGTAGGGGTCCGGGCGGACGGCCGGGGCGCGGCCCGCGACGAGGTCGGCCAGCTCCCGGCCCGCCCGCGCGGCGCGTCCCGCGAGCGGGTCGGCCGCGTCCCCGAAGTCGGCGGTGGCCGCGAACACGGCCGTCGGGACGACCGCCGCCCGCAGGTACGCCAGCAGCGGGCGCAGCGCGAAGTCGAGCGCCAGCGAGTGCCGCGCGGTGCCGCCGGTCGCGCCGAGCAGCACCGGACGGCCCTCCAGCGCGCCCGGCTCCAGGACGTCGAAGAACGTCTTGAACAGCCCGTTGTAGGAGCCGTTGTAGATCGGCGTGACGGCGACCAGGCCGTCCGCGCCGGTCACGGCCTCGATCGTCGCGCGCAGCTCGCGGCCGGGGAACCCGGTCAGCAGGCCGTCGGTCAGGGCGTGCGCGTGGTCGCGCAGGTCGACCGGCACGACCTCGACGGCGTCGCCGCGTTCGCGCAGCGCGTCCGCGGCGGCGGCGCCGAGCCGGTCGGCGAGCAGCCGCGTGGACGACGGGCGGCCGAGCCCCGCCGCCAGGACGGCGAGCGTCCGGTCCGTCACCGCTCCACCTCCCGAGTCTCGGCCGCCGCGACGCGCGCGGCGTGCGTCGGCGCGTCCGGGACGTGCGCGGGACGCCCGATCGCGAACTCCTTGCGCAGCACCGGCACGACCTCCTCGCCGAGCAGGTCGAGCTGCTCCAGGACGGTCTTCAGCGGCAGCCCCGCGTGGTCCATGAGGAAGAGCTGGCGCTGGTAGTCGCCGAAGTCCTCGCGGAACCGCAGCGTCCGGTCGATGACCTGCTGCGGGCTGCCGACGATCAGCGGCGTCTCGGCCATGAAGTCCTCCAGCGACGGCCCGTGCCCGTAGACGGGGGCGTTGTCGAAGTAGGGCCGGAACTCGCGGACGGCGTCCTGGGAGTTGCGGCGCATGAACGCCTGGCCGCCGAGCCCGACGATCGCCTGGTCGGCGGTCCCGTGCCCGTAGTGCTCGTAGCGGCGCCGGTACAGCCCGATGAGCCGCTGGTAGTGCTCCGCGGGCCAGAAGATGTTGTTGGCGAAGAACCCGTCGCCGTAGTAGGCCGCCTGCTCGGCGATCTCGGGGCTGCGGATCGAGCCGTGCCAGACGAAGGGCGGGACGCCGTCCAGCGGGCGCGGCGTGGACGTGAACGCCTGGAGCGGCGTGCGGTGCTTGCCCTGCCAGTCCACGACGTCCTCGCGCCACAGCCGGTGCAGCAGGTGGTAGTTCTCGACGGCGAGGTCGATGCCGTCGCGGATGTCCTTGCCGAACCACGGGTAGACGGGCCCGGTGTTGCCCCGGCCGAGGACGAGGTCGGCGCGCCCGCCGGAGAGGTGCTGGAGCATCGCGTAGTCCTCGGCGATCTTCACCGGGTCGTTGGTGGTGATCAGCGTGGTCGCCGTGGACAGGACGAGCCGCTCGGTGCGCGCCGCCAGGTACCCGAGCATGGTCGTCGGCGAGGACGGCACGAACGGCGGGTTGTGGTGCTCGCCGGTCGCGAAGACGTCCAGCCCGACCTCCTCGGCCTTCTCCGCGATCGTCACCATCGCGCGGATCCGCTCGGCCTCGGTGGGCGTGCGCCCGGTCGTCGGGTCCGGGGTCACGTCCCCGACGGAGAAGATCCCGAACTGCATCATGCCCGCCTCCAGGTAGTAGAAAATTCAACCGCTCGAACCGTACCGGAGATCGGTCTATTCCGCCCGCCGGGCCTACACGGGCGCGGGTTCGCGGTCGTCCGCGCGCGTCTCGGCCTCGGCGGTCGCGGTGAGGTTGCGCGGCATCCGCCCGAAGATCAGCCCGTGGAACGGCGAGATCGACCACCAGTACAGGTGCCCGAGCAGCCCGTGCGGCCGGAAGATCGCGCGCTGGCGGTACCGGCTGCCCCCGGCGCCGTCCGGCTCGACCGACAGGTCCAGCCAGGCCCGGCCGGGCAGCAGCATCTCGGCGCGCAGCCGCAGCGAGCGGCCGGGGTCCAGCGTCTCCACCCGCCAGAAGTCCAGCGCGTCGCCGACCCGCAGCCGCTCGGGGTCGCGGCGGCCCCGGCGGAGCCCGACGCCGCCCGCCAGCCGGTCCAGGACGCCGCGCAGCCGCCACGCCACCGGCAGCGAGTACCAGCCGTGCCGGCCGCCGATGCTCTCGATCACCCGCCACACCGCCGGGGCCGGCGCCCGCGTGCGCTGCTCGCGCTCGTCCACGAACAGCACGCCGCCCGCCCAGTCGGGGTCGGTCGGCAGCGGGTCGCTCGACGCGCCCGGCGTCGCGGCCGAACCCCACCACGTGCTCACGTCCCCGGTCCGGACGCGCCGCAGCGCCCGCCGCACGGCCTCCTCGAAGCCCAGCAGCCCGCCCGGCGGATCCGGGACGTACCGGGCGATGTCGTGCTCGCCCGCCACGACCTCGCTCGTCAGCGACTCCACCAGCGGCCGCGCGATCTGCCCCGGAACCGGCGTCACGAAGCCGACCCACAGGCTCGACAGCGACGGCGTCAGCAGCGGCACGCCCACGATCACCCGGTGCGGCAGGCCCGCGGCGGCGGCGTAGCGCAGCATCATCTCCCGGTAGGTCAGGACGTCCGGGCCCGCGATGTCGAACCCGCGGTTCACCTCCGGCGGCAGGTGCGCCGCGCCGACCAGGTAGCCGAGCACGTCGCGGATCGCGATCGGCTGGACGCGCGAGCGCACCCACGTCGGCGTCACCATCGCGGGCAGCCGCTCGGTCAGGTACCGCAGCATCTCGAACGACGCCGACCCCGAGCCGATGATCACCCCGGCGCGCAGCACCACCGTCGGGACGGGCGAGCCCAGCAGGATCCGCGCCACCTCGGCCCGCGACCGCAGATGGCGCGACAGTTCGCCGCCCGAGCGCATCCCGCCGAGGAACACGATCCGGCCGACGCCGGCCGCCGCCGCGGCGTCGGCGAACGCCCGCGCGGCCCGCCGGTCCCGCTCGGCGAAGTCGCCGCCCTTCCCGCCCATCGCGTGGATGAGGTAGTAGGCGACGTCCACGCCGTCCAGCGCGGCGGGCAGCGTCTCCGGGCGCAGCGGGTCGCCGTGGACGATCTCGACCCGGTCCGCCCACGGATGCGCGCGCGCCGCGTCCGGGCGCCGCACCATGCACCGCACCGTGAACCCCGCGTCGAGCAGTTCCGGGACGAGCCTGCCCCCGATGTAGCCGGTCGCGCCCGTCACCAGGCAGCGCCGCGCCGGACGTTCCTCCGCATGTGCCATGGAGCGCGCCTACCCCGGCGGCGCCGGGCCGACGCACGCGCGGCCCCTGTCACGGACGGTTGTTAAGGTCGGCGCATGGTCACCTTCGTGGAGCCTCCCGCCGAGCCGCCCGTCCACCTCACCGACACGCGCGCCCTGCTCAACGGCTATCTCGACTACTACCGCGACGCCCTGCTGCGCAAGCTCGACGGCCTCGCCGACGAACAACTGCGCACCAGCCTCCTCCCGTCCGGCTGGACGCCGCTGGAACTGCTGAAACACCTCACCTACGTGGAGATCCGCTGGCTCCAGCGGGGGTTCCTCGGCGACGACGTGCCCGAGCCGTTCGGCGACCGGGGCCCGGGCGGGCGCCCTGAGGGGGCCTGGCGCGTCCTGCCCGACGAGACCCTGGACGACCTGCGCACCGCGTTCCTGTCCACGGCCGAGACCTCGCGCGGCATCATCGCCGCCGCCGCGCTGGACGACCTGCAGCGCGCCCACTTCGACCACTTCTCCGACGAGCCGCCCAGCCTGGCCTGGATCCTGTTCCACCTGCTCCAGGAGTACGCGCGGCACGTCGGCCAGCTCGACGTCGTCCGCGAGCTGGCCGACGGCGTCATCGGCGAGTGACGCCTCAGCGCTCCGCCGCCACCCACGCCACGATCTCGGCCCGCGAGGAGAACCCGAGCTTGGCGAGGATGTGCTCCACATGGGAGTCGGCGGTGCGCTTGGCGATGACGAGCCGGTCGGCGATCTCCCGGTTCGTCAGCCCGGCCGCGACCAGCCCGGCGATCTCCCGCTCGCGCGGCGTGAGCGCCGGACGGTCCGGCCGGGCGCCCGGCGCGTCGGGCGCGGGCCGCTCGGCGAGGGCCTCGGCGACCGCGATGTCGGTCTCCAGCGACTCGCCGGTCTCGTAGGCGGTGCGGTAGGCGTCCGCGCCGAGCGCCTCCCCCGCCTGCTGCTCGAAGAAGCCGCGCAGCAGCGCGTGCTGCGGGCCGAACATCGTGGACCCGGTGTAGCGGCGCAGCCGGTCCGCGCAGCCGAACAGCCGCGCGGCCTGCATCGGCTGCGCGAGCGACACCAGGCAGCCGCCCGCCACGTCCAGCGCGAGCGACACGCCGAGCCGGTCGCCGAGGTCGCGCTTGACGGCCAGGCCCGCGCGGACGTCGGCCAGCGCCTCGTCCGCCGCGCCCGCCAGCAGCCGCGCCGTCCCGCGCGCGAGCAGCCCGTAGGAGCGGCACCACAGGTCGCCGGAGCCCTCGGTGACCGCGACGGCCCGCTCGGCGTGCTCCAGCGCCGTGGCGGTGTCGCCGCCGAGGCAGCACGCCACCGACAGGAACAGGTCGGCGATCGGGACGAGCACGTCGTCGGCGCCCGCCGCGCGGTGCAGGACCGTCGCCTCGGTGAGCAGGCGGACGGCCTCGTCCGTCCGGTCGTCGTAGAGCGCGGCCATCCCCTGCGCCTGCCGGACGTAGGCGAGGCCCGCGTCGTCGCCCGTCCCGGACGCGCGGGCCTCCGCTCGCTCCAGCAGGTCCGCCGACGCGGCGAGGTCGTTCTGCAGGACGGCCAGCAGCCCGGCGAGCGCGATCAGCTCCGTCGCGGCCGGGTCGCCGCCGAGGTCGCGGCACGCGAGGATCCGCGCGGACCAGTACCGCGCCTCGCCGATCAGCCCCTGGAGCGCGAGGATCCGCCCGAGCCCGAGCCCCGCGCGGATCAGCGGCCCGTCGGCGGCGGCGCCGATGCCGTGGTCGATCAGCGCGCGGACGTTGTCCTGCTCGTCGCGGAACCAGGCGAGCACCCGGGGCTGCGCGGACGAGGCCAGCTCGGCGTGCGCGCGTTCGACGCGCCCGGCGAACCACGCGAACGCGCGGTCGCGGACGCCGCCGGCCTCGCCGCGCCGGTCCAGCCGCTCGGCGCCGTACTCGCGGATCGTGTCCAGCATCCGGTAGCGGGCCTCGCCGTCCCGGGTGACCTGCCGGACGATCGACTTGTCGACCAGCCCGGCCAGCAGGTCGAACACGTCGCCGGCGGGCAGTTCGGCGTCCGCGCAGACCTGCTCGGCGCTCTCCAGGTCGAAGTCGCCCGCGAACACCGACAGCCGCGTCCACAGCAGCCGCTCGCCCGGCGAGCACAGGTCGTGGCTCCAGTCGATCGCGTTCTCCAGCGTGCGGTGCCGGGGCATCGCGGTGCGCCGCCCCCGGACGTGCAGGACGCGCCGGTCGAGCCGGTCCACGATCTGCTCCACCGACAGCGCCCGCAACTGCACGGCGGCCAGTTCCAGCGCGAGCGGGATCCCGTCCAGCCTGCGGCACAGCAGCACCACCGCGTCCTGGTTCTCGGGGGTCAGCCGCCACTCGGGGACGACGGCGGCGGCGCGCTCGGCGAACATCCGCACCGACTCGCACGGCCGCCGCGGGTCGGGCGAGGCGCCCACCGGGATGGGCAGCGGCGCGACGTTCAGCGTGTGCTCGCCCGCGATGTCCAGCGGCTGCCGGCTCGTCGCGAGGATGTGCAGGCCGGGGGCGTTGCGCAGCAGGACCTCGGCGAGCAGCGCGCAGGCGTCCACCAGGTGCTCGCACGTGTCGAGGACGAGCAGCGTCCGGCGCTCGGCGAGGAACTCCACGAGGACGTCCAGGACCGTTCCGGCGTTCGGATCGGGCAGCCCGAGCGCCCCGGCCAGCGCGGGCGCGAGCAGGCTCGGCTCGCGCAGCGGCGCCAGGTCCACGAAGCACACGCCGTGCTCGTAGCCGGGCAGGACGCGGCCCGCGGCGCGCACGGCGAGCCGCGACTTGCCGACGCCGCCGGGCCCCACCAGGGTGACCAGCCGGCCGCGGCCGAACAACCGCGTGATCTCGGCCAGCTCGTCGGCGCGCCCGATGAAGCTCGTCAGCTCCGCGGGGAGCCGGCCCGAACGCTGTTCCAGAATCGTCAACGACACCGCGGCCTCTGCTCCCACCGGCCGAAGCCGGAGATATCACCGGGGGACGCTCGGAATCGTACCCGCGTTTGCACCGTTCGCAACCGACTCATTACGAAGAGCAGGCAGCGCGGAAAGCGTGCCGGGAGGCGCGGAAAAGCCCCGTGGAACGGCCGTTCTACGTGCTGCGGAGCCCTCCCCGGGGCCTGCGGGGGAAGGGGAATGTGGCGGTGGCGGACGGCGGCGCGGCCGTCTCCGGCCACCCCCATACGATGGCTTTATGGGCATCGCGCAGCGCGTCCCGGACCTCGGGGCGCTGGAACTGCTGCTCGCCGTCGTCCGGCTCGGGAGCGTCGGCCGGGCGGCGGCGGAACTCGGCGTCACCCAGCCCGCCGCGAGCGCCCGCATCAGCGCCCTGGAGCAACGCCTCGGTCTGGCCCTGCTGGACCGTTCCCCGCGCGGTTCCCTGCCCACCGAGGCCGGGACGCTCCTCGCGGGCTGGGCGCAGCAGGTCGTCACCGCCGCGACGGCCCTGGACGCGGGCGCCGCCGCCCTGCGCGACCGGGACGGCGACCGGCTGCGCGTCGTCGCCAGCCGCACCGTCGCCGAGCACCTGATGCCGGGCTGGCTCGTCGCGCTGGACGGGATGCGGCCCGGGACGTCCGTCGCGCTGCGGACCGCCGCGCCCGCCGCCGTCGCCGAGACCGTCCGGGCGGGCGCCGCCGACCTCGGGTTCGTGGAGGGCGCGCGGACGCCCGCCGGGCTGAGCGGCACGGTCGTCGCGTCCGACCGGCTCGTCGTCGTGGTCGCGCCCGGCCATCCGTGGGCGCGGCGGCGCGGCGTGGACGGCGGCGCGCTGGCCGCGACGCCGCTGATCCTGCGCGCCGAGGGTTCGGGCACCCGCGAGGTCCTGGACCGGGCGCTGGCGGCCCACGGCGGGACCGCTCCCCCGCTGCTCGAACCCGCGTCCACGGCCGCGCTGAAGGCCGCCGTCCTCGCGGGCGCGGCGCCGGGCGTCGTGAGCGAGCGGGCCGTCGCCGCCGAACTGGCGGGCGGACGCCTGGTGCCCGTCCCCGTCGCCGACCTGGACCTGCACCGCCCGCTGCGCGCCGTGTGGCCCGCCGGACGGCGTCCCGCGGGCACCGCGCGCGACCTGGTCGGCCTCGCCCGGCGGTCGCGGCCCTGACCCCGGCGGCGCCGCCCGCGCGCCCGGCGGGGATGCTGGACTCATGATCGGACAGCACCTGCTGGTCGGCTACGCGCCGGGCCGGGGCGGGGACGAGGCCCTGGCGACGGCGTTCGACCTCGTCCGCCACACGGGCGGGCTGGTCACCGTCGCGCACGTCCACCCGCCCGGCCGGCCCGCCGCCGCGACCGAGGCCGCCACCCTGCTCGGACGGCTGCGCACCCGGCTCGACGACCCGGCCACCGAGGTCGTCGCCGTCGCGAGCCGCAGCGTCGGGCGCGGGCTGGCCACCGCCGCCGCCCGCGCGGGCGCCGACGCGATCGTCATCGGCTCGGCGGCGGGCGGGGCGCGCGGCCGGATCACGCTCGGGTCCGCCGCCGACCACCTGCTGCACTCGGCGCCCGAGTCCGTCCTGGTCGTCCCGGCGGGCCACGTCCCCGCCGCGCGGGCCGAACGGCTCACGGTCATGTACGTCGGGCGTCCGCAGTGCGAGGAGGCGGTGCTGCGGGCGTCGGTCGCCGCGCAGGAGTACGGCGTGCCGCTGCGTCTGCTGACGCTCGCGCTGGAGGGCGACCCGCGCGGCCCGCTCCAGGACGACCTGGCGCTCGCGGTCCGGCTCGCGCTTGACTCGTCCGGGCTCGACCCCGACGACGTCAGCGCCGGGCTCGGCGAGGGCGACGACGTGGCGGCGGCGATGGCGGACGCGGGCTGGGACCCGGGCGAGATGATGGTCGTGGCGAGCAGCGAGGACGCGTCGCCGCACCGCGTCTTCCTCAGCGAGATCGGGCTCAAGATGGTGCGCGCGGCGCTGTGCCCGGTCATCGTCCTCCCCCGGGGCTACACGTGACATGGCCCGTCCGGACCATCGCGCGCCTAGTCTGATTTGACCCCATCGCGCCGGGCGCTTGCCGAGGGGTCTTTACCTCGATTACATTCACCCGAGATCAGAACGTGACCTTGAGTCGTCGCGGACCACCCTTGGGTCGGGCTCCCGCCCGCACCTTCGAAGGCGCTTGGGGAGCCCTTGATGGACCCGATCGGCAAGAAGATGCTGGCCGTCGTCAAGTCGGAACTCGGCTACACCGAGAAGGGCGACGGCTACACCAAGTTCGGCGAGTGGTACCGCAAGAACGTGGACGGCGACCACGACGCGTACTTCACCACCGCCCCCTGGTGCGACATGTTCCTCGCCTGGGCCGCGAGCAAGGCGGGCGTCGCCGAGCAGGCCGGGCAGTTCGCGTCCACGATCGAGCACGCCCACTGGTTCCGCGACCACGGCGCGTGGGGCACCAAGCCCGAGCCGGGGGCCTTCGTCTTCTACGACTGGTCCGGCAGCGGGGACATCGACCAGGTCGACCACGTCGGGATCGTCGAGAGCGTCCAGGGCCGCACGATCCACACCATCGAGGGCAACGCCGACGGGTACCAGCTCACCCGCAAGACCCGCAGCCTGGACGACGTCGTCGGCTTCGGCTACCCCGGCAAGATGCCGGTGCCCGAGAAGTACACGCCCAAGCACGCGGCGCCGCCCGCCAAGGTCGAGAACATCGGCGCGGCGCCCGCGTCCGCCGCGCCCGCGCAGGGAGCGCCGCAGCACGACGCGCCCGCGTCCAGCGCGCCGACGGTGCCCGCGCAGGACGTCGTGCTCGGCGGCGTCCTCGCCCTCATCCTCTGCGGGACCGCCGCGCTCGCCGTCGGCCGCGCCACCGCCGCCAAGGCCCCGACGACGCCGCCCATCCGCGTCCGCAAGCGCGGCCGGCACCACCGCACCGCGCCCGTCGAGCTGCCGGTGGGCGTCACCCCCGCCGACCTCGACGCCGCCGAGTCCACCACGACGGTCATGCCGGCCCTGTCCCTCGCCGCCGCCCACGCCGCCGAGGACCACGAGTTCTGGGGCCGCATCGACCGCTTCCGGGACGACGACGACCTCGCCTTCTGGGACGCCCTGCACGCCGCCGTCAGCGACGAGCCCGCCGAGTACGCAACGGCCGCCGAGTTCCGCTAGAGTTAACCCGTCGCCGCGAGGGACCGCCCCGAAAGGGAAGGCCCGAACAGCGTCACGCGGAAGTGGCTCAGGGGTAGAGCATCACCTTGCCAAGGTGAGGGTCGCGGGTTCAAATCCCGTCTTCCGCTCTGAGAGGCCCTTGCACAGCCAGGCGGTCTCGCTCTGGTGGAGTGGCCGAGAGGCGAGGCAACGGCCTGCAAAGCCGTCTACACGGGTTCAAATCCCGTCTCCACCTCTGGTGCCCGCACCGCAGGCGGATGCGGGCCCCGGGCGATTAGCTCAGTGGGAGAGCGCTACCTTGACACGGTAGAGGTCACTGGTTCAATCCCAGTATCGCCCACCAAGCAGGACCCACTAGAACCCCCGTCCGATCGGGTACCTAGCAGCTCCTGCAAGGTCAGATCCCAGGCAGCGCCCTCCCCCTCGGGGAGGGCGCTGTTACCGTTTTCGGGCGCGTTAGCGCCCATGTCGGCCGTAGTGCCGTTCTGGAGGGCGTCGGCCCGCTCCTGCGCCCGCTCGGCCCGCCACGCGCCCTCCAGCGCGTGCAAGCTGGCGAACGGCTCCGTGAGCTCGTAGCCCGTAATCTCGTCTTCCTCCACGTAGAGCGCCTGGAAGATGGCCTGGTTCATGAGCCGTCGTTGGTGGTCGTCGCTCTTGAGGTAGGTCGCCTGCGGGTCTTCCAGCAGCGTCACGGCCAGCTCGATAAGCCGGGCCGCGTCGCTCAAGGTGGCGTCAGTGTCGTCCAACCGGGCGCGCAGCTTGCGGCGCTGCGCCTCAATCTCCCGCAATTTGCCCTTGATCTTTTCCTTGGGCAGTTCCCCGTCCGCCGCCAGGTCGAGCAGGTTGTCCTCCTTCGCATCGAGGGCCGCGAGCTGCGCGCTGAGCTGCTGGTGCAGGAGGCGGGCACCCGCCTCCTTCTCCGCGATGGCCTCGTGCAGGTGCGCCCGCACCGTCGTCACGAACGCCGGAGCAAAGCGGATCGTGTCGTAGTGCGCTTCGACCAGTTCCTCCAGCTTCACCGCGTTGATGTGCGGTGTCATGCAGAACCCCGACTGCCGTCCCCGGCAGAAGAAGTAGAGGTACGTCGTCCCATGCCGGTTCGTCGTCTGCTGCATGATGAGGCGGCCTCGTTCACCCTTGGCCGCACACGCCCCGCAGAACAGCGACCCCTTGAGGTAGTGGTGGTGGACGCGACGGAGCTCGTGGGCGGCGGCCCGTGTTTCGATGATTTCTTGCACGCGGTCGAAGAGGTCCTCGTCGATGATGGCGTCGTGCCGGCCAGGGTGGATCTCGCCCTTGTAGACGACGTAGCCGAGGTAGTAGCGGTCACGCAGCACCTTGGACAGCGTCGTGATCGTCAGCGCCTGCGCCGAGTAGGCGGCGGTCGGCCGGGTGGTGAGGCCACGGTCGTACAGTTCGTCGGTGAGGTCGGCCAGCGTGTAGTCGCCGGTGGCGTACAGCTCGAACGCCTGGCGGATGAGCGGGCCGCGCTCCGGGTCAATGATGACCGTGCGGACTTCCCGGCCGTCGACTCGTTTGGCGGCGTTGAGGTACCCGATGGGCGCGCGGTTGACCGTGCCGCCGTTGCGGACCTTGTTGGCCATCTTGACCTTGATGTCCTCGCCGCTCATGCGGACTTGCAGCTCGTTGAAGATCGCCATGATGCCCTGCATGGCGTCGCCGAGGTAGCCGTCGCCGAAGTTCTCCTTGGCGGAGATGAGGGTGACGCCCATCTTGGCGAGCTGAGCCTTGGTGGCGAGTTCTTCCAGTGCGTTACGGAAGGCGCGGGACATCATGTAGACGATGACGTAGCGCACGGTGGGGCGCTGTTTGAGGTCGGCCATCATCTGTTGGAAGACCGGTCGCTTGTCGATGCTGGTGGCGCTGCGGCCGGGCTCCACGTACTCGTCTGCTACGGTGACGCCCATCGCGTCGGCTTTGGCCTGCGCGATGCGGCGCTGTGTCGGAATGGAGTTGCCCTCTGGGTCGAAGTCGGCGTCGGTGTCCATCTGCTTCTTAGACGACACGCGCAGGTAGAGGAACGCTTCTTCGACAGCGACCGGCTTGTCCTTCCCGCCGTTCGGGATGAGAGCGGCTGGAGTCGGACGCGCCGCAGCAGGCGGGTTGAGGTAGGCGCTTATCGGTGGTTTGTCGTTCATGGCGTTTCCCCTTTCTGGTTGTGCGCGGTTGTCGCGGCGATGACGTCGCGGCCGAACTGCGCGGCGAGCCCCTCCCATTGGCGGCTCGTAATGCCGCCCTGCCGGGTACGCAGCGGCCAGTCGATGATGCGTTTGAGTTCCCGTAGCAGCGCCACGATCTGGAGCTGTGGCGGGTCGCTATCACGGATATGGATGTGCCAGTGTCTTTGTGCCCAGAAGCTGAGGCTCGGCAGCGGCACGTCCGGGACGTACTCGATGCGGATGCTCGGGATGAGCGCGGGTAGCCGTTCGGGCAGGTCGTGCAGCGGCGCGGCAAGCGTCGTGAACAAGGTAGCCGCTTGGGCGCGAGCGACGCGTCGCAGGTCGTCCAGGCCAGTGATTGGCTCACGAGCAAGCGCGCGAAGCTGAGCGAGAACGCTGCGGGTGGGAACGGTGTCGTTTTTGGTTGTCATTGTGATTCCTCCTTTCCCACCCTGCTAGTTATCTTTCTGGTGGCGTAGTTTCGTCTTCGTGGTCGCGCGGCCCGTTGGGCTCGATGCCGTAGTCGTCGGCAGCGGAACTGCGCGGCCAGGAACCAGCCGACACCGAGCGACCGGGAGACGGCGAGGGCGTCGGCCAGCGACAGGGGCAAGTTCAAGAAGCGCGGGGCTTCGTCGACGTAGATCATTCCCGGGTGTGTGCTTGCCTTCGGGTCGTCGGCGCGTTCCTGGGTGGCCTGCCAGAGGTCGGCGATGACGAGTGAGCCGAGGAGCGAGGCCGTTCCCGGTCCGATGAGTCCCTCGTTGAGCGGTACCAGGACGACCTTGTTGTCCCGGAAGGTGTCGCGCAGCCGGAACCGGCTCTCCCGCTGATCTAGCATCCGGGTCAATGCCGGCCGGAGCAGGAATTGGCGCAGCTTGTTCAGTGGCGGGGCGATCACCGCTGCCTGTGCGCCGGGCGACTGCGCCTCGTACCAGGCCCAGAATCCGGCCAGTGCCATGTCGTCGTGGACGCGGCCGACCAGCGGGCGTCGGAACTGCGGATCGGTGAGCAGCCGGGGCAGGTCCAGGAGTGTCGCCGGGCGTGTGGCCGAGCTGGCGCGGGCCAGCGTCCGCAGGGACGCCGAGAAGGTGTCGGCGGTGCGCGGCCCCCAGCCGTCCGCGAACACCGCCTGGAAGACGGCCAGGATTCCGTCGACCACCACGTCGGGGTCGCGGCCGGTGACGTCGAGCGGGTTGAAGCCGACCGGCTGCGCCTCGGCGGCGTCCAGGATGACGACATCGTCAACGCGGTGGTCGGGGACGCGAACGAGGACGTCGTCAATGAGCTGTTTCTTGGGGTCCAAGACCGCGACGGGCCGCCCTGCCTCGATATCCGCCACGATGAGGTGCAGGAGCGCATTGGTCTTGCCGCTCCCGCTCGGTCCGTAGGCGACGGCGTGAAACGTCTGGTCGGTCGCGGAGATGCCGACCGTGCGGTCGTCGCCCGGTGCGGCACTTTGGGCGAAGACACGCGGTCCGGTGTGGACGCCATCCGCGGCCCGTAGCGGGCGCGGATGCAGCGGCGGCAGCCCCGGCAACTCGCCCTCCGGGTAGGGCCAGCCGAGCAGCACGGCCAGTTCATCGACCCCCAGATGCAGCGGCCATCGCCACGGCACCATCCCGAGATCGAGCCGTTTGGGTGCCTCGCGCACCAGGTCCAGCCGTACCCCGGCACTCTGCGCGGTCGCCAGCGCACCCATAAGGCCGAAGAGCAGCGCGCGGCGACGGTCACGATGACGACTGGCAATCCCAAGCCGGACGGTCGCCGCGAACCCGGCTTGCCCGAGCCGTCGCGCCATACGGGCACGGGTCTCAGTGCTGGCAGCGGATTGCCCCCTGCTGAGCAGCGACCACACCGACGAGGCCGGTTCCGCGGGCCGCCCGAGCATCCGGCGCGGCGCATGGGACGGACCGAGTACGACCTGGACGACGAGCGCCTCGGCCGCATGGAGCGGCACGGCCAGGTGCGAGAGCAATGCGCGCGTTGTCGCCTCGGGCGCGTCGGTCCGTAGCGGCAGGCCAGCCGGTCGCAGCCGGACGCGGGCTGCTGCTTGGACGGTGTCACGTCTTAGCGGGGACGCTCCCGTGACGAACTGCGTGCCAGGCATGGCCGCGCCGAGCTGACGGCGCAGCCGTGCCAAATCATCAGATCGGCTGCCCAGCAGGTACCGCACGCCAGCGGTATCCGCGCGGGCTTCGAGGACCAGCCGGGCCGAGCCTGCCGACGCCAGATGCGTCAGCCACTCGACCACCCGGTCCACAGCCAGCGGCCGAGGAAAGTGGAGCTCACCGAACACCAGACGGGTCGTGTCAGCCATCCCGGCCTTCTTTCGGTGCGGCCTGGGCGTCATCCGCTTCGTGGCGGTCCCGCCGCTTCTCGCCCTGCTGGGCTTCGTGGTCGGCCTGCGCCTGCCGCTCGGCTTCGGCTTGGGCCAGGCTGAGCAACGCCTGGCCGAGCTTGCGCATGTCGGGCGGGTCGCGGCGCACCCCTCGTACGCGGAACCGGCGCTCCTCACGCCGCTGCCGCTTGGTTGTTTTTCGTCTTCCCATCTCCAACCTCCTTTCTGGCTGTTGACATTTGTCAACGGTTGCCTCATCTATCTGTTGCGGAAAACGGCGAATCCGTCAACGATGTTTGTGTTTTCCACAACGTCTTTCTCTGAATACACATAACAGGGGTAGGCGTCACCATTGGGACTTTCTCCAGCGCACCACCGCCACGACGCACCACACCACTCCGGCGACTCCCGCCGCGCCGAGCAGCCACGGCACGACCAGCCGCAGATAGGTGATTGCAACGTTCAGGGCGACCGCCGAGCCAAGAACCAGCAAGCTGATCCGGAACAGCGTTTGGAACGGGTTGTGCCAGGGGTTCGGCTGTTCCCCCATCGTTCAGCCCTCCCGCTTCTTGGTGCGGTCGCTCGGCACCGGATATCCAGGAATAGAGAGGTCAGCGGAAATCTCGTTCCCCCAGACGAACCATGCTTTGTCGCTCGGTGGCCGACGCCGCGCGAACAGTTCGAGGTACGGGCCGGGCGTCAGGCGCTCGATAACGGCGAACTATTCCTCCGGTTTGTGGCTGTGCTCTTGCACTGGCGCGGGCATCCACGTCGGCTGGTTCCTGGCCAGCACATGCGCCCGGCCACGGGTTGCGAGCAGCAGGTGTTCACTGGCATTCCGCAAGTAGTGGCCGAGGCCAAGGCGGAACTTGATCCAGGTCAACGGTGACCGAACGGTAAAGCCCCAGGCTTCCGCAATGTCGTAGCCATCGCGCAGAGTGGCATTGGTACACCACAGCCAGAGAAAGGCGTCCTCTTCGGCGAGATCACTCACAGGCATCGCCTTTATCCGGTTCAGCGACATGAGCGGATAATGACGCGACGCCCCGCGCGTGCCATGTTGCATCACGTCCCACGGCGGGTCCGCGAGAATCGTCCTGAATTTCGACGGAACGCGTCGTTGGTTCGCTGGCTGCTTGTTCTCGTCCATGTGGGTGGTCCCTCCTTTCCCAGTCCCGGGACGCGTTTTGGTGTCCTCGGGTCTGGGTGTAGGTATGACGTGTCGTGACGTTCGGGGCAATCGTCGTTTCGCCCGAAGGTTCGCCCGAATATTCGTCCGGTGCGACGGTGCTGCGCCTCTTACTGGCGGGCTCGTTTTGGCGCGTGCTGTGGCCGAGTAATGCCGTTGTGGAATGCGCGACGGATTACGGCGGCTCGCCTGGTATCGCGCTGCCGGGCCGGTGGGTGGTGAGGCTGCGCAGCAGCGCCCGCGCGACCGCCCCCGGGCGGGCGTCGCGGGTAATGGGTGTGACGGAGATGGGTGAGGCGAAGCGGCTGGCGGGGACCGCGTTACCGAGGACGACCGCGTGGACGTCGCCGGGGAAGGCCGCCAGGTCGGTCATTGCCTTGGCCGGGTCGTCGTCCAGGAGGAGGAAGTCCGACAAGACGACCAAGGTCGTGGCGTGGTCGGGGTGGGCGTCGGCGAGGGCGGTGGCGCGGGTGAGGCTGGGGCCGAGGACGCTGCACCCCGCGTCGCCGTGCGGCAGGCGGAGTCCGGCGCGCAGGCGGGGCAGGTTGCGGCGCTGGAGCGGCAGCGGCGGAACGTCGCCGCGTGAGGGTGTGTCGAAGTGCAGCACCGCGCCGAGCTCGCGCCGCGTGCCGTGCCGGGCGACCAGGGAGAAGGCCGCGTCGACTTCGGCGAAGCGGTTGCTGGTCGGGTCGGTGCCGCCGGGCGTGACGACGGAGCCGGAGTTGTCGAACATCGCGATGAGCAAGGTCGGCGTAGTAGCGGGGTGTCCGGGGTGGCCGAGCGCTGAGGCGTGCAGCCCCGACGCCGCCGGCGGGCGTTGCGTCGGCGAGCCGAGCAGGCGGCTCGGGACCAGGACGCCGGGCAGACGACCGTGGCGGGTCATGCCGCCCCGCCTCGCCGTGTCCGCCGCCCGATGATCCCGCTGGTCTCACCGGCCGGGTAGCCGTGCCCGAAGACGTGCGGGTTGCGGCGCAGCACCCGCCAGCCCAGCGCCTCGACGCGTTTGCCCGCGGCCCGGCCGCGCAGCTCGTGCTCGACGCGCAGCGACCGGGCCGCTTCCGCCGCCTCGGCCCGTTCGCGTAGCGGCGCGGCGGCGGCCAGGGTGCGGTGCCGTTTCTCCGCGCGGTGGGCGCGTTTGGCTGCGCCCGCGATGAGGTCGGCGACCTCGTCGGCGGAGGCGTAGCCCAGCAGCAGCGACCCGAGCGCGCTGGCCGCCGCCAGCATCCCGAACGTCGCCCCGGCGGCGCCGCCCTCGATGGAGCCGCGCAGCGTGAACACTCCCGCCGCCACCAGCACCACGACGAGCAGCGACAGCAGCCCGACCAGCCGCACCACCCCGGTGCCCTCGTCGGTGGGGGCGAACAAGCGCCGGTAGCGCTGTTCGTCGGCGGTGAGGGTGTCGGGGTCGCGGCGGCGTCCCCGCGCCATGCGCAGGTACTTCAGCTCCGCCCCGACCAGCCCGGCGCACCCAGCGGCGACGCCCGAGGCCAGTGCTTGCCCGAACGCGATATACACAATGTCGCCACCCGTGACGGCGGCCGACCAGACCCCGGCCGTGTCGCCGAGCACCAGGACCAGCCAGCACAGCCAGTACCGCCACTTCGCGCCCGGCTCCCGCCGCGTGTGGGGTGACAAGGTCTGGAACGCGTGCCGGTAATCGGCAGTGGCCTGCCGCACCGTGGCCGCGCTTTCAAGCAGCAGGAGCCCGGCCGCGTCCGCCGCTTGCTCGAGCCCGTGCGCCCGCATCTGGAACGGGCGGGCCTGGTGCTCGCCCTCGGCGGGCCAGCTCCATTCCTGCTCCTCGGCCAGGGCATGGAACTCCTGCTCGACGTAACTGACGCCCACGCCCGACGGGCGCGGATGCCCGCCCACCTCATCCAGCCGCGCCACGGAGATGGCGTCGGCGTCCTGCACCCAGGCGTCCACCGGCATGCCCGCCCGCCTGGACCGCCCCAGCTTCGGCGGCTTCACTGGCCCGCCACCGCGTCGTCGCTGACCGACACGCAACGGGACGCGCCCGCCCGGCGGCACACCGCGTCATAGAAGGCGACCAGCCCCTCAACGACCGCCGAGGACGGCGGCTTGCCCGCCACCCGGCCGAGCCCCGCCACCGTGATCCACGAGCCCGGCAACGCCGGCATGCTCACCCGCTCGGCGAGCCCGCGCACGTGGCTGCTGTTCGCCAACGCCGCGCCGGAAAGCTTCACCGGGCCGACGTTCTGAAAGCCGTCCGTGAACACGAACAGCCGGAGCCGGTAACCGCTGCCGAGCTGCCGGGACCACTCACCCGCCAGCCGGTACGCCCCCGTGATGTCACTCCCGCCCCGGTCCAGACGCCGCACCGCCGGGCCGTAACCCCGCCGCACCTGCGTCACGACCCGGCCGACCACACGCGGCACCCGCCGCAACCGGGCGTTCGTGGTCGCGCCCGCAAGCGGCAGCGCCCCCTCGAACAACACGGTCTCCGTCGCGCTGGACGAGGAGAACACGGCCACCCGCACGCGCCCGCCGCAGACGGCGGCCGTGCGCACGAGCTGTTCCACCGCGGCCAGCCGCTCCCCGGCGATCTGCGCCGAGGCACTCGACCCCGTGCCGTCGAGCTGGACGTCCACAGCGGGCCGCGGGCCTTTGCCGCACGCGGCGAGGATGCTCTGGTCACGACCGAGCTCCCCAGCCGGCGACCCCCCGAACGTGCAAGCGGCGAGCGACGCCAGGGCGAGACCGGAGGCGGCCACCACGGGCAGCACCCGCCGCCCGGAAAATGAGGTCAGGAATGAATGGGACATGAAACGGCTCCTCACAGAAGTGAATGGATGAGGCGAGGGGCCGCGACGGCCGGACGCGGGGCGAACCAGCACCCGGCCGTCGCGGTATTACTCGGCGCCGGGGTGGTCGAGCGTGCGGCGCAGCCGGTCGATCTCGGCGCGCAGCGCAGAGTTCTCACGCCGGATACGGGACTGCTCACGGTTCAGGCGGAAGAGGTCGAGCCGAACGCGCACCATTCCAGCCAGCACCACGGCGAAGATCCCTCCGGTGATAGCCGAGGCGAGCGCCAGCCACAGCGCGGCCAGCGGCCCTCCGCTACGCGTGAGGTCGAAGACCACTCCGGCGAGGAACGCGATAGCAGCCGTGAGGACGTAGTTGGCCCACAGCCCAGGTGTTGAAGAGGAAGACGGGACGAACTGGTCCGTCCGTACTTCCTCTGAGCGACGCTGGCCGGAGAGGCTGCGCCCGTCAACGTGGGAGTGGTCGGACTTGGTACGGAGGTGACGTACGCGGTCTGTCCATGTGCCAAGCTCTCGGAACACTGCTACCTCCTCGATCGCGCCCTTCCGGGTGCTGAGATCGAGGAAATCAAGTAGAATCCGAGGAATCAGGATTAATCAGGACGATATCAGGAAAGTTCAGGAGATGACTGAAGAGGCGATGTCTGCGGAGAGGAGACGGCGTCTTGTCAAAGAGCTAGTTGAACTTCGAAAACGAGGCATTGTCCGCATCAGAAGCAATAAGCATGAGCCACAAGATTTTTCACTCATCGAAGAGATCGCACAATCTTACGCCGGCGACGGAGAAGATCTTGTCTCCGCTCTAGAATCACTTTTCCGCAACGCCATCGCAAACATGACACCTGGCGTCATGCGTGAATTGGCAACGATAATTTTTGGATTCCATTCCGACATAACGGATGCGCAGCCAATTAAGTGGCACAAAGAGGCTTTGGCGCTATTCCCATTCGTGGGCTCTGATGCGTACCGGGAAAAACAAGAAACGGAAGCGCTGAACCTTCTAGCGGCTGAGATCGAGGCGATTTCAGCCTCAAAAATGTCCAGCGGTGCACAGTTGCACACCCGAGAAGACCCGGGTTTCGTCCATGAAATTTTGGACCCGGAGTCATCTTCGCGACTCGTTCGCAAGCTGCTTCCATCGATCGACCAACAAGACCGTATGCGGATCTATCTCCTACTCGGAGGGCAGCGCCGTGCCATCGAGCAAGCGTGTAAATACCTCGCAGAGAATAGCGATATAAGCGTTCAAGACTTTTGCTACATGACGGTGCGCGACCCAGAACTCATCATGGAGGCTATCGCGGAGGCATCAGAACGTCCTCTCAACTTCGTTTACCGGAGCTTGATAGCTAAGCTCACAGACGAAGATCCCCGCGCTCTTGAAGTCTTGCAGCTTCTAGCGTTCCTGCCGAGCTCATTCGTCCCAGCCGAATACATTATGTCGTACCTACTCGGTCAAACGCTCATTGAAAAGAAGGATCTCTCCCTTGCATTGATGGCATTCAACAAAGCCATGCTACCTCTTCGCAAGTATGAATTTGTCAAAATGGACGACTACAAGATAATGATGAACCCGCTTACGCAAGAGATATTGCGAAGCGTATTTCGCAGCCGTATTGACAACGTCTTTGAGAAAGCTCGCCCGCTCTTCGCAATCGAAGACCCTCTGTGTTTTTTGGAACATGGGTGGGGTGGCTACACTATCGCGGGACGAGAAGTCGCAAACTTTGTTCTCTGGGTCCGCTTTAAGGATCGGAAATATAACAGGAGCATCCTCGAAAGACAGGGCAAGCTTGGTGGTCCGGCATGGACTGAGCTGATCCACTGGCGCATCTGGGGAGAGGCGAAGTGGCGCAATTTTGGCGCCTGGCTGTCCCTCTGGAACTCAACCGCGAAGAAGCGAATTGCAGAGGAAAAGGTTGGGGGCTTTTCTGTTTTTGACGTCGAATTCTCAGAAATGGGATTGCAGCCCTTGCAAATTGCAGAGATAAACGACATGAAGGATGATGGTGCAATCCCTAAATCAACAGCGCGTCGACATTTCCAAAGGACCCTGGATAGACAAGTCGGCGAAGACAATGACGCAACCAAAGCCGAACGCCAGGACAGAATATCTGAAAATATGGCCGAGCTTAGGAAACTAACCATCGGGCGCTTCATAGAAACTGATATTGGAAAGCTCGACTACGCCCAAATCGATCCTACTTGGATTGACGGCGGCGGCGAACTTGTCCGGCCCGATCTCTGCCACCCCGGGAGGATTCTTGAAGAAATCGATCAGCTCGATAAGAAGAAGGCGAAAGATTAACTCGTATCGCACCATCGACACGCTGACAAGTATTGCATTTATGAGCAAAATATGTTAATATATTAATTGGTCGGGCTTGCTTGTGTTTTTCGGCCGGACGCCCTGTCAACCAGCAATATCGCTTGTTGGCGGCGTGTCCCGTCCGAAAACACGAAGGGCACGTCATGACACCTGATGAGATGGAACTCGCCGATTCAGAGGCGATGAAGCGCAAAGGCTTCGAGGCTGGCGAACCTGTCTTCGAGTGGGGAGTCGGCGACGAGATCACGGTCGACAACCTCCTCAACGCCCTGAAGGGCGATGGTGGCGCCGCACCCCTTCGCATCCAGGGAACCAACCAGGAAGCGCCGATCTATGTCCATGTCCAGTACGTCAGGAAGGTGTTCGAGCCCCGCGAACTGGATCCCGAAGAGCAGGCGCGAGAGCATCAGCCGCTGGAAACGCACTTCGATGGCTGCTGGCTTTTCGAAGGGTGGATGACCGAGCTGCACTACGCGGTGCCGAAGGTCGTCCGGATTCGTGGCTATCTCGATGTCTACGCCCTCCTCATGCAGCGTATCCCCGACCATCCGGATCCCAATGGGATCATCGAGCGCATCGACACGTAACCACGAGTCGGGCCGCAACCCCGCGCAACGCAACCTAGAATACCCCGTGTCAGGTTGTTGTCGCGGGGTATTCTATTTATAGACATGATAAAATGGGGCATCCCTAGGTGAACATCAGTACCTAGGAATGCCCCTTCGCCTTTCCGGAGCTCGCGCCCCTACTCGGCGTTCCCGCCAGAGGTCTTCCCTCGGCTGCGGGTCGTGCTGGGCTTCTCCGGGGCGGGTTCGCCCTCGCCGATCAGCCCTTCGAGCGCCTTGGCTTCCGCCTCGAACGCTTCCTTGCGCTTCACCAGGTCCGCCCGCGCCTTTTCGCGGAGCTTGGGGTCCGCGAGCTTGGCGGCGATCCATGCGTGCAGCGCTTCGATTCCCGCATCGTTGAGCGTCAGGTCCGTGAGCGCGACCACAGAATCGAGTTGCTGCTTGAACGCAGGGGGGACGCGGATGGCGATGGTTCGTACCTCGCCACCCGCCGGTTGCTCGGTCATCGAGCCTCCTCGTTGAAGTGCGGCCGGCGAACCCTCGATGTGAGTTCGTCTTGGTAAGCCGCAGAACAACGACGAGGCGATGGACATGTGAGCCGTTGACGACTGTCAACACTTCTATTTATGCACGCCCGTTGATAATTGTCAACGTTTTTCCATCGTGAAGCATCTGCGGCGCATTTGTTGCCCGAAAATGGAGCGGACGTCGCGACGTGCGACGTCTACTGCCTGGCTGCGTCGCCGTCCCGCGGCCGGACCCCGGATTGAATTCGCTCAAGCGCAGCCGCGCCGTACCGAACGGTGTACTGCCGAGCTTCCAGCACCCACCGCACGACAAGCCAGTGCGCGGCGCAGCAACGCAGTGTCCGCACGCCAGAGGCGGTTACGACTAGCGCGGCCGGTTGGCCGCACCGGTCACACGCCTCGTCGTCCCCGGTACAGGCCGACACGAGGTAATCCGTCGATGGAACCATTTAGCAGTCCTGGCAGGTCGGAGCCGGGTCGGTACCGACGTCCGAGAGAACCGCCCAGACGACTTTGCTGTGGTTGTTGTAGGGAGCCGAGCCCCATTCGTCGCTGAGGGCGTCGACCAGAAGCAGGCCGCGCCCGGCTTCGGCGTCGAGGCCGGGCGTCTGGCGTACCGGATAGCCGGGGAGCGCATCCCACACCGCGATAATGAGCGAATCGTCGTCAGTGAACAGGCACAGCTTAAACATGTGCCGCACGGTGATGTTCTCGGACGGCGTGGCCGTCGTCAGGCCGGCCGCCTTGATGACGTTGGTAACAATCTCGGAGACGACCAGCTCGGCGTCGCGGACGAGGCCGACCATCCCGAATTGGCGGACGACGTCCCGCGTGAACTGGCGGGCCAGGTCGGCAGCGTGCTGGAACGCGAGGAGCGTGACGTCGGCCTGCATCTGGCGGCGCGTATCGGTCGCCCGGTGGCGTCCCGGGCCGGTGGCCGCTGTCAGGCAGTCGGGCGGCTCGGCGTTCATGACCGCTGCCCCTGCACGACCCAGATACGCGCCCCGGTCTCGTGCTCGATGTGCTGGCGCATGGCCTCTTGCAGACCGGGCAGCCGGGCGAAGTGCCAGAGGGACGGCACGATGATGTCCCGCACGCCGTCGCGCCTCAGCGCGGCGATCAGGCGGTCGAAGGCCGGTTCGGTACTGGTGAGCGCCTCGGCGAACACTTCCCCGAGCGCGAAGCCCTCGCGGCGGGCGTAGACGGCCAGCTCGTGCCGGAGCGGGCCGATTTCATCCTGCAAGACACCATTGCCCGTGATGCGTATATAGCCGTACATCGGGCGTTCCATTCGCCTCTCCTTTCGCCTGGTCACCCGGTTGGGCGACGGCCCTGTGCGGCGGCACCGCCCAACCGGGCGTAGGGGCCAGACAACCGGCCTGACCTGCAAAAACCCACGGCGAAAGGGATGCGCTTCTGAGGCAAAAATGGCGCACGGGGTCCGTTGACCTGGGCGGGTACGGGTGGGCGCGGTACCGTGGCCTTCCCCGGAACCCCTGGAAGGGTGTTATGGCGGCCAAACGGGTTCGGTTGGCCCAGCGGCGAAAAGCGGCCGGATACAGCCAGGAAGACCTCGCGGAACTGCTCGGCGTCGAACGGTCAACGATCGTCCGGTGGGAAGGCGCTGCGACCGAGCCGCAGCCGTGGTTGCGGCCGAAGCTGGCGGAGGCGCTGAATATCCCGCCGGAGAAACTGCAAGCCCTGCTCGATGACGTCGCGGTCGTGCGCGGCCCGTCCGACGAACGGCTCCAGCAAGCCGTCCAGGACCCCGCGCGAGTCGACCTGGTCGCGGTGGCGCAGCTCCACGAGCGGGTGCGCCGTCTCGATGAGCAGTACGACGCGCTTCCCTCGACGGCGCTCCTTGGGCCAGCCGGCCATGTCCACGCTCACATCCGGGTGCTCCGCGACCATGCCCGCGACCGCCGTGTCCGGCGCAGCTTGTTCGAGGTCGAAGCCGAATCGGCGACGTTCATGAGTCAACTGGTGTGGGACGTCAGCCAGCGTCGCGACCACACCGCGCCGCTTGGCTACCTGGACGAGGCCATCGCGTGCGCCCGGCAGGCGCGCGACCCGGCCACCGAGGCGTATGCCACCTTGCGCAAGAGCTTCCTCGCGCTCTACGGCGTCGGTGACCCAGAAGAAGGCGTCGCCCGCGCGGCCGAAGCCGCGGACATCGCCCGGCAGACGAGCCCGGCGCTTACCGGCCTGGCCCTGCTCCACGTCGCCGAGGGCCACGCCATGCGCGGCGACCTCGCCGACTGCGAAGCCGCCCTCGGCAGCGCCGAGAAGCAGTTCGACCGCGTGACGCCCGACGACGTGGGGGCCGACTACTACACCGTCAACGAGTTCAACCGGCTGGCAGGCTCCTGCTACCTGGCGCTTAACCTGCCCGAACGCGCCGAACCGATCCTGCGGACAACGGCCGCGTCACTCGCCGCCAAGAAGAAGAGCCAGGCCATCGCGTACGGGAACCTCACCCTGTCACTCATCCGCCAGAACAAGCGCGACGAAGCGGGCGAAGCCATGCATCACACCATTGATGCGGTCGAGCTGACACGAGGCGGCGGCGGGCTTAACCTGGCGTTCACCGCCGGACGGGAGCTCCGGCGGTGGCAGGGGGAACCGTGGGTGCAGGACGTACAGGATCGGCTCCTCGCCCTGATGGCGGCGGTCTAGGGGACGCGACCGACAGGGCGAACACCGACCGAGCGAAGCAGGCCGTCCGGGACCGCGTCTGGCGGCTGCTGGAACGCGAAGGTGCCGCCCCGGAGGGGTCGTACGGCAAGATCCCCGGTTTCCGCGGTACGGAGGCGACCGCCGAGCGCTTGGCCGAGCTGGACCTGTGGCGCGACGCCCACACCGTGAAGGCGAACCCGGATTGGGCACAGCTCCCCGTCCGGGTGCGCGCCCTGCGTGACGGCAAGCTCCTCTATATGGCGGTGCCGCGCATGGCGACGCTCCAGCCCTTCTACCTACTCGACCCCGACACCCTGGAGCTACCGCCCGAGGAAGCCGCCGAGAAGAAGGGCGCTGCACAGGTGGCCCGCCGCGTCGGCGTCGAGGACATGCGCCCGATCGACGTGGTGGTCTGCGGCAGCGTGGCGGTCAACCGGGCCGGGGCGCGCATCGGGAAGGGCGCGGGCTACTCCGACCTTGAAGTCGCGCTGCTCATCGAGGCGGGGCTCGTCACCGACGAGACGGTCATCGTGGCACCCGTCCACCAGCTTCAGGTCGTGGACGAGGACATCCCGGAGACGGCGCACGACTTCAGCGTTGATGTGATCGTGACACCGGACGAGGTGATTCGGTGCTCGGGGCGTCGCCGGCCGCGTGGGGTGATCTGGGAGGACCTGACGGCAGAGAAGGTGGCGGGGATACCCGTACTAGCAGCACTTTACAATTCTTAGGCCCACCCCCTCTTGCGGATGTCCGCTGAGAAGACGAGATCAAGGATGCTCTCATGGGATTCGAAATTGACTTCCTCCCCGTCGGCGATGAATCAAGCGGCGGAGACGCGATTGCAATCCGTTGCGGGAATCTTTACGGCCCTCGTTCGCAGCAAACAGTCATCGTTGTTGACGGTGGCTACACGGATGACGGCGAGGCACTCGTTGAGCACATCGCCAAATATTACAACACAACCACGGTAGATATCGTCGTCTCCACCCACCCCGACCAGGATCACATCACCGGGCTCAAAGTGGTCCTAGAAGAGATGCACGTTAAGCAGCTACTAATGCATCTCCCATGGAAGCACTCGTCGGCTATGGCGCGGGCTAAGACTGTCTCGTTCAAGGTTAGCACCCTGAGTGATAAGCTCAAGGCTTCGTTGCAAGGGGCGGCGAGTCTCGAAGAAGTTGCCAAACAGCGAGGCGTTCCTGTTATTGAGCCGTTCGCTGGAGTTGGTACTTCCGACGGTGTTTTTCGCGTGCTCGGGCCAAGCGAGGAATATTATCGGGAACTGCTGGCAGAGATCGTTGAACCAACCGAAGCTAAGTCTTCGCTTCCAAGCATTAAAGAGGCTTTGAGGAAGCTCGCCGCTTCACTTGTTCCCGAAACCATTTTTACAGAAACACTACGCGAAGACGGCGAGACGTCACCACGAAACAATACGAGCGCCGTCTGTCTCCTGACGATCGACGAGCGCAAGTTGCTCCTCACAGGAGATGCCGGTATTCCAGCACTTGGTCATGTCCTCGACCGGCTCGAGGGTGAGGGATTCGCACCCGGAGATCTGAACTTTGTGCAAGTGCCTCATCATGGAAGCCGCCGTAACGTTAGCCCTTCGCTATTGGATCGCCTGCTGGGGACGAAGGGGCAAACCACTCGGGTTGGCTCAGCGTTCGTATCGGCACCAGCAAAGAACCCTGAGCACAAGCACCCTGCCAAAAAAACAACAAACGCCTTTCATCGGCGCGGTTACCCTGTTCACGTAACTCAGGGGACGACAAAGCGGCATCACCACGATGCTCCCACTAGGCCAGGTTGGTCCGCTTCGATTCCCGAACCGTTTCATGAGAACGTGGAAGATAACGGCGACTCGTAATCATGTTGTGGCTTGACGATTACGAGCGCAGGGCGCGGCTTGCACCTGGCATGCTTGCTCTGCTGCCTCTAGTCATTGTCATGGCCATCTTTGGCGTACGAAAGCAGCCTGCCGTTTCAGCCATCATTACGGCACTTTCGCTGGCAGGCGGGCCGCTTCTACTTGCGGAACTAGTGCGCCACTACGGCCGAAAGACGCAAGAATCGCTATGGGCTTCCTGGGGTGGTTCACCAACAACGCAAAAATTGCGACTAAGGGAGCAGTCGCAGAACTCCTTGCAACGAGAGACCTGGCGCAAAGCCATATCGGCACTTACGGATACCAGTCTCGCCTCCGCGCGCAGTGAACGAGCGAATCCCGCGCGAGCAGATGAGGCGATTGAGGTTGCCGTCGGCAAGGTTCGCAACCTCACACGAGATGGTGACAAATTCCCACTCGTTCGTGCCGAAAACCGATCGTATGGTTTTCATCGGAACCTATATGGTGTTCGCTGGATTGCGCGGATTATTGCACTACTTTCACTCGTTGGGTGCATTATTTACATCGGCTCCTATGGCGCATTCGCCAAGCATCCTATTTTTACGACAGTGAACGTAACGGCAGTAGTACTTGCGCTAGCCTGCCTCGGCTGCTGGTTCATCTTCCCGTCCTCTAGGCGAGTACGCGACGCGGCCGACAGATATGCATATGAGCTTTTGCAAGCGGCTGTAATTCTTTGTTCCGAAAAGGAGGCGTCTCAAACGGCGGACGATTCCTAACGGAACCGCCAAAAGCTCGGACTACCATTATCCTCTTCCTGGTCTCGGTCGCATCTTCGTTCCACACTCAATTAGCCGCGCCCGCACCGTCGTATCGGCAACACCGAAACGTCGGCCGATACGTGGCAGCGACCAACCCTCCTGGTAGAGCTTGATCGCTTCCTCGATCTGGCCGGATTCCAGCCCGCCCATCCTCATACGAACACCGTGCCGCTTGAGGATGTTGCTGACAGTCACCCGGTGGATGCCGAAACGCTGCCCAAGCTGGTAGACCGTCGCTCCAGCCTTGTACGCAGCCACCACCTCACGCGCTTCGGTGTCCTTGAGCTGCTTGGCGCGACCTTGCATGGTTCTTACCGGCGGGGCCGGGAGCGGGTCGGTTGGTGCGGGCAGCTTGGCTAGCAGGGCCTCGAGTGCGTCGGCCAGCGTGCCGGGGTTAGACATGGCTTGTCCGTGGCCCACAGACCGGGCTCTTGTGGCCGGTGCTCCACGCACCTCCCGCAAGAGCCCGCAGTGTTTTCCGGGGGACGTCTCCCCGATGCCGGGGCTTTCAACGGGTGAGGGCTTCGCTGGTCTTCCAGAGGTCTTCGGCTTTCGTCTCGTCGTAGGAGTCGGCCGCCGCGCGGCCGACGTGTAGGCGGGAGCCGGCATTCGCAGGTCCGCGGTCTCGGGTTCGAGCTGGGTGGCGAAGAAGCAGCCGTCGGGGCGGTTGCCGTAGGGATCGTTACATACAGGCGTCGATCAGCGGGCCGGGACGCCGTTCTCCCGGTGGCGGGCCGTGGCGGCGATGGCGGGGAGCAGGGCGAGGGAGATGAGGCCGCCGCCGACGGCCAGGACGGTGTAGCTCGTCGACATCATGACCACGCCGGAGGCCAGGCCGCCGCCGACGCCCGCCACCGCGATGGCGACGTCGACCATGCCCTGGGTGCGGGCGCGGGCGGCGAAGCGGACGGTGTCGGTGACGAGGGCCGTCCCGGCGACCAGGCCGAAGCTCCAGCCGAGGCCCAGCAGCGCGAGCGCCAGCGCGAGGAGCGGGACGGAGCGTGCCGGGGACAGGCCCGCCAGGAGTCCGGCGGCCAGCATCGTGACGCCCGCCAGGGCCGCGACGCGCAGCGGGCCGAAGCGGTCGACGAGCATCCCCGACAGCGGGGACGGCAGGTACATCGCGCCGACGTGCACGGCGATGACCACGCCCGCCGCGCCGGCGGAGTGCCCGTGGTGCTCCATGTGGACGGGCGTCATCGTCATCACCGCGACCATGACGAGCTGCGTCAGGACCATGATCAGCGTGCCCAGCAGGAGCAGCCCGCGGGCGCCGGGCGGTTCGGTGTCGTCGGCGACGTGGTCCGGGGCGGCGACGCGGTCGGCGGCCAGCGCTCGCGCGGTGGTGAGCGGGTCGGGGCGCAGGAGCGTCCCGAGGACGGCGCCCGCCGCCGCGTAGGCGACCGCCGCCAGAAGGAACGGGCCCGCCAGGCGCGGGATGCCGAGCGCGTCGGCGAGGTGGCCGAGGGGCAGGACGAGGTTGGGGCCGATGACCGCACCGACGGTCGTCGCGACCAGGACGGTGCTGACCGCGCGTCCTCGCCGGGCGGGGTCCGCCAGGTCGGCGCCCGCGTAGCGCGCCTGGAGGTTGGTCGCGCTGCCCGCTCCGTAGACGAACAGCGCGGCGAACAGCGGGACCGGCTGGTCCCAGGCCGCCGCCGCGACGACGCCGAGGGCGCCCAGGGCCCCGACGGCGTATCCGGCGGCGAGACCGGCGCGGCGGCCCGCGCGTTCGGACAGGCGGCCCACCGCGATCGCGGTCGCCGCCGCGCCCGCGGTGAACAGGGCGCTGGGGAGCCCGGCGAGGCCGGTGCCGCCCAGCATGTCCTGGGCCAGCAGCGCGCCGACGGTGACCCCGGCGGCCAGGCCCGCGCCGCTCAGGATCTGCGCGGCGACCAGGACGGCCAGGATCCGCCGCTGCGCCGGGTGCGGCGGCGCGGCGGCGGGACGGGGCGGGGCGGTGGTCACACGGGGGCCTTTCGTCAGGGGGTGCCGGGGGACGTCCGGCCGGGGACGGGGCGGAGGCAGCCGGTCAGGTGGCGCCCGCTGGCGCGGTCATGCGGCGCTCGCGGTCGGCAGGCCGTCGGCCGTCCATTCGGCGATCCCGCCGTCCAGCATGCGGGCGGGACGGCCGTGGGCGTGCAGGACGGCCACCGCGTCGGCGGACAGGACGCAGTAGCGGCCCCGGCAGTACGCGACGACCTCCGCGCCGTCCGGGACCTCGGCCAGGCGCTCCGCCAGTTCGTCCGCCGGGATGCTCAGCGCGCCCGCGATGTGGCCGGCGGCGTACTCGGCGGCGGGCCGCACGTCGACCACGACGGCCGTCCCGTCGGCCAGCCGGTCCCGGAGTTCGGCGCGGCCCACCGGACGCGCGTCCGGGCCGAGCACGGCGCGGGCGGCCCGCGCCGCGGCGGGCGAGACCTCGACCGCGACCCGCTTGAGCTGTTCGGCCAGCAGGGAGACGCGGTGGTCGGCGACGCGGTAGCGCACGCTCGTCCCCGACCTGCGCGACGTCACCAGGCCCGACGCGGCCAGCACCTTCAACTGGGCCGAGGTGTTCGACACCCGCATCCCGGCCGCCGCCGCCAGTTCCTCGACGCCGTGCTCGCGCTGCGCGAGCAGGTCCAGCAGGACCAGCCGCGACGGGGCGGCCAGCGCCTTGGCGACGCGCGCGAACTCCTCCTGCAACGCGTACATGACAGCGGACACGACCCATCTCCTCCAATAGTCGTTGGAACACTGTAGAAGACGCGTCCCCGAAGAGAACAGACGGCCCCCGGCTCACGAGAGGTTGAAGCTCCTGGTGACCAGCAGGACGTCGGCGGCGAGCGCGCCGGCCAGCGCGACCGGCAGCGCCGGCCGGTTGAAGAACGACGGGTCGACGATCGTGTCGCGGACGAGCGCGCCGTCGGCCGCCAGCTCGACGCGGTGGACGATCGTGCCGCGCCACCCCTCCACGATCCCGATCCCCGACGCGGGCCCGTGGCCGGGCGCCAGCGGCGGCCAGTACGACGTGAGGCCCGGGTTCATCCCGTAGGTCAGGTCGTCGACGAGCGCCACGGACGCGGCGATCTCCCGGACGCGGATCCGGAAGCGCGCCAGCACGTCGCCGTGGAGCGCGGTGGCGACGGCCAGGGTCGGGCGCAGGTCCGTGAAGGGGTGGTCGCGGCGGGCGTCCACGTCGAGTCCGCTGGCGCGCGCGACGCAGCCGAGGGCGCCGAGGTCGCGCGCGGCGGCGCGGCCGAGCGGCGCGGTCCCGGTGAACCGGCCGGCGACGGCGGTGTCCGCGAGGGCGAGGTCCGCGATCTCCTCGACGTCGGCCTCGATCGCGGCGAGCAGGCGCGGGTCGGGCACGGCGCGCAGGACGGCGCCGCCGAGCAGCACGCCGCCGCGCAGCAGCCGGTGCCCGGTGACGCGGACGTTGAGGCGCAGCAGGGTCTCGCGGACGCGGGCGAACCGCGCGCCGAGCACCGGCCGCCCGGCCTCGTCGCACAGCGCGCCGAGGTCGGCGACGTGGTTGCCGAGGCGTTCGAGTTCGAGCAGCACGGCCCGCGACCGCTGCACGCCGGGCGACACCCCGACCCCGGCGGCGTCCTCGACCGCGAGGCAGAACGCGAGCGCGTGCCCGACGGCGGCGTCCGCGCCGACGCGTTCCGCGAGCGGGAGCGCGTCGGCCGGGAGCCGTCCGTGGAACAGTTCCGCGCGCCCGTCGCGCCCGGCCCTGCGCTCGAAACGCCCGGCCGGAAGGCTGAGCGCGGCCAGGCTCGGCGGCACGACTCCTGGCCGGACGTGCAGCTCGGCGCGGCGCTCCGGTTCACCGTCGGCGGCAGGCCGGGTGAACAGGTAGACGACGCGCTGCGGGGCGGCGGCGACGAGCGCGAGCCGGTGACCGTCGTCCAGGAGCGCGGCGGCGCGCTCGGCCAGGTCGGCGGCCTCGACGTCGGCGACGGAGGCCCGGGGCGGGACGGCGGACGCGCTCATGAAGCCCCCGGGGTCGTCCGACATCCTGCGCAATTAACGACTTTAGCAACTCGACGGGACGCTGAAACCACCCGCTGCGGTGAGCGCTAGGGCGTGCCCGGGGACGCGCGGAGATCGTCCAGCAACTGCGCCTGCTCCGCCAGCACTCCGGTGAGGATCGCCCGCGCCACCGCGAGCAGTTCGGCGACGCGCGGACTGGTGAGCGAGTAGATCACCGACGAGCCGTCCTTGCGCGACACCACCAGCCCGGCCCGGCGCAGCACGGCGAGCTGCTGGGACAGGTGCGCCGGTTCGATCCCCACCTCGGGCAGCATCTCGGCGACGGCGTGGTCGCGCTCGCTGAGCAGTTCGAGCACCCTGATCCGCGCCGGGTGGCCCAGCGTTTTGAAGAACTCGGCCTTCAACTGGTACAGCGGCGCGCTCACCGATCCCCTTTCACCGGCCTCGGCCGTTGCCGCCTCGCCCGTCCCGGCACATTAGCAACTCGGCATGCGGCCGTCAGCGCGGCGTCAGGACGGTCTTGTGCGGGAGCGCGCCGGAGAGGACGTCCGGCGCGTCCGCGAACGTCGCCGTCCGCGCCGTGATGTCGGCGACGGCGAGACGTCCCTGGGCGATGAGGCGGAGCACGGCGGGCATGTCGTCGCGCGCGTTGGCGCGGGCCGTCACGAAGGTGATGCCGCGCCGGTAGAGGTCGTACAGCGGCGGTTCGACGGGGAAGTAGTGGATGCCCGCCGAGACGCACGTCCCGCCGGGCTCGGTGGAGCGGAGCGCCGAGAGCAGGCCGTCCGGCGTCGAGACGCAGGCGGCGACCGTCGGGAAGTCGCCGAAGCCGGTGCCGTCGGGGGTCGCTTCGACGACCGTCGCGCCGAGGCGTTCGGCGGCGGCGAGCCGTTCGGGGTCGTCGTCCACGTACGTGCAGTTCACGGCGAGGGCGCGGGCGACGGCGACCGCGTAGAGGCCGACGCTCGCCGAACCCAGCACGAGCACGTCGTCCCCCGCCCGCGCGTACGGGGCCACGCAGCGGTAGCCGTCCACGGCGTTGTCGGACACGGCCGCGACGCCGAGCGGGTCGACGCCGTCCGGCACCGGCACGCACATGGCGTCGGCGTAGGGCACGCGGACGAGGTCGGCGACCGCCCCGCCCCAGTCCCCGCCGCCGAACGGGGCGAGGCCGAAGGTGGACAGCGGCGGGACCGACCGGCAGTACAGGCTGCGTCCGCCCCGGCAGCGGTCGCAGTGGCCGCAGGAGATCTGGAACGGCACCGCCACGACGTCGCCCGGCCGCAGCGCGGCGACGTCCGCGCCGACGGCCACGACCTCGGCCGTGAACTCGTGGCCGACGGCGTACGGCTCGTCCGTCGGCAGGAGGCCCGCGATATAGGCGACGTCCAGGTCGCAGAGCGCCACCGCCAGCGGGCGCACGAGCGCCGCGCCGCCGGAGCCGAGTTCGGGCTCGGGGACGTCGCGGAAATGCGGCGCACCGCCTCCGCCGCCGTAGAGAGCACGCATCGGGCCTCCTCTTGGTCGCCCATCAAGAGACCATGCCGATGACCACCCGGTCAAGAGGCGGCGGCGCGCTCCCCCGGGACCCGCCGCGCCCAGCCGGGCGTCAGCCGCCGGTGGCCGGGACGAGCACGACCGGGCAGCGCGCGTGGTGCAGCACCGCGTGGCCGACGCGTCCGACGCGGCCCCGCGTCCCGACGACGGCCAGCGCGGACTCCCCCGACGCGAGGACCAGCGCGCGGGCCGCGCCGGAGTCCGCCACGACGGGCCGGACGACCACGTCCGGATAGCGGTCCGACCAGCCCGTCAGCGCCTCGGCGAGGTCCCGGTCGGCGATGTCGCGCAGGCGCGGCGACCCCTGCTCCACGCTGACGGCGTGCAGCGCGGTGAGCCGCGCCCCGCGCAGCGACGCCTCGGCGAACGCCCAGCCGAGCGCGGCGTCCTGCCGGTGCGCGGTGTCGACGCCGACCAGGACCTCCGGCGGCGCGTCCGCCGGAGGCGCGGCCCCGGCGGGCACCGCGAGGACGGGACAGTGCGCGTGCCCGGCGACGTGCAGCGCCACCGACCCGAACAGCAGTTCAGCGAACCCGCCCGCGCCCCGCGCCCCGACCGCGAGCAGCCCCGCGCGGGCGCTCGCGTCGACCAGGGCTTCGTCGGGCTCGTTGGCGGCCAGCTCGGTCGTGACGTCCACGTCCGGCGCCTGCTTGAGCGCATATTGCCGCTTGTCTTCCAGCAAGGCCGTTCGGTCCTCTTCCAGGCGCGCGTAGTCCAGGTCGGTCAGCGTGCCGTCGCGCAGCAGCGCCCTGGACGCGTGGACGAGCCGCAGCGGGCGCCTGTGCCGCCGCGCCTCGTCCGCCGCCCAGTCCAATGCCTGCCGGGCGTTCGCCGAGCCGTCGACGCCCGCGATGATGGGAGTGGCCACGGTTCCGCCCCTCTCTCTCGTTGGGATTCCTATTCCCGTCCAGGCCCAAGTCCGCGTCCCGGCTCGGGAACGGGCGCCTGACGATCGTCAGCCCCGGTCCAGCGCGATGTTGAGTTCGAGCACGTTGACCGACGGCTCGCCCAGGAATCCGAGCGCCCGCCCGGTGGTGCGGACGTCGATCAGGTGGAGCACGCGCGCCACGGGCAGGCCGCGCGCCCGCGCGACCCGGGCCGCCTGGAGCCGCGCCCACGCCACCGAGATGTGCGGGTCGAGTCCGGAGCCGGAGCCGGTGACCGCGTCGGGCGGGACGACCGGGTGGGCGGGCGCAGTACCGCGTATCGGGACGATCCGCCCGGCGGAGTAGTCCGCGCCGGGCCTGCCGCACTCGACCCGGAGGCCCCGGTACACCGCGAGGAACGGTTTCGCCGGGCACGCCTGGTTGACGCTGACGACGCGGACCGGGTGGGCGACGTCGCCCGTCCGGTCGCGCGTCCCGAACACCGCGAGGACGGCGCCCCGCCCGTCCGGGGTGCAGAACGGCCGGGACCCGTCCACGCTTTCCAACCGTCCGACGGCGAGGCTCGCCGCGCAGACCCGCGTGAGCAGGCTCTCGGCCCGGCCGTCCACGACGTCCTCCGGGCCGAGGTTGGACGCGCCCGTGGCGGTCGGGTCGTAGCCGTCCCCCGCGTTGGAGATCCGCGACTGGAAGTACTGCCGCAGCGGACGCCCCTCCCGGTCGGTGAACGACTGACCGATCAGCGAACTGCCGACCTCGCGTCCGGAGACCGTGACGTACGACCCGCCGGCCTTGTGCCGGAGCCCTGGAAGCTGCGCGACCGCGAGGACCGCGGCCGGATAGGCGACCCCGCACACGACCGTCAGGACCAGCAGCGCCCGCAGCCCGGCGACGTGCCGGCGGAGCCGGCTAGGAAGCGTGCTCATGAGACCCCCGGAAGGAACTGGACGAGAAGGTCGACGATCTTGATCCCGGCGAACGGCGCGACCACGCCGCCGAGCCCGTACACGCCGAGGTTGCGGCGCAGCAGCCGCGCCGCGCTCGCCGGCCGGTACCGCACGCCGCGCAGCGCCAGCGGGATCAGCGCGACGATGACCAGCGCGTTGAAGACGACCGCCGACAGGATCGCGCTCTGCGGCGAGGCCAGCCGCATGACGTTGAGCCGGTCCAGGCCGGGGAACAGCCCCACGAACAGCGCCGGGATGATCGCGAAGTACTTGGCGATGTCGTTGGCGATCGAGAACGTCGTCAGCGCGCCGCGCGTGATGAGGAGCTGCTTGCCGATCTCCACGATCTCGATGAGCTTGGTCGGGTCGGAGTCCAGGTCGACCATGTTCCCGGCCTCCTTCGCGGCGGACGTGCCCGTGTTCATCGCGACGCCGACGTCGGCCTGGGCGAGCGCGGGGGCGTCGTTGGTGCCGTCGCCGGTCATCGCGACGAGCCGTCCGCCCTCCTGCTCCTTCCGGATGAACGCGAGCTTGTCCTCGGGCGTGGCCTCGGCGAGGAAGTCGTCCACGCCCGCCTCGTCGGCGATGGCCTTCGCGGTCAGCGGGTTGTCGCCGGTCACCATGATCGTCCGGATGCCGAGGGCGCGCATGTGGCCGAACCGCTCCCGCATGCCGGGCTTGACGACGTCCTTGAGGTGAACGACGCCGAGCACGCGCGCCCGCCCGCCGGCGATCTCGCCGACGACCAGCGGGGTGCCGCCGCTCGCGGCGATGCCGTCGACCACGCCGCCGAGTTCGGGCGCGACGGTCCCGCCGTGCTCCCGGATCCAGTCGGCGACGGCCGACGCCGCGCCCTTGCGGAGGCGCCGCCCGTCGAGGTCCACGCCCGACATGCGGGTCTGCGCGGTGAACGGGACCCACACGGCGTGCGCCAGTTCGCCGGGACGGCGTTCCCGCACGCCGTGCGCCCGCTCGGCGTAGACGACGATGGACCGTCCCTCGGGCGTCTCGTCGGCCAGCGACGACAACTGCGCCGCGTCCGCCAGTTCCCCGATCGTCGTCGCGCCGACCGGGACGAACTCGGCCGCCTGCCGGTCCCCGAGCGTGATCGTGCCGGTCTTGTCCAGCAGCAGCGTGTCGACGTCGCCGGCGGCCTCGACGGCGCGTCCCGACATCGCGAGGACGTTGCGCCGGACGAGCCGGTCCATCCCCGCGATGCCGATCGCCGACAGCAGCGCGCCGATCGTCGTCGGGATCAGGCAGACGACCAGGGACACCAGCACGATGGCGGTCACCCCGTGCGCATCCAGCGCGGCGGTGTCGGCGACCCCCGGGTTCCCGGCCCGCGCGAAGATCGCGACCGGCTGCAGCGTCGCGACGGCGACCAGGAAGATGATCGTCATCGCGGCGAGCAGGATGTTCAGCGCGATCTCGTTCGGGGTCTTCTGCCGGGACGCGCCCTCGACCAGCGCGATCATCGTGTCGAGGAACGACGCGCCGGGCCGCTGGGTGATCTTCACGACGATGCGGTCGGAGAGGACCTTCGTCCCGCCGGTCACCGCCGAGCGGTCGCCGCCGGACTCGCGGATGACGGGCGCGGACTCGCCGGTGATCGCCGACTCGTCCACGCTCGCGATGCCCTCGACCACGTCGCCGTCGCCCGGCACGATCTCCCCGGCCTCGACCACGACGACGTCGCCCCGCCGCAGCTCGGCGGCCGGGACGACCTCCTCGGCGGCGTCCGCGCCGGGCCGCCAGTCCGTGAGCCGCCGGGCGGTGGCGTCCTTCTTGGCGCCGCGGAGCGCGTCGGCCTGCGCCTTGCCGCGTCCTTCGGCGACGGCCTCGGCGAGGTTGGCGAACACGACCGTCAGCCAGAGCCAGGCCGCGATCAGCACGGCGAACGCCGAGACGTCACCGGCGGCGAGGACCGTCGTCCACAGCGCGCCGATCTCCACGATCAGCATGACGGGGTTGCGCCACATCACGCGCGGGTCCAGCTTGCGGAGCGCCAGCGGGAGCGCGCCGAGCAGCAGGCGCGGGGTCGTGGCCATCGCTAGTGGATCCCTTCCGCCAGCGGGCCGAGGGCCAGCGCCGGGACGAACGTGAGGGCGACGAGGACGAGCGTCACGCCCGCGACCATGCCGACGAACTGCGGCCGGTGCGTCGGGAGCGTGCCGTCGGACTCCGGGACGGCGCGCTGCGCGGCCAGCGACCCGGCCAGGGCCAGCACGAAGATCATCGGCAGGAAGCGCCCGAAGGCCATTGCGAGGCCGAGCGCGGTGTCGTAGAACGGCGTGTTCACGGTGAGCCCGGCGAACGCCGACCCGTTGTTGTTCGCCGCGCTGGTGAAGGCGTAGAGCACTTCGGAGAAGCCGTGCGGGCCGGTGTTGAGCATCGCGGCGCGCGGCCCCGGGAACGCCGTCGCGACGGCCGTGCCGGTCAGCACGATCACCGGGGTGACGAGGAAGTACAGCGACGCGAGCTTCATCTCCCGGGCGCCGATCTTCTTGCCCATGTACTCGGGAGTCCGGCCGACCATGAGGCCCGCGACGAACACCGTGATGATCGCGAGGACGAGCATCCCGTACAGGCCCGAGCCGGTGCCGCCGGGCGCGACCTCGCCGACCATCATGTTCAGCAGGAGCGCGGCGCCGCCGAGGCTCGTGTACGAGTCGTGGGACGAGTCCACGGCGCCCGTCGAGGTCAGCGTCGTCGCGGTGGCGAACACGGCCGAGTCCAGGACGCCGAACCGCTGCTCGGTGCCCTCCGCCGCCGCCCCGGCCGCCGTCGGCACGGTGCCGTGGTGGACGCCCTGCGCGGTCATCGTCGCCGTGACGCTGAGCACCGCGAGCACGGCCATCACCGCGACGATCGCGTACCCCTGCCGCTTCTGCCCGACCATCCGGCCGAACGTGCGCGGCAGCGAGAACGCGAGGACGAGCAGCAGGAACACTTCGATCCAGTTCGTCCAGGCCGTCGGATTCTCGAAGGGGTGCGCCGAGTTGGCGTTGAAGAAGCCGCCGCCGTTCGTCCCGAGCTCCTTGATCGCCTCCTGCGAGGCGACCGGCCCGCCGGTCACGGTCTGGGACGCGCCCGTCAGCGTGTGGACGGTGTGCGGGCCGGCCAGGTTCTGGACCGTGCCACCCGCGATCAGCACGACCGCGCCGACGAGCGCGATCGGCAGCAGGACGCGCACCGTGCCCCGGACGAGGTCGACCCAGAAGTTGCCCAGCTCCCCCGTCCGGGTGCGGACGAGACCGCGCACGAACGCGACGGCGACGGCCATCCCGACGGCGGCGGACACGAAGTTCTGCACCGCGAGGCCCGCCATCTGCACCAGGTGGCCCATCGTGGTCTCGCCCGCGTACGCCTGCCAGTTCGTGTTCGTCACGAAGCTGACAGCGGTGTTCCAGGCGACGTGGTCCCGCACGCCGGGGAGCCCGAGGCTCCACGGCAGGCGGCTCTGGACGCGCTGGAACCCGTACAGGAACAGGACCGAGACCGCCGAGAACGCGAGGACGCTCCGCAGGTAGACCGGCCACCGCTGCTCGGCGTCCGCGTCCACGCCGACGAGCCGGTAGATGCGGCGTTCCACCGCGAGGTGCCGGGTGGCGGAGTAGACGCGGTACATGTGGTCGCCGAGCGGCACGTGCACCACGGCCAGGGCGACGATCAGGGAGGCGGGGAACAGGATCCCCGCCGCGGTCGGGCCCATCTAGAACCTCTCCGGGAACAGCAGGGCCGCCACGAGGAACACGACGAGGCCGGTCGCGAGGACCAGCCCGACGGCGTTGTCGGCGCTCACCGGCGTTCCACCGCCGAGACGATGAGGCCGAGCACCGCGAACACCGCGATGGTCAGCGCGACGAGGACCAGGTCTGCCATGGCGTCCGACTCCAGGAACAGCCCGTGCGCGGCACGGGACGGGGGTGGGAAACGGGCTCCGGCGGATCCGTCCGGGGCCGTTGCCGAGGAAATACCCGACGCGTCCCGATTCGGGGGATCTTGACGCGTTTCCTACGCTTTCGACGCGTTTCTTCACGCGCCCCTGACGCCCGTTTCCGCAGGCCCGCGGGCCACGGCGCTACCGTGAAGCGTGACGGGCGCCAGGCCACGGCGCCCGGAAGGGAAACGACGATGTCCAGGGGGCGGCTGCGCATCTACCTGGGAGCGGCGCCCGGCGTCGGCAAGACCTGCGCGATGCTCGCCGAGGGCGCGCGGCGGGCCGGGCGCGGCACCGACGTGGTCGTCGGCTGCGTCGAGACCCACGACCGGCCCCGGACCGCCGCCCTGCTCGACGGCCTGGAGGTCGTCCCGCGCCGGACGGTCCGCTACCGGGGCGCGACGTTCGCCGAGCTGGACGTCGAGGCGGTGCTCCAGCGCGCTCCGGACGTGGTGCTGGTGGACGAGCTGGCGCACACGAACGTCCCGGGCTCCGCGCACGAGAAGCGCTGGCAGGACGTCGAGGACCTGCTCGACGCGGGCATCACCGTCGTCACCACGGTGAACGTCCAGCACCTGGAGTCGATGAACGACGTCGTCGCCGACATCACCGGCGTGCCGCAGCGGGAGACCGTCCCCGACGAGGTCGTCCGGCGCGCCGACGAGGTCGAGCTGGTGGACATGGCGCCCGAGGCGCTGCGGCGGCGGATGGCGCACGGCAACGTCTACGCGCCCGAGAAGGTCGACGCCGCGCTGTCGAACTACTTCCGCGTCGGGAACCTCACCGCGCTGCGCGAGCTGGCGCTGCTGTGGCTGGCCGGGAAGGTGGACGACCAGCTCGACCGCTACCGCGCCGACCACGGCATCTCCGGCACGTGGGAGGCGCGCGAGCGGGTCGTCGTCGCGCTCACCGGCGGCCCGGAGGGCGAGACGCTCATCCGCCGCGCGGCGCGGATCGCGGCCCGCACCAAGGGCGCCGACCTGCTGGCCGTGCACGTCGCCCACGGGGACGGCCTGGCGGGCGCCCGTCCCGGCTCCCTGGCGCGGCAACGGGAGATCGTCGAGAGCCTCGGCGGGACGTACCACCAGGTCGTGGGCGACGACGTGCCGCGCGCTCTGATCGACTTCGCCCGCGCCGTCAACGCGACGCAGCTCGTCCTCGGCGTGTCCCGGCGGCGGCGCTCCGCGCAGCTCCTGCGGCCGGGCATCGGCGTCACGACGACCGCGCTGTCGGGGTCGATCGACGTCCACATGGTCACCCACGACCTCGCCCGGCGCGGACGGTACCGGCCCCCGCGCGCAACGGGCGTGCCGCCCGGCCGCCGCCTCGGCGCGTTCGCGCTCGCCGTCGCCGGGCTCCCGCTGCTGGTGTTCGCGCTGACCCGGACGCGCGGCCTCGGCCTGTCCGGCGACATCCTGTTCTTCCTGTCGGCGGTCGTCGGCGTCGCGCTGCTCGGCGGGCTGTGGCCCGCGCTGTTCACCGCCGTCACCGGGTTCCTGCTGCTCAACTGGTATTTCACCCCGCCCTTCCACCGGCTGACGATCGCCGACCAGGGCAACTGGGTCGCGCTCGTGGTGTTCGTGCTCGTCGGAGCGGGGGTCAGCGCGGTGGTGGACCGGGCCGCGCGGCGCGCCCGCGAGGCCGCCGACCTCGGCGCCGAGGCCGAGGTGCTGTCGACGCTCGCGGGCAACGTCCTGCGCGGCGAACGGGCGCTGGACGACCTGCTCCGGCGGCTCCGCGAGACGTTCGGGCTCACCTCGGTGACGCTGCTGGAACGGCCTGCCGAGTCCGGTGGCTGGCGCGTCGTCGCGACCGTCGGCGGACGGCCCTGCACCGCGCCCGACGAGGCCGACACCGGCATCCCGATCGACGCCGGGCTCGTCCTGGCGCTGCGCGGCCGTCCGCTGCCCGCCCGCGACCGGCGCATCCTGGAGGCGTTCGGCGTCCAGGCCGCCGTCGCGCTGCGGCACCAGCGGCTCGCCGCCGAGGCCGAGCGGGCGCGTCCGCTGGAGGCCGCCGACCGGATGCGGACCGCGCTGCTCAACGCCGTCAGCCACGACCTGCGGACCCCGCTCGCGTCCGCCACGGCGGCGGTCGACGGGCTGCGCAACACCGGGATCGCCTGGACGGACGGCGAACGCGCCGAACTCCTCGACACCGCCGCCGAGTCCGTGGACCGCCTCGACCGGCTCGTCGCCAACCTCCTCGACATGAGCCGCCTCCAGGCCGGGGCGCTCGGGATGGTGCTGCGGCCGCTCGCGCTGGACGAGGTCGTCCCCCGCGCCCTGGACGACCTCCGCCCCGGCCGCGAGCGCGTCACGGTGGACGTCCCGGTCGATCTGCCCGCCGTCCTGGCCGACCCGGCGCTGCTCGAACGCGTCCTCGCCAACCTCATCGCCAACGCGCTGCGCTACAGCCCGCACGACCGGCCCGTCCTGGTCAGCGCCGGGGCGCTGCGCGACCGCGTCGAGCTGCGCGTCGCCGATCGCGGCCCCGGCATCCCCGCCGACCGGCGCGACCGCGTCTTCCGGCCGTTCCAGCGGCTGGACGACCGCGACAACCACACCGGCGTCGGCCTCGGCCTCGCCCTGTCGCGCGGCCTCACCGAGGCGATGGGCGGCGCGCTGGTCCCCGAGGACACGCCCGGCGGCGGCCTCACGATGATCGTCTCCCTCCGGGCGGACCAGAACGGAGCCCCATGACCCGCGTCCTCGTCGTGGACGACGAACCGCAGCTCCTGCGCGCCCTTCGCATCAACCTGCGCGCCCGGGACTTCGCCGTCGAGGTCGCGCCCGACGGCACCGCCGCGCTGCGGCTCGCCGGGGACTTCCATCCCGACCTGGTCGTCCTCGACCTAGGCCTGCCCGACCTGGACGGCGTGGACGTCATCCAGGGCCTGCGCGGCTGGACGAACGTCCCGATCATCGTCCTGTCCGGGCGGGCCGGGAGCCGCGACAAGGTAGAGGCCCTGGAGGCGGGCGCCGACGACTACGTCACCAAGCCGTTCAACATGGACGAGCTGGTCGCGCGGATCCGCGCCGTCACCCGCCGGGCCGGCCCCGAGGACTCCGTCCGCGTGGTGGCCGTCGGGGCGTGGAGCGTCGACCTGGCCGACAAGACCGCCACCGGCGCCGACGGGAGCGCCCTGCGCCTCACTCCGACCGAGTGGCACCTGCTCGAACTGCTGCTGCGCAACCCGGGCAAGCTCATCGGCCAGCGGCAGCTCCTGACGTCCGTCTGGGGGCCGGGCTACGTCAAGGAGACCCACTACCTGCGCCAGTACATGGCGCAACTGCGGCGCAAGCTCGAAGCGGACCCGGCCCGTCCGCGCCACCTGCTCACCGAACCGGGCATGGGCTACCGCTTCCAGCCCTGACCGGCCGGCCGATTCGCCGGTCTCGCGGGGGTTCGCGTCGGTAGGGTCGGGCGCGGCGGGCAGGGAGGGCTGCTGGTGCAGGAGAGGCTTCTCGCGGCGATCCGGGCGCGGCTCGAACGGGCGGTGTCCGGCGGCGAGCCCGCCGCCGTCCTGGAACCGGGCGCGCTCGTGGAGATGGACGCGCTGCTCGCGTTCGTCAGCTCCGCCGGGGAGCCCGACGTCGACGTCTTCTACGCGCTCGGCTGGCTGTGCTGGCTCCGCGTCCAGGCCCTTCCGCCCGGCGAGTGGGACGACGATCTCCAGCTCGCCGTCATGGTGTTCCGGCCCGTCTTCGCCGTCGATCCTTCGGCCGTCCCGCAACCGCTGCACGAGTTCTATACGCAGGGCGAACCGGCCGCCGAGGACGACGAGCGTTCCGTGCCCGCGGATCCGGCGCCCGGCGCCGAGGGCGAGCGCTACGTCCCCGAGGACCTGGTGTTCGGCGAGGAGGATGACGAGCGCTCCCTTCCCGACGATCCGATGCCCGGCGCGGAGGGCGACGAGCGCTACGTCCCCGAAAGCTTGGTGCTCGGCGGGAAGGATGACGAGCGCTACGTCCCTGCGGAACCCGTACTCAGCGGGGACGATGACGAGCGCTCCCTCCCCGAGGAGTCGGTGCTCGGTGCGAAGGGCGACGAGCGCTACGTCCCTGAGGACCTCGTGCTCAGCGAGGACGATGAGGAGCGCTCCGTCTCCGACCTCCCGGTGCTCGGCGCGGAGGACGGGCCTTTCGTCCTTGAGGACTTGGTGCCCGGCGGGGAGGACGATGAGGTGCGTTTCCTCCCTGACGGCCTGGTGCCGGGGTTGGAGGACGGCGACGCGGCCGGTGTCGAGCCGGCCATCCTCACCGACCAGGGCGTCGCGCTCGTGGAGTGGTACGAGCGGACGGGCGATCCCGAGGCCCTGCAAGCGGCGCTCGGCCTGTTCCGCGCGGCGCTGGACGCGGTGCCGCCCGGGCATCCGAAGCGGGACCTGTGCCGGTCCAACCTGCTCAGCGCGCTCGGGAGCCGGCACGACGACTCCGGCGATCCCGGGGCGCTGCGGGAGATCGTCGCCGTCCTGCGGGCCGCCGTCCGCGAGGACCCGGCGAACGTGCGCGACCTCGCGGCGGCGCTGCGGATGCTCTTCGACCGCACCGGCGACCTCGGCGCGCTGCGCGAGGCCGTCGCGCTCCGCCGCGCGCCCGGCGCGGACGCGAACGACCTCAACGAGCTCGGCGGCCTGCTGCGCCGCCTGTACGAGCAGACCGGGGACCCCGCCGCGCTGGACGACGCCGTCGCCGCGCACCGGTCGTCCGTCCGGCGGACCGGCGCTCACGACCCGGACCTGCCCGGACGCCTGGCCGGGCTCGCCGGCGCGCTCCAGACGCTCTTCGAGCGGACGGGCGACCCGGACGCGCTGCGCGAGGCGATCGACACCGGCCGCCGGGCTGTGGACGACGCTCCCCCGGACTATCCACAGCGCGCGGTGGGGCTTGCCAACCTCGGGGTCTCCCTGCGCACGTCGTTCGAGCTGACCGGCTCGCTCGCCGACCTGCACGAGGCCGTCGCGGCGCACCGGGCCTGCGCGGCGGCCACCCCGGACGGGCATCCGCTGCGCGCCGGGCGCCTGCTCAACCTCGGCAACACGCTGCGCGCCCTCGCCGACCGGACGGGCGACGCGGCGGCGCTGGCCGAGGCCGTCCGAGCGGGCCGGTCGGCGGTCGCCGCGCTGCCCGCCGACCATCCGGGCCGCGCCGCGCCGCTGTCGAGCCTCGGCAACAGCCTGTTCGCGCTCGCCGAGCGCACCGGCGACGCGTCGGTGCTGGCCGAGGCGGTCGGCCTGGCGCGCGAAGCCGTGGCCGCGACGCCGGAGGGCCACGCGGTCCGGGCGCGGAACCTGTCCAACCTCGCGGTCGCGCTCGTCCTGCTCCACGAGAGCACCGGCGAGCCGGAGGCCCTGCGCGAGGCCGTCGCCACCGGCCGCGCCGCCGTGGCCGCCGCCGACGACGCCTGGTCGGAGCTGTCCGGCTACCTGGCCACGCTGGGCCGGGCGCTGCTGCGCCTGTTCGCGCTGTCCGGCGACCGGCGGGACCTGGCCGAGGCGCGGACCGTCCTCGCCCGCGCCGCCGCCCTGCCCGCCGCCACCCCCGCGGACCGGATCACCGCCGGACGGTCCCTCGCGACGGCCTGCTCGCTCGCGGGCGACGCCCCCGCCGCGCTCGCGGCGATGGAGACCGTGGTGGCGCTGCTGCCGCTGGTCGCGCCGCGCGACCTGCGCCGCGCCGACCGCGAGCACCGGCTAGGCGAGACGGCCGGGATCGCGGCACGCGCCGCCGGAACCGCGCTCGCCGCCGGCCGTCCCGAGCGGGCCGTAGAACTCCTCGAACAGGCCCGCGGCCTCCTGCTCACCGAGGACATGGACGCCCGCACCGAAGTGGACCGCCTGCGCGCCGCCGCACCCGACCTCGCCGACGAGTTCGTCCGGCTCCGCGACCAGCTAGCCCGCCTCGACCCCCCGGCGAACGACCACGAAGGCGACCGCGCACTCGCCGCCCGCCGCCGCACCGCCGCCTCCGAGTGGGACGCGCTGCTGAACCGCATCCGCACCCGCGACGGCCTCACCGACTTCCTCGCCCCACCGTCCGTGGAAACGCTGCTCCACCGCGCCGGCCCAGGACCGATCATCCTCGTCACAGCCGACCACGACCAAGGCGCCGCCCTGATCATCACCACCCCCGGCACGGGCACGGACAGCGGCACGAGCGCAGGCGTCGGCGCGAGCGGAAGCGCTTTCGCGGGCGCGAGCGGAGGCGTCGGCGCGGGCGCGGACGCGGGCGCGGACGGCGGCGCGAGTGGAGGCGGCGGCACGGGTGGAAGTGCTGGCACGGGCGAGAGCGTCGGCACAGGCGGCGGCGTCGGCGCGAGCGGGAGCGGCGGCGGCACGGGCGCGGGCAGCGGCGCAGGCGCGGACGCGGACGGCGGCGCGAGTGAGGGCGTCGGCGCGAGCGGGAGCGTCGGCGCGAGCGGAGGCGTCGGCGCGAGCGGAGGCGTCGCGAGCGGAGGCGTCGGCGCGAGCGGGAGCGTCGGCACAGGCGTGAGCGGCGGCACGGGTGGGCGCGCTGGCGCGGGCGCGGGCGGCGGCGCGCCTGGGGGCACTGGCTCGGGCACGGACGGCGGCACGAGTGGGGGCGGCGGCGCGAGCGGGACCGTCGGCACAGGCGTGAGCGCTGACGCGAGCGAGAGCGGCGGTACGGGTGGGAGCGCTGGCTCGGAGGCGGGCGGCGGTGCGAGTGGGAGCGCTGGCTCGGGTGGGGGGTGGGTGCGGCATGTGCCGTTGCCCGGGCTCACTGATGCCGTCGTGCGCGCGTATGCCGATCGGTTCCTCGGCGCGCGGCGCGGTGCTCTCTCGGGGCGGGACGGACGTGCCCGGGCAGAGGCTGAAGTGCATGACGTCCTCGGCTGGTTGTGGGACGCGGTGGCGGCGCCGATTCTGGGCGCGCTTGGGCACACCGGGGTCCCTCGGGGCGTGTGGCCGCGTGTGTGGTGGTGTCCGGTCGGTGTTCTGGCGTATCTGCCGCTGCACGCGGCCGGGCACCACCATGATCTCGTCGCCGATGTGTCGCCGCGCACGGTCATGGACCGGGTTGTCTCGTCTTATACGCCTACGATCCGGGCGTTGGCGTATGCGCGGCGGGATACGGAACGCGAGAACGGTTCGGCTTTGATTGTTGCGATGCCTGAGACGCCGGACATGGCTCCGCTGCCGGGTGCGGACGCGGAGGCGCAGCGCGTGGCCGGGCTGCTCGCGGGCCCGACCGTCCTGCGGACGCGGGCGGCGACCCGGCGGGCGGTCCTGGCGGCGCTGCCCGAGCACTCGGTCGTCCACTTCGCCTGTCATGCCGCCACGGACTGGGACGATCCGGGAGCGAACCGGCTGCTGCTGCACGACCACGCCGTCCAGCCGCTCACCGTCGCGGAGATCTCCCGGCAGCGGCTGGCCGGCGCCGACCTGGCCTATCTGTCGGCGTGCGGGACGTCCGACACCCATCCCCGGCTGGTGGACGAGGCCGTCCACATCACCGCCGCGTTCCAGCTCGCCGGGTACCGGACGACGATCGGGACGCTCTGGCCGCTCAGCGACCGGGTCGCCACCCGGGTCGCCGAGGAGGTCTACGCCGCGCTGACGGACGGCGGCGCCTGCGCCCCCGACACCGCGCGCGCCGCGCTCGCCCTCCACCACGCGCTCCGCCGCGTCCGCGCCGCGTTCCTCGACGCCCCGACCCTGTGGGCGGGGCAGATCCACACCGGGGCCTAGCGGTCGAAGAGGAACGTCCGGAGATGGTCCGGACGATCGGTCAGCAGCACACTGACCGGCCCCGCGTCGGTAAGCCGGCTCAGATACGCCGCGTACTGCGGAGGCTGCTCGGAGGCGTCGCCGCCGTCGCGTGTCATGTACGTCCAGGAGTCGTCCACCAGGCGCACGCACGCGATCCCGTGCACGCGGGCGTACTCCAGCGCGCCGCTCTGGAAACCGGACGACGCGACCACGACGCCCTTGTGCGCGCCCGTCGCGCGGAGCTTGTCGTTCAGTACCTGCACGTGCTCGCGCTTGACGGGCGCCGCGTGGCGCTTGCACTCGAACAGCATGAGGAAGTCCGCGCCCAGGAGCCGGAACCGCACGGTCACGTCGATGACGTACGTGCCGTCGGTGCCCGCGACCGGGTCCAGATGGGCGACGCGCCAGTCCACCACCTCGTGCCCGGACGCCCGGACCAGGTCGGCCACGGCCCGCTCGTACTCGGCGGGGCTCAGTTCGTGCACGGGACGGACGTCTCCGTCCGGTCCGCGCGTCTCCGGAACCTGACTCACGCACCCACTCCCGACGGTCCATGTCCCTGCCCGTACGGTGCCGCACCGCCGCGAGCCGTGCAACACGCCTTTGAACCGCGGATGTACAGATCCAGACCCGGCCCGGGTATCTCCCCGGAGGGAAGGGGGACATGTGACGCGAGCGCTGGTGCTGGGCGGCGGCGGAAGCGTCGCCGGGCCGTGGGCGGCGGGGCTGATCGACGGCCTCCGCCGCTTCGGGATCGACCTCGGCGCCGCCGACCTGATCGTCGGGACGGCGGCGGGCGCGTACATCGGCGCCTGCCTGGCCCATGACGCGGACGTCTCCGGCATCATCATGGACCTCATCAAGGAGCACCACGTCGACGCCACCCCCGACATCGACGACGCGCTGCTCAACCGGACCATCGACATCCTGTCCGACCCGGCCTGCCCGACGCGGGCGCGCGCGGCGATGCTCGGTGTTCTGGCGCGCGAGATCCAGCGCCCGCCGATGTCGCCGTGGCTCGACCGCGTGATCGAGCGGCTCCCGGCCGACGACTGGCCCGAGCGCGCCCTGCTGATCGCGTCGGTGTCGGCCGAGACCGGGGAACGCGCCGTCTGGCGCAGGGGCGGCGCCGCGACGCTCCGGCAGGCCGTCCAAGCGAGCTGCTCGTGGCCGGTGATGTACTACCCCACCCGCATCGACGGGCATCTGTACATCGACGGCGGCGTCCACTCCTCGACCAGCGCCGACCTCGCCCGGGGCCACGACCGCGTGATCGTCCTCGCCCCGCTGCGCCACCTGCTGCCGCACGGCGAACTCGACGCGGAACTGGCGGAACTCGGCAGCGCCCGCGTCACCGTGCTGTGCCCGGACCGGGAGGCCGCCGAGCTGTTCACGCTCGGCCTGTTCGAGCCCAACCTGCGGTACTCGGCCTACGACGCGGGCCTCCGCCAGGCCGTCGAGTTCCGGGACGAGGTCGCCCCGTCCTGGACGGTCTGACGCGCGTCAGACCGTCGTCACCGTGACGCCCGCCGCGCGGAGATCCTGAACAATCTGGTTGTCCGATCGCGCATCCGTGATGACCACGCTGAGGTCCTGCGGCCCGCAGACGCGGCCGAACGCGACCCGGCCGAGCTTCTCCGCCGTCGCCACCAGCACCGTCCGCTGCGCCGCGCGGATCGCCGCCCGCTTGACGTGGACGTCGTCCAGGTCGTGCGCGGTCGCGCCGACGGACGCGTCGATCCCGCAGCAGCTCAGCACGAAGGTGTCGTAGCGCAGGTCCGCGAACGTCCGGACCGCGAGGTCGCCGTGGAACGACAGCTCGCCGGGGCGCACCTGGCCGCCGGGCAGCAGCAGCCGGACGCCGTCCGCGCCCTCCAGCGGGTGCACCGCGTGCAGGGACAGCGGCGTGACGGTGAGCCGCCGCGCCGCCATGGCGGTCGCCACCGCGACGGCGGTCGTGCCGGTGTCCAGCGCGACCGTCTCGCCGTCCTTGAGCAGGTCCGTCACCGCCGCGGCGAGCCGGGCCTTGGCGTCCGCGCCGACCAGCGCGCGCAGCGCGAACGGCTGCTCGACGCCGCTCAGCAGCGCGCTCACCGCTCCCCCGTGGACGCGCCGGAGCGCGCCCTGCGCCTCCAGGTGCTCCAGGTCGCGCCGGACGGTCATCTCCGACGTCCCGGCGGCCTTCGCCAGCTCGGCGACCGTGGCCCGGTTGCGCTCGGCCAGGATCGCCACGACGAGCCGGTGCCTCTCCCGGACGTTCATCCGCGCACCTCCCGCGCCCATTCTGCCGGTTGACAGACGCACATCAGCAATGTTTGTTTGAACATCCTACATGTGCGAAGAGAGGTGGCCGATGTTCACGCGTTCCGCCGCGGCGGCCTCCTGTGTCGGGTTCGTCGCCATCGGCGCGCTCCAGGCGCTGTACGGCCCGGCGATCCCCGCGTTCCGCGCGGAGTTCGGGCTCGGCCCGTCCGCCGCCGGGCTCGCGCTGAGCGCGCATTTCACCGGCGCGCTGCTCGGCGTCGGCGCGTTCCACCGGGCACGCGCCCGGACCGGCGACCGTCTTGCGCTCGGCGTCGGTTACGCCCTGCTGGCCGTCGGGTCGCTGCTCATCGCGTTCGCGCCGTCCTGGCCCGCCGCGCTGGCGGGCGCGGCGGTCGCCGGGCTCGGCTTCGGCGCCGTCGACTACGGGCTGAACCTGCTGTTCGCCGTGGGGTTCGGGACGCGCGGCACCGCGATGCTCAACCTGCTCAACGCCCATTTCGGCGTCGGCGCGATCCTCGGCCCGGCGCTGCTCGGACGGCTCGGCCCGGACCGGTACCCGTGGGCGTTCGCGGGATGCGCGGTGGTCTGCCTGGCGCTGCTGCCGGGCCTCGCGGGCGTCCGGAGCCGTCCGGCCGAGCAGACGCGTCCCGCGCCGGACCGGCAGCCGCGCGTGCTGCCGCTCGTCCTCGCGTTCGTGGTCATCTACGTGCTGCACGTCGCGATCGAGACGGGCGTCGGCGGCTGGGAGCCCACGCACCTGGCGGCCGTCGGCTACGGGGCGCCGGCGGCGGCGATCGCGACGTCGGGGTTCTGGCTGGCGATGACGGCGGGACGCTTCGGGGCGATCCCGCTCAGCCTCCGGTTCACCGACGCGGCCATCGTCACCTGGTGCTGCGCCGGGATGACCGGGTTCCTGCTGCTCGCGGCCGTCCCCGGCGCCGCGCCCTACGCGTACGCGGGCGTCGGCCTGGCGATCGGGCCGATCTTCCCGACCGCCCTGCCGTGGCTGCGCCGGACGGCCCCGGGCGGCGCGGCGGGCGCGTTCGTCGTCGCCGCGTCGATGGTCGGCGGCGTCGCGTTCCCGCCGCTGCTCGGGGCGGTGATCGAGGTGTCCGGCGTGCGGGCGGTGCCGCTGCTGCTCGCCGCCCTCGCCGCCGTCTGCACGACGCTCGCCGTGAGCCTGGCGATCAGGAGAATGGGCTCCGCGACGCAGGTGCTCCCCCGGCGCGAAAACCCCGCAAGGCGGCCGGCCCCGCGACCGTGACGACGAGCGCGAAGCCCGAGAACGCGTCCCGACGATCTAAAAGACATCAACGTCTATTGACGTTCGGCCACTGTTCACCCGTCCCCGCGGAACCGCCCAAGCGCCAGACTCCGGTCACCTGACGGCAGCGGTCCGGACACCGGCGCGCCACCCGGGACTCACAGACTCGCGCCCACATGAGACGCACATTCTCGATCGTGCTGGCGGGGGCTCTCATCGTCGGCGTCGTGATCGCAATCGTTCAGGGGCGCGGTTCGTCCGGGGGGACCGTGACGGTGCGCGGGGTGATCGGCTCGGAGAAGCAGGCCTTCTTCGACGATCCCGCCGTGCGGAAGGTGCTGGCCGCGCGCGGGCTGAAGGTGGAGGTCGACCCGGCGGGGTCGCGGGAGATCGCCACGTCCGTCGACCTCGGCCGGTACGACTTCGCGTTCCCGTCCAGCTCGCCCGCCGCCGACAAGATCCGGCAGACGCGGCAGACCGGCCGCTACACGCCGTTCTCGTCGCCGATGGTCATCGCCACGTTCCAGCCCATCGCGGAACTGCTGGAGAAGGCGGGCGTCGCCGAGCGCTCCCCGGTCTGGACGTTCGACGTCGCCCGCTACCTCGACCTGGTCGCGCGGAACGTCCGGTGGGACGGCCTCAAGGGCAACACGGCCTATCCCGTCCGCAAGAACGTCCTGGTGTCCACGACCGATCCGCGCAGCTCCAACTCCGCCGCCATGTACCTGGCCATCGCGTCGTACGTCGCGAACGGTGACGCGGTCGTGCGGAACCCGGCGGAGGAGCGCAAGGTGCTGCCCGCTCTGTCGCGGCTGTTCCTGGACCAGGGCTACACCGACAACTCGTCCGAGGGGCCGTTCGCGGACTACCTCGCGCTCGGCATGGGCAAGACGCCGCTGGTCTGCGCGTACGAGGCGCAGTTCGTGGACGCCGCCGTGCGCGGCCGGCTCAAGCCCGGCATGGTGCTGATGTACCCGTCGCCGACCGTGCTGTCCAAGCACACGCTGATCCCGCTGGACGGCAAGGGCGACCGCGTCGGCCGCCTGCTGAGCACCGACCCGCAACTCCAGCGGCTCGCCGCCCGGCACGGCTTCCGCACCGCCGACCCCGCGCAGTTCGCCGCGGTGGCCGGGGACCGTCGCGTGCCGGTCGCCCCGGACCTCATCGACGTGGTCGACACCCCCTCCTACGACACCCTCGAACACCTCCTGACCGGGGTCGCCAAGGCGTACGGGTGACAGGGCCGAAGAAGGAGCAACGATGACGCAGAACGGGGACCTCTTCCTCACGCCGCCCGAGCCCGTGGAGCCCGTCCCGGCCGAGCGCGCCGAGACGCTGATCCCGCTGGACGACGCGACGCGCGACGCGCTCGCCGAGCGCGCCCGGACCTACGTGGACGAGCTGGCGCGCCTCGACCCCCGCACCCCCGAGTTCCTGGCGAAGATCTCCGAGGTCGCCGGGCTCGGCGACGGGGAGATGCGCGCGTCGGCCAAGGCCGCGAACCGGATGCTGAACCGCTCGGTGGCGGCGCTCGCGGGCGCCAAGGGCGACTCCGCCGACGCCCAGAAGCGCGTCGCGGGCGGCCTGCTGGAGCTGCGCCGCACCGTCGAGGACCTGGACCCGAAGGACGCGGGCAAGCTCACCGGACGGCGGCTGCTGTCCAGGCTGCCGTTCGGCAGGTCCCTGCGCGACTTCGTGAACCGGTACCAGTCCGCGAACGTGAACATCAACAAGATCGTCGCGGTGCTGCGGTCCGGCCAGGACGAGCTGCGCCGCGACAACGCCGCCATCCAGAACGAGCGCGCGAGCCTGTGGGCGACGATGGGCAAGCTCCAGGAATACGCGGTGCTCGCCCGCGCGCTGGACGAGGCCGTCGAGCAGCGGGTCGCGGACGCCGCCGACGGGGAGCGGGCGAACGCGCTGCGCGTCGACGTCCTGTTCCCCGTCCGCCAGAAATATCAGGACATCCTCACCCAGCTCGCGGTCTGCGCGCAGGGCTACCTCGCGCTGGACACCGTCCGCCGCAACAACGACGAGCTGATCCGGGGCGTGGACCGGGCGGCGTCCACGACCGTGTCGGCGCTGCGGATCGCCGTCACGATCGCGGCGGCGCTGTCCAACCAGAAGCTCGTCATCGAGCAGGTCACCGCGCTGCGCGGCACGACCGAGGACATCATCCGCCGCAACGCCGACATGCTCGACGGCCAGAGCGGCGAGATCCAGCGGATCGCGGCCGAGCCCGCCGTCGGGCTGGAGACGCTCCGGTCGTCGTTCGAGCAGATCTACCGGACGATCGACGCCATCGACACCTACAAGGCACAGGCCATCACGAACATGCAGAGCACGGTCGAAGCGCTCGACGGCGAGCTGAACCGCGCGAGCGCCTACCTGGCGCGCGCCCACGAACGGGACGAGCTCGCGTGACGCGGCGCGGCACGGCGGTCCTGGCGGCGGCGGTCCTCGCCCTGGCCGCCGGGTGCGACGCCACGGACGCCGGGACGGACGGGTCCGGCGGCACGCTGCGGATCCTCGCGAGCAGCGAACTGTCGGACCTGCGGCCCGTCCTCGCGGCGGCGCGCAAGGACATCGGCGTCACGGTCAACTTGGACTACACCGGGACCATCGACGGCGTCCAGCAGGTCGTGGACGGCACCGCCAGGCGGACGCACGACGCGATCTGGTTCTCGTCCAACCGCTACCTGGCGCTCCAGCCGGGCGCGCGGTCCGCGCTCGGCCCGTCGGTCAAGACGATGGCGTCGCCCGTGGTGCTGGGGCTGCGCGCGTCCGTCGCGCGCGGCCTCGGGTGGGACAGGACGCGGCCGACCTGGGCCGCCATCGCCGCCGCCGCCGAGGCGAAGAAGTTCACCTACGGGATGACGAACCCGGTGTCGTCCAACTCGGGCTTCTCGGCGCTCGTCGGCGTCACGGCCGCGCTCGCCGACACGGGAACGGCCCTGGACACGGCCGCCATCGACCGCGTCGCGCCGAAGCTGCGCGGGTTCTTCGCGGCGCAGCGGCTGACGTCCGGTTCGTCCGGCTGGCTGTCGGACACCTACGCCGCCGACCCGGGCCGCGTGGACGGGCTGGTCAACTACGAGTCGGTGCTGCTGACGCTGAACGCGTCGAAGAAGCTGCCCGAGCCATTGACGCTCGTCTATCCGGGCGACGGCGTCGTCACGGCCGACTATCCGCTGACGCTGCTGTCGTCCGCGCCGCGGAACTCCTCGGACGCGTTCCGCAGGCTCACGGCGTATCTGCTGCGGCCCGCCGTCCAGCGCCGCATCATGGACGCGACGCACCGCCGTCCGGTGGTGCCGGGCGTGCAGCCGTCCGCCGGGTTCGGCCCCGAGCCGCCGGAGCTGCCGTTCCCGGCGCGGCAGCAGGCCGCCGACGCCCTCATCGACGCCTACTTCAACCGGCTGCGGCGCCCGTCCCGCACGGTCTACGTCCTGGACGTGTCGGGTTCGATGGAAGGCTCGCGGCTCGCGTCGCTGAAGTCCGCCCTGACGGCCCTGACCGGCGCGGACACCTCGCTGTCCGGCCGGTTCCAGCGCTTCCACGACCGCGAGGAGGTCACGCTCCTGCCGTTCAGCGACAGGCCGGGACCGCCCGCGACCTACGTCGTGCCCGAGCGGAACCCGGCGGCGGAGCTGGCGCGGATCCGCGGCTTCGCGGAGGGCCTCCGAGCGCGGGGCGGGACGGCGATCTACGACAGCCTGGAGCGGGCGTTCGCCGTGGTCGGCGAGCAGGCGGCGCGCGAGCCCGACCGGCTCACCTCGATCGTGCTCATGTCGGACGGCGAGAGCAACGCGGGCGCGGACGCGCGCGGCTTCCGCTCCTGGTACGCGACGCAGCCCGCCGCGCTGCGCCGCGTCCCGGTGTTCCCGATCCTGTTCGGCGAGTCGGCGACCGGCGAGATGAACGACGTCGCGACGCTGACGCGGGGCCGCACGTTCGACGCGCGGACGCAGTCGCTGTCGAGCGTGTTCCGGGAGGTCCGTGGCTATCAGTGACCGGATCGTCCGGTATCTCGGCTCGGCCAAGAACCTCTTCGGCTGCGTCGGCGGGCTCGCCGGGCTCGGCCTGCACTTCACCGGCGTCGCGGGGCCGTACTCGCCGGCCGTCGTCGCCGGGCTGTACGCCGCCGGGGCGCTGCTCGCGCCGCCGGAGAAGGTCACGCTGGTCCTGGACGACACCGTCGGCGAGACCGAGCGCCTGCGCGCGGACCTGGAGGGGCTGGTCGGCCGCGTCCGCGCGCGCCGCGCCACGCCCGAGGCGCTGGAGCGGCTCGACGGGATCGCCGGGATGCTGCGCGACCTGCTGAGCCGTCCGGACGTGCTGGGCGCCGACCCGCTGTACGAGATCTCCCGGGCGATCCGGACCGACCTCCCGATGAGCTTCGAGACCTACCTCGACCTGCCGCGCTGGTACGCGCTGCGCCGCACCGGGCACCGGACGGCGTCGGAAGAGCTGCTGAACCAGCTCGACCTCATCGCGGCGTCGGTGACGCGGACCGCCGACGACGTGTACGCGGCGGAGGCGCAGCGGCTCCGCGACCACACCGACTACCTGCGCGGACGGGAGCGGGACGGCGACCTGACGCTGCCCGACCCGCCCGCCGAACCGTAGTCAGCGGCGCCGTTCCAGCCGGATCTCCTCGATGTCGAGGGCGGCCTGCACCTCGCGCAGCACCAGGTCGTCGATGCGGCGCTCGTCGCGGAGCTTCAGGACGGTCGCGCGCTTGCGGGCGATGAGCGCCAGGCGCAGCGCGGTGGCCTGCTCCTCGCGGTGCAGCGCGGGATCGTCGGGGTCCCCGGAGCGCAGGAGTTCCAGCCGGTGCTCGTACTCGCGGCGCAGCCGGTCGGCGAGTTCGGGGTCGGTGCCGAGGTCGGCCGCGACGTCGGGCAGCGCGTCCAGCGCCTCCTCGATCGCCGTGACCTGCGCCAGCCGGTGCTCGTCGCGCGCGCCCGTGTCGTGCGGGAGCCGGGCCCAGCGGACGACGGCCGGGAGCACGAGCGCCTGCGACAGCGCCACGACGATGACGCCGAAGGTGACGAAGACCAAAATGTCGCGGTCGGGGAAGGGCCGCCCCGACGCGACGGTGTGCGGGACGGCGAGCGCGGCGGCCAGCGAGACCGCGCCCCGGAACCCCGAGAACCCGCTGACGACCCGGACGCGGTATCCGGAGCGCCGCAGCCGCTGCTGCGGACGCCGGTCGATGAGCCGGACGAGGTAGGGCGCGGTGAACAGCCACGTGAAGCGGGCGCCGATGAGCACCCCCGAGACGGCCGCGACGAGCAGCAGCGCGTCGGTGACGTCCGCGCTGGTCAGGCCGCGCACGGCGGTCTGCGCCTCCAGCCCGACGAGGACGAACAGGGCGCCGTTGACGAGGAACGCGGCCAGCGACCAGAAGTCCTCGGCCTGGCGGCGGGTCGCGGCCCGTCCGGCGCGCGGCCCGGACTGGCTGACCGTCAGCCCGCACACCACGACCGACAGGACGCCGGACGCGTGGATGCTCTCGGCCAGCAGGAACGCGGCGAACGGGGTGAGGAGCATGGTCACGTTCGCGAGCAGCGGCTCGTCCAGGCGGCGCCGCACCCGCACGCCGAGCCACGCCGTCGCGAGCCCGGCCGCCGTCCCGCCGCCGTAGGCGAGCAGCAGGAGCGCGCCGACGCGCGGCGCGTCGAAGTGCTCGTTCCCGGCCGTGACGCCGACGGCGAGCCCGTAGATGACCAGGGCCGTCCCGTCGTTGATCAGGCTCTCGGTGCGCAGGACGGTCACGTCGCGGCGCGGCAGCGAGCGCGCGAGGACGCCGACCGCCGTCGCGTCGGTCGGGGCGAGGGCCGCGCCGAGCACCCACGCCGGGCCCCACGGGAGGCCGAGCGCGTGCGCGGTGGACGCGACGATCGCGGCGGTCGCGAAGACGAGGAGCGTGCCGAGCAGGACGATGCTGCGCAGGTTGCTGCGGATCTCGCGCAGCGACGTCGTGAGGCTCTCCCAGAACAGCAGCGCGGGCAGGAACAGCAGCAGCACCGCCTCGGGCGGCAGGTGCACCCGGCGCAGCGCCGGCACGAAGCCGAGCAGCACGCCGCCCGCGAGCAGCAGGACCGGCGGCGCGATGCGGAGCCGCCGTCCGGCGACGTTGCCGGCCAGCACCGCCGCGCCGAGGACGACGACGAGTTCGAGGCCGAGCACGGCGTCCCCCCTTCGTCGCGGCGGCCTGCGGTGATCGTTCCCCGCCGCCGGCGGTGCGACGCGTCCGCTCCTGCGGCGCGGTGACAAGAAGGGGGCGGGACGCGCTCATCCGCCGTCTAGCGCCGCGTAACTGTGTGGCACATACTCCGATACACCTTCCGGGGGGCGGGAGAATTCCAGGGCTCGCGCTCCCCGGAAGGCCGTCAGCCCGTGAGCGCCCGCCGGACCGGCGCCTCGGGCGCGAGCGGCCCGGCCGGGACGAGCTTGGGCTGGCCGAGCGGGCGCGGGCGCGTCCCGTGGTGCGGCTGCCCGGCGTGGACGAGGAACGGGTGGCACAGGTAGACGTCGCCCGCCGCGCCCGTCACGTGGACGATCTCGCGGTGCCGGGAGGCGGCCTCGGCGCGCCCGGCCAGCGCGCGGGCGTCCAGGCCCCGCTCCCCCGCCGGTTCCAGGACGCGCGCCGTGTCCCGGTGGGAGCCGGCGCGCAGGCGGGTGGGCGCGTCGGCGGCGCCGACGTCGGAGAACAGGAACAGCATGAGCAGCGCGGCGTCCCGGGACCGGATGTTCGCCCGCCACGTCAGGTAGTCGCCGGGCACCGAGTCCTCGCCGGGGAAGGCGACGTCGACGTGCCAGCCGTCCACGCGCGCGGGGCCGCCGCCGGGGAACCGGACGACGATGCCGCCGAGCGCGTCGCGCGGCGTCCAGCGTCCCGGGCCCACCAGCGCGTCGAACGCGGCGTGCAGGCGCGGGGTGTTCGCGGCGGCCCGGAACGGCGGTTCGGCCGAGCCGGGGAGCGCGGCGGCCGGGCCGGGCCAGGTGCCCGGATCGTCCGGGTCGACGGCTAGGTCGCGCCAGACGACCGCGCGGCACCCGGCCGCGACGTCGCGCGGGAACGCGCCCTCGATCCGGACGAAACCGTCCCGGATGAACGCGTCGACCTCGGCGTCGTCCGGCATGACGCCCAGGATGCCCGCGATGTCGCGGCCGGGGCCAGCTGTTTTACCGTGCGGCGTACGGGCCGGAGTGCGCGGCCGTCGCCGCGGCCTGCCGCCGGGTCCGCGCGCTGCCGTTGACGGTCAGCGTGCTGTACGCGAACGCCTCGATGGCGGACGTCGTGGCACCGAGCATCTGCCGGAAGCCGGTGAGGCTCACGTTGTCGTAGCGGTCGCAGGACTGGTGGTAGCACGGGTCGTACGGCTGACCTGCCGTACCGCCGTACGTCGTTGCCTGCGCGGTCGTTTTGACGCCCTCCGCGCCGGTGAACAGGCCACCGGCCGGGATGCCCGCGCTGATGAACGCGTTGTAGTCCGACCGTCCGTCGAACGCCGTGGGCTCGGTGGCCAGCTTGCGGGCGCCGAAGTAGTCGGTGAACGTCTTCTCGATCGCCCCGGATCCGGCGGGCGCCTCGACGTTGTTCTGGCCCGCGCTGTTGTCGCCGTCGAAGACGAACCGGACGAAGTTGGGCGAGGCGAGCATGTCGAAGTTGAGGTCGAGGGCGATCTTGTCCAGGTCGGCGGGGGCGAGGCTGTCGACGTAGTGCTGGGAGCCGAGCAGTCCTTCCTCCTCCGCGCCCCAGAACGCGAACCGGACCTTGTTGCGCAGTTTGCCGCCGAGTTTGGCGATCTGCCGCGCGGTCGCGAGCAGCGTCGCGGTGCCCGAGCCGTCGTCGTTGATGCCGGGACCGTCGGTCACGCTGTCGTTGTGCGCGCCGACCACCACGATGTTGTCGGCCCGTCCGCGTTCGGTGTCGGCGATGACGTTCGCCGTGGTGCGCTTCTGGTTCAGGGTGTCGGTCTTGACGTGGAGGGTCACGCCACCGTTCTGGGCCTTCTTCACCAGGTCGGTGCCGATCGCGTTGGTCGGGCCGACGACCGGCACGTCGAACGGGCGGGTGAGCGTGCCCTCGACCGGGCCGTCCACGTCCGGACGCTGGTAGATCACCACGGCGCTCGCCCCGGCGGCGACCGCGTTGCCCGCCTTGTCGGCGAAGAAGCAGCCGCCGCGCTGGACCAGCGCGATGTGGCCCTTCGGGAAGCCGGTGAAGTCGTCGGCCTCGCAGCCGCTGCCCGCGCCGCCCGCCGCCGGGTCGACCGGAGTCGCAGGCGCGGTGACGTCGCCGGTGCCGGAGTACTGGAGGGTCGCGAAGTCGGTGTCGGGAGTGAAGGTCTTCTGCTCGGGCGCGGTCTCGGCGAGGACGGGCTTGTCCCGCTCCTGCCAGAAGTCGAACGTGAAGTTCTGGACGGTCGGGGTGTACCCGGCGCGCTTCAACTGGTCGGCGATGTACTTGATCGTGATCGTGTTCCCGGCGAGCCCGGCGGCGCGGTTGCCGCCGTTGGCGTCCGCGATCTTCTGGAGGTCGAGCTGGTGGCGGCGGACGTCCTGGAGCGTCACCAGCCGGGCCAGCTTCGACGGGGGCGCGTCGGCCCGCGCGGCGGTGAGCGGCGTCGCGGCCAGGGCTCCGGCCGCCAGAACCGCCAAGGCGGTCTTACTTACCATTCCGGTCCTCCAGTTAGGAGACGGTCAACTTGCGCAGCCTGACAGTCGCCTCCGCGTCCGACAAGGGAGCGGCGCGACGGCGGCGCGGCCGATCCCGGCCTGCCGGAACCGGTCGCAAGATCAGCCTGAATCGCCCTAGAATCTGGCGTTCCCGCCAGCTCCGCGTGACCCGTGAGGGATGCCCGTGTACGGCCCGCCGCCCCACCCTCCGCTGCCCGCCGCTCCCGTCCCGTCCGCGCCGCCCGACCGCGCGCCGCACGGCCGTCGCCTCGCCGCCCGGGGCATCGACGCGCTCCTGCTGTTCGGCGTCGCCTGCCTGCTCGCGCTGATGACGTGGGGGCGGCTGCACGAACTCGCGGTCGACGGCCTCTGGGGGAAGGCCCTCGGCGCCGGGGGCACGCTCCTGACGTCCGGGGACGTCGGGCAGGCCGCGTCGGACTTCGGCACCTCGGTGTGGGGGTCGTTCGCCGCCGCCGTCGAGGAGGCGTTCCTGCTGCTCGCGGCGGCCGAGCTGCTGTACCAGTTCGCCGGGCAGGCGTGGCTCGGGCGGACGGTCGGGAAGGCGGCGATGGACCTGCGCGTCCGGACGTCCGGCGACGCCCGGCCCGGCGCGGGACGCGCGTTCCGGCGGTCCGTCGTCACCACGGCGGGCAGCTCGGGCCTGTACTGCCTGGCCTGGATCCTCTTGCTCGAAGGCCAGTTCTTCCTGTCGGTCGTGCTGTGGCTGGGCGCGCTGGCCGCGTTCCTCCTGACGAGCGTCCCGGCGCTGCTCGGACGGCGCCGCACGCTCGCCGACCTCGCCGCCGGGACCGTCGTCGTCCGCGCCGGGACCTACCGCCGCGCCGTCGCCGCCGCGCGTCAGGGCGCCGGACGGGCCTGGGACGGCACGCAGGCGGCCGGGCAGGTCGCGGGCGGGGCCGTCCGGGAGAGCGCCGCCGCGCAGGCCGAGCGGATGCGGCGCGCGCTGGAGTCCGAGCAGGCCCGCCGGGTGCAGGACCTCGGCCGCCAGTCCGCCGACCGGATGCGCGGCGCGGTCACCGGCGAACGCGCGCAGCGCGTCCAGGACGCGGGCCGGCGCTTCGGCGGACGCGTCCGCGGCGCCTACCGCGACCGGCGCGCCGCCCGGGAGGTCCCGCCGCCGCCTCCCCCGGCGGCGCTGCCGCCGCCGTCGCCCGCGCCGTACCTGCCGTACGAGATGCCGGTCACCCCCGAGGCGCCGCCACGCGACGGCCGGGCGGGCTGAGCGCTCGCCGGGGCTGGCCTGCTCTGAGTGATCGTTCCGAACGGATCGGGAACCTCGTTCGTTGGACCGGTCGAGGCGGCGATGATCCCATCGCCGCCGGGACGGCCGAGGAGAGCCCATGCCATCGCTCACCGAACGGATCCGGCGATTCCTCAACAGCCCGCAGGGACGCCAGGCCCGTGCCCGCGTCGAGGGCGTCGCGCGCGACCCCCGCAACCGCGAGCGGGCGCGCGGCCTGCTCGCGCGGCTGCGGAGCCGGCGCCGCTGACCGGCGTCCCGGGCTCCCGGCACCGCGCCGGGAGCCCGGGACCTAGGCGCCGGCCGGCGCGTACACCAGTTCGAGGACTCCGGACGGGAAGGGCGTGGCCTTCACCAGGCGCAGCTTCACGGCCCCGTCCAGTTCGGGGAACAGCGGGGCGCCCGTGCCGGTGACGGCGGGCAGCACCCACAGCCGGTACTCGTCCACCACGCCGAGCCTGATCAGCGAGTGGAGGAACGCGGTGCCCCCGGCGGCGACGAGGTCCTTGCCGGGCTCGGCCTTGAGCCGCGCGATCTCCTCGGCGGTGTCACCGCGGGCGATCGTCGTCTCGGGCCAGGCGTCGGCGGACGCGAGGGTGCGGGAGAAGACGACCTTGGGGATCTCGTTCATGGGCTTGGCGGACGGGTGGTCGGAGGCGGGCCAGTACGCGGCCATGCTCTCGTAGGTGTTCCGGCCCATGAGGAAGGCGCCGGCGTCCCAGAGCCGGCGGACGAAGTACTCCTCCTGCTCGGGGTCGTCGATGCTCATCATGACGTCCCGGATGCCGTTGTCCGCGTCGGCGCTCTTGCCGTCCAGCGAGACGTAGAACCCCAGAATCAGCTTGCGCATCCGATGCCTCCCACTGCTCGGCCGGCTCGCTCGAACCGGTCGTCAGTCAGACCACCGGGACGCGCGAAACTCATCGCTCCCGGCGTCAGTCGCCGGACGGCGGTTCGGGCGCGTCGCGGTAGTTGGCGTGGGCCACGAGCGTGCCTTCGGGGCCGAACAGTTCGGTGCGCCAGCGTTCCAGGAGCGCGGTGTTGTCGAAGTCGTCGGGATGGAAGCCGGGACGGTTGTAGGCGCGCAGCCGCCGGATGACGTCCCGGGCGAGGAACGGCGACCGGGGAATGCGGGCGAGGCTGCGCGGCAGGCGGAACGGCGTGTAGGTCGCGCGGTCGCCCAGCACCGAAAGCGTCGTGGCGAGGACGACGTGCAGCAGGAGCAGGGCGCTGATCACCCGCATCGACCAGATCCGCAAACGTTCACTGCCGCCGACCGCGCGGTACACGTCGAACGCGACGGCCTTGTGCTCGGACTCCTCCAGCGCGTGCCAGAGCAGGATCCGGCCCGCCTGGTTGTCGCCGAGCATGGCCTGCGCCCGCCTGCTGGTGAGCAGTTGCTCGGCGATGGTCGCCGTGTAGTGCTCCAGCCCCGCGGTGAACGCGAGCCGGACGCGCGGCGGCAGCGTCCGGTCGGCCACCGCCAGCGCGTGTTCGATGAACCGGTGCGTCCAGTCCGTGCGGTAGCCGAGGTCGCGGAGCGCCTTGTTGAGGTGGTCGTGCTCGCGGCTGTGGACGACCTCCTGCCCGATGAAGCCGCGTACCTGGGCGGCCAGCTCGGGATCGGTGATCCGGTCGCGGTAGTGCCGCACCGAGCGGACGAAGAAGTCCTCGCCCGGCGGGAACGTCGCCGACAGCACCGCGACCGTGTGGCTCATGATCAGGTCGCCGTCCGCGTAGTGGCGGCGCAGCGCCCCGGCGGGATGGGCGAACCGGACGCGCCGGACGCGGAGGGCGCGGTGCGGGACCGGCTGGGACGGGGGCCGCTCGGAGATCGTCATGCCGTCCTCTCGGCCCGCTCGGGGCGGGCTCTCCCCACGTCCCCGGACACGGCCGGGTCGTCGGGAATCGAATACGCGTAGTCGTCCAGGGGGAACGTCGCGCTGGCGCGGCGGGCCTGCGCCGAACTCGTCGGCCGCAGATAGGGGGTGTCGCCGTGGTGGTCGAAGTAGTAGCTGTTCGCGGCGGCGCAGTCGGGCGCGCTCCACAGCGACCCGGCGAGGCGGTCGCGCATCCGCGCGGTCCACCGCTCGGTCGGCCCGGGACGCACCTCGACCACGTCCGCGCCGCGCCGGCGGGCCTCGGTGAGGACGCGCACGACGTGCGCCGACGTCGTCTCCACGAGCTGGTGCCACGTCCCGCCGACCCACCCGTACGGGCCGAACATCATGAAGTGGTTGGGCAGGCCGGGGATGCTGACGCCCTCGTAGGACGCCAGGCGGTGGTCGGTGTAGGCGGTCGCGAGGTCGAACCCGTCCCGGCCCCGCACCGGCGTGCGCCGGAAGTTCTCCGGGTCGCTGGCCAGCCGGAACCCGGTGGCGAGGACGAGCGCGTCCACCGTCCGTTCGCGTCCGTCCACGGTCCGGACGCCGTCCGGGGTGATGCGCTCGATGGCGTCGGTCACCAGCGACACGTGCCGCCGGTTGAACGTCCGCAGATAGGTGTTCGAGACCGACGGGCGCTTGCACCCGAGGCCGTAGCGCGGGGTCAGGGCGCGCCGGGTCTCCGGATCGCGGACCTGCGACCGGTACCAGAGGGCGCGCAGCAGCCGCGCGGCGCCGCGCGTGAGGTAGGGCGCCCGGCCGTGGTGGACGACCGCGTCGATCAGCATCAGCTCGACGCCGCGCGTCGCCGTCCGCCGGACCGCGTCCTGCACGCGGGGCGCCCGCCGGTACAGGCGCATCAGCGCCGGCGGGATCGTCAGGTCCGGCTTGGGCGCGACCCAGATCGGGGTGCGCTGGTAGACGTCCAGCCGCGCCGCGCGGGCCGCGAGCTTCGGGACGAGCTGCACCGCGCTCGCCCCCGTCCCGACGACCGCGACGCGCTTGCCGGCCAGGTCGCAGCCGTCGTCCCAGCGCGCCGAGTGCAGGACCGCGCCGGTGAACGTGTCGGCGCCGGGGATGTCGACGGGCTTGGGATCCACGAACGGCCCGATCGCGCTGACGACGAACCGGGCGGTCACCTCGCCGCCGCCCGCGACCGCCAGCCGCCAGAGCCGCGCGTCCGCGTCCCACGCGCGCTCGACGATCTCGGTGCCGAAGCGGACGTGCCGCCGCAGGTCGTACCGGTCGGCGAGCACGTCGAGATACGCCCTGACCTCGGCGCCCGGCGCGAACACCCGGCTCCACCCGGGGTTGAGCGCGAAGCTGAACTGGTACGCCTGCGCGGGGACGTCCACGCCGACGCCCGGATAGGTGTTATCGCGCCAGGTGCCGCCGATGTCCCCGGCGCGCTCCAGGAGGACGAAGTCGTCCCATCCCGCGCGGCGCAGCGCGATGCCCATCCCGAGCCCGCTCAGGCCCGCGCCGATGATCGCGACCTCGGTGTCCGGCCGGTCCGCGCGGGCCGGCCGCCGCTCAGCGGCCATCGTCGGCCTCCCTGCCTCGGACGCTCTGTTATAGATCGCGTCTAATAGGACAGCACGTGCGCCAGATCACGTCAAGGGCCCGGCGCCGGACCGCCCGGCACGCGCGGCGAGACTTTTCCCGGCGCGTGATACCTCTCTGCCGCCCCGTCCGTCATAGCGGTGACACACCCCTTCGGAAAGGACACGAAATGGCTGCGCGCATGAAAAACCCCACCCAGGTGCTCCCGGACGCGATGACGGGGATCCAGAACCTCTTCAAGGCGATGCACAAGGGCGGAGTTCCGCAGGCAACGCTGGAACTCGTCCATCTGCGGGCGAGCCAGATCAACGGCTGCGGCCCGTGCGTCCACGGGGGCGCCGAGAGCGCGAGGAAGGCGGGCGAGACCGACGAGCGCCTCTTCGCGGTGGCGGCCTGGCGCGAGACCCCGTTCTTCACCGACGCCGAACGCGCGGCGCTGGCGCTGGCCGAGGCGGCGACGCGGCTGAGCGACCGCCCGGACGCGGTCCCCGACGCCGTCTGGGACGCCGCCGCCGACCACTACACCGAGGAACAACTCGCGGCGATCATCCTCATGATCGCGACGACGAACCTCTTCAACAGGCTCAACGTGACGGTCCGGGCGCAGGCCGGCGCGAGCTGGTCCTGACCCCGGCGAACGAGAGAGGACATCCATGAGCACCGTCATGATCCGCGCCACGGTACGGAACGAGAGCGTCGGCGAGCTGGAGACGGCCGTCGGAAAGATGTTCGCGGCGATCGAGCGGGAAGGCCCGGACGGCGTCCGCTACGCGTCGTGCAAACTGCCCGACGGCGTGACGTTCGTCGTCTTCCTCTCCCTGGACGACCCGCAGAACAATCCGCTCACCGCGATTCCCGAATTCCTGGAGTTCCAGAACGGCCTGCGGGGGTGGATCGCCGGGCCGCCGACGCCCGAACCGCTGACCGTCCTCGGCTCCTACCGCCTTTTCTAGACCGTCCGTGCGTTCTCCCGGAGGCGACGGGAGAACGCACGGGAACGGTCAGGAAGGGAAGTGCGGAAGGCGAAGGGAAGCCAGCCGGGCCGGGTCGCCGAGCGCGTCGATCGCGGTGATCCGGCCCCCGGCGACGGTGAAGGCCATGACCGAGACGGGCCGTCCGTCCACGGTCACCACCACGCCGGCCGCGCCGTTGACCAGCACCGGGTGGACGCGCGCCTCCGGCCGGGCGAACATCATCGCGCGTCCGGCCACCTGCGCGGCCCCGCCGACCAGCGCCGACAGCCCGCCGGCGCCCGCGTCGGCGCGCAGCGTGACGTCCGGGTCCAGGGCCGCGACCAGGGCCACGAGGTCGCCCCGGCGGGCCGCCGCGAAGAACGCGTCGACCGCCGCGCGCTGCCCGGCGAGGTCGGCGAGATCGGCGTCGGGCGTCGTCTCCGCCGCGCGGACCCGGCGGCGCGCCCGGCTCGCGAGCTGCTTGGCGGCGTTCGGCGAGCGCCCGAGGATCGCGCCGATCTCCTCGAACGGCACCGCGAACGTGTCGTGCAGGACGAACGCGAGCCGTTCGGCGGGCGCGAGCGTCTCCAGCACGACGTACAGCGCGAGGCCGACCGACTCGGCCAGCAGCGCCTCCTGCTCGGGGTCGGCGCCGTCGGCCGGGCTCACGACCGGGTCGGGAACGTGCCATTCCAGCGGTTCCTCCGACCGGGACGACCGGGAGCGCAGCATGTCCAGGCACAGCCGCCCGGTCACGGTCGTCAGCCAGCCGCCCAGGTTCTCGATCCCGCCCGTGTCCGTGCGGCTGAACCGGAGCCACGCCTCCTGCACCGCGTCGTCGGCCTCGTGCAGGGACCCCAGCATGCGGTAGGCGACGCCGCGCAACCGCGGGCGGTGCTCCTCGAAGCGCTCGGCCCGCCGTGCCTGCTCGTCCATCGGCTCTCCCCCGGTCGTCGGTTCCGTCGTGGTACTGACGGACCAGGCCCGTCCGACGTAACGCCGCGACGATCGTAGTGACCGCCCGGCCGGCGCCCACGTTCAGTGCGACCTATCGGGCATTACCGGTACGCGACTCGGTGGAACGTTGCAGACCCCGCGCTCGCCGTGACGGAATCCGGGGAAAAGGATGCGGGCGCCCGGTCCGGTGAGATGGAATCGGCGCCGGAGGTCCCGATGACGAATGACCGGCGTGATCCGAACATCAACGCGCGGCGCCTGGGCCTGTACCTCCGGCGCGCCCGCGAGGTCGTCGGGCTCTCCTACGCCGAGGCCGCCGAGCGGACCGGCCGCGCGGTCGAGGCGCTGATCCGCGTCGAGACCGGGTTCGCGCCGCCGACGCCGGCCGAGGTCCACCACCTGCTGGGCTCCTACCGCGTCCTCGGCTCCAAGGCCGCCGGGGTGATGATCGAGCTGGCCTACCGCCCGGACGGCCCGCCGTGGCTGGCCCGGCACGCCGGACGGCTGCGCGCCCCGATGCGCGACGTGCTCATCTCCGAGGCCGAGGCGTCGGTCGTGCGCTCGCACGGCATGCAGACCATTCCGGAACTCGCGCGCTGCGAGGCCTATGCCCGCACGCTCGCGCTCGCCTTCGACCCCGAAGGCGACCCGGACGCCGAATGGGACCTCATCCTGAACCGGCAGCGTTACCGCGCGGGCGGGAAACGCCGCCGGCTCGACGTGATCGTGGACGAGATCGCGCTGACCGCCCTGGAGCACGACCCGGCGCTGATGACGGCCCAGCTCCGCCATCTGCTCGACCTCGCCGACGACCCCGACACGACCGTCCGGGTGATCCCGCGCGGCGCGCCGCTGTTCGGGCAGCGCTGCCACCGGTTCGACGTCCTCGAATTCCCCGGCGTCGCCGACCGGATCAGCGTCGCCCATTTCCCCGTCCTCGGCGCCGAGATCCAGCCCGGCGACCTGACCGAGGCCTGGGAGCGCATCGAGGAACGGGCCGCCGCGTCCCCGGACGAGAGCCGCGCCCTTCTCGCGGGCCGCCTGGTCGGACGCGCCGCCTCCTGACCGTCGTCCCGGCCGGATGCGCCACCGAGGGTCGCGCCGGACGAGCGGAGTGTCGCCGGGCGCGAACTCCGGACCCGCCTCCCGCGTCCATAGAGGAAGAGCACGCGAGGTGGGAGGAAGCGCGTTCGAGGCGGCATGGCCGCCACGGGCCGCGAAAGACGCCTACCTGGCCGAACTCCAAACCTACGCCGGCGCCTCCCGAGCCGTCGGCCGCAAGAAAGGGCGAGGTCGCTTGAAGTTGCAATTAGCCGGTCATCGCGCAGTGAATTCCCAGCCCTGTAACATGGTGCCCGTGAACACGACTTCCGTGCCCACTACCACGATCGTCGCGACGGGGAAAATGCCGAACCGTGATGTGCGCGACGCCGATTTGGCCGAAACCGGCCAGCCGCACGGATTCGTTGACCAACTTTTCCTACCTATATACTCGGGAACAAGATTGGGCCACCCAAGACAGGGCCGACGAGATGCGATGTCACCCAAAGCGATCACTGAGGCGCGGACGGTCACAGAACAAACGTTCTGACTCGGAGTCGCCGATCATTGTTTATCGGTCGGCGGTACGGAACCGGGGAAATCGCCTGTCCGCGACGCGGCCGGATCGTCTTCCGGCGCCATCCGCTTTTAATGCGAACGTAACACCGTATATGCGCTGGATGTAGCAATATTTCCTCATCCGAACGGGAATGAGGAAGACCGACCGCACTTCGGGGATCACAGCGGGAGGGAATCGTTCTTGGCTGGCCATGCGACACCCGTGCTCGGCGATCGGCCCCGTGCCGTGCGGCGCGACGAGGCGCGCCTGCTGCGCGCGTCCCTGGACGCGCTGCGCCTCGGCGAGGGCCGGATCGTCGAGCTGACCGGCGACCCCGGCACGGGCAAGACGCGCCTGCTCGCCGAGACGCTGGGCGACGCCGAGCGCCGGGGGCTGCCCATCGCGCACGTCCGCTGCACCGCGGCCGAGCGCCGCACGCCGTACCGGACCGTCGCGCTGCTGCTCGGCGAGCCGCCGCTGCGCGACTGGCGCCTGCTCGCGCCCCCCGAGGACCGCGCGGTCGTCGCGGAGGCGCTCGCGCGCGGCTCCGCCGACCCGGCCGGGATGCCGCAGCGGTCGCGGTTCCAGGTCTGCGGCGCGGTCCGCTCGGTGCTGGAGCACGCGGCCCGCGACGGCGCGGTGGTCGTCCTGGAGGACGTCCACTGGGCCGACCCGCAGTCGCTCGACCTGATCGACCAGCTCGTGCGCGGGCCGCTGGAGGCGCCGCTGCTGCTGGTGATCGTCCACCGGCCCCGGCAGGCGTCGCCCCGGCTGCGCGCCACGCTCGCGCACGGCGTCGAACTCGGCACGGTGACCCAGATCGAACTCGGGCCGCTGACGCTGGAGGAGTCGGGCCGCCTGCTCGGGATGCCCGCCGACCATCCGCGCGTCCTGGACCTTCATCTGGAGGCGCACGGCGTCCCGCTGTACCTCGCGGCGCTCGCGGGCGAGGAGGGCGGGCGCGTCCCCGCGCACGTCGCCGGGCTGCTGCTCGGCGAGGTCACGTCGCTGGCCGGGCCCGAGGCGCTCGTCGCGTCGGCGGCGGCGGTCCTCGGCGAGCACTGCGACGCGACCCTGCTCGCCGGGGTGACGGGGCTGCGCTGCTTCGAGGTCGAGGCGGCGGTGGACGACCTGCTCGCCCGCGACATCCTGCGGCCCGCCGCGCGCGCGTCCAAGTTCGAGTTCCGGCACCGGCTGCTGCGCCAGGTCGTCTACGACGGGACGGCGTCGGCGTGGCGGCGCTCGGCGCACCGGTCCGCCGCGCGGGTCCTCGCCGAGTACGGCGCGCCGCCCGCCGTCCTGGCCGACCAGGTGGAGCGGGCCGTCGCCCCGACCGATCCCGAGCACCTGCGGATCCTGCGCGAGGCCGCAGGCGAGGCGCTGCTGACCGATCCGGGCCGCGCCGCGCACTGGCTCGAACTCGCCCTGCACGGCTTCTCCGACGACATGGTCGACGACCGGACGCGGACCGAGCTGCGGGTGCTGCGCGCGCAGGCGCTCGGCCGCGCCGGACGGCTCGCCGAGAGCCGCGACCTCCTGCACCGCGTGATGGGCGACCTGCCGCCGGAGGAGAAGGCGCTGCGCGCGTCGGCGGTGGCGTTCTGGGCGCTGGTCGAGTGCCTGCTCGGCAACTTCGCCGAGGCGCTGGCGCTGCTCGCCGACGGCGTCGCCTCGATCGCGGGCGACCCCGAGCCGCCCCGCGAGGCGGCGGTGCTGCTCATCGAGCACGGACTGGTCGGCGCGTTCGACGGCCGGGCGCCCGACCCCGCCGGAGCCGAGCTGGCGCTGCGGCTGGCCCGGCGGCACGGCGACCGGGTCGCCGAGAGCGGCGCGCTGGTGCTCGGCGCGCTCGGCGCGGCGTTCGCCGACACCGGACGGACCCGGGAGCCGCTGGCGGCGGCGGCCACGGCCCTGGACCGGCTGTCGGACGCCGAGCTGGCCCCGCATCCGGAGTTCGTCGCGATGCTCGGCTGGGCGGAGACGCTGGCCGGGCAGTTCCAGGGGGCCGAGCGGCACTTCCTGCGCGGGATCCGGATCGTCCGGACGTCCGGGCAGGAGCACGTGCTGCCCGTCCTGCTGCTCGGGCTCGGGAACGTCCAGCGGCACGTCGGCGACCTGGACGACGCGCGCCGCACGGCCGCCAAGTCCCGCGAGCTGGCCGAGCAGTCCGGCGCCGGGTACCTGACCGGGCTGGCGCTGGCGCTGGAGTCGCTGACGGCGGGCCTGGCCGAGCCCGGGCACGCGGCCGCCTCGGTGGAGCTGGCCGAACGGGCGCTCGCGGCGATGCGGCCCGGCTCGTTCTACTGGGCGTTCTGCGCGTCGATGGCGCTGGCGCAGGCGGTGTGCCTGGCGGGCGACCCGGCGCGGTGCGTGACCGTGCTGCTGGACGCGGGCCGGGGGCCGGAGCTGCCGCGGATCCCGGTGTTCCTGCGTCCGCTCGTCTTCATGATCATCCTGAAGTCGTCGGTGGAGGCGGGCCGGTCCACCGCCGACTGGGCCGAGCGCGCGGCCCGCGCCGCCGACGGGCTCGGCCGGCCCGCGCCGAGCGCGTACGCGCGGCTGGCCGAGGGGCTGGCGCGGCGCGCCGACGGCGACCTCGCCGAGGCCGTCCGGCTGTTCGAGCGCGCGGCGGAGCTGTTCGGCGAGGCCGGCATGATCCACGCGATGACGGCGTCGCTCATCACGGCGGCGTGCGAACTCGTCCGGCTCGGCCGCCGCGAGCAGGCGACGGCCCTGCTGGTGACGGCGAAGGACCTCGCGCGGCGGCACGGCGCGGCGCGGGCGGTGGAGGAGGCCGAACGCTGGCTCGCCCGGCTGCCCGGCGACGCGCCGCCGGGCGGGCCTGACCTGTCGGCCCTCACCGACCGGGAGCGGCAGATCGCGACGATCGCGGCGACCGGGATGAAGACGCGGGAGATCGCGGCCGAGCTGTCGCTGAGCCCGCGGACCGTGGACGTCCACCTCACCCGCATCTACCGCAAGCTGAACATCAGCTCGCGGGCGGTGCTGGCGCGGCTGCTGGCCCGGTCGGCGTAGCCCGGAACGCGAGAACCCCGGCCCGCGCGGACCGGGGTTCTCGGACGGTCAGACGGCCGGACGGGCGTCAAGCACCTCGTCGGCCGCGAGGATCGAGCGCTGCATCTCGCGCAGCCCCCGGCCCGGGTCCAGGCCCAGCTCGCGGTTCAGCGTCTCGCGGGCCGTCTGGTAGACGCCGAGCGCGTCCGCGCGGCGGTCGCAGCGGTACAGGGCCAGCATGAGCTGGCCGTAGAACGGCTCGTGCAGCGGGTACTCGCGGATGAGCCCGCTGAGGACGCCGACCATCTCGCGGTGCCGGCCGAGGCGGAGCTTCATCTCGCCGAGCGTCTCCTGGCACTCCAGCCGCACCTCGTTCACCCAGCGCGCGAACCCGTTGATGACCGGGCCGCCGGGCAGCGTCGCGAGCGCGGAGCCGCGCGCCAGGCCGAGGGCGTCCTCCAGGCCGACGCGGGCCTCGTCCCAGCGGCCCGCGCGGACGTGCGCGCGGCTCTCGCGGACGAGCCGCTGGAACAGGTGGAGGTCGAGCTGCCCCTCGTCGGCGTGCAGGACGTAGCCGGGCGAGCGGGTCTCGATGGGGCGTGCGCCGTTCTCGTCGCGCGGGAGCAGCTTGCGGAGCTGGGACACGTACACGTACAGCGCCGCCGTCGCGCGCTGCGGCGGCTCCCCGCCCCACACCTCGGTGACGAGCTGGTCGACCGACACGACCTCGCCGGAGCGGATCAGCAGGGTGGCCAGCACGACCTCGATCTTGGGTGCGGTGATCGTGACCTCTCCGTCGGCCACCCGCAGAGAACCAAGGATCTCGTATCTCACGACGCCTCACTTCGGGAGCATTAAGCGTGCGCCGCCGCCCGCGGCGTTCCGTGGCCCCCAGCCTTGCAGCACCGGCGAAGGAAAGCGTCCGCAAAACTACGTACTTTGACCGTAAGCAACGACCGACACGCGTTCGGTGCGGTTCGGGCCGCCACGGTCAACCCCGGTGTCAGACGACGGCCTCCTCCCGTTCGCCCGTGACGGCGAGCAGGTCGGCGAACCAGTCGACCGTCCGGCGCAGGCCCCGGTCGCTCGGGACCGACGGCCGCCAGCCGAGCCGGGTCGCGGCGAGCGTCCCGTCCGGGCGCCGCACCGCCGGGTCGTTCTCCGGGCGCTCCACGAACACGATCTCCGAGTCCGACCCGGCGATGTCGCGGATCGTCTCGGCGAGCGCCAGCACGGTCATCTCGTCGGGGTTGCCGATGTTGATCGGGCCGGGCTCGGCGCTGGCGGCCATCGCGAGGATCCCGGCGACGGTGTCGTCCACGTAGCAGATCGAGCGCGTCTGCGACCCGTCCCCGGCGACGGTCAGCGGCAGCCCGGTGAGCGCCTGCCGGATGAACGTCGGGATCGCGCGGCCGTCGTGGGGCCGCATCCGCGGCCCGTAGGTGTTGAAGATCCGGACGATGCCGGTGTCCATGCCGTGCGTGTTGCGGTACGCCGTCGTCAGCGCCTCGGCGTACCGCTTGGCCTCGTCGTACACGCTGCGCGGCCCGACGGGGTTGACGTTGCCCCAGTAGTCCTCGCGCTGCGGGTGCTGGAGCGGGTCGCCGTAGACCTCGCTGGTGGACGCGAGGACGAACCGCGCGCCCTTCTCCTTGGCCAGGCCGAGCGCGTGCAGCGTCCCGAGCGCGCCGACCTTGAGCGTCTCCAGCGGCAGCTTCAGGTAGTCCACCGGCGACGCGGCCGACGCGAAGTGCAGCACGAGATCGACGTCGCCCGGGATGTGGACGAACTCCGTCAGGTCGCACTCGACGAGCCGGAACGCGCGGCGGCCGATCAGGTGGCCGACGTTGCCGGGGTCGCCGGTGAGGAAGTTGTCCAGGCAGACGACCGAGTAGCCGGTCTCCAGCAGCCGTTCGCACAGGTGGGAGCCGAGGAACCCGGCCCCGCCCGTCACGACGGCGCGTCCCGCGGTGCCGGTCATCGGGCGTCCTCCCGGGTCCGGACGGCGGCGCGCTCCACGATCCGCGTCGTGGACCGTCCCGCCAGGTAGGGCAGCAGGACCGTCTCGCCGCCGAGGCGCCGCACGACGGCGGTCTCGGGCATCTCGGCGGCCGAGTAGTCGCCGCCCTTGACCCAGACGTCGGGCCGCAGCCGTTCGATCATCCGCACGGGCGTCTCCTCCTCGAAGACCATCACGGTGTCGACGCTGTCGAGGGCGGCGAGGACGCGCACCCGGTCGTCCTGCGCGACGAGCGGCCGTCCCGGCCCCTTCAGCGCGCGGACCGACGCGTCGGAGTTCAGGCACACGACCAGGCAGTCGCCGAGCGCCCGCGCCTGGCGCAGCAGTTCGACGTGCCCGGCGTGCAGCAGGTCGAAGCAGCCGCCGGTCGCGACGACGGTGCCGCCGCGCTCGCGGGTGCGGCGGACGACGTCCCAGGCGTCGCGGGCGCCCGGCCGGCGCGGCGTCGCGCAGCCGGTCGCGACGAACGCCGAGGCCCGCTCGACGCCCGCCGCGACGGCGTCGCCGAGCAGCGCGCCGTCGCGCAGGGCGAGCGCGACCGTGGCGGCGAAGCAGTCGCCCGCCCCGCACGGGTCGGGCGGGGCGCCGGTGGGCGGCGCGGCGGCGGGCGGGACGGGCACGACGCGCGGCACGTCCTCGCCGACCGACAGCAGCGCGCCGCGCTCGGCCATCGTGACCGCGATCCCGGCCGTCTCCCATTCGGCGACGAGCGCGGCGGCGTCGGCGGCGGCGCGCTCCAGCTCACCGGGCGCGCGTTCGCCCGCGGTCGCGGCGGCGGGCAGCGCGGCGGCGAACCCGCGCGCCTCCCGCTGGTTCGGCGTGGCGACGCGGACGCCCGGCACGGGCGGCGCCCCGGCCGGATGCGGGTCCCAGACGACCGGGATCTCCCGGGCCAGGCGGCCGAGCAGCTCCCGCATCCCGGGATGGGCGGTGGTGCCGCGTCCGTAGTCCGAAACGAGGATGGCTCCGGCGGACGCGAGCGCCGCCGCGACGTCGCCGGGCACCGGGCCGGGCGCGGCTCGCGCGTCGCCGTGGTCGATGCGGACGATCGGCCGGCCGCCGGACCGGACGCGGACCTTCCGGACCGTCTCCCCGGTCGCGGGCAGCGGCACGAGCCGCACCAGGCCCGGCAGCGCGGCGCGCAGCCGGGCGGCGTGCTCGTCCCCGGCGACGGGTGCGACCAGCACGATCGCGCCGGGCTCCAGGTCCGCGGCGAGGGTGGCCGCCAGGCCCGCTCCCCCGGCGCGGACGTGCTCGGCGACGTCCTGCACGACCGGCACGGGCGCGTCCGGCGCGAGGCGCTCGGACGTCCCGTCCAGGTCGATGTCGAGGAACGCGTCGCCGACGACGACGAGCGGGCCGCCGCGCCGCGTCACGACGCCACCGCCTCGTCCACCGGACGGGCGGCGGGCGTGCGCGCCGCCGCGTCCAGCGACTCGCAGATCATGTGGACCGCGACCAGGTGGATCTCCTGGACGGTCGCGGTGGACGGCGCCTCGACCGCGACGGCCTCGTCGCACGCGGCGGCGAGCGGGTTCGGCTCCGGCCCGGTCAGCGCCCAGGTGCGGACGCCGAGGTCGGCGGCGGCGCGGGCGGCGGCGAGGACGTTCCCGCTGGACCCGCTCGTGGACAGGCAGACCAGCACGTCGCCGGGCCGTCCGTGCGCGCGGACCTGGCGGGCGAACAACTCGTCGGCGCCGTAGTCGTTGACGATCGCGGTGACCGCCGAGGTGTCGCAGTGCAGCGACACGGCCGGGAACGGCTGCCGTTCGCCGTCGTAGCGGCCGACCAGCTCGGCGGTGAGGTGCTGCGCCTGCGCGGCGCTGCCGCCGTTGCCGCAGGCCAGCAGGCGCCCGCCCGCGTCCAGCAGGCCGGCGAGGTCGCGGCCCCAGCGGTCCAGGACGGCGGCGTCCGCGCGGAAGTCCACGAGCGCCTGCGCGAGGTCGTGCAGATGGTTCTCCATGCCCATGTCAGCCTCCCTGCGCCATCGCGTACGCGGGACGCGCGACGCGGCCCGCGATGAGTTCGGTGTAGGCGGCCTCGGTGCGCGCCGCGATCTCCGACCAGCAGAACCGGGCGCGGGCGTGCGCGGCGCCGGTGTGGCCGAGCGCGGTGCGGCGGTGCTCGTCGGCGAGCAGGGCGCGCAGCCGCGCGGCGAGCGCGGCCGGGTCGCGCGGCGGGACGAGCAGGCCGGTGGTCCCGTCCAGGACGGTGTCGAGATGGCCTCCGACGGCGGACGCGACGATCGGCGTCCCGCAGGCCATCGCCTCGACCGGCACGATCCCGAACGGCTCGTACCAGGGCGCGCTGACGATGACGTCGGCGGCGCGCATCAGCGCGGGCACCTGGTCGTGCGGGACGGCGCCGAGGAACACGACGCGGTCGGCGACGTTGGAACGTTCCGCCAGCGCGGCGAGGCGCCGCGCCTCGGGGTCGGTGTCCAGGCCTCCCGCGGCGGGGCCGCCCGCGACGACCAGCTCGGCGTCGGGGACCTGCGCGAGCGCCTCGACGACGGTCGCGACGCCCTTGCGCGGGACGAGCCGGCCGATGCTGAGGATGTGGGGACGCGACGGCCGGGCGAGCGACGGGCCGTCCGGACGGAACCGGTCGGTGTCCACCCCGCACGGCACGATCCGGACGCGCTCGTCGTCCACCCCGAACGTCCGCAGGTCGGGCAGCTCCGACGACGCCGTCGCGATCACCATGTCGGCCTCGCGCGCCACGCGCGGTTCGAGCACCGACCGCTCGGGCGGGCTCGTGTCGGCCCCGGCCTGGTGGCGGCGCTTGACGACGCCGAGCGCGTGGAACGTCTGCGCGACCGGAATGCCGAGGTCGCGGGCGCCGGCCAGCGCGGCGAGCCCGCTCATCCAGAAGTGCCCGTGGACGACGTCGGGACGTTCGGCGCGCCAGCGCTCCCGCAGCCGTGCGCCGAACTCCCGCATGTACGGGAGCAGGTCGTCCTTCGGGACCGGCTCGGGCGGCCCGGCGTCCACGTGCTCGACCACCACGCCCCCGGCCGGGGTGACCTCGACGGGCAGGTCGGGGTCGTCACGCCGGGTGAACACCCGGACGTGGTGCCCCCGGGCGGCGAGCGCGCGGGCGAGCGCGGCGACGTGGACGTTCTGCCCGCCCGCGTCGGCCCCGCCGAGCGGCGCCAGCGGGCTGGCGTGTTCGGACACCATATGGATGATCACGCTGTCCTCCGTACCTGCGACGGCACGCGGGTTCGTGCGTGCCGCGATCACCTAGCCGGGGGCGCGACGACTCAAACACGGATCGCGCTACGACTGGCTACGCAGCGCATCGTCGAGTGCGGGGAGCAACGGGTTCGGTTCGGGCGCGAACGTCTGCGCGGCGGTCTGGCCGCGTCCCGACAGGCACCAGGCCCACAGGTCGGCGAGCCGGTCGGCGCCGCCGGGGGCGAGAACGTCGGCGGCCGACAGCACGGCGGGCCAGCCGAGCGCCGTCGCCTGCGCGCTGACCTTGCCGCCGTCGGCGACGGGGTCGACGGCGAGGACGGGCGTCCCGGCGCGCAGCCCGAGGACGAGCCCGTGCAGCCGCGTCGTCACGACGACGTCCAGCCGCGCGAGGGCCGCGACGAGTTGCCCGGCGGTTGCGGGGAGCCGCCAGTCGGCGCTGTCGAGGCGGGTGTCCAGCGGCAGGCGGGCGCAGTCGATCTCGGCGAGCCAGCCGGTGATGCGGTCGGCGACGTCCTCGTGCCGCCGCCGCGCGCCGTACTCGCCCTGGCCGAGCGACAGCACGACGCCGACGACCGGCACGGACGCGATCGGCGGGACGGTCGCGAGGTCGGGGCGGACGCCGTCCAGGCCGTCGCGCGCGAGGATCGTGTGGAACCCGGCGGCGGCGGGGTCGTCCGGGTCGAGCACCGAGACGCCGACCGCGATGCGGCGGCAGTGCGCGAACCGCTCGTGCAGGGCCGCGATGTCGGGGCCGTGCAGCGGGCCGCACGCGAACACCACGTGCGTGTAGTCGCCGGGGTCGGCGTCGTCCAGAGTGAGCGCGCCCGGTCGGAACACCGGGCTCCACGCCGTGTCGCACGCGACGCCGTCGGCGTCGAGCCGGTCGCGGACGGCGGCGAGCGCGAGGACGTCCCCCGCCGTCGCCTCGCCGTTCAGGAAGCTGAACCACCCGGTCATCAGGACTCGCATGGACCGTCGGTTACCCGCCGTGGCGCCGCGGACGCACGCCGGCGCCCATGTTTCGCGATGGTCACTCCGGGGAGGGGCGCGATCACGTAGGTGAGGGAGGAGACGCCAGTTGCGTGTGCTCGGAATCAACGCGATCTTCCATGATCCGGCCGCCGCGCTCGTCGTGGACGGCCAGGTCGTCGCCGCGGCGGAGGAGGAGCGGTTCAGCCGCCGCAAGCACGGCAAGCGGCCGGTCCCGTTCGCCGCGTGGGAGCAGCCCGTCCTGTCGGCCCGGTGGTGCCTGGAGCAGGCGGGGCTGACACCCGCCGACGTGGACGCGGTCGGTTTCTCCTACGACCCGGACCTGACCCTGCCCGCCGAGGAGATGGGCCTGTTCGACCCGTGGGACCACCTGCGGACGACGTACGCGCACGAGGCGCCGAGCTTCCTCGCCGACTCGCTGCCGGGGCTGGATCCGGGACGGGTCCGGTTCGTCCCGCACCACGTGGCGCACGCCGCGTCGGCGGGGCTGGCGGCGCCGGCGCGGTCCAGCGCGGTGCTCGTGTCGGACGGGCGCGGCGAACGCCACTCCCATCTGTCCGGCCACTACCGCGACGGGGACCTGGAGGTCCACTCGACGCAGGAGCTGCCGCACTCGCTCGGACTCCTTTATGAGGACCTGACCGAGTATTTGGGGTTCCTGCGCTCGTCCGACGAGTACAAGGTGATGGCGCTGGCGTCCTACGGGAAGCCGCGCCACCTCGACCTGCTGCGCTCCAAGATCCGGGTCACGGGCGACGGGGGCTTCGTGACCGAGCCGGTCGACTGGGGCGAGCTGGCGCCGCCGCCCGGCGACGCGCCGTGGGGCGACGCGCACGCCGACCTGGCCGCCAGCGTGCAGCGGCGGCTGGAGGAAGTGCTCATCGAACTGGCCTTCGACCTGCACGAGCGCACGGGCGAGTCGATGCTGACGATGGCGGGGGGAACGGCGCTGAACTGCGTCGCGAACTCCGTCCTCGCCCGGGAGGGGCCGTTCGAGCAGGTGTGGGTGCAGCCCGCCGCGGGCGACGCGGGGACGGCGCTCGGCGCGGGCCTGCACGTCGCGCACGCGCTGGACGAGCCCGCCTGGTTCATGACCGGCGCCGACCTCGGCCGCGGGTTCGCCGACGAGGAGATCGAGGCGATGCTGCGGACCGCGCGCGTCCCCTACGAGCGGCCCGCCGACGTCGCCGAGGCCGTCGCCGAGGTGCTGGCCGCCGACGGGATCGTCGCGTGGTTCCAGGGCCGCTCGGAGTTCGGGCCGCGCGCACTCGGGCACCGGTCGCTGCTGGCGCATCCGGGCCGCCGCGCGAACCTGGACCGGATGAACGACGTGAAGGGGCGGGAGAGCTTCCGCCCGGTCGCGCCGATGGTGCGGTTGGACCGTGCCGAAGAGATCTTCACGCGCGGGCCGAACCCGAGCCCGTACATGCTGTTCGTCCACGACGTCGCGCCGGCCTGGCAGGACCGGATCCCGGCCGTCGTCCACGTGGACGGGACGGCCCGCGTGCAGACCGTCGACCCGGCGCACGAACCGCTGGTCGCCCGGATGCTGGACGCGTTCGAGCGCCGCACGGACCTGCCCGTCGTCGTCAACACGAGCCTGAACACGGCGGGCCGCCCGATGGTCGACGACGTCCGCGACGCGCTGGAGTGCTTCGGCTCCAGCCCCGTCGACCTCCTCGCCATCGGCCCCTTCACCGTGAGGCGTCCATGAACGCGCCGGAGGCGCGCGCCGCGCGCTGGACTGAGGAGCGCGCGCAGCGAGGAACGAGCGAGCACGCGACGAGGGAAGCGCGCGGCGCAAAGCGCGCCTCCGGCGCGCGGGGGTGCGCATGAGCGGGTATTCGGTGGTGATGCCCACGTTGGCGCGGCCCTGTCTGCGGGCGGCGCTGGAGTCGCTGGCCGGGGCGCTCGGGCCCGCGCCGGAGAAGATCGTGCTGGTGGACGACCGGCCGGGCGGGCCGCACGCGGCGCCGAAGGTGCCCGACGCGCTCGCCGACCGGACGGAGATCGTCGCGTCCGGCGGGGTCGGGCCGGCGGGGGCGCGCAATCTCGGCTGGCGGCGCACGCGGACGCCGTGGGTCGTGTTCCTGGACGACGACGTCCGCGTCGGACCGGGCTGGCGCGACGAGTTGGTCGCCGATCTGGAGTCGGCGGCGCGCGATGTGGGCGGGGTCCAGGGGAACGTCAGCGTGCCGCTGCCGCAGGACCGTCCGCCGACGGACTGGGAGCGCGGGACGGCCGGGCTCGCGTCCGCTCGGTGGATCACCGCCGACATGGCATACCGGCGGGCGGCGCTGATCGAGACCGGCGGGTTCGACGAGCGGTTCCCGCGCGCGTTCCGCGAAGACGCCGACCTGGCGCTGCGCGTCCTCGCCGACGGGTGGCGGCTGGACACGGGGATCCGGCGCACCGAGCATCCCGTCCGTCCGTCGGGGCCGTGGGCGAGCCTGCGGGCGCAGCGCGGCAACGCCGACGACGCGCTGATGCGGCGGCTGCACGGCGCGGACTGGTACGAGCGCGCTGGGGAGACGCCGGGCCGCCGGTCGCGGCATCTCGGGATCGTCGCGGCGGGCGCGTCCGCGATGACGCTCGCGCTGACCGGGCACCGCCGCGCCGCCGCGCTGCTCGGCGCGCTGGCGGCGGCGGGGGTCGGGGAGTTCGCCGCCGCCCGCATCGCGCCCGGCCCGCGCACCGCCCGCGAGATCGCGGCCATGCTCGCGACGAGCGCCGCGATCCCGCCCGCCGCCGTGTGGCACTGGGCGCGCGGGACGCTCGCGGCCCGCGCCGCCCGGCCGTGGCCGCCCGAGCCGCGCGTGCTGCTGTTCGACCGGGACGACACGCTGATCCGCGACGTCCCCTACAACGGCGACCCGGCGCTGGTCGAGCCGATGCCGGGGGCGCGCGAGGCGCTGGACGCCGCCCGCGCGCGGGGGCTGCGCATCGGGGTCGTCAGCAACCAGTCCGGCATCGCGCGCGGGCTGCTGACGGCCGCGCAGGCGCACGCCGTCAACCGGCGGACCGAGGAGCTGCTCGGCCCGTTCGACGCGTGGGAGATCTGCCCGCACGGCCCCGGCGACGGCTGCTCGTGCCGCAAGCCCGCGCCGGGCCTGGTGCTGCGCGCGGCCGGACGGCTCGGCGCCGCGCCGCACGAGTGCGCGGTGATCGGGGACATCGGCGGGGACGTGGCCGCGGCGCACGCCGCGGGGGCGCGCGCGGTGCTGGTCCCGACCGCGCGGACGCTGCCCGGCGAGCTGACCGGCGCCCGCCGCGCCGCCGACCTCGGCACGGCCGTCGCGCTGCTGCTGGACGATGCCCGCGCCGGCCTCTGGCAGGACGCGTGACCGCGCTCGTCGTCCGGCTGGACAACGCGGGCGACGTGCTGCTGGCCGGGCCGGCGATCCGCGCGGTCGCCGCGCGGTGCGGGCCGGTGACGCTGCTGGCCGGGCCGCAGGGCGCGGCGGCGGGACGGCTGCTGCCCGGCGTCGGCGACGTGGTGGTCTACGACGCGCCGTGGTCGGGGTTCGTCCCGCCCGCGTTCGACGGCCCGGCCACCGACGCGCTCGTGCGCCGCCTCGCCGAGGGCCGGTTCACGGACGCGGTGATCCTGACGTCCTTCCACCAGTCGCCGCTGCCCGCCGCGCTGCTGCTGCGCATGGCGGGCATCGAGCGCGTCGCGGGCATCAGCGTGGACCATCCGGGTTCGCTGCTGGACGTCCGGCTGCGCGGCGACCCCGACCTGCCCGAGCCCGAACGGGCGCTGGCGCTCGCGGCGGCGGCCGGGTTCCCGCAGCCGCCCGGCGACGACGGACGGCTCGCGGTGCGGCGTCCCCTGCCCGACATCACGGCGCTCGCCGGGGACGGCCCGTACGTGATCGTCCATCCCGGCGCGTCGGTGCGGTCGCGGCGCTGGCCCGCCGAGCGGTGCGCCGAGACAGTAGGCGTGCTCGCCGCGCGCGGCCTGCGCCCGGTCGTGACGGGCGGCCCGGACGAGCGGGCGCTGACGACCCTGGTCGCGGGCCGTATCGGCACCGACCTCGGCGGACGCACCGACTGGCCGAGCCTCGCGGCCGTGTTCGCGGGCGCGGACGCGGTGATCACCGGCAACACCGGGCCCGCGCATCTGGCGGCGGCGGTCGGCGCGCCGGTGGTGTCGCTGTTCTCGCCGGTCGTCCCGGCGGAGCGGTGGGCGCCCTACGGCGTCCCGCACGTGCTGCTCGGCGACCAGCGCGCCGCGTGCCGGGACACCCGCGCCCGCGACTGCCCCGTCCCCGGCCATCCCTGCCTCATGAGCGTCACCGCCGCCGACGCGGCCGACGCCGTCGAGAAACTGATCGCGGAGACAGCCTCATGAGCGAGCCGGAGGCGCGCGTCGCGCGCTGGACCGAGGAGCGGCGGGAGCTTGCGACCAGAGCGACGAGGGAAGCGCGCGGCTCAAAGCGCGCCGCAGGCGAGCGGAGAAACATGAACATCTTGATCTGGCATGTGCACGGCTCCTGGACGACCGCGTTCGTCCAGGGGCCGCACACCTATCTCGTGCCGGTCACGCCCGATCGGGGGCCGGACGGGCTGGGCCGCGCCCGCACGTGGGAGTGGCCCGGCACGGTGAAGGAGGTGTCGCCGGACGAGCTGCGCGACCTGGACGTGGACGTCGTCATCGCGCAGCGTCCGCACGAGCCGGAGCTGGCCCGGACGTGGACGGGACGCGACCTCCCCCTCGTCTACCTGGAGCACAACGCGCCCGACGGCGACGTCCCGCTGACCCGCCACCCGCTCGCCGACCGGCCGGACGCGCTGATCGTCCACGTCACCCACTTCAACGATCTGCTCTGGGACTGCGGCAGCACGCCGACCCGCGTGGTCGAGCACGGCATCGTGGATCCGGGCGCGCTGTGGACGGGCGAGCTGGCGCGGACGGCCGTCGTCACCAACGAGCCGCTGCGCCGGGGCCGCTACGTCGGCGCCGACCTGCTCCCCTATTTCGCCGAAGCCGGGCCGCTGGACGTGTTCGGGATGGGCGTGGCGGACGTCCCGGAACGTCTCGGCCTGCCCGGCGCGCAAGCCTTCGAGGACCTGCCGCAGGACCGGATGCACGCCGAGGTCGCGCGCCGCCGCGTCTACCTGCACCCGGTGCGGTGGACGTCGCTCGGCCTGTCGCTGCTCGAAGCCATGCACCTCGGGATGCCGGTCGTGGCGTTCGGGACGACCGAGGTCGCCGAGGCCGTCCCGCCGGACGCGGGCGTGGTGTCCACCGACCGCGCGGTGCTGCGCGCCGCCGTCGCGCGCCTGCTCGCCGACCCGGCCGAGGCCGCCGAACGCGGCGCCGCCGCGCGCCGCGCCGCGCTGGGCCGCTACGGCCTGGACCGGTTCCTCGCCGACTGGGAGGCGATCCTGCCCGCGGCGGCGGCGCGATGAGACGCGTCCTGCTGCTGCGGGCGCTCGGGCTCGGGGACTTCCTCACCGGCGTGCCCGCCTACCGGGCCGTCCGGGCGGCGTTCCCGGGGCACGAGATCGTCCTGGCCGCACCCGCCGCGCTCGCGCCGCTGGCCGCGCTGTGCGACGGGCTCGACCGGCTGCTGCCCACGGCCGAGCTGGCGCCGGTCGCCTGGGACGGCCCCCCGCCCGACGTCGCGATCGACCTGCACGGCGACGGCCCCGCCAGCCACCGGATCGTCGAGGCCCTCGGCGCGGAGCGGACGATCGTCTACGGCCCCGAGTGGGACGAGCACGAACACGAGATCGCGCGCTGGTGCCGGCTGCTGGAACTGAACGGCGTCCCGGCCGACCCGTCCGCGTTCGGCCTGTCGCCGCCCCTCGGCGCGGAGCCCGCGGTGATCGTCCATCCGGGCGCGGCGTCGGGCAGCCGCCGCTGGCCGCCCGAGCGGTTCGCGGCCGTCGTCCGGATCCTCGCGAGCGCCGGCCACCGGGTGCTGGTCACCGGCGGGGACGCCGAACGGGCGCTGGCGGCGGAGGTCGCGGGCGGCGTCGCGGACGTGCTCACCGGAGCGGGCCTCGCCGACCTCGCCGCCACCGTCGCCGCCGCGGACCTCGTGGTCTGCGGCGACACCGGCGTGGCGCATCTGGCGACGGCGTGCGGCACACCGTCGGTGACGCTGTTCGGCCCGGTGTCCCCGGCGCTGTGGGGGCCGCCGGACCTCCCCCGGCACACGGTCCTGTGGAAGGGCGGCGCGGCGGGCCGTCCCGGCGACGCGCACGGCGCCGACCCCGACCCGCGGCTGCTCGCGATCACCGTGTCGGAGGTCCTGGCCGCCGCGTTCGCGCTGCTCGACGCGTCATCCGACATACCGGCGCGCGGGTGAGCGCCGCTGGGAGTCCTCCAGCAGCCGCAGCCCGAACGCCACGCGCGCGGGGACGGGCCGCCGCTCGCGCAGCACCCACGGCAGGCCCCGCACGGCCTCGGCGACGGCCGCCGCGCTCGCCGCGTCGCGCGGCACCGACCGCAGCAGCGTCCCGGTCCGGCGGACGGCGTCCAGGCCCGGCCGCCGCAGCCAGGCCGTCCAGAGGGTGTTGCGGATCCCGCGCCTGCGGCGGCTGCGCGGGTCCCGGACGGTCGACGCCGCGTGGTGCACGACGACGTCCTCCGTCCAGCACAGCCACCAGCCCGCCGCCGCGAGGTCCAGGCTGAGCAGTTCCTCCTCGCCGCCGAAGCCGAGTCGTTCGGAGAACCCGCCCGCCTCCCGGAACGCCGACACGCGCAGCATCGACGCGCCCGCGAGGATGCCGAGCAGCGCCGGGCCGGGCAGCCCGTCGGGGCCGGGGACGGGCGAGTGCCGCAGCTCGGGCGTAATGGGGTCCTCGGTGCCGTCCGGCTCGACGCGGATCAGGGCCGTCACCGACGCCACCGTCGGATGGGCGTCGAGGTGGTCGGCGGCGCGGGCCAGCGACCCCGGCTCCCACCAGGTGTCGTCGTCGCAGAACGCGACGTAGGGCGTGGTGACGCGCTCGACGGCGAGGTTGCGGGCGACCGCGCCGAGGTTGTCGCGCAGCGCGGTGACCTCGACGCCGGGGAACGCCTCGGCGACGGCGGACGCGGTGCCGTCGGTCGACCCGTTGTCCATGACGATCACGCGCGGGCCCTCCGGGACGGACGTCATGCGCCCCAGCACGTGGAGCAGTTCGCCGCACCGGTTGCGGGTGATGATGACGACCGTCATCCGCGGATCGGTCACGGCACCGGCTCCGGCACGTGGCGGTCGATGAGCCCGGCCGCGCGCTCCACCGGCGGCGGCAGGCGGCGGCGCCCGGCCAGTGCGGCGGGCAGCCGGCGCAGCGCACCGGCCAGGGCGCGGCGGGCGTCGCCGTCGCCGGGCGCGGCGGCGGCGAGCCGCGCGGTCTCGCGGGCGGCCAGCGCGGCGGGCCGCCGCAGCCAGGCGGTGAGCACGGTGTTGCGCAGCTCGGCGCTGCGCCGCGCGCCCGCCCCCTGGCGGCGCGGCGACGGCTCGTGGACGGCCACGACGCCCGGCACATGGCAGCGGTCCCAGCCCGCGGCGGCCAGGTCGTAGGCGAGCAGCCGCTCCTCGCCGACGAAGAACAGCACCGCGCTGAACCCGCCGACGGACAGGAACGCCTCCCGCCGGACGACCGCCGCGCACGCCAGGAAGCCGAGCACCGGCGGTCCCGGCAGCGGCCGGGGCCCCGGCGGCAGCGGCGTGTCCGTCATCGCGGCGTTGATCGGGTCGGGGTCGCGGGCGGCGCCGACGAGCGTGCGCGCCGCGATCAGTCCGAGCCGGGGATGGGCGTCGAACTCGGCCGCCGCGCGGGCGAGCGAGCCCGGCTCCCACCAGGAGTCGTCGTCGCTGAACGCGACGTACGGGGTGCGGGCGGCGGCCACGCCGAGGTTGCGGGCGGGCGCGCCGAGGTTGCGGGCCAGGCCGAGGACGGTCGTGCCGGGGTCACCGAGCGCGCGGACGGCGTCGGCCGTCCCGTCCCGCGACCCGTTGTCCACGACGACGACCTCGGGCTGTTCGGGCAGGCCGCGCAGCCTGGCGACCGTCCGCAGCAGTTCCTCGCGGCGGTCGCGGGTCGCGATGACGACCGTCGTGCCCGCGCCGGGCCGGGGGGCGCCCGGCCCCCCGGCGGACGGTCCCGTCACTTGTTGGCCGGGGCGGCGCTGATGTCGGCGAGGGCCGAGCGCTCGTCCCGCTCGATCGCGAGGTCGCCGATCGACACGATGCCGACCGGACGGCCGTTCTCGACCACCGGCAGCCGCCGCACCGCCTGGTCCCGCATCAGGTCCACGGCGCGCGAGACCTCGTCGTCCGGCGCGACCGTGAAATCGGCGGCGCTGGCGATCGACCCGGCCGTCGCCGTCCCGGGGTCGCCGCCGTCGGCCAGGAAACGCGTCACCAGGTCGCGGTCGGTCACGACGCCCAGCAGCTCACCGTCGTCGGTGACGAGCACCGCCCCGACGTCCTGGTCGCGCATCTTCCCCGCGATGTCCGTCACCACGGTGTCGGGCTGCACGCACAGCGGGGATTCGGTCATGATGTCGCGGATCTGCTGGCTCATAGCGCTGTCCTTCCTGTGAGGTCGGTGTCCGTCGCCGCGCCTACCCGGCGGGACGTCTGCTATGCGCCTTGCGGCGTCCGCCCGCCCGCGCCGTGGTGCGCGTGGTCGTCCGGGTGGTGGTCCGGGTCTCGGTGACGGTCTGGACCGTGCGCGTCCGGCGTGCCGCGCGCGGACGCCGCTCGTCGGCGGGCCCCGGGTCGTCCTCGCCCTCGGCGGCGGCCCGCAGCAGCGCCAGGCTGTCGCGGATCAGCCGGGACACGTGCATCTGCGAGAGCCCGACGATCGCGGCGATCTCCCGCTGCGTCTTGTTGCCGTAGAAGCGCAGCAGCAGGATCTGCCGCTCCCGCGCGGCGAGCCGGTTGAGCACCGGCTTGACCGACTCGCGCGAGTCGATGACGTCCGGCTCGGTGTCGAGCGTCGCGATCGTCTCGGCGACGGTCGGGCTGTCGGGGTCGTCGTCCACGCTGCGGTCCAGGGAGCACAGGTGGTACTCGTCCCCCGCCTGGATCGCCTCGATGATCTCCTCCTCGTCGGTGTCCAGGTCGGCCGCGAGGTCGGCGATCGTCGGCGACCGGCCGAGCGACTGGCTGAGCCGGCCGCGCGCCTCGTTCAGCTCGGCCCAGCGCTCCTGGACGCCGCGCGGCGGGCGCACCGCCCAGCCCCGGTCGCGGAAGTGGCGCTTGATCTCGCCGACCACGGTCGGCGTCGCGTAGGCGAAGAAGCGGGTGCCGCGGTCGGGCTCGAAGCGGTCCACCGCCGAGATGAGGCCGAGCATCCCGACCTGGAAGAGGTCGTCCACGCTCTCGCCCCGGGACGCGAACCGGCGCGCGATCCGCTGCACCGTCGGGACGCACGAGACGATGATCTCCTCGCGGGCCCGGTCCCGGCGCGGGCCCTCCCGCAGGCCCCGCATCTCGGCGAGGCGCTCCTCGATCGTCGGTCCGGTCTCGTCCGTGCCGGGCCGGTCCGCCGTGTCAGTACGCGGGTCGGTACGAAGGTTCGTGGGACTCGTGAAAGCTGTCATGAGCGGAAAGTTCCTCCCTGCGGAACGCCGACCGATCGGGTCGTCACCGCTGAAGAGGCCGTGAATCACGCGGACGTTCTTCGGGAACGCCGCGCGCTCTCGTGGATGTGGTCCGCCGGGTGACGTTCACCCGGATCGGGCCGCGGCCGGGGCCGTCCGCCGCACTCCGGTCCCGCCGCGCCGTCTCGCGTGCGGGCCTTGCCGCGGGCCCCGCGCCCGGCGGCGGTCCTGCCGACGGGCGCACTCTCAGGATTGGCGCGGCGTCCGCGCGGAGTCAACTCGGATCGGCCATGTCGGGTCACGGCCTCGGCAAACGATCCTTGTCCTTACTCGTCCGGGTATGCGATGCATCACCGTTTTGGCGGTGCCTGCCGGGTATGTCGGTCCCTATGGTGCAGAGGGTCACGCAGGTGAAGAACGGGCCGCTTCTCGTGGAGGGGCCGGTGGAGATCGTCCAGGACGACGGGACGACCGTCCGGTCCGATCGGTTCGTCGTCGCACTGTGCACATGCCGCCGCAGCCGCACCGCGCCGTTCTGCGACACCAGCCACCGGCGCAAGGTCCGCGGCGACGACTAGCCCGGGCCTCGCCGGCCCGGGCCGCGCCGCCGTCAGAGCGGGCGGAGCAGGGACGTGCGGGACGCGTCCCAGCAGCCGAGCAGGTGATCGTCCAGCCGCTCCTCCAGCAGGACCGTCGCCTCCGCGCCGAGCGCCACGTCCGGCGCCAGTTCGGGCTCCGCGTCCAGCAGCCCACCGATGACGTCGCGGCGCAGCACCTGCTCGTGGACGGCGTCCGCCTCCACGTGCTCGGCGTAGAACCGCACGCCGCGCTCGGCGACGCCGAGGCGCCGCAGCGCCCGGCACATCCGCTCCGACCCCGGGCTGCTCGTGATCTCCAGGACCGCGAAGTGGCCGAGGATCGCCCCGCGCAGCGCCCGGTGGAGCGCGAACAGCGACATCATGTTCGTGATCGCGAGCATCGGCGCGGGCACCACGTTCACGTACGCGCCGTAGGACGGGTCGAGGTCCGTCTCTTCCATGAGGTCGGCGAACAGGCGGGCGTGCATGCGGTCGGCGCGGCCGCCACCGAATTCGTCGTACTGGACCGCTGCCAGCGCCGCTTTCGGTGCCCCTGTCAGCCTAGGGACGGCGAACGCCTGCGGATCGGACTCTTTGAGCTGGTAGATCGACCGGTGCGCCAGATACTCCCGCATCTGCCACATCTCGCCCTTGTCGCGCAGGTGGTGGGAGGCGCCGCGCGCGTCCAGGTGCTCGATGAGCAGCGCGTCCAGGACGTCGTCCACGTCCTTGCCGGGGGTGCCGTCCCGCAGCTCGGCGAGGAACGTCCGCTCCATCGCGGCGCGCAGCCCGAGCAGCGCGGGATCCCACTCCCATCCGCCGTCCACGCCCGTGAGGCCCTGGTAATGCAGCTCGTAGCAGAGGTGCAGGGCGAGGTGGAGGTCGTCGCCGAACGGGTCGTCCGCCGCCGGGGCGGCGGCGAGCGCCTCGGCCGCCGCCGGGGTCCCGGCCGGGCCGCGCAGCACGTCCAGGAGCGCTTCGCTGAGCGGGCCGCGGGGGGCCGGAAGGTCGGCGGTCATCTGTTCCTCCAGGTCGATCGTCCGTTGCTGCGGTCGCTGTCCTACCCGGCCGACGACGGCCATACGTGATCTTCACCGCTCCGCCCGCGACGGCTTCCGGCGTCGCGGGCGTCATGCGCGGGACGGACGGGGTCGCCGGTGCGGATGAGGCGCCAGGGATAGGCCGGGCTGACCGCGAGGCGGTAGTTCCGGCACTTCACACCACTCTCTGCCTGCACCTATTCCCCTTCCGTAGTCAAACGGCTACGTTCTGCGGTGAGACGTGGCAGACCGCCACGGTTCACATCGGGAGGACCCATGAGGATGCGCAGGATTCTCGTAGCGTCGGCCGTCGCCGTCGCCACGGGACTCGCGCTCGCCGCTCCGGCTTCGGCGTCGCCGTGGCCCAACGGACCGCACCGCCCGCACGGGCCGCACGCCCCGTACGGGCAGCACCGGCCGCACGGCCCCTACGGGCACCGGCCGTACGCGCCCGGCCACCACGAGCACGGCCGCCCCTACGGCCACCCGCACGCGCACGGCCCGTACGCGCACCACGGTCCGGCGCGTCCGGGCCTCCCGCCGCGCGGCGGCGTCGTCCGCGGTCCGGGCGGCCACCACGGCTACGTGGCCCCCTGACACTCCACGCCGGAGCGGCCGCCACGGCCGCTCCGGCCCCCGCCCGCCTTCCCGGCCCGCACCCCTCCAGCCGCGGTGCAAGGATGAGGGGGTGACCTCCAGCAGTGCGACCCCGGCGGGCGACGCGGCCTGGCACGCGCGCATCGAGCATGTGCGCGGGCGTGACCTCACGCCGGACACGGCCCAGACGCCCGGGATGCTGAGATTCGAGGCGGTCTCCGGGACGACCGTGGGCTCGCAGCGGCTCTGGATGGGCCGCACGCACGTCGCGCCCGCCACCAGCTCCGGTGACCACCACCACGGCGAGGCCGAGACGGCGATCTACGTCGTGTCCGGCCGGCCGGTGTTCGTCTTCGCGGACGGCGACGCGGAAGTGCGCCTACAGACCGAGCCGGGCGACTACATCTTCGTGCCCCCGTACGTACCGCACCGCGAGGAGAACCCGTCCCCCGACGAAGAGGCCGTCGTCGTCATCGCGCGCAGCACCCAGGAAGGCGTCGTGGTGAACCTGCCCAGCCTTTGGGCGGACGTCGAACGACCCGCCTGACCCGGCGACGCGCGTGGTTCAACGGGCCGTCCGGGTCGGCGCGACGCGCGTCGGGTCATTCGTAGGGTTCGGTGCGGGACGTCACCACGGCCACCGGGCAGTGGGCGTGGTGGAGCACGCCGTGGCTGATCGAGCCGAGCAGCATGGAGCGCATCCGGCCGAGGCCGCGGGCGCCGACGACGACCAGGTCGGCCTCGTGGGAGCGTTCGGCCAGGGCGTGGACGGGATGGTCGCGTACCAGGACGTCCACCACGTCCACCTTGGGCCGCTGCTCGCCGAAGTCACGGCGCACGTCGCTCATCTGGGCGCGGAGGGAGTCCTCGACGCCGTCGATGTCGACGAAGCGGCCGGAGGCCACGAGCGAGGGCGCCGCGTGAAAGCCGCAGACGATCCGCAGCCGCGCGCCGCGCAGTTCGGCGGCATCGTAGGCGTATTCGAGGACGTCGTGCGTCCGCTCGGACAGGTCCACGCCCGCGATCACCTCGCCGTGCCCGCCCTCGGGCGGCTTCTCGCCGCGCACGACGACGACCGGGCCGGCGGCCCGGCCCGCCACGCGCAGCGCCACCGAGCCGAGCATCATACCCGCGAACCCGCCGAGCCCCCGGCTGCCGATGACGGTCTCGAACGCGCGCGGCGACTCGGCGAGCAGCGCCCGCACCGGGTCGGCGGTCAGCGCCTCGCCCGAGACGGGCAGGTCCGGCCGACGGTGCGCGGCGATGGCGCACGCCTCCTCGATCACCTTGTTGCGGCCGTCGCCGAGTTCGCGGCCCTCGGGCCGGTCGGGCGGCGACTCCACGCCCATCGGCCACTCGCCGTCGGCGTAGAGCACGTGCAGTTCCCGGCCGCGCCGCGCGGCGTCGTCGGCGGCCCACTCCACGGCGCGGGCGCCGCCCGGCGATCCGTCCGTCCCCACAAGGACCGGGCGGTGCTCGTTCCCTGCCATGATCGTCCTCCCAGTCCGGGCACGCGTGCGCTCGCCCGTCGCTGGTCGGCTACCCGGCGGGCCGGGGTCGCGGACGGTCCCCGCAGGTGTCTTGCCGGAAGATTGACCGGCTTGTGAAGGTCGTCCCGCCGCAACCGACCGCGACGGCCGTGCGACCGGGTCCGCGACGCCTGCCGGGCGCTGCCGGAGCCGGCCGGACGTCCCGAGTTCGGCGGCCCGGCCGTGACCGCCGACGCTACGCTGATCCGATGACGCAGCCGAAGTCCCCGTGGGCGGCCCGCACCGCCCGGGCCGGCCGCGACCACGAGACCCGGACGCTCCTGCTCTCCTGCGCCGAGAAGGTCTTCGCCCGGCTCGGCTACGCGCGCACGACCGTCGCGGACATCACGGCCGAGGCGCACGTGTCCCGCGCGACGTTCTACGTCTACTTCGCGTCCCGCGAGGACGTGTTCCGCGCCGTCGCGGGCCGGGTCCGCGACGCGTTCCTCGCCGCGCACGAGATCCCCGACGCGGGCGACCACGACGGCCTGGCCCGCGCGTCGATCGCCGCGTTCCTCAGCGCCGTCGCCGAGCACCGCGAGCTGCTGACCGTGCTCGAGCACCAGGCGCTCGCCGACCCGGCGATCGCCGCGATCGTGACGGAGATCCGGGAGCGTCCGCTGCGCCGCGGCACCCGCTACGTCGAACGGCTCACGGCGCGCGGCGAGGCGCGTCCGGCCGCGTCGCCGCGCGCGGTGGCGGAGGCCGCGTACGCGATGATCGACCGGTTCGCCCGCACCATCGACGGTCCGGCCGCTTTCGAGCGGGCGCTGGACGACGTCACCGCGATGTACCTGCGCCTTCTCTTCCCCGACCGTCCCTGAGCGCCCGCGCGGGTCGTGCCCTGCGGGAAACGGGGTAAGGATCTTGGTACGCGGGTGAGGAGGACGCATGGTGACCGGTGAGGGGCCGCGCGGGTGAACGCGGGCCTCGGGCTGCTCGCGGTGCTCGTGCTGACGGCCGCGACGGGCTACTTCGTCGCGCAGGAGTTCGCGTTCGTCACCGCCGACCGGCTGGAGCTGGAGCACCGCGCCCGGGACGGCGACCGGCGCTCGGCCCGCGCCGTCGACGTGATGAACCGGCTGTCGTTCATGCTGTCGGGCGCGCAGCTCGGCATCACGGTGACGGCGCTGGTCGTCGGGTTCATCGCCCGGCCCGCGCTCGCGGGCCTGTTCCGTCCGGCGCTGGACGCGCTCGGCCTGCCCGCCGCGATGGCGGGCGGCGCGGCGGTGGCGCTCGGGTTCGTCCTCGCGACGATCGTGCAGATGGTGCTCGGCGAGCTGTTCCCGAAGAACTTCGCGCTGGCCCGCGCCGAGCCGCTCGCCCGGTTCCTGGCGGCGTCCACGCTGGCCTACCTGGCGGTCGCGGGGCCGCTGATCCGGCTGTTCGACGCGGCGGCGAACCGGCTGGTGCGCGCCGCCGGGATCGAGCCGGTCGAGGAACTGCACCACGGCGCGACGCTGGAGGAACTCGGCCACATCATCGGCGAGTCCGGCGAGCAGTTGCAGGAGGGCCACATCGACCTGCTGGAACGTGCCCTGGTGTTCTCCGAGCGCAGCGCGGAGGAGGTGATGGTGCCGCGCGTGGACGTCGTTACCGTCTCGGCGGGCGACATGGCCGGCACCCTCAGCGAGGTCATCATCGCCAGCGGCCACACCCGGTACCCGGTCGTCGGGACGGGCGTGGACGACGTCGTCGGCGTCGTCGGCCTGGACGAGCTGATCACGCTGAGCCCGCAGGAGGCGGCGCGGACGACCGTCCGGTCGCTGGCGCGGCCCGCGCTCATGCTGCCGTCGACGCTGCCGCTGCCGGAGGTCGTCGCGCAGCTCCAGGCGATGCGCGCCCCGCTGGCCTGCGTCGTGGACGAGTACGGCGGCTTCGCCGGGCTCCTGACCTGGGAGGACGTCGCCGAGGAACTGGTCGGTGAGATCTCCGACGAGAACGAGCCCGCCGAGGAGCTGGCGATCCGCAGCGGCGAGTGGTGGACGATCGACGCGGGCCTGCGCATCGACGAGGCCGCCCACGAGACGGGCGTCGAGCTGCCGCGCGGCGACTACGAGACCGTGGCGGGGCTGCTGCTGAAACGGCTCGGCCGGGTCACCGAGCCGGGCGACGTCGTGGACGTCGAGCTGCCCGCCCGGCTGGACGAGCCGCCGCTGCACGCCGTGGTCGAGGTCATGACCGTCCACCGGCACGTGCCCGAGCTGGTGCGGATCCGCGTCGAGCCCGCCGGGGACGCGCCGTGAACCTCGGGATCGGCGCCCCGGTGACGCTGGCGCTGCTGGCGGGCAACGGGTTCTTCGTCGCGGCGGAGTTCGCGCTGGTCGCGGCCAAGCGGCCCCGGCTGGAGCGGGACGCGGCGCAGGGGTCGCGCGCCGCCGCGTCCGCCATCGCGGGGATCCGGGAGCTGTCGCTGATGCTCGCGGGCGCACAGCTCGGCATCACGATGTGCTCGCTCGGGCTCGGCCTGGTGTCCGAGCCGGTGATCACCGACGCGCTGCTGCCGCTGCTGCACGCGGTCGGGCTGCCGCGCGCGGCGGGGCACGCGGTGGCGTTCGTGCTGGCCCTCGCGCTGGTGACGTTCCTGCACATGGTCGTCGGGGAGATGGCGCCGAAGTCGTGGGCGATCGTCCGGCCGGAGCGGTCGGCGGAGATCCTGGCGCCGCCGTTCCGGGCGTTCACCCGGGTCGTCCGGCCGGTGCTGACGACGCTGAACGCGGTGACGAACCTGCTGCTGCGGGCGATCGGCGTCCGGCCGCGCGACGCGGCGGAGATCTCCCGGACGCCCGAGCAGCTCCGCGACCTGGCCGAGGAGTCGCGGCGCCTCGGGCTCATCGACGAGGCGGACCTGCGGGTCCTGACGGCCGCGCTGGACGCGCCCCGCGCGTCGCTGACGGGCCTGGTGGTGCCGCTGGCCGACATCATCGCCGTCCACGAGAGCGCGTCGCCGCAGGACATCATCGACACGGCCGCGCGGACGGGCCGGACGCGGCTCATGGTGCGCGGCGCGGGCACGCCCCGGATGGTCCACGTCCGGGACGCCTACCTGGCGCGGGCGCGCGACCGCGACACCCCGGCGGGCGAGCTGGCGCACCCGGTCCCGATGCTGCCCGAGCGGACGCCGGTGGCCGCCGCCGTCGCGGACCTGCGGGCGGCGCACAGCAACCTCGGGCTGGTCGCGGACGCGGCGGGCCGCCCGGTGGGGCTGATCAGCCTGGACGACCTGCTGGCCACGCTGCTCGTCCACCGCCAGCCGTCAACATGAGTTGACACGGCGCGGCTCGTCAACCTAGATTGACGGCCATGAGCGATGGAGCGACGCTCGCCCGCGAGGCGAGCAGCGGGGACCCGGCGGTGGGGCTGCGCGCCGTCCGCGCCCTGCGGGAGCTGGCCGACCGGCTGGAATCCTTGCAGGTCGCGAACGCCCGCGACCACGGCTGGTCCTTCCAGGAGATCGCGGTCTTCCTCGGCGTGAGCCGGCAGGCCGTCCACAAGAAGCACGGCAGCAGCCGCCGCCCGTCCCGCAAGGAGGACTGAATGTTCGAGAAGTTCGCGCAGTCCGCCCGCGAGGCGGTCGTCCAGGCGCAGCAGGCGGCCCGCGCCGCGGGCGCGCGGCGGCTTGGCACCGAGCACCTGCTGCTCGCGCTCGCCGACGGCGACAGCGAGGCAGCCGAGGCGCTGCGCGCGGCGGGCGCCACCCCGATTCGCCTCCGCGACGCGATCCACCGCGGGAGCGACGTCCTGGACGCCGACGCCCTGCGCGCGATCGGCGTGGACCTGGCCGCCGTCCGCGACGCCGCCGAGGCCGCGTTCGGCCCCGGCGCCCTGGACGCCCCCACGTCCCGCCCCCGCCGCAGCGGCAGCAAGCACCTCTCGCTCACCCACGAGACGAAGAAGTCCATCGAGAACGCGCTCCGCCTCTGCCTGCGGACCGGCGGCCGCCGCATCGAGGCCGAGCACCTGCTGCTCGGCGTCCTCATGGACGGCCGCTACGCCTCGGTGCTCCTGCTGACCGACGAGGGCGTGGACGTCCCCGTCCTCGCCGCCGACGTCACCCGCCGCCTGGAATCCCGCGCCGCCTGACCGGTCAGGGCGGCGGCCTCAGCCACCGCGCGAGCGCGTTAGCTGAGCGCCCGTGGGAACGACGCCGAAGGCGAGTTCCCACGGGCGGGAAGATCGCGAAGCGATGCAGCGCTCGCACCGAACCCGGTTGCGGAGCGAGCGCAGCGAGTGCAGCAGGCCGGGATCGCGGTTATAGGCGGTCGACCGCGAGGACGCGGAGGACCGCCTCGCCGGCCTCGTCGGAGCCCGCCAGGTCGATCTCGGCGGTGATGCCCCAGTCGTGGTCGCCCGCCGGGTCGTCGAAGACCTGGCGGACGCGCCACAGGCCGTCCGCCGGGACCTCCTCGATCTGGAGCAGCTTGGGGCCGCGCGCGTTCGGGCCGGTGAGAAGCTCGTCGTGCTCGTCGTAGTAGGCGTCCATCGCGTCGGCCCAGGCGTCCGCGCCGAACTCCGGGTCGAGGGCGGCGAGGTCGGCGTAGCGTTCGAGCGCGGCCAGCTCGACGCGGCGGAACAGCGCGTTGCGGACCAGCACGCGGAACGCCCGCGCGTTGGCCGTGACGCGGGTGACTCGCTCCTCGACGATCTCGTCCGGCGACGCGGCGGGGTTGGCGAGCTGCTCCCACTCGTCCAGCAGGCTGGAGTCCACCTGGCGGACCAGTTCGCCGAGCCACTCGATGAGGTCGATGAGGTCGTCGTTCTTGATCGACTCCGGGACGGTCTGCTGGAGCGCCTTGTACGCGCCCGACAGGTACCGCAGGACGAGCCCTTCGGTGCGCGCCAGCTCGTAGTAGCCGATGTACTCGGTGAACGTCATCGCCCGCTCGTACATGTCGCGGACGACCGACTTCGGGCTGACCGGATGGTCCCCCACCCACGGATGCCCCGCCCGGTACACCTCGTACGCCGCCTCCAGCTCCTCCTCCAGCGGCTTGGCGTAGGTGACGTCCTGGAGCAGTTCCATCCGCTCCTCGTACTCGACGCCGTCGGCCTTCATCGCCTGGACGGCCTCGCCGCGCGCCTTGTTCTCCTGCGCGGCGAGGATCTGGCGCGGGTCGTCCAGCGTCGCCTCGATCACCGACAGGACGTCCAGCGCGTACCCCGGCGAGGACGGGTCCAGGATCTCGAACGCGGCGAGCGCGAACGTCGACAGCGGCTGGTTGAGCGCGAAGTCCTCCTGGAGGTCCACGGTGATGCGCGCCCAGCGGCCCTGCGCGTCCGGCTCGGGCAGCGACTCGACCACTCCCCCGGCCAGCAGCGACCGGTAGATCGCGATGGCGCGGGAGATGTGGCGGCGGCGCGCGGCCGGCTCCTCGTGGTTGTCGGTGAGCAGCCGCTTCATCGCCTGGTAGGCGTTGCCGGGACGCGCGATCACCGACAGCAGCATCGCGTGGCTCACCTGGAACCGGGACCGCAGCATCTCGGGCGCGGCGGTCTGGAGCTTGGCGAACGTGTCGGCGTCCCAGCCGACGAAGCCCTCCGGCGCCTTCTTGCGCTGGACCTTGCGGCGCTTTTTCGGATCGTCCCCGGCCTTGGCGAGCGCCTTCTCGTTCTCCACGACGTGCTCGGGGGCCTGGGCGACGACGAACCCGACGGTGTCGTAGCCGGCGCGTCCGGCGCGGCCCGCGATCTGGTGGAACTCGCGGGCGCGCAGCCGCCGCACGCGCGTCCCGTCGTACTTGGACAGGGCGGTGAACACGACCGTCCGGATCGGGACGTTCACCCCGACGCCGAGCGTGTCCGTCCCGCAGATGACCTTGAGCAGCCCGGCCTGCGCGAGCCGTTCCACGAGCCGCCGGTACTTCGGCAGCATCCCGGCGTGGTGGACGCCGATGCCGTGCCGGACGAACCGCGACAGGTTCCGCCCGAACTTCGTCGTGAACCGGAACCCGCCGATCAGCTCGGCGATGCGCGCCTTCTCCTCCTTGCTGCACACGTTCACGCTCATCAGCGACTGCGCCCGCTCGATGGCGGCGGCCTGCGTGAAGTGGACGAGGTAGATCGGCGCCTTGCGCTCGGCGAGCAGTTCCTCGATCGTCTCGTGCAGCGGCGTCAGGCGGTAGTCGTAGATCAGCGGGACGGGCCGCTCCGCCGACGACACGACGGCGGTGGGGCGCCCGGTGCGGCGCGTCAGGTCGGTGCGGAAGAACTCGACGTCCCCGAGCGTCGCCGACATCAGCAGGAACTGCGCCTGCGGCAGCTCCAGCAGCGGGATCTGCCAGGCCCAGCCGCGCTCGGGCTCGGCGTAGAAGTGGAACTCGTCCATCACGACGACGCCGACGTCGGCGTCCGCGCCGTCGCGCAGCGCCATGTTCGCGAGCACCTCGGCGGTGCAGCAGATGATCGGGGCGTCGGCGTTGACGGACGCGTCGCCGGTCATCATCCCGACGTTCTCGCGCCCGAACATCTCGCACAGGTCGAAGAACTTCTCCGAGACCAGGGCCTTGATCGGCGCGGTGTAGAACGCGACCTGCTCGCGGCCGAGCGCGGTGAACAGCGCGCCCGCGGCGACGAGGCTCTTGCCGGACCCGGTGGGCGTGGCGAGGACGACGTTCGCGCCCGACACGACCTCGATCAGCGCCTCCTCCTGCGCCGGGTACAGGGTGATGCCGCGTCCGGACACCCAGCTCTCGAACGCCGCGTAGAGCGAGTCGGGGCCGAGGTCGTCACCGGTGGGGAGCTGATCGAGGAGGGTCACCCCTCCATCCTGCCCCGGAACGTCCACTGCCCGCGCCACGCGGCGGCCCGGTCAGGCGGTGACCTCGGAGCGGTCGCCGCCCCAGAGCGTGTGGTAGGAGCCGTCCCGGTCGGTGCGGCGGTAGGTGTGCGCTCCGAAGAAGTCGCGCTGGGCCTGGGTGAGCGCGGCGGGCAGGCGCCCGGCGCGCAGCGCGTCGTAGTAGGCGAGCGCGCTGGAGAAGCCGGGCGCGGGGATGCCGGCCCGCGCGGCGGCGGCGACGACCGAGCGCCACGCGTCCTGCGCGTCGCCGAGGGCCTGCGCGAAGTGCTCGTCGGTGAGCAGCGTCGGCAGGTGCGGGTCGGCGGCGTAGGCGGCGCGGATGCGGTCGAGGAACCGGGCGCGGATGATGCAGCCGCCGCGCCAGATCGTCGCCATCGCGCCCGCGTCGACCTCCCAGCCGTACTCGGCGGCGCCCGCCTCGATCTGGTGGAACCCCTGCGCGTAGGCGACGATCTTGGACGCGTACAGCGCCTTCTCGATCGCGTCGGCGAGGCCGGGCGCGGACGCGTCCGCCGAGTTCGGGCGCGGCCCCGGCAGCCCGGCCGCCGCCGCGCGCAGCCCGGTGTGGCCGGAGACCGAGCGGGCGAACACCGCCTCGGCGATGCCCGCGACGGGGACGCCGAGGTCCAGCGCGCTCTGCACCGTCCAGCGTCCGGTGCCCTTCTGCTCGGCCCGGTCCAGGACGACGTCCACGAACGGCTGCCCGGTCTCGGGGTCGGCGTGGTCGAGGATCTCGGCGGTGATCTCGATGAGGTAGGACTCCAGCCGTCCGGTGTTCCAGGTGCGGAACACCTCGGCGATCTCGGCGGGCTCCAGCCCGACGGCGTGCCGCAGCAGGTCGTAGGACTCGGCGATGAGCTGCATGTCGGCGTACTCGATGCCGTTGTGCACCATCTTGACGAAGTGGCCCGCGCCGTCCGCGCCGACGTGGGTGCAGCAGGGCGTGCCGTCCACCGTCGCGGCGATGTCCTCCAGCAGCGGGCCGAGCGACGCGTACGCCTCGGCCGAGCCGCCGGGCATGATGCTCGGGCCGTTCAGCGCGCCCTCCTCGCCGCCCGACACGCCGGTGCCGACGAACAGCAGGCCCCGGCGGCGCAGGTCGGCCTCGCGGCGGCGGGTGTCCAGGAAGTGCGCGTTGCCGCCGTCGATGATCATGTCGCCGGGCTCCAGCAGCGGCGCGAACTCCTCGATGACCGCGTCCGTGGGCGCCCCGGCCTTGACCATGACGACGAGCTTGCGGGGCCGCTCCAGGGCCGCGACGAAGTCCTCGGCGGTCTCGGTGGGGATGAACGTCCCCTCGTCCCCGAACTGCTCGACCAGTTCCCGGGTGCGCGCCGCCGTCCGGTTGTGGAGGGCGACGGCGTGGCCGTGCCGGGCGAAGTTGCGGGCCAGGTTCCGGCCCATGACGGCGAGCCCCGTGACGCCGATGCGTGCCTGCTCCATTGCCTGCCTCCCCGTGTCCTTCCGGACCCTACCCGCGGCGCGGCCGGGCCGATCATGGAGAGTTCACGGGAATGCCCGCCCCGGCGGAGGGAAAGAGCGGAATCATCGGGGAGACGGGGCAGCCGACGAAAGTGAGACCATGCTGGGACTACCCGACGAGGTGACGGCCTGCCTGTTCGATCTGGACGGGGTCCTCACGCGGACGGCCGCGGTCCACGCCGCGGCGTGGAAGCGCATGTTCGACGCCTACCTGAAGGAACGGTCCGAGCGGACGGGTGAGCCGTTCCGCCCGTTCGACCTGCGCAACGACTACGCGACCTACGTCGACGGGAAGCAGCGCGCGGACGGCACCCGCTCGTTCCTCGCGTCGCGCGGGATCGAACTGCCCGACGGCGCGCCCGGCGACCCGCCGGACGCCGAGACGGTCGCCGGGCTCGGAAACCGCAAGAACGCGCTGGTGCTCGCGCTGATCGAGCAGGACGGCGTCGAGGTCTTCGAGGGCTCGGTCGCGTTCGTCCGGGCGGCGCGGGCGGCGGGGCTGAAGACGGCCGTGGTGTCGTCCAGCGCCAACACCGAACAGGTCCTGCGCGTCACCGGCATCGAGGACCTGTTCGACACCCGCGTGGACGGCGTCGTCGCCGCCGAGCGGAACCTGCCGGGCAAGCCCGCGCCGGACACGTTCCTGGAGGGCGCGCGGGAACTCGGCGTGCCGGCGGCGCGGGCGGCGGTGTTCGAGGACGCGCTGGCGGGCGTCCAGGCGGGCCGGGCCGGGGCGTTCGGGTACGTCGTCGGGGTGAACCGCGTGGACGCCGAGCACGCCGCCGCGCTGGCCGCGCACGGCGCCGACCGCGTCGTGGACGATCTTTCCGAGCTGACGGGGGACACAGGGTGAGCGACCAGGAACCGGAACGGCCGCTGTTCCGGGTGGAGCCGTGGGTGGTCCGCGAGACCGACCTGCGACTGGACCGGCTCGCGCAGACCGAGTCGGTGTTCGCGCTGTCCAACGGCCATCTCGGGCTGCGCGGCAACCTGGACGAGGGCGAGCCGCACGGCCTGCCCGGCACGTATCTGAACTCCTTCTACGAGGCCCGTCCGCTGCCGAGCGCGGAGGCCGCGTACGGGAACCCCGAGTCGGGGCAGACGGTCATCAACGTCACCAACGGCAAGATCATCCGGCTGCTGGTGGACGACGAGCCGCTGGACGTCCGCTACGGGCGCCTGCACCGGCACGAACGGGTCCTGGACCTGCGCGCGGGCACGCTGACGCGCGAGCTGGAGTGGACGTCGCCCGCCGACCGGACCGTCCGCGTCACGTCGGTGCGGCTGGTGTCGCTGACGCAGCGGGCCGTCGCGGCGATCTCCTACGAGGTCGAGCCGGTGGGCGACCCCGTCCGGGTCGTCGTGCAGTCGGAGCTGGTGGCCAACGAGGCGCTGCCCGAAGGCGACGGCCGGGACCCGCGCGGCACGGCCGCGCTGCGCGCCCCGCTCGTCGGCGAAGAGCACATGGCCGGGCACAACAAGGTCGTGCTCGTCCACGGCACGCGGGTCAGCGGGCTGCGGATGGCGGCGGGGATGGCGCACGAGATCGAGGCGCCCGGCCGGCTTTCGGTGGACGACGAGTCCAGCGAGGACGTCGGCCGCACCACCATCGCGACCCGGCTGGAGCCGGGGCAGAAGCTGCGGATCGTCAAGTACGTCGCGTACGGGTGGTCGGGGCGCCGGTCCCGGCCCGCGCTGCACGACCAGGTGGTCGGGGCGCTCGCGGGCGCCCGGCAGACCGGGTTCGACGGCCTGCTGGACGAGCAGCGCACCTACCTGGACGAGTTCTGGCGCGGCGCGGACGTCGAGGTCGACGGCGACGCCGAACTCCAGCAGGCCGCACGGTTCGGGCTGTTCCACATCCTCCAGGCGGGGGCGCGCGCGGAGCGGCGGCTGATCCCGTCCAAGGGGCTGACCGGGCCGGGCTACGACGGGCACACGTTCTGGGACTCCGAGACGTACGTCCTGCCCGTCCTCACCTACACCCAGCCCGACGCCGCCGCCGACGCGCTGTCGTGGCGGCACATGACGCTGCCGCTGGCGTGCGAGCGCGCCCGCCAGCTCGGCCTGGACGGCGCGGCGTTCCCGTGGCGGACGATCCGGGGCCAGGAGTGCTCGGGCTACTGGCCCGCCGGGACGGCCGCGTTCCACATCAACGCCGACATCGCCGACGCCGTCGTCCGGTACGTGGACGCGACGGGCAACGAGCAGTTCGAGCGCGAGGTCGGGCTGGAGATCGTCGTGGCGACGGCGCGGCTGTGGCGCAGCCTCGGCCACCACGACGTCGAGGGCGTGTTCCGGATCGACGGCGTCACCGGCCCGGACGAGTACAGCGCCATCGCCGACAACAACATCTACACGAACCTGATGGCCCGCCGGAACCTCCAGGAGGCGGCGCGGATGGCGATGCGCCACCCCGACCTCGCCGACCGGCTCGGCGTGTCGTCGGAGGAGGCGGCGTCCTGGCGGGACGCGGCGGCGGCGATGTTCATCCCCTACGACGACCGGCTCGGCGTCCATCCGCAGTCGGAGGGGTTCACCAACCACGCGCCGTGGGACTTCGAGGACACGCCGCCCGAGAACTACCCGCTGCTGCTCAACTACCCGTACTTCGACCTGTACCGCAAGCAGGTGGTGAAGCAGGCGGACCTGGTCCTCGCGCTCCATCTGTGCGACGAGGCGTTCACGGCCGAGCAGAAGGCCCGCGACTTCGAGTACTACGAGACGCTGACCGTCCGGGACTCGTCGCTGTCCGCGCAGACGCAGGCGGTGATCGCCGCCGAGGTCGGGCACCTGGAGCTGGCGCACGACTACCTCGGCGAGACCGCCCTGGTCGACCTGCACGACCTGAACGCCAACACCCGCGACGGCCTGCACATCGCGGCGCTCGCGGGCGCGTGGACGGGCCTGGTCGCCGGGTTCGGCGGGATGCGGGCGCGCGACGGGCTGCTGCGGTTCACGCCCCGGCTGCCCGGCGGGATCAGCCGGCTGGCGTTCCGGATGCGGTACCGGGACAACCGGATCAAGATCACGGTGACGGCGGACAAGGCGCGCTACGAGCTGCTGGAGGGGCCGGGGCTGAAGCTCGTCCACCACGCGACGGACCTGACGCTCGGCGACGAGCCCGCCGAGATCGCGATCCCGCCGCTGCCGCCGCGCGAGCCGCCGACGCAGCCCGCCGGGCGCGAGCCCGCGCCGCGCCGGATCGACCCGCGCGGGCACGAGGTGCGGACGCCGTCCTGAGCGGGGCCCCTCAGCAGGACGCGCAGCCGTCGGGCAGGGACGGCTCCCCCGCGTCGGCGGGTGCGGGGGCCGGGGCCGTGCCGGTGAGCAGGCGGCGCGGTCCCGGCCCGTCGTCGCCGAGCCGGTCGTAGGGGTTGGCGAGCGCGCATCTGCTGATCGACAGGCAGCCGCAGCCGATGCAGTCGTCGAGGTCGTCGCGCAGCCGCCGGAGCTGGTCGATGCGGGCGTCCAGGTCGGCGCGCCACAGCTCCGACAGCCGCTGCCAGTCCGCCGCCGTCGGCGTCCGGCCCTCGGGGAGGGTGTCGAGCGCGGCGCGGATGTCGCTGAGCGGGATCCCGACGCGCTGCGACACCTTGATGAACGCGACCCGGCGCAGCGCGTCCCGGGCGAAGCGGCGCTGGTTGCCCGCCGTCCGCCGGCTCTCGATGAGCCCCTTGGACTCGTAGAAGTGGAGCGCCGAGACGGCGACCCCGCTCCGTTCGGCGAGCTGCCCGACGGTCAGCTCGTTGACCCGGAATTCCAGACGCGACATGCCATCGGATCCTACGTTCCGCCCGGCGCGGTCAGCCGGGGACGGCGAACCAAGCGGACGCCGGCGGCCGAGCGCGGCTAGGAACCGGCGGGCGTGACGGAGATCGCGACGTCGTCGCCCGTCCGGTCGACGTGGACGGTGTCGCCCTCCGTCAGGTCGCCGCCGAGCAGCATCCGGGCGAGCGGGCCGTCCAGTTCGCGCCGGACGGTCCCGCGCAGCGGCCGGGCGCCCGCGCCGGGCCGGTGCCCGTGCTCGGCGAGCAGGTCGCGGGCCGCCACGGTCACCTCCAGCCCGACGCCCTGCCCGGCGAGCCGGTCCTGCGTGCCGCGCACGAACAGGTCCACGACGGCGCGGAGCTGCGGATGGTCCAGGCGGGCGAAGACGATCGTCTCGTCCACGCGGTCGATCAGCTCGGACCCGAGTTCGGCGACGAGCAGGTCCAGCACCTCGTGCCGCAGGTCCGGGCTGTCGCGGCCCGCCTCCAGAACCCGCTGCCCGCCGACCCCGGTGGTGAGGACGATGATGGTCGTCCCGAAGTCGATCGTGCGGCCCTGCCCGTCGGTGACGCGGCCTTCGTCCAGCATCCGCAGCACGACCTCGCGGACGGCCGGGTGCGCGCGCTCGATGGCGTCCAGCACCACGACGCCGTGCGGGCGCCGCCGGACGGCCTCGGTGAGCTGCCCCTCCTCCTCGTAGCCGACGTAGCCGGGCGGACGGCCGATGAGGCGCCCCACCGTGAACGCCTCGCCGTACTCGGCGAGGTCGATCAGCGTCAGCCGCCCCGACCCGCCGAACAGCACGTCGGCGAGCGCCCGCGCCGACTCGGTCTTGCCGACGCCCGGCGGCCCGACGAACACGAACGACCCGAGCGGACGGTCGGGGTCGGCGAGCCCGGCGCGGGCGCGGCGGACGGTCTCCCCGATCGCCGCGACGGCCTGCTCCTGCCCGACGATCCGCTCGCCGATGTGCTCCTCCAGCCGGATCAGCCGCCCGCGCTCCTCCTCGGTGAGGCGGTCCACGGAGATCCCGGTCATCTGCGCGACGACCTCGGCGATGTCGGCGGCCGTCACCTCGGGCGCGCCCTCGGACACGGCGCCGTCGTCGTCGTGCTCGCGCCAGTCGCGGGGACGGCCGCGCCGCGCCCGGTCGAGCTGGGGCCGCAGCTCCTCGATCTCCACGCGGAGCCGTTCGGCGCGCGGGAAGTCCTCGTCGGCGACGGCCTGCTCCTTGTCGCGGTGCAGCGCGCCGAGCCGCTGCTCCAGCTCGCGGACGTCGTCGCGCGGCGACAGCGCCCGCAGCCGGACGCGGGCGGCGGCGCGGTCGAGGACGTCCACGGCCTTGTCGGGCTGGAACCGGCCGTGGACGTGCCGGGCCGACAGCCGCGCGGCGGCGTCGAGCGCGGTGTCGGCGATCTTCACCTGGTGGTGGGCCTCGTACTTGTCGCGCAGCCCGGCGAGGATCTCGACCGTCCCGTCCGGGGTGGGCTCGGCGACCAGGACGGGCTGGAAGCGCCGGTCCAGCGCGGCGTTGCGCCCGACCGCGCGGCGGAACTCGGCGGTCGTCCCGGCGGCGACGACGTGGACGTCCCCGTCGGCGAGCGCGGGCATGAGCAGGCTCGCGGCGTCCCCGGACCCGGCGAGGACCTCGACGCCGTCCACGAACACCACGAGCTCCCCGGCGGACCCGCGGATCTCCTCCAGCATCCGCGCGACGCGGTCGGCGGTCTCGGCGCGGCTCCCGGCGGCGATGCGGGCCAGGTCGAGGGCGAGGACGCGCAGGTCCTTGAGCGGTTCGGGGACGGCGCCGTCCACGATCCGCTGCGCGACGCCCTCCAGCACCGACGTCTTCCCGACGCCGGGCTCGCCGATGAGGCACGGGTTGTTGCGGGTGCGGCGGGCGAGGATCTCGACCGTCTCGGCGATCACCTCTTCGCGGCCGACGACCGGGTCCAGCGCCCCGGTGCGGGCCTCGGCGGTGACGTCGCGTCCGCAGGAGTCGAGCACGGGCGTCCGGGACGGCCCGGCGCCGCGCCCGCGCCCCGGCCCGCCGAGCGACGGACGGGCCAGCAGCGCGTTCTGGATCTCGTTGGCGGTGACGCCCTGCGCGGTGAGCAGCCGGACCGCCGCCGTGTCCGTCCCGGCGGCGACGCCGAGCAGCAGGTGTTCCGGGCCGAGATAGCCGGCCTCCAGCGCCCGCGAGACCCGCTGCGCGTCCAGCAGGGCGCGCTTGGCCGCCGGGGTCAGCGTGACGGGCGGGTCGCCGGGCTCGCCGTCGGCGAGGTCGCCGATCCGGGCCAGCAGCGCGTCCGGTTCGGCGCCCGCCGCGCGCAGCAGGGCCCGCGCGGGGTCCTCCGCCGCCGCCGCGCCGAGCAGGTCCACGACGTCCAGGTCGGCGGCGCCGCGCCGGGCGGCGTGCTCCAGCCCGCGCCGGACGAGGTCGCGGCCAGTGTCGCTGAGGAACCGGCCGAGGTCGGCGCGCCACGCCTCGGGAGCCTCGAACGGCCGTCCGGTCAGGGAGTCGAACCCGCGGAACGGGTCGCTGAACATCGAACCGGCCACGGCGTCCCTGCTGGATGCGTCCCCCATGCGGACGGTCCTCGCCGGAGTCGCGCACACATAAAACCAAGCCTTTGTTCCCTTTCCCCACAAGGCGGGCGCGGGATTTTACCCCCGGCCGCCCGATCGCTCTGTCCTCGCGTGCGGCGTCTTTCCGGAACCGGCCGTCCGTGCCGCGGCCGACGGTCGATTCCGCCCGGACGGCCATAGGGTGTGCATCTCCCCGCCAACCCGCACGTTCACAGGGAGTGGCCCGATGTCGTCGGAATCATCGGAAGGCGCGGTGGCGCGGTGGTGGGACGCGGTGACGCGGCGGGGCGGGTTCGTCCACGCCGCCGTCGTCGGCGCACGCGGGACCGGGAAGACGACCTGGTTCCGGAGCCTCGCCGACGCCGACCCGAAGGCGGTCGCGCTGTGGGACGTCCGCCGCGTCGCGCGGGCCCGGTCGATGGACGAGGTCTGGGCCGACCTGTTCGCCGTGCTGGACGTCGAGCGCACCCCCGGCGGCGACCCCCTGGACGACCTGGAGGACCGTCTCGACGCCCTCGACCACGGCCCGGTGCTCGTCGTGGACGACTGGGACGCCGCCGTCGAGCGCGGCGCGCCCATCGGCGACTGCTGCTACGAGGTGCTGGACCGGCTCGTCCGGTTCTGCCTCGGCCAGGCCACGACCCGCGCGGGCGCGGCGTGCCTGGGCCTGGTGCTCGTCACCTCGCTGCCGGACGTCAGCGACCTCGAATACTTCACCCGGCGGGAGCAGCGGCCCACGTTCGAGCGGCTGTCGCGGCTGGTCACCCGCTCCTTCACCGCCGAGCGCTTCCCGCTGCTCGGCCGCGCCGAGAGCGAGGCGCTGCTGCGCGGCGCGGGCCTGCCCGACGCCGACGCCCGCGCGGCGGCGGACGCGTGCGGCGGCTGGCCGTGGCTGCTGACCGAGGCCGCCGCGGCGGCCCGCGCGCACGGCGGCTGGACCTCCGACGCCGCGCAGGACGTGCGGGAGCGCCGGCTGCCCGTCCTGCTCGACGCCGCGCTGCTGCCCTGCCTCGCGGTCCGGCCCGAGGTGCGGATGCTCGGCGGCGCGCCGCTCGACTACCTGGTACAAGAGCTGGACCGGCTGCGCGAGCCCGCCGCGTTCGGGCTGCCGCACGCGTTCGACGATCCGGGCCGTCCGGCGCCGCTCGTCCGGGACCTGCTGACCCGCCGGTTCCTCGTCGTGGACACCGAGAACCTGCGGATGCCGTTCCAGCGGCACGCCGAGGTCGCGCCGGACCGCTACGCCGGCGACGTGGACGCCTACCTTCAGCCGCGCGTCGGCGCCTGGCTGCGGCGGCTGTGCGCGGCCCACCGCGTCGCCGCCGACGACGTGTGGCTCGTCGGCCGTTCGCAGGAGCGCATCGACCGGACGGTCGGCGCCGCGACGCCCGGCCGCCGCCTGTACCCGCCCGCGCCGCTGCGCAGGAAGGCGCGGAGCGGGAAGAACGGCAGCGACGACAACCTCATGACCGCCGAGGTCGCCCGGGAGGCGCAGCGCAACCCGCTGGCCCGGTTCGTGCTCGCCACCGGGGACGCCGACGCGCCGTTCATCCTCGACGTCGTCGGCGCGCTGGACCAGGTCACCGTCTGCACGCCGTGGGAGGCGTCGGGGGCGCTGCGGCGGCGCCTGGCGGGCGGCGACCGGCTGATCGAGCACACGTTCAGGGAGCGGCGCCCGCCGGAGGTGCGGCGGCGCACCCCGCCCGGCGGCGCGCGGTGACGGGCTTCGACCGGCTGGCGTCGGTCCTGCGGGGACGACGGTTCTGCGCCGCCAAGCCGTCCGTGCTGGCCTGGGCGGCGGTGTCGGTGCTGGCCGTGTGGGACACGGCGGCGGACCGGCGCCTGGTCCTGGTGGACGTCGACCACCCGCTGCTCGCCGGGTTCGCCGACACCGTCCCGGCCGGCGACGTCCTCGCCCGGCTGGCCGCGCTGCCGCCCGCCGAGCCCACCGGCCCGGTCTGGACGGTCCGCACCGCGTCCGGGACCGTCGTCGCGCCGCAGCGGGCCTGGTACGACGCCGCGCTCGCGCCGCCGCGCTGGAACGAGCCCGCCGCGCTCGGCCCGGTCACGCTCCGGACCGACGACGCCGACGGCCCCTGCGTCGTGGAGCACCACCGGTCGGGGGCGCCGGTCGCGCCGGGCGAGGCCGCGACCGAACTGCTGCTCCTGCTGGCCCTGTTCACCCGGACGGCGCCCGCCGCGATCGCCGTCCTCACGACGGTCCTGGCGAAGCAGCCGCTGTTCACGGCCACCGTCCGGCCCGACGGGACGTTCCACCGCCGCGTCGGCGACCGGGCGCCCCACACCCACGTCCCGTGCGACGGCTCGGCGGCGTTCGTGTGGGACCGGAGCGCCGTGGGCGGGGCCGTCCACGTGATCGAGCCCGCGTCGCCGCTGCTGGACGGCGCGCGTTCGACCGACAAGAACGGCAATCCGGTCGTTCCGATCGGCGCGCCGCTCGCGCTGGCCGCCGGTCTCGCGGCCCCGCCGGACGGCCCGGACGGCGTCCTCATCGACCGGGGTCCGGGTTGGACGCCCGTCCCCGGCATGCCGGTCCAGAGCGATGCGGCCGGATGGACGGTCCCGCTCGACCCCGCCGCCTCGCCCCCCGGCGCGGCCCGCCGGGTGGCCCTGCGCGCCGACGGGCGGACGCTCGTCCACGACCCGTGCCCCGGCGTCGACACGCGAACGGCCCTGGACCGGATCGCCGCCTTCACCGCGGGCCTGGCCGGACACGCCGTCGCGACCCGCGACGCCTGGGGCGGGTCGCACGCGGCGGTCGAGGCCACCCGGCGGCGCGCCGTGGACTGGCTCGGCGCACGCCGCACGCCCATCGACCGGGACGCCGTCGACCACGTCGTCGCGACCGTCCTGCGCACCCAGTCCGACCCGCCGCCGCTGCCCGCCGTGCAGAGCGCGCTCCCCCGCGTCGGCGTCGAGGACCTGGAGGAGCGGCACTACGGCACGCAGGCGGTCGCGCTGCTCGTCCTGGAACGCGAGCTGGAGCGGCGGTTCAAGCGCAAGGACACCGACCCGGGCGTCTTCGCCGACGCGCTGACCGCCTACCTCGTCGCGCTCAACCAGGCGTCCACCGAGACGTGGCCGTGGGCGTGGCAGCGGATCGTCCGGCACCTGCGCGAGTACCTCGGCCGCGCGCGGCAGCCCCAGCGGCGCGAGCCGACGCTGTCGGAGCAGGCGCTGCCGCCGGCCGTGCGCCCGGAGTGGGAGCGGCTGGCGCGGCGGATCCCGTGGATCCGCTGGCTGGCCCGGCCCGCGCTGGACCCGCCGCACGGCGTCGCGGTCTCCGCCGCCGACGTCGTGGACCTGCTGACCCTGCTGCGTCCGCGCCAGGAGCCCGTCATGACCGGGACGCGGCGGCACAGCTCGGACATGGCGGTGCGGAACGTCCCGCTGCCGCCCCGGTTCGCGCAGCTCTACCGGGGGCCGGCCGTCGCGCCCGCCGTCCTCGGCGACCTCGCCGACGCGCTCGGCCCGCTGCTGCACGACCCGGGCCAGTCCGCGCGCATGGCGCAGGCGCTGACGCTGCCGCCCGCGCTCGACGCGGCGGTCGGGCGGCGGCTGGCGGACGCGATCGAGGACCAGACCGCCGCCGCGCACCTGCTGGTCGTCCGGGTGGACGACACCGAGTCCCCGCGCGTCCTGCTGGCCAACCTGTCCCCGCACGCCGGGCTGTACGTGCGCCTGGACGACGAGCCCGTCCGGCTCGCGCCCTGCGCGGTCGAGCAGGAGGGCGCGTTCAACTACTGCGCCGTCCGCGCGACGACCACCGGCGGGCAGCTCACGGTGGGATCACAGCGCGTGCCGCTGGACGCCGTCCGGTCCCCGCTGGACGAGGGCGCCGACGTCACGCTGCCCGCGCTGCCCGCCGACCTGTTCCGGGGCCGCGAACAGCAGCTCGCCCGGCTCCGGCGCGTCATCGGCGGTTCCGGTCCGCGCGCCGGGAGCCTCGTCTTCGGCACCCGGCGGGCCGGGAAGTCGTCGCTGGCCTACCAGGTCAGTCGGGACGACCGGCTGCGCGGACGGCTCTGGATCGACCTCGGCGACACGCCGACCTCGGTGACCGACGCCGCCGCCTGGAACCGCTCGGTCTGCCGGACGATCGCCCGCCAGGCCCGCCGCGAGCTGGGCATCGCGCTGGACCCGTCCGAGGGCGACGTCGTGGAACTGCTGGCCGACCTGGACGACGCGCTCGACGGCGGCAGACCGGTCGCCGTCGTCCTGGACGAGCTGGACGTCCTGCTGCTGCCCGAGCAGGGCGGCGCGGGCCGCCGGACGGCGGGCCGGCTCGGCAACCTCGCCGGCCGCAACCTCGTGCTGATCGGGACGGTCCAGCGCTTCCACCGGTCCGTCCACGAGTTCAAGACGTGGCAGGCCGTCGAGTGCCCCGCCGACCTGTCCTGGGCCGACGGCGTCACCTACTTCTTCGGCCCGCTCGCCGACCGCTCGGCCGGGCCGCGCGTCGAGTGGCCGCGCCGCGCCGGGGTCGCGCCGCGCCACTTCGCGACCGAGATCGTCCCGCGCATCGGGCTGCGCCCGTACTTCTGGGCGCGGCTGCGCAACGGCCTGGACGCGCACGTCCACGACGACCGGGCCGGGACGCGGCTGGTCACGGCGCAGGACGTCCGCCGGTACCTGGACCGGCTCGTGGTCGAGGACCCGCACCTCAACACCGTCATCGACGACGGCGCCGGACTCGACGCGCAGGAGCGGCGGCGGCACGACCTGTTCGGCGTGGACGAGCGGCGGATCCTCGTCCAGTTCGCGCAGATGGCGACGACGGGCAAGACGCTGTCGGTGACCCGGGCGGTGCGGGCGGGCGGGGAGGAGGCGCTGGCGGAGCTGGTCGACCGGGCGTACCTGGCGTACACGCCGGAGGGGACGCTGCGGACGGCCGTCCCGATCTACCACGACTTCCTGCGCGCCCGCGTGACCGACCTCGTCGCCGTCACGCCCGCCGGGTGACGCCGGGGCCCGCGCGGGCCCCGGCGCCGGGGAGCTAGGGACGGAGGTCCAGGTCGCCGTCCTTCATCCGGGCGAGGACGCGGCGCGGCAGCGGGAGGTGGCCTTGCTCGGGAGCCTTGCTGTCGCGGACGCCGACGCCTTCGGGCAGCGCGGCGACCGCCACGCAGTTCCCGACGCTCCGGCTGCGGCTCGACGTGCGCCATTCAACGGTCATGGTGACTCCAGTGGGGTGGATGCGGAGGGGCGGACGTGATCTACCCGATCACCGAGCCACAGAACATGAAAAACAGTCCGAAAACGGACGGGACCGCGTCCCCTGTGGCCAGGGGGCGCGGTCCCGTTCCGAATTCGGTGCGCGGCGTCACTCCGCCAGACGGTTCACCAGCGCGTTGTACTCGTCCCACAGCTCCTTCGGCAGGTGGTCGCCGAAAGTGTTGAAGTGGTCGGGTACCAGGGCGGCCTCCTGCTTCCAGACCTCGCCGTCCACCGACAGCAGCGTGTCGAGGTCGGCGTCGTCGATGACCAGGCCGTCGGTGTCCAGGGCGGCGCGGGTCGGCAGGTGCCCGATCGGCGTCTTCACGGCGTCGGCGCGGCCGTTCAGGCGCTCCACGATCCACTTCAGGACGCGGCTGTTCTCGCCGAAGCCCGGCCAGATGAACTTGCCGTCGGCGTTCTTGCGGAACCAGTTGACGTAGTAGATCCGCGGCAGCTTCTCGGCGTCGGTCGAGCGGCCGATCTTCAGCCAGTGGCCGAAGTAGTCGCCCATGTTGTAGCCGCAGAAGGGCAGCATCGCGAACGGGTCGCGGCGCAGTTCGCCGACGGTGCCCTCGGCGGCGGCGGTCTTCTCCGAGGCGATGTTCGCGCCGAGGAAGACGCCCTGCTGCCAGTCGAAGGACTCGGTGACGAGCGGGACGGCCGTGGCGCGGCGCCCGCCGAACAGGATCGCCGAGATCGGCACGCCGTTCGGGTCCTCCCACTCCGGCGCGATGATCGGGCACTGCCCGGCCGGGGTGGTGAAGCGGGCGTTCGGGTGGGCGGCCGGGACGCCGGACTCCGGCGTCCAGTCGTTGCCCTTCCAGTCGGTGAGGTGCGCGGGCGGCTCCTCGGTGAGGCCCTCCCACCACACGTCGCCGTCGTCGGTGAGCGCGACGTTCGTGAAGATGCTGTTGCCCCAGAACGTCTCGACCGCGTTGGCGTTGGTGTCAGCGCCGGTGCCGGGCGCGACGCCGAAGAAGCCCGCCTCGGGGTTGATCGCGTAGAGGCGGCCGTCCGCGCCGAACCGCATCCAGGCGATGTCGTCGCCGATGGTCTCGACCTTCCAGCCCGGGACGGTCGGCTCCAGCATCGCGAGGTTGGTCTTGCCGCACGCCGACGGGAACGCCGCCGCGACGTACCGCGCCTCGCCCTCGCCCTGCGGCGGGGTCAGCTTGAGGATCAGCATGTGCTCGGCGAGCCAGCCCTCGTCGCGCGCCATCGTGGACGCGATGCGCAGCGCGTAGCACTTCTTGCCGAGCAGCGCGTTGCCGCCGTACCCGGAGCCGTAGGACCAGATCTCACGGGTCTCGGGGAAGTGCGAGATGTACTTGGTGGAGTTGCACGGCCACGGGACGTCCTGCTGCCCCGGCTCCAGCGGCGCGCCGACCGAGTGGACGGCCTTCACGAACGAGCCGCGCTCCTCGATCAGCCGCAGCGCGGGCTCGCCCATGCGGGTCATGATGCGCATGGAGACCACGACGTACGGCGAGTCGGTGATCTCAACGCCGAGCTGGGAGATGTTCCCGCCCAGCGGGCCCATGCAGAACGGCACCACGTACATGGTGCGGCCCTTCATCGAACCCTTGAAGATCTCGCCGAAGGTGCGGCGCATCTCGGCCGGCGCGACCCAGTGGTTGGTCGGCCCCGCGTCCTCCTCCTTCTCCGAGCAGATGAAGGTGCGGTCCTCGACGCGGGCGACGTCGCTCGGGTCGGACGCGGCGTAGAAGCTGTTCGGGCGTTTGGCGTCGTTGAGCCGCTTGAAGGTGCCCTGCTCGACGAGGAGGTCCGTCAGGCGCGTCCACTCCGCGTCGGAGCCGTCGCACCATTCGATCCTGTCCGGCTGGGTCAGCTCGGCGATCTCCCGTACCCAGTCCACGAGTTCGGCGTGGCTGGTCGGGGCCTGGTCGTTGTGAGCGGAGGCGGACGACGCAGCAACCTGGTGGGACACGGGCAACTCCTTCTTGCTGTTCGCAGGATCCTCGCATCATGAACAAAACCGAACGTCTTTTCCATTTGGTCTGGACCAATCACGCCCGGTTTTGGGTGATCCGGCATCCATTTGTGATGCTTATCACGGGCAAAACCCCTGCTCAGAGGCCTTGGCACGGTCCCGTCCGGCCGTGTTCACGCCGGGTATACCTGGATCTCGGTGGCTTTGACCGACGTCCAGACCTCACTCCCGGTGACGAGTCCCAGCTCTGCCACGGCGGCCGGGGTGACGTCCGCCGCGACCGTGCGGCCGGGAGCGTCCAGGCGCACGCGGACCCGGTCGCCCTGCGGTTCGACGCCGCCGACCGTCGCGCGCCAGAGGTTGCGGGGGCTGCCGTCCGGGCGGGTCCGGTAGAGCGCGACCGAGGCTGGCGGAAAGGCAAGAAAGACCTCACCTCGAAGTGAGGTCGCTATGTCGATGGACGGGCCGTCCTGGACAACGGCGACCGGGCCGTGCTCACGCGCCTCGACCCGTCCCCGGAACAGGTTCAGCCCGACCAGCCGCGCCACGTAGCCGGTGCGGGGCCGCCGCGCGACCTCGGCGGGCACGCCCTCCTGCACGACGTGCCCGGCCTCCAGCACGACGAGCCGGTCGGCGAGCACCATCGCGTCCAGCGGGTCGTGGGTGACGAGCACCGCCGCGCCCGCGAACCCGTCCAGATGGCGGCGCAGCGCGGCGCGGACCTCCAGCCGGGTGCGGGCGTCGAGCGCGGACAGCGGCTCGTCCAGCAGCAGCAGGCCGGGCCGGACGGCGAGCGCGCGGGCCAGCGCGACCCGCTGCGCCTGCCCGCCCGACAGCGCGCGGGGCCGGGACGCGGCGTGCGCGGCGAGGCCGACCCGCTCCAGCCAGCCCGCCGCCTCCCGACGCGCCGCCGCTTTGCGGGCGCCCCGGCAGCGCAGCCCGAACGCGACGTTGTCCAGCGCGCTGAGGTGCGGGAACAGCAGGTAGTCCTGGAAGACCATGCCGATGCCGCGCCGGTCGGCGGGCCGGGCGGACAGGTCGGCGCCGTCCACGCGCAGGTGCCCGCCGGACGGGACGAGCCCGGCGAGCGCCCGCAGCGCCGTCGTCTTGCCCGCGCCGTTCGGGCCGAGCAGCGCGACGACCTCACCGGGCGCGGCGGTCAGCGCGAGGTCGAGGGAAAACCCGGGGCGGCGGACGACGATCCGCGCGTCCAGCCCGCTCACGGCGCGCTCACCCACCGCCGCCGCAGCGCCGCGAGGACGGCCACCGACACCGCCAGCAGCACCAGGCTCAGCACGATCGCGGCCTGCGGGTCGTTCTCCAGCGCCAGGTAGACGGCCAGCGGCATCGTCTGGGTGCGGCCGGGGAAGTTGCCCGCGAACGTGATCGTCGCGCCGAACTCGCCGAGCGCCCGCGCCCAGCACAGCGCGGCGCCCGCCGCGATCCCGGGGGCGACGAGCGGGAGCGTGACGCGGCGGAAGACCGTCCAGCGGCCCGCGCCGAGCGTCGCGGCGGCCTCCTCGTAGCGGCGGTCGGCGGCCCGCAGCGCGCCCTCGACGCTGATCACGAGGAACGGCATCGCGACGAACGTCTCGGCGAGCACGACGCCGGCCGTGGTGAACGGCAGCGTGACGCCGAACGCCTCGTCCAGCCAGCGGCCGACCAGGCCCCGGCGGCCGAGGACGAGCAGCAGCGCCACGCCGCCGACCACGGGCGGCAGCACGAGCGGGACGGTGACCAGCGCCCGCGCGAGCCGGACGCCGGGGAACGGCACGCGCGCCAGCAGCCACGCGAGCGGCACGCCGAACAGGACGCAGAGCGCGGTCGCGAGCGTCGCGGTGACCAGGCTGAGCCGCAGCGCCTCGCGGACCTGCGGTTCGGCGAGGCGCGGCCCGAGCGTGGCCCAGGGCGCGCGGGCGAGCAGGCCGACGAGCGGCAGGACGAGGAACGCCAGCCCGACCAGAGCCGGGAGCACGAGCACGAGAGGTGCCCGGCCCTGGTTCCCGTCCCGGCGCGTCACGGCTTCTCGAAGCCCGCCCTGGTCAGCGCGTCCTGGCCCGGCGCCGACAGCACGAGCGCCACGAACTGCCGGGCCAGCGCGAGCTGCGGCGCCTTGGCGAGCGCGGCGATCGGGTAGGCGTTGATCGCCTTGGCGGCCGCGGGGAAGTCGATGCCGGTGACCTGGCCGGCGGCGGCGCCGACGTCCGTCCGGTAGACCAGGCCCGCGTCGGCCTCGCCGAGCCGGACCTTCGTCAGGACCGCCTTGACGTCCTGCTCCTGCGACACCGGGCGCACCGTCACCCCGGCGGCGGCGAGCGCGGTCTTCGCGGCGGCGCCGCACGGGACCTGCTCGGCGCAGAGCACGACCTTGGTGCCCTTCGCCGCCAGGTCGGCGAGCGCGTGGACCTTCGCGGCGCCCTTCGGGACGGCGATGACCAGCCGGTTCCTGGCGAAGACCTGCGGCGCCCCGGACGCGTCGCCGTCGTCGGTCACCGTCTTCATCGTGGCCGGGCTCGCGGCGGCGAACACGTCGGCGGGCGCGCCCTGGACGATCTGCTGCGCGAGCGCCGAGCTGCCCCCGAAGCTGAACCGGACCTTCACCCCCGGATGGGCCTGCTCGAACGTCTTCCCGAGCGCGGTGAACGTCTCGGTGAGGGACGCGGCGGCGAGGACGGTCAGCGTCCTGCTCTCGGTCTTGTCGTCGCCGTCTCCGCAGGCGGCGGCCGTCAGCAGGGTCAGGGCCGCGGCGGCGGCGCTCAGGATGCGTTTCATCGTGCGTCTCCAGGGGGGTCGGGGCGTTCGACGACGACGGTGGTGGACTTCACGACGGCCTCGGCGACGACGCCGACCTCCAGGCCCAGCTCGTCGGCCGCCTCGCGGCTCATCAGCGAGACGATCCGGAACGGCCCGGCCTGGACGTCCACCTGGGCCATGACGCCGTCGCGGATCACCGCCGTGACGATGCCGCGCATCCGGTTGCGCGCCGAGGAGAACCGTTCGGCCTGGTCGCCGCCCGCCGCCTGCGCGCGGACGAACTCCGCGAGCGCCGCGCCGGGGATCCGGCGGTGCCCGTGCTCGTCCCGGTCGGCGACGAGCCGTCCGCCGTCCACCCACCGGCGGACGGTGTCGGCGCTGACGCCGAGCAGGGCGGCGGCCTCACTGATCCGGAACGTCGTCACGAGCAAACCCTACCGATCCGCAAATACAACCCCTTAGTCGACTCTCTCCTTCGATATGCGACCGTGATGACGATCCAGCAGTGGCAACTGCGGCATGCGACACCGCGCCGGGCTCTTGGCCGCGCGGACCGCGACGCGGTAGGCAGGAGGCGTGGAGAACCTCGTGATCGAGCGGCGCGGCCGGGCCAGCCTGCGGTCGCGGGCCGTGGCGGGCGGCGTCCGGGGCGTCGTGCGGCCCCGGCTCGCGCGCCTGGCCGCCCGCCCGCTGGACGACCGGGCGCTGCGGCGCGTCGCCGCCATCGACCGGCTCGCCGGACGGGCCGGGACGCCGCGCGGCGTGTCCTGCGAGCCCGTCCGGTTCGACGGGTTCGGCGCCGAATGGGTCCACGGACGCGGCGTCGGACGGGACCGGAGCCGCGCGATCCTCTACCTGCACGGCGGCGGCTGGGTGTGCTGCGGCCTCAACACGCACCGGCGGATGGTCGCGTGGTTCGGCGCGGCGGCGGGCGTCCCCGCGCTGTCGGTGGACTACCGGATGTTCCCGGCCGTCCCGTTCGAGCGCGAGGTCGAGGACTGCGTCGCCGCCTACCGGTGGCTGCTGGAGTCCCGCGACCCGGCCGACATCGTGATCATGGGCGACTCGGCGGGCGGCCACCTCACGTTCGCGACGGCGCTGCGCGCCCGCGCCGAGGGCTTGCCGCTCCCCGCCGCGCTCGTCGGCCTCTCCCCCGCGCTGGACCTGGACCTGACGGCCAAGCTCGCGCACGAGAACGTCCGGCTCGACCCGTCCGCGCCCGCCGAGCTGTTCCAACGGCTCGTGGACGCGTTCGCCGGGCACCTCGACACCTCAGATCCGGACATCTCGCCCGTCCGGGCCGATCTGACGGGCCTGCCGCCGACGCTGCTCACGGCGGGCTCCACCGAACTGCTGTTCAGCGACTCCGCCGAGATGGCGCGGCGGCTCGCGGACGCGGGCGTCCCGGTGACATTCGACGTCTGGGACCGGCAGATCCACGTGTTCCAGATGTTCGGCCCGCTGCTGCCCGAGTCCCGCGCCTCCATCCGCGACATCGGCCGGTTCGTGCGGCGGGCGCTCAGCGCAGCGCCGCGCTGACCATCCCGAGGACGGACCAGTCGGCGCGGCCGTCGCGGCACAGCTCCCCGTAGGTCGTGATCTCCACCCGCGTGACCTCGCCGTCCGCCGCGACGCCGTGCGGGCCCGCCGCGCGCAGCCGCGCCAGCTCGGCGTCGGTGATCTCGGCGGCGTAGACGTGCGCGCGGTGCGCCGAGAGCGTGGCCGCGACCTGCCGCGTCCCGCACGGCCGCAGCCGGTCGGCGGCCAGGACGAGCCCGGTCTCCTCGGCGACCTCCGCGAGCGCGGTCTCCGGCGGCGCGCCGGGGCCGGACCCGCCGGGCGGCTCGTGGACGAACCCGTCCGGCGCCGCGCCCGGCGCGCGGAACTCGCGGACCAGCACGATCTCGGTCGCGTCCAGGGTCGGCCCCGGCCGGTAGAGCACGACCGCCGAGACGTCCGGGCGCCCGAGCACGACCTCGCCGTCCTTGACCCGGTCCTCGGCGGCCACGCGGACCCGCACGCTCAGCGCCCAGAACGCCGCCGGACGGTCCTTCACCGGCAGCCGCCACACCAGCCGCGCCCCGAGCAGGACGTTCCCCGCCCCGCGCTGCGCCCCGTACCAGTGCCGGAACGACGGCTCCCGCCACACCAGCAGCGGCACCTCGCGCTCGCCCCCGGAGCGGACGGCGCCCGTCCCGATCCGCTCCAGCGCCGCCGCCAGCGTCCCCGGCAGGTCCTCAGCGACCGGCATGCCAGCCCGGACCGCGTGGTGCAGCAGATAGCGGTTCTTCGGGGCGTCCGGCGGGGCGCCGAACACCGCGCGCCCGCTGGCGTGCCACATCCCGAACTCGACGTTCGTCGTGAAGCCGGGCAGCGTGTCCAGGTCGCGCGGCACGTAGAAGACCACCTCGTCGGCCAGGTGCAGGCAGCGCTCCTCCCAGTCCACCTGGCCGAGGTAGTCGCCGTGCCAGCCGTCCTCCGGTTCCGGCGAGAACACGACCAGCCGGCCCGGACCGCGCCACCGCCGCCGCAGCTCGGCGACGGCCGCGGGCCGCCACGACGCGACGTCCGCCGCGCGCGGCGACGGACCCGCCAGGAACACCGCCGCCGCCCACGCGTCCGGCGGTTCCTGCGGGGCGAACACGACGCTGACCTCGGGATTCACGATCCGCCCTTCGTTTTCGCGCATGTTCGGACCGGGAGGCCGGGGGTAGGGGGCGCGCCAAGCAGAACGCACCTAAATTCACCCCGGAGGGTCACCATGAATCGAACCATGCGGGCACCGCGCACCAGGGGTGCCCTCAGCGGAATGCTTCTCACGCTGCTCGGGCTGTGGGGCGGCCTCATTCCCTTCATCGGACCGTACGCCCACTTCGGGTTCGCCCCGGACCGGGCGTGGCACTTCACGGCCGACCGCTTCTGGCTGATCGTCCTGCCGGCGGTCGCCACGATCATCGGCGGGCTGATCCTCATGTTCGCCGCGAACCGCGCCGTCGCGATGTTCGGCGGCTGGCTCGCCGCCGCGGGCGGCCTGTGGTTCGCGGTCGGCGGGGCGATCGCCGCGCTGTGGAGCGGCGGCCTCGGCACGCCCCTCGGCGGCAGCCTGGGGCATCGCATCGCCGTGGTGCTCTCGCTGACCACCGGGCTCGGCGCGCTGATCACGATGATCGCCGGACTGGCCCTCGGACGCTTCGCCGTCGTCGGCGTGCGCGAGTCGCGCCGCGCCGAGGCCGCGGGAGCGGCAGGTGTGGGCGCCGGGGCCGAGCGCGAACACGGCGCTCCGCGCCAGGGCGCCGCGCCGGAGTGGGAGCGCACCGGCGAGAACCGCGGCCGGCCGGTCCCCGCGCACGGACGCGCCGGACGCAACTCCAGCGAGCGGGCCGCCGGTGAACTGCGCGACCGGCACTGACCGGTGCGGCGGCCGGTGCCGCGACCGGCGCTGCGACCGGCGCCGGGCGCGGCTCACCGGTCGCGGGACCGGCGCATGTCGCGAATCGTCTTGCTCGTCTCATAGCCGTCGTCGTCGCGGACGTCCACGTCGTCGCGGTCGGTGAACATGCCGACGAAGGCGACGAGCAGCCCGACACCGCCGATCCACGGCGCGTGCCACACGAAACTGAGGGCGATGCAGACGGCAGCGATGGACAGCAGGATCAGGAGCTTCATGTCGCACCCACCTCGCGCACCCGGGCCGTCCCGGGCCGGGGACGGTGGACAGAGATCCGGTCCGTCCGCATCCTGACACGGCGGGACCCGTCCGGGAAGACTCCCGGACGGGTCCCGTCGCTACTTCTTGCGGGCCCGCTTCTCGCGGATCTTCATCGTCACGTCCAGCGGGGCGCCCGCGAACCCGAACTCCTCGCGCAGCCGCCGCTCGATGAACCGGCGGTAGCCCTCCTCCAGGAAACCGGTCGTGAACAGCACGAACCGCGGGGGGCGCACGCCCGCCTGCGTCGCGAACAGCACGCGCGGCTGCTTGCCGCCCCTGATCGGGTGCGGGTGGGAGTTCACGAGGTCGGCGAAGAACTGGTTCAGCTTGGACGTCGGGACGCGCTGGTCCCAGCCGGCCAGCGCCGTCTCCAGCGCCGGGACGAACTTCTCCATGTGCCGTCCGGTGCGGGCCGAGACGTTCACGCGCGGCGCCCACCGGACGTGGTGGAGCTGCCGCTCGATCTCCCGCTCCAGGTAGTGGCGGCGCTCCTCGTCCAGCAGGTCCCACTTGTTGTAGGCGATCACCAGGGCGCGGCCCGAGTCGACCACCATCGAGATGATCCGCAGGTCCTGCTCGGCCAGCGACTCCGACGCGTCGACCAGCACGACCGCGACCTCGGCGCGCTCCAGCGCCGACTGCGTCCGCAGCGTCGCGTAGAAGTCGGCGCCCTGGTTCTCGCGGTGGCGGCGGCGGATCCCGGCCGTGTCGATGAACCGCCACACCTGCCCGCCGAGGGTGATCTCCTCGTCGATCGGGTCCCGCGTGGTGCCCGCGACGGCGTCCACGACCGCGCGGGTCTCCCCCGCGAGCTGGTTCAGCAGGCTGGACTTGCCGACGTTCGGGCGGCCGACCAGCGCGATCCGGCGCGGCCCGCCCTCCTCGGCGAACGTCTCCGGCGGCGCCTCCGCGGGCAGCGCCTCCAGCACCGCGTCCAGCAGGTCGCCGCTGCCGCGTCCGTGCAGCGCGCTGACCGGGTGCGGCTCGCCGATCCCGAGGTTCCACAGCAGCGCCGCGTCGGCCTCGGCGGAGACCCCGTCGACCTTGTTGGCGACCAGCACGACGGGCTTGCCGGAGCGGCGCAGGATCTCCACGACGGCCTCGTCGACGTCGGTCGCGCCGACGGTGGCGTCCACCACGAACATGACGACGTCGGCGAGGTCCACCGCGAGCCGCGCCTGCTCGGCGATCGACGCGGCCAAGCCGCGCGCGTCCGGCAGCCAGCCGCCGGTGTCCACCACGGTGAACCGGCGCCCGCTCCACGTCGCGTCGTAGGCGACGCGGTCGCGGGTGACGCCGGGCACGTCCTCAACGACGGCCTCGCGGCGGCCGAGGATGCGGTTCACCAGCGTGGACTTCCCGACGTTCGGGCGGCCCACCACCGCGACCACCGGCGCGGGCGGCGCGTCGGGCGGCGGCGCGTCGAGGTCGACGCCGATGTGGAAGTCGTGTTCGCTCACTAGAAGTCCCCTACGGTCCGGCGCGGCGGCCGGCCCGCTCATGTCTGCTCTTTGGCGAGGCGGACGACCGCCTCGATGACCTCGGCGAGGCCCAGTTCGGTCGAGTCGATCTCGGTCGCGTCCGCGGCCCTGGTCAGCGGGGACGTCGTGCGCGTCGAGTCGAGCCGGTCGCGGCGGGCCTGCTCGTCCAGCGTGACCGTCACCGACGCGGCCGGGTCGGCGGCCAGGTCCTTCGCGCGCCGCTGGGCGCGCACCTGCTCGCTGGCGGTCAGGTACACCTTGACGGGCGCGTCCGGGACGACGACCGTGCCGATGTCGCGGCCCTCCACGACGATGCCGCCGGTTCCGATGATCTCACGCTGCAGGACCACCAGCCGCGCCCGGACCGCCGGAACCGCGCTGACCGCGCTGACGGCGTTGGTGACCTCGCGGGTGCGGATGGGCTCGGAGACGTCCGTGCCGTCCACCGTGATCGTCGGCGCGGACGGGTCGGTGCCGACCTCCAGGACGGGGTCGGCCGCGCGTGCCGCGACGGCCTCCGGGTCGTCCACGGGGACGTCGTTCTGCACCATCCACCAGGTCATGGCCCGGTACATCGCGCCCGTGTCGAGGTAGCGCAGGCCGAGCGCGCGGGCGACGCCCTTGGACGCGCTGGACTTGCCGGACCCCGAAGGACCGTCCATGGCGATGACGAGCGACACGATCGCTCCCTCTCTGCGTTCGGGTGAAGGCCCGCGACGGCGGGCGGACGAGGCCGCGCCGGACGCCCCGGATCGCGGGCGGCCCCGGCCGTTCAGCGTACCGGTACGCACGCACCGCGACGGCCCGGTTCGGGCCGGTGCGCGGCGGTTCAGCCGGGGACGGACCAGCCCCGCGCGCGCAGTTCGGCGGCCAGCGTCTCGGCCGCCTCGGGCTGCACGGCGATCTCCAGCACGCCGAGCGGACGGCCCGGCGAGTGCTCGATCGTCACGTCCTCGATGTTGACGCCCGCGATCCCGGCCGCCTGGAAGATCATCGCCAGCTCGCCGGGACGGTCGGGGATGACGACCGTGACGGTCGCGAACGCCTGGCCCGGCCCGCCGTGCTTGCCGGGGATCCGGGACCGTCCGGCGTTGCCGCGCAGCAGCAGGTCCGCGACGTGGCCCGCCGCGCCCTCGCTGCCGTCGCGCAGCAGCGACGCGGCCACCGCGAGGTCGGTCGCGACGGACTCCAGCACGTCCGCGACCGGGGCCGCGTTCGCGCTGAGGATGCCGATCCACAGGCGCGGGTCGCTGGCGGCGATGCGGGTGACGTCCCGGACGCCCTGCCCGGCGAGGCCGAGCGCGGTGTCGTCGGCGCCGGTCAGCCGCGCCGCGACCGCCGCCGACACGACGTGCGGGGCGTGCGACACGAGGGCGACGGCGCGGTCGTGCTCGTCGGCCTCGACCACGACGGGTTCGGCGCCGCACGTCCGCGCCAGCGCCTCGACCGCCGCCACGGCGTCGGGGGCGGTCTGCGGAGTCGGGCACAGCGCCCACGGACGGCCGAGGAAGAGGTCGTCGCGGGCGGCGGCGGGACCGGAGCGCTCGCGTCCGGCCAGCGGATGCCCGGCGACGAACGACGCCGGGTCGCAGCCCAGCTCGGCGGCCTGCCGCAGCGGCAGCGCCTTGACGCTCGCGACGTCGGTGTAGACGCGGGCGAGGCCGCGCTTCTGCGCGTCCAGGAGGGTGACGGCGACGGCGGCGGGCGGCACCGCGAGCACCGCGACGTCGGCGGGACCGCCGGGCGGCGGGCCGTCGCCGCCGGGCAGCTCGGTGCCGGCGCCGAGCCCGACGGCCAGCTCCAGCGCCGCGCGGTCCCGGTCGGCGAGCAGCACCTCGGCGCCCCGCGCCCGCAGCACGAGCGCGATCGACGTGCCGATCAGCCCGGTGCCGACCACCACGACGCGCCGGGGGGCTCCCTCGTCTGCCATCCCGCCACCCTAGCGCGTGCCCGCGCTCGCTCCGGCCCGCCCGCTACTGGGCGATGTCGAGGCGCAGGGCCGTCGCTCCGCGCAGGTAGACGTGCTGGATGTCCGAGCGCGGACGGTCGGCGCTGACGTGCGCCATCAGCCGGATCACGCGGGGCAGCGCGTGCGGCACCGCGATCTCCGCCGCGCACAGCAGCGGGACGTCGTGGAACCCGAGCTTGCGCGCCGCGAGCGCCGGGAACTCGGCCGTCAGGTCCGGAGTGGCGGTGAACAGCACGCTGATCACGTCGTCGGTGGTCAGCGCGTTGCGCTCCATGACGGCGGTGACCAGCTCCGCCGTCGCCGACAGGATCTCGTCACGGTCGTCGGCGTCCACCTGGATCGCCCCGCGCACCGCGTGTACCGCCACTCTCGTCCTCCTCTTCGCCGCGCCGCCCGGCGCTCCTACAGCCCCACGGCCTTGTACAGCTCGCCGACCTCACGGACGGTCAGCGTCCGCATCCCGCCCGGCTTGAGCTGGCCGAGCTTCACCGGCCCGAACTGTACGCGGGCGAGCTGCTGGACGGGGAAGCCGACCTCCTTCAGCAGCCGCCGCACGATGTGCTTGCGCCCCTCGTGCAGGGTGATCTCCACCAGCACCCGGCGGCCGACCTGGTCGAAGATCCGGAACCCGTCGGCCTGGGCGAACCCGTCGTCCAGCTCGACGCCCCTGCGCAGCCTGCGGCCGAGGTCGCGCGGGATCGGCCCGTGGATCTCGGCGAGGTAGGTCTTGTCGACGCCGAATGACGGGTGCATCAGCCGGTGCGACAGCTCGCCGTCGTTGGTGAGCAGGATCAGGCCCTCGGTGTCGGTGTCGAGCCGTCCGACGTGGAACAGGCGCTCGGGGACCTCCACGTAGTCGGCGAGGGACTTGCGGCCCCGCTCGTCCGCCATCGTGCTCACCACGCCGCGCGGCTTGTTGATCATGTAGTACCGCATCTCGGCGCGCGTCTCGACCCGGCGGCCGTCCACATGGATCACCGCGCGCCGGGGGTCGACGCGCTCGCCGAACCGGAAGACCTTCTTGCCGTCGACCGTCACCCGGCCCTCGCCGATCAGCTCCTCGCAGTGCCGGCGGCTGCCGATCCCGGCGTCCGCCAGCACCTTCTGCAGCCGCACCTCCTGGACGTCCTCGTCGGCGCGGCCCTGGTTATCGCTCACGTGTCCTCAATTATCTCGTCCGGAAGGTCATCGGGAAGGTAGGGGGCGAGGTCGGGCAGCTCGTCCAGATCGCGCAGGCCCAGCCGCTCCAGAAAGTACCCGGTCGTCCGGTACAGGTGCGCCTGGCTCTCGGGGTCCTGCCCGACGTCCTCGATGAGGCCGCGCAGGGTCAGGGTGCGCATGACGCCGTCGCTGTTGACGCCCCGGATGGACGACACCCGCGCCCGGCTCACCGGCTGCCGGTAGGCCACGACCGCCAGCGTCTCCAGCGCCGCCTGCGTCAGCCGCGCCTGCTGCCCGTCGGTGACGAACCGCTCGACCACGGGCGCGCAGGCGTCCCGCGTGTAGAACCGCCAGCCGCCCGCGATCTCCCTCAAATCGAACCCCCGCCCGTCGGCGGTGTATTCCGCCGCCAGCTCGCGGAGCGTCGCGGTGATCTCGTGGACGGGCCGTTCCAGCAGGTGGGCGAGGTTCACGACCGGGACGGGCTCGTCCACGACGAGCAGGATCGCCTCGACCGACGCCCGCAGGCCCGGCCCCTCGGTCACGGATTCGGTCACGGTGTCGGTCATCCGCCGTCCTCCCCGGCCCCGGCCCCGTCCTCGCCGGGCGGCGGGCGGGTGCCCTCGTAGTCGTCGCCGACCTCGACGTCGCCGTCGTCGGCCCCGGTCCAGGTGACGTGGAGCGCGCCGAGCGGTTCGGCCTGCTCGAACGTCACGGCCGCCTCGCGGTACAGCTCCAGCAGCGCCAGGAACCGCGCGACGACCTCGAACGTGCCCTCGCAGTCCTCGGTGAGCACCGCGAAGGTCGTGCTCCGCAGCCGCCGCAGCAGCGCCACGACGATGGCGGCCTGCTCCTTGACGCTCGCCTTCGGCTGGTACATGTGCTCGACCGACACCGCGGGCGGCGCCTTCGGCGCGAGCGCCTTGGCGGCCAGCCGCGCGAACTGGTCCGGGCCGAGGCCGAGCAGCACCTCGGGCAGCAGGTTCGCGAACTTCGGCTCGATCGGGACCGTGCGCGGGAAGCGGCGGGCGGCGTCGGCCATCCGCGCCGCCAGATACCCGGCGACCTCCTTGTACGCCCGGTACTGGAGCAGCCGGGCGAACAGCAGGTCGCGGGCGGACAGCAGGGCGAGGTCGTCCTCGTCGTCCACCTCGCCGGACGGCAGCAGCCGCGCGGCCTTCAGGTCGAGCAGGGTCGCGGCGACGAGCAGGAAGTGGCTGGCCTGGTCGAGGTCCCAGTCCTTGCCGTGGGCGCGGATGTGGGCGATGAAGTCGTCGGTGACCTTGTGCAGGGAGACTTCGGTGATGTCCAGCTTGTGCTTGGCGATCAGGCCGAGCAGCAGGTCGAACGGCCCCTCGAAGTTGTCGAGGTGGACGCGGAACTTCCCGGCGCCCTCGGCGTCCTCCCCGGCGACGGCCGCCGTCGCTTCCCCGATGCTCACCGGTCCCATGTTCCCACGGCGCGGAACCGTCCGCGCCGACGCGCGCTCACTCGGCGGCGGACCACCGGTCGAGCACCTCGCGCGCCAGGCTGCGGTAGGCGTTGGCGCCCATCGAGTTGGGGTCGAAGAACGTGATCGGCTCGCCCGCGACGGTCGCGTCGGGGAACCGGACCGTCCGGTTGATGACGGTGTGGAACACCTTGTCGCCGAACGCCTCCACGATCCGGCTCAGCACCTCGCGGGTGTGGAGCGTCCGCGAGTCGTACATCGTGCCGAGGACGCCGTCGATGACCAGGCCGGGGTTGATGCGCCCCTGCACCTTGTCGATCGTCTCCATCAGCAGCGCGACACCGCGCATCGCGAAGTACTCGCACTCCAGCGGGATCAGCACGCCCTCGCTGGCGGCCAGCGCGTTCACCGTGAGCAGGCCGAGGGACGGCTGGCAGTCGATGAGGATGTAGTCGTAGTGCGGGACGGCCGACTTCAGCGCCCCCGCGAGGATGTACTCGCGCCCGACCTCGTGGACGAGCTGGACCTCGGCGCCCGACAGGTCGATGTTGCTCGGCAGCAGGTCCATGCCCTCGACGCCGGTCTCGATGACGACGTCGTCCCACTCGGTGTCGTGTTCGAGCAGCATGTTGTGGACCGTGACGTCGAGCTGACGCGGGTCGCCCTTGCCGAGCCCGACCGACAGCGCGCCCTGCGGGTCGAAGTCCACAAGCAGGATGCGCCGGCCGTACTCGGCGAGCGCCGCACCGAGGTTGATCGTGGTGGTGGTCTTGCCGACCCCGCCCTTCTGGTTGCAGATCGCGACGATCCGCGCGGGCCCGTGCTCGGCGAGCGGCTCCGGTTCCGGGAAGACGGGAACAGGGCGCTGCGTCGGACCGAAACTGCGCTGCGGATCGGTCTCGATGGTCGCCGAGGAGAGAACACCCCCCGGAGCCTGCGAGTTCTTCACCAGTTCCCCTCCCGGCGGCCGGTTCTGCCATCCAGAACCGGGACTCTAGGCGCTGTCAAGGCCGGGCTCAAGCCGACGCGCGACGTTAGGCGCGATTTGTCACCGGACCCGGCGGGTGCGCGCCCGCGGATGCGACGTCGCGTACACCTCGCGCAGCAAACGCACGGTGACCAGCGTGTAGACCTGCGTCGTCGTGACGGAGGCGTGCCCCAGCAGCTCCTGGACGACCCGGACGTCCGCGCCGCCGTCGAGCAGATGCGTCGCGAACGAGTGCCGGAGTGTGTGCGGGGACACGTCGCTGAGCCCGGCGCGCTCGGCGGCGGCGCGCAGCACCATCCACGCGCCCTGCCGCGACAGCCGTCCGCCGCGCGCGTTGAGGAACAAGGCCGGGCCGCCGCGTCCGGCCCGCGCCAGCTCGGGCCGCGCCCGCACCAGGTACGCGTCGACGGCGCGCCGCGCGTAGTCGCCGACCGGGACGACGCGGGTCTTGCCGCCCTTGCCGCGGATCCGGGCGAAGCCCTCGGCGAGGTCGAGGTCGTCGACGTCCAGGCCGACGGCCTCGGAGATCCGCACGCCCGACCCGTACAGCAGCTCCAGCAGCGCCCGGTCGCGCAGGCCGCGCGCGGCGTCCCCGGCGTCGCCGGCCGGTCCCTGCGCGGCGCCGAGGAGGCGTTCGACGTCGTCCAGCGAGATCGCCTTGGGCAGCCGCCGGGGCGGGGCGGGCGGGCGGACGTCGCGGGCCGGGTCGCCGTCGGCCAGCCCCTCGCGCAGCGCGAACCGGTGCAGGCCGCGCACCGCGACGACCGCGCGCGCCGCCGAGCCCGCCGCGAGCGGCGGATGGTCGGCGTCGCCCTCGCGCAGCCCGGCGAGGAACGCGCGGACGTCGTCCTCGGTGGCCTCGCCGATCGCCGCGCGGCCCCGCGCCGCCAGCGCCTCGGTGTAGCGGCGCAGGTCGCGGCGGTAGGAGCTGAGCGTGTTGGCGGCCAGGCCCCGTTCGACGGCCAGGTGCCCGAGGTAGCCGCGCACGGCGGTCTCCAGCGCGCCGGCGGACGGCGCGGGTTCCGTCGCGGGGGAGGACAGCGCGGCACCTCCTCGCAGGGGGCAGGGGCGGGTCAGCCCATCATGCCCCCTCCGGCCCGCCGCGACGGCGTTCCCGCGCCGGGCGCGTCACTCCTCGGGCGCGTCCGCCGGGCGCAGCGCCCCGGCCGCGCCGCCCCGGAAGGCGTGCGCGGCGAGGATCCCCTGGACGGCGAGCGCGTTGTGGATCTCCCCGGCGAGGACCTTGCGGACGGCGTCGGCCAGCGGCACCCACACCACCGGCATGTCGGCCTCCTCGTGGACCCGCTCGAAGTCGATCTCGTCGGCGGGCACCTCGGCGAGGTCACGGGCGAGGAACACCCGGGACCGCTCGTCGGACATGCCCGGCGACGGGTAGACGTCGACCAGCGTGTCCCAGCGCCCGGCCCGGTAGCCGCTCTCCTCCAGCAGCTCGCGGGCGGCGAGGTCGCGCAGGGGCTCGCCCGGCACGTCCCGCAGCCCGGCCGGGATCTCCCACAGCCGCGCGCCGACCGCGTGCCGGTACTGCCGCAGCAGCAGGACGCGGTCGGCGGCGTCGAGGGCGAGGACGGCGACCGACCCCTGGTGCTCCACGACGTCCCGGCCGACGGCCTCGGTGCCGCCGCCGGACGCGGGCATGACGACCCTGTCCCGCCGGATCGCGAAGATCGGCCCCTCGAACGCCCGCACCGACTCGGTGACCCGCCAGCGCTCGGGCTCGTCCCGGACGTCCCCGGGACCGGGCACGGCCGTCACGAGCGCTCCGCCGCGTAGTCCAGCGCCGCCGCGACGAGCCCGACGAACAGCGGGTGCGGACGGGTCGGACGCGACCGGAACTCCGGGTGCGCCTGCGTCCCGACGAAGAACGGGTGCTCGGCGCGCGGCAGCTCCACGTACTCCACGAGGCGGCCGTCGGGCGACAGGCCGCTGAACCGCAGCCCCGCGTCCTCCAGCTTGCCCCGGTAGGCGTTGTTGACCTCGTAGCGGTGCCGGTGCCGCTCCGCCGCCTTGGCCTCGCCGTACAGCTCCCGGACGATCGTGCCCTCGCCGAGGTCGGCCGGGTACAGCCCGAGCCGCATCGTGCCGCCCATGTCGCGCTCGCCGGCGACGACGTCGAGCTGGTCGGCCATCGTGGCGATGACGGGGTGCGCGGCGGCCGGGTCGAACTCGGCGCTGCCCGCGCCCGCCAGCCCCGCCAGCGACCGCGCCGCCTCGATGACCATGCACTGGAGCCCGAGGCAGATGCCGAGCAGCGGCAGCCGGTGCTCGCGCGCGTAGGTGATCGCGCCGACCTTGCCCTCGATGCCGCGCACCCCGAACCCGCCGGGGATCAGGACGCCGTCGGCGCCGGCCAGCTCGCGCTCGGCGCCCTCGGGGGTCTCGCAGTCGTCGGACTTCACCCAGCGGATCGTGACCCGCGCGTCGTTGCCGAACCCGCCGTGCCGCAGCGCCTCGGTCACCGACAGGTACGCGTCGGGCAGGTCGATGTACTTGCCGACCAGCGCGATCGTCACCTCGCGGGCGGGCCGGTGGACGCGCCGCAGCAGCTCGTCCCAGGCGCCCCAGTCCACGTCGCGGAACGGCAGGCCGAGGCGGCGGACGACGTAGGCGTCCAGGCCCTCGGCGTGCAGGACCTTCGGGATGTCGTAGATGCTGGCCGCGTCCACGGCCGAGACGACGGCCTCGCGGTCCACGTCGCACATCATGCTGATCTTGTGCTTGAGGCCGTCGGTGATCGGCCGGTCCGAGCGGCAGACGATCGCGTCGGGCTGGATGCCGATGGAGCGCAGCGCGGCGACCGAGTGCTGCGTCGGCTTGGTCTTCAGCTCCCCGGACGGGCCGATGTAGGGCAGCAGCGAGACGTGCAGGAAGAAGCAGTTCTCCCGGCCGATCTCGTGCCGGATCTGGCGGACCGACTCCAGGAACGGCTGGGACTCGATGTCGCCGACCGTCCCGCCCACCTCGGTGATCACGACGTCGACCGCCGTGTCGGCCATGCCGCGGATGCGGTCCTTGATCTCGTTGGTGATGTGCGGGATCACCTGCACGGTGTCGCCCAGGTACTCCCCGCGCCGCTCCTTGGCGATGACGTTGGAGTACACCTGGCCCGTCGTCACGTTCGCCGAGCCGTGCAGCTCGGTGTCGAGGAACCGCTCGTAGTGGCCGATGTCCAGGTCGGTCTCGGCGCCGTCGTCGGTGACGAACACCTCACCGTGCTGGAACGGGTTCATCGTGCCCGGATCGACGTTGAGGTAGGGGTCGAGCTTCTGCATGGTGACCCGCAGGCCGCGCAGGGTGAGCAGGCGGCCGAGGCTGGACGCCGTCAGGCCCTTGCCCAGGCTGGAGGCGACACCGCCGGTGACGAAGAGGTGCTTGGTGGGCCGAGCCCTACCCGTGGCTGCCGAAGGCAAGTTGAAACGCTCCCGTGGTCGTTGCTGGGCGGACGGTTCAGCACTGTCCACGGGCCACCAGAATAACAGGAGGCGGAGACCACGGCGTCCGGGACGCGCATGATCGCGTGCGCGCGGCCTCCCGCCTGGGCACCGGCCCCCGCCGGAGACGACGTTGCGCCCGCCGGGCGGGGACCGGCACCGAAGATTCGGCGGTCAGGAACGCGGCACCGCGGTCGGCATGATCGTGCGGAGCTGGCGCGTCAGCTCGTCGATCAGCGAGCGGGCCTGGTCGGCGGCCTGCCGCGCCGCGTCCCGCTCCTGGGACAGCTCGGCGATCGCGGCGCGCTGCTCGGTCACGGCCTGGGCGAGCTGGTCCACCCACTGGTCGCGCTCGGCGAGCTTCTCGGCGACGGCGTCGCGCTCGGCGGCGAGCTGGCGCAGGCCCGCGACGGCCTTGTCCTTCTCGCGCGCCTCCTGGTCGGCCCGGCCGCGCGCGATCGTCAGCTCCGACTCGGCGCGGGTCTGGCCCTGCACGGCCGTGTCCCGGGCGCGCTCGGCGCTCTCGCGGGCCTGCACGGCGCCGTCCAGCGCCCGCTCGGCCTTCTTGGCGGCGTCCAGGGACTGCGCGGCCGTGTCCAGCGCCTGCTGGCGCTCCTGCTCGGCCTCGGCGGCGCGCCGCTCGGCGTCGGCGGACCGGCGGTCGGCCTCCTGGACGCGGCGCTCGGCGTCGGCGGCCCGGCCGTCGGCGCCCTTGGCCCGCATCTCGGCCTCCTGGACGCGCCGCTCCAGCTCGCCGGCGCGGCCCTCGGCCGCGGTGGCGCGGATCCGGCCCTCGTCGGCCTCCTTGGACTTGGCGGCGACGGCGTGCTGGAGGTTCTGCGCCTTGCGGTCGGCGTCGGCGAGCTTGGCGCGCAGCGCGGCCAGCTCGCCGTGCGCGACCTCCAGGGCGCGCGACAGCTCGGCGGCCTGCTCGACGGCGCGGTCGCGGTCGGTCTCGGCGGCGCGGCGGGCGGTGACGGCGTCCTCGACGGCGCGCAGGGCGTCGTCGCGGGCCTCGCTCATCGCGTCCCGCTGGGTGATGGCCTGCCGGACGGTCGCCTCGGTCTCGGCGACGCGCCGTTCGGCCTGCTCGACCTGGGCCTTGGCCTGCGCCTGCGCCTGGTCGAGCTGGGCGCGGGCCTGCTGCGCCTGGTTCCAGGCGGCGGCGGCGTCGCGCTGGGCGTTGTCCTTCTCGCTCTGGAGCGCGGCGATCTGCGTGACGGCCTCGGACTGCACCTCGGAGATCCGGCGCTCCAGCTCGGCGGCCTTGCGCTCGGCCTCCACCACGCGCCGGTCGGCCTGCTCGGCCTGCCCGCGCGCCCGCTGCACCTCGCCCCACGCGGCCGCCGCGTCGCGCTGCGCCGACTCCTTCTCGCCCTGCGCCGCCGCGACCTGCGCGGCGGCGTCGTTCTGCGCCTCGGTGATCTTGCGCTCGGCCTCGACGGCTCGCCGGTCGGCCTGCTCGGCCTGGCCCCGCGCCCGCTGCACCTCGCCCCATGCCGCCGCCGCGTCGCGCTGGGCCGACTCCTTCTCGGCCTGCGCCGCCGCGACCTGCGTCGCGACCTCGCTCTGGGCCTCGGTGACCTTGCGCTCACCGGCCGCCAGCGCGTCGCCGATCAGGTCGGCCATCTGGCGCAGCCGCTCCACGAGGTCCCACGGCTGCACCTCCAGGCCGTCGCCCTCGGGCTCGCCGGGCCGGGCCGCCTTCAGCGGGCGCCGCGGCGCGGGCACGCCGGTCTTCGGCTCGGGCGGGCGTCCCATCGGCCAGGGCGAGGACGCGTCCGGGACGCTCCGCGAACCACCGGATCCGTTCAGCTCGCTCACTTGTCTCCCTGCCTGTTCGCCTGCCTGTTCGCTGCAACGCCGCGCCGGTCGGCCTCTCGGCTCACGGAAGGCACTCTAGTGCCGGACCGCGAGAACGTTTGCCCTGTTTGGGGTTTAGTTTCGTGATCCCCGCCGCCGCGACGCGACGCCTCCGGGGCGCGGCGCCCCCTCGGACAGCGCCGTCCCCAGTGAAAGAATCACAGCTCATGGAGCTGCGCACCCTGTATCCGCCGATCGAGCCCCACGATTCCGGGACGCTCGACGTCGGCGACGGCGACACCCTGTACTGGGAGGTCTGCGGAAACCCCGGCGGCGTCCCGGCCGTGATGCTGCACGGCGGCCCCGGCGGCGGCTGCACGCCCGACCACCGCCGCCAGTTCGATCCGGACAAGTACCGGATCGTGCTGTTCGACCAGCGCAACTGCGGCCGGAGCCGGCCGCACGCCGCCGACCCGGGCGTGTCGCTGGACGCGAACACGACGTGGAGCCTCGTCGCGGACATCGAGCGCCTGCGCGAACATCTCGGCGTGGATCGGTGGCTCGTGTTCGGCGGGTCCTGGGGCAGCGCGCTGGCGCTGGCGTACGCCCAGACGCATCCGGAGCGGGTCACGGCGCTCGTGCTGCGCGGGATCTTCACGCTGCGGCCGTTCGAGCTGTACTGGTTCTACCAGGAGGGCGCGTCGCTGATCTTCCCCGACCTGTGGGAGGACTACGTCGCTCCGGTGCCCGAGGACGAGCGCGAGGACCTCATCTCGGCCTACCACGAGCTGCTGAACTCCCCCGACCGCGCGACGCGGGTGCGCGCCGGGCGGGCGTGGTCGCAGTGGGAGGCGCGGACGCTGACCCTGCGGCCGGACCGGGCGATCGTCGCGCCGTTCGAGGACGACGACCACGCCGTCGCGTTCGCCCGCATCGAGAACCACTACTTCGTCAACGAGGGGTTCCTGGAGGACGAGCAACTGCTGCGGAACGTGGATCGCATCCGGCACATTCCGGCGGTGATCGTCCAGGGCCGCTACGACGTCTGCACCCCGGCGGCGACGGCGTGGGATCTGCACCGCGCGTGGCCGGAGGCCGACTTCCACCTGGTGGACGACGCGGGCCACGCGTTCTCCGAACCCGGCATCCTGCACCGCCTCATCGAGGCGACGGACCGCTTCGCCGAACAGCTCTGAATAGCGCGTCCCGGGCGGCCCTCTTTCCCCACGGCGTCCTATTCTTCTCGCGCGCGTGCGCGCGAGAAGAATAGGACGCGGAATGCTCTGGGTTCACCGGTGGAAACGCGCGCCCCGGCCGTCCGGGCCGGCGACGGCCAGCACGCGGACGCGGCGCGGCACCGCGCGCAGCGCCCGTCCCGGCCGCCCGACGGGGCGTCAAAGGACTCCTCTACCCCCCGCTGACCTCGCCCAATCCGACGTGACGCAGGGCACCGCCCGCGCGTTGACCGCGGCTTGCTGTGATTCACCTCACATAAATGAGACCGAAAAGATCCGGCCGTACCGCCGATCATGAGGGAAGTTGCGGACGCAAACGGCTGATCCGGGCCGTCCGGCCGCGACGCGGATACGCCCTGCACAGACACGCGAACGGGCGAGTTAACACGGGCGAAATGGTGCACCCCCGGTACTCGGATTTTGCAAGCGAATCGTCATACCCGACCCGTCCGAGACCCAAACATTCGCCGTATAACAATCTATAACGGCCACCGTCCGGCGTTCGCTACGTTTGCTGAACATGGCAGCGCAACCCCTGGAATCACCCGTCCGGCGCACCGGCGGCACCGAGGTGCGCCTCCGGGAGCCGGTCCCCGAGGACGGTCCCGCCCTGTGGCGGATCGCCCGCGACTCACGTGCCCTCGACGTCAACTCCCCCTACAGCTACGCGCTCTGGTGCCGCGACTTCGCGGCGACCTCCGTCGTCGCCGAGGACGACGACGGCCCGTGCGGGTTCGTCACCGGCTACGTCCGGCCCGACGCGCCCGGGACGTTCTTCGTGTGGCAGGTCGCCGTCGACCAGGCCCACCGGGGCCGCGGCCTGGCCCGCCTCATGCTGGACCGGCTCGGCGCCCGCCTCGGCGGCCGCGGCCACCGGTTCCTTGAGGCGACCGTCACGCCCGGCAACACCGCCTCCACCGCGATGTTCACCTCCTTCGCCCGCGACCACGGCTGCAAGCTGACCCGGACGCCGCTGTTCGGCGTCGAGCACCTTCCCGAGGACCACGAGCCCGAGGTCCTGTTCCGCATCGGCCCGCTCCCCGTCCCCCGCCGCGCCCCGCGCTGACGCTTCCCTCTCCGCCCCCCGCCACCAGCCCCCCGCCCCCCTCGTCTTCCGCCCCTACCTGCCCGGAGGCAGCAATGAACGACGTCTTCGCCCGCCTGGAGTCCGAGGTCCGCGGCTACTGCCGCGGCTGGCCCGCCGTGTTCACGACGGCGCGCGGCAGCCACATGACGGCCGAGGACGGCCGCACCTACCTCGACTTCTTCGCCGGGGCCGGCACGCTCAACTACGGCCACAACAACCCGCTGCTGAAAAAGCGCCTGATCGACTACCTCGCGGCGGACTCGATCGTCCACAGCCTCGACATGTACACGGCCGCCAAACGCACCTTCCTGGAGCGCTTCGAGGAGATCGTCCTCAAGCCGCGCGGGCTGGACTACAAGGTCCAGTTCCCGGGCCCGGCGGGCAACCACTCGGTGGAGGCGGCGCTGAAGCTGGCCCGCAAGTACACCGGGCGCGAGACGGTCGTCAGCTTCACCAACGCCTTCCACGGCATGACGCTCGGCGCGCTCGCCGTCACGGGCAACTCGATGAAGCGCACCGGCGCGGGCGTCCCGCTCGGCCACGGCGTCGCGATGCCCTACGACAACTACCTCGACGGCCGCACGCCCGACTTCCTGCTGTTCGAGACGATGCTGGACGACAGCGGCAGCGGCCTGGACAAGCCCGCCGCCGTCATCGTCGAGACCGTCCAGGGCGAGGGCGGCATCAACGCCGCGACCGCCGAGTGGCTGCGCGGGCTCTCCGACCTGTGCCGCCGCCACGACATCCTCCTCATCGTGGACGACGTCCAGATGGGCTGCGGCCGGACGGGCGCGTTCTTCTCGTTCGAGGAGGCCGGGATCGTCCCGGACATCGTGTGCCTGTCCAAGTCCCTGTCCGGCTACGGCCTCCCGTTCGCGATCACGCTGATGCGCCGCGACCTCGACGTCTGGGAGCCCGGCGAGCACAACGGCACGTTCCGCGGCTTCAACCCCGCGTTCGTCACGGCCGTCGGCGCGCTGGAGGAGTACTGGACGGACCAGGACATGGAGAAGCAGACCCTCGCCAAGGGCCAGTTGGTCGAGCGGGGCCTGGACGAGATCGCGCTCCTCAACGCCGGCGCCGTCGAGACCGTGCGCGGCCGGGGCCTCGCGTGGGGCCTCGTCATGCGGGACCCCGAGCTGGCGCCGCGCGTCTGCGCCGAGGCGTTCGACCGCGGCCTGCTCATGGAGACCTCCGGGCCCGAGGGCGAGGTCGTGAAGCTGCTGCCGCCGCTGACCACGTCCGAGGCGGACCTGTCGCGCGGCCTGGAGATCATCGCCGCGTCCGTGAGCGCGGTCCGCGACGCGGTGACCGTCTGACCCACCCCCGAAAGGAGAACGCCACCGTGATCGTCCGTTCCTTGAAGGACATCATCGGCACCGACCGCGACGTCCAGGCCGAGACCTGGTGCAGCCGCCGCTTCGTCCTCGCCGGCGACCGGGTCGGCTTCTCGCTGCACGAGACGATCCTCTACGCGGGCACCCGGACGCGGATGTGGTACGCGAACCACATCGAGGCCGTGTACTGCGTCGAGGGCGAGGGCGAGCTGCTCGACGAGGAGACCGGCGAGACGCACCGCATCGAGCCGGGCGTCATGTACCTGCTCAACGAGCACGACCACCACGAACTCCACGCCATCACCGATGTCCGCACCGTCTGCGTGTTCAACCCGCCCGTCACGGGCCGCGAGACGCACGACGAGAACGGGGCCTACCCCCTGCTGACCGAGGAGGACGCGTGAGCGTCATCGAGTCCCATCCGTCGATCGACGACACCTACCCGACCCGCAAGTCCGGCGAGGCGGCGCTGCTGTACCGGCAGGACCCCGTCGTGTACGGCCGTCCCGAGGACGGCCCGCTCGACGAGACCACGCTGCGCTCCTACGACGCCAACGGCTACCTGACCGTGGACGAGCTGCTGGCGCCCGACGAGGTCGAGACCTACCGCGCCGAGCTGCGCCGTCTCGCGTCCGACCCGCGGCTGCTGGCCGACGACCGGACGGTCACCGAGCGCGGCACCCGCGAGGTCCGGTCGATCTTCGAGGTCCACAAGATCAGCGAGGTGTTCGGCGCACTGGTCCGCGACCCGCGCGTCGTCGGCCGCGCCCGGCAGATCCTCGGCTCGGACGTCTACGTCCACCAGAGCCGCGTGAACTACAAGCCCGGGTTCACCGGCAAGGACTTCTACTGGCACTCGGACTTCGAGACCTGGCACGCCGAGGACGGCATGCCCCGGATGCGCGCGGTGAGCATCTCCATCGCGCTGACGGAGAACTTCGTCCACAACGGCGGCCTGATGATCATGCCGGGCTCGCACCGGACGTTCGTGTCCTGCGTCGGCGCGACCCCCGCGGACCACTACAAGGAGTCGCTGGTCGGCCAGGAGATCGGCACGCCCGACCCCAACAGCCTGTCGATCCTCGCCGACAAGCACGGCATCGAGCTGTTCACCGGCCCGGCGGGCTCGGCGACGATGTTCGACTGCAACTGCATGCACGGGTCCAACGGGAACATCACGCCGTTCCCCCGGTCCAACGTGTTCATCGTGTTCAACAGCGTGGACAACGCCTGCGCCGAGCCGTTCTCGGCGCCCGGCCCGCGTCCGGAGTTCATCGGCGCCCGCGACTTCACCCCGGTCGTGTAACCCGCGTCCGACCCCCGACTCCGCGCCCGCCGGGACCCCCGCCGCCGACGGCGGGCGCGGAACCCACCCCCTCAAGGAGATCGACGATGACGTCCTCACGACGCGATTTTCTGCGCACCGCCGCGCTGCTCGGCGCGGCCGCGCCCCTCGCCGCGGCGGGCTGCTCGACCACCGACCCCGAGCAGGAGCGGTCCGGCGGCGGCACGCTGGAGCGGGCCAGGAAGGACGGCGCGATCCGCGTCGGGTTCGCCAACGAGGCCCCCTACGGCTACACCGACACGTCCGGCAAGCTCACCGGCGAGGCTCCCGAACTCGCCCGGGTGGTCTTCGGGGAACTCGGGATCAAGAAGGTCGAGGGCGTCCAGGTGGACTTCGGCGGCCTCATCGGCGGGCTGAAGGCCAAGCGCTTCGACGCCATCGCCGCCGGGATGTTCGTCACGCCCGACCGCTGCAAGGAGGTCGCGTTCGCCGACCCCGAGTACGTCGCCAAGAGCGCGTTCCTCGTCCCGAAGGGCAACCCGAAGGGGCTCCTCCAGGCCACCGACCCTGGGAAGAAGGGCGTGAAGGTCGGCGTGCTGACCGGCGCGGTCGAGGCCGACTACGCCGCCAAGCTCGGCGTGAAGAAGGGCGACATCAAGACGTTCACCGACCAGGCGAGCGCCTATGAGGGCCTGAAGGCCGGACGGGTCGACTGCGTCTGGCTCACCCGGATCTCGCTCGCCGACGTCCTGTCCAAGCACAAGGGCGAGCCGTTCGAGGTCACCGCGCCGTTCGGCCCGGTCATCGGCGGCAAGGAGCAGTTCGGGGCGGGCGCGTTCGCGTTCCGTCCGGCCGACGCCGACCTGGTCAAGGCGTTCAACGGCAAGCTCGCGGAGCTGAAGTCGGCGAACCGGCTGCTGCCGATCCTCCAGCCGTTCGGGTTCACGCGGGCCGAGATGCCGACGGCCGGCGACACCGCCGCCAAGTTCTGCGCGGGCTGATCCGCCGTGTCCGACGTCCTGGACGCCTATCCGCAGCTCCTCAAGGGCGCGTGGACCACCGTCCAGCTCACCGTGTACGGGAGCGTCCTCGCGCTTGTCCTCGCGCTGGTCTTCGGGCTGGCGGGCACGGCCCGCAGCGCGTGGGTCCGCGCGGTGGGCCGCGTGTACGTGGAGTTCTTCCGCGGCATGGCGACGCTCGTGCTCATGTACTGGTTCTTCTACGCGCTGCCGCTGGTCGGGTTCCGGTTCACGCCGATGGCCGCGGCCGTCCTGTCGCTCGGCCTCAACATCGGCGCGTACGGCGCGGAGGTCGTGCGCGGCGCCGTCCGGGCCGTCCCGAAGGAACAGTACGAAGCCACGGTCGCGCTCAACTTCACGCCGGCGCAGCGGATGCGGCGGGTGATCCTGCCGCAGGCCGTCGCGCTGATGCTGCCGCCGTTCGGCAACCTCGTCATCGAGCTGATGAAGGGCTCGGCCGTGGTCTCGCTCATCACGATCGGCGACCTGACCTTCCGCGCCAAGCAGATCCAGAACGCCACCGGCGAGACGCTGTGGACGTACGTGGCGATCCTGCTGATCTACTTCGTGATCGCGCAGGCGCTCCAGTCGCTCGTCCGGCTCGCCGAGCGGCGCGTGGACCGGATGCTGGGCCGCCGGGCGGAGGCGACGGGCTGATGGAGTGGGACTGGCACTACACCGGCGACATCCTGCCCGACCTGCTGGACGGGCTGCGCGTCACCGTCACCGCGACGCTGCTCGGCTACGTCATCGCCGTCCTGCTAGGGCTCGTGTGGACGCTCCTGCGCCGCACGCCGAGCGCGGTCGTCAACCAGACCGTCCGGTGGGTCACCGAGTTCATCCGCAGCACGCCGCTGCTCGTGCAGCTCTTCTTCCTCTATTACGTGCTGCCGACCTGGGGCATCACGCTCGGCCCGCTCACCGCCGGCGTCATCGGGCTCGGCCTGCACTACTCCACCTACACCGCCGAGGTGTACCGGGGCGGGATCGACGACGTCCCGCGCGGGCAGTGGGAGGCGGCCGTCGCGCTGAACCTCCCCCGGTCGCGCACCTGGCTGGACGTGATCCTGCCGCAGGCGATCCGCCGCGTCCTGCCGACCCTCGGCAACTACCTGATCGCGATGTTCAAGGACTCCCCGCTCCTGCTCGGCATCAACGTCGCCGAGCTGCTGAACACCGCGTACACCACCGGGACGCACACGCTGAGGTTCCTGGAGCCGATCACGCTGGTCGGCGTCCTGTTCGTGCTCGTCAGCGTCGTGTCGTCCGTCCTCGTCCGCCGCCTGGAGAGGCGCAGCCATGCCACCGACTGAGAAGACCGCGCCGGAACCGCCGGAGAAGGCGCTGCCCACCGGGCACGCGCCCGGCCTGAAGTTCGAGAAGGTCGTGAAGCGCTTCGGCGCCAACGCCGTGCTCCGCGAGCTGGACTTCGCGGTCGCGCCCGGCGAGCGGGTGACGCTCATCGGGCCGTCCGGGTCCGGCAAGACGACGATCCTGCGCCTGCTCATGACGCTGGAGCGGCCCGACGGCGGCCTCATCTGGATCGGCGACGACACGCTCTGGCACATGGAGCGGGGCGGGAAGCGCGTCGCGGCCAACCAGCGGCATCTGCACGAGATGCGCAAGCAGGTCGGGATGGTGTTCCAGCAGTTCAACCTGTTCCCGAACATGAGCGTCCTGCGCAACCTCACCGAGGCGCCGGTGCGGGTGCTCGGCCTGTCGCGGGACGAGGCCGTCGAGCGGGCGAAGTCGCTGCTGGACCTGGTCGGGCTCGCCGACAAGGCCGACGCGCACCCGACCCGGCTGTCGGGCGGCCAGCAGCAGCGCGTCGCGATCGCGCGGGCCCTTGCGATGCAGCCGAAGGTGCTGCTGCTGGACGAGGTCACGTCCGCGCTGGACCCCGAGCTGGTCGTCGGCGTGCAGGACCTCCTGCGCGACATCGCGCGCGAGTCCGACCTGACGCTGCTGTGCGTCACCCACGAGATGCGGTTCGCACGCGACATCTCCGACCGCGTCCTGATGTTCGACCAGGGGCAGATCGTGGAGCAGGGGCCGCCGGACCAGATCTTCAACGCTCCCACGGAACAGCGGACGCGGGACTTCCTCCAGGCCGTCCTCGCGACCTGACGGGCCGCCGGACCTCGGCCGAACTGGATTCGGTACGGTGGCGGCGACCGACGGAAAGGGAGGAAGGTCGTGAACGCCGCCATCGCCGGACTCGGCATGACCGAGCTGGGCAAAGTCTACGGGCGCAGCCCCCGCCGCCTCGCCGCCGACGCCGTCCGGCTCGCCGCCGCCGACGCCGGGCTGGACCTCGCCGACCTGGACGGGCTCATCGTCAGCCACGGCCTCGGCGGCTCCCCCGGCATCGAGCTGGCCGAGACGCTCGGGCTGCGCGACCTGCGCCTGCTCACCAAGATGGACTCCTTCGGCGCGACGGCCGGGGCGATGGTGTCGTATGCGGCGATGTCCGTCCTCAGCGGTGCCGCTACGACGGTCGCCTGCGTGTTCGCGGACGCTCCTTTGCAGCCGCAGCAGTCGTCCGGGTCGGCCTACCAGCGCGACGCGCGCGAGTGGTACGGATTCGGCGGGATGACCGCCGCACTCGGGCTGCGCAGCGTCAACGCCTACTACGCGCTCGCCGCGCAGCGCCACATGGCCCGGTACGGGACGACGAGCGAGCAGCTCGGCGCCATCGCCGTCGGCACCCGGCAGTGGGCCGCGCGCAACCCGCTCGCCCAGATGCGCGAACCGATCACGCTCGCCGACCACCAGGCGTCGCGGTGGGTCGCCGAGCCGCTGCACCTGCTCGACTGCTGCCTGGTGTCCAACGGGGCGATCGCCGTCATCGTGACGGGCGCCGACCGGGCCGCCTCGCTCGCGCGTCCGCCCGTCCACCTGTGGGGCTGGGGGCAGGGGCATCCCGGGCACCCGCGCGAGCGCGGCAGCGGGTTCGGGCTCACCACCGGCGCCGCCGTCTCCGGGCCGATCGCCATGAAGATGGCCGGCGTCACCGTGGACGACGTGGACGTCTGCCAGTTGTACGACTGCTACACCTACACCGTCCTGGTCTCTCTTGAGGACTACGGGTTCTGCGCGAAGGGCGAGGGCGGGGCGTTCGCCGCGTCCGGCGCGCTCGCGCCCGGCGGGTCCCTGCCCACCAACACCGGCGGCGGGCAGCTCTCCGGGTACTACATGTGGGGCATGACGCCGCTGTCGGAGGCCGTGATCCAGGCGCGGGGCGACGGCGGGGAACGGCAGGCGCCCGCGAACGACGTCCTTCTCGTCAGCGGGAACGGCGGCATCCTCGACCACCACTCGACGCTGATCCTCAGCCCGCACCCGAAGGGGGCCTGACCGATGCCGCTGGAGATCGGCGTGCTCCGCCGCGACGGCCGCACCGACCCGTTCTTCGACGGCGCCGCCGCCGGCCGGCTCGCCGTCCGGCACTGCGCGGCGTGCGACCGCTGGCTCGCGCCGGACGCCGCGTGCTGCCCCGGCTGCGGCATCGAGGAGACCGGCTGGGCGGACGCCTCGGGCGCCGGCACGCTCGTGACCTGGACGACCGTCCACGGGCGTCCGGCCGCCGACGGGACCGTCCCGCCGCCCGCGCTGCTCGCGCTGGTCGAGCTGGCCGAGGGGCCGTGGCTCTACACCCGGCTCACCGGCGTGGACGCGCCGCGCGAGGGGCTGCCGCTCACGGCCGTGTTCGAGCACCCCGGCGAGGGCGAGGCCTACCTTCTGTTCCGTCCGGCCTGACCGTCAGCCGTACTGGTGCAGCGCCCGTCCCGGGCCCTTCTTCACCTGGTCGACGAACAGGGCGCCGAGCGCCTGCTGCCCGCGGACGGTCGGGTGGAAGCTGCGCGGCTCGGCCTCCAGCGCGGCGAGGTTGACCGCGAGGCCGTTCATGTACGGGTCGCCGCTGCCCGCCTCGTGGCCCGCGAAGGCGCTGTAGGCGTCCACGTACTCGACGCTGCCCGCGCCGTCCGCCGCGTCGATCCGGTCGTCGGCCTCGGCGGCGGCCTGCTTGATCAGCGCGTCCAGGTCGTGGGTCTCGGCGTTCAGCCACTGCTGCTCGGACACGCTGATGTTGTCGCCCACCGCGCCGTTGACCTCGGAGAACGCGCGCGGGTAGCCCATGATCAGGATCCGCGCGCGGGGCGCCCTGCGGGCGATCTGGTCGAGCAGGTCGGGAAGCGTCTGGCGGAGCGTCGCCATCCGCTTGGCGATGTCACCGCCCTGGTCGGTGCAGCTCCCGCTCCACGGCAGCTTCACGACGCAGGCCGCGATGATCCTGGAGAAGCCGATGTCGTTGCCGCCGACGCTCAGCGTGACGAGCGTGGTGTCGGCGTGGACGCGGTCGATCTGCGGGGGCTCGCCGAACCGTCCGTGCAGGACGTCGCGCACCGTCGCGCCCGAGCAGGCGAAGAACCCGGCGCTCGCGAACCGGAAGGCGCCGGCCACCGCGTGGTAGTAGGCGTTGGACGTCCGGTGGCAGCGGGCCAGCGAGTTCTGGTCGGCGACGGTCGTCTCCGCGCCGACGCCCGCCGAGTAGGAGTCGCCGAGCGCCGCGTACCCGCCGGACGCCGCCGCGACGGCGGGCGCCAGGGCCTTCTGGGCGCGCGGCGCGTCGCCGTGGACGCTCGCCAGCGGCGCCCGGCAGCCCGCGCCGAACACGGCGCAGCGCGCGGCGGGGAACACCGCCAGCGGCACGATCGCCGCGAGGACGAGCGCCAGCAGGACGACGGCGGTCACGGCCCGTTCGCCGAAGCGCTCGCGGGCGCGGTGCGCCCAGTCGCCCGGTCCCGTCATCGTCCCTCCCCCGCTCGTGAACGCAGACGTTGTCCGGTTCTGAAAAGTTCCCCGCGTCGCCTCGCAGAATATTGCTCTTTCGCTGGCCACTACGCACAAAGTCTGGCGAAATGGTTGAATGCGGACTAGCCGGGAATAGCCGCTGAAGGCCGGTAGGTCCCTTCGGCGTCCGACCCGGCCGCTCCCCGCCCCGGAAGGGATCGACCTTGACGCCCCACGACGCGATCGACGCCACCGCCACCGAGATCTGCTTCGACCCGTCCGGACTCACGTCCGCCCAGCGCGCCGGAAGGGCCTGCGTGGTCTGCGGCAAGCGCTGGCCCGCGCCGCCCGTCCGGGTCGGCCGCGTGGCCGGCGGCGGCGCGGTCTACGCCTGCACCGACGACGCCCCGGTGATCGAGCGCGCCCGCGCCTACACCTGACCGTCCGCGCCGCCGTCCGCCCACGGGCCCGGCGCACCGCCGACGGACCGCTCCACGGCCGGGCCCGACGGGGAGGCCCGGCCCCCGAGCGCGAGCACGGCCCGCGACCGACAGTGACCAGCAGTGAGCGCTTTCATGGGCGACGCGGCGGTGCCGGTCGCGCGGGTCGTGCGCCGCATGGCGACGGGCGGACGAAGCGGGACCACCGGGATTTCCCGGGTGGCGGCCGGGGCGCGGCGTGGGACAGGATGCGTCGTCATGGGAACGGGCGGAACGCGGCGGGCCGTGCTGCGGCGGTGGTGGGACGGGCAGGGCGCGCTGCCGACCACGCCCGCCGGGGTCGAGTGGTGCGCGGTCGCCGTGGTCGTGGGCGTCCGGGCGGTCAACCTGGCGCAGCTCGCCGTCGCGTTCCCGCAGGCACAGGCTCAGGCGACGCGGCCGGGGGTGTTCGCGGCCGTGCTCGGCGGTTATCTCGCCGAGTCGGCGGTGGTCGCGGTGCTCGTGCTGCGCGCCGGTTCGTACCGCAACCGTCCGCTGGCCTGGGCGGATACCGGCGCGGCCTGCCTGGTGCTACTGGCGCAGCCCGCGTTCAGCTCGGCCGCCGACCGCACCGGGAGCTGGACCGCGTTCGGGTTCGCCTGCACGCTGAGCACGGCCGTCGGCGCGGCCGTCGCGTTCGGCCGGCGGCGGGAGACCGCGCTCGTCGTCGCGCTGCTCGCCGGGTGCTATCTGGGCACGTCGCTGGACGTCCCCGCCGCCCATCGCTCGACGGTGCTCGGCAACGCCGTCGCGTACGCCGGGTTCGCGGCGCTGGGCCGCCTTCTCACCGGCTACCTGCGGCGGCTCGCCGCCGACGCCGAGCGGGCGCGGGCCGAGGCGGCGCGGGCCGCCGCCGAGACGGCGCGGCTGCGCGAGCTGGAGCGGCAGCGCGTCCTGCTGCACGACAACGTCGGCGTCCTGCGGCTGCTCGCGGGTGGAACGGTCCCGGCCGCGCTGGACGGACCGCTGCGCGCCCAGGCCGAGGCGCTCGCCAACCGCGTCCGCGCCTTCCTGGACGAACCCGACCGCGTCCCCGACGGCGCCACGCTCGTCGGCGCGGTGCGCGCGGCGGCGGGCGAGTACGCCGACCTGCCGCTGGAGGTCGTCACCGACCTCGCCGACGGCGTCGTCCTGGACCCGGCGACGGCGCGGGCCGTCCGGGCAGCCGTGGCGACGCTGCTGGCGAACGTCCGGCTGCACGCGGGCGCGTCGTCGGTGGTCGTCCACGCCGACGCCGACCCCGACGAAGGCGAGTGGGAGGTCACCGTCGCCGACGACGGGCGCGGGTTCGACCCCGCCACCGCGCCGCGCGGGTTCGGGCTCGGCGTGGCGGCCGGGTCCGCGCTCGCCGCGCACGGCGTCACCGTCCACGTCCGCTCGCTGCCGTCCCGGCCTCCCGCGCCCGGCGACGGGACGCGCGTCACGCTGCGCGGGGCCCTGCGGTGAACGTCCGCGCCGTCGTGATCGACGACGACACGCTGATCCGGGACGGGCTGGCGCGGCTCGTCCCCGGGCTGGACGTGGTTGCCGCGTTCGCCGGCGTCCCCGGCTTCCTCGCCGCCGCGCCGCCCGCCGACGTCGTGCTCCTCGACCTCGCGCTCGCCGGGACGGGCGCCCGGCCGGGCCCGCGCGGCCCGGACGCCGTCGCGGCGGTCGCGGGCGCCGGGTTCCGCGTCCTCGTCTACACCGGGGAGCGGCGGCGGGCGGTGCTCGTCGCGTGCCTGCACGCGGGAGCGCGCGGGATCGTCCACAAGGCCGAGCCGCTGGACGCGCTCGCGAGTGCCGCCGCCGACGTCGCCGCCGGGCGGATCGTCATCACGCAGGCGCTGACCGGGCTCGCCGAACTGGCCGGACGGCGCGGCGCCCTGCCGTCCCTGTCGCCGCGCGAACGGCAGGTCCTCGCCGGGCGGGCGCGCGGCGAGTCGTTCCGGAGCATCGCCGCGCGGCTGTTCGTCACCGAGAGGACCGCCGCCGGATACATGGACCAGGTGAAGGCGAAGTTCGCCGCCTACCTGCGCGACCACTCCCCCGCCGACCTGGAGCACGCCCTCGGGCTGGAACCGCTCGGCCTCACCGACCGTCCCCCCGCCTGACCCCCGGCCGGCCGCTCCCGCCGCCCGCCCTCACGAAGGAGACCGCGTGCCTCGTTCCGGCATGCCGCGCGTCCTCGCGCTGCTCGCGGGGCTGTTCGTCACGCTGAGCGTGCTCGTCCTGGCCCCGGCCGGGGCGCGCGGCGACGGGCCGTCCCTGCACGTCTCGCCCGCGCACCCGAACAACCGCGAGCCCGTCACGGTCAGCGGCCGGTTCCCCGGCGCCGGGTCCGGACGGGACGTCCGGCTGGAGCGGGAGGCCGGCATGTTCGGCGGCGAGTGGGAGGCCGCCGCGAACGTCACGACCGCGCGGGACGGCTCGTTCCGCGTGCTGTTCACCCGGCTCGACTCCGACGACGAGTTCCGGGCGGTGCTGCTGTCGTCGCGGGGACGGGTCGTCGCGACGTCCGCCGTGCTGAAGGTGTCGGTCGCCTACCGGTCGGTGGACCACCGGTGGAAACGCGGCGACGCCGGGGCGAACCGGTCGGCGCTGTTCGACTGCTTCGGGGACAACCCCGACTGCACGAGCAACGACTCCGCCCACATGGGGCCGCTGTGGCTGATGGTGATCTTCGTGGCGTGCTTCATCGCGGTCGCGGTGCTGCTCGTCTGGATCGGCGTCCAGATCCCGCAGCCCGCCGGGGGGATCGTCGCCGTCCTGGCGGTCGGTGCCTGGATACCCGTGTTCAACAACCTGGCGTTCGGTTACGCGCTGCCGCGCATCGGGCTGGAGGTGAACGTCATCGGGGCGACGTTCCTGTATCCGGCGTACCTGCTGGTGCTGCTGCTCGGCGTGGCGGTGATGATCGGGTATCCGCTGGTCGCGGGCGGGCTGATCGTGTCGGGGATGGTGCCGCCGGGACGCGCCCTGCGGTTCATCGTGTACGCGATCGTCCTCGGCGTGCTGTTCGGGTGGAAGGCGATCTACGACCACTCGGCGGCCATCGCGGCGGGGCCGTTCTCGATCCGGACGCCGTGGCTGCACGACGCCCTGAACACCTGGGCGCTCCAATGGCCGGTGACCGCGTTGTGGGAGGTGCTGAAGTTCTTCGCGTCGCCGGACGGGCTCCTGCTGTTCGCCGTGATCGCGGCCGTGTCGGTGGCGCTGCCCGACCCCGGATCGCCCGGCGGGCTGACGGCCGGGTCGCTCGCGCAGGGCGCGGTCGCGAACGTCGCGGGTCTGATCGTCGGGACGGCCGTGATCACGATCGTGTCGATCATCGTGTTCGCGGTGCTCGTGCTCGCGGCGGTCGCGCTGATGATGTACGTGTTCTTCTACATCCTCGTGGCGTTCACGACGATCGCGTTCCTGGCGTTCCTGTTCAAACGGTGACGCGCCGGTAGAGTCCGGCGGATGGACGAGCCGTGGAACCACAACGTCCACTACCACCCGCTCGTGGTCGGCTTCGTGCCGGACGGCTGCGGGCGGGCGCTGGACGTCGGCTGCGGAGACGGAACACTGATCCGCAAGCTCGCCGCCCGCGCGCGGGACGTGACGGGCGTCGACCGCTCACCGGAGATGATCGCGGCGGCGCGGGCGCGGTGCGGCGACCTCCCGCACGCGCGCTTCGCCGAGACGGACTTCCCCGGGACCGACCCGGACCTCTTCGCACCCGGTTCCTACGACTTCATCAGCGCCGTGGCCGTCCTGCACCACCTGGACCTGCCGTCGGCGCTGCGGGCGATGGCCGGACTCCTGGCCCCGGGCGGCCGACTGGCGATCATCGGCCTGGCCCGGACCGCGAGCCCCCTGGACTGGGTACTGGGCGCGGCGCAGTTTCCGGCCGTCCGGGTCGTGGACGCCCTGCACGGCGGCGCCCGGACGGCCGCCGCGATGCCCGTCCGCGACCCGCGCGAGCCCTGGTCGGAGGTGCGCCGGACGTCGCGCCGCGTCCTGCCCGGCAGCCGTTTCCGCCGCCACCTGCTCTGGCGCTACTCCCTGCTCTGGCAGAAGCCCTGAACGCGCCCGGCGGTCAGAAGGTGGCGATCGGGTTGACCGGGCTGCCGGACGTCCCGGCGAAGCGGACCGGCGCGACCGCGAGCTGGAAGTCCCACTGGCCGAGTTCGGCGGCCGTCGCCGCGCACGCCTCCAGGTCGCAGTTGTCCAGCAGCCAGAGGCCCATCGCGACGAGGCCCACCGCGTGGACCGGCATCAGCACGTCCCGGTACCCCGACGGCTGAACGTCCTGCGGGGTGTCGGCGCCGATCAGCGCGACCTGGCGTTCGTGCAGCCACGGCAGGCAGGACGCATGCCAGCCGGCCTGCGTGAAGCCGCCGCTCGGGCCGTTCTCGTGCCGGTGGCGGCCGTACCCGGTCCGCAGGAGCACCGCGTCGCCGGGCCCCACCCGCACGCCCTGGCGGCGCTCGGCCTCCACCAGATCCTCGGGGAACACGCCGTCGCCCGGCTCCAGCCACGGCACACCGCGAACGTTCGCGACGTCCAGCAGGACGCCGCGCGTGACGATCCCGTCCGCCGCCGCCGTGACGGCCGCCCACCCCGATCCCGTGGCGGGGTCGACCAGCGCGTGCGACCGCCCGTTGTACATCGCGCCGTCCCAGAAGATGTGGCACGGCGAGTCGACGTGGGTGACGGTATTGCCGTGGAAGGTCATCCCGAGCCGCTCGGACGAGAAGCCCCAGCGCCGGTCGTTGGGGAACGTGGGCGACGGCATGTGCTCGGCGCCCGGCATGTCGGCGGCGCACGGGCACGCCGTCGTCGACCGCTCCATCTCGGCCGGCACGGCGACGTCCCAGGCGCACGACACGCTCCGGCCGTGGCGCACCGCCCGCGCCGCCGCCAGCCGGACCTCGTCGGTGATGTGGTTCAGCGTGCCGCGCTCGTCGTCGTCGCCCCACCGCCCCCAGTTCGACAACGTGTCGAAGTACCCGAGCACGTCGTCCTGCGTGGGCATCGTTCGCTCTGTCATCCCAGCCGACTCCTCTGGTCACACGGATCGAAATGTCGCGCGCAGCGCGTCCCGACCCTTCCCAGCCTTACCGAGGCCCGCTGAACCGGCGCGGACGGCCGTTGAAAGAACTGCGGAAACTCCGGACGGAATGGCGACGCGGCAAGGCCACGGACGGCGCCCATCAGCGACGCCGGTGCGCCGTTTCCGATCGCCGGGCCGGCCGGCGCCGGATCAGCTCACGCCCGCTTCCTTCATCTCGCGCAGTTCGCGCTTCAGCTCCTTGATCTCGTCGCGGAGACGAGCGGCGAGTTCGAACTGCAGGTCGGCGGCGGCCTGGTGCATCTGCTCGGTCATCTGCTGGATCAGCGACTCCAGTTCGGCGCGCGGGCGCTCGCCGACGAGGTCGGCGGCGTGCCGGCCCGCCTCGCGGGTGCGGGACGCCAGCCCGGGGACGGGCGCCTTCCCCCGGCTCTGCTGCCGTCCCGCGCCGCCGATCAGCGTCTCGGTGTCGGCGTCCTCGCGGGCGAGGGAGTCGAGAATGTCGGCGATGCGCTTGCGCAGCGCCCGCGGCTCGATGCCGTGCTCGGCGTTGTAGGCCTCCTGCTTGGCGCGGCGCCGGTCGGTCTCCTCGATCGCCCGCTGCATGGACGGCGTGATCTTGTCGGCGTACATGTGGACCTGGCCGGACACGTTCCGGGCCGCGCGGCCGATCGTCTGGATCAGCGACGTCTCCGACCGCAGGAAGCCCTCCTTGTCGGCGTCCAGGATCGCGACCAGCGACACCTCGGGCAGGTCGAGGCCCTCGCGCAGCAGGTTGATCCCGACGAGGACGTCGAAGTCGCCCGAGCGCAGCTCGCGCAGCAGCTCGATCCGCCGCAGCGTGTCGACCTCGCTGTGCAGGTAGCGGACCTGGATGCCGAGTTCGAGCAGGTAGTCGGTGAGGTCCTCGGCCATCTTCTTGGTGAGCGTGGTGACCAGGACGCGCTCGTCCCGTTCGGTGCGCTCGCGGATCTCGTGGACGAGGTCGTCGATCTGCCCCTTGGTGGGCTTCACGACGATCTGCGGGTCGACCAGGCCCGTCGGGCGGATGACCTGCTCCACCACGTCGCCCTGGACCCGGCCCATCTCGTACGGCCCGGGCGTCGCGGACAGGTAGATCGTCTGCCCGATGCGCTCCAGGAACTCCTCCCACTTCAGCGGCCGGTTGTCCATCGCCGACGGCAGCCGGAAGCCGTGCTCGACCAGCATCCGCTTGCGGGACGCGTCGCCCTCGTACATCGCGCCGATCTGCGGGACGGTCTGGTGCGACTCGTCGATGACGAGCAGGAAGTCCTCGGGGAAGTAGTCCAGCAGCGTGTTCGGCGCCGTCCCGGCCGCGCGGCCGTCGATGTGCCGCGAGTAGTTCTCGATGCCCGACGACGTGCCGACCTGCCGCATCATCTCGATGTCGTAGGTGGTGCGCATCCGGAGCCGCTGCGCCTCCAGCAGCTTGTTCTGCGCCTCCATCACGGCCAACGTCTCCGTCAGCTCGGCCTCGATGTCGCGGATCGCCCGTTCCATCCGCTCGGGACCGGCGACATAGTGCGACGCCGGGAAGACGTACAGTTCCTCGTCCTCCGACAGCACCTCGCCGGTCAGCGGATGGAGGGTGGCGAGCTTCTCGATCTCGTCGCCGAACATCTCGATCCGGACGGCCAGTTCCTCGTACTGCGGGATGATCTCGATCGTGTCGCCCCGGACGCGGAACGTGCCGCGCGTGAACGCCAGGTCGTTGCGGCTGTACTGCATCGCGACCAGGTCGCGGAGCAGCTTGTCGCGCTCGATCTCCTGCCCGACCCGCAGCGTGACCATCCGGTCCACGTACTCCTGCGGCGTGCCGAGGCCGTAGATGCACGACACCGACGCGACGACGATCGTGTCCCGCCGGGTGAGCAGCGAGTTCGTCGCCGAGTGGCGCAGCCGGTCCACCTCGTCGTTGATCGAGGAGTCCTTCTCGATGTAGGTGTCGGTCTGCGGGATGTACGCCTCGGGCTGGTAGTAGTCGTAGTACGAGACGAAGTACTCGACGGCGTTGTTGGGCAGCATCTCGCGCAGCTCGTTGGCGAACTGCGCCGCGAGCGTCTTGTTCGGCTGCATGACCAGCATCGGCCGCTGCACCTGCTCGGCGAGCCAGGCGACCGTGGCGGTCTTGCCGGTGCCGGTGGCGCCGAGCAGCACCGAGTCCTTCTCGCCGCGCCGGACGCGCGCCGCGAGCTTCTCGATCGCCTGGGGCTGGTCGCCCGAGGGCTTCATCTCCGTGACGACCTCGATGGGCGCCACACGGCGCTTCAGGTCCGTGACAGGCCGCATGACCACCCTTCCGCGCGGGCCGCGCCGGACGTTCCGGCAACCGGCTCACCACACTCTATGCAAGAGGTACGACAATCCCGATCGGCCGATTATTTCCGCAGGTCAGGACGCCGGAAGCGGCAGCCGGGCGGTGACGGCGTAGCCGCCGCGCGCCCCGGGCCCGGCGGCGAACCGCCCGCCGAGCGCGGTGACCCGCTCGCGGAGCCCGACCAGGCCGTTCCCGCCGCTCGGCAGGCCGTGCTGGGGCCGGGCGCGCGGCGGCTCGTTGACGATCTCCACCTCGACGGCCTCGGGCAGGATCCGCAGCGCGACGGACGTGGCGGCGTCCCCGGCGTGCTTGTGGACGTTCGTCAGCGCCTCCTGGACGATGCGGTAGACCGTCCGTCCGACGGCGGGCGGCATGGGCCGCTCCTCCCCGTGGACGTCCAGCTCCACCCGCAGCCCGGTCGCGGTGGACTGCCCGACCAGGTCGCGGACCTCCGAGACGCCCGGCACGTCCGACGACATGGCCTCCTCGCCCTGCCGCAGCACCCCGACGACCTGGCGCAGTTCCTGGAGCGCCTGCCGGCCCATCTCGCCGATCACCACGGCCGTCTCGGCGGCGCGCTCGGGGTCGCGGCCGGCGATGGCGCGCAGCGCCCCGGCGTGGACGACCATGACGCTGACGCGGTTGGCGACGACGTCGTGCATCTCGCGGGCGATGCGCGTCCGCTCCTCGGCGCGGGCGCGCTCGGCGAGCAGCCCCTGCTCGCGCTCCAGCCGCGCGGCGCGCTCCTGCAGCGAGGCGAGGAGCTGCTTGCGCGCCCCCATGTAGAGGCCGAGGACGAGCGGCAGCGCGCTGAACGCCAGCCCGAACCCGGCCTGCGCGACGAACGACCCGTCCGCGTCCGTGGGGCCGGTGAACACCAGCGACACCGCGTAGCCCGCCCCGGTGACGGCCAGGGCGGTCCGCCGCGACGGCGCGTACGCGCCGAGCGAGTACAGGATGACGAGCACGGCGAAGCCCGCGCCGCCGGTGGCCGTCCCGAACACCAGGGAGAACAGTGCGAGCGTGACCGGGAACCGGCGCCGGACGACGATCGCCAGCGCCGCGACCGCGCCGCACGCCGCGACGACCACGGGCGGCAGCCAGAAGTGCCGGTAGGCGAAGTAGAGGAACAGCCCGTCCACGACGGCGAACCCGACGGCGAGCGCGATGTCCAGGACCGCCGACCGGACCGTCGGCCAGCGCAGCGCGCGGGCGCACGGGGCGAGGACGGCGAGGATCCGGGCACGGGCAGGCGTGCGCCCCGGCGGCGACGCTGCCGCCCGGGGCGGTGCGTCGAACCCCCGCCCGTGCATGGTCAGGACCCTATAGCCCCCGGTGGGCCCCCGTGGCAAGGGCCGCCGCCCGTCCGCGGCCGGTGGCCGGTGTCCCCGGCCGTGGTTACGATGTCCGCGCCGACAAGGACGGGGATGCCGCCAATCATGACCCGATTCGCCGTGTGGCTCGGGAAGAACGCCGATGCCTTCGTCGCCCTCGTGATCGCCGTGGTCGTCGCGGTGCTGGGGCTCGGGGTGAACATTCCGCACGAGTCCGAGGTGACCAACAGCGCGGTGCTGGCGGTCGTCGGGCTGATGGCCACGTCCGTCCTGCGGGACCGGGCGCGGCGGGGGCCGGTGGAGGAGGAGGTCCGCGACTCCCTGCGGGACTCGACGCGGACGCTCGGCGAGCTGGCCGGGCGGATGGAGCAGATCGAGCGGTTCGAGGGCGTGGTGGACGGGGCGCGCCGCGCGCTGGACGAGACGTCCGTCGTCCGCGTGGTGAGCCGCGCCCAGGTCGACCAGGTGCTGGCCGACGCGCGGCGCCGCACCGACCGGTGGTTCTACAAGGGCGGCACCGGTTCCTACTTCCGGGACCGGACGCTCCCCGACTGCGTCGCCGAGGCTCGCCGCGAGCGCCGCACGCTGCTGTTCCGGGTGGAGCTGGTCGATCCGTCCGACGACGTGGTGTGCGAGACGCTGGCGCGGCACAAGGCGTCGCTGCCCGAGCCGCGTCCGGGCGACGTCGGCGGCCGGTGGACGGGTGAGCGGGTCCGCAAGGAGGTCATGGCGACGATCCTCGCGGCGTGCTGGCACAAGCAGCGGTTCGCGATGCTCGACATCGACCTCGGCCTGTCGCGGACGATGACGACGCTGCGCTACGACCTGTCGGCGTCCCATGTGATCGTCACCCGCGACAACCCGACGAGCGACGTGCTCGTGGTGGACAGCGGCAAGTTCTACTACGGCTGGTGCGCGGCGGAGCTGCAGACGAGCCTGGACCAGGCGCGGCGGGTGCCGCTGGAGCGGGCGCGGACGGTGCCGCTCGGCGACGAGCCGACGATCGACGAGATCCGCCGCCTGTTCGAGGTGCTGGACCTGCCGGTGCCGCGTTCGTACACCGATCGCGACGTGGTCGACGTCGTCCGCAAGGCGCTGCGTCCGGGGGCGCCGTCGCCCGCGTGACCGGCCCGGGAGGAGGCGCGTGAAACGGGACGAGCTGGCCGCGCACCTGTCCGGGACGCCCGGCCACGGGACGCTGCGTGCGTGGGCGCGCGAGATCCTGGAGCGGGCGGCGGGTCCGGGCGTCGCGGCCGTCCATCATCCGCTCGGGTTCGTGTGCCTGCCGGTGGAGCGGGACGGCGGCGAGGGCGTGTGCCTCCACCTGTGGACATCGGTGCTCCCAGCGGCGACGCCCACGACGTCCGCGATCCACTGCCATAGCTGGGAGCTCGTGAGCTACGTGCTGTTCGGCGCGGTGGGGAACCGGCTGCCGGAGCTGGCGCCGGACGGGCGTCCGACGCACCGGCTGTTCGAGGTGACCAGCGGCCCGGACGGCGACGAGCTGCGCCCCACCGGCCGGACCGTCCGGCACGCGGCGGGCACGGCCGAGCGGTTCGGGACGGGCGCGGTGTACCGGCTGCCCGCGGGGGTGTTCCACGAGAGCGTCGTGGCCGCGGACGCGGCGACGATCGCGCTCGGCGCCGAGCGGCCCGGCCGGCCGAACCTGTCGCTCGGCCCGCTCGGCGCCGCCGCGCACCGGGTGGCGCGGCGGCCGTGCGAGGGCGCGGCGCTGCGGGCGGTGGCGCGGGCCGCGCTGGCGGGCCTCAGCGGGTGAACACGCCGATGCCGTTGGCGACGGCGCGCTCGGACCCGTCGGACGGGTGGTTGCGGACGGTCGTGCCGCGAGCGCCGGGCGCCCGCGCGACGAGCGCGGACGAGCCGCCGCCGTCGAGGTTCACGGCGTCGTCGGCGCCGGTGCGGGCGAGCAGCGCGGACAGTTCGCCGAGGGTGAGGCCGCCGCTGTCCTCGGACCGTCCGTCCACGACGACGAGGTAGACGCGGCGGCCGTCGCGGCTGACGCCCGCCGCCGTGCGCGGGGCCGCGCCGCCGGGAACGAGCCCGTCCGACGGCTCCCCGTCGCGCAGGATCGGGAACCCGCCGACGGCGAACCGCAGCTTGTGCGGCCCGCTGAGCCGGTAGCCGACGCTGACACGGGCGCCGGGGCGCAGCTTGCGCAGCGACCGCGCGGCGCCGTCGCGTCCGACGAGGACGGTGGTGCCCTTCGGGATCGCGCCGCCGCCGACGCTCGTCTTGACGGTGACGACGCGTCCGCCGCGCACGGCGACCTCGGCGGTGTCGGACGAGCACGGCCCGCCGCGATCGCTGTCGGTGCCGCAGACCGCGCGCCGCCGCGACGCCGCGCCCCACGCGGACGTGAACGCGCCCGCCCCGCCGACGGGCAGCGCGTACTGGTTGAGGCCGCGCAGCGCGACCTTCACGCCGCCGGACCGGACGCTCCCGGTGAGGTGCAGGCGCGTGATGTACGCGCGGCGGTCGGCGCCCACCCCGATGACGTCCTCGGTGGTGGCGGACGGCGGCGGCTGCGGCCCGAACCGCTGCCCGTCGGGGACGGCGGCCTTGAGCGGGCGCCCGCCGTCGATCTCGGGCCCGTTGGACGCGCCGGTCGTGGTGATGTCGAAGAAGTCGCCGTTGACCCCGGCGACGGCCCGCCCGGACGCGGCCATCGCCGAGACCGTCCGCCGCGCGGCGACCGACGGCGGGTGCAGCAGCCCGAGGTTCACCCGGCGCGCACGGAGGTTCACCTCGACCAGGACGCCGCGGACCTTCCCCGCGGACCCGGACGTCTCGAACGTCCGCAGCACCGCGCCGGCCGCGATCCGGGACGCGGACGTGTAGCGCGGCGCGACGACCGCCCGCGCGGACGTGACGGTCCGGCGGGCGTCGGGCCGCTCGCCCGAGCCGGCGCCGTCGAAGGTCCGGGCGGACGGCGGGCCGCCGGCCGCGGCGGGCGCCGCCCCGCCCACGACGACCACCAGGACACCGGCAGCGAACCTCTTCATCACGGATCAGGCCTTTCGCAGCGGGAGCACACCGTGCCCGAGCATGACGCATGACCGAGCGGAGAGTAGTGACATCGACACGAATGGTCAGTGAAAAGGTTCTAGGTCAGGAGAAGCGCGGAGGTGGCGGCGGCGGTGCCGAGCACGGCGAGCGCCGTCCCGGCCAGGAGGAACCGGACCATCGGCACCTTGACGTCGAACCGGTGGCACCACTCGAACCACAGCAGCGTGGCCAGCGACCCCCACGGCGCAATGACCGGCCCGACGTTCGTCCCGATGAGCAGCGACAGGAGCTGGTCGTGGTTGGCGGCCGGGACGGCGGCCTCCCCCGCCACGTACGCGGGCAGGTTGTTGAGGACGTTGGACAGCCCCGCTCCGGAGAACGCGGCCCGCAGCGCGCCCGCGGCGCCGTCGTCGCGGCCGACGAGCGCGGCCATCGCGTCGTCCAGCCCGAACCGCTCCAGCGTCGGGACGACCAGGAACAGGCCCGTCACGAACACGAGGAGCTGCCAGGGGATCAGCGCGGGCCGCAACGCGCGCCGGTCCCGGACGGCGAACGCGGCCACGGCGATGATCGCGGCGACGGCGGCGGCGATCCCGAGCTGGAACCCGGTGTGGACGCCCGCGAGGATCGCCCCGACGAACAGCAGGCACGCCAGCGACGTCGCCCCGAACAGGACCCGGTCGCCGACGGGCGCGGGCGGCGGCGGGTCGTAGCGGTCGGCGCCGCGCGTCCGGCGCCGCCAGAAGACGGCCCACAGCAGCGCCATCGTCACCGCGAGGACGGCGAGCTGCGGCGCCCACATCCGCGCGGCGAACCGGGGCGTCTCCAGCGCGACGCGGTCGGCGGCGAGCAGGTTCGTCAGGTTGGACACCGGGAGCAGGAGGCTCGCGGTGTTGGCGAGCCACACGGTCGTCATGGCGAGCGGCAGCGCGGCGATCCCGGCGCGGGCGGCGAGCGCGAGCATGACGGGCGTGAGCAGCACGGCCGTCGTGTCCAGGTTGAGGAACGCGGTGAGGACGGCCGCGAACGCCACGCAGAGCAAAAACAGCGCGGGGTAGCGTCCGCGTCCGGCGCGGGCCAGCGCGCCCGCGATGCGGTCGAAGACCCCCGCCTCCTTGGTCAGCTCGGCGAGGACGATCACGCCGACCAGGAACAGCAGGATCGGGGCGATGCGGTCCAGGCTGGCGCGGGCGTCGGCGGCGGGCAGCAGCCCGGTGGCCGCGAAGACCAGGCCGAGCGCGAGGACGCCGACGCGGATCGCGTCGAGCAGGCTCGGCCGGTAGGACACGGCGGCCATGATCGCACGTCGCGCGCGAGCCCCGCACGGCGGCGGCGCGTCACGCGATACTGAGCGCATGAGCTCCCCCGGCGACGCGCGCGGACAGGACCGTCCGACGGACTTCTTCATCAGCTACTCCCCGGCGGACGAGCGCTGGGCGTCGTGGATCGCCTGGCAGCTCGAAACCTCGGGGCACCGCACCATGATGCAGGCGTGGGACTTCGTGCCGGGCACGAACTTCATCGACTTCATGGACCGGGGGCTGACCGAGGCCAAGGTCGTCATCGCCGTCCTGTCGCGCAACTACCTGCGGTCCCGGTACGGGCGGTGGGAGTGGATGACCGCGCTGCGCGCCGACCCCGACGACCCGTCGCGCAAGCTCATCACCGTCCGCATCGAGGACTGCCCGATCGACGGCCTGCTGTCCACGATCACCTACGTCGACCTCGTCGGCGTGGACGACCCGGCGCGGGCGCGGGCGCTGCTGATGCGGCGGATCGAGGAGGCGCTGGCCGGGCACGCCCGCCCGTTCGAGGGGCCGGGGTTCCCGGGCGGGCCCGTGCCGCCGGGGCCGCCGCCCGCGCGGGACGCGCCCGCGCCCCGGATCGTCCGGTCCCCGACGGGCCTGGCGGCGGCCGAGACCGGCCAGCCCGGCACGCGCCGTCCGCCGCTCACCGGGGAGCGCGCGACGCGGCGGATCCCGGTCCGCGCGCCGCACTTCCCGGCCGCCGAGGAGGACGCCGACGGGCCGCGCGAGACGCTGAGCGTCCTGCACGTGCCGGGGCCGCGCTTCGGCCGGACGCTCGGCGGCCCGGACGACCCGACGACCGCGACCGAACTCCAGGACCGCGTGTGGAGCGACGTGACGCGCCTCGCCGACCAGGGCGTCCCGCGTCCTGAGCTGCTGGTCGTGACGGGCAACCTCACGCATTCGGGCAGCCGCCGGGAGTTCACCGAGGCGCTGTCGTTCCTTACCAGCCTGCGGGCGCTGCTCGGGCTGGAGGCGCACCGGGTGGTGGTCGTCCCGGGCGAGCACGACGTGACGCGCGCGGCGTCGCAGGCGTACTTCGCGAGCTGCGAGGCCGACGACGTGGAGCCGCAGCCGCCGTACTGGCCGAAGTGGCGGCACTTCGCGGGCCTGTTCGCCGAGTTCTACCAGGGCCTGGACGAGCTGATCTTCGACAGCGCCCAGCCGTGGACGCTGTTCCCCGTCCCGGACTTGAAGGTAGTCGTGGCGGGCTTGAACTCGACGCTCGCGCTGACACACCGCCCCGAGGACCGGTACGGGCTCGTCGGACGGGCGCAGGCGGCGTGGTTCACCGAGCGGCTGCGCCGGTTCGAGGCCGAGGGGTGGCTGCGGATCGGCGCGGTCGCGCACTCCCCCGCCGCCGGGGAGCCGGACGCGGTGCGCGACGCGGGCGACCTCGACGCCGTCCTCGGCCGCCATCTGAACCTGCTGCTCCAGGACGCGCGGGCCGAGTTCGGCGCGGTGCCCGAGCTGGCGTCGGGGGCGCCCGCGGTCCCGTCGCCGGGCACCGGACGGCACCAGATCGTCGTCGTCGGACGGGACGGGCTCCAGCGCTGGATCCCGTCGGCGGAACGCCCCGGCCCGACCGTCGTCGACCGCGTGTGGGCCGACGCGGGCGGCACCTTCCCCGCGCCGCGCGCCACCGAGCCGCCCGCGCTGCCGCCGGGCGCCGAGACGCCGCCCGAGCCGGGCCGCGACGTCCGCGACACGCCGGGCCCGGACCCGACCGCGCGGCTGCTGGACCGGATCGCCGAGGCGTGCGAGACGCGGTTCGAGCGCGCCACGATCCGCCGCGTGGACGCCGACCCGCCGCACCTGCTGCTCACGCACCTGGAGTCGGGGTTCGTCCGGCAGTACCGGATCGGCGCGCACGTCGGGCCGCTGACCGAGGGCGACGTGGACGCGTTCGTCCGGCACGTCCACGCCGACGGCGCCGACCACGGCTCCGAGCTGGTCTTCCTCGGCCCGCCGCCGCCCCGCTCGATGCGCGACGACGCGTTGCGGCGCGGGATCAGGCTGCGCAGCTTCACCGAGTTCCAGGGCCTGCTGGACCTGTCGGAGTACGTCGCGGGGCAGACGGCGCGGCTGACGTCGGGCGGCCTGTACCCGCCGGCGCTGTACGTCCCGCAGCGGTTCCGCGAGCTGGACCGCGTGACGGGCGAGGCCGACCGCGCCGGGGACGACGCCGTCGGCGAGATGCTGCGGCTGCTGTCGGCCGACCACGGCCGGTTCCTGCTGCTGCTCGGCGACTTCGGGCGCGGCAAGACGTTCGCGCTGCGCGAGCTGGCCCGCCGCATCCCGGCCGAGCTGCCGCACGTCACGCCGATCCTCATCGAGCTGCGCGCGCTGGACAAGGCGCACTCGGTGGACGCGCTCGTCGCCGCGCACCTGGCGAGCCAGGGCGAGGAGCTGATCGACCTCAAGGCGTTCCACTACATGCTGCGCCAGGGCCGCATCGCGCTGCTGTTCGACGGGTTCGACGAGCTGGTCACCCGCGTCTCCTACGACCGCGCCGCCGACCACCTCGACACGCTGCTGCGCGCCGCGACCGACAACGCCAAGATCGTCGTCGCGGGCCGGACGCAGCACTTCAAGTCGCAGGCGCAGGTGCTCACCGCGCTCGGCGAGCGGGTCGGGGTGCTGCCGCACCGGCGCGTCCTCGGCCTGGAGGACTTCTCGCCCGCGCAGGTCCGGACCTACCTCGTCAACCGGTACGGCGACGAGCAGGCCGCCGACGAGCGGCTGCGCCTGCTGCAGGGCATCGAGGAACTGCTCGGGCTGACGGCCAACCCGCGCATGCTGAGCTTCATCGCCGACCTGCCCGAGGAACGGCTCCGCGCCGTCGCGCAGGCCCGGCACACCGTCAGCCCCGCCGACCTGTACCGCGAGATCCTCACGACGTGGCTGCGGTTCGAGGCGGCGCGGGCCCGTCCGGCGGGCGGCGCGCCCGGCCTGGACGTGGACGACATGTGGCGGGCCGTGACGACGCTCGCGCTGCGGTCCTGGGAGGGCAACGAGCAGTTCCTGCGGCTCAGCGAGCTGTCGGACGTCGCCGAGACGCTGACCGGGCTGAGCCGCGACCGCATGTCGCCGCAGCAGGCCGCGCACGCGGTCGGGGCGGGCAGCCTGCTCGTCCGGACCGAGGAGGGGCTGTTCGGGTTCATCCACGCGTCCGTCGCCGAATGGCTCGTCGCGCGGCACGTCGCGGCGCGGTTCGACGACGGCGTCCCCGACGAGCTCGCGCGCGGCGCGCTGAGCCAGCTCACCGTGGACTTCCTGTGCGACCTCGCCGACGCCCGCGCGCTCCAGGAGTGGGCGACGGGCGTCCTCGCCGACACCGGCGCGGGCGACGCCGCCCGCGCCAACGCGATCAAGGTGACGACGCGGCTGCGCACCCCCGCCCGCGCCGACCTGCGCGGCGCGAACCTCGCGGGCGAGGACCTGTCCTACCGCGACCTCCAGGACGTCGACCTCACCGGCGCCGACCTGACCGACGCGCGGCTCGTCGGCGCGAACCTGTCCCGCGCGGTGCTGCGCGACGCGACGCTCGCCGGGGCGCGGCTGGACGAGGCCCGCCTGACCGGCGCGGACCTGCGCGGCGCGGACCTGTCCCGCGCCCGGCTCGCCCGCGCCGACCTGCGCGACGTCGCGGTCGAGGGCGGCCGGTGGACGCGCGCCGCGCTGATCGGCGCGACCCTGCCCGACCGGATCGCCCGCGCCCCCGAGCTGCACGAGGCGGCGATCGCCCCGGGCAGCCCGATCGAGACGCAGCTCGCCCCGGCGGCGGTCGGCGTCCCGTACGGCTTCCACTTCCGGCAGAGCCGCCTGCCGCAGCCGCTCGCCTACAGTCCGGGCGGCGCGGTCGTCGCGATCGGCGCCGAGGACGGCGGCGTGCTCGTCTGCGACGCCGTCACCGGGGCGCCGCTGCGCACGTTGCAGGGCCACCGGGACCGGACGTACGCGGTCGCGTTCGACGCGGCGGGCGCGCTGCTGGTCACGGGCTCGGCGGACGGCACCGTCCGCGTCTGGGACCTCGCGACCGGCGCGTGCGCGCACACGCTGACCGTCCATCCCGAGGGCGTGTGGCCGGTGATCGTCGCCGGGTCCGCCCGCGACGGGTCCGCGCGGATCGCGGCGGGCGCCGCCGACGGCGTCCTGCGGATCTTCGACGCCGGGACGGGCGCGCTGCTGCGCGAGCTGCCCGGCCACACCGCGCCGGTCTACACCGCCGTGTTCGACCCGACGCTCACGCTGCTGGTCAGCGGCGACGCGGGCGGCACGCTGCGGGTCTGGGACGTCAGCACGGGCGAGCTGCGCCGCACCCTGACCGGCCACCGGGGCGCGGTGTTCCGCGCGGTGTTCCATCCCGGCGGGGCACTGCTGGCGGCGGGCGACGAGGCGGGCGTCGTCCGGCTGTGGAACATCGCGTCCGGCGAGATCGCCGACGAACTGCTCGGCCACACCGGGCGCATCTACGCCATCGCGTTCCACCCCGAGGGCCGCCTGATGGTGACCGGCGACACCGACGGCTCGCTGCGGCTGTGGGAGGACGGCGAGCACCGCCGCACCCTGTCCGGCCACACCGCCGCGATCTACCAGGCGGCGTTCAGCCCGGACGGGACGCGCCTCGCCACGTCCGACAGCGACGGCTCGGTCCGGCTGTGGGACCCGGCGACCGGCGCGCAGCGGCTCACCCTCGCCGGGCACCGGGGCGCGGTGTGGCCGTTCGCGTTCCGTCCCGACGGCGCGCAGCTCGCCACGACCAGCAACGACGGCACCGCGCGGCTGTGGGACGCCGGGACGGGCGACTGCCGCGTCGTCCTGCGCGGCCACGGCCGGCGCCTCACCGGGGTGTCGTTCAGCCCGGACGGCGGGCTGCTGGCGGCGAGCGGCAACGACGGCGTCGTCCGGCTCTGGGAGCCCCGGACCGGGCGGATGGTGCGCGAGCTGCACGGCCCCGCCGACAACCTCACGTCGGCGGCGTTCAACCCGGCGGGCGTGCAGCTCGCCACCGCCACCAACGACGGCGGCGTCCACCTGTGGCAGGCGGCGGCGGGCGTGTTCGAGCGGGAGGTGAACGTCGAGACCGACCACGTGTGGGCGCAGGCGTTCGGCCCGGCCGGGGACGTCCTCGCGACCGCCAACGACGACGACACCGTCCGCGTCTGGTACTGGACGACGGGCCGGGAGGTCTCCAACCTCGCCGACCACCGGGGCCGCGTCCGGTCCATCGCGTTCGCGCCCGGCGGCGCGACCCTCGCCACCGGCTGCGACGACGGCGTCGTGCGGATCTGGGACCCCGAGGAGGGCACGCTGCTGGCCAGCCTCGCGGGGCACTCCGACCGCGTGTACCAGGTCGCCTACGACGCGACCGGGGAACTGCTCGCGACGGCGGGGAACGACGGGACCGTCCGGATCTGGGACGTCGCGGCCCGCCGCACGCTCCACGTCCTCACCCGGCACACCGGACGGCTGTGGACGGCCGCGTTCGCCCCGTCCGGCCCGCTGCTGGCCACCGCAGGGGACGACCTGGTCGTCCGGCTCTGGGACGCGCGCACCGGCCGCCACCTGCGCACCCTGTCCGGCCACACCCGCCGGATCTGGTCGGCGGAGTTCTCCCCCGACGGCACGACCCTCGCCACCGCGGGCGACGACGGCGCGGTCATCCTGTGGGACGTCGCCGACCGCGACGCCCCGTTCCGCCGCACCACCCTGCTCGGCCTGTCCGAGGGCTGGGCCGCGCTCGCGCCCGACGGCCGCTACAAGTCCGAGGGCACCGCCGGCGGCGAGTTCTGGTACGCGATCGGGATGGTCCGGTTCGAGCCCGGCGAACTCGACCCCTACCTGCCCGAGGTGCGGCGGATCCCGCTGGAGGCGCCGTTCTAGACCGAGGTGATCTTCCCGGCGCGGCGGCGGAGGTCGTCCCACAGGGCGTCCACCGCCGCGTGCAGCGCCGCCAGCGGCCCGGAGTTGTCCAGGACGACGTCAGCGGCGGCGCGGCGGCGCTCCCGGGTGGCCTGCGCCGCGATCCGCGCCCGCGCGGCCTCCTCGGTCATGCCGCGCCCGCCGGTGAGCCGTGCGAGCTGCGTCTCGACGGGCGCGTCCACGACCACGACGACGTCGTACAGCGCGCCGAGGTCGTTCTCGACCAGCAGCGGCACGTCGTAGACGACGATCGCGTCCGGCGGCGCCGCGTCCATGATCTGCTGCGACCGCTCGGCGACCAGCGGATGGACGATCGCGTTCAGCGCCTTCAGCCGGCCGGCGTCGGCGAACACGATCGACCCGACCTTCTCCCGGTCCATCCCGCCGTCCGGGAGCAGCACGCCGTCGCCGAACTCGGCGACGACGGCCGCCAGGCCGGGCGTGCCCGGCTCCACGACCTCGCGCGCGATGCGGTCCGCGTCGACCACCACGGCGCCGTGCGCGGCCAGCCGCGACGACGCCTCGCTCTTGCCCGAACCGATCCCGCCGGTGAGTCCCACAGTCAGCACGGACCCACCGTACTCACGGCGTGCGCGGCGCCGCGTCCAGGGGCTTGCGGAGGTGGACGAGCGTGAGGTGGTCGGCGACGCGCTCGCGGTGCGTCTCGGCGTAGCCCGTGCGGCGGTAGAGGCGCAGGTTCGCGTCGCTGAGATGGCCGGTGAACAGGACGCACGCGTCGGCGCGTCCGGCCACGGCCGCCTCCAGCGCCGCGAGCAGCGCCCGTCCGGTGCCCCGGCCCTGCGCGTCGGGGGCGACGACGAGCCGCCCGACCAGGCAGGTGCTCCCGGCGACCCGGCCGCGCACCGCGCCGACGATCCGGCCGCCGCTGACGGCCTTCAGGACGACCGCGTCCGCGTCGGCGACCGCCCGGCGCATCTGGTCCAGCGACTCCACCAGCGGCGCGATGAACGGGTCGCCGTAGAGCTGCGCCTCGGTGACGTACGCGGCGCGCTGGACGGTCAGGATCTCCCCCGCGTCCGCCGGGTCCGCGACGGCGATCTCCACGTCGCTCATCCGGCGACGCGCACCGTGACGGTCACCGGACGGTGGTCGGACGGGCCGCCCGGCGCGACCTTGTAGCCGTCGAACGCCAGGTCGTCGGTGCCGAGGATCCAGTCGACGCGGGTGCCGTGCGGGCCGGTCGGGGCGCCGTCGCCCGTCCCGGCGCTGCGCAGGCCCGTGTCGGTCGTCAGCCGGATGATCTCGTCGGAGCCCGGCTCGGCGTTGAGGTCGCCGCCGATGATCGTCCGGGGCGCCCGCGACCAGGCGCGCAGCAGCGACGACGCCTCGCCGAGCCGCTCGTCCGGGCCGCCGAAGGCCAGGTGCGTGGACCACACGTCCAGCGTCGTGGACCCGACGGCGAGCCGCGCCCACACGTAGCCGCGGATCTGCGACCAGTCGGCGCGCGGCATCCGCCCGGTGCCCGAGCGGCGGACGGGCAGCGAGGTGAGGATCGCGTTGCCGAACTGCCCGTCGGCGGCCGGGCCCCACAGCAGCTTCATGCCGAGCCGCCGCGACAGCCACACCGCGACGTCGGCGGTGCCGGACGGCAGCGAGCCGCGTCCGGTCTCCTGGAGCAGCACGACCTGGGGGCGCTGCGCGGCGATGGCCTTGGCGACCGCGTCGGGGTCGAGGCGGCCCGCGCCGTCCACGGCGTCGTGGATGTTGTAGGTGGTGACCCGGACGCGTCCGCCGCCGGGCGCGGGGGGCGCGTCGCCGGCCGGGGACGCCGCCGCGTACACGGCCGTCCCGGCGAGCAGCACGACCGCCGAGCCGCCCGCCGTCACCGCGCGCAGCGGCGCCCGCGCGGGCAGCGGACCGCCGCGCGCCGCCGCGATCGCCGCGAGGCCGCCGAGCAGCATCCCGGCGAGACCGGGCAGGACGTTGTTCGGGACCGGCACCGCCTTCACCGCGCTGAGCTGGTAGGCGACCAGCACGACCGCGACCAGGAACGCGCCGAGGCCCGCCGTCAGGTCCACCCGCCACACGGCACCGCCCGTCCCGGCGCGGCGCAGCGGGGCGCGGCACGCGACGGCCAGCAGCCACGCCGCCAGCAGTTGCCCGCCGACGACGACCGGCAGGATCTCGACGCCCGACACCGCGTACGTCCCGGCGATGGAGGCCGCGCCGACGCCGAGCAGCGTCCCGCCGAGCACGCACACCCCGCCCGGCACGGCCCGCACGGCCAGCCCGGACGCGAGGAACGCCAGCGCGAGGCCCTGGCCCGCGACCACGACGACGTGCGCGACGGTCAGCGACTTCCAGCCCGCCGACGCCACGAACGCCGGGCTGGACAGCACGAGGATCTGGAGCGCGAGGAACGGGCCGAACGCGGCGGCGCCGAGCGCGTCCCGCCACGTCACGCCGGGCGGCGGCACCGGCCCGGACGCGACCTCCCGGTACAGCGCCGCCGCGCCGAGCCCGGCGAACGCCAGGCAGACGAGCCACGGGCCGGCGCCGCCCTGCCAGATCGGGTCCCAGGTGCCGAACGCCATCCGGACGGCCGTGTCGGCGGCGAGGCCCGCGACCGTCGCGGTCGCGAACCCGACGCCGGACAGGCCGCGCGCACTCTCGTACAGGGCGGCGACGGCGACCGTCCCGACGACGGCGCCCGCGACGGCCAGCCACGCCTGCGGCCCGGCGGCCTGCGCGGCGACCCGGACGAGCAGCAGCCCGCCGATCCCGCCCGCGAGCAGCCCGCGCACGCCCGCCGCGCGGCGCACCAGCGGGGACAGCGCCCCGGCGGCGAGGACGACGAGGACCGCGACCGCGGCGGACCCCGCGCCCGCGCCGTCCCCGTGGTCGAGCTGCGGCAGGGCGTACCGGACGATCTGCGCGAGGACCGCGACGGTGACCGCGATCAGCGTGAGGCGCGCCGGACCGCGCGGCACGATCGACGGCCCGGACGGCGCGGGCCCGCCGGGTCGCGGTGCGGGGGCGGTCGGCGGGGTGGCGCCGGTACGGGATTCGGATTCGGTGCTGGCCAATGGAACGAACGCTCCGGGAGGGGGTCGTGGGGGCGGGAACGGGTCACGGCCGGACGGACGACCCGTCCCGGGTCGGCCTCCGACCGTGTTCATCCTGCCATCGGACGGCACGCGGCGTCCGCGAACACCCCGCCCGACCGGTTCACCCGCGGCGAATCCCCCGCCCGACCACCCGCCGACAGAGCCGGTCGCGGTGCCGCCGGACAGCACGCCGACCCCGGCGCGGACGGCCCGGAAAAGCGGACGGCCCGGAAAAGCGAAAAGGCGGCCCTCGAACTAGGCCGCCAAAAACAAGCGAACACGCCCCCGCGAGGAGGCCCGCGAACAAGGCCGCCGACCGGCGGCGAGACGCCCGCCGAAACGCGGGCGAGCCGCCAGGCGAGCCCGCCCGGGGGTTCCAGGGGGTCGCCCCCCTGGGTCGACACTGCGAGCCCCGGCGAAGCCGCCCGAAGGGCGGCGAGCAGGGTGAGCCGCCCCGGGCGGCGAGCAGGGGTGGCACCCCGTGCTCGCCGCCCGTCAGCGACTACTGTCCGCCGGAGAGCTTCTCGCGCAGGGCGGCGAGGGCCTCGTCGGTCGCGAGCGCGCCGCCGGTCTGCTCCTCGTCGGCACCGCCCGAGTAGGAGGTCTCGGCGCCGCTGCTCGTCGGAGCACCGCCGGTCTCCGCCTCGGCCTCGGCCTTGCGGGCCTCTTCGATCTGACGCCGGTGGGCGTCGAAGCGACCGCGGGCCTCGGCGTACTGCCGCTCCCAGGTCTCGCGCTGCTCGTCGAAGCCTTCCAGCCACTCGCCGGTGTCGGAGTCGAAGCCCTCGGGGTACTTGTAGTTCCCCTGGTCGTCGTACTCGGCGGGCATGCCGTACAGCGTGGGGTCGAAGTCCTCTTCATCCACGCCGGCCGCGCTCTCGTTGGCCTGCTTGAGCGACAGGCTGATCCGGCGCCGGTCGAGGTCGATGTCGATGATCTTCACGAAGATCTCGTCGCCGACCTGGACGACCTGCTCGGGGATCTCGACGTGGCGCTCGGCCAGCTCGGAGATGTGGACCAGGCCCTCGATGCCCTCCTCGACCCGGACGAACGCGCCGAACGGCACCAGCTTGGTGACGCGGCCCGGCACGACCTGGCCGATCTGGTGGGTGCGGGCGAACTGCTGCCACGGGTCTTCCTGGGTCGCCTTGAGCGACAGGGAGACGCGCTCGCGCTCCATGTCGACGTCCAGGACCTCGACCGTGACCTCCTGGCCGACCTCCACGACCTCGGACGGGTGGTCGATGTGCTTCCAGGACAGCTCGGACACGTGGACGAGACCGTCCACGCCGCCGAGGTCCACGAAGGCGCCGAAGTTGACGATGGAGGAGACGACGCCCTTGCGGACCTGACCCTTCTGCAGGGTGTTGAGGAAGGTCTGGCGGACCTCGCTCTGCGTCTGCTCCAGCCACGCCCGGCGCGACAGGACCACGTTGTTGCGGTTCTTGTCCAGCTCGATGATCTTGGCTTCGAGTTCGCGGCCCACGTAGGGCTGCAGGTCACGCACGCGCCGCATCTCGACCAGGGACGCCGGCAGGAAGCCGCGCAGCCCGATGTCGAGGATGAGGCCGCCCTTGACGACCTCGATGACGGTGCCGGTGACGATGCCGTCCTCGTCCTTGATCTTCTCGATCGTGCCCCAGGCGCGCTCGTACTGGGCGCGCTTCTTGGACAGGATCAGCCGGCCCTCCTTGTCCTCCTTCTGGAGGACAAGGGCCTCGACGTGGTCTCCGACGGTGACGACCTCGTTGGGGTCGACATCGTGCTTGATGGAGAGCTCACGGGAGGGGATGACACCTTCCGTCTTGTAGCCGATGTCGAGGAGGACCTCGTCTCGATCGACCTTGACGACGGTGCCTTCGACGATGTCGCCGTCATTGAAGTACTTGATGGTCTCATCGATGGCGGCGAGGAAAGCTTCCTCGGACCCGATGTCGTTGACCGCTACCTGCGGGGTGGTCGAGGTGGCCTCGGTGCTGCTCGTCATGTGTCGGCTGGCTCCGGATACGGACATAGTCGGTGTCTTCCGCGCGCGGAGGGCCTTTTTCCGCCCTGCCGAGGACCGGATAGGGACGCGGGTTCTACCGCGTCGAAGAACCGAACCGATGTCGACGACCTGACCGAGCGCGAGCCTGCTCCGTCCGAAGCACGCGCAAGCCCACAGCGCAGCGCTCAGCATATGACAGCGACCGCACCCGGTCAATCTCGGGGCCGAACCGCCGGGACGAAGCGGTCAGTACCGGCGCCCGTAGGGACGGAACGCCGGGGCGAGCCGCTTCTCCTCGGCCGCCGGGAACGTCACCGTCGCGGGATTCCCGTCCGATGTATAGCGCTCCATCGGGTGTTTGTCCAGGTAGTCCAACCACGCCGTCGAGCAGAACCGGCGGCAGTCGTTCTCCTTGATCTTCCCCTCGGACCGGACGCGGTCGATGGCCCACCGGTCGAAGCCGGTGTTGAACGGCGACACCGACGGCTTCCAGCCCGCGAGGAAAACGCCTCGGAACCCGTACCGGCCGCCGTCGCCGCGCGCCCACTCGCTCTTGCGCGGGACGGCGCCGAACGGATACGCGAACGTGGTGGTGTGCGCGCCGGTCAGGGCGACGATCTGGTCCTCCATGCCGCCGATCTCGGCCCGGACGCCCTGCTTGGACAGCCGCGACAGATCCGCGTGGGTGACGGTGTGGTTGCCGATCTCGTAGCCGTGTGAGATGAGCCACTTCAACCCGTCGGCGGCACGATCGCCGAGCCCGAAGATGTCCTTGTTGAGGTAGAAGGTCGCGGTCGCCCGGAACCCGGGATGGGTGCGGGCGACCTCCTGCAGGATCGCGACGGCCGTGTCGGGCGCGGGGTTGCCCGCCGCGTCCAGCCCGAAGTGCCCCGGCGTGCTGTCGTCGAACGTGAGCACGACCGGATGGCGGCCCGCCGGGACGTCGATCCGGCCCGCGACGAACTCGGCGGCGGTGATCGGCGCGTAGCCCTCGTCCGCGAGCCGGTTCACCTCGTCGCGGAACTCCTGCACCGACCGGTCGAGCGACAGCTCGGGCTTCTTCATGATCCGGTGGTACATGAGCACCGGGACCATGCCCAGCTCGTCCGCCCGGACGCGCGCGGCCTCGGCGCCGGCGGGCGGGATCGGCGCGGTCGCGGCGGCCGACGGGGGCGGCGACGCGCCCGGCGTCCCGCCCGTCCGGGGACCGCCCGGCGTCGCGGACGGCGCCGCCGTGCGCCCCGCCGCGGCCTTCTCCCCGGCGGCGGCCCGGACGGCGGTCGCGGCCTCGCGGGCGTCCCGGTCCCCGGGCAGCGTCAGCCCGAGGACGACGGCCACGACGACGAGGACCGCGGCGAGCTTGTGGAGGAGCGGCACGGGCCTCCCGTCATCGGAACACCGTCATGATCGAAAGACAGCGTACGACCCGGCGGCCCGCCACGACAGGGATCCGACACACCCGAACCCGGCCCGCTCCGGCAAACCCTCTCCCAACCCCGCGCGCGGACGCCGCGGGGAGGGCCGTCTAATGCGCGGCGGCCTGCCAGGTGCCGCCCGTGCCCATGGAGACTTCGAGCGGGGCCTTGAGGGCGTAGGCGTTGGACATCTGCTCGCGGACGAGATCCCGCAGGGCGTCGGCCTCGCCGGGCGCGACCTCCAGCACCAGTTCGTCGTGGACCTGCAGCAGCATCCGGGAGCGGAGCCCGCCGGCGCGCAGCGCGCGGTCGACGTTCAGGCTCGCGACCTTGACGATGTCGGCCGCCGAGCCCTGGATCGGGGCGTTCAGCGCCATCCGCTCGGCCATCTCGCGGCGCTGCCGGTTGTCCGACGTCAGGTCGGGCAGGTAGCGGCGGCGGCCGAGGATCGTCTCGGTGTAGCCGTCGCGGCGGGCCTGCGCGACGACGCCCTCCAGGTAGTCGCGGACGCCGCCGAACTGCTGGAAGTACTCCTCCATCAGCCCGCGCGCCTCGTCCGGCGGGATGCGGAGCTGCTGGGACAGCCCGTACGCCGACAGCCCGTACGCCAGCCCGTAGTTCATCGCCTTGATCCGGGCGCGCAGCTCGGAGTCGATCTGCTCGGGCGGCAGCCCGAACACCCGCGACGCGGTGATCGTGTGGAAGTCCGCGCCGGACCCGAACGCCTCCAGCAGCGCGTCGTCGCCGGACAGGTGCGCCATGATCCGCAGCTCGATCTGGCTGTAGTCGGCGGTGAGCAGCGACTCGTAGCCGTCGCCGACGACGAACGCCTCGCGGATCTGACGCCCCTCGGCGGTGCGGATCGGGATGTTCTGCAGGTTCGGGTCGGTGGACGACAGCCGTCCCGTCGCCGCGATCATCTGGTTGAACGTGGTGTGGATGCGGCCCGCGTCGTCGGCCATCGGGATCAGCGAGTCCACGATGCTCTTGAGCTTGGCGACCTCCCGCCAGCGCAGGATGTGCGCGAGCACCGGGTGCTCGCTCTTGGCCAGCAGGCCCGTCAGCGCCTCGGAGTCGGTGGTGTACCCGGTCTTGGTGCGCTTGGTCTTCGGCAGGCCCAGCTCGTCGAACAGGACCTGCTGTACCTGCTTGGGCGAGCCGAGGTTGAACTCGTGGTCGACGGCGGCGTGCGCGTCCTGCTCCTCCTGCTTGACCTGCCCGCCGAGCGACGCCGACAGGCCCGCCAGATGGTCGGCGTCGACCGCGATCCCCGCGCGCTCCATCCCGGCGAGGACGCGCACCAGCGGCAGCTCCACCTCGCGCAGCAGCCGGGTCGCGCCGCGCCGCTCCAGGTCGCGGTCCAGGACGTCGGCCAGCTCCCCGACGGCGCGGGCGCGGACGGCGAGGTCGCGCGCGGCCTCCTCCTCGCCCGACCCGTCCAGCGTGAGCTGCCCGGAGTCCTCGGTCTCGCCGCGCAACTCCCGGTGCAGGTAGCGCAGGACGAGGTCGCCGAGGTCGAACGTCCGCTGCCCGGGCAGCGCCAGGTACGCCGCGAGCGCGGTGTCGCTGGTGAGGCCCTCCAGCTCCATGCCGCGCGCGTACAGCGCGAGCATCGGCCCCTTCGCCTCGTGCATCGCCTTCGGCCGGGACGGGTCGGCGAGCCAGGCCGCCAGCGCCCGCTCGTCGTCGGCGATCAGCTCGACCGGGTCCAGCCGGACGGCCGCGCCGGACGCCGCCGCGAGCGCGATCCCGGTCACCTCCCCGGTGCCGCGTCCCCAGGTGCCGGTGAGCGCGACGCCGGTGCGGCCGTCCGCGGTGTTCTCCGCCAGCCACGCGGCGAGCGCGCCGGGCTCCAGCTCGTCCAGCCGGATCTCGAAGCCCTCCTCGGCCTCGGGCTCGACGGCCGACAGCGACGCGTACAGCCGCTCGCGCAGGACGCGGAACTGGAGCGAGTCGAACAGGGTGTGGATCTCGTCGCGGTCCCACTGGCCGATCTTCAGCTCCGGGGGCGCGGCGTCCAGCTCGACGTCGCAGTCCAGCTTGTTGATCTGCTGGTTGCGCAGGACGTCGCCGAGGTGCTCGCGCAGGCTCTCGCCCGCCTTGCCCTTGATCTCGTCCACCTTGGCGACGAGCGTGTCCAGGTCGCCGTACTTCACCAGCCACTTGGCGGCGGTCTTCGGGCCGACGCCGGGCACGCCGGGCAGGTTGTCGCTGCTCTCCCCGACCAGCGCCGCCAGCTCCCGGTACCGCTCGGGCGGCACGCCGTACTTCTCCTCCACGGCGGCCGGGTCCATCCGCTTCAGCTCCGACACCCCGCGCACCGGGTACAGGACGGTGACGTTCCCGTCGACGAGCTGGAACGCGTCGCGGTCGCCGGAGACGACCAGCGTGTCCATCCCCGCCGCCGTGGCCCGCACCGACAGCGTGGCGATGATGTCGTCGGCCTCGAACCCCGCGACCGACAGCCGCGGGATGCGCAGCGCGTCCAGCACCTCGAAGATCAGGCTGACCTGGCTGCGGAACTCGTCGGGCGTCTTCTGCCGGCCCGCCTTGTACTCGACGTACGCCTCGTGCCGGAACGTCGGCTCGGACCGGTCGAACGCCACCGCGATGTGCGTCGGCTGCTCGTCGCGCAGGACGTTGATCAACATCGAGGTGAACCCGTAGACCGCGTTGGTCGGCTGCCCGTCGGTCGTGGAGAAGTTCTCCACCGGCAGCGCGAAGAACGCCCGGTAGGCGAGCGAATGCCCGTCCAGCAGCAGGAGCCGGGGCTTGTCAGGGGTCGGTACTGTCGTGGCCACGCCTTGACTCTAGTCTGCGCGTACGACAGTTCGAGGAGGCTTGATGGCAGAGGACCTGCGCGAACTCACCGCGCTGCTCAACGGGGCCAAGGGCAATCTCCCGCAGGCCATGGGGATCGAGTTCGTGGAGGCGTCCGCCGAGCGCGTCACGGCCCGGATGCCCGTCGCGGGCAACACCCAGCCGTACGGGCTCCTGCACGGCGGCGCGTCCTGCGTCCTCGCCGAGACGCTCGGCTCGGTCGGCGCGGCGATCCACGCAGGGGCCGGGCGCATCGCCGTCGGCATCGAGATCAACGCCACCCACCACCGGTCGGCGACCGAGGGGACCGTCACGGGCGTCGCCACCCGCGTCCACGGCGGACGCAGCCTCGCCACCTACGAGATCGTCATCACCGACGACGCGGACCGGCGGATCTGCACCGCTCGCCTCACCTGCATGCTGCGCGACGCTCCGTGATCTGAGCCGCCCCCTTTGCGGTGGACCGTCCCCTCTCGCTACCGTTGATGAGAACGGCCCGGGATCGCCGAGTAGACAACGTACGCGTCCGGAGACGGCGCGTACGGCCCCAAAGGCGATCCCGGGCCCGGCATCTTTCCGGGCACGGTTCGGTCGCGGCCGTTCCCCGCGCGCGGGGAACGCGCCTACCGTTCGGGGATGCGCCCCCGCGTCCTGCCCGCCGTGACCGGGCTCGTGCTCGTCCTCGGCGGCTGTTCGGGACACGACCGGCCCGCCGTCTACGACCTGCCCGCCCGCACCGTCCGGCCGGACGAGACGGCCGTCCACGCGCCGCCGACGGCCAGCGGCGAACTCACCTTCCAGGTCATCGGCTTCACGACCGGCATGACCGGGCTCGCCGGAAGCCACGCCGACCGTGCCCCGCGCGGCCGCTACACCCGCGTCCGGATCGTCGTGGTCAACACCAGCCGCACCGACCAGACCTACGACGCGCGCAACCAGAAGCTCGTCGCGGCGGACGGCGCCCAGTACACCCGCGACCTCGAAGCCAGTCTCATCAAGCGGCAGCCCGCCGAGGACCTGGAGATCGGCGCGGGCATGCGCGTCGAGATGGACCTCTGGTACGACATCCCGGCGACGGCGCGGCCCACCGCGCTCCGCGTCGTCGGGACGGCGCCGCTCGGGTCCGTCACCCCGACCGCGCCGCCCGCCGACGTCCGGCTCCCCTGACGGGCCCGCTCACGCCTCCCCGGGCCGCTCGGTCTCGGTCACGTCCGTCCCGCCGCCGAGGTAGGCCGCCCGCACCTGCGGGTCGTCCAGCAGGTCCGCCGCCGGGGCCGACTTCACGATCCGCCCGGTCTCCAGCACGTACGCCCGGTGCGCGATCTGCAGCGCCTGCGCCGCGTTCTGCTCCACCAGCAGGACGGTCGTGCCGCGCCGGTTGATCTCCTCGATGATCGAGAAGATCTGCTGCACCAGCATCGGCGCCAGGCCCATCGACGGCTCGTCCAGCAGCAGCACCTTCGGACGCGCCATCAGCGCCCGCCCGATCGCGAGCATCTGCTGCTCGCCGCCCGACATCGTCCCGCCCATCTGGCCCTTGCGCTCGGCCAGCCGGGGGAACAGCTCGTAGACCTCCGCCAGCTCCTTGGAGCCGTCGCCGCGCCGCGCGTACGCGCCCATCGCGAGGTTGTCGGCGACCGTCATGCCCGGGAACACGCCCCGGCCCTCCGGCGACTGACCGATGCCCGCGAGGACGCGCTTGTGCCCCGGCATCCGGCTGATGTCGCGGCCGTCGAACCGGATCCGCCCCCGCGACAGCGGGCGCAGCCCCGAGATCGTCTTCAGCGTCGTCGTCTTGCCCGCGCCGTTCGCGCCGATCAGCGTGACGATCTCGCCCGCGCCGACCTCGATCGACAGGCCCCGGATCGCCGCGATCTTTCCGTAGTGGACGTGGACGTCCTCAACCTCAAGAAGCATCGGCGGGAGCCCCCAAGTACGCCTCGATGACCCGAGGGTCGTTCTGAATCTCCGCCGGCAGGCCCTCGGCGATCTTCTGCCCGAAGTCCAGCACGGCGATCCGGTCGCTGATGCCCATGATCAGGCTCATGTCGTGCTCGATCAGCAGAACCGTCCGGCCCGAGTCGCGGATGCGGCGGATCAGGTCCTGCAGCTCGATCTTCTCCGCCGGGTTCATGCCCGCGGCCGGCTCGTCCAGCAGCAGCAGCTTCGGCTCGGTCGCGAGCGCCCGCGCGATCTCCAGCCGCCGCTGGTCGCCGTAGGGCAGGTTCTTGGCGTTCTCGTCCAGCCGGTGCGCGACGCCGACGAACTCCAGCAGCTCCCGCGCCTTCTCCCGGCCCTCGCGCTCCTCCCGGCGGTGCCACGGCAGGCCGAGGGACGCGCCCGCCAGGCCCGTCCGGTGATGGGCGTCCGCGCCCACCATCACGTTCTCCAGCGCGGTCATGTTGTGGAACAGACGGACGTTCTGGAACGTCCGGGCCACGCCGCGCTTGGTCACCGCGAAGCGCTTGCGGCCGTCGATGCGGTCGCCGTCGAACACGACCCGGCCCTCCGTCGGCCGGTAGACGCCGGTGATCACGTTGAACACCGTCGTCTTGCCCGCGCCGTTCGGGCCGATCAGCGCGAAGATCTCGCCCGTGCGCACCGCGAGGTCCAGCCCGTTGATCGCCACGACGCCGCCGAACCGCATCGTGATCTGCCGCAGTTCCAGCAGGCCCCCGGTCTCCTCGCTCATCCGGTCACCTCCGCCTTGGCCTCGTGCGGATCGCCGTCCGGTCCCGCGACTCCGGCGCCGAGACCGCCCATGCCGCCCGTTCCCTCCTGCAGTTCCGCCTTCCGCCGCCGCGACGGCAGCAGGCCCTCCGGACGCAGCGCCATCATCACCACGAGCGCCAGCCCGAAGAAAAGGACCCGGTAATCGTTCAGTGCCCGGAAACGCTCCGGCAGCCACGCCACCAGGAAAGCGCCCAGGATCACGCCCGGCAGGTTCCCCGAACCGCCGAGGACGACGGCCGCGAGGATCAGCGCCGACACCATGAACTCGAAGTTCTTCGGAATGATCGACGTCGCCTGCGAACCGTAGATCACGCCCGTCAGGCCGCCGATCGCCGCGCCGATCGCGAACGCCGCCAGCTTGAACTTGAACGTCGGCACGCCCATCAGTTCGGCCGCGTCCTCGTCCTCCCGGATCGCCGCCCACGCGCGCCCCACCCGGCTCCGATTCAGCCGGACGACGAACACGATCACCACGATGATCGCCAGCAGCATCAGGTAGTAGTAAGGACGCGAATCCAGCGCCCCGTACGTGAACGGCTGCAGACCGCCGAGGCCGAGGCCCGTGAACGGCTGCACGTCCGGCACCGCCCACTCCGTCAGCGTCGGCGGATGCGGAATCCCGGAAATGCCGTTCGGGCCGCCGATCGAGTCGGTGTTCTGCGCCACGATCCGGATGATCTCCCCGAACCCCAGCGTCACGATCGCCAGATAGTCGCCGCGCAGCCGCAGCGTCGGCGCGCCCAGGATCACGCCCGACGCCGCCGCGATGACGATGCCGACCGGCACGATCGCCCAGAAGTCCCAACCGTGCAGTTTCCCGAGCACCGCCATCGAATACGCGCCGATCGCGAAGAACGCCACGTACCCGAGGTCCAGCAGGCCCGCCTGCCCCACCACCACGTTCAACCCGATCGCCAGCAGGATGTACCCGCCGATCGGGAAGAACAACAGGTCCGACCAGTTACTGGACGGCGACATGAAACTCCCGATCGAATCCGCCGGAAGAATCAGCGCGCCGAGCACCAGCAACACATAGACCGGCCACCGCGCCCGTCCCGGCGCCGACGCCCAGCCGTCGCGCACCCGCGCGACCGTGCCGGTGACCATCCGGAGCGACGCCATCGGTCCCCCTCCGCTCGTCTTCGCGCCGCTCATGCGCGCGCCCGCTGCAACGACTCGCCCAGAATTCCCGTCGGGCGGAACATCAGCACCAGAACCAGGACGCTGAACGCCACGACGTCCCGCCATTCCGCGCCGAAGATCGACGACCCGTACATCTCCAGCAGCCCCAGCGCCATCCCGCCGATCAGCGCGCCGCGCAGATTGCCGATCCCGCCGAGCACCGCCGCCGTGAACGCCTTGATGCCGAGCAGGAACCCGACCGTGTAGACCGTCTCCTCGAAACGCATCATGTACAGCGCCGCCGCCACACCCGCCATCGCGCCGCCGAGCGCGAACGTCGCCATCACGATCCGGTCGATGTTCACGCCCATCAGCACGGCCGTCTCGGGATCCTGCGCCGTCGCGCGGATGCCCCGGCCGAGCCGCGTCCGGCCCACGAACTGGTCCAGCGCCACCATCATCAGGATCGCGCCGACGAAGATGATGACCTTGTCGCTGCGGAAATCCACCGACCCGATCGAGAACAGGTTCACCGGATCGGTGAAATCGTTCGACTGCACCGGCAGGTGCCCGCCCGCCAGCGGCCGGTCGAAGAACCGCGGGATCACCACGATCGCGAACAACTGCTGCAGGAACAGCGACGCGCCGATCGCCGAGATCAGCGCCGCCAGCCGCGACCCGCCCGACCGCCGCAGCGGCCGGTAGGCCACCAGTTCCATCAGCACCGCCGAACCGCCCGCCGCGACCGCCGCCACGACCGCCAGGAGGACGACCAGGCCGATCAGCGCGAGCGTCCCCACCGGGGATCGGATGCCGAGCGCCTCCACCGCGCCGACCACCGCGAACGTGCCGATCATGAAGATCTCGGAATGCGCGAAATTGATCAGCCGCAGCACGCCGTAGACCATCGTGTAGCCGAGCGCGACCAGCGCGTAGATGGCGCCGAGCGAAAGGCCGTCGACCGTGGACGGCCAAAACTGATCCAGGAAGTTCTGCACGATGAGCCGCCTTCGTCAGAAGGGGCGGGAACGCGACCGCGCCCCCGCCCCTGCGCGTCGACGGGAAGTGCCCGCCGCGGCGGGCCGTCCCGCTAGTTCAGCTTCGACGTCTTCGCGTCGCCGATCAGCGGAAGCGTCGCGCCCTTGATCTGGTAGACGTAGATCGCGCTGCTCGCCGGGTCGCCCTGCGGCGTGAACTTGATCTGCTTGGAGACGCCGGGGACGTCCACCGTCGAGAGGAACTTGTTGATGTCCTCCGCCTTGGTGTTGCCCGCCTTGATCGCCGCGATGAAGGCCGTCGCCGCGTCATAGCCCTCGGCCGAGTAGATGGCCGTTTCGGTCTTGTACTTGGCCTTGTACGCCTCGGAGAACTTCTTCGACGCCGGGCTCGCCTTGCCGGTCGGGTCGATCAGGCAGGGGCAGCCGATGACCGAGCCGTCCGCGACCGTCCCGCCCGCGCCCTTCGCCAGACCCGGGTCCAGCGAGCCGTCGCCGGACAGGAACCGCGCCTTCACGCCCGCCTGCCGGAGCTGCTTCACGAGCTTGCCGGCCTGCGCGTAGTACCCGCCGAAGAACACCGCGTCCGGCGCGAACGCCTTCACCTGGTTCACCGTCGCCGAGTAGTCCGACGCGTTCGGGTCGATGACGCCGACCTGCGTCGTCGCGCCGGCCGCCTTCACCGTGCGCTCCACCGTCGTGCCGAGCGGCTTGCCGTACTCGGAGTTGTCGTGGACGACGAACACCTTCTTGGCGCCGAGGCCGCTCGTGATGAACGTCCCGACGCCCGTGCCCTGCACGTCGTCGTTGCCGACGATCCGGTGGAAGAACTTCCAGCCGTTCTTCGACAGCGCCGCGTTCGTCGCCGACGCCGAGATCGACGGGATCTTCCCCTCCTCCAGGACGGGGTCGACCTGCTGCGACTCACCGGAGAACGCCGGGCCGATCAGACCGACGATCTTGTCCTTGGTGATCGCCGACTTCGCCAGCGGGACGGCCTGCTCGCCCTTGCCCTGGCTGTCGTAGGTCTTGAACTTGATCTTGACCTTCGGGTTCGTCGCGTTGTACTCCTCGATCGCCAGCAACGCGCCCTGCTTGGGCGGAATGACGATTCCCGCGCTCTCACCGGTGAGGTCGCCCATGAAGCCGATGGTGACCGAGTCGCCGTCGCCCGAACCACCCGAGTCACCGCCGCAGGCGGAGGCACTGACCGCGAGCACCGCGCTGAGGGCCACCGCGCCCGTGGCCCGCATGATGTTGCGCCGCAAGGTGTCACCTTTCCATCCGGATCCGGGGGGATCAGGTACGAGTCCGAGCCCGGTGCACGCCTTCTGAAGAAAACGGTCACTCCGGGACCAGGTATGTCGTACACCTCCCGGCCGAGAGGTAACAGGACCCGGCACACGAAGGGTTACTGACTCGTTATCCCCCCGTGCCCATTCGCGCAGGGCCCCGGCCAGCGACGATCACGGAAAGTGAAGCCGGTTCCGCCCCGGTCGCCGGGCCTCCGGGCCGGTTCCGGACGGATTCCCCGGCCTTTTTGTCAACGCCGTTTCACCGCCATGACAGCCGTGTTACGGGCCGTGTGGCCGGTTACGGCCCGTCCGAAACCCCGGGATCCGGCCTCAGTCCGCCGCCGGACCGGATCCGCCGTCCTGGCCCGACCCCTTCGACGCGCCCGCCACCACGGCCTCCGCGACCGCCCGCATCGTCAGCCGGCGGTCCATCGACGTCTTCTGGATCCACCGGAACGCCTCCGGCTCCGTCCAGCCGTGCGCCTCCTGCAGGAGCCCCTTGGCACGGTCGACGACCTTGCGCGTCTCCAGCCGGTCCGAAAGCCCCGCGACCTCCGCCTCCAGCGCCCGCAGCTCGGTGTAGCGGCTCACCGCCACCTCGATCGCCGGCGTCAGGTCCGTCTTGCTGAACGGCTTGACGAGATAGGCCATCGCGCCCGCGTCCGTCGCCCGCTGCACCAGCTCCCGCTGCGAGAACGCCGTGAGGATGACGACGGGGGCGATCCGGTCCGCGGAGATGCGCTCGGCGGCGGAGATGCCGTCCAGAACGGGCATCTTGACGTCGAGGATCACCAGGTCGGGGCGGTGCTCGGCGGCCAGCCGGACGGCCGTCTCACCGTCCCCCGCCTCGCCCACGACCTCGTACCCGTCCTCCTGGAGCATCTCCTTGAGGTCCAGCCGGATGAGGGCCTCGTCTTCTGCGATCACAACTCGCCGAGCGGTCTCCGTCACGCACCCGAGACTACCGGGACCCGCTAGCATGGTCGGAGCCAGGTGGGACATGCCGAGTGAGAGCCGCCGGGCCAAGATGTCCGAAAAAATTGGATAAATGCCCCGATAGCCCAATAGGCAGCAGGCGATGGTCTCAAAAGCCATAAAGTGTGGGTTCGAGTCCCACTCGGGGCACATTTCGACAAAACCTCCACCATTCCAGTGGGCGGTTTTTGTCATACCCGACTGCGACGATCGCGGGCATGTACGATCCGCGACAACGCCCCCTCGCCCTCCGGCTGCTCCGTGAGGGCTTCTCCCTCGCAGAGATCAATCACCAAACCGGCATTTCACGGCAGACGCTCTACAACTGGAAGAAAGATCCAGAGAAGGCCGCCGCACGCGTGGTGCCCGCCTGCCCCAGATGCCACGAGCGGGCGCTCGATCGACCCGCCTACTCCTACCTGCTCGGGCTGTACCTCGGGGACGGCCACATCGCCAACGCGCCCAAGCCGGGGATCTACCGCATGGAGATCGCGTGCGCGAACAGTTGGCCCGGCCTGAGCGAGGAGGCCGCGCACGCGCTCGCCGTCGTCATGCCCGGCCAGAAGATCGGCCGCAGGGCGAGCATCGGCTGCACCAACATCGGCGCCTACTCCAAGCACTGGCCGTGCATCTTCCCTCAGCATGGACCGGGCATGAAGCACACGCGCAAAATAACGCTCTCCGAATGGCAGCAGGAGATCGTGGACGAGTGCACCGGAAAGTTCGTTCGGGGTCTGATCCATTCGGACGGCTGTCGCGCGATGAACCGCATCAAGCATGTCCGGAATGGCGAGACGGTCTGGTACGAGTATCCCCGGTACTTCTTCACGAACGCGTCCGACGACATCCGCACGCTGTACACCGACGCGCTTGACCGGCTCGGGATCGCCTGGAAACAGAGCAACGCCCGGAACATCTCGGTCGCACGAAGGGACGCGGTGGCTCGGCTGGACGCGTTCGTCGGGCCGAAGTACTGACCGGCGGCCGGGCGGCCGGGGCCGCCCGGGCCGCGGCGTCAGTCCAGGGCGATGGCGTCGCCGATTCGGTGGACGCGCAGGGCGTTGGTGGAGCCGGGGGTCCCGGGCGGGGAGCCCGCGACGACGACCACGCGGTCGCCCTTCTGGTAGCGGCCGATCTCCAACAGCGCCTGCTCGACCTGGCGCACCATCTCGTCGGTGTGGTTGACCTCCGGGACGATGAAGGTCTCGACGCCCCAGACGTGCGCGAGGCGGCCCCGGATCGCCGGGACGGACGTGAACGCCAGCAGCGGGATCGGCGAGCGGTAGCGGGAGAGGCGGCGGGCCGTCTCGCCGGACATCGTGAACGCGACGAGGGCCTGCGCGCCGACGGTGGCGCCGACCTCGGCCGCCGCGCGGGCGATGGCGCCGCCGACGGTCTCGGGGATGCGGTTGAGGGTGTGGGTGGCGTGGAGGGTGGATTCCTCGGCGGTGCAGACGATGCGGCTCATGGTCTCGACGGCGAGGATCGGGTACTGGCCGACGCTGGTCTCGCCGGAGAGCATGACGGCGTCGGCGCCCTCGAAGACGGCGTTGGCGACGTCGGAGGTCTCGGCGCGGGTGGGCCGGGGCGAGGAGATCATGGATTCGAGCATCTGGGTCGCGACGATGACCGGACGGGCCTTCTCGCGGCAGAGTTCGATCGCGCGCTTCTGGACGATCGGGACCTGTTCGAGGGGCAGTTCGACGCCGAGGTCGCCCCGGGCGACCATGATCCCGTCGAAGGCGGCGACGATCTCGGGGAGGGCGTCGACGGCCTGCGGCTTCTCGATCTTGCCGATGAGGGGGACGCGGAGGCCCTCCTCTTCCATGATCTGGTAGCAGATGTCGGCGTCGCCGGGCGTCCGGACGAACGAGAGCGCGACGAGGTCGACGCCGAGGCGCAGCGCCCAGCGCAGGTCCTCCTCGTCCTTCTCGGTGAGGGCGGGGACGCTGACGGGGACGCCGGGGAGGTTGAGGCCCTTGTTGTCGGAGACCATGCCGCCGACGGTGACGGTGGTGTGGACGCGGGGGCCGTCGACGTCGGTCACCTCGAGGGCGACGCGGCCGTCGTCGATGAGGACGGTGTCGCCGGGGCCGACGTCGCCGGGGAGGCCGGTGTAGGTGGTGGAGACCTGCTTGCGGGTGCCGGGGACGTCCTCGGTGGTGATGGTGAACGCGTCGCCGAGGGTGAGGCGCACGGGGCCGTCGGGGAACCGGCCGATGCGGATCTTGGGGCCCTGGAGGTCGGCCAGGATGCCGACGCCGCGCCCGGCGGCGGCCGAGGCGGCGCGGAGGCGGTGGTAGACCTCTTCGTGCGCGGCGTGGTCGCCGTGGCTCATGTTGAGGCGGGCGACGTCGACGCCCGCGTCGACGAGGGCGCGGATCTGCTCGGCGCTGGAGCAGGCGGGGCCGATGGTGCTGACGATCTTCGCTCGACGGGTCACGGACACAAAACTACTTAGTTACTTGCTGGTATGGATATTCGTGCAGGATGTGGCCATCCACGATTCACGCAGTGGTCCAGCCCAAAGGTCTAGACCACCACGGAATCGGTGGATTCAGGACGAGATCGGTCAGGCGGCGAAGACGTCGACGGCCGTCTTGACGAACGCGGGGAGGTCGGCGGGTTTACGGCTGGTGACGAGCGTGTTCGGTCCCGCCTCGCAGACTTGGACCTCCTCGTCCCGCCAGAGCGCGCCGGCGTTGCCGAGGTCGGTGCGCAGGCTCGGCCAGGACGTCAGGGTGCGTCCGCGGACGACGTCGGCCTCGGCGAGGAGCCAGGGCGCGTGGCAGATCGCGGCGACGGGCTTGCCGGTGTCGAAGAAGGCGCGGACGAACGCGACGGCCTCCGGCACGGTGCGCAGGAAGTCGGGGTTGGCGACGCCGCCGGGGAGCACGAGCGCGTCGAACGCGTCGGGCACCGAGTGGCCGAGCGGGGCGTCCACGGGGAACGTGTCGCCCTTGTCGAGCCCGTCGTACATCTGGATCTCGGTGCCGGCGGTGGAGATCAGCCGGACGTCGGCGCCCGCCCGGCGCAGCCCGTCCCAGGGCTCGGTGACCTCCACCTGCTCGGCGCCCGCCGGAGCGGCGAGGAAGGCGATCGTCCTGCCCTTCAGGTCGTGTGCCATCGGTGGCCTCCTAGATGGTCGGGTAGCGCGGCCCCTTCCCGCCGATTCGGGTGGTATGCAGGGACGCGTGAATCCGACCGGGTACCGGGAGCGGCCCGCGCCGCGCGGCGCGGGCCTGGCGTGCGTGTGGACGTCCGCGCTCCCCCGCGCGGCGGCGGAGCCGTTCGTGCAGCGGGTCGTGCCGGACGGGTGCGTGGACGTCTACTGGTCGGAGCGCGACGGACGTGTCTTCGTCGCGGGTCCGGACACGGGTCCGATGCCCGCGCTGCTGCTGCCGGGCGACCGGTTCGTGGGCGTGCGGTTCCGTCCGGGGACGGCGGGACGGGTGCTGACCGTCCCGCCTGCGGCCGTACGGGACGCGAGGGTCCCGCTGTCCGACCTGTGGGGCGCGGACGCCGAGCGCCTGGAGCACTCCGGCGACCCGGGACGGGCGCTGATGGCGGCGCTCGTGGCACGGGCGGCCTCCGCTCCCCCACCGGACCCGCTGGTCGCCGGCCTGATCCCCGCGCTCGCGACGGGCTCGGTGGCGAGGGCGGCGGACGATCTGGGGTTCAGCGAGCGGCAGATACGACGCCGCACGATGGACGCCTTCGGATACGGCCCGAAGACCCTGCAACGGGTGCTGCGCTTCCAGAAGGCGCTGCGCCTGGCGAGGACGGGCACGCCGTTCGCGGACGTCACGCAGGCGGCGGGCTACGCCGATCAGACGCATCTGGCGCACGAGGTGCGGGAGCTGGGCGGCGCGCCGCTCGGGACGTTCCGGTGAGACGCCGGATTTGTGGCGGGTGTTCCCAGTAGCCTCATCGTCCGGCCAAACGGGAACAGGGGTCATCGTGATCATCGGGTGGATGCGGGCGTTCGTGGACCGTCCGGCGGAGCGGCGGGCGGAGGCCGTGCGGTTCTGGGCGGCGGTGACGGGCGCGGAGCCGTCCGGCGGCCTGCTGGTCCCGGCGAAGGGCGACGCGCACGTGGAGGTGCGGTCCGGCGCGGGCCTGGCCCTGGAGGTGGCGGACGTGGACGCGGCGCTGACGGTGGCGCACGCGCTCGGCGCGGACGCGGTGGAGGCGGGCGAGACCGAGGCGGTCGTCCGGAGCCCTGGCGGAACCGTGTTCCGTTTGGAGCAGTGGTCGGGCGCGGCGGTGCGGTCGCCGGCGGCGGGCGACGCGGACGTGGACCAGGTGTGCCTGGACGTCCCTGCGGCGGCGTTCGACGCGGAGGTGGCGTTCTGGTCCCGGTGGACGGGCTGGCCCGTCCGGAAGGCGGCCAGACCCGAGTTCACGGCCGTCCAGCCCCCGGACGCGATGCCGCTCCGCCTGCTGATCCAGCGGCTGGAGGACGGCACTCCCGGCGCCCACCTGGACCTGCGCTGCTCCGACCTCGCCGCGACGCGCGCCAAGCACGAGGAACTGGGTGCGCGGACGCTGCGGGAACTGCCGTGGTGGACGGTCATGGAGGACCCGGCGGGCGGGGCCTACTGCCTGATCGCCGCGCGGACGGCGGAGTGACCGTCCGCCGCGCCCCGGGACGTCCCGGGGCGCGGCGGACGGGTCAGGCGATCGGCCGCGCCGTCGGCGGGATCGGGTAGGGCAGCGCGGTGTGCCCGGTGCCGGAGAGGTAGGCGTCCACCCCGTGCGCGGCGGCGCGTCCCTCGGCGATGGCCCAGACGATGAGCGACTGGCCGCGTCCCATGTCCCCGGCGGCGAACACGCCCGGGACGGTGGTGTGGTAGTCGCGGTCGCGGACGACGTTCCCGCGCTGGTCCAGCTCGACGCCGAGCTGCTCCAGCAGCCCCTGCTTCTGCGGCCCGAGGAACCCCATCGCGAGCGTGACGAGCTGCGCGGGCAGCTCCCGCTCGGTGCCGGGGACGGGCGTGAACCCGGTCTCGGGCCCGCCCACCTCGACGATCTTCAGCGCGCGGACGTTGCCGTCCCCGTCGCCGGCGAACTCGACGGTGTTGACGGCGTAGACCCGCTCGCCGTCCTGCGCCGCCAGTTCCTCGTGGGCGCTCTCCACCTTGAACAGCATCGGATACGTCGGCCACGGCTGGCTGCCCGGACGGGCCTCCGGCGGACGCGGCATGATCTCCAGCTGCGTGACGGACGCGGCGCCCTGCCGGATCGCGGTGCCGATGCAGTCGGCGCCGGTGTCGCCGCCGCCGATGACGACGACGTGCTTGCCCTCGGCCGTGATCTCCGGGACGTCGGCGTCGCCCTCCTGCACCTTGTTGGCGAGCGGCAGGTACTCCATCGCCTGGTGGACGCCGTTCAGCTCGCGTCCGGGGACGGGCAGGTCGCGCCAGACGGTGGCGCCGCCCGCGAGGACGACCGCGTCGTACTGTTCGCGCAGGTCGGCGGCCGTGACGTCCTCGCCGACGTTCACCGAGGTCTTGAACTCGGTGCCCTCGGCGCGCATCTGGGCGATGCGGCGGTCGAGGTGGCGCTTCTCCATCTTGAACTCGGGGATGCCGTAGCGCAGCAGCCCGCCGACGCGGTCGGCGCGCTCGTACACGCGGACGTCGTGCCCGGCGCGGGTGAGCTGCTGGGCGGCGGCGAGCCCGGCGGGCCCGGAGCCGACGACCGCGACCCGCTTGCCCGTCTTGACGACGGGCGGCTGCGGGTGGACCCAGCCCTCGGACCAGGCCCGGTCGATGATCTCGGCCTCGACGCGCTTGATCGCGACCGGGTCCTGGTTGATGCCGAGGACGCAGGCGCTCTCGCACGGCGCGGGGCACAGCTTCCCGGTGAACTCGGGGAAGTTGTTGGTGGCGTGGAGCCGTTCGATGGCTTCGCGCCAGTCGCGCCGGTAGACGAGGTCGTTCCACTCGGGGATGAGGTTGCCGAGCGGGCAGCCCTGGTGGCAGAACGGGATGCCGCAGTCCATGCAGCGGCTGGCCTGCTTCTCCAGGCGGTCGGAGCCGAAGGTCTCGTAGACCTCGGTCCAGCTCTTGATGCGGACGTCCACCGGGCGGCGGCGGGGAAGCTCGCGCCCGACGGTCAGGAATCCCTTGGGGTCGGCCATGGCAGGTGGTCCCCCTCTCAGCTCTTGGCGGCGGCCATGATGGCCTCGTCGACGTCGCGGCCCTCGGCGCGGGCGGCCTCGGCCGCGGCCAGCACCCGCCGGTAGTCCCGCGGCATGATCTTCGTGAAGCGGCCGACGGCGCCGTCCCAGTCGGCCAGCAGCGCCGCGGCGACGGACGAGCCGGTCTCCGCGCGGTGCCGTTCGACCAGGTCGCGGACGAGCGCGGCGTCCTCGGCGGCGAGCGGTTCCAGCTCGACCATCTCGGGGTTGACGCGTTCGGCGACGAGGTCGAGGACGTAGGCGACGCCGCCCGACATGCCGGCGGCGACGTTGCGTCCGGTCGCGCCGAGGATCAGCGCGCGTCCGCCCGTCATGTACTCCAGCGCGTGGTCGCCGACGCCCTCCACGACGGCGGTGGCGCCGGAGTTGCGGACGCAGAACCGCTCGCCGACGACGCCGCGGGCGAACAGCTCGCCGGACGTCGCGCCGTACAGGATGACGTTCCCGCCGATGATCTGGTGCTCGGCGGTGAACGGCGCCTCGGCCGGGGGCCGCAGCGTGATCCGGCCGCCGGACAGGCCCTTGCCGACGTAGTCGTTGGCGTCGCCGGTGAGCCGCAGCGTGACGCCGCGCGGGACGAACGCGCCGAAGGAGTTGCCCGCCGACCCGGTGAACGAGATGTCGATCGTGTCGTCGGGCAGTCCCTCGCCGCCCCACTTGGCGGTGAGGCGGTGGCCGAGCATGGTGCCGACCGTGCGGTTGACGTTGCGGATCGGCAGGTCCAGCTTGACCTTGTCGCCGAACGCCAGCGCGCCTTCGGCGAGCTGGATCAGCGTGTTGTCCAGGGCCTTCTCCAGCCCGTGGTCCTGCACGGTGACCTGCCGCAGGGACGCGTCGGCGGGCAGTTCGGGACGGTGCAGGATCGGCGTCAGGTCCAGCCCGGACGCCTTCCAGTGGTCGACGGCCTCGCGGGCGTCGATCAGCTCGACGTGCCCGATGGCCTCGTCCAGCGTCCGGAACCCGAGGGCCGCCAGGTACTCGCGGACCTCCTCGGCGATGAACTCGAAGAAGTTCACGACGAACTCGGGCTTGCCGGAGAACCGCTCGCGCAGCACCGGGTTCTGCGTCGCGACGCCGACCGGGCAGGTGTCCAGGTGGCAGACGCGCATCATGACGCAGCCCGACACGACGAGCGGCGCGGTCGCGAAGCCGAACTCCTCGGCGCCGAGCAGCGCGGCGACGACGACGTCGCGTCCGGTCTTCATCTGCCCGTCGGCCTGCACGACGATGCGGTCGCGCAGCCCGTTGAGCAGCAGCGTCTGCTGGGTCTCGGCGAGGCCGAGCTCCCACGGCGCGCCCGCGTGCTTCAGCGAGGTGAGCGGGGACGCGCCGGTGCCGCCGTCGTGCCCGGAGATCAGGACGACGTCGGCGTGCGCCTTGGACACGCCGGCCGCGACCGTCCCGACGCCGACCTCCGCGACGAGCTTCACGTGGACGCGCGCCGCCGGGTTGGCGTTCTTCAGGTCGTGGATGAGCTGGGCGAGGTCCTCGATCGAGTAGATGTCGTGGTGCGGCGGCGGCGAGATGAGGCCGACGCCGGGCGTGGAGTGCCGCGTCTTGGCGACCCACGGGTACACCTTGTGGCCGGGGAGCTGGCCGCCCTCGCCGGGCTTGGCGCCCTGCGCCATCTTGATCTGGATGTCGTCGGCGTTGGTGAGGTACTCCGACGTCACGCCGAACCGGCCGGACGCGACCTGCTTGATCGCGCTGCGGCGCAGGTCGCCGTTCTCGTCGGGGGTGAAGCGGCGCGGGTCCTCGCCGCCCTCGCCGGTGTTGGACTTGCCGCCGAGGCGGTTCATCGCGATGGCGAGGGTCTCGTGCGCCTCGGCGGAGATCGACCCGTAGGACATCGCGCCGGTCGAGAACCGCTTGACGATCTCCGATACCGGCTCGACCTCGTCGATCGGCACCGGCGGGCGGGCGCCCTCCTTGAGCCGGAACAGGCCGCGGAGCGTCATCAGCTTGGCGGACTGCTCGTCCACCCGGCCGGTGTACTCCTTGAAGATCTCGTACCGGCGGGTGCGGGTGGCGTGCTGGAGCTTGAAGACCGTGTCCGGGTTGAACAGGTGCAGCTCGCCCTCGCGGCGCCACTGGTACTCGCCGCCGACCTCCAGCGTCCGGTGCGCCGCCTCGTTCCCGCCCGGCGGGTAGGCGCGGCGATGCCGCTCGGCGACCTCGGTCGCGATGATCTCGAAGCCGACGCCGCCGAGCCGGGACGTGGTGCCGGTGAAGCAGCGGTCCACGACCTCGCGGCCGAGCCCGATCGCCTCGAAGATCTGCGCGCCGGTGTAGGACGCGACGGTCGAGACGCCGATCTTGGACATGACCTTCAGGACGCCCTTGCCGTACCCCTTGACGAGGTTGCGGACGGCCGTCGCCGCGTCCACGCCGGTGAGCGCGCCCGTGGCGACCAGGTCCTCGACGGTCTCGATCGCGAGGTAGGGGTTGATCGCCGACGCGCCGTACCCGATGAGCAGCGCCATGTGGTGGCACTCGCGGGCGTCGGCGGTCTCCACGACCAGGCCGACCTGCGTGCGGGTCTTCTCCCGGATCAGGTGGTGGTGGACGGCGCCGGTGAGCAGCAGCGACGGGATCGCCGCGAGCGCCGAGTCCGACCCGCGGTCGGACAGGACGATGATCCGCGCGCCCGCGACGATCTCGCGGGACACCTCGGAGCAGATCTCCTCCAGGCGGGCCTGGAGCGCCTCGCCGCCGCCCGCGACGTCGTAGAGGCCGTGGACGACGTGCGCGCGCAGGTGCGGCAGCGAGCCCTCGTCGTCGATGTGGATGATCTTGGACAGCTCGTCGTTGTCCAGGATCGGCGTGGGCAGCACGAGGCGGCGGCACGAGTGCGGCCCCGGCTCCAGCAGGTTGCCCTCCGGACCCAGCGTGGACTGCAGGCTGGTGACCAGTTCCTCGCGGATGGCGTCCAGCGGCGGGTTCGTGACCTGCGCGAAGAGCTGCTTGAAGTAGTCGAACAGCATCCGGGGACGCTCCGACAGCACCGCGATCGGGGTGTCGGTGCCCATCGACCCGATCGGCTCGGCGCCGGTCCGCGCCATCGGCGACAGGATGATCCGCTGCTCCTCCAGCGTGTACCCGAAGGTCTGCTGGCGCTTGACGAGCGTCTCGTGCGTCGGGATCTCGCGCTCGCGGCGCGGCAGCTCCTCGAACCGGACGAGGCCCTCGTGCAGCCACTCGCCGTAGGGGTGCTCGGCGGCGAGCTCGGCCTTGACCTCGTCGTCCTCGACGATCCGCCCGGCGGCGGTGTCGACCAGGAAGATCTTGCCGGGCTGGAGGCGGCCCTTGCGGACGACCGACTCGGCCGGGATGTCCAGCACGCCGGCCTCGCTGGCGAGGACGACGAACCCGTCCTCGGTCACCCAGTAGCGGCCGGGGCGCAGGCCGTTGCGGTCCAGGACCGCGCCGACGACCGTGCCGTCGGTGAACGTGACGCTCGCGGGGCCGTCCCAGGCCTCCATCAGCGTGGAGTGGAACTCGTAGAAGGCCCGGCGCGCCGGGTCCATCTCGGTGTGGTTCTCCCACGCCTCGGGGATCATCATGAGCACGGCGTGCGGCAGCGACCGGCCGCCGAGGTGCAGCAGCTCCAGGCACTCGTCGAAGGACGCCGTGTCGCTGGCCTCGATGTCGATGACCGGGTTGATCCGGGACAGGTCGCCGGGGAACAGGTCGGACTTCAGCAGCGCCTCGCGCGCGCGCATCCAGTTCCGGTTGCCCTTGACCGTGTTGATCTCGCCGTTGTGGGCGACGAACCGGTACGGGTGCGCCAGCTCCCACGCCGGGAAGGTGTTGGTCGAGAACCGCGAGTGCACGAGCGCGATGGCGCTGGTGAAGCGGCGGTCCGACAGGTCGGGGAAGAAGGGCTCGAGCTGCGGGGTCGTCAGCATGCCCTTGTAGACGACGGTGCGGCTGGACAGGCTCGGGAAGTAGACCGCGACGTCCTGCTCGGCGCGCTCGCGCATGCAGAACACGACGCGGTCCAGCTCGATGCCGGTCTTGCCCGCGTGCGGGCCGTCCGCGGCGGCCGTCACGAAGAACTGCGCGAAGTGGGGCATCACGCGGCGCGCGGCGGGGCCGGCGAAGTTCGGGTCGAAGGGCAGCTCGCGCCAGCCGAGGCCGGTCAGGCCCTCCTCGGCGCACAGCTCCTCGATGCGCGCGACGGCGTCGGCGCGCTCGGGCCCGTCGGCGGGGAGGAAGGCGATGCCGGCGGCGTAGGAGCCGACCGGGGGAAGCGCGAAGTCGCAGACCTCGCGGAAGAAGGCGTCCGGGATCTGGACGAGGATGCCGACGCCGTCGCCGTCGTCGGGCTCGGCGCCGACGGCGCCGCGGTGGTCCAGGTTCTTGAGGACGGTCAGGGCGTTCTGCACGATGTCGTGGCTCTTGCGGCCGTGCAGGTCCGCGACCATCCCGACGCCGCAGGCGTCGTGCTCGTTGGCCGGGTCGTACAGCCCCTGGTCCTGGGGGCGGCCCGGCGTGAGGGCAGCAGCAGCCATCAACCCTCCCGTCGTCGTCGTGTCACTGCTTCGAGGTCAGTGCAGTCCCGGGACGACGTTGGCCCTGCTGCGGTGTGAAAACCTTACAACACTGCCGGGAACATGCCCGACTCAACCTGATCGCGAAACTTCGTGGACATCCCAGAGCCACGGACGCGACCAGTGGTATAGACCAGCATACATACGCCTAAAGCGGCGCTAACGGGCTGACCTGCGTGATCATCATCACCGGGTCCGGATGTTTAACGCGCGTCCATCGCAACACTGCCGCAAAAAAGCCGGTCTGCCGGGGGCGGGTGGACGGACGGGCCGTCGTCGCGCGCCCGCCGCCCCGGAAGCGGCCGGTCAGCCGGCCTTCGCCGCGCGGCCGAGAGCGGCCGGGGCCTTGCCGCCCTCGATGAGCAGGGCCAGCAGGGTCGTGTCGGACGCGTCGCCCGAGCCGTCCAGGCGCTCGGCCCACGCGACCACCGCGTAGTGCCCGACCGCGAGGCCGCGCGCCATGCCGAACCCGCCGCCGAACGCCGCGCCGTCCACCGGGAGCGGGCGGACGAACCCGGCGGCCCGGCCCGCGTCCAGCCCCCGGACGAGCCGGTCGGCGTCGGCCGCGCCCGCCAGGTTGAGGACCGTCACCGACAGCGCGTACCCGGGCTTCGGGTCGTTCGCGGTGTAGAGCGTCCGGACGGCCTGCGTGCAGCCCGACCGGGCCAGGTCCGCCGCGAGGCCGCCGCCCCAGACCGCCGCCCGGCAGCCGTCCAGCCGCTTGGCGCGCAGGGTCAGCCGCGTGCCGCCGTCGGTGCGGAGCTCGCGGGCGTAGGACGGGAACGCCTCCCCGGCCGTCAGCGGCGCCGCGTCCTTCGACCGCTGCGCGATGGCCGCGAACGCCGGGGTGTTGGCGGTGCTGGAGTAGGACGCGGGCGACGGGCCGTCCTCGGGAACGTTCCCGGCGGCCGGGTCGGGTGCCGCCGCGCGGCGCGGGGCGTCTCCCCCGGACGCGACGACCGCGATCAGCAGGACGACCACTACCAGCAGCGCCGCCGCTGCGGCGAAGTACAGGCGGTGGTCCAGGTTCGCGAGGGTCGTGTTGCGCCGGGGCGGCCGGACGGCCTTCCGGGGCTCGGGCGCCGGGGCGCGTTCGGGCGCCTTGCGCGGCGGTGCCGGGCGGCCGGCGGCGCGCCGCGTCCGCGCGGACCGGGCGGGGGCCGCGCGCCGCACCGGACGGGCCGGACGGGTCGCGCGCGGGCGGGCCGTGCCGCGTCCCCGGTCGTCGTCGTCCACGGGGCCGCGCTACCGCCGGGCGGCGCGGGCCGTCACTTGCCCGCCCCGTCGGCCATCTGCACCCGCGCCCACACGAAGAACGCGGGCTTCTCCACCGGCAGGCTCGCGCTGACCGCCTGGTCCAGCGACTTCGGCAGCCCGCCGCCGGACTTCTGCACCCAGCAGACCACCGCGTAGTGCCCGTACGCCTGGGCGTAGGCGGCGCTGAACCCCTTGGTGAACGCCGGGGCGCCCGGCGCGGCCAGCGGCAGGACGAACCCCGACCCGGTCGCCGGGTCCAGCATCCGCAGCACCTGCCGGACGCCGTCGGAGTCGGCCAAGTCCAGCACGGCGAACTGCCCGACGAACCCCTGCGCCTTGCTGACGTACGCGCCGCGCACCACCGCACGGCACCCGGACGTCGCGAGCTGCGCCTGGAGCGCCGCGCCCCACGTCGCCGCCTTGCAGTCGGTCTTCAGGTCCGTCCCGGCCAGCGTGTAGGTGAAGCCGTTGGACGCGACGGTCTTGACGTCGTCGCCGAACACCTCGGCGAGCGTGACCGGACGCGGGTCGGCCGAGCGCCGCGCGATCGCGGACGTGCCCTCGCCGTCGTACTCGGGCGTGTAGGCGGTCGGGCTGAGACGCGGGACGGGCTCGTCGCCGCCCCGGGTCAGGAAGAACGCACCCGCCCCGGCCAGCACCAGCAGGACCGCCAGGGCCGCCCCGCCATAGAGGAACAGGGGCTTGCGGCTTTTGCCGGGAGCCTGGTCCTCGGCGGGCCAGAAGTCCTTTCCGCCGCGTCCGGACGTCGTCCCGGACGCACCTGAGTCACGCGCCTCGATCACACCGGGAGCCTAGCGTCAGCGGCGGGGCGCTCGCTCCCAAAAGGCGGTTTCGTCCAGGTATCAGATCGGGTGCTCAGGGGGCGTCCTTCACAGGCTCCGGACGCGTCTCGCCCGCCTCGGCGCGCTTGTCGCCGCGCTCCTCCTCCGCGGACGCCGGCTCGTCGGCCACCGTGGCAGGCTCGGCGTCCTTCGGCGGTGCGGGCTCATCCGGCGCCGTGGCAGGCTCCGTGCCCTCGACCGGCGCAGGCTGGTCCACCGCCGTAGCGGGCTCGGCGTCCTTCTCCGACGCGGGCTCGTCGGCGGCCGTGGCGGGCTCGGCCTCCTCGGCGGGCGTCGGCTCGTCGGCCGGCGCAGGCTCGGCGTCCTTGACCGGCGCCGGCTCGTCCACCGCCGTAGGGGGCCCGGCGTCCGTCTCGGGCGCGGGCCCATCGGCCTTCGTGGGGAGTTCGGCGTCCTTCTCCACCGCGGTCTCGTCGGCCTTCGTGGCGTCCTCGGACGCGTCGGGCGTCGTGGCGGGCTCGGCGGCGGGGCCGTCCCCGTCGGGCACGGCGCCGATGCGCTCGGGGCCCGACCGGTTCCGCGCGAAGTACAGGTACGCGACGGCCAGCAGGAAGATCACGATGGACGTCCAGTCGTTGAGCCGCAGGCCGAGGACGTGGTGCGCCTCGTCCACCCGCAGCGCCTCGACCCAGCCGCGTCCCGCCGTGTAGGCGGCGACGTAGAGCGCGAACGTCCGCCCGTGCGTCAGGTTCCAGCGGCGGCCCGCCCACACGACGAGCACCGCGACGCCCACGCACCAGATCGACTCGTACAGGAACGTCGGGTGGTAGGTCGCGACGTCGGCGTACTTCGCCTCGCGGTGCTCGGGGTCGATCTCCAGCGCCCAGAACGTGTGCAGCGGACGGCCGTACAGCTCCTGGTTCCAGTAGTTGCCCCACCGTCCGACGGCCTGCGCGAGCGCGACGCCGGGCGCCGCCGCGTCGGCCAGCGCGAGCGCCGAGATCCCCCGGCGGCGGCAGCCGAGCGCCGCGCCGAGAGCGCCGAGGATGATCGCGCCCCAGATCCCGAGGCCGCCCTCCCAGATCATCAGCGACCGCAGCGGGTCGCCGCCCGATCCGAAGTAGCGCTGCCAGTCGGTGATGACGTGGTAGAGCCGTCCGCCGACGAGCCCGAACGGCACCGCCCACACCGCGACGTCCACGACCACGCCGGGCTCGCCGCCGCGCGCCGTCCAGCGCCGCTCGGTCACCCACACCGCGATGACGATGCCGATGATGATCATGAAGGCATAAGCCCGGAGCGGGAACGGCCCGAGGTGCCAGACACCCTGTGAGGGGCTCGGGATGAACGCGAGCGGCTGCATGAGCGATGACGTTACCGCTTTCCGGCGACCCGCACGGTCCGCCCCGGCGCCGCGCCCCGGACGTCTCCCGACCTGGTCCGCCCATGCCCGCCTGCGCCGATCGGTCGATGACCGGGCACGTCGACCGCACCGGACCCCTGCACGGCCACGCAAGCACGGTTCTCCGGGTCGGCACCGTGGATTCGCCAACGACCACGACCCTCCGCCGCAGCGGACAGTACTGCTGTCAGAACAATTTCAACACCCCGGGACCAATGCTGTTGCCGATTCCGGATATGGACATCCGGCCGGTGGTGTTCCGCGCAGGACTTGCCCTGAACACCCGGCCGCGAGGCGGCTACGTCTGAGCCTTTCCCGCACTCCCGAGAAAAGACCGAGCCCCCGGCGGTGCGGATGCGCCGCCGGGGGCTCGCGTCGAGGTCGCCCGGGTGCGAGGACGCTCGCCGCTGCTACTTGGCGCCGGCGATGGCGCTCGTGAGGTCCGACATCTGCTGAGAAGTGAGCTTCTTACCGTCGAGGACCAGCGTGGGCGTCGAATCGACCTTGCGCGTCAAGGCGGTGTACGAGGTCATCTCGCCGACTTGCTTGTCCTTCTCCTGCTTGGTCACGCACGTCGAGAATTTCGGGTCCGTCACCCCGACGTCCTTGCCCCAGGCGACGAGATCCTTGATGGAGAATCCACCGGTGCCCTCGGCGGGCTGGTACTTGAAAAGCGCGTCGTGGTAGGAGAGCCACTGAGCGGCCGGAACGCAGAGCGCCGCCGCGGCGGCGCGCTGGGAGTTCCCCCGAGACGGGTCGGGCTGCTGGCTGAACAGGTTGAACGGCCGGTAGACGACCTTCACCTTGCCCTCGGCCGCGAGGCTCTTGACGGTCTTCCCCTCGGTCTTCTCGAACTCGGCGCAGTGCGGGCACTGGAAGTCCTCGAAGATCTCCAGGACCGGCTTGGTGACGCCCGCCTTGGCCATCACGATCGACCCGTCGGCCTGGCGGCTGAGCGGCGCCTGCGGCCCCGTGTAGCGCTCGGCGACCTGGTTGCGCTTGCTCTTCTGGTCGGCGACGACGACCACGATCGCGACGACGGCGGCGACCGCGACCACGACGCCGACGACGAGCGCGAGCAGCCGGATCTGCTTCTGGCGCGCCGCCTGACGGGCGCGCTCGGCGGCCAGCCGGTCGCGCGCCGACCGCTCACGTGCGGCCTTGCTCATGGAGTTCTCCTCGGGGGTTCCTCGATCTGGCCGATCCGCCGGAACTCATCGGAAAGGACAAGGACGAAAAGCAGGATAGTGACGATGTGGACCCCGGTGCACCACTGGCAGAGGTGCCGGAGGATCACCTCGGCGGTGATCAGGTAGACCACGAACAGGACGCCGACCGACACCGCCGCGAGCCTGCTCCAGCGCAGCAGCGGCTGCGGGGACCGCAGCAGCGGCGGCGTGATCAGCACGGCGAACCCGACGAAGAACGCGAGCCCGAGCAGCGGCATCGGGATCCCGAGCAGCTCGGAGTACTTGCTCGTCGTGACGGCGCTGCAGTCGATCACGCCGCTCGCCGAGCACACCAGCGTCCGCGGGCGGTAGTGCGCGATGGTGAGGTAGATCGAGATGCCGAGCCCGACGAGCGTCAGCGCCCACGCCGGGAAGACGAACCACCGGGCGACCGGGGGCGGCCCCGGCCGGTCGGACGTCTCGTCCGGGCCGGCCTCCACGCGCTGCGCCATCCTGTTCCCCTCCGCGACCGCGACGACCTGTCCGGGCCGCGGCGCTCCGCGACCCGGACACACCCTAGAGGACCCCGGATAAGGTCCGCGTACGACGACGCGCGGACGGTCAGCCGCGCCCGGCCCGGACCCCGGCCGCCAGGTCGGCGGCGAGGGCGCGGACGGCCGCGACGCCGGACGCGGTGTCGGGCGCGTCCAGCAGCCGCCGGATGAACGCCGATCCGACGATGACGCCGTCGGCGAATCCCGCGACCTCGGCGGCCTGCGCGCCGTCGCTCACGCCGAGCCCGAGCCCGACCGGCAGGTCCCGGCCGTTCTTGTCCAGGACGGCCCGCGTGCGCTCGACGAGCCGGGGCGCCCCGGTGTCGATGGCCGTGCGGGCGCCGGTGACGCCCATCAGCGACGCCGCGTACACGAAGCCCCGGGACACGCTGGTGATCTTGTCGAGGCGCTCGTCGGTGGAGCTGAGCGCGACGAGGAACACCCGGTCCAGGCCGTGCGCGTCGGACGCCTCCAGCCAGGGACCGGCCTCTTCGGGCGTGAGGTCCGGCGTGATCAGCCCGGTGCCGCCGGCCGAGGCGAGGTCGCGGGCGAACGTGTCCACGCCGTAGTGGTCGACGGGGTTCCAGTACGTCATGACGAGCGTCTCGGCGCCGGTGGCGGCGACGGCCTCGACGGTCCGGAACACGTCGGCGAGGTGCACCCCGCCGACCAGGGCGCGGTGGACGGCGTCCTGGATCGTGGGGCCGTCCATCATCGGGTCGGTGTAGGGCAGGCCGATCTCGATGACGTCGCAGCCGGCCTCCACCATCGCCGTCGCGGCCTCGATCGCGCCGTCGACCGACGGGAACCCGGCGGGCAGGTACCCGACGAGCGCGGCGCGGTTCTCGGCGCGGGCCCTGTCGTAGGCGGCCTTGACGCTCACTTGGCGTCCCCCTCCGGCATCAGGCCGAAGTACGCGGCGGCCGTGTGCATGTCCTTGTCGCCCCGTCCCGACAGGCAGACGAGCAGCGTCGCGTCCGGGCCCAGTTCGCGGCCGACCTGGAGCGCGCCCGCGAGGGCGTGCGCCGACTCGATCGCCGGGATGATGCCCTCGGTGCGGCACAGCAGCGCGAACGCCTCCATCGCCTGGGCGTCGGTGACGGGACGGTACTCGGCGCGGCCGGTGTCGTGCAGCCAGGAGTGCTCGGGCCCGACGCCGGGGTAGTCGAGCCCGGCGGAGATCGAGTGCGACTCGATCGTCTGGCCCTCCTCGTCCTGGAGGAGGTAGGTGCGCATGCCGTGGATGACGCCGACGGACCCGCCGGTCACGGTCGCGGCGTGCCGTCCGGTCTCGACGCCGTCGCCCGCGGCCTCGAACCCGATGAGGCGCACGGACGTGTCGGGAATGAACGCGTGGAAGGCGCCGATGGCGTTGGACCCGCCGCCGACGCAGGCGAGGACGGCGTCGGGCAGCTTTCCGGTCAGCTCCATGACCTGCGCGCGGGCCTCGACGCCGATGACGCGGTGGAACTCGCGGACCATCAGCGGGAACGGGTGCGGCCCCATCGTGGACCCGACGCAGTAGTGCGTGTTCTCCACCGTCGCGACCCAGTCGCGGAACGCCTCGTTCACGGCGTCCTTGAGGGTGCGGCTGCCCGCCTTGACCGGGACGACCTCGGCGCCGAGCATCCGCATCCGGGCGACGTTGAGCGCCTGGCGCTCGGTGTCGACCTCGCCCATGAACACGGTGCATTCGAGGCCGAGGAGGGCGGCGGCGGTCGCGGTGGCGACGCCGTGCTGGCCCGCGCCGGTCTCGGCGATCAGCCGGGTCTTGCCCGTGCGGCGGGCGAGCAGCGCCTGCCCCAGCACGTTGTTGATCTTGTGGGAGCCGGTGTGGTTGAGGTCCTCGCGCTTGAGGAGGACCCGCGCGCCGCCCGCTTCGGCGCCGAACCGTCGGGCCTCGGTGATCAGGCTCGGCCGGCCGGCGTAGGTGGTGAGCAGTTCGGTCAGCTCGGCGGTGAAGACGGGGTCGCGGCGGGCTGCCTCGAACTCGGCGGTCAGCTCGTCCAGCGCGGCCATCAGGGCCTCGGGGGCGAAGCGCCCGCCGTAGACGCCGAAGCGTCCGGCCGCGTCGGGGACGGGTGCGGGCACGGCGGAGCCGCGCTCGGAATGGATGGTCATCGAAGAGTGCGTCCTGTCAGGCGATGGAAGGCGGTCCGGTCAGTGCGACGTCGGGACGGCCCGCCATCGCTCGCGCAGCGGCTCCATCAGCATGCCCGTACCCTACCGGTTCCCCGTCAGCTGCCCTGCCGCAGCGCCGGGTGCGCGCCCGCCGCGACGAGGTCGGCGACGGCGGCGCGCGGGTCCCGGCCGCGGACCAGGCTCTCCCCGACCAGGACGGCGTCGGCCCCGGCGGAGGCGTAGGCGAGCAGGTCGTGCGGGCCGCGCACCCCGGACTCGGCGATCCGCACGACGTCCTTCGGGACGAGCGGCGCGAGCCGGGCGAACACCTCGCGGTCCACGCGGAGGGTCTTCAGGTCGCGGGCGTTGATCCCGATGACCTTGGCGCCCGCGTCGACCGCGCGGGCCACCTCCTCCTCGGTGTGCGCCTCGACGAGCGGCAGCAGCCCGATCGACTCGGCCCGCTCGACGAGCGACACCAGGGCGTCCTGGTCGAGCGCGGCGACGATCAGCAGGGCGACGTCGGCGCCGTGGGCCCGCGCCTCCCAGAGCTGGTAGGACGTGACGATGAAGTCCTTGCGCAGGACCGCGATGTCCACGCTGGCGCGGACGTCGGCGAGGTCGGCGAGGCTGCCGCCGAACTTGCGGCCCTCGGTGAGCACGCTGATGATCTTGGCGCCGCCCGCCTCGTAGTCGCGGGCGAGCGCGGCCGGGTCGGCGATGGCGGCGAGCGCGCCCTTGGACGGGCTGCTGCGCTTGACCTCGGCGATCACCCCGACGCCCTGCCCGCGCAGCGCCGCGAGGGCGTCCCGGGGGGCGGGGGCCTGCTCGGCGCGGGCCTTGAGGTCGTCCAGCGACGTCTCCCGCTGCCTTTCGGCGAGATCGGCACGCACGCCTTCGATGATCTCGTCGAGCACGCTCACGGTAGGCCCCCAGACTCGGTCGATCGGTGGCCCCGATCGTATCCGCAGGGTCCGACGCTCCCGAACGTCGGGGCGCCGCCGGACCGCCCGGATTCACTCAGGGCGCCAGGACGTGTGCGAACGGCAGATTGCGGACGATCCAGTACACGAGCGCGATGCCGAAGGCCGTCCAGCCGGCGGCGGGGGTGAACAGCGCGGAGCGCATCCGCTCGCCGTGCGCCGCGAGCCACGTCCAGCGTCCCCACAGGTAGAGCGCGGCGGGCAGCAGCAGGAACGCGAGGGGGTTCGAGCCGAACGCGGTGCCCACGTGCCCGTGGACGAGCGAGTTCACCATCCGCAGCCCCCCGCACCCCGGGCAGTAGTAGCCCGAGACGGCCAGGAACGGGCAGGACGGGTAGTGGCCGTGCTCGTGCGGATCGACCAGCCCGACGAGAGCCACCGCGCCCGCCGTCACCGCCGCGACCACCGCGGGCCCGGCCAGGGCGCGCTGGACGGGGCGGCGCGCGGTCGGCGTTCGGCTCACCGCTCCAGCCTAGGCGTCCAGGACGTACCCGACGCCGCGCACCGTCCGGATCGAGCCGCCGTCGCCGAGCTTGGCGCGGAGCTGCGCGATGTGGACGTCAACCGTCCGGCTGCCCGACGACGACGCCGGCCCCCACGCCCCGGCGAGGAGCTGCTCGCGGGTGAAGACGCGGCCGGGGCTGCCCGCGAGGAACCGCAGCAGGTCGAACTCGGTGGCGGTGAGGGCCACCGGGCGTTCGCCGATCCCGGCCGTCCGGGCGGCGGGGTCGAGAACGAGCGCGCCCGCCCGCAGGGGCGCGGTGCCGTCGTCCCGGCGCAGCGCGGCGAGGACGGCGGCGACGAGCGTCCGCGGCCCGAACGGCCGCGTCAGCCGATGCACCCCGAGATCGCCGGGACCGTCCGACGGCCCGGTCACGGCGAGGACGGGCGCGGCGTCCGCGGCGTCCGCAACGCGCCGGAGCAGCGCCGCCGGAGCGGGGGACACCGACAGGTCCAGGACGACGGCGGCGGGACGGGCGCGCGCCGTCCGTCCCGCCGCCCGCTCGGGGTCGCGCTCGATCTCCACCTCGAAGCCCTCGCGGGCGAGGTAGCGGCGCTCCAGCTCGGCGACCGCCGGATCGTGCTCGGCGACCAGGACCAGCCCGGCGTGCTCGGCGCCGCCCGTCACCGCCGGCGGCCCGCAGGACGCTCGGCGTCGTCGGCGGTGGGGTCCTCGCCCCGGTCCAGCGACTTCCAGAGCGCGGCGGCGTCGTCGGGCTCCGCGGGACGAGCGGCGGCACGTCCGGCGCGCTCGTACCGGGCCGACATGCCGGGCCAGCGCGCCCCGCGCACCAGCACGACCAGCCCCCCGGTCGCCAGCAGGACGCCGCCCGCCGCCGAGGCGAGCCACCACAGCGACGTCGTGACCTCCGGCCGCGCCCCGAGCCGCAGCAGCGCGGACTTCTCCCCCGCCACCGCGATGACGTGCGCGTGCCCGACGGCCGTGACCGACGCGTAGACCATCAGCCCGCCGAACACCGCGAGCAGCGCGCCGACCACCGACCGGCCGCGTCCCGGGACGGCGAACAGCGCCGCGACCCCGGCGAGCCCCGCCCAGCCGAGCGCGCCCGCCCAGCCGAGGTCCCCGCCGGTGAGATGCCCGGCGAACGGCGTGATCGCGTCACGGGCGCGGACCGTGGCCCACGGCCGTCCCGCCGCGAGCAGCGTCAGGCCAGCGCCCGCCGCGCACAGCAGCGCCGCCAGACCGCGCTCGCGCGCGGCCGACCCCTCGCGCCCGCTCATGACGAGACGGCGGGCCGCTCCCCCACCACCGCGTCGAGGACGTCGGCGTCCCAGCACGTGCGGTCCCCGGTGTGGCACGCCCCGCCGACCTGGTCCACCTTGACGAGAATGGCGTCGGCGTCGCAGTCGAGAGCGACGGACTTCACCCACTGCTGGTGCCCGGACGACTCACCCTTCACCCAGTACTCCTGGCGGCTGCGCGACCAGTAGGTGCAGCGGCCGGTGGTGAGGGTGCGGTGCAGCGCCTCGTCGTCCATCCACCCGAGCATGAGCACCTCGCCGGTGTCGTACTGCTGGGCGATGGCCGGGAGCAGCCCATTGGGGTCCCGCTTGAGACGTTCGGCGATCTTGGGGTCCAGGTTGGACGAGGAAGACATGCTCCCTATTGTGCCGTGCCCCCGCCGGCACCCGCCCCGAGTTATCCCCCGGCCTCGTGCCGGGGGCGCGAGCGATCCTCGCCGCGCGACCGCCCCGGCCGGGGAACGCTGGGCGGCAGAACAAAAAACAGCCCGCGCCCCTGGCCGGGACGCGGGCTGTTTCGACGATTGTGGGCGGTGTTACAGGGGGGTCACCTGGTCGGCCTGCGGGCCGCGGTTACCCTGCGTCACCTCGAACTGGACGCGCTGGTTCTCGTCCAGCGTGCGGTACCCGGAGGACTGGATCGCCGAGTAGTGCACGAAGACGTCCGGCCCGCCGCCGTCCACGGCGATGAAGCCGAAGCCCTTCTCGGCGTTGAACCACTTTACGGTGCCCTGCTGGGGCATGTCTTTCTCCTTGCGGCAAAACGTGGGTCCACACCTCGCGGACCCAGTGCGGTCGCCGCGGAACGTCCTCGCCCCCGGTACGGTCCCGGAAAAGCCAAAACGCCCGCTGTCATCAGTCCGCGGACGTCTGGACAAACGATCGAGAACCACGACTGCAACCGACGACCCCACCGTATCACCGGTTCCGCGTAAAACGGAGGGGCGGCAAGGCCCATGATTCCCCTCTCGGCGAACTGCCCCGCCAAAATCCCCAACCGTTCTCCGTCAGGGCGTTGACCGCACCGGTCGGGAGCCTCTCGCCGGACGTGCGCGACCGCCGTCCGGCCGCCGCGTACGGGGCGTTCCGGGCATCCGACCCGCACGTCCGCACGACCTGTCCGGTTCGGAAGGAACACCGACGTCCGGGTCCCCGTGGCCGCCGCCCGGTGCCGCGGACGACGCCGCGCGCCGCACGGGCGGTGCTCACTTTCCTTAGGACAAAACGGACCATTTTGATACGCGCCCACAAGGTTTCCCCGGGTGCGCGCCGACGGGCCCGCGGCGGAGCACCCGCCGCACCGCCGCGATGTCCCCGTGATGAACAAGAAACTCGGCGTTGATGGCGCATTCGGCCACTTCGGAACGCGCGTCCGGAGACGGCGCGGGAGGTCCGTGGCGAATCGGCCGGATGGGCAGCGGGAACGGCACGCGGGCCGGGACGGGAGTGGCGGGTCGGGGTGCCTCGATGCGGTCGGACGGGAGCGGTCGGACGGCCCGGCGCGCGACCGGGACGCCGCCCGGACGAGAGTACGCGCACGAACCCCCTGCTCCGATCGTACGCGGACGAACCCGGGAATAGCCGTCATCGCCGGATGGTAGGCATAACCAGGCCGAAACCCCCGGGAAGCGCCTCGCGGGGGCTCGCGCCGTGCGCCGAGAACGACGAAGGAGTCCGCCGTGCCACCGAACGCGCCCCCCAGAGCGCCGTCCCGGAAACAGGACGCACCACGCCGGGTCGACCCCCACATGCTGCGGGAGGGGCTGGGGGTGATGGGGGTCGCCGTCCGGGCCGAGCCGCGCGCGTTCGCGGTGGCCGTGGGCGCGAGCGCGCTGTACGCCGCGACGACCGTCGGCACCGCCCAGGTGCTCGGGCACGTGACCGAGCACGTCGTGCTGCCCGCGTTCGCGGCGGGCCGGACGACGGCGGGCGCGCTGGCGGCCTCGGCCGCCGCGATCGTCGGGGTCGCGTTCCTCAAGGCGCTCGGGGTGGCGGGCCGCCGCTTCTACGCCGGGCTCGTCCAGTACCGGATGCAGGCCGCCTACCGGCGGGCCGTGACGCGCCGCTACCTGGAACTCCCCGCCTCCTGGCACGCCCGGCACCCGGCGGGCGAGCTGCTGTCGAACGCCAACGCCGACGTCGAGGCGGTGTGGGCGCCGCTGGCGCCGCTGCCGATGGCGATCGGGGTCGCGTTCATGCTGGTCATCGCGGCCGTGGCGATCGTGCTGGTCGACCCGGTCGTGGCCGTCGTGGCGCTGCTGGTGTTCCCGGCGGTCGCGCTCCTGAACGTCTTCTACCAGCGGCGGCTGGCCCCGGCGGCGACACGCGCGCAGCGGCTGCGGGCCGGGGTGAGCGAGGTCGCGCACGAGAGCTTCGAGGGCGCCCTGGTCGTCAAGACGCTCGGCCGGGAGGCCGCCGAGACCGAGCGGTTCGCGCGGCGGGCGGAGGAGCTGCGGGACGCCAACATCGCCGTCGGACGCGTCCGGGGCCTGCTCGACCCGCTGCTGGAGGCGCTGCCGAACCTTGGCGTGCTGGCCGTCCTGCTGGTCGGGACGATGCGCGTCGACGGCGGCGCGATGACCGCCGGCGACCTGGTCAGCGTGGCGTACCTGTTCACGCTGCTGGCGTGGCCGATCCGCGCGCTCGGCTGGGTGCTGGCGGACGTGCCGCGCAGCGTGGTCGGATGGCGGCGCGTCCGGGCCGTCCTGGACGAGCGGGACACGATGCCGCACGGCGACCGGGACGTCCCTGGCGACGGCGCGGCGGCGCTGGCCGTCCGCGACGTGCGGTTCGGCTACGGCGCGGGCGACGTCCTGCGGAGCGTGTCGTTCGACGTCGAGCCGGGCCGGACGGTCGCGGTGGTCGGGCCGACGGGCGCGGGCAAGTCCACGCTGACGAACCTGCTGGTCCGGCTGGTGGACCCGGCCGAGGGCGCGGTGCTGCTGGACGGCGTGGACGTCCGCGAGACCGGTCCGGGCGTCCTCGCGGCGAACGTCGCGCTCGTCCCCCAGCACGCGTTCCTGTTCGACGACACCGTGCGCGGCAACGTGGCGCTGGGCGCCGACGTGACCGACGACCGCGTGTGGGAGGCGCTGCGGCTGGCGCAGGCCGACGGGTTCGTGGCCGGCCTCGCGCACGGCCTGGACACCCGCGTCGGCGAGCGCGGCACGACCCTGTCGGGCGGGCAGCGGCAGCGGCTCGCGCTGGCGCGGGCGCTCGTGCGGCGGCCCCGGCTGCTGGTGCTGGACGACGCGACGTCCAGCGTGGACCCGAGCGTCGAGGCGCGGATCCTGGCGGGCCTGCGGGAGAGCTCGGCGGGCGTGACCGTCCTGGTCGTCGCCTACCGCAAGGCCACGATCGCGCTCGCCGACGAGGTCGTCTACCTGGAGCACGGCGCGACACAGGCGCGCGGCGCCCACGCCGACCTGCTGGAACGCTCGCCCGGCTACCGCGACCTCGTCACCGCCTACGAGCGGGCCGAGGCCGAGCGGGCGGCGGACGCGAGCGGCGAGGAGGCCGTCCGATGACCGCTCCGGTCACCGCGCTGAGCGGCGCGGCGGATACCGAGGGCGCGCTGCGGACGCTGCGGCGCGGCCTGCGGCTCAGCCCCGAGTTCACGGCGGGCCTGCCCGTCACGCTGGCGCTGGCGCTGCTGGCCACGGCGGGCCGCGTGGTCGTCCCGGTCGCGGTGCAGCAGACGATCGACCGGGGCCTCGGCGGGGACGGCGGCCCGGACCTGGCGTTCGTCCGCCTGATGGTGCTGGCGTGCGCGGGGGCGGTGCTCCTGACGGCCGTGTGCGCGTACGCGATGAACGTGCGCCTGTACCGGACGTCGGAGACGGGCCTGACGAGCCTGCGGGTGCGGGCGTTCCGGCACGTCCACGACCTGTCGATGCTGACGCAGAGCGGCGAGCGGCGCGGAGCGCTCGTGTCCCGGGTGACCGGCGACGTCGACCAGATCAGCCAGTTCATGCAGTACGGCGGGCTGATGATGATCATGGCGTCGGGCCAGCTCGTCGTCGCGACCGTCCTGATGGCCGTGTACTCGTGGCCGCTGGCGCTGCTGGTGTGGGCGGCGTTCGTGCCGCTCGGGTTCGCGCTGCGCCGGTTCCAGCGGATCATCTCGGCGGCGTACACGCGCGTCCGGGAGCGGATGGGCGACCTGCTGGCCGCCGTCAGCGAGTCGGTGGTCGGCGCGTCCGTCATCCGCGCGTACGCCGCGCAGGACCGGACGGCCCGGCGCGTGGACGCGGCGGTGGACGGCCACAAGACCGCCCAGACCCGCGCGCAGGCGACCGTCGCGCTGACGTTCCCGACGTCGGAGCTGGTCGCGGCGGTCGCGACGGGGGCGGTCGTCGTCGCGGGCACGCTGCTCGGCATCGGCGGGCACCTCAGCGCCGGGAAGCTCGTGGCGTTCCTGTTCCTCGTCACCCTGTTCGTCAGCCCGATGCAGACGGCGACCGAGGTGCTGAACGACGCGCAGAACGCGATCGCGGGCTGGCGGCGGGTGCTCGGCGTCCTGGACACCGAGCCGGACGTCGCCGACCCCGGCGACCGCGGCCGGACGCTCCCGCGCGGCCCGATCGAGGTGCGGTTCGAGGACGTCGGGTTCGCCTACCCCGGCGGCCCGCCGGTGCTGCACGACGTGGACGCCGTCATCGCGCCGCGCACGCGGATCGCGGTCGTCGGCGAGACCGGGTCGGGCAAGACGACGTTCGCCAAGCTGCTGACCCGGCTGATGGACCCGGTGTCCGGCCGGATCCTCGTGGACGGCGTGCCGCTGGACGAGATCCGCTTCTCCTCACTGCGGGAGCGGATCGTCATGGTCCCCCAGGACGGGTTCCTGTTCGACGACGCGCTCGGCGCGAACCTGCGGTACGGGCGGCCGGAGGCGTCCGACGACGACGTGCGCCGCGCGGTCGCCGACCTCGGCCTCGCGGGCTGGCTGGACGGCCTGCCGCGCGGCCTGGACACCCCGGTCGGGCAGCGCGGCGAGTCGCTGTCGGCGGGCGAGCGGCAGCTCGTCGCGCTGGTCCGCGCCTACCTGGCCGACCCGGACCTGCTGGTGCTGGACGAGGCGACGTCGGCGGTCGACCCGGCCACCGAGATCCGCATCCAGCGGGCGCTGGAGCGCCTGACGCGGGGCCGGACGGCCCTGTCGATCGCGCACCGGCTGTCCACGGCGGAGGCGGCCGACGAGGTGATCGTCTTCGACGCCGGCCGGATCGTCCAGCGGGGCCCGCACGCCGAGCTGGCCGCCGTCCCGGGCGTCTACGCCGACCTCTACGCGTCGTGGACGGCCCAGCGTGAGCTGTAATGGGACCGGCGACCGTTGAGGCGCGGGGAACAAAACACTTGCCGGGAATCTGGTCGGCTGCGCATTCTGGCGAGGTGAGCGACATCAGGGAAGCGGCGACCACGCTGCACGGACAGTTGCAGCGGGGCCTCGGGCGGGCGGCCCGCCGGGCGGCGGACCGCCCCGGCGCGGGCGAGTACGTGTACGACTGTGTGCGGCGCGATCCCCGGTGGGACGCGCGCTGCGACGACCGCTCCCTGTATTACGCCCGGTTGATGGTCGATCTCGAACTGCCGGCCGGCCCGCTCGCCGAGCACCTGTTCGACCCGGCCGACCACGCCGACGCCGACGAGGCGCGCGTCCGGCTCACGCTGGACGTCCTCGCCGACCTGGTGCGGCTCAGCCGCCGCGAGGCCGCGTCCCCGCTGCGCCGGTACGCCGAGGAGGGCGCGCACTGGTTCGAGGCGCTGGACACGCTGGTCCGGCTCGGCGACCCCCGGCTCACCGACGGGCTGGAGACGCTGGTCGCGGCGCGCTGCGACGACGACGCCCTCGCCGACCTGTTCGCGGGCTCGGGCGGCCCGGTGGCGGCGGCGTGGGCGGCGCGCTCGCCCCGGATCGCCGCCGCGCTGGACCGCCGCCGCGGCCGGGGCCGTCCCGTCCCGCCGGTCGCCGCCGCGCGGTCCCGCCGCGACCGCACCGACGACGAGCTGCTCGACATCGCGCGGCGCCGCGACGACGGCGCGATCGGCGCGATCTTCGAGCTGGGGCGGCGGCGCGCGCCCGTCCTGCTGGACCTCGCCGAGGAACTGCTCGCCCGGCCGAGCCGGTGGGGCGGCGCGGTGGCCCGCGCCCTGTGGGACTACGGCCCCGAGACGCTGCCCCGCGCGCGGGACTGGGCGGCCGAGCGCGGCGGCTGCCGGGGCGTCGGCCTCGGGCTGCTCGCGCGGCACGGCACGCGTGAGGACATCCCGCTGCTCATGACCCATCTGGAGGACGCCCTGGAGCGCCGCGACTGGGCCGCGTCCGCCGCCCCGATCGAGGGCCTCGGGCGGCTGCGGGCGGGCGAGGCCGTCCCGCTGCTGAAGACGGCGTGGTCGGAGTCGTCGTACTCCTACCTGCGCCCGCGCGTGCTGACCGCGCTCACCCGGACGGCCCCGCACACGGCCGAGGCGTTCACCGCCGAGGGCCTGTGGGACTGCGAGGAGGCGGTGCGCGCGATCGCCGTCCAGACCGCGCCGCTCACCGACGACACCCGCGTCCGGCTGCAGCGCCTGCAACTCGACGAGGCCGAGGACCCGGGCGTGCGCGCGGCGAGCGCGGCCCGTCTCGTCTGACCGCCTCGTCCGACCGCCTCGCCTGATCGTCGGACCCGGCCGCTACCCTGCGGATCATGCGGACCATCAGCACGGCCGAGCGGCGCGCGCGGCTCGCGCTCCGGCACCGGCTCGCGCCCGACCGGCGCACCGACGACCCCGCCGAGACCGCCCGGTCGCTCGTCGCGCTGCACGCGACCGACCCGGCCACCGTGTACCTGTCGGCGGCGGCGCGGAGCCGGAACCTTGTTCCGTCTGCGCTGGAGGCCGCGCTGTACGACGACCGGACGCTCCTGCGGCTGCTCGCGATGCGGCGGACGATGTTCGTGGTGCCGGTCGAGCTGGCGCCCGTCCTCCAGGCGTCGTGCGCGGACGCGCTGGCCGCGAAACAGCTCGTCCGGTACAGCGGGTTCATCGAGCAGTCGGGCGTCCCGGACGCGCGGGCGTTCTTCGCCGCGACCGCCGAGGAGACCCACGCGGCGCTGCTGAAGCTCGGCAAGGCGACCGGGGTGCAGCTCTCCAAGGAGGTCCCGGCGCTGCGGACGACCGTCCAGCTCGCGCCCGGCAAGTCCTACTCCACCGCGACGAACATCACGACGTGGGTGCTCGTGACGCTCGGGCTCCAGGGCCGGATCGTGCGGGGCCGTCCGAACGGGTCGTGGATCAGCAGCCAGTACGTGTGGCAGCCGGCCGAGGCGTGGATCCCCGGCGGCGTCCCGGTCATGCCCGCCAAGGAGGCCCGCGCCGCGCTGGTCCGCGCGTGGCTGCGCGCGTTCGGGCCCGCGCCGGTGAGCGACGTCAAGTGGTGGACGGGCTGGACCGTCGCCGACGTCAAGGCCGCCCTCGCCGAGATCGCCACGGTCGAGGTGGACCTGGACGGCGTCCCCGGGATCGTCCTCGCCGACGACGTCGAACCGGTCGCAGCGCCCGAACCGTGGGCGGCGCTGCTGCCCGCGCTGGACCCGACGCCGATGGGCTGGAAGGAGCGCGGCTGGTTCCTCGGCCCGCACGCGCCCGCGCTGTTCGACCGCAGCGGCAACGTCGGCCCGACCGTCTGGTGGGACGGGCGCGTCGTCGGCGGCTGGGCGCAGCGCGCGGACGGGGAGATCGCCGTCCGGTTCCTGGAGGACGCCGGGAGCCAGGCCCGCGCGGCGGTGGCCGCCGAGGCGGAGCGGATCGCGGCGTTCTACGGGAACATCCGGGCCGTCCCGCGCTTCCGCACGCCCCTGGAACGCGAGCTGTCCGCCTGACGCGCGAGGATGGGTCCATGCCCGCAGAACGGATGCCGCCCACGCCCGAGGCCGAGGACCTGATCGCCCTGACGCGCGAGATCGTCGGCAAGGAGCTGGCGCCGCGCGCCGCCGACGCCGAGGAGGCGGGCGCGTTCCCGCGCGAGGTGTTCCGGACGCTCGGCCGCGCCGGGCTCCTCGGCCTCCCCTACCCCGAGGACGCGGGCGGCGGCGGCCAGCCCTACGAGGTGTACCTCCAGGTGCTGGAGGAGATCGCGGCGGTGTGGGCGTCGGTCGCGGTCGGGGTGAGCGTCCACAGCCTGGCGTGCTTCGCGCCGCACGCGTTCGGGTCGGCGGAACTGCGCGGGCGCCTGCCGGACCTGCTCGGCGGCGAGCTGCTCGGCGGGTACGCGCTGTCGGAGGCGCAGGCCGGGTCGGACGCGGCGGCGCTCGCGACCCGGGCCGTGCGCGACGGCGACGGCTACCGGATCACCGGCACCAAGATGTGGATCACGCACGGCGGCGAGGCCGACTTCTACGTGCTGTTCGCCCGGACGTCCGACGACGGCGGCCGGGGCATCTCCTGCTTCCTCATCGACGGCGACCAGCCCGGCCTGACGTTCGGCCCGCCCGAGCGGAAGATGGGGCTGACCGGCTCCACGACCGCGCAGCTCCACTTCGACGACGCGCCCGTCCCGGCCGGGCGCCGCATCGGAGCCGAGGGCCAGGGCTTCCCGATCGCGCTCGCCGCGCTGGACTCGGGGCGCCTCGGCATCGCCGCGTGCGCGACCGGCCTCGCGCAGGGCGCGCTGGACCACGCCGTGGCCTACGCGGCGGAGCGGACGCAGTTCGGCCGTCCGATCATCGAGCACCAGGGCCTCGGGTTCCTGCTCGCCGACATGGCCGCCGCCGTCGAGTCGGCGCGCGCGACGTACCTGGAAGCGGCGCGGCGCCGCGACCGGGGCCTGCCCTACGCGCGGCAGGCGTCGGTGGCCAAGCTCGTCGCGACGGACGCGGCGATGCGCGTGACGACCGACGCCGTCCAGGTCCTCGGCGGCTACGGCTACACGCGCGACTTCCCGGTCGAGCGGTACATGCGCGAGGCGAAGGTCATGCAGATCTTCGAAGGGACGAACCAGATCCAGCGGATGGTCATCGCCCGGCACCTGGCCCGGTCCGTCCGGTCGTAGGGCGCGGAGTGTCCGGACAGGCCGAGAACGTGCGGACGCGGCGGACGCGCAAGCTGCTCCGCGAGGCGTTGGCCGAACTCATTCGGGAACGTGGTTTCGAGCGCACGACCGTGAGCGCGATCACCGAACGCGCGATGGTGAGCCGGGCCGCCTTCTACCGCAATTACAACGACAAATACGACCTGGTGGAGAAGATCTTCGCCGAAGCGGTCGCCCTTCTCACCGAGCACCTGCCCGACGAGGGCGATGTGCCGGACGAGCGGCGCTGGGTCGCCTTCTTCGAGCACTTCGCCGAGTACCACCAGATCTACACGGCGCTGCTCGGCGACTCCGGGAGCCAGTGGTTCGCCGGGCGGATGCGCGCGACGCTCGCTGAGATGGTCACCGCGCATCTTCCGGCGACGGCCGGAGCGGTGGGCGGCGGGACGACCGGGGCGGGCCTGGTCCCCACGCTGATCTCGGCGTTGTTCGTCCAGTCGGTCGCCTGGTGGCTCGGCAACGGGCGGCCCGTGCCGGCGGCGGAGATGGCCGACCGGTTCAGCCGGATCGCCGTGGCGCTGGTCGAGGAGGTCAACGGCTGGCCCGCGCCTTAGCGTGACAGTTTCCGCCGACTGTCCCATTCGAGCCGTCCCGGCCGGATTGGTACTTGCCGTCGCAGAACACTGGACGACACGATTCGAGACACGGACGCCCACGGCATCCGTTCGTAACACGAATCAGTTCGGACAGGAGAGTGACCCATGCGCATTGTCCGCGTGCGTGAATTCGGCCCGCCGCAGGTCATGAGAATTGAGGAGGCCGACGCGCCGCGCCCCGCCGCCGGCCAGGTCGCGGTGGCCGTCGAGGTGGCCGGGGCGATCTACGCCGAGACGATCGTCCGCTCCGGACGCTACCCGCTCCCCCTGCCCTACGACCCGGGCATCGAGGTCGGCGGCCGGGTGACCGAGGTCGGCCCGGACGTGGACCCGTCCCTGGTCGGGACCCGGGTCGTGGCGACGTCGCTCGGCAACACCGGCGGGTACGCCGAGGTCGCCGTCGCCGCGAGCGGCGACGTGTTCGCCGTGCCGGACGCGCTGACGCTCGAACAGGCCGTCCCGGTGTTCCAGGCGGGCGCGGTGGCGGTCGGCGTGCTCACGGCGATGGGCGTTCGGGCGGGCGAGAGCGTGCTCGTCACCGCCGCCGCCGGACGCATCGGGTCCATGCTCGTCCAGCTCGCCGGGCGGCTCGGCGCCGGACCGGTGATCGGCGGCGTCGGCGGCCCGGGCAAGCGCGACGCCGCCGCCGGGTTCGGCGCGGACGTCACCGTCGACTACGGCGGCCCCGGCTGGGTCGAGACCGTACGGAAGGCCACCGGCGGGCGCGGCGCGGACGTCGTGGTCGACGCCATCGGCGGTGCTATCGGCGCGCAGGCGCTGGAGGCCACCGCGGACGGCGGTCGCTTCGGGGTCTACGGGTTCGCGTCCGGCACCTGGACGCCGATCGACACGCTCCAGGTCGTCCGGCGCGGCCTGTCGGTGATCGGACCGCTCGGTATCGCGCTCGCCCGGCCGCGCGCCGAACAGCGCGCCGACGTCGAGCAGGCCCTCGCCGCCGCCGTCGCCGGCGACCTCACCGCCCGCGTCCACGCCGTGTACCCGCTGGAGGACGCCGTCCAGGCCCACCTGGACCTGGAGAGCCGGCGGACGGTCGGCGCCGTCCTGCTCAGCACCCGGTGACGCGTCAGCGGACGGGGTTGCCCGCCGCGCGCAGGGCCGTCTTGACGTCGCCGACCGTCATGTCCCCGAAGTGGAACACGCTCGCGGCGAGCACCGCGTCCGCGCCCGCCGCGACCGCCGGGGCGAAGTGCTCCACCGCGCCCGCGCCGCCGGACGCGATCACCGGGACGGTCGTCGCCGCCCGGACGCGCTCCAGCATCTCCAGGTCGAAGCCGGCCTTGGTGCCGTCCGCGTCCATCGAGTTCAGCAGGATCTCGCCGACGCCGAGGTCGGCGCCGCGCCGCGTCCACTCGACCGCGTCGATGCCGGTGCCGCGCCGTCCGCCGTGCGTGGTGACCTCGTAGCCGGACGCGGTGACCGTGCCGCCGGTGACGCGGCGGGCGTCCACCGACAGCACCACGCACTGCGACCCGAACCGGTGCGCGGCCTCCCGCAGGAACTCCGGACGCGCGATGGCCGCCGTGTTGATCGACACCTTGTCGGCGCCCGCGCGCAGCAGCCGGTCCACGTCGTCCACCGTGCGGACGCCGCCGCCGACCGTCAGCGGGATGAACACCTGCTCGGCCGTGCGGCGCACCACGTCGTAGGTGGTGGACCGGTCGCCGCTGGACGCCGTGATGTCGAGGAACGTCAGCTCGTCGGCGCCCTCGGCGTCGTAGCGGCGCGCCAGCTCCACCGGGTCGCCCGCGTCGCGCAGGTTCTGGAAGTTGACGCCCTTCACCACGCGGCCCGCGTCGACGTCCAGGCAGGGGATGACGCGCACGGCCACGCCCATCAGCGCACCGCCTCCAGCGCCTCTTCCAGCGTGAACGCGCCCGCGTACAGGGCCTTGCCGACGATCGCGCCCTCGACGCCGTCGCCGGTCAGCGCCGCCAGCGCCCGCAGGTCGTCCAGCGACGACACCCCGCCGGACGCCACGACGGGCTTGTCGGTGCGCGTGCAGACCTCGCGGAGCAGCTCGGTGTTCGGGCCGCGCAGCGTGCCGTCCTTGGTGACGTCGGTGACGACGTAGCGGGGGCAGCCGTCGGCCTCCAGCCGCGCCAGCACCTCCCACAGGTCGCCGCCCTCGCGCGTCCAGCCGCGCGCGGCGAGCGTGGTGCCGCGCACGTCCAGGCCGACGGCGATCCGGTCGCCGTGCGAGGCGATGATCTTGCGGCACCACTCCGGGTTCTCCAGCGCGGCCGTGCCGATGTTGACGCGCGCGCAGCCCGTCGCGAGCGCGGCCTCCAGCGACGCGTCGTCGCGGATGCCGCCCGACAGCTCCACCTTGACGTCCAGCCGTCCGGTCACCTCGGCGAGCAGCTCACGGTTGGAGCCGCGCCCGAACGCCGCGTCGAGGTCCACCAGATGGATCCACTCCGCGCCCGCCTTCTGCCAGGCCAGGGCCGCGTCCAGCGGGGCGCCGTAGGAGGTCTCGGTGCCCGCCTCGCCCTGCACGAGCCGGACGGCCTTGCCGTCCGCGACGTCGACGGCGGGAAGGAGCGTCAGTGTCATGGAACTTCCTTGTCGGAACGGATCGGGGGTGGGCGGCCGTCAGCGGACGGTCGCGAGCCAGTTCGCCAGCACCTGCGCGCCCGCGTCGCCGGACTTCTCCGGGTGGAACTGCGTCGCCGACAGCGCGCCGTTCTCCACGGCCGCGACGAACCGGTCGCCGTGCTCGGCCCAGGTGACGAGCGGGGGGCGCAGGTTGCCGCGCGGGTCGGGCTCCAGCTCCCACCGGCGCACGCCGTAGGAGTGGACGAAGTAGAAGCGCGTCCCGGCGTCCAGGCCCGCGAACAGCGTGGACTCCGCGGGCGCGTCCACGGTGTTCCAGCCCATGTGCGGCAGGATCGGCGCGTCCAGGCGCTCGACCGTCCCGGGCCACTCCGCGCAGCCCTCGGTCGTGACGCCGTGCTCGACGCCCTTGCCGAACAGGATCTGCATGCCGACGCAGATGCCGAGGACGGGCCGTCCGCCGGCCAGCCGCCGCCCGATGATCTGCTCGCCCCGGATGCCGCGCAGCCCCGCCATGCACGCCGCGAACGCCCCGACGCCCGGCACGACGAGCCCGTCCGCCGCGAGCGCCGCGTCCCAGTCGGCGGTGACGGTCACGTCCACGCCGTGCCGCGCCACGGCCCGCTCGGCCGACCGCAGATTCCCCGACCCGTAGTCGAGCACCACAATCGATTTAGTCACAGCGTCCTCCGCGCGCGTGCGGCGCGCTTCACGCCGCGCGCTTCCCTCGTCGCTCTGGTCGCAAGCTCCCGCCGCTCCTCAGTCCAGCGCGCGGCGCGCGCCGCACGCGCGCTCATAGGGCGCCCTTGGTGGAGGGGATGCCGCGGACCTTGGGGTCGAAGGCGACGGCGTCGCGCAGCGCGCGGGCCAGCGCCTTGAACTGCGCCTCCACGATGTGGTGCGCGTTGCGGCCGTAGGGGACGTGGACGTGCAGCGCCACCTGGGCGTTCGCGACGAACGACTCCAGGATGTGCCGCGTCATCGTCGTGTCGTACTCGGGGCCGATCATCGGCGCGAGACCGTCCGGCTCGGAGTGGACGAGGTAGGGCCGCCCCGACACGTCCACCGTGACCTGCGCGAGCGCCTCGTCCAGCGGGATCGACGCGTCCGCGAACCGCCGGATGCCCGCCTTGTCGCCGAGCGCCTGCCGGAACGCCTGCCCGAGCGCGATCGCGGTGTCCTCGATCGTGTGGTGGGCGTCGATGTGCAGGTCGCCCTGCGTCTTCACGGTCAGGTCGAACGAGCCGTGCTTGCCGAGCTGCGCCAGCATGTGGTCGAAGAACCCGACGCCGGTCGCGACGTCGACCTCGCCGGTGCCGTCGAGGTCGATCTCGACCAGGACGGACGTCTCCTTCGTCGCGCGCTCCACGCGTCCCTTGCGCATCACAGGACCTCCTTCAGGGCCGTGCGGAAGGCGGCCATCTCCTCCGGCGTGCCGACGCTCACGCGCAGCCAGCCGGGCGGCCCGACCTCGCGGATCAGCACGCCGCGCTCCAGCAGCCCCTCCCACACCGCGCGGCGGTCGGAGAAGGAGCCGAACAGGACGAAGTTGGCGTCGGAGTCGGCCACGGTCAGCCCGAGGCCGCGCAGCCAGGCGACGAGCGCGTCGCGTTCGGAGCGCAGCGCGTCCACGGTGCCGAGCAGTTCGGCGCGGTGCGCCAGCGCCGTCCGCGCGACGGCCTGCGTGACGGCCGACAGGTGGTAGGGCAGCCGGACGAGCATCAGCGCGTCGATCACGGCGGGGTCGGCGGCGAGGTAGCCGAGCCTGGTGCCCGCCATCGCGAACGCCTTGGACATCGTCCGGGTGACGATCAGCCGGGGCCGGCCGGGCAGCAGGTTCAGCGCGGACGGCGTGCCGCCGCGCCGGAACTCGGCGTAGGCCTCGTCCACGACGACCATGCCGGGCGCCGCGTCCAGGACGGCCTCGATCGTCGCGAGGTCGAGCGCGGTGCCGGTCGGGTTGTTGGGCGAGGTGAGGAACACGATGCCCGGCTCGTGCCGCTCGATCGCGGCGACGGCCGCCGCCGGGTCGAGACCGAAGTCCTCGTCGCGGTGGGCGTCGACCCAGGCCGTCCCGGACACCTCGGTGATGATCGGGTGCATCGAGTAGGACGGCTCGAAGCCGAGCGCGGTGCGTCCGGGCCCGCCGAACGCCTGGAGGATCTGCTGGAGGATCTCGTTGGACCCGTTCGCCGCCCACACGTCGCGTCCGGTGCGGCCCGCGCCGGGGGTGTCGGCGTTGAGGAAGTCGGCGAGGTCGGCGCGCAGGAGCGTCGCGTCCCGGTCGGGGTAGCGGTTCAGGCTCGCGGCGACGTCCTCGACGGCCTTGCCGAGCGCGGCGACCAGCGCCGGGGACGGCGGATACGGGTTCTCGTTGGTGTTCAGCGCGTACGGGACGTCGAGCTGCGGCGCCCCGTACGGCTCCCGGCCGCGCAGGTCGTCGCGCAGCGGGAGGTCGGCCAGTGAGGTCACGACGGGACCTTCCAGTCGAAGCGGGCCGTGACGGCGGCGCCGTGCGCGGGCAGGTCCTCGGCCTCGGCGAGCACGACGACGCGCGCGGCGGCGTCGGCGAGCGCGGCCTCGTCGTAGCGGACGACGTGGACGCCGCGCAGGAACGACTGCACCGACAGCCCCGAGGAGTGGCACGCGCAGCCGCCCGTGGGCAGGACGTGGTTGGACCCGGCGAGGTAGTCGCCGAGCGACACCGGCGCGTGCGGGCCGACGAAGATCGCGCCCGCGTTGCGGACCCGCGCGGCCACGGCGTCGGCGTCGGCGGTCTGGATCTCCAGGTGCTCGGCGGCGTAGGCGTCCACGACCCTGAGCCCGGCGGCGACGTCGTCCACCAGCACGATGCCCGACTGCCGTCCGGCGAGTGCGGCCGTGATCCGCTCATGGTGCTTGGCGCGGGCGACCTGGGCCTTCAGCTCGGCCTCGACCGCGTCGGCGAGCGCGGGCGCGTCGGTGACGAGGACGGCGGCGGCGAGCGTGTCGTGCTCGGCCTGGCTGATCAGGTCGGCGGCGACGTGGACGGGGTCGGCGGTCGCGTCGGCGAGGATCGCGATCTCGGTCGGCCCGGCCTCGGAGTCGATGCCGATGACGCCCTTGAGCAGCCGTTTGGCGGCGGCGACGTAGACGTTGCCGGGCCCGGTGACGAGGTCGGCGCGCGGGCACTGGTCGGTGCCGTAGGCGAACATCGCGATCGCCTGGGCGCCGCCGACGGCGTGCACCTCCTCGACGCCGAGCAGCGCGCACGCGGCGAGGATCGTCGGGTGCGGCAGGCCGCCGAACTCCTTCTGCGCGGGCGAGGTCACGGCGAGCGAGCCGACCCCGGCCTCCTGCGCGGGCACGACGTTCATGACGACGCTGGACGGGTACACGGCGCGTCCGCCCGGCACGTACAGGCCGACGCGGTCCACCGGGATCCACCGCTCGGTGACGGTGCCGCCCGGCACGACGTTCGTGGTGACGTCGGTGCGGCGCTGGTCGCGGTGGACGAGCCGGGCCCGCCGGATCGACTCCTCCAGCGCGTCGCGGACGGGCGCGGGCAGCGCGGCGAGCGCGGCGTGGATCTCGGCGACCGGGACGCGGCTGTGCTCCCGGTCCACCCCGTCGAACGCGCGGGTGTGCTCCCGGACCGCCGCCGAGCCGCGATGGCGGACGTCGTCGCAGATGGGCCGCACCTTGTCCAGGGCGGCCTCGACGTCGAGATCGGCGCGGGGCAGCACGGAGCGCAGGTCGCCGGGGAGCGAGCCGCGCAGGTCGATACGGGAGATCACGGCCCCAGTCTACGGAGCCCCGGGACGCCGCCGCGCCTCGTCTCACGTGCCGAGACCGTCACACCAGGAGGTCTCCGGAGAGAACGGTCACGGCACGTCCGGTGAGGACGACGCGGTCCCCCGCGAGCCGGACGCCGACCCGTCCGCCGCGCGCCGACGCCTGGTACCCGGTGAGGGCGTCACGGCCCAGGCGCTCCGCCCAGTAGGGGGCGAGGGCGCAGTGGGCGGAGCCGGTGACGGGGTCCTCGGCGTCGCCGGGCAGGGAGCGCGGCGCGAACGTGCGGGACACGAAGTCGTGGTCGGCGCCGGGGTCCGCGGGCGCGGTGACGATCACGAGCCGGGCGTCGGCGCCGGCCAGGTCGGCGATGCCGGGCGCGACGGCGCGCACGGCCGCCGCGTCGGGCAGCTCGACCACCCAGTCGTTCAGGGCGTTGCGGCCCGTCCAGCCGAACGGTGTTCCAAGCGCGGCGAACTCGGCGGGCGCCGGGGCCGCGACGGGCGGGCCGGCCGGGAAGTCCATCTCCAGCGCGCCCTCCGCGCCCGGACGGACGGTCAGGATCCCGCTGCGCAGCGTCCGGAACCGGATCTCGTCCCCGGCGGCCACGACGCCGTCGTGGTAGAGCGTGTGGGCGGTCGCGAGCGTGGCGTGCCCGCACAGCGCCACCTCGTTCAGCGGCGTGAACCAGCGCAGCTCGAACGTCCCGTCGTCCGCGCGCCGGACGAACGCCGTCTCCGAATGCCGCATCTCGGCGGCGACGTCCTGCATCCACGCCGCGTCGGCGGGGGCGTCGAGCAGGCAGACGGCGGCCGGGTTGCCGCTGAAGGGCCGGTCGGTGAAGGCGTCCACGACGGAGATCCTCATGGCCGTGAGGCTAGCCCAGCTTCAGCATGTGAGATTTCGACGGTTCGTCCCGTCGCGGCCCCGCCGTACCCTGGGCGGCGTCCCCCGAACCGACGACGGAGGTCCCCCGTGACCGAGCGGCTGCCGCTGTTCCCCCTGGGGACCGTGCTGTTCCCCGGCATGGCGCTGTCGCTCCGGGTGTTCGAGGACCGGTATCTCGCGCTCGTCCGCGACCTGCTGGACGGGCCGGGCCCGCGCCGGTTCGGCGTCGTCTCGATCGAGCTGGGCCATGAGGTCGGGCCGGGCGCGGCGCTGCGGCTCGCGGAGGTCGGGTGCGTGGCCGAACTGCGCGACGCGACGCTCCAGGCCGACGGCAAGTACGACGTCGCGGCGGTGGGCGGACGACGGTTCCGGATGAAGGGCACCGATTCGTCCCGTCCGTACCTGCGCGCCGAGGTGGAGTACCTGCCCGAGGAGGAGGGCGCCGAGGTGGACGCGGCGGCGGTCGCGGCGATGGCGGCCTTCCGCCGGTACCGGCGCGCGCTGGCCGCCGCCGGGGCGGGCATCGCGGACCCGACCGCGCCCGGCGACCGGGTGCGGCTGTCCTACGAGATCGCGGCGGCGGCCGTCCTGGACGGGCACGACAAGCGCCGCCTGCTGGCCGCCGAGGACGCCGCGCAGCGCCTGCGCGCCGCCCGGACGATGATCCGGCGCGAGACGCGGCTCCTGCGCGCCTTCCCGACCCTCCCCGGTACCGCGTTCCTGGACGGCTCGTTCCACCCAAACTGACCGGGCACACTGGTCGCCCATGGCGGCGAAGAACAAGGGCGGGACGCCCGCGACGGTCGCGGCGGCCCGCGCGGGCGTGGCGTTCACCCTGCACGAGTACACGGTCGACCCGGGCGCCGGGTCCTACGGCGAGGCGGCGGCGGACGCGCTCGGCGTCCCGCGCGAGCGGCTGTTCAAGACGCTGGTGGCCGAGGTGGACGGCGCGCTGACCGTCGCGATCGTCCCGGTGTCGGCGACGCTGGACCTCAAGGCGCTGGCGGCGGCGACGGGCGGGAAGCGGGCGGCGATGGCCGATCCGCGCGACGCCGAGCGCGCGACCGGCTACGTGGTGGGCGGGATCAGCCCGCTCGGGCAGCGGCGGCGCCTGCCGGCCGTGCTGGACGCGTCGGCGTCAGGGTTCGCGACCGTCTACGTCTCGGCGGGGCGGCGCGGACTCCAGATCGAGCTGGCCCCCGGCGACCTCGCCGGCCTCGCCGGCGCCGCGCTCGCCGCCGTCGCGCGGGGATAGCCGCTTGACGAACAGCTCCAGCACGCCGTAGAGCGCGACGGCCGCGATCGGCCAGAAGACGAGCAGCCCGGTGGCGCGCAGGTCGGCCACGCCGGTGACGGTCGCGCCGTCGGCGGCGTGCCCGAGCGCGCGGTGGTAGGAGCCGAGGCCGATCAGGTGGCCGGTGCGCCAGGCGAGGACGGCCGCCGCCGTGCCGCCGACGGCCAGTCCGAGCAGCAGCGGGACGTCGTTGCCGCGTCCGCCCGCGAGGTAGGCGACGGCGCCGCAGGCGAGCCCGGCGACCACCGCGATCAGCGCGAACCGCATGTCGGTGCCGATCGGGCCGCGGCTCTCGGGGTCGGCGAGGTACGGCGCGCCGCCCACGACGACGTACTTCACGGTCGGCGCGACGGCCCGCCACAGCAGCCCCGCGAGGGGTCCGAGGACGGCGACGGCGAGACAGGTCGCGATCCACGTGCGCAAGGCCCTCACGACCGGTGCCCGCACCTCGTACGCTCCTGTCTACGTCCCGTTCCCGACGACGAAAGCCTAGCCCGCCCTGGTGACCCGAACGACAACCGGCAGGTGCCCGATTCCCGCCCCAGAACGGCCCGATCCCTGGGATAATGTGCCCGACATGTCCGGATTCAGCCCCGCCTTCGAGCGCCTCGGCGCAGCGCTCGCGGCCGTCGTCCTGCAGCAGCAGGAGACGCTCGCGGAGTTCCTGCCGCGCGAGGACTGGAGCGCCGACCTCACCGCCCGGACGTACACCAGCGGCGGCGTGACCGTCCGGGTCGCCCTGCTCGGCAGCTACGCCGCGCGGGAGCGGACCTGGCTGTGGGGCTGGGCCAACCCGCAGTTCGGCGCGGACCACCCGGCGGTCGTCCCGACCCTCGGCATCCGGACGCTCGGCGAGCGGCTCGGCATCCCCGAGTTCACCACGCCCGAGGTCGACCTCGGCTGGTACGAGGGGCCCGCCGGGCACGGCGGGGAGCTGGTCGCGATGGCGGCCGGGGGCGTGCTCGGCGGCGGCGGGTACATCGGGGCCGGGTACGACGGCGGCTCGGCGTACCTGCACGTGGACGACCCGCAGGCGCCGCCCGCCGCGTGGGACCCGGTGCCCGTCGCGCGCCTGCTGACCAGCGCGGTGAGCCTGTTCCCCGCCGACCCCCGGCTGACGCTGGCGCGGCTGCTGAGCCGCCACCGCGTCCCCTACCGGGAGACCGAGACGTCGATCGAGGCGCGTCCGCCGGGCGGCCCGGCCCGCGCCCATTTCGACGGGCGCGGCCGGTTCGCCGGCTGGGAGGCCGAGCTGACGGCGGTCCGCCGCTGATCCGGCGGCCTGCCGACACGGCCCTGAAAGCACGGGCCTGCTGACACGGGCCCGGTAGCACGGGCCTGGTAGACCTGACGGCCATGAGCGCCGAGATCGTCCCGGTGGTGTCCGCCGCCGACCGCGAGCACGCCTACGCCGTCCGTTTCGCGGTGTTCGTCCGCGAGCAGGGCGTGCCGCCGGAGATCGAGCTGGACGCGGCGGACGCCGCCGCCGACCATCTGCTGGCCCGGATCGACGGCCGTCCGGCCGGGACGGTCCGGCTGCTGCGCCGCGACGGCACGGGCGTGCTCGGGCGGCTCGCCGTCCTGGCCGAGGCGCGCGGCACCGGCCTCGGGGCGGCGCTGGTCCGCGCCGTCGAGGACCGCGCCCGCGCGGCGGGCCTGACGGCCGTCGAGCTGCACGCGCAGGTCGCGGCGCGCGGCTTCTACGAACGGCTCGGATACGAGGCGTTCGGCGCCGAGGACGAAGAGGCCGGCATCCCGCACATCTGGATGCGCCGCCGTATCGAAAACGACTGAAAATCGCGCCACCGATCCAGTGCGCCATTCCTAGTCCCTGCCTCCCAGACGTTATCCGGAACGTCGCGGGGGCCGCCGAATTCAGCTCCGGCCGCGAACTCGGAAAATCGCCGAACTGGCCCGTGCGGCACAGTGCCGAAGATCCAGAACACCCCGCCCGAGATGCGAGACTCATCCCCTGATGGCCTTCTGAGCTGCGTAAATGTCACCCCGGCGCCACCCCGAGGCCCGATCGACATACCCGTTAGATCCGTTATTCCGGAGCAATACCGTACGCGGGACGGGCAAGAACCTGTCCGGGTGGTCACTTGAAGCCATCCCTGGGACGAGAGTGCACGGTGGTTCAATACCGTGGTCACCGTGCTTGTTTTAGCCTTCGGTGTCATGAGTGCTGCGGAGTATGCGGCAGGTGAGACCGGAACGCGAACCCGCGAGGCTAATGCCGTCAGGGACGGGCTCAACATCGGTTTCTCCTCCGGAATGACAGGGCTCGCCTGGGGTGCTGCGGCGATCCCGGCCGGGCTGTCCGTCCAGCAGGCGTGCGCGCTGAGCCTCCTGGCGTTCAGCGGCGCGTCCCAGTTCGCCATCGCCGGGGTCGTCAGCGGCGGCGGCGCGCTGTTCACCGGGACGCTCGGGGCCGTCATGCTCGCCGGGCGCAACGCCCTCTACGGCCTGCGGCTCGCCGACCTGCTCCGGGTGCAGGGCTGGCGGCGGGCGATCTGCGCGCATTTCGTCATCGACGAGACCACCGCCGTCGCCACCGCGCAGCCCGACCGGGCCAGCGCCCGCGTCGGCTTCTTCGCGACCGGCATCCCGACCTACGCGCTGTGGAACCTCACGACGTTCATCGGCGCGATCGGCGCGACCCGGCTCGGCGATCCGGAGCGGTACGGGCTCGACCTGCTCGGCCCGGCGATGTTCCTCGGCCTGCTGTGGCCCCGGCTCACCGCCGGGGCCACCGAGGTCCGCGTCGCCGTGCTCGGCGCGCTGATCGCCGTCCTCGCCGTCCCGGTGCTCCCGACCGGCGTGCCGATCATGGTCGCGGCGTTCGCGGCGCTGCTCGGGCTGCGCGAGCGGCAGCGCGAGCGCGAGCGCGTGAAGGAGCCGGTCCGATGAGCGTCTGGATCGCCGTCACCGTCACCGGCGTCGGCTGCTACCTGCTGAAGCTCGCCGGGCTCGTCGCCCCGCAGCGCGTCCTGGACGACCCGCGCGTGCGGCGGTTCACCGAACTCGTCCCCGTCGCGCTGCTGGCGTCCCTGGTCGCGGTGCAGACCTTCACCACCGCCGGCGACCTGCGCCTGGACGGGGCCCGCGTCGCCGGGGTCACGGCGGCCGGGATCGCCTTCCTGCTGCGCGCCCCGTTCCTCGTCGCCCTCGTCACCGCCGCCGTCGTCGCCGCCGGGCTGCGGCTCCTGTGACCGACCGTTCAGCCGTCCTCGGCGACCGCGTCCAGCGCCCGCGCCAGGTCGTCGGGATAGGGGCTCTCGAACTCCACCCAGCCGCCGTGCCCGGGATGCTCGAACCCGAGCCGGACCGCGTGCAGCCACTGGCGGCGCAGCCCGAGCCGCGCCGCGAGCGTCGGATCGGCGCCGTAGGCCAGGTCGCCCGCGATCGGGTGCCGGATCGCCGACATGTGCACCCGGATCTGGTGGGTGCGGCCGGTCTCCAGGTCGACGTCCAGCAGCGTGGCCGCCCGGAACGCCTCGACCGTGTCGTAGTGGGTGACCGACGGGCGTCCGCCCGCCACCACCGCGAACCGGCCGTCGCCCGACGGGTGCCGGTCGATCGGGGCGTCGACGGTCCCCCGGAACGGGTCCGGGTGGCCCTGCACGAGCGCCTGGTACCGCTTCTTGACCGTCCGCTCCTTGAACGCCCGCTTCAGCCGCGAGTACGCCGTCTCGCTCTTGGCGACCACCATCGCGCCCGTCGTGTTCGCGTCGAGCCGGTGGACGATCCCCTGCCGCTCGGCGGCGCCGCTCGTCGCGACGGTCCGCCCGGTGCCGAGCAGGCCGCCGAGGACGGTCGGGCCCGTCCAGCCGGTGGTCGGGTGCGCGGCGACGCCGGTCGGCTTGTTCACCACGACGATGTCGTCGTCCTCGTAGAGGATCCCGAGGCCCGCGACGGGCTCGGCGACCGGCGCGGGCGGGGCGGGCGGCGGCGGCAGCGTCACCTCCAGCCACGCCCCGGCGTGCAGCCGGTCGGACTTGCCGACCTCGCGGCCGTCCAGCAGGACGTCGCCCGCCGCGATGATGTCGGCGGCCCGGCCGCGCGACAGGCCGAACAGCCGGGACAGGGCCGCGTCGGCGCGCTCGCCCTCCAGCCCGTCGGGGACGGGCATGCTCCGCACGTCGCTCACCGGCTCTTCTCCTCCGGCGCGTCGTCGCGCTCGTCCGTTCCGTCGGCCGCGTCGCGGCCCGTCATGCGGGTGCCGTCGAGCTGGAGCCCGCGCGCCGCCAGCAGGACGGCGAGCACGCCGCCGCAGACGATCGCCGAGTCCGCCAGGTTGAACACGGGCCAGTGCGGCCACTCGATCCAGTCGACCACGTGGCCCTGGAACGGCGCGGGGGCGCGCAGGACGCGGTCGACGAGGTTGCCGAGCGCGCCGCCCAGCAGCAGCCCGAGGCACACGGCCCACGGGACGCTGCGCAGGTTGCGCGCCGTCCGGACGATCGCGACGACCACGCCGCACGCGATCACGGTGAAGATGATCGTGTAGCCGGTGCCGATCGAGAACGCGGCCCCGCTGTTGCGGGTCTCGCGCAGCGTCAGCAGTCCGCCGAGCAGCCGGATGGGCGGCCGGTCCTGCAGGGTCGCCACGACGATGATCTTGGAGATGACGTCCAGGGCCAGCGCGGCGCAGGCCACCGCCACCAGCACGCCGACACGGCGCGGCCGAGGCGATCCCCCGGATCCCTCGGCCCCGCCCTTCTTCGGGTCAGTTGAGTCGCTCAGCGACGTTCCTCGCGTTGTTTGCATGTCACACACAGGGTGGCACGCGGGAACGCCTGCAAGCGCGCCTTCCCGATCGGGAGGGCGCACGACTCGCAGACGCCGTACGTGCCGCCGTCCATCCGCTGGACGGCCCGCTCGTTCTGGGCGAGCAGATCACGCGCATTGTAGGACAGGGCCAGCTCGTGCTCACGCTCGTAGGTCTTCGCGCCCGCGTCGGCCTGGTCGTCGCCCGCGCCGTCGGCGGAGTCTCCCTCGGCGATCTGCGAGGCCGCGACGGTGATCTGCGCCTGGAGCCCGTCGATCTCCGCCTGCAGCGCGGCGCGGACGACCGACAGTTCGGCCTCCGTCCAGCGCTCCTCGCCCTCCCGGACGGGCAGCACCTCGGCGACCGCCGTCACCGGCGCCTCCTCGGCGGCGGTCCGGGCGGTGACCGTGGCCGTCTTCACCTTGGGTTTCGCGGTGCGGGCCGAGGCTTTCGCCTTCGGACGCGCCGTCCCCGGTTTCGCGGCGGGCTTGCCCGCGGGCTTGCGGGCGGCCTTGGCTGCCGGCTTGGCGGACGCGCGTCCCCCGCGGGCCTTCTCGGCCTCGGCGGTCGCTTCGGCGCCGCTCTCATCGACGGGCACTGCGGGCAGCATGGGGTCCCCTTTCACCGGACGGGCAACGACCTGCGGTGGCTCTCATATGCCCTCGCGTCCGGCAAAGGAAAACCCGGCGTTCCGGCGAGAGAACGGCGAGACGCACGGGAGGTCGGTCGGGGTGGGTCGGCCGGGGCGAGAACGGCCCGTCCCCACGGGGAAGAGCGACCGGTGCGCGTGCGTTACAGTGGCGAACAGCAGTCTGAGCGGCAGGCCGTGATGGGGACGCCTGCCGCCGCGAGCGGCCATGAGCGATCCGGGGACGGTGCGAGCCCGGCGGCCGGCGCGGCGGTCCTGATCACCCCGGAGCCGCCGGAGGAAACGGCGCGTGCGCCGGAGTAGAACCGGCAGCCGTGACTGGAACGAAGCGGGCCGCGCCGCGCGGCCAAGGAGGGTGGTACCGCGGGGCCTTCGGCCTCGTCCCTCCGGTTCCTCGTGCGTTGTCCGCGTCGATCCGGAGGCCCGCCACCGTGACCCGTCAGTTCCGGCCCCTGCCCGCGCAGGTCGATCTTCCCGCGCTGGAGCGGGACATGCTGCGCCGCTGGCAGGACGGCAAGATCTTCGAGCGCTCGCTGGAGCGCACCGCGGACGGCCCGCGCTGGGTCTTCTACGAGGGCCCGCCGACGGCGAACGGGATGCCCGGCGTCCACCACGTCGAGGCCCGCGTCTTCAAGGACATCTTCCCCCGCTTCAAGACCATGCAGGGCTACCACGTGCCCCGCAAGGCGGGCTGGGACTGCCACGGCCTGCCCGTCGAGGTCGCCGTGGAGAAGGAGCTCGGGCTCACCGGCAAGAAGGACATCGAGGAGTACGGGGTCGCGGAGTTCAACGACCGCTGCCGCGAGTCCGTCCAGCGCCACGTGGACGCCTTCGAGGAGATGACCGAGCGGATGGGCTACTGGGTCGACATGTCCCAGGCCTACCGGACGATGGACCCGTCCTTCGTGGAGTCGGTCTGGTGGTCGCTCAAGGTCGTCTTCGACAAGGGCCTGCTGTTCCGCGACTTCCGCATCACGCCGTACTGCCCGCGCTGCGGCACGGGCCTGTCCGACCACGAGCTGGGCCAGCCCGGCGGATACGAGACGGTGACGAGCCCGTCGGTGTACGTCCGGATGCCCGTCACCGGCGGCCCGCTCGGCGAGCTGAACGCGTCCCTGCTGATCTGGACGACGACGCCGTGGACGCTCGTGTCCAACACCGCCGTGGCCGTCCACCCCGACGTCACCTACGTCGCGGCCCGTCCCGCCGGGTCCGACGAGGTCCTGGTCGTCGCCGAGCCGCTGCTGGAGCAGGTCCTCGGCGCGGACGCCGAGCGGCTCGCCACGCTGACCGGCCGCGAGCTGGAGCGCACCCCGTACCGGCGGCCGTTCGACTTCGTGCCGATCCCCGGCGCGCATTTCGTCGTGCTGGGCGACTACGTGACGGTCGAGGACGGCACCGGGCTCGTCCACCAGGCCCCCGCGTTCGGCGCCGACGACATGACCGTCTGCAAGAACTACGGGCTGCCGGTCGTCAACCCGGTCGGCCCGGACGGGCGCTTCACCGCCGACGTCCCGCTCGTCGGCGGCGCGTTCTTCAAGGACGCCGACGAGGCCCTGACGGCCGACCTGCGCGCCCGCGGCCTGCTGTTCCGGGGCGGCCACTTCGAGCACAGCTACCCGCACTGCTGGCGCTGCCACACGCCGCTGCTCTACTACGCGCTCCCCGCCTGGTACATCCGCACCACGGCCGTGAAGGACCGGCTGCTGGAGGAGAATGCCCGTACCAACTGGTTCCCCGAGACCGTCAAGGAGGGCCGGTACGGCGAGTGGCTGCGCAACAACGTCGACTGGTCGTTGTCGCGGAGCCGGTACTGGGGCACGCCGCTCCCGCTGTGGGTCTGCGGCGAGGACGACGCGCACGTCACCTGCGTCGGGTCGCTCGCCGAACTCGGGGAGCTGGCCGGACGCGACCTGACGTCCCTGGAGCCCCACCGCCCCTACGTGGACGACGTCGCGTTCCCCTGCCCGGAGTGCGGCGCCGAGGCCCGCCGCGTCCCGGACGTCATCGACGCCTGGTACGACTCGGGGTCCATGCCGTTCGCGCAGTGGGGCGCCCCACACCGCAACAAGGACGTGTTCGACGCGTCCTACCCCGCCCAGTACATCTGCGAGGCGCAGGACCAGACGCGCGGCTGGTTCTACTCGCTGATGGCCGTCGGCACGCTCGTGTTCGACCGCTCGTCGTACGAGAACGTCGTCTGCCTCGGCCTCATCCTCGCCGAGGACGGCCGCAAGATGAGCAAGCACCTCGGCAACGTCCTGCGGCCCATCCCGCTGATGGAGCAGCACGGCGCGGACGCGCTGCGCTGGTTCATGCTGGCCAGCGGGCTGCCGTGGGCGTCCCGGCGGGTCGGGCACGGCGTGCTGGAGGAGATCGTCCGCAAGGTGCTCCTCACCTACTGGAACACCGCGTCGTTCTTCGTCCTGTACGCCAACGCCGCCGCGCAGGGCGGCGGACGGGCCTGGACGCCGGACCGGCGCGGCGAGGCCCCCGCGCCCGCCGACCGCCCGCTGCTGGACCGCTGGGCGCTCGCCGAGCTGCACCGCACCGTCCGCGAGGTCGGGGACGCGCTGGAGGTCTTCGACACCGCCCGCGCCGGCCGCCGCCTCGCCGAGTTCGTGGACGACCTGTCCAACTGGTACGTCCGGCGCTCCCGCAAGCGGTTCTGGGACGGCCCGGAGACGCCCGCGGGCGCGGCGGCGTTCGCGACCCTCTACGAGTGCCTGGAGACGCTGACGCGGCTCATGGCGCCGCTCGTCCCGTTCGTCACCGACCACGTGTGGGACGTCCTGCGCGAGGAGGACGCGCCCGAGTCCGTCCACCTGACGTCCTGGCCCGAGGTCAACGCGTCCCTGCTCGACGCCGCCCTCACCGAGCGGATGGCGCTCGTCCGGCGGCTCGTGGAACTCGGCCGGTCGGCCCGCGCGGCGAGCGGCGTCCGCACCCGGCAGCCGCTCGGCCGCGCGCTCGTCGGCGCCCCCGGCTGGGCGGACCTGCCCGCCGAACTGCGCGGCCAGATCGCCGACGAGCTGAACGTCGCGGCGTTCGAGGAGCTGTCCTCGGTCGGCGGCGACCTGGTCGAGTACGAGGTCAAGCCGAACTTCCGGGAGCTCGGCCGCCGGTTCGCCAAGGACACCCCGAAGGTCGCCGGCGCCGTCAAGGACGCCGATCCGGCCGCGCTCGTCGCCGCGCTGCGCTCGGGCGGGGCGGCGCCGCTGGACGTCCCCGGCGTCGGCGCGGTGGAGCTGGCGCCCGCCGAGCTGATCGTCACCGAGCGCCCGCGCAGCGGCTGGGCCGTGGAGAGCGCGGCGGGCGAGACGGTCGCGCTCGACCTGACGGTCACGCCGGAGCTGCGGCGGGCCGGGCTGGTGCGGGAGGTGGTCCGGCTCGTCCAGGACGCCCGCAAGGCCGAGGGCCTGGAGATCACCGACCGGATCGAGCTGTGGTGGCACGCCGCCGGCGACGACCTCGCCGAGGCGCTGCGGGTGCACGGCGGGGAGGTCGCGGGCGACGTGCTCGCCACGGCCGTCCGCGAGGGCCGTCCGGCCGAGGACCTGACCCAGCGGCGCGACGACGAGCTGGGCCTCGGCTTCTGGCTGCGCAAGGCCCGCTAGCCGGGCGGACGGGGCGGCCGGCCGCGCGAACCGGCCGCCCCGATCTTCCGCAAGGGGTTCAACGCGACACATCGCGTTTGCGATGATGGCGGGGTGAACCTTCCAGAAGACCCCTCAACGCCCGGTCCGGCACCCGCCGGGCCGGCGTCGTTGCGCGCGTCCGACGCCGACCGCGACCGCGTCGCCGACCGGCTCCGCGAGGCCCTGGCCGAGGGCCGGATCACCGCGGAGGAGCACGCCGAGCGGATCGACGCGGTCTACCGGGCGCGGACGTACGCCGAGCTGGAGCCCGTCCTGCACGACCTGCCCGCCGTGCCCGGCGCCGCCGCGCCCGCCCCGGCCGTCTCGCTCCGCAAGGAGGCCGAGGCCGCGCCGCCGCCCCCGCCGCAGTCCAGCTCGCTCATCGCGATCTTCTCCGGGGCCGAGCGCAAGGGCCGCTGGCTCGTGGAGCCGCACACGTCCGCGACGTGCGTGTTCGGCGGCATCGAGCTGGACTTCCGGCGTGCCGTCCTGTCCCAGCGCGAGGTCACGGTCAACATCACGGCGATCTTCGGCGGGGTGGAGATCACCGTCCCGCCGGGCGTGCGCGTGGTCAGCTCGGTCGCGACCGTGTTCGGCGGCGTCGAGCCCGTCGAGGACGAACTGGACCCCGACGCCCCCACGATCCGGCTCACCGGGCTCGTCCTGTTCGGCGGCGTGTCCGTGCGGCGCCGCGAAGCCGGCGCGAGCCGCGCCGCGCTGCGCCGCGAACGCCGCGAGGAGCACCGCCGCCGCCATGAGGAACGGCGCGAGGAGCGGCTGGCGGAGCGGCGCCGGGAGCGCGACGAACGGCGCGACGCCCGCTGAGACGGCGGACGGCCGCGTCCCGGAGCGGGAGGCGGCCGTCGGCAGGGTGTCGGTGCGGGTCGGTGCGCGGTCAGTGCGCGCGTTCGCGGTCGGGCTGGCAGACCAGGCAGGGCGTGCAGCCCCGGGCCTTGGCCTCCGCCCGCGACAGCGCCTCCAGGTCGTCGGCCTCGTCGCCGATGTCCTCGATGAGCGCGCAGTCGATCCGGTGGTAGCGCTTGGTGCCGCTGAGGATCCGGACGGGCTCGTCGTCGCCGCCCGCCGCGGGCGCCCCGCCCGTGGGGGCGAAGGGGTCCGAACGAACGGGTGTGTCGTCGTGCGTCGCCGCCGGGCCGGACACGCGCGGACGCGGCGCGTTCGTGGAACTCGGGAACGCCAGCGGGTCGTCGAACGGCGCCGTCAGCGGATCGGTCAGCGGGTCCGGGCGCCGGGGCGGCTCGCTCGGCAGCGCGGCCAGCGGATCGGTCAGCGGGTCCGGCGCGGACGGACGGAACGACTCCGGCGGCAGCCCGGCGAGCGGGTCGACCGCGCGGGGCTCCGGCTCGTAGGCCGGCTGCTCGCGGACGGGCTCGTACGGCGTCTCATACGACACGTCGTAGCTCGGCTCGTACGGCTTCTCGTACGCGGGCTCACCCGCGGGCGGCCCGCCCGGGACGGGCCACGCCGACGGCACCGGGCCGGACGCGGACGGGTCGGAGTCCAGCGCGGCCAGCGGATCGGGCTCGTGCGGCGCCGCGGGCCCGGCCGGCGGCTCGGGCCGGGGTTCGGGCCGTGCCTCCGGCTGCGGTGCGGGCACGGGGGCCGACGGGGGCTCGGCCGGGGCGGCGGGTTCGGGCAGGCCCGCGAACGGCGCGGGGGCCGGGTCGGGCTCGGCCGGGGCGGGCTCGGGCAGTGCGGGTTCGGGCAGGGCCGCGAACGACGCCGTGGGGGCCGGGTCGGCGGCGGGCTCGGCGTCGGGGCCGTCCGTGCCGCCGGACTTCAGCAGCGAGCGCCGCGTCGGCAGCGGGGCGGAGGCCGTGGCGCCGTCCGTGCCGGACCCCTCGGGGGCCGCGCCGTCACCGGAGGCCGCCGGGACCGACACCGCCGCGCGCGCCGCGAGCGCGGTGTCGGGCATGCAGGCGGTACAGGGGCTGAAGCCCTCTTCCTTCGCCTCGGCGTACGTCAGCTCCTCCCCGGTCCGCCCGGCGAGCTGCCGGCACGTGTCGAGGTGGTAGCGCTTGCGGCCCCGCACGACATGGACGACCGCGTCGGCCGGGACCTCGGGGGCCGGGCCGGAGACCGCGGTGTCCTCGTCGTCGGTGTCGCCGTCCTTGGCGGACGCGCGATCGGTCTTGCGGGCGCCCTTGGTGCGCTCCCTGCGGCGGCGGTCGGCCGCCGCGGCGGAGGCGCCGGAGCCGAACAGCTCCTTGCGCCGCAGGATCACTCCGACGATCAAGCACAGCAACGAGACGATGCTGACGCCGATGGACACGTAGATCACCATCAGCGCGTCCACGCCGAAGACCTGGGCACTCGTTCCCTCGCCGGCGACGATGCCCGCGACGAGCAGGGCTATCGCCGCCACCACCAGGACGCCACTCAGGATGATCACAGGTAACTCCGCTCTACAGGCGTTCCCCGAGCCGTCACGACGGTCCGGGGCGGGTCCACCGACGTGCCGTCGCGCCGCCGGGATGGCACGCGGGCCATCCACGGCGCGGCGACCGGGAAGACACTACCGCCTGTCCGGACTCGGTCAGCGCCGCTCGTGCGGCGGATTGTCGCCGCCCGCGTGGAACGCGCCCGTCGCCGAGTGCTGGACCTGCTGCTGGGCGTGCTGGGGCTCGGCCTGCGGCGGGAAGGGGTTCGCGCCGGTCGGGTTCGTGCCGCCCTGCCGGTTCTCGCCGTGGCCCAGGGTGTTCTGCGGGCCGGTCTGCGGACCCGCGACGGTGCCGAGGTTCGACGCCGGAACGGGGAATCCGCCCGTCTCGGTGCCGCCCGCCTCGACGTCGCGGAGCAGGCCCTCCAGGTAGACCTTCAGGCGGCTGCGGTACTCGCGCTCGAACGCGCGCAGGTTGTCGACCTCGCGCTCCAGCTCCTCGCGCTGCTGGACGAGCGAGCCCATGACCTGGCGGTGCCGCTCCTGGGCGTCGCGGTCGAGGGCCTCGGCGCGCGAGCGGGCCTCGGTGACGATCTGGTCGGCCTGGCGGCGGGCCTTGCCGAGGATCTCCTCGGCCTCGCGGCGGGCGCGGCCGAGCGTCTCGTCGGCCTCGCGGCGCGCGTCGGCGATGGCCTGGTCGGCGGTCTGCTGCGCGAGCGCGAGGACGCGCGCCGCGGTGTCCATGTTGTCCTCGCCGGAGGGCGCGCCGCCCATGCCGAGGCCGAGCGGGGCGGGCTCGGGTTCGGGCTGCGGCGGGGGCGGGGCCTGCTGGGGCTGCGGAGCCTGCTGCTGCGGCTCGGGACGCGGCGGCTCGGGCAGCTTCTGCACGTCGGGCTTGGGCTCCACGATCGGGGCCGCCATCGCCGGGACCTTGCCGCGCAGGCACTCGGCCAGCTTCGCGCGAAGCTCCTCGTTCTCCTGGATGAGGCGGTCCAGCTCGGCCTCGACCTCGTCGAGGAAGGCGTCCACCTCCTCCTCGTCGTACCCCGGCCTCAGCCTGGTGGTACTGAACTGCTTGTTCCGCACGTCTGCGGGTGTCAGCGGCATATTGGTCTCCTTGGCGCGCTTGGAGTCTGTCCGTTAGGACGGTATCCGATCAGAGCCTCCACACGAAGATGATCAAGGGATCACCGCCTGCACGACCCAGATCAGGACCCAGACCACAAGGATGAGCAAGGTGAAGCTGAGGTCCAAGGCCACGTTACCCAGACGGACCGGCGGGATGAAACGCCTGAAGAGTTTCAGTGGCGGGTCGGTGACGGTGTAAGTCGCCTCCGCGATCACCAGCAGCAGTCCGCGCGGCCTCCACGACCGCGCGAACGACTGCAGCACCTCCAGCACCAGCCTTCCGACCAGGAACAGGAGGAAGAGATACAGCAGGGCGACGAGCACCTGTTCGAGGATTCGCACGTACTACCTTCGTCTGTGACCGTCAGCTCTGGTTGAAGAACCCGCGTTCCGCCATCCGGGCCTTGTCCTCCGCCGTCACCTCGACGTTGGCCGGCGAGAGGAGGAACACCTTGTTCGTAACACGCTCGATGCTCCCGTGCAGCCCGAACACCAGACCCGCCGCGAAGTCGACGAGACGCTTGGCGTCGCTGTCGACCATCTCGGTGAGGTTCATGATCACCGGCGTGCCCTCGCGGAAGTGCTCGCCGATGGTCCGCGCCTCGTTGTAGGTCCTCGGGTGCAGCGTAGTGATACGCGCGAGGTCCGTGGTGCCGGATTCGTAGAGCGCGACGGGGCGGCGCTCGGCCGCGGGAGCGTGGTGATCACGGTCCACCGCGTCGTCGGCTCGGGTAAGCTGACCGCCGGGCTCATCGCCCGGGCGGCGACCCCCAGCGGCGTCGGCCTCGTCGTCGTAGACGTCGTCATCGTAGTAGTCGCCGTAGCGGTCGTCCTCCACAAGGCCGAGGTAGACCGCCATCTTGCGCATCGCGCTGGCCATACGCTCCTCCTGTGGCCCAGGCCCCCGGCGCCCCGGACGCCGCTCGCGGACGGTGCATTCGCGCGGCCCCCGTTTGAGCAGGTGCCACTGGGTGGGACATTACCTGACGATTGCCCGTCGGCCTCCGAGCAACGCCGTACCGATCCGCAGGTGTGTCGCGCCGCACTCGATCGCGACCTCCAGATCCCCGCTCATTCCGGCCGAGACGACCGTCGCGGCGGGGTGATCGGCGCGCAGCCGCGCGGCGATCCCGGCGAGTCGCGCGAAGGCCGTCCGCGCGTCGCCGCCGAGTGGAGCGACCGCCATGACGCCGGCCAGGTCCAGGTCCCCGGCCGCCGCGATCTCCGCCGCGATCTCGGGGACGTCGTCCGGCGCGGCGCCGCCCCGGCCCGTCTCCTCGTCCAGGGAGACCTGGACGAGACAGCGCAGCGGCCGTCCGGTGCGCGCGGCGGCGTCGGACAGGGCCCGGACGAGCCGGACCCGGTCCACTGACTGCACGACGTCGGCGTACCCGGCGACCGATCGGGCCTTGTTGGTCTGGAGCTGCCCGACGAAGTGGCGGGTCAGCGCCAGGTCGGCGGTCTCCTCGGCCTTCGGGCGGGCCTCCTGGTCGCGGTTCTCGGCGACGTCGGTGATCCCGAGCCCGGCGAGGAGCCGCACGTCGGACGCGGGAAAGGTCTTGGTCACGGCGACGAGCGTGAGGTCGTCCGGCGACCGTCCGGCCGCCGCGCAGGCGGCGGCGATCCGGGCGCGGACGTCGGCGAGGTTGGCGGCCAGCTCGGCCGTGCGCTCCTCGGGCGTCATCCGGCGAGCCAGACGAACCCGGCGAACCGCCCGGTGACGCCGTCGCGGCGGTAGGAGAAGAGGTCCGGGGTCTCCAGGGTGCAGCGCGGGTCCGTCCGGACGTCGGCGACCCCGGCGCGGGCGAGCTGCCCGGCGATCCCGGCGCGGATGTCGAGCGCGGGCGTGCCCTGCCGGGTCGTCGCGCGCGCCTCGGGGACGACCGCCGCCACCTCGTCGCGCATCGCGGCGGGCACCTCGTAGCAGGACCCGCACGCGGCGGGCCCGACGGACGCGGCGATGCGCGCCGGGTCCGCGCCGAGGTCGACCATCCGGGCGACGAGCGCGGGCACGACCCCGGCGGCCGTCCCGGGCCGGCCCGCGTGGGCGGCGCCGACGACCCCGGCCGCCGGATCGGCGAGCAGGACCGGCGCGCAGTCGGCGACGAGCACCGCGAGCGCCAGCCCCGGGACGGTCGTGACGATCGCGTCCACGGCGAGGTCCGGTTCGGGCGCGGTCACGTGCGCGACCTCCGCGCCGTGGACCTGCCGCATCCAGACGGTGCGCGCCGGGTCGGTGCCGAGGACGGCCGCCGCGCGGCGCCGGTTGGCCTCGACGGCGTGCGGGTCGTCGCCGACGGCGCCGCCGAGGTTCAGCGCGCCGTACGGACCGGAGCTGACGCCGCCCGACCGGCCGGTGAACGCGGCGCCGACCCCGGCGCCGAGCCGCACCGGCGTGATCACTTCAGGAAGTCGGGGACGTCGAGGTCGTCGTCCTCGTCGAACACGACCGGACGGCGGCCCCGCCCGGACGCGGCCGGACCGTCGCCCTCCCCCGCGCGGCCGGCGGGCGTCTCCGCCGGGCGCGGCGCGGGCGGCCGCGTGCCCTCGGGCCCGTCGCCGGACGGCGCCGGGTCGGGCTCGGCCGCGTCCGCGCGGTCGGCGGGCGCGGGCGGCTCGGGCCGCGACTCGGGCTCGCGGCGGCCGGGCGGCGGGCTCACGGGCCGGGCCTCGGCGTCCGGGACGGACGCCGGTACGGGCGCGGCGGCGGCCTGCGCGATGGTCTGCGGCGGCACCGGCGGCTCGACGCGCCCTATCCGGCTCGGGATCGGGTTGACCGGCGTGGCCGCGACCGGCGGCGGCGTGGGCCGGGGCGGCGGCGGGAGCCGACGCGGTTCGGGCTCGGCGGCCGACTTGCCGGGCAGCAGTTCGTCGAACCCGGCGGCGATCACGGTGACGCGGACCTCGTCGCCGAGGGCGTCGTCGATCACGGCGCCGAAGATGATGTTGGCGTCGGTGGCGGCGGCGTTGGACACGAGCTGCGCCGCCTCGTTGATCTCGAACAGGCCGAGGTCGGACCCGCCGGAGATCGACAGCAGCACGCCGTGGGCGCCGTCGATGCTGGCCTCCAGCAGCGGGCTGGAGATCGCCATCTCGGCGGCGGCCACGCTGCGGTCGTCGCCGCGCGCCGAGCCGATGCCCATGAGCGCCGAGCCCGCGCCGGACATGACCGACTTGACGTCGGCGAAGTCCAGGTTGATGAGGCCGGGCGTGGTGATGAGGTCGGTGATGCCCTGGACACCGGACAGGAGCACCTGGTCGGCGGCCTTGAACGCGTCCAGGACGCTGACCTGCCGGTCGGAGATCGACAGCAGCCGGTCGTTCGGGATCACGATGAGCGTGTCGACCTCGTCGCGCAGCGTCTCGATGCCGGCCTCGGCCTGCATCGCGCGGCGCTTGCCCTCGAACGAGAACGGACGGGTGACGACGCCGATCGTCAGCGCGCCGAGCGACCGGGCGATGTTCGCCACGACGGGCGCGCCGCCGGTGCCGGTGCCGCCGCCCTCCCCGGCGGTGACGAAGACCATGTCGGCCCCCTTGAGGACCTCCTCGATCTCCTCGCGGTGGTCCTCGGCGGCCTTGCGGCCCACGTCCGGGTTGGCCCCGGCGCCGAGGCCGCGCGTCAGCTCGCGGCCCACGTCCAGTTTCACGTCGGCGTCACTCATCAGCAGCGCCTGGGCGTCCGTGTTGATCGCGATGAACTCGACGCCCTTGAGTCCCTCCTCGATCATCCGGTTGACGGCGTTCACGCCGCCGCCGCCGATGCCGACGACCTTGATGACCGCGAGGTAGTTCTGCGGTGCTGCCACGACGAGGGGCCTTTCCGCTCGCTCTGCCGACCGGTCGGAAGCGGTCCAGTGGACCGGTTCCGCCGCGGTGTTCCTGACCATTGCCCACGTCGCCTGCTCGGGAAGCGCGGCGGCCGAGGCCGTCGCCCAACCCTCACCCTCAACGTGAGGCTTACAGTTATGTCAACCTGAGGACTGATACGGACAGTAGGGCGGGCTTCCACCAGGGTCAACTAACCTGCCGCCAACTGCACCGGCGTGTCGCAGACCGCACGAGTTGCCCGGTTGGGGCGCCTGCGCGCCCCGGCCGGCGCGGTGGACCCGCCGTTTCCGTCCGAGGCTCAAGCGTGCCCGATCCGGGCGCAGTATTCGCCCCGACACACGGGCCGGGCCGTCACCGGGTGGTGATCACGTCCGGCGAGCTGACGTCGATCGTCCGCGGTCCGCGCCCCGCCGGCGTCCGCATCACGGCCTCGGCGAGCCGCGCCTTCTCGCCCGCCCGCTCCGGCGAGCCCCACACGATCGTGAGCCCGCCGCGCAGCCGCAACGTGACCGATTCCACGGTCGGCGCGGACACCTCGGCGACCTTCGCGCGCAGCCCGCCGGGCAGTTCCCCGACGACGCGCAGCGCCGCCAGCGTCGGCGGATCCGTCGGGGACGGCGCGCCGACCGTGAGCAGCGGGACGTCCGGGACCGCCGTGCCGTCCCGCACCGGGAACCCGCCCGTGTCCACCTGGAAGTAGCGCCCGCCGCGCTGGTAGGCGGCGACCGGGACGCGCTCGCGCACCACGATCCGCACCGTCGCGGGCCAGTGCCGCTCCACCCGCGCCGACGCCACCTCGTGCAGGCCCGCGACGCGGCGCCGGACGTCGTCGGGATGCAGCCGCACCATCGGCAGGCCGAGCCGGATCCCCGCCGCCGCCGCGACCCGGTCGGGCGTGAGCAGCTTCGTCCCGGTGACCTCGACGTGCCGGACGACCAGCAGCCGCGACCCGAGCAGCGCCCAGCCCGACACGCCCAGCACCGCCGCGACCAGCAGCCCGACGAACAGCACCTTCCACCGGTCGGGACGGCGCGTGCGCCGCGCCGGCCGTCTCGTCCCCGCCTCCGTCATGATCCCAAGGATGGCGGGGCCGCGCCCGCCGGTGCGGGATCCCACGCCGGGACGGTCAGGACACGGCCGAGATCGCGTCGAGGATCTTCGGCCCGAGCCGCGTCACGTCCCCGGCGCCGAGCGTGATCACGACGTCGCCGGGCCGCGCCAGCTTCGCCAGCGTCGCCGGGACGGTCTCCTGGTCGGGCGCGTACACCGTCTCGATCCCGGCCGGGACGGCGTCGGCGACGAGCGCGCCGGTCACGCCGGGCTCGGGGTCCTCGCGGGCGCCGTAGACGTCCAGCACGACCGCGACGTCGGCGCGGCCGAGCGCGGCGCCGAACTCGGCGGCGAAGAACCGGGTGCGGCTGTACAGGTGCGGCTGGAACACCGCGACGATCCGTCCGCCGCCGTCGCGCTGCGCCACGTAGTCGCGGGTGGCGTCGAGGTCGGCGATGACCTCGGTCGGGTGGTGGGCGTAGCTGTCGAACACCTCGACCCCGGCGGCCGAGCCCTTGCGCTCCAGCCGCCGCATCGCGCCGCCGAACTCGCGCAACCCCTCGCGGACGGCGGCGAGGTCGAGGCCGAGGGCCTGCGCGACCGCCACGCACGCCGTCGCGTTGAGCGCGTTGTGCCGTCCGGGGACGCCGAGCGCGACCGCGCCGACGCCCGGGACCGTGAACTCCGAGCCGAGGCCGCGCGGGACGAACCCGGTGACGCGCAGGTCCGCGTCGGCCGACTCGCCGTACGTCCGGACGGTCAGCCCCCGGCCGCGCGCGTACGTGACCAGCTCGGCGACGACCGGGTCGTCCGCGCCCGCGACCAGCGTGCCGCCGGGGACGATCCGGTCCACGAACCGGACGAAGTTCTCCTTGACCTTCTCGAACCCGCCGTAGTTGTCGAGATGGTCGGCCTCGACGTTGGTGACGATCGCGATGTCGGGCGTGTACCGCAGGAACGAGCCGTCGCTCTCGTCGGCCTCGGCGACGAACACCTCGCCCGAGCCTTCGTCCGCGCCGAGCCCGGTCGTGACGAGCTGCCCGCCGATGCAGTACGACGGGTCCGCGCCGGCCCGCTGGAGCGCGACCGTCAGCATCGACGTCGTGGTGGTCTTGCCGTGCGTGCCCGCCACCGCGACCGCGCGCCGTCCCGCCATCAGCGACGCCAGCGCCTCCGACCGGTGCAGGACGCGCAGCCCCCGCTCCCGCGCCGCCGCCAGTTCCGGGTTGCTCTCCCGGACGGCCGTGGACACCACGACCGTGTCGGCGTCCCCGAGGTGCGCGGCGTCGTGGCCCACGTGCACGCGCGCGCCGAGCGCGGCGAGCTGGCCGAGCAGCTCCCCGTCGCGGGCGTCGCTGCCCGACACCGCCATGCCGCGCCGCAGCATGATGCGCGCGACGCCGGACATCCCGGCGCCGCCGATCGCGATGAAATGGACCCTGCCGAGGTCACCGGCGGGCGTCGCCGCGCCGGGGCTGATCGAACTCATCGGGTGGCGTCCCCTCGTCTCCCGCTCCGCCGGCCGGCGGTCTACCGGTCCCCGCCCCGCCCGTGGGCGGCGCGGACGACCTCGTACACCATCTGGGCGAGCGCCACGTCGGCGTCCCGCCGTCCCATCCGGCCCGCGGCCTCCGACATCGCGGCGACCCGGCCCGGGTCGGCGAGGACGGGCAGCAGGTGCCGGACGATCCACTCGGGGGTCAGGTCGGCGTTGTCGACGAGCATCCCGCCGCCCGCGGCGACGATCGGCTCGGCGTTCAGCTTCTGCTCGCCGTTGCCGATCGGCAGCGGCACGTACACCGCGGGCAGCCCCACGGCGGCCAGCTCGGCGCAGGTCATGGCCCCGGCCCGGCACATCGCCATGTCGGCGGCGGCGTAGGCGAGGTCCATCCGGTCGCAGTACGGGATCGTCACGTACTGCGGGCCGCCCTGCGCGGGCTCGGGCTCCTCGGTGTTCTTCGGCCCGACGATGTGCAGCACCTGGATCCCGGCCTGCCGGAACGCCGGGGCGGACTCGACGGCCGCCTGGTTCAGCGACCGGGCGCCCTGCGACCCGCCGAAGATCAGCAGGGTGGGCAGGTCCGGCAGGAGGCCGAAGTAGGAGCGCGCCTTGTCCCCGACGGCGAGCCGGTCCAGCGCGGCGATCTCGCGCCGCAGCGGGATCCCGACGTAGCGGGCGTTCGGCAGCGGCGAGTCGTGGTGGGAGACGGCGACGTTGTCGGTGAACCGCGACCCGAGCTTGTTGGCCAGGCCCGGCTTGGGGTTCGCCTCGTGGACGATGATCGGCACCTTGCGCTTGCGGGCCGCCAGGTACCCGGGCGTGGCGACGTAGCCGCCGAACCCGACGAGGACGTCCGCCTGCGCCTGGTCCAGGACGTTGGCCGCCGCGTTGATCGCGCCGCGCAGCCGTCCCGGGACGGTCAGGAGCTGCGGCGTCAGCGTGCGGGGCAGCGGGACGGGCGGGATCAGCGCCAGCTCGTAACCCCGCTGCGGCACCAGCCGGGTCTCCAGGCCGCGTTCGGTGCCGAGGCACGTGATCCCGGTCTGCGGGTCGTCGCGGCGCAGCGCGTCGGCGAGGGCCAGTGCGGGCTCGATGTGTCCGGCGGTGCCGCCGCCGGCGAGGACTACCCTCATGCTCCTTGACAACTCCTCAACAGTTCCGGTGCGCCTGCTTGTCGGGGGGTTCAGCGCCGTGCCAGGCCCAGCCAGCTTAGAGCCCGCACCACCGGGCCGGGGCCGCGCGCGGCCAGCGCCTGCCGCGCGCCGGGTTCGCGCTTCGCGAACGCCAGCAGCATCCCCAGCGCGATCAGCGTCGGGATCAGCGCCGAACCGCCGTAGGAGACGAGCGGGAGCGGGATGCCTGTGATGGGGAACACGCCGATCACCGCGCCGATGTTGACGATGGCCTGGACGAGCAGCCACGACGTCGCGCCCGCCGCCGCGAGCCGGGTGAACGGGTCCTTGACGCGGCGGGCGATGCGCAGCCCCGCGTACGCCAGCAGCCCGAACAAGTGCAGGACGACGAGCGTCCCGACGAGCCCGAACTGCTCCCCGACGATCGCGAAGATGAAGTCGGTCTCGGGATGCGGCAGGAACCCCCACTGCGCGCGTCCCTCGCCGAGTCCGGTGCCGAACCAGCCGCCGGACGCGACCGCGAACAGCCCCTGGATGCCCTGGTAGTAGCTGCCGTGCGCGTTGCCCTCGGGGTCGAGGAATCCGGTCAGCCGCGCCATCCGGTACGGGCTGACGACGGCGAGGATCGACACGACCATCGCGACGAGCCCGACGACGCCGACGAACAGCCGTCCCGGCGCGCCCGCCACCCACAGCAGCGCGAGCAGGATCGTGAGCAGCACCATCGTGGTGCCGAGGTCGTCGCCGAGCATGACGAGCACGGCGAGCAGGCCCGCGCCCGGCAGCAGCGGGACGAGCAGCGGGCGCCACTCGGTGAGCTGGCCGAGCCGTTCCTTGCGGGCGAGGATGTCCGCGCCCCACAGGACGAGCCCGAGCTTGGCGGGCTCGGACGGCTGGAGCTGCACCGGCCCGAAGCTGATCCACCGCGTCGCGCCGTTCGCCGACTGGTTGAGGCCGGGGACGAGCACGAGCGCGAGCGCGACGACCGACAGGAGCAGGAGCGGGTAGGCGAGCGTCCGGAACGTCCGGACGGGCAGCCGCGACGCGCCCCACATGCCGAGCACGCCGAGCGCCATCCACATGGCCTGCTTCTGCACCAGCGTGTACGCCGAGCCGGTCTCCTGGAGCTGCTTGACGCTGGACGCGGCCAGCACCATCGTCAGCCCGAGCGCGAGCAGCATGAACGTGCAGCCGAGCACGAGGTAGTAGGAGGTCAGCGGCCGGTCGAGCAGGCCCACGGCCGCCGCCGCCTGCTCGCGCAGCCCGGGCCGGCGGGTGCGGCCGTCCTCCGCGGGTACGGCGCTCATCGCACCCCCTACCGGGACCCGGCCAGCCGCCGCACCGCCGCGGCGAACGCGTCGCCGCGCGCACCGTAGTTCGGGAACATGTCGAACGACGCCCCGGCGGGGGCGAGCAGCACCGTGTCGCCGGGGCGGGCCAGCCCGGCCGCTGCGGTCACCACGCGGTCCATCGCCCCAGTGTCGGTGTCGGGGACGTCCACGACCGGGACATCCGGCGCGTGTCGCGCGAGTGCCGCCGCGATCCGGTCCCGTTCGGCGCCGAGCAGGACCGCTCCGCGCAGCCGTCCCGCGACGGACGCGACGAGTTCGTCCACGTCCGCGCCCTTCAGCAGTCCGCCCGCGATCCACACCGCCGACGCGCACGCGGCGAGCGAGGACGCGGCGGCGTGCGGGTTGGTGGCCTTGGAGTCGTCCACGTAGTCGACGCCGCCGACCGTCGCGACGTGCGCGATGCGGTGCGGGTCGGGGACGAACGCGCGCAGCCCCGCGCCGACCGCCTCGGGCGGGACGCCGAACGCGCGGGCCAGCGCGGCGGCGGCGAGCGCGTTGGCGACGTTGTGCGGCGCGAACGGGCGGACGTCGGAGGTCGTCCCGAGTTCCTCGGCGGCCGTCACCGGGTCGGGGACGAACGCGCGGTCGACCAGCAGGTCCTCCACGACGCCGACCTGGCCGGGCGCGGGGACGCCGAGCGTGAACGCCCGCGCGTCCGGGCCGCCGAGCGCCGCCGAGCCGGGGTCGTCGGCGTTGACGATCGCGATCGTCCCCGGCGCGAAGATCCGGCCCTTGGCGGCGGCGTACTCCGCCAGCGAGCCGTGCCAGTCCAGATGGTCGGGCGCGATGTTCAGCACGGCCGCCGCGTGCGGCGTCACCGTGGACGACCAGTGCAACTGGTAGCTCGACAGCTCGACCGCGAGGACGTCGTGCTTCTCCAGCACCGCCTCCACGATCGGCGTGCCGACGTTCCCGACCGCCAGGGCGTCGTGCCCGGCGGCGGTGAGGATCGCGGCGAGCATCCGCACGGCGGTGGTCTTGCCGTTGGTGCCGGTCAGCGCGAGCCACGGCGCGGCGTCCGGGCCGCGCAGCCGCCACGCCAGCTCGACCTCGCCGTACACCTCGACGCCGGCGGCGCGGGCGGCGGCGAACAGCGGCGCGTCCGGCCGCCAGCCCGGGGAGGTGACGACGAGTTCGGTGCCGACGGGCAGCGTGCCGCCGTCGCCGAGCCGGACGTCCACGCCGCGTCCGGCCAGCTCGGCGGCGTCCGCGCGGCGGCGCTCGTCGTCACCGCCGTCCACCACCGTGACCCGCGCCCCGCGCTCGGCGAGGACGCGCGCGGCGGCGCGGCCGGACACGCCGAGGCCCGCCACGCACACGCGGGTCCCCGACCACTCCCCCGTCGTCACTTCTTGGGCATCCATTCCAGGTAGAACAAGCCGAGTCCGATGCCGGTGAACAGCGCCGACATCAGCCAGAATCGCACGACGATCGTCGTCTCGACCCAGCCCGACAGCTCGAAGTGGTGCTGGAGCGGCGCCATCTTGAACACGCGTTTGCCCGTCATCTTGAACCCGCCCACCTGGATGATCACCGACAGGGTGATCATGACGATGAGGCCGCACAGGATGGCCAGCAGGAACTGCGTCCGGGTGAGGATCGCGAGGCCGACCAGGACGCCGCCGAGGGCCAGCGAGCCGGTGTCGCCCATGAAGATCTTGGCGGGCGGCGCGTTCCACCACAGGAAGCCGAGCACCGCGCCGAGCATCGTCGCCGCGACGACCGCGAGGTCGAGGGGGTCGCGGACGCTGTAGCAGTTCTGGGCGAGCGCGCCGTCGAAGCAGCTGTTGCGGAGCTGCCAGTTCCCGATGATCACGTACGCGGCCAGGACCATCGCGGCCGGGCCCGCCGCCAGGCCGTCCAGCCCGTCGGTCAGGTTCACGCCGTTCGACATCGCCGCGATCAGCAGCAGCGCCCACAGGACGAACAGGTACGGGCCGATCGTCGGCCCGAAGTCGCGCAGGAACGACAGGCGCGGGGACGCGGGCGTCACGTCGTAGCCGTTCGGGAAGTTCAGCGCGCCGACCGCGAACACCACGCCGATCAGGATGATCCCGATCATCTTCGCGCCGCTGCGCAGACCGAGGCTGCGCTGCTTGAAGACCTTGATGTAGTCGTCCACGAAGCCGACGAACCCGAGGCCCGTCATCAGGAACAGCACCAGCACGCCCGAGATCGTCGGGGGCGTCCCGGTGAACAGGTGCGCCGCCGCGTACCCGATGAGCGAGCCGACGATGAACACCGCGCCGCCCATCGTGGGCGTCCCGCGCTTGCTGAGGTGGGCCTCGGGACCCTCCTCGCGGATCATCTGGCCGTAGCCGAGCCGGCGGACGATCCGGATCCACACCGGGGTGCCGAGCATGCTGAACAGCAGAGCGATGCCCGCTCCGATGAGAATGTTGGTCATCGGCGCCCGCCTCCCGCGGCCGGGCGGCCGTCCGCCAGCAGGGCCTGCGCGACCCGTTCCAGCCCGGCGACGCGGGAGCCCTTCACCAGCACGACGTCTCGCGGCCGGAGCCGCTCGCTGAGCACGGTCACCGCCGTGCCGACGTCATCCACCTGTACGCACTCTCCCGTCCATGACGCGACCCGCCCGGCCCCTTCGGCCATCGCCGCCGCCGCGCCGCCGACCGTGATCAGGCCGTCGAATCCGCTGCGCGCGACATGCTGCCCGATCTTGGCATGTTCCGCCACAGAAGAGTCCCCGAGTTCGGCCATCTCGCCGAGAACCGCGAAGGCGCGGCGGCCCCGGGCCATGTGCCGGACGACGTCCACGGCCGAGCGCGTCGAGTCCGGATTGGCGTTGTAGGCGTCGTTGACGACCGTGACGCCGTCCGCCCGCTCGGTGACCTCCATCCGCCACCGGCTCGCCGGGACGGCGTCCGACAGCCCCGCCGCGATGTCCGCCAGCGGCAGGCCCGAGGCGCGTGCCGCCGCCGCGGCGGCCAGCGCGTTCAGGGCCGCGTGCGCGCCGTGCAGCCGCAGCGCGACCGGGGCGCTCCCCTCCGGCGTCACCAGCGTGAACACCGGGCGGCCCGCGTCGTCCAGGCGCTCGTCCACGGCGCGGACCTCGGCGTCGGGGCCGCGCCCGAACAGCACGATCCGCGCCTTCGTCCGCGCCGCCATGCCCCGGACCAGCGGGTCGTCGGCGTTGAGGACGACCGTCCCGTCCGGCCCGACCGCCTCGGCCAGTTCGCCCTTGGCGCGCGCGATGCCCTCCGGGCTGCCGAACTCGCCGAGGTGCGCGGTGCCGACGTTCAGCACCGCGCCGACGTGCGGCGGGGCGATCCCGGCCAGGTAGGCGATGTGACCGACGCCACGCGCGCCCATCTCCAGCACCAGGTGCCGGGTGGCGGCGTCCGCGCGCAGGACCGTCAGCGGCAGCCCGATCTCGTTGTTGAACGAGCCCGGCGGCCACACCGTCGGCCCCGACCGCTCCAGCAGGTGCGCGATGAGGTCCTTGGTCGACGTCTTGCCCGCCGACCCGGTGACCGCGACGACCCGCGCGTCCGGCAGCCGGGCCAGGACGCCGCGCGCGAGCCGTCCGAGCGCCTCCTGCGCGTCCGGCACGACGACGGACGGGCCGCCCTCGACCGGCCGTTCGGCCAGCACCGCCGCCGCGCCCGCGCCGAGCGCCCCGGCGGCGAAGTCGTGCCCGTCGGCGCGCTCGCCGCGCAGCGCGACGAACAGCGCGCCCGGTTCGACGGCCCGCGAGTCGATGACGACGGGCCCGGTCACGACGGTCGCGGGATCGCCGTGGAGGGCGCCCCCCGTCGTTTCCGCGACCGTCGCCAGTGGAAGTGGGATCACGCCTGCGTCCCGTCCCCTCTCAGGTGGCCCTCCGGCCCGCCCCCGGCGGCGCCGGCCCGGCGCAGCGCCGCGCGCACGACCTCCCGGTCGTCGAACGCGATGACCTCGCCGGCCACGTACTGTCCCTGCTCGTGGCCCTTGCCCGCGACGACGACCACGTCGCCGCGCCCGGCCCGGCCGATCGCCAGCCCGATCGCGGCGGCGCGGTCGGGTTCTACCACGATGTGCGCCCGCTCGGGCTGCGGCACCTTGAGCCCGCCCTCGACCATAGCGGCGAGGATCGCGAGCGGATCCTCCGACCTCGGGTTGTCGCTCGTGAAATAGGCCGCGTCGGCGAGCCGCGCCGCCGCCTCGCCCATCAGCGGGCGCTTGCCCCGGTCGCGGTCGCCGCCGCAGCCGAGGACGATCGCCAGCCGTCCCTCGGTGACCGGCCGCAGCGCCGTCAGCACGGCCTCGACCGCGCCGGGCTTGTGCGAGTAGTCCACGAGGACGGCGAACTCCTGGCCCTCGTCCACCGGCTCCAGGCGTCCGGGGACGCCGCGCAGCGACGCGACCCCGCGCACCGCCGCCGGCAGGCCGATCCCGGCCTCGACGAGCGCCACCACCGCCGCCAGGGCGTTCGCGACGTTGAACGGGCCGGGCAGCGCGACCGACGCGTCCGCCTCGACGCCGCCCGGCCCGACGATCCGGAACGCGCTGCCCGCCGGGCCGCCGCGCACGTCCTCGGCCCGCCAGTCGGCGGCCGGGTCGCCCTGCGCGGAGAACGTCGTGACGGGCACGGACGCGATCTCGACCAGCTCCCGGCCGTACAGGTCGTCGATGTTGACCACGCCGACCCTGCTGTACTCCGGCGTGAACAGCTTCGCCTTCGCCAGGAAGTAGTCCTGCATGGTCGGGTGGTAGTCCAGGTGGTCCTGCGAGAGGTTGGTGAACACCGCGACCTCGTAGCGGGCGCCACCGACCCGTCCCTGCGCGAGCGCGTGGCTGGACACCTCCATCGCCGCCGCGCCGACGTGCTGCTCGCGCATCATCGCGAACAGCGCGTGCAGGTCGGTGGCCTCGGGGGTGGTGAGCGCGCTCGGGACGCGCCGGTCGCCGATGCGCATCTCGACGGTGCCGATCACGCCCGTCTCGACGCCCGCCGCGCGCAGGCCCGCCTCCAGCAGGTAGACGGTCGTGGTCTTGCCGCTGGTGCCGGTGACGCCGATGAGCGTCAGGTCCGTCACCGGGTCCCCGTAGACGTAGGACGCGGCGGCGCCGAGGCGGGCGCGCGGGTCGTCCACGACCAGGACCGGCGGGCCGGCGGCCTCGGCGGCGGCCCGCCCGGCCGGATCGGTGAGGATCGCGACGGCGCCCGCGGCGGCGGCCTGCGGCGCGAACTGCGCGCCGTGCGCGCGGGCGCCCGGCAGCGCGGCGTACAGGTCGCCGGGACGCACCGCGCGCGAGTCGTGGGTGATCCCGGTCAGCTCGACCGCGCCGGCGGACGGGTCGTCGGCGCCGAGCAGCGCCGCCAGCCCCGACAGGGACCGGGGTGTACTCGTGGTGGGGCGCATGGCGTCTCTTTCAGCACGATTTGAACGATTTTTCCGGTGAGCCCGGTCCAGAACTCACGGCGACAGAGGTTACTCCGCGCCGTCAGCCCCGGACGTGGATCCGCACCTTCGGCGGCCTGCTGCCCGTCGGCGGGATCTTCCGGGCGGCGAGGGCGGCCTCCATCACGTCCCGGAACACCGGCGCGGCGGCGTCCCCGCCGAAGTGGCTGCCCTTCGTCGGCCGCTGCAGGACGACCTGCACGACGAGCTGCGGATCGTCCGCCGGGGCGAACCCCGCGAACGACGCGGTGAACCCCGCGCCCCGGTAGCACCCGCACGCGGGATTGGCGATCTCCGCCGTCCCCGTCTTGCCCGCCACCCGGTAGCCCGGGATCTGGGCGAGGGGCGCGGTGCCCTCCTTGGTCGTGACCCCCTCCAGCATGTCACGGATCTGCCGGGCGGTCTCGGCGCTGACGACGCGCCGCTGCGCGGGCGCCGCCGCCGCCGTGAACCCGCCGTTCTCGTCCACGCTCCCGGCGATGAGGTTCGGCGCCACCCGGACGCCGCCGTTGGCGATCGTCGCGTAGACGCTCGCCATCTGCACGGCGTTGACCGACAGGGTCTGGCCGAACGCGATGGGGTACCGGTCCGTCCCCGACCACTGCGCCGGCGGGCGCAGCACGCCCGGCGTCTCGCCCGGCAGGCCGATCGCGGTCTTCTGCCCGAACCCGAACGCCCGCTCGTACTCGTACAGCGTCTCGGCGCTGATGCGCTGGCTCGCGAGGATCGTCCCGACGTTGCTGGACGTGGCGAGCACGCCCGCGAACGTCAGGTCCTCGGGCGCGTGCGGGTGCGAGTCGTGGAAGACGGTGTCGTAGAACTTGATGCGGTCGGGGACGTGGAACGGGGTGTCGGGACGGACCCCGCCCTTCTCCATCACCGCCGCCGCCGTGATCACCTTGCCGGTGCTGCCCGGCTCGTAGGCCTCCTGGACGACCGGGCTCCCCCACGACTTCGCCTTCGTGTACTCGTTCGGGTTGTAGCCCGGCGCGGACGCCAGCGCGAGCAGCCGTCCGGTCCTCGGCTCCATGACGATGACCGTCCCGCTGCGCGCGCCCGTCGCCCGCACCTGCTTCTCGATGGCCTGCTGCGCCTTGAACTGCAGGTCGCGCATCAGCGTCAGCCGGACGCCCTTGCCCGGGACGGGCGGCTTCTTCTGGTCCTCGCCCATCGGGATGTGCTGGCCGTTGGTGCTGATCTCGACGCGCTGCCAGCCGTCGCGTCCGGCCAGCGAGGAGTTCAGCGCGCTCTCCAGCCCGGCGCCGCCCTCGCCCTCGGCGTTGACGAACCCGATCACGCCCGCCGCGAGCGAGTCGTTCGGGTACTCGCGCCGGTACTCCTGCTCGGTGCGGATGCCGGGCAGGTCGAGGTTCATCACCAGCCGCGCCTGGTCGGGCCGGACGCCGTGCGCCAGGTACTCGAACCGGCTGTCGGGCGCGCTGATCCGCTTGAGGACGGTCGCGGGGTCCAGCGACAGCATCGGCGCGAGCGCGGCGACGACCTGCTGCCGCTTCGCCGGCTTGATCACGCTCGGGTCCGCGACGATCGCCTTGGCCTCGACGGTCATCGCGAGCGGGTTGCCCTGCGCGTCGGTGATGTCGCCGCGGACGGCGGGCAGCTCGATCGGCTGGAGGCGCTGCTTGCGGGCCTGCGCGGTGTACTTGCCGGACTCGATCGTCTGGAGCTGCACGAGGCGGCCCGCGAACAGCGACAGCACGAACGCGACGACCAGCAGCGTCCCGTTGAGGCGCTTCAGCGGGTCGCGGCGGCGGAACGGCGTCTTCGGGCGCGCGGGGCGGCGCGGCGGGCCGGACCTCGGGCCGCGCGGCCCGCCGCCCCGGGCCGTCCGCCGCGCGCCCGCCGCCTTGCCGGTGCCCGCCTTCGGCGCGCCGGGCCTGCCCGTGCCGGCCGCGGCGCCTTTGCCCGTGCTGGACTTGCCCGTGCCGGATTTGCCTGTGCCGGACTTGCCCGTTCCCGGCTTGCCCGTGCCCGGTGCGGCGGCGCCGGTGCGGGCCGCGCCCGGCCGGGGCGGCGGCACCTCGCGGGCCGGGCGGCGCGGCCGGGCGCCCGGGGTCCTGCCGGTGTCGCCCGCGCCGCGGCCGGACGCGCGCGGCCCGGCGCGGTCGTCGCGGCCCGGAGCGCCCCGCCCGCCGGGCCGGGGCGTCCGGCGGCCCCCGCCGGACGGCGGTCCCGCCGGTCTCCTGCTCATGCCGTCCTTCTCCGCCCGTCCCGGATCACGGGGTCTCCGCACCGCCCGGCGCGGTCGGGACGCCGTCGCCCGGCACCACCGCGCCCGGGATGCCGAGCACGCCCGCCGCCCCGGCCGCCGCGGCGGCGGCGCTCGGCACCGGGCGCATCGACCCGCCGATCGGACGGCCGGTGTCGGCGTCCAGCCAGGCCAGCGTGTCGGGCTGGCGCATCCCCAGTTGCTCGGCCTTCTTGCGCAGGCTCTCGGGCGCCTCCTCGCGCGCGATCTCCTCCTCCAGGCCCTGCTTCTGCTGGGCGAGGATCTTGTTGTCGCGCTGGAGGCGGGTGAGCGTGAACGCGTCCTCGGCGAGGACGGTGTTCAGCAGCAGCAGGCTGACCAGCGCGCCGCCGAGCAGGCCGATGATGAGCAGCACGAACGGCGCGCGCGGCGCCGACCCGCGCGTCGGCCGCGCGGCCCGCTCGGCGCGCGGCTCGACCCGCGCCTCGGTGCGGGCGTCGGTGCGCGGTTCGGTGCGCGGTTCCGGGCGCGTCTCGGTCGCGGGCCGGGTGCGCGCCGCCGTCCGGGCCGCCGGGCGCGCCTTGGCCGCCGCGCGCCCCCGCGCGCCGCGCGGACGCTCGTCCCGTGCCCCCGGCGGACGTGTCGTCGTGGTCATGTCGCCTCCCGGACCCGCTCGGCGGCGCGCAACCGCACCGATCCGGCACGCGGGTTGGTCGTGGTCTCCGTGTCCGACGCCAGCTCGGCCCCGCGCGTGAGCAGCCGGAAGCGCGGCTGGTGCTCGGGCAGCGGGACGGGCAGGTCGGGCGGGGTCGTGTCGGCCGCCTGGGCGGCGAGGAGCCGCTTGGTGATGCGGTCTTCCAGGGAGTGGTAGCTGAGGACGACGACCCGGCCGCCGACGGGCAGCGCGTCCAGCGCGGCGGGCAGCGCGCGGCGCCAGGTCTCCAGTTCGCCGTTCACCTCGATCCGCAGCGCCTGGAACGTCCGCTTGGCGGGGTTGCCGCCGGTGCGGCGGGTCGCGGCGGGGATCGCGGTGCGGACGAGGTCGGCCAGCTTCGCCGTCGAGTCCAGCCGGGCCTCGGTCCGCGCCCGGACGATCGCGGCGGCGATCCGCTGCGCGAACCGCTCCTCGCCGTACTCGCGCAGGATCCGCGCCAGCTCGGCGGGCGGGTAGCCGTTGACGACCTCGGCCGCGGTGAGGTCCTGCGTGCGGTCCATCCGCATGTCGAGGGGGGCGTCGTAGGAGTAGGCGAAGCCGCGTTCGGCCTCGTCCAGTTGCGGGGACGAGACGCCGAGGTCGAACAGGGCGCTGTCGAGCGCGGGCACGCCGAGACGCGCCAGGACGCCGGGGATCTCGTCGTACACCGCGTGGACGAGCGTGACGCGGTCGCCGAAGGGGGCGAGCCGCCGGGCGGAGCGCTCCAGCGCGGTGGTGTCGCGGTCCAGCCCGATGAGGCGCAGGTCCGGGTGCGCGGCCAGCATCGCCGCCGCGTGCCCGCCCATGCCGAGCGTCGCGTCCAGATGGACCGGCGCGCGGCCGGTGACGCGGTCGACGGCGGGTGCCGCGAGTTCCAGAACGCGGTCGAGCATGACCGGTACGTGACCGGCCTCGGCCGCGTGGTCGCCCACGGTCAAGTCCTCTACCCCCTCGTAGAAAGCCGCCGCGCTCGCGGTGTCTGCGCGGCTCGCCGGTGCCGCACGGCCCCCCGGTGCGTCCGGCGGCCTCGTCCGGCCAGGTCCCCATCCGCTGCCCTGAGGAAGTGATCCGCGTGCGCGACGCGGGGGGTCGCCGTCTGGCGCCGGGGAAGCTGCGCCAGAGGGCTCGGAGAGCGGCTGGAGACCTGGCCGAACGTCGGCCGGTGCCGGTCGCGGACCGGCGCGCGTGTCATAGGATCCCTGGCAGCACCTCCTCGGAGACGTCGGCGAACGCCGGTTCCTCGGCTTCCAGGTAGGTCTCCCAGGCCGCGGTGTCCCAGATCTCCAGGCGCGTGTTCGCGCCGATGACCGTGCACTCGCGGCTCAGGCCCGCGTAGGCCCGCAGCGGGGAGGGGATCGTGACGCGCCCCTGCTTGTCGGGGACCTCGTCGGAGGCCCCGGCGAAGAAGACGCGGCTGTAGGCGCGCACGGAGCGGTCGGTGACCGGCGCGGCGCGCAGAGCCTCGGTGATGCGCTGGAACTCCGCCGTCGGGAAGACGTACAGACAGCGCTCCTGGCCCTTCGTGATCACCAATCCCCCCGACAGCTCCTCGCGGTACTTCGCCGGCAGGAACAGCCGTCCCTTGTCGTCGAGGCGCGGATTGTGGGTGCCGAGGAACACCGGCTCCCACCTCCCGCACCGCATGAGTCGCTACTGCGCCCCACGGCGCTCCACTGTACTCCACTCTTCCCCACCGTCAACCGCGAAAACGCGTCCGCCGTCCCGAGATCGCCGGAGATTGCGCAGGTCAGAAGGGGTGGGGCGGAGTGGGGGCCGCGCGGCCCCGCCGACCCGGTCAAGACGCGGAACGGCCGCGCGCCGGCACGGGGCCGAAATGGGCCGGAGAAGAGGCGGGGAATGGCAGCGGTTTCGGTAGAGCACAATGGGCACCCGTTCCCCGGGAACAACACGGCGCCCGCGCCGAGGACGTACTGTCGTTCGAGGCGCGCGAGGGCGGGCGGCGGAGCTGTGGGCGAGGAGGGTCGCAGGTGGCAGTTGGGACGCACGACGGCGAGCCGGTCATGGAGGCCGCCGCGGGACTCGATGACCTGGCCCGGGTCGCGGGGGCGATCCGGCGTGCCGTCGAGTCGGTCGTGGAGGGCAAGGCGTCCGCGGTCCGGCTGGCGCTGACCGTCCTGCTCGCCGAGGGCCACCTGCTCATCGAGGACGTCCCCGGCGTCGGCAAGACGCTGCTGGCCAAGGCGCTGGCGCGGTCGGTCGACTGCTCGGTGCGGCGCGTCCAGTTCACCCCCGACCTGCTGCCGAGCGACATCACCGGCGTCAGCGCCTACGACCAGGAACTGCGCGAGTTCGAGTTCAAGCCGGGGCCGGTGTTCGCGAACATCGTCGTCGGCGACGAGATCAACCGGGCGTCCCCGAAGACGCAGTCGGCGCTGCTGGAGTGCATGGAGGAGCGCCAGGTCACGGTGGACGGGACGACGTACCCGCTGGAGCCGCCGTTCATGGTCGTCGCGACGCAGAACCCGGTCGAGATGGAGGGGACCTACCCCCTGCCCGAGGCCCAGCGGGACCGTTTCACCGCGCGGATCTCGATGGGCTACCCCGACCCCGCCGCCGAGCTGGAGATGCTGGACGTCCACGGCGGGCGTTCCCCGCTGGACGGCCTCGCCGCCGTCGCCGACGCGGCGGACGTGCGGCGCCTCATCTCCGTCGTGCGCGGCACGCACGTCGCGCCGTCGGTGCGGCAGTACGCGATCGACCTCGTCACCGCGACCCGCGCCCACCCGGACCTGCGGCTCGGCGCGTCCCCGCGCGCGACGCTGCACCTCGTCCGGGCCGCGCGGGCGTACGCGGCGCTGGACGAGCGCGACTACGTGCTGCCCGACGACCTCCAGGACCTCGCCGTCCCCGTCCTCGCGCACCGGCTGCTGCCGACCGCCGAGGCGCGGATGGAACGGCGCCGCCCCGAGCACGTGGTCGCCGACCTGGTGAAACGGCTGCCCGTGCCCGCTCCGGGGAAGTGACGCGCGGGACGTGAGAAGAGCGCTGGCCGGGCTGACCACCCGCGGACGGTCGTTCGTCGCCGCCGGGGCCACCGCGATCGTGTGCGCGTTCGTCCTCGGCGAGCGGGACCTGCTGCGCGCCGGGGTGCTGGTCCTGGCGCTGCCGCTGCTGTGCACGTTCGCGGTGTCGCGGACGCGGTACCGGCTGGCGTGCGCGCGGCGGCTGCGCCCGGCGCGGCTGCCGGCGGGCCGGGAGGCGCGCGCGGACCTGCGGCTGGAGAACGTGTCGCGGCTGCCGAGCGGGCTGCTGATGGTCGAGGACCAGGTGCCGTACGCGCTCGGGGGGCGGGCCCGGTTCGTCCTGGACCGGATCGAGCCGCGCGGGTCGCGGCAGCTCAGCTACCGGATCCGCTCGGACGTGCGCGGGCGCTACCAGGTCGGCCCGCTGGTCGTACGGCTCACCGACCCGTTCGGGATGGTGGAGCTGATCCGGTCGTTCAGCCTGGCCGACACGCTGGTCGTGACGCCGGAGGTGGTGCCGCTGCCGCCGGGCCGTCCGGACGGCGGGCCGCCCGGCGGCGGCGACGGGCCGGCGCGGGCGCTCGCGGCGGCGGGCGAGGACGACGCGGCGCCGCGCGAGTACCGGCACGGCGACGACCTGCGGCGCGTCCACTGGCGGTCCACGGCGCGGCGCGGGGAGCTGATGGTTCGGCGCGAGGAGCAGCAGCGGCACAGTGCCGCGACGCTGTTCCTGGACACGCGCCGCCGCGCGTTCCCCGGCGAGGCGCCGCCCGCGTTCGAGCAGGCGGTGTCGGCGGCGGCGTCGGTCGGCGCGCATCTGGCGGAGTCGGGGATGCGGCTGCGGTACGCGACCGACGAGGGCGAGGCGCTGCCGACGTCGGACGGCGATTTCACGGGCCTGCTGCTGGACGCGCTGGCGGTGGCGCGGCGGTCCGACGTCCGGTCGCTCGTCCCCGGGCTCGGCGCCCTGCACGGCGCGGGCCGGGAGAACGCGCTGGTCGTCGGCGTGTTCGGGGCGCTCGGCGGGGAGGACGCCCACGCGGTCGCGGCGGCGCGGCGCGGGGCGGCGGTGCATCTGGCGATCCTGGTCGAGCGCGGCGGAGCGACGGCGGCGGGCGCGGCGCGGACGCTGCGCGCGGCGGGCTGGCGCGTCGCGGTGGTCGGCGCGGCGGCCGAGCTTCCGGCGGCGTGGGCCGGGCTCGGCGACGGGGGCGCGGAGCGGGCGGCGGGAGGCGGCGCATGAGGGTCCGCATGACGGTGACGGCCGTGCTGGCGACGCTGGCGGGCTCGGCCGGGCTGCATCCGCTGTTCACCTCGGGCCAGTGGTTCTGGGCGGTGCTCGGCGCGGTGCCGTGCGCGGCGGCGGGCGGGCTGCTCATGCGGCGGCTGCGGTTCTCCGCCGCGATCGGCGCGGCGGGCGGGCTGGCGGCGCTGCTGCTGTACCTGACGGCGGTGTTCGCGCACGCGCAGGCGCTGCTGTGGGTCGTCCCGACGCCGGGGTCGCTGCGGCACCTGGTGACGCTCGGCTCGGACGGGTGGCGGGCCGTCAACCAGTACGCGGCGCCGGTGCCGCTCGTCCACGGCATCACGCTGCTGGTCGCGGCGGGCGTCGGGCTGGTCGCGGTCCTGGTGGACCTGCTGGCGGTCCGGCTGCGGCGGGCGGCGCTCGCGGGCCTGCCGCTGCTGGCGATGTACAGCGTCCCGGCGGCGGTGCGGGAGGAGGGCGTGAGCTGGCTGGCGTTCGGCGCGGGCGCGCTCGGCTTCCTGATGCTGCTCACGTCGGACGCGCGCGAGCAGGTCGGCGGCTGGGGACGCGCGGTGTTCGCGCCCCGGTCCGGCGCGGAGGTGCCGCCGCCGGGCGCCGACGAGCCCCGGCCCGGCGGACGGGTGCCGGCGGGCGCGCTGGCGGCGAGCGGCCGGCGGATCGGCGCCGCCGCCGTGGCGATCGCCGTGCTCGTCCCGCTCGCGCTGCCCGGCCTGCACCCGAAGGGCGTGTTCGGCCGGGACGACGCGGGCGGCGGCTCCCGGACCGTCACGACGCCCGACCCGCTGGTCAGCCTGAAGCGGGAGCTGACCCGGCCGGACGACTCGGTCGTCCTGACCTACCGGACGACCGACGCCCAGCCCGACTACCTGCGGCTCTACGCGCTCGACCGGTTCGACGGCGACCGGTGGACCTACGACCCGCTGCGGAGCACGCCGCGCGACAAGATCGGCAAGGCACCGCTGCCCGCCCCGCCGGGGATGACGCTCGTCCCGACCCGGACCGTCCGGACGCGCGTGGCGGTGCGGCCGGAGGTGCGGCGGATGACGTTCCTGCCCGTCCCGTACGCGCCCGCGCGGGTGTCGGTGTCCGGCGACTGGCGGGTCCATCCGGAGTCGCTGATGGTCTACTCGCTGCGCGACTCGGCGAGCGGACGGGCCTACACCGTCGACAGCGTCCGCCCCGAGCCGACGGCGGCGGACCTGTCGGTCGGCGGCGCGCTGCCCGCCGAGATCGTCGGCCGGTACACGGCGTACCCGAAGAACGTGCCGGCGATCGTCCGGAACCTGGCCGACAAGGTCACCGCCGGCGCGAGCAGCTCCTACCAGCAGGCGGTGCGGCTCCAGCGGTGGTTCACCGAGACGGGCGGGTTCACCTACGACCTGTCCGCGCCCCCGCCGCAGCACGGCAGCGACCTGCTCGCCTTCCTCGTGAAGAACCGGCGCGGCTACTGCGAGCAGTTCGCGGCGTCGATGGCGCTGATGGCGCGGATCCTCGGCATCCCCGCGCGCGTCGCGATGGGCTACACGCCCGGGACCGAGGAGAACGGACGCTGGGTCGTCCGGTCGCGGGACGCGCACGCCTGGCCGGAGCTGTACTTCCCCGGCGCGGGCTGGATCCGGTTCGAGCCGACGCCGTCGGGGATCGCGGGCCAGGGCACGGCCGTCCCGCCGGACTACACCGCCCGCACCGGCCCGGACGAGGGCGACACGTCGGGCTCGCCGACCACGGTCGAGGAACCGTCGGCGGGCGACCGGCCGTCCGGCGCGCCGTCCGGCACCGCGTCCGGCCGCCGGGACCTGCTGGACTCCCCCGACGGGACGCGCGAGGAGGACGACCGGGGCGTCCCGGCCGCGTGGATCGGGCTCGGCGTGCTCGTCCTGCTCCTGCTGGCCGCGCCGACCGTCGTGCGGGTGCTCGTGCGCCGCCGCCGCTGGGCGGCGGCCGAACCGCCGCCCGAACCCCGCCGGGGACCGGTCCCCCCGCCCCGCGCGCCGTCGCCCGGCGCCGCGCACACCGCGTGGCGGGAGGTGCGGACGGACGCGCTCGACCACGGCCTCCCCTGGCTCCCGAACGAGTCGCCCCGCGCCACCGCCCGGCGGCTCACCGAGACGCTGGAGCTGCCGTCGCCCGCGCGGGAGGCGCTCGGACGGATCGCGATGGCCGAGGAACTGGCCCGCTACTCGCGCTCGGGCGTGCGGGTGCCGCGCGGCGCCCTGCGCGCCGACGTCCGGACGGTCCGCGCGGCGTTCGCGGCGGCCGTCCCGCGCCGGGCGCGCTGGCGGGCCCGGATGCTGCCGCCGTCGGCCCTGGAGACGGCCCGCGACTCGGCCCGCGCGTCGGCACGGGAACTGGCACGCCTCGCACCGTCCGGCCGCACCCCCGGACGCCTCGCCGCCTTCACCGCGACAGCCCGGCAGACCGCACGAGAGGCCGCCCGCCGAGCCCAAGACCGCTTCAGCCGCTGAGCCCACCGCGCGGATCGTGCACCGGCCCGCGCACGCCGTGCGCCGAGCGCGCGAGTCGTGGTCGTCGTGCGCGGACTTCGGGCCGCGCACCGGGCCGGCAACGCCGGAGCTCGGGAGTCGGCGCGGTAGCGCGCGCGAAGCCGCTTTCAGCGACCGAGCCGAACGCGCGGGCCCGCGCGAAAGTCGGGCCGGGCGTTCGTGGGGCATGAGTCCGCGCGGACGCCCGCAGGGCGCGAGGCCGGGCGCACGCGGGTCGGGACGGACGGCCGCAGGGCGCGAGCCGGGCGTTCGTAGGGCACGGGTCCGCGCGGACGGCCGCAGGGCGCGGGCCAGGCGTTCACGGGGCGCGGGGCCGGGCAGACGCGGGGCGTGCGTGGGTCAGGGCGGATGGCCGCAGGGCGCGGGGCGGGCGGGCGCGGGGGGCGTGGGTCGGGGCTGGTGGCCCCGGCGGGGTGGCCGGGGCCTGCGGACGGCGGCCCTTGTCAGAGAGTGGGGCGGGTCAGGCTTCGTCGCTGCGGCGGCGCCAGCGCTCTTCCATCCGCTCCATGAAGCCGGCGCGGGACCGCTTGCGGCGGCGCTGCGGACCGGCGGGGGCGGGCGCTCCCCCGGTCATCTTCTTCCAGCTCGTCAGGGCCCACACGCAGCACGCCACCATGAGCAGGAAGCCCGCGACGCTGACGACGATGGTCACGGCCCCGGCGTTGACGATCAGGCCGGCCATCAGCGCGCAGACGCCGGCGACGAAGCCGAGCGCGGCCTTGACGATCCGCCGCTTGTAGTGCACCCGCGGATCCTTGTTGCGCACGGCCTGCGCGAACTTGGGATCCTCGGCGTACAACGCCTGCTCGATCTGGTCGAGCATGCGCTGCTCGTGATCAGAGAGCGGCACGGCGCCTCCCATCGACGGCCCCGCGGCGGGTGACCCGGTGCAGGACGTGGACCTCAACGGTGATATGCCCAGAATACGAGCCGGGGCGAGGACACGAAAGCGCACGGCCGACCGCGGTCCCTGTGCCGGTCATCTCACCTTCCTCTGCCGTCGTTCCCTTCATCATCTCTTCTTCCCGTCGCGGCGGCGGCGCCGGGTCCGTCCCGTCGGACCAGGGCCGCCGGGCGCAGCGTACCCCGGCCGAACCGATGGGCCGCCTGGTCGACCGCCCGTTCGGCCGCGTGCCAGCCGTCCTCGGCGTCGTCGAGCGCGAGCTGGCGGGGGGCCGCTCCGGCGGTGACCAGGTTCTCGACCCGGACGCCGATCAGCCGAAGACGTACCCGTTCAAGTCCGGACGCCTCGTACAGCTCACATGCTGTGATGTAGATCACACGAGACAGATCGGTCGAATCCGGCAGCGTCCGGGATCGCGTGATCGTCGAGAAGTCGCCCCGGCGCAGCTTGACCGTGACCGTCCGGCCCGCGTGGCCGCCCCGGCGCAGCCGCTCGCCCACCTTCTCGGCCAGCCGCAGCAGCTCGCGGCGGATCACGGCGGGATCGTCCACGTCGGTCGGGAACGTCTCCTCGGCGCCGACGCTCTTGTCCACGCCGTCCGGGTCGACCGGACGCGGGTCGCGACCCCACGCCAGCTCGTGCAGATGACGGCCGACCGCGGTGCCCAGCTCGCGCTGCAACCGCTCCAGCGGCATCCGGGCGAGCTCACCGACCGTCCGCAGGCCGAGCCGGAACAAGGCGTTCTCGGTGCGCTCCCCCACGCCCCACAGCGCCGCGACCGGCAGCGGGTGCAGGAAGTCCAGGACGCCGTCGGCCGGGACGACGAGCATCCCGTCCGGCTTGCAGCGCGTCGAGGCCAGCTTCGCGACGAACTTGGTGCTCGCGACGCCCACCGAGCACGTGATGCCCTGCTGCTCGGCGACGTCCGCGCGGATCTTCGCGGCGATCGCGGCGGGCCGGCCGAGCCGCCGCAGCGCGCCGGAGACGTCGAGGAACGCCTCGTCCAGCGACAGCCCCTCGACCAGCGGCGTCACCGTGTGGAACAGCTCGAACACCGCCGCCGACACCGCCGTGTACCGCTCGTGGCGGACCGGCAGCACGACCGCGTGCGGCGCGAGCCGCCGGGCGCGCGACATCGGCATCGCCGAGTGGACGCCGAACTCCCGCGCCTCGTAGGACGCCGCCGACACCACGCCGCGCGCGCCCGTCCCGCCGACGATGACCGGACGGCCCCGCAGCTCGGGGCGCTCCAGCAGCTCCACGCTCACGAAGAACGCGTCCATGTCCACGTGCAGCACGCCGCAGCCGGTGTCGTCGGCGGGCGGCCCGGGCGGCGGCCCCGGCCGGTGCAACTGCTGCTTGCGGCTCACGGCCGGTCGGCGAGCAGATGGAGCTGGGCGGCCAGGTCCCGCAGGACGGGGTGCACGGCGGCGGCGGCCTCCAGCGCCAGCAGCGCCTCGGCGGACTCGGCGTCGCCGTCGGTCAGCCCGCTCGGCACCAGGTCGGCGAAGATCCGGACGCCCTGGAGCGCGACGTCCCGCAGCCCCGCGCCCGCCGCCAGCTCCGCCAGCGACTCGCGGGTGAAGCGGCGGGGCATCCGGTCCTGCGCGCCGTACCGCCCGGACGGGTCGGCGAGGGCGGCCCGCGCGTCGGCGAAGTGCCCGCCGAGCGCCCGGGACAGGACCCCGCCGAGCCGTCCGGCCGCGAGGACGCTCAGCGTCCCGCCCGGCCGCAGCGCCGCGGTCAGCGCCGCCATCGCCGCGGCCGGGTCGTCCACGAACTCCAGCACGTTGTGGCACAGCACCAGGTCGGCCGTCGCCGGGCCGAGCAGGCCGGGCAGGTCCACGGCGTCGCCCTGGACCGCGCGGACGACCACGCCCGCCTCGGCGGCGCGCCGCTCCAGCGCGGCCAGCGCGTCGGGGTTGGCGTCCACGACCGTCACGCGGTGCCCGCGTTCGGCGAGCGGCACGGCGAACCCGCCGGTGCCGCCGCCCACGTCCACGACGTCGCGCGGTCCTTCGGACGCGACCCGCGCCAGCACCGCGTCCCACAGGACCGCGCTGCGCACCCGGCCGCGTCCGCCGGCGGGCGCGCGCCGCCCCTGCCGGGCCGTCACGGCCGCCGCTCTCGTCTCCTCCGCCACGCGTCCACCCTACGCGCAGCCTCCGACGGAAACCGGCACGACCGCCGGCGCCGTCACAGGCTGAGCGTGGGCTTGAGCCGCTGGAGCCGGGCCAGGAGGCCGTTGACGAACCGGGGCGACTCGTCGGTGGACAGGTCCGTGGCGAGCGCGACCGCCTCGCTGACGGCCACCCCGTCGGGGATCTCGTCCAGCCACAGCAGCTCGAACGCGCCCATCCGCAGGACGTTGCGGTCGACGGCGGGCATGCGCTCCAGCGTCCAGCCGGACGCGTAGGTGGCGATCAGCTCGTCGATGCGCTCGCGGTTCTCCTGGACGCCCTCGATGATCCGGACGGCGTGCTGGAACTCGGCCAGTTCGTCCTGGTTCGGACGGCCCCGCTGCGCCAGCACGTCCGTCGGGCGCTCCTCGCGCAGTTCGGCGGCGAAGAGGATGTCGAGGGCGAGCCGGCGGGCCTTCGAGCGGGCGCTCACCGCGCCCGCCCCGGGAGGAGAAGGTCGTCCATCAGCCGCGGCCGAGGTATTCGCCGGACCGGGTGTCGACCTTGACCTTCTCGCCGGTCGTGATGAACAGCGGGACCTGGATCTGCGCGCCGGTCTCCAGCGTCGCGGGCTTGCTGCCGCCGGTGGAGCGGTCGCCCTGCAGGCCAGGCTCGGTCTCGGTGATCTGCAGGACGACGGCCGCGGGCAGCTCGACGTAGAGCGGGTTCTCCTCGTTGAACGCGATCACCGCGGTCTGCTCGGGGAGCAGGAAGTTCGCGGCGGTCCCGACGACGGCCTCGGGGATGTGCGGCTGGTCGTAGGTCTCGGTGTCCATGAACACGAAGTCGTCGCCCTCGCGGTACAGGTACTGCATGTCCCGCTTGTCGACGCTCGCGACCTCGACCTTCGTGCCGGCGTTGAAGGTCTTGTCCACGACCTTCCCCGACAGCACGTTCTTGAGCTTGGTGCGGACGAACGCGCCGCCCTTGCCGGGCTTGACGTGCTGGAATTCGAGGACGGTCCAGAGCTGACCCTCCATGTTCAGCGTCATGCCGTTCTTCAGGTCGTTGGTGGTCGCCACGCGCGTCCTTCTCCTGCGTCGAGGGACCGCCCGGGCGTCAGAGCACGAGCAGTTCCTTGGTGGTCCTGGTGAGGCGTTCCGGGCCGTCCTCGCGGACCACGAGCGTGTCCTCGATGCGGACGCCGCCCCGGCCGGCCAGGTACACGCCGGGCTCGGCGGTGACCGGAACTCGGTCCTTGAGCTTACCGGTCCCGTCGTAGCCCATGAGCGGAGCCTCGTGGACCTCCAGGCCGATGCCGTGCCCGACGCCGTGGGCGAACGCGTCGCCGTGCCCGGCGGCGGCGATGACCTCGCGCGCGGCGGCGTCCACGGCCTGCGTCTGCGCGCCGGGCACGGCCGCCGCGACGGCCGCGAGCTGCGCCCGCAGGACGAGGTCGTAGATCTCGCGCTGCCAGGCGGCGGGCTCCCCGATCGCTACGGTCCGCGTCATGTCGGCGTTGTAGCCCTTGTACCGGGCGCCGAAGTCCATCGTCACGAGATCGCCGGCCGCGATCGGGCGCGGGCCGGGGTGGTGGTGCGGGACGGCGCCGTTCGGCCCGGACGCGACGATCGACGGGAACGCGATCTCGTCCGCGCCCTGGTCGATCATCGCCCGTTCCAGCGCGACCGCGATCTCCCGTTCGGTCGTGCCGGGCCGCAGCGCGGGCAGGACGGCGTCGAAGGCCCGGTCGGTGATCGCGCACGCCGCCGCGATGAGGGCGATCTCCGACTCGTCCTTGACGTACCGCAGCTCCTCCACGAGACGGCCGAGCGGGGCGAACGCGACGCCGCCGTCCAGCGCGGCCAGTTCGGCGTGCCGCTCGACGGTCAGCGCGTGCGGCTCGAAGCCGACCCGTCCGGCGCCGCCGTCGGCCGCGATGCCGAGCAGCGCGGCGGCGGCGCGGCGCTCCACGACGAGATCCAGGCCGGGGCACTGCTCGGCGGCCATGCCCGCGTACCGCGCGTCGGTCGCCAGCACGGCCGGGCCGTCCGCGCGGACGAGCACGGCGGCGTTGGAGCTGTCGAGCCCGGTCAAATAGCGGACGTTGACGAGCCGCGTGACGAGCAGCGCGTCGGCACCGTTCCCGGCGACGAGCCGGGCGAGCGCGGCGAGCCGCCGATCGTGTTCCTCCCCCACGTCCGCGACTCTAGTTCATCCCCGTCGGCCCGCCCGCGATCGAGTCGGCGCAGCGCGCGCAGCCCGGCGCGGCGCAGCGGGTGATCTCGGGGTCGTCGGCCATGGCGGCCCCGGCGGCGTCGAGCGCCGCGCGCACCGGGAACGCGCGCCAGCGGGACGCGCCGACCGTCGCCGTGCGGGCGAGCGGGCCGAGCCGTGGTTCGAGGCGGGGGAACCCGTCGGAGCAGCTTCCGGTCTCGACGGTCCCGATCGCGCCGTCCGGCCGCCGCGCCCAGCGGACGAGCGGCCGCCGTCCCGCGCGCTCCTCGGCGTGGTGCAGCGCGGTCATGCGGTCGAGGCCGACGCCGATCAGCAGGACGGCGCCGTCCTCGCCGGCGAGGGCGCGGATCGGCGCGTAGACGTCGGCGGGTGTCTGGACGCGGGCGAGGTCGTCCGCGCGCGGGCCGAGCGCGGCGAACGAGTTGAGGGGATGGTCGCCGCGCCGGGCGCCCGCGCGCCGCACGAGACGGGCGGGCAGCGCGCCCATCCCGTCGTTGACGACGCCGCAGGACACGTCGTAGATCGCGTCGGTGTCGGGCCCGGACGGCGCGTCGTAGTCGAAGGCGTTGCGCGCCGGGCGCAGTCCGGGCGGCGGCGCGACCCCGAACTGCGGCTCGGTGAACGTCGGCACGAGGACGGTGCAGCCGCGCGCCAGGAACGCGTCGAGGACCGCGTCCGCCTCGACGCGCGTGCCGAACGAGCGGAGCGCGGCGTGCACCATGACCGCGCGGCCGTCCAGGCCGAGCGCGGTGATCGCGGCGGTGAGCTGCTCGGGGGCGACGGTCATGGTTCTCCTTATCGGTTCGCGGGAGCGGTCAGCTCAGGTGACGCGGCGGGTCGGGGTCGCGGCCGTCCCGCAGGTCGCCGATCGCCCGCAGGGTCGCGCGGGTGTCGGGGTGGTCCGCGCCGAAGGCCCGCTCGCGGGCGGCGGCGACCTCGGCGAGCGCGGCCAGGGCCTCCCGCCGGCGTCCCCGGGCGGCCAGCGCCACGGCCCGTTCGTAGGCGGCGACGAGCGTGTCGGGATGGCGTTCGCCGAGCACCCGGCGCAGGTCGGCGAGCAGGTCGCGGTACTGCGCCTCGGCGTCGCGCGGACGGCCCTGCCGCAGCGCGAGCCAGGCGAGTTCGTGGCGGCTGCCGAGCGTCCGCGGGTGCTCGGGGCCGATGATCTCCCGGCGGCGTTCGAGGACGGCCCGGTGCGTCCGCTCGGCCTCGGCGAACCGATCCTGGTTCGCGATCGCCCAGGCCAGCTCGTGTTCGGTGATGAGGACCTCCGGATCGCGGTCGCCGAGGACGCGGCGCCGCTCGCGCAGGACCTCCCGGTAGACCTGCTCCGCCTCGGTCCAGCGGCCCTGGCAGCCCGCCACCCAGGCCACCTCGTTCCAGGTCCGCAGCGTGTCCGGGTGGCCGGGCGGCAGCCGGCGCACCCGATCCGCGAGGACGGCGCGGAACTGCCGCTCGGCCTCGGCGAAGTCGCGGAGCATCGCCGTCACCCAGGCGAGGTCGTGCCGGAGCGCCAGGACGTCCGGATGCTCGCGCCCGAGGAGCCGCGTCCCGTCCCGCAGCAGAGTGCGGGCCGCGTCCCGGGACTCCGCCCAGCGGCCCTGGAAGCCGACGGCCCTGAGGCGCTCGTGCTCCAGCCGGAACAGGGCCGCGTCGAGGTCGCCCGCCCGCCCGAGGACCACCGCGCAGAGCCGTTCGGCCTGCGCGGGCGCGCCGCTCAGCCGAAGCGCCTCGCCCGTCGCCCGCGCCGTCTCCATGAGGTCGCCGGGTGCGTCGAGGCCGGCCGGCATCGTCGCGACGAGGGCGTGCAGATGGGGTTCCATCGCGACGTGGCGCGCCCAGTCCGCCGGGCTCAGCGGGTCGAGCCCGTCCAGCGTCCGCACGATGAGGCCCACCGCGGCCCGCCAGATCCCGGCCCAGTCCTCACCGGGCAGATGGGCGCGGCCGGCGTCGGCCACCAGCGGATGGACGAGGACGGCCGCGTCCCGGACCTCGATCAGGCCGTACCGCCGCAGCAGTTCCACGCCCCTTTCGACACGACGGTCCGCCTCGTCCGGCGGTACGTCCAGCCGGACGGCGAACAGCGCCGAACGGGGCACCGGGGTGGCCGCGGCGCAGCAGGAGAGGATCCTCAGCAGCGGCCTGACCTCGGGGAATCCGGACGACGCCAGATGATCGAGAGTGATCTCCCACGTCCACATCGCGGCCGATCGCCGATCGTCGCCGCCGGACAGCCGCGTGAGGCCCGCGCCGTCGTCCAGCGCGCGACGGTAAGCGGCGAAAGTGCTCCACCGCGGGGCGGGCGACCCGAGGTAGCGGCCCGCGAGCTGGAGCGCCAGCGGAAGGCGGCCGAGACGGCGGGCCAGTGCGCGCGCCTCGTCGTCGGACCCGGCGCGCGGCGCGAGTTCGCGCAGCAGCCGTACGGCGTCGTCCTCGTCCAGGGACCCGATCCGCAGGACGCGGGCGTGCCGGCCCCAGGTCTCCGCGCTGTCGTCGCGGGTCGTCACGACGGTCAGACCGCGCCGCGACGCACGCGGCAGGCCCGTGCCGTCGCCCGGTCCGGCGCCCGGCCGGGCCGCGAGCAGGGACGGGACGTCGGCGTTGTCGAAGACGAGCAGCCAGCGCCGGGGCGCGCGGTCGAGCAGGGCCCAGAACAGGTCCGGGGCGTCCGGGTCTCCGCCCGCCAGCGCTCGCTCGGTCGCCGGGGACGCGCCGAGCCGCCGCGCGACCGTGACCAGGCCCGCCCGCAGCGTCGTCTCGTCGGCGGCCGACACCCACCAGACGTCGCGCCGCCGCCTGCGCTGCCACCGTCCGGCGAGGTCGGCGGCCAGCGTGGTCTTGCCCTGGCCGCCCATTCCGGCGAGGACGATCACCGCGCCGCCCCGCCGGCGCAGTGCGCGGCGCTCGGCCGCGCGCCCGAGCAGGCGGCGCGGCAGCGCTCCGGTGGGCGGTGCGACGGACGTCCCGCCGGGACGCCCCGGTCCGGGGTCGGGCGGCGGCAGGCGGGCCGGGCGCCGCAGGACGCCGCGCAGCCCGATCCCGAGGACGGGCACGGCCGCCACCACTCCGGCGACCGCGCCGAGCGCGTCCCAGCCGAAACCCATCGGGCCCTTCCGTCGTCACCGATCACCGGGCGACCGGATCGTCCCACAGAAGGATTCGGACGTATGTGAACTACGGAACAGGCCGCGGGGTCCGCGTCAGAGGTCGGCGGCCATCTCCTTGACCTTCTCGATGAGCGCGAGGCGGCCCTTGTGGTCGCCGGCGACGGGCGTGATGTTGAGGGTCGTCACGCCGGACTCCTTCATCGCGGCGAGGCGCTCGCGGACGTGCCCCTCCGGCCCGATGAGCGACATCTTCTCCAGCAGCTCGTAGGGGACCTTGGCCGCCGCCTCGTCCTTCTTCCCGGCGAGGTAGAGGTCCTGGATCTCCTCGGCCTCCTTCTCCCAGCCGTAGCGGCGGCAGAGGTTGTTGTAGAAGTTCTTGCCCTTGGCGCCCATGCCGCCGATGTAGAGCGCGGCCATCGGACGGCCGAACTCCAGGTAGTCGGTGACGTCGTCGCCGATCGCCAGGGCCGCCTGGCCGACGACGTCCAGCTCGCCGAGCGCCGGGTCGCGGCGGGACTTCCCGGCCGCCAGCGCCTCGCCCCACACCTCGCCCGCCTTCTCCGGCAGGTAGAAGATCGGCTCCCAGCCGTTGGCGATCTCGGCGGTCAGCTCGACGTTCTTCGGGCCGATCGCGGCGACGAGCACCGGGATGTCGGGGCGGACGGGGTGGTTGATGAGCTTCAGCGGCTTGCCGAGGCCGGTGCCCTGCCCGGCGGGCAGCGGGATGTTGTAGTGCGTGCCCTCGTGCTGGAGGCGCTCGCGGCGCCACACCTTGCGGCAGATGTCGATGATCTCGCGGGTGCGGGCGAGCGGCGCGGTGTACGGGACGCCGTGGAAGCCCTCGATCACCTGCGGGCCGGACGCGCCGATGCCGAGCGTGAACCGTCCGCCGGAGACGTAGTCCAGGCCCGCCGCCGTCATGGCGAGCAGGGTCGGGGTCCGCGAGTAGATCTGGAGGATGCCGGACGCGATCTCCAGCCGCTCGGTCTTCGCGGCGATGTAGCCGAGCTGGCTCACCGCGTCGAAGCTGTAGGCCTCGGCGACGTAGACGATGTCGAGCCCGGCCTTCTCGTACTCGGCCAGCTCGTCGACGGTCTCCTTGAAGCCGCCCGCGTAGTTGAGTGCCATCCCGATGCGCATCCGGCATCCCTTCTTCGACCGAACTCGGTTCTGTGGAAACGTACGCCTATTCCGCGGCCGGGGTCAGCACGGGGCCGCGCAGCGCCGCGAGGAGGTCCCGGTAGAGGTACTTGCGGATCGAGGCGACCACCGACCCGTCCTTGCCGGCGAGCGACGCGGCGCGTTCGACGGCGGCGGGAAGGACGTCGGCCTCGGCCGCCGCCTGCCCGACGATCCCCGCGTCCAGCGCCTGCCCGGACGTGTACCGGCGGCCGGTGATCATGGCCTCGTGCGCGACGGGCGGGGCCAGCCGCGCCTGGATCAGCGCGTTCATCCCCGGCGTGAAGCTCATGCCGAGGTCGACCTCGGGCAGGCAGAAGTAGCCCCGGTCGTCGCGCATCACGGCGGCGTCGTGGGCGAGGACGAGCATCCCGCCGGCCGCGAACGCGTGCCCGTTGACGGCCGCGACGGTCGGCGCGGGCAGTTCGATCAGCCGCGCGTAGAGGGCGTGGACGGACCGCAGGTACTCCTCGAACTTCTCCCGGTTCGCGCCGAGCCAGTCCAGGTCCAGGCCGTTGGAGTAGAACTTGCCGGTCCCGACGGTGACGAGGGCGCGCGGCCCTTCCGCTTTCTCGACCTCGTCCAGCGCGCTCTGCGCGGCGGCGAGGAAGTCGGGGTGGAAGCGGTTCTCGCCGTGGTCGAAGCGCAGCACGAACACCGCGCCGTCGCGCTGGAGGTCGATCATCGTCCGGTCTCCTTCGTCGGTTGCTGCCCGCACCCTACTGAGCGGGGTCCGGACCGAAAATCATGCAGGTGGCGGTTCCGTGCGCGACGAGCTTCCCGGCCGCGTCGGTGATGCGCCCCTCGCAGGTCGCGACGCGGCGGCCGAGGTGGATCGTCGTGCCCTCGCAGCGGAGGGCGCCGCCGTCCGTCCGCGCGGCCCGGACGAAGTTCACCTTGAGTTCGAGCGTCGTGTAGCCGGCGCCCTCGGGCAGCGCGGTGTGGACGGCGCAGCTCATCGCCGAGTCCAGCAGCGTCGACAGGACGCCGCCGTGCACCGAGCCGATCGGGTTGCCGTGCTGCGGGCCGGGGTCGAGACCGAAGACCGTCCGGCCCGGTTCGAGCGTTTCGACCGTCATGCCGAGCAGGGGGCCGATGCCGGTCCCGCTCTCGGCGCTGGCCTCCAGCGCGCTCCTGAGCTGCGCGAGGCCCGCCGTCTCCGCCATCCGCAGTCCTCCTCTGTATGACGGCCGTCATATCCCAGGCTTCCTATGACGTCCGTCATAGTCAAGTCGCGATACTTATGATGAATGTCATAATCGTCGGCATGGGGACCGACAGCCGGGAACGCATGGTGCGCAGCGCCGCCTACCTCTTCCGCGAACGCGGCTACTCGGGGACGGCCTTCCGCGACGTCATCGTCCACAGCGGCGCCCCGCGCGGCTCGATCTACCACCACTTCCCCGGCGGCAAGGTCCAGCTCGCCGAGGAGGCCGTCCGCTATGCCGGGGACTTCCTGAACGCGGGCATCCAGGCGGCCGTCGAGGGCGGCGACGCGGCGGCGGCCGTGGACGCGTTCACCGGCTGGTGGCGCCAGGTGCTCATCAAGAGCGAGTTCCGCGCGGGCTGCCCGGTCGCGGCGGTGACCGTCGAGTCGCACGACGAGGCGCCGCAGCTCGCCGCCGCCGCGGCCCGCGCGTTCGGCCGCTGGGAGGACACGCTCGCGACGGGCCTCGGCAACGCGGGCGTCCCGGACGGGCGCGCGGCGCGGCTCGCCCGGCTCGTCGTCGCGTCCGTCGAGGGCGCCACGATCCTGTGCCGCGCGCACCGCACGGTGGAGCCGCTGGACGACGTCGTGAACGAGTTGAAGACGCTCGTGGCCGCTGCCACCGAGGACTAGGCGGCGAGTTCGGCCGCGATGGCCTGGAGCGCGAGCACGTAGGACGTGAACCCGAAGCCGGCGATCGTCCCGGTCGCGACCGACGCCACGACCGAAGTGTGCCGGAACTCCTCGCGCGTCGCCGGGTTCGTGATGTGGACCTCGACGAGCGGCGCCGTGCGCTGCGCGATCGCGTCGTGCAGCGCGTAGGAGTAGTGCGTGAACGCCGCCGGGTTGAGGACGACCGGGACCCGCTCGTCGGCCGCCTCGTGGATCCACCGGACGAGTTCGGCCTCGTCGTCGGTCTGCCGCACCTCGGCGTGCAGGTCGAGCCGCCGGGCGGTGTCCCGGCACAGTTCTTCGAGGTCGGCGAACGTCGCGGCGCCGTAGACGTCCGGCTCGCGGACGCCGAGCCGGCGCAGGTTCGGCCCGTTCAGGACGAGCACGCGGCGGGAGTCGGTCACCGGGCCACCCTCTCGTAGGCGGTGCGCAGCAGGTCCTCGTCCGGGCCCTCCAGGCGGCCGGGCTCGGCGAGCGCGTCCAGGACCACGAACCGCAGGGTCGCGCCCCGCGACTTCTTGTCGATCGTCATCGCGTCGCGCAGGTCGGGCCACGCGGCGGCGGCGTAGGACGTGGGCAGCCCCACCGAGGCGAGAACGTCCCGGTGCCGGTCCCGGACGGACGGGTCCAGCCGCCCGGCCAGCACCGCCAGCTCCGCCGCGTAGACCATGCCGACCGCGACGGCGTGCCCGTGCCGGAACCGGTAGTCCTCGGCGCGCTCGATGGCGTGCGCGAGCGTGTGCCCGTAGTTGAGGATCTCGCGCAGGCCGCTCTCCTTGAGGTCGGACGCGACCACGTCCGCCTTCACCCGGACGGCGCGTTCGACCAGCTCGGAGGTGTGCGGGCCGTCCGGCCTGGCCGCACCCGCCGGGTCGGCGGCGACCAGGTCCAGGATCACCGGGTCCGCGATGAAGCCGGCCTTGATCACCTCGGCGAGCCCGCTGATGTAGTCCTCGCGCGGCATCGTCGCGAGCGTCGCGAGGTCGCACAGGACGCCCGCGGGCGGGTGGAACGCCCCGACGAGGTTCTTGCCCTCGGGGATGTTGATGCCGGTCTTGCCGCCGACGGCCGCGTCGACCATGCCGAGCAGCGTCGTCGGCACGAGCACCGCGCGCACGCCGCGCAGGAACGACGCGGCGGCGAACCCGGCGAGGTCGGTGGTGGCGCCGCCGCCGACGCCGACGACGACGTCGGTGCGGGTCATCCCGGCGGCGGCGAACCGCGACCAGAGCCCGGCGAGGACCCCGGCCTCCTTGGCGGCCTCGCCGTCCGGCACGGGCATCGGCAGCGCGGTGTACCCGGCCTTCTCCAGGGCCTCCCGGACGGGCTCGGCCAGCGCCGCGAGCCCTTCGCCGTGGACGACCGCGACGATCCGGGCGCGGCGGCCGACGAGCCGGGGCAGGTCGCCGAGGACGTCCGCGCCGATGACGACGTCGTAGGGGTCGGCCCCGCCCACGCGCACGACCGTCATGACCGCTCCTCCAGCGCGGCGGCGATCTCCGCCGCGATCTCGGCGGGCGTGCGGCCGTCGGTGGCGACGTGCAGCGTCCCGAGCCGTTCGTAGATCGGCAGCCGCTCGTCCAGCAGCTTGCGGAGCTGGCTGCGCGGGTTCAGCACCAGCAGCGGGCGGGCGCCGTCCAGGCCGATGCGCTTCACCGCCTCGCCGAGCCCGACCTGGAGGTACACGACCGTGTGCCCGGCCAGCAGTTCCTGCGTCTCGGCCGCGAGGACGGCCCCGCCGCCGAGCGCGAGGACGCCGTCGTGCCCGGTCAGCGCGGCGGCGACGGCCCGGCGCTCCAGCGCGCGGAACGCCTCCTCGCCGTCGTCCACGAAGATCTCGCCGATCGGCTTGCCCGCGGCGGTCTCGGTGTCGGCGTCGGTGTCGCGGAACCCGACGCCGAGCGCTTCGGCGAGCGCGGTGCCGACGGTCGACTTGCCCGAGCCTGGCGGCCCGATGAGCACCGCGCGGGGCCTGGTCGTCACTGCCGCGCCCCTCACTTGATCGTCAGCGAGGACAGGTAGCCCCGCAGGTTGCGGGCGGTCTCCTCGGCCGAGTCGCCGCCGAACTTCTCCAGCGCCGCGTCGGCGAGGACGAGCGCGACCATCGCCTCGGCGACCACCCCGGCCGCCGGGACGGCCGTGACGTCGCTGCGCTGGTTGATGGCCTTGGCGGGCTCGCCGGTGGCCGTGTCGATCGTGTCGAGGCGGCGCGGGACGGTCGAGATCGGCTTCATCGCGGCGCGCACCCGCAGGACCTCGCCGGTCGTCATGCCGCCCTCGATGCCGCCCGCCCGGTTGGTGCGGCGGCGCACGCCGTCGGGGGTGGCGTCGATCTCGTCGTGCGCGCGGGAGCCGGGACGGCGGGCGGTGGTGAACCCGTCGCCGACCCCGACGCCCTTGATCGCCTGGATGCCCATGAGGATGCCCGCGAGCCGCGCGTCCAGCCGCCGGTCCCAGTGGACGTGGCTGCCGAGGCCCGGCGGGAGCCCGTAGGCGAGGACCTCGACGACGCCGCCGATGGTGTCGCCCGCGCGCTTCAGCTCGTCCACGTGCGCGATCATCGCGGCGGACGCGTCGGCGTCGAAGCAGCGGACCGGGCTCTCGTCCACGGCCGCGAGGTCGCCGGGGCCGGGCAGCTCGCCCTCGGGCGCCTCGACCTCGCCGAGCGCGACGACGTGGCTGAGCACCGTCACGCCGAGCGCCTGCTCCAGGAACGCCTTGGCGACCGTGCCGAGCGCGACGCGGGCGGCCGTCTCGCGGGCGCTGGCCCGTTCGAGGACGGGACGGGCGTCGTCGAACCCGTACTTCTGCATCCCGACCAGGTCGGCGTGGCCGGGCCGGGGCTGGGTCAGCGGGGCGTTGCGGGCCTGGGCGGCGAGCAGGTCGGCGTCCACGGGGTCGGCCGACATGACCGTCTCCCATTTCGGCCACTCGGTGTTGCCGACCTCGATCGCGACCGGGCCGCCCAGCGTGACGCCGTGCCGGACGCCGCCGAGGATCGTCACCCGGTCCTGCTCGAACTTCATGCGGGCGCCCCGCCCGTGCCCGAGCCGCCGGCGGCGCAGTTCCTCGGCGATGTCGCCGGAGGTCACGCGCACGCCGGCCGGAAGGCCCTCCACGATGGCGGTGAGGGCCGGGCCATGCGACTCCCCCGCGGTCAACCAGCGCAGCATGATGCCGATCCTATTGAGTCGCGGGACGTCCCCGGGCACGTGTCCAACCGGTGAGAATCGGTCAGTCCAGATCCTCGGGCGGCGCGCCGCGCGCCAGGGCCTCGCTCAGCTCGTCGGTGTAGAGCAGATCGGAGCGGACCTGGCCGGTGCGGTAGGCCGACCGTCCGACCAGGTGCGCGGCGACCGGGACGGTCGTGAGCTGGAGCAGCGCGATGAGGACGAGCGTGGTGATCACGTCGATCGTCGGGTGCCGGATGCCGACGGCGATGAGGATGAGGACGACCCCGACGGCCTGCGGCTTCGTGGCCGCGTGCATCCGGGTGAGCAGGTCGGGCAGGGTCAGCAGGCCGAGCCCGGCGCTGAGCGCGGCGAACGCGCCGACGACCAGGCAGGCGGCCAGGGCGACGTCCGCGACGGCGCTCACTGATCGGCCACTTCGTCGTCGCGGTAGAGCATGAACCGGGCGAACGCGGCCGAACCGGTGAACCCGACGAGCGAGACGACGAGCATCGGCACCAGCTCCCACGGCTCGTCGGCGACGATGGCGCGCAGCCCGAGCCCGGCCATGATCACGGCGACCAGGACGTCCAGCGCGACGGCGCGGTCGAGCATGGACGGCCCGCGCACCAGCCGCGCGCCGACGAGCAGCGCGGCGATGGCGTGCCCTGCGGCGACGATGCCGTAGACGACGGTCACGGGTTCTCCTCCCGGGTGAGGGCGCGCAGGTCGGCGGGCGTCCCGATGGCGCGGACGACCCGCGCCTCCAGATCCAGCACCTGGCGCCGGGCGAGGTCGGCGGTGGCGTCGTCGGCGGCCCCGAGCGCGTGCAGGAACAGCGTCCCGGTCGCGCGCCGGATATCGAGGACGAGCGTGCCGGGCACGGCCGACAGCGCGACCGCCGTCAGGACGAGCACGGCGTCCGAGCGGGTCCGCAGCGTCACCGCGATCACCGAGTTGGCCCGTCCGGGCTTGTTGGACCCGACGGCCTGCCACGCCAGCGGCAGCACGCTGCGCGCGAGGTCGAGCGCGAACCGCGCGCCGAACCGGACGAGCCCGACCGGATGGAACCGCACGCCCGGGTCCACGACGGGGAACGGGAACGCGAGCAGGAGCGTGAGGCCGAGCACGAAGCCGTAGATCGCGTTGGCGAGCGTGATCCGGTTCCAGACGAGGACCCAGACGAGCGTCAGCCACAGGACGATCGGCAGCCGCGCCACGCGTCCTCCGACGCGGAGGTTCAGCCGGGAACGATCCACCGGGTGTCTCCGTTCTCCGCGGGCCGGACCTTCTCGATGTACCGGGCGGGCTGCGACATCTCGTCGGCGGCCCGGTCGGTGAGCCGCACGAGCGGCCCGCCCGCGACGGTGTAGGCGAGGCTGAGGGCGATCAGCGCGATCGTCGCGCCGACCATGCCGGGGGCGAGCCGGGCGGTGCCGACGGGCCAGTCCGCGGCGTCCTCCTCGGGGACGTCCTCGGCGGGCTCGTCGGCGGGGAAGGCGTCGCGGGGCGCCCGCCAGAACACCTGGTTCCACGCCTTCACGAGCGAGTAGAGCGTGAGCAGGCTGGTGAGCAGGGCCGTCGCGACGAGCGCGCAGACCAGCGGCCCGCCGAGCACCAGGCCCGCGTCCACCAGGCCGAGCTTGCCGAGGAACCCCGACAGCGGCGGGATGCCGCCGAGGTTCATCGCCGGGATGAAGAACAGCGCGCCGATGAGCGGCGACGACCGGGCGAGGCCGCCGAGCCGCCGCAGCGACGTGCTGCCGCCGCGCCGCTCGATGAGCCCGGCGACGAGGAACAGCGACGTCTGGATCGTGATGTGGTGCAGGACGTAGAACAGCGTCGCGCCGAGCGCCGAGCGGGTGCCCATCGCCAGCCCGAAGATCATGTAGCCGACATGGCTGACCAGCGTGAACGACAGCAGCCGGTTCAGGTCCACCTGGACCATCGCGCCGAACACCCCGACGACCATGCTGGCGAACGCGAAGACGAGCAGCGGCGTCCGCAGGCCGTGGCCGGGGAACAGCAGCGTCTCGGTGCGCAGCATCCCGTAGATGCCGATCTTGGTGAGGAGCCCGGCGAACACGGCGGTGACGGGCGCGGGCGCGGTCGGGTAGGAGTCGGGCAGCCACATCGAGAGCGGGAACACCGCGGCCTTGACCCCGAACGCGGCGAGCAGCATGACCTCGGCGATGCGCGCGACGCCGCCCGGCAGGTCGCGGACGCGCTCGGCGAGTTGCGCGAGGTTCACCGTCCCCGTCGCGGCGTACAGGACGGCGATGGCGACGAGGAACAGCATCGACGACATCAGCGCGACCATGATGTAGGTCATCCCGGCGCGGATGCGGGCGGGCGTGCCGCCGAGCGTGATGAGGACGTAGCTGGCCGTCAGCATGATCTCGAAGCCGACGAACAGGTTGAACAGGTCGCCCGCGAGGAAGCTGTCGGCGACGCCGGACACGAGCAGCAGGAACGTCGGGTGGAACACCGACAGCGGAGTGACGGGCTCGCGGTCGGCCATGTCCTGCGCGATGGCGTAGATCATCACGCAGAGGGTGACGGCGGCGGAGATCGTGAGCATCGCGCCCGACAGCCGGTCCACGATCAGCGTGATCCCGACCGGCGCGGGCCAGCCGCCGATCTGGGTCGCCTGCGGCCCGTGCCGGTCGGCGGTGACGAGCAGCACCGCGCCGACCACGACGACGGCGCTGAGCACGAGGACGCTGATCCCGCGCTGGACGACGGGATGGCGCGGCCCGACGACGATCTTCACGCCGGCGGCGAGCATCGGGAGCAGCACCGGCAGCGGCAGCAGCGCGTTCACGCCCCGAGCCCCCGTTCCGGCGGCTCGCCGGGGCCGCCGTCGCGCGCCTCGGGATGCTCGGGATAGTCCTCGACGCGGGTCGGGTCGTCGGTGGCGCGGCGGCGCCGGTCCTCGCGGATGCGGGCGCGCAGGTCGCGGCGCGCCCGCCGGATCGTCCGCCGCTGCCGCCGCGACCAGGCGCGGAACTCGCGGCGCTGTTCGCGGACCTCGGTGCGCAGCCGCTGGTCGACGTGGGTGACGCGGCGGTCCTCGATGTCGTCGCGGACCTCGTCGTCGCCGGTGAGCCGGCCGCTGCGGTAGGAGATCGAGAACACGAACGCCGACGACGCGAGCGTGATCACGATGGCGGTGAGGATCATCGCCTGCGGCAGCGGGTCGCTGAACGGGCCGTCGCCGTGCCGGCCGTCGAGGATCGGCGCGTGCCTGGGCGGCCCGGCCGTGGACAGGATCAGCATGTTCGCGCCGTTGCCGACCAGGACGGTCCCGACGACGAGCCGCGTCAGGCTGCGCTCCAGCATCAGCAGGACGCCGCAGGACACGAGCACGCCCCCGCACGCCGCCAGCAGGATCGGCGGGCTCTGCCCGGCGCTCACGACGCCACCGCCTCGGGCGCCTCGGCCTCGCGGTCGGCCTCGGCGCCGAGCGTGATGAGGACGTCCAGGACGAGCCCGACGACGATCAGGTACACGCCGACGTCGAACAGCAGCGACGTCGGGACGTGGAGGTCCCCGAGCACCGGGAGCGCGACGTCGACCAGCGTGCTCTTCAGCACGGCGCCGCCCCAGGCGAGCCCGGCGAACGCCGTCCCGGTGGTGCAGATCAGGCCGGTGCCGAGGACCGTCCCGACGCTCACCGGCGCGGCGGCGGCCAGCTCGTACGGGCCGCCCGCCAGGTACCGGACGACGACGGCGAGCCCCGCGACGATGCCGCCCGCGAACCCGCCGCCCGGCGAGGAGTGCGCCGCGAACAGCAGGTACAGCGACATGAGCAGCACGGTGTGGAAGATGAACCGCGCGACGACCTCGAAGATCAGCGACCGGCGCTCGGCCGCGAGCGTGCCGCCCCCCTCCAGCCAGTCGGGCTCGCCGCGTCCGGGCGCCGCCCGGTCCAGCTCCGCCAGCGACTCGAACCCCTCGACGGCCCAGACGTCGGTGCCCCGGCCCTGCGGCGGACGCGGCCGGTACCCGGCGCGGCGGCGGGCGAACACGATGCTCGTGATGCCGAGCGCGGCGAGCGCGATGACGCACGTCTCGCCGAGCGTGTCCCAGGCGCGGATGTCGACGATCACGGCGGACACGACGTTCTTCGCCCCGGTCTCGGCCGCCGCGCCCGGGTAGCCGCCGGAGATCGGCGCGGCCGTGCGGGCGCGGCCGGCGATGAGCACGGCCGCGGTGACCGACACGCCGACGAGCACCGCCGCGACGATGTGGACCGCGCGCCGCGACGCCGGGCGGGTCACCGGGAAGCCCATCGGCAGCGACCGCAGGACGAGCACGAACACGATGAGGCTCGCCGTCTCCACGAGGAACTGGGTGAGCGCGAGGTCGGGCGCGGCGTGCAGGAAGAACTGCGTCGCCGCGCCGTACCCGGTGCCCCCGGCGAGGACGACCGTCGCGCCCCGGTTGCGGGCTCGCACGGCGGCGATCCCGGACGCGGCGGTCAGCACGGCGACGGCGCCCTGCGCGGGGCCGTCCCAGAGCAGCCAGCCGTCGTGCCGCGTCCACGGACGGGCGGCGACGGCGGCGACGGTCGCGGCGGCCGTGGCGGTCATCGCGATGACGAGCAGGTAGCCGGGCAGCGAGCCGCGCTGCACCGATCCGGTGATCTGCATCGCGGTGTCGTTGGTACGGTCCATGATCGCGCGGTAGACGGCGGCGGGCTCGAACACCGTGAGGCGCCGGTGCGTCCGGGCGAGCGGCTCCCGGGCGAGGAACATGACGCCGCCGAGCATCAGCGATCCGGCCGTCAGCCACAGCGGGAGCCCGAACCCGTGCCACGGCGCGAGATGGTAGGTGTCGCGGCCGGGATAACCGGCGACCTCGCGTTCCAGCGGCGCGTCCAGGACGTTCGCGGCGAGCCCGAGCGCGACGCCCGCCACCGCCAGCAGCACGGGCGGCGCGAGCAGGCCGGGCGTGGGCCGGTGGACGGGCGTGTCGGGCACGCCGTCCTTGCGGGCGAACGCGCCCCACAGGAACCGCAGGCCGTACGCGGCGGTGAACGACGACCCGGCGACGAGCAGGACGAGCAGGAACCGGTCCTCGCGCGCGAACGCCTCGTAGCCGGCCTCCTTCCCGACGAAGCCGAGCGTCGCGGGGATCCCGGCCATGGACGCGACCGCGACCGTGGCTGCGCCCGCGAGCACCGGCGTGCGGTGCCGCAGCCCGCTCAGCTCGCGCAGGTCCCGGGTGCCGGTGGAATGGTCGATGATCCCGACGATGAGGAACAGCGCGGCCTTGAACAGCGCGTGGGCGAACAGGACGGTCATGCCCGCGAGCGCCGCCGTCCGCGTCCCCGCCGCCGCTAGCGTGATCATGAAGCCGAGCTGGCTGACCGTCCCGTAGGCGAGCAGCAGCTTCACGTCCGTCTCGCGCATCGCGCGCCAGCCCGCGAACACCATCGTCGCGGCGCCGAGCGAGACGACGATCGGCCCCCAGGCGATCGTGTGCGCGAACGCCGGGCCGAGCCGGACGCCGAGGTAGACGCCCGCCTTGACCATCGCGGCGGCGTGCAGGAACGCGCTGACCGGCGTCGGCGCGGCCATCGCGCCGGGCAGCCACAGGCCGAACGGGATGATCGCCGACTTCGACAGCGCCCCGGCGAGGACGAGGCTCAGCGCGGCGATCACCGCTCCCCCGCCCGGCGGACGCGCGACGATCTCCGATATCCGGTACGTCCCGGACGCGTTGCCGAGCAGGACGAGCCCCGCCAGCATCGCCAGACCGCCGAACGTCGTGATGACGAGCGCCTGCGTCGCGGCCCCGCGCGCCGCCCGCTTGCGCGCGTCGAACCCGATGAGCAGGTAGGAGAAGACGGTCGTCAGCTCCCAGAACACGTACAGCAGGATGAGGTTGTCGGCGAGGACGAGCCCGATCATCGACGCGGCGAACGCCATCATGTGCAGCGCGAAGAACCCGAGCCCCGGCTCACCGCGATCGAAGTACCGGGCGCAGTAGGCGACGATCAGCGCTCCGACGCCGCCGATGATCATGACCATCATCCAGGACAGCGCGTCCGCCCGGAAGTCCAGCGACAGGTGCAGCCCGGGGATCCAGGCGTGCCGCTCCTCGCGCGGCGCCGCCCCCGAGATCCACGGCGGGATCGCCCAGGCCGCCATGGCGGCGGGGACGAGCGCGAGCGGCAGGAAGGCGTCGCGGCCCCACCAGCGGACGAGCGCCGGGGCCGCGAGGACGGCCAGGCAGTGCGCGGCGAGCAGGAACAGCATGACGTCCCAGGGTGAGCGGGTAGTGACTGATTGTCACCCTAGGACCGGGAACGCCGTTCACCGGGGACCCGCGCCGCGCCGGACGGGTCATGGCCGGTCCAAGATCCGTCAGCCGGCGAACGCCAGGATCGCGGCGAACGTCCCGGCGACCATGAACGGCCCGTAGGGGATGGCGTCCCGGCGGCCCCGGCGCCGCGCGAGCAGCAGCCCGACCGCGACGAGCCCCCCGGACAGGTACGTCACGACGACGCCCGTCACCCACGCGTCCGACCCGTACCACCCGAGGTACAGCCCGAGGACCCCGGCGAGCTTGACGTCCCCGAACCCGATCTGGCCGGGCAGCAGGAACCACTGCACGGCGTACAGCGTCCACAGGGTCGCGAGCCCGATCAGCGCGTGGACGAACGGCAGCGCGTCCCCCTCGACGGCCGCCGCCGCGCCGAGCAGCGCCAGTGCGATCGGATAGGACGGCAGCGTCAGCGGATTCGGCAGCCGGTGCAACTTCAGGTCCACCAGCACGAGCAGCGCACCGACCACGCCCAGGTACAGCACGGCGGCCAGTTCGGGCCGCGCGAACGTCCGCGCGCCGAGGACGGCGGCGGCGAGCGCGCACGCGGCGACCGTCAGCGCCGGACGCCGCCACAGCGGCTCGGTCCAGTCCGCCCGCCACGACCACGCCGTCGGCTCCTCTTCAGCCGCCGCTTCGGCCCCCGCCTCGGCGTCCGGCGGCCCGGCGGGGTCGGCGGCCGAGGGCGGCGCGGCGGCCGAGTCCACGGGCGGGTCCACGGGCGGCGCGGCGGCCGGGCCGGTGGACGGGTCCGGGGGCGGCGTGGGGGGCGCGAAGTCGCTCACGCGCGAACCTTATGCGACCCCTGCGCGTAGCCCCTACACGTAGGCGTGTACGCCCGTCAGCGGCGCAGGACGCTCAACTCGACGCCGCCGACGATCCGGCCGCGCAGCAGTTCGGCGAGCCGGTCGGAGACGCGCTGGACGGTGACCCGCTCGTCGTGGCCGTCCACCACCGCGAAGCGCACCGCCAGCTCGGCGCTCTCGCCCCGGGCGACGCGGACGCCCGCGACCGCCGGGTCCGAGCCGAACGCGGCGTCGATCGCGGCGAGGACGTCGGGGTCCTCGTGCGGCGGCGGGATGAGGCGGCCCTCGGCGAGCAGGTGCAGGCGCAGGCCGTCCACGGCGAACGGGACGGGGCCGGCGACGTCCACGACGAGCGCGTCGGCGCCCTCGTCCAGCGCCGCCAGGCACGCCTGCCGGACGGTCACGGCGACGGGCCGCGCGTCCGACCGCCACGCCCGGAGCGCGGCGGTGGAGGTGAAGCCGAGCACGCCGCGCCGGCCGTCCGCGCCGACGAGCGTCGGCAGGGCCATGTCGCTGGACTTCTCGCGGCGCAGTTCGCCGGGTTCGACCGCCTCCTCCTCGGTGAGGACGGCGACGACCGGCACCAGCAGCCGCGCGCCGTGCAGCTCCCGCAGCACGGCGTGCTCGCCGGCGCGGCCGGCGGCGTAGGCGGTCAGGGCCGCGCCGAGGCCGGGGTCGGCGGCGCCGTCGTCGTCGGGGAACTGGGGTCGGGGAATGGTCTTACCGGACACCCGCGCAAGGCTATAGCCTCCCGGCGACAGCGGAGCGCCACTCCGCGAACACGGCCCGTGTCAGGCGCGGGCGCGGTCCCGGCCGAGGCCCGCGAGACGGCGGACGGCCTCGTCGATGACCTCGTCCCGCTTGCAGAACGCGAACCGCACGAACGCGGCGCCGTCCTCGGGCCGCTGGTAGAAGACCTGGGTCGGGACGGCGACGACGCCCGCAGCGTCCGGCAGCGCGCGGGCCAGCGCGACGCCGTCGGAGTAGCCGAGCGGCCGGATGTCGGCCTGGACGAAGTAGGTCCCCTGCGGCCGGTAGGCGACGAACCCGGCGGCCTCCAGCCCGGTGATCAGCCGGTCCCGTTTGCGCTCCAGCGACGCCCGCAGCTCCGCGACCCACGGCAGTTCCGCGCGCAGCCCGTGCGCGGCGGCGTGCTGCCACGGCCCGCCGGTCGCGTACGTCAGGAACTGCTTGACGGTCTGGACCGCCCGGACGTACGGGGCCGGCCCGGTGACCCAGCCGGTCTTCCAGCCGGTGACCGAGAAGGTCTTGCCGACCGAGGACACGACGACCGTCCGGTCCCTCATCCCGGGCAGCGTCGCGAGCGGGACGTGCTCGGCGCCGTCGAACGTCAGGTACTCGTAGACCTCGTCGGTGACGGCCGTGACGTCGCGGTCCCGGCAGACGGCCGCGATCTCCGCCAGCTCGTCGCGGGTGAACACCGTCCCGGTCGGGTTGTGCGGCGAGTTGACCAGGATCACCTTGGTGCGCGGCGTGACGGCGGCGCGCAGCTCGCCGGGGTCGAAGGTGAACCGCCCTTCGACGGGACGCAGCAGGACGGTCCGCAGCCGCGCGCCCGCGAGCGCGACGGTGGCGGCGTAGGAGTCGTAGGTCGGCTCGAACGCGACGACCTCGTCCCCCGGCCCGGCGAGCGCCAGCACCGCCGCCGCGATGCCCTCGGTGGCGCCGACCGTGACGTAGACCTCGGTCTCGGGGTCGTAGCCGAGGCCGTAGCGCTCCTTCTTCTGCGCCGCGACGGCCTCGCGGAGCTCGGGCAGGCCGGGCCCGGGCGGGTACTGGTTGCCGCCGCCCTCGATCGCCGCGACGGCCGCCGCGAGCATCCCGGGCGGCCCGTCGGTGTCGGGGAATCCCTGGCCGAGGTTGATCGACCCGGTCCGGACGGCCAGCGCGGTCATCTCCGCGAAGATCGTCGTCCCGAATCCCCGCATGCGCTCGACCAACGGCTCCGTCACGCGTCCGAGCCTAACCCGCTCACCGCAGCCGGGACTTGACGACCTTGCCCATCGCGTTGCGCGGCAGGGAGTCCACGAGATGCACCGCGCGGGGACGCTTGTGGACCGACAGGCGGCTCGCGACGAACTCCGTCAGCTCCCCCGCGCTCGCGCCGTCGGCGACGACGAACGCCGTGACCTGCTCGCCGAGGTCGTCGTGCGGGGTGCCGATCACGGCGGCCTCGCGGACGCCGGGGTGGGCGAGCAGCGCGTCCTCGATCTCGCCCGCGCCGATGCGGTAGCCGCCGCTCTTGATGAGGTCGGTGGACGCGCGGCCGACGATGCGGTGCGTTCCGTCCGGCTCGACGGCCGCGATGTCGCCGGTGCGGAACCAGCCGTCCGCCGTGAACGCCGCGGCGGTCGCGTCCGGGCGGTTCAGGTAGCCGTCGAACAGCGTCGGGGCCTGGACGTGCAGTTCGCCGGGGGTCTCGCCGTCGTGCGGGACGGGCGTTCCGTCCTCGGCGGCCAGGCGCGTGCGGACGCCGGGCAGCGGCGTCCCGACCCGGCCGGGGCGGCGCGGGCCGTCCGCGCGGGCGCTGACGGTGATCAGCGTCTCGGTCATCCCGTACCGCTCGACGGGCCGGTGCCCGGTCAGCTCCGCGACCCGCTCGAACACCGGGACGGGCAGCGGCGCGCTCCCCGACACGAGCAGCCGGGCGCCGCGCAGCGCGGCGGCGGCGCCGGGGTCGGCGGCCAGGCGGGACCAGACGGTCGGGACGCCGAAGAACAGCGTCCCGCCGCGTCCGGCGGCCTCGGCGTAGGCGTCCGGGCGGGGCCAGCCGGTGTGGATCACCGGCGACCCGACGCGCAGCGCGCCGAGCACCCCGAGGACCAGGCCGTGGACGTGGAACAGCGGCAGGCCGTGGACGAGCACGTCGCCGCCGGTCCAGTCCCAGGCGGCGGCGAGCGCGTCGAGCCCGGCGGCGATCGCGCTGCGGGAGACCAGGACGCCCTTCGGCGCGCCGGTCGTCCCGCTCGTGTAGAGGATGAGCGCGGTGGCGTCCGGAGCGGGCGCGGCGGCCGGGACGGCGGCGGACGGCAGGTCGTCCAGCGGGACGAGCGGCGGCCCGTCGGCCGGGGCGTCCGCGCGGGTGGCGAGCAGCAGCGCCGCGCCGGAGTCGCCGAGGATGTGGGCGCGCTCGGCGGGCCCGGAGTCGGGCGGCAGCGGGACGACCGGCACCCCGGCCAGCAGCCCGCCCACCACGGCGGCGATCGTCGCGGCCGACGCGTCGGCGTGGACCGCGACGGCCTCGGCCCCGGCGATCTCGGCGGCGACGGCGGCGGCGCGCCCGAAAAGCTCTCGGCGGGACAGGGTCTCGTCCCCGACGGTCACGGCGGGGGCGTCCCCGCCCGGGGTGCCCAGCAGGTCGGTCACGCGTGCTCCCGTTCGCTCGCCGTCGGCTCACGGGCAGTATGCACGGTATGGCTAAGGCGACGCTGAGCTACCCGGAGCTGGCCGCGCGGATCCGCGCGCTGCCGCCGTCGTGCGGGCCCGTCCGGGTCGTCGCGGTGGACGGCCCGAGCGGCGCGGGCAAGTCGACGTTCGCGCGGCGGCTGGCGGCGGTGCTCGGCGGGGCGCCGCTGGTCGCCGCCGACGACTTCCCGGTGCCGTGGGACGCCGACCCGCTCGTGTGGTGGACGCGGCTGCGCCGGGACGTCCTGGAGCCGCTGCGCGCCGGGCGCCCCGGCCGCCTCGCCCGCTACGACTGGAAACGCGGTGCGCGCGGCCCCGAGGAGGACGTCCCGGCGGCGCCGGAACTGGTCCTGGAGGGCGTCGGCGCGGGCCTGCGCGACGCGCCGCTCGCGCTGCGGATCTTCGTGGACGCGCCCCGCCCGCTGCGCCGGGACCGCGTCCTGCGCCGCGACGGCGCGCGGTTCGCCGAGGCGTGGGACGCGTGGGCGGAGAAGGAGGCACGCTACTTCGCGTCCGGGGCCGGGCCCGCCGACCTGCGGGTGGACGGCGCGTCCCTCACCGGGGAGGAATTCGGCGTGGCCGGATGAGGCCGCGCACGGCGACACCATGCCAGTGAATACTGGCGGCATTCGTCGTCCCCGCGAGGAGCATCCCCCCATGCAACCTACGCTGACCCGCCGCTCCGCCCTGGCCGCCGTCTTCACGGCCGTCCTGGCGCTCGGCGCCCTGCCCGCCGCGCTGCCCGCCGCGCAGGCCGCCCCGCCGCCCGGCGCCTGGACCGCCGCCGCCGTCCCGGCCCTCACCGCGCCGTCGTCCCTGCACGGCGTCGCCGCGCCCGACCCCGCGCACGCGTTCGCGGTCGGGATGGAGGCCAAGGAGACCGTGCCCGTCCTCCTGCGCACCGTGAACGGCGTCTGGACGCGCGACCCCGCCCCCGCCGGGATCGCGCCCAAGCTCGTGGACGTCGCGGCGGGCTCGGCGTCCAACGTGTGGGCGGTCGGGCAGCGCGCCCTCGACGACCGGGTGCCCGCCCGCGCCGTCCACTGGAACGGACGCCGCTGGAAGCCCGTCGAGCTGCCCCTGCTGACCCCGATGGCCGTGTCGGTCGACAGCGCGGGCAAGCCGTGGGTCACGGGCGTCAACGTCAACGAGAGCGACGGCTCGGCCGTCTACCGGCGGCGCGGCGGGACGTGGGAGAAGTCCCTCGACCTCCCGCCCGGCACCACGCTGTCCGCGATCGCCGCGCGCTCGCCCCGCGACGTCTGGGCGGGCGGGCTGGCGTCGTCGTCCACCGACCCGACCGCGCTCTACCACTTCGACGGCACCGCGTGGACGCGCGTCGAGTGGCCCGGCACGTGGAGCCGCTGGGTGATGCAGATCGCGCCCGTCTCGGCCCGCGAGGCCTGGTTCTACGAGATGCCGCTGGACCCGCTGTTCTCCGGGCCCGCGCTCGTCCACTGGAAGGACGGCGTGTTCACCGAGCACAAGATCCCCGCGCCGGGCTCCGGCGGCCTCACGGCCCAGGTCGCCGACCCCGGCTTCCTCGGCGACATCACCCTCGACGGCGCGGGCGGCGTCTGGCTCCAGAACAACCGGGAGAACGCGTTCCTGCACTTCGACGGGACGTCCTGGACGCGCGTCGCCAAGCCGTCCACGTCCGGCTACCTCTGGGACCTGGCGCGCGTGCCGCACACCCGCACCGTCTGGGCCGCCGGGGACTCGGGCGCGCTGCTGCGCTTCGGCTGACCCCGGACCCGCCGCCGGTGTCCGCCCGCCGCTCGGCGGACACCGGCGGCGGCTACGCTGAACGCCGTCCGCACGACCGACGACCCTGCATGGAGCCCGCGACATGGCGCTTGAACGCCCCGAGATCGACTTCCCCGAGGGACAGCCGCCCGAGTACCTCGACATCACCGACATCACGGTCGGCGACGGTGCCGAGGCCGCCAAGGGCGACACCGTCTCCATGCACTACGTGGGCGTGAGCTTCTCCACCGGCGAGGAGTTCGACGCGTCCTGGAACCGCGGCCAGACGTTCGACTTCCAGATCGGCGCCGGCCGCGTCATCAAGGGCTGGGACATGGGCATCGCCGGCATGAAGGTCGGCGGCCGGCGCAAGCTCGTCATCCCGCCGCACCTGGCCTACGGCTCCCGCAGCCCCAGCCCGGCCATCAAGCCGAACGAGACCCTGATCTTCGTGGTGGACCTCGTCGCGGTGAACTAGGCGAGGGATCCCTCGCCGCGCGGCCGTGCGGCGGGCGGTCAAAAGGCGGGCCATCGGGGGGTGAAATCCTCCCCGGTCGCCCGCCTTCGTCGTTTCCGGGGGCGAACGGGTCGGTATCGACCTCACATGATCCAGGCGCGGGGGCTGACCAAGCGGTACGGGCACAAGACCGCGGTGGACCACGTCGAGTTCACGGTCGAGTCCGGCCACGTCACGGGGTTCCTCGGGCCGAACGGCGCCGGGAAGTCCACGACCATGCGCATGATCCTCGGGCTGGACCGGCCCACGGCGGGCGACGTCACCGTCCGGGGCCGCCGCTACGAGCGGCTCGGGGCGCCGTTGCGCGAGGTCGGCGCGCTGCTGGAGGCGCGGGCCGCGCAGGGCGGCCGGACGGCCCGCAACCACCTGCTGTGCCTGGCGCAGAGCAACGGCATCCCCGAACCGCGCGTGGACGAGGTCCTGCGCCTGGTCGGGCTGGAGGCCGTCGGCGGCCAGACGGTCGGCAGCTTCTCGCTCGGCATGGCCCAGCGGCTCGGGATCGCGGCGGCGCTGCTCGGCGACCCGCCCGTCCTGATGTTCGACGAGCCCGTCAACGGCCTGGACCCCGAGGGCATCCTCTGGATCCGCACGCTCATGCGGCAGCTCGCCGCCGAGGGCCGGACGGTGTTCGTGTCCAGCCACCTGATGTCGGAGATGGCGCTGACCGCCGACCACCTCGTCGTGATCGGTCGCGGCCGGATCCTCGCGGACACCGGGATGAGCGAGTTCATCGAGTCCAACGCCACCAGCCACGTCCGGGTGCGGTCGCCGCGCCTGAGCGAGCTGGCGCCGCTGCTGACCGCGCGCGGCTGGCGGGTCGAGCCCGCCGGACGGGACGGCGCCCTCGCCGTCCACGGCGCGCCGGCGGAGGCGATCGGCGACCTGGCCGCCGAGCACGGGCTGCGGCTGCACGAGCTGGCGCCCGTCCGGCCGTCCCTGGAGGAGGCGTTCATGCGGTTGACCGGCGACACGGTCGAGTACCACGCGGGGCCGTCGGCGCGTCCGCCCGTCCCGCCGGGCGAGCCGCGCCCGGCGCCGCCGCCGCCCGAGGCCCCGGCGCCGGGGGACGCGCCGTGAGCGCCCCGGCGCGGGAGGCGCCCGCACCGGCCGCCGAAGCGCGCGCGTCGTTCGCGAACGTCGTCGTGTCGGAGTGGACGAAGATCCGCACGGTGCCGTCGACGTTCTGGACGCTGCTGTCCGGCGCGCTCGTCGTCATCGGCTTCTCGGCGCTGTGGTCGTGGGCGTTCGTCGCGAGCTACCACCAGATGACCGAGGCCGACCGCGCGTCGGTGAGCCCGACGTCCCCGATGCAGATCGCGTTCTACTTCGGCATGGTGATCTTCGGGGTGCTCGGCGTGCTCGTCATCACCGGCGAGTACGGCAGCGGGATGATCCGCACCGCGCTGACCGCGATGCCGCGCCGCCCGGAGTACCTGGCGGCCAAGGCCGTCGTGGTGGGCGGCGTCGTGTTCGCCGTCGGGGTGCTCGTGTCGTTCGCGTCGTTCTTCGTGTCGCAGCCGATCCTGTCGGTCCACGGCTTCGACGGCTCGCTCGGCGAGCACGGCGTGCTGCGCGCGGTGTTCGGCGGCGGGCTGTTCCTCGCGCTCATCGCGCTGATGGCGCTCGGGATCGGCGTGATCGTCCGGCACACGGCGGGCGCGGTCGTGACGGTCTTCGTCGTGCTGTTCGTGCTCGGCATCGTCGGCGGGTTCCTGCCGGGGTCGTGGGGCGCGACGCTGAGCGAGTACCTGCCGTCCAACGCGGGCGGCGCGATCCTGTCGCCGACGCGGCAGGCGGGCACGCTGGCCCCCTGGGCGGGCCTCGGCATGTTCGCGCTCTACACCGCCGTCGTGCTCGCCGTCGCGGCGGTCCTGTTCCAGTCCCGCGACGCCTGACAGACTCCTCCTGACCGGGAAAGGACGGGCCGAGGCCGCGTCGTTCCCCGGCCCCGGACGCCGGACATGGTCAGATATGTCCCGGCAATCCTCGTTCGGGGCGAACCGCGACGCGTGCGCGGCCGTCCATCCATGCGGGGAACCGAACCGGGACGAGGAACAGGGGAACGCCGCCGATGCGAGGGAAGACGCCCGTGGCCGCCACCGTGGCCGCCGCGATCGTCGGAGTGGCCGCCGCGGCCGGTCCGGCCGTGGGCTCGGCGGGCGGGAAGTCCGGGCCGTCCATGTCGGCGCAGCTCTCCACGGTGCTCGCCGACCAGCGCTGGCCCGCGCCGAAGCCGGGCTCCTGGACGCCCCCGAAAGCGGCCGTCGACGGCCTCCCGACCGTCATCAACAAGATCGACACGCAGGACAAGGTCGTCTTCCTCACGATCGACGACGGCTACGAGTACGACTCGCAGTTCGTGGACATCGTCCGCAAGGAGCGCGTCCCGATCCTGACGTTCCTCACCACGACGTACGTGCGCGGCGAGGCGCAGTACTTCTGGGCGATGCGCAACGCGGGCTCGCAGATCGAGGACCACACCGTCACGCACCCGAACATGGCGACGCTGCCGCTGGAGTCGCAGAAGCGCGAGATCTGCCAGTCCGCCGACACGATCACCGCGCAGTACGGCCGCCGCCCGATGCTGTTCCGTCCGCCGTTCGGCAGCTACAACACGCTGACGCGGCAGGCGGCCAAGGCGTGCGGGATGAAGTCGATCCTGCTGTGGACCGCCGAGTTCTACAACGGGACGAGCGGCCCCGGCGTCGGGTTCAACGGGTTCGCGCGCGGCGACGGCGCGGGCACCGGGTTCCGTCCCGGCGACATCGTGCTCATGCACTACCGCAAGGGCCTCGCCGGGCAGTTCCAGATGCTCCTCGGCTGGATCAAACAGCAGGGGTTCCGGCCCGCCGCGATCCAGGAGTACCTGCCGCGCTCGCTCGGCGGGAACGCTCCCGACGCGCCGCCCGCGACGCCCTAGACCGGCGGGCGCACCGGCCCGCCGCTGTCGTCCTCGGCGGGCGCGATGATGCCCCGTCCGGTGTCGCCCGGGGACCACCGTCCGCTCAGCCCGTTCAGCGCGTGGTACCCGACGAGGACGGCGATCGTCCCGAACGCGATGCCGCCGAGCGGGAAGTCGTCGGTGATCGCCAGCGTGACGCCGCCGATCGCGAGGATCAGCGCCGCCGCGACCGGGACGAGGTTCACCGGGTCTCCGAAGTCCACCCGGTTCTCCACCCAGATCTTCGCGCCGAGCAGCCCGATCATCCCGTAGAGGACGACCGTGATCCCGCCGAGCACCCCGCCCGGCGTCGCGGCGACCAGCGCGCCGAACTTGGGGCACAGCCCGAAAAGGATCGCGACGGCCGCCGCGACGAAGTACGCCGCCGTGGAGTAGATCCGCGTCGCGGCCATGACCCCGATGTTCTCGGCGTAGGTCGTCGTCGGGGAGCCGCCGACGCCGGTGGCGAGGACGGTCGCGACGCCGTCCGCGCCGAGCGCCCGGCCCATCACCGGGTCCAGGTCCTCCCCCGTCATCGCGGCGACGGCCTTGACGTGCCCGGTGTTCTCCGCGATCAGCGCGATGACCGGCGGCAGCGCCAGCAGGATCGCCGACGTGGTGAAGCTCGGCGCGTGCAGGCTCGGGAACCCGAACCAGTCGGCGTGCCGGACGGCCGAGAAGTCCACCCGGTAGTGCGGGAACGCCGTCGCGACGCAGTACGGCCCCTCGGCCGGGCACGGCTTGCCCGCCGCGTCCAGCAGATGCTGACCCGGCAGCACCGACGTGATCTTCCCGGCCGTGTGGTCCAGCACCCAGGACAGCGCGAACCCGAACACCAGCGCCAGCAGGATCGACACCCGCGACCAGAAACCGCGCAGCAGGACGTTCGCCAGCACCGCCGCGCACAGCGTCGCGAGGCCGACCCACTGGTCCTGCGGCCAGTACGTCGTCGCGACGACCGGCGCGAGGTTGAACCCGATGAGCATGACGACCGCGCCCGTCACGACCGGCGGGAACACCCGGTGGACGACCTGCGCCCCGAGCACGTGGATCACCACGCCGACCGCCGCCAGCACCGCGCCCGACACCAGGATCGCGCCGGTCACCGTCGCGCTGTCGCCGCCCGCCGCGCGGATCGCCGCGACCGCGCCGACGAACGACGCGCTGGACCCGAGGTAGCTCGGCACGCGCCCGCCCACGACGAGCAGGAACAGCACCGTCGCGACGCCCGACATCATGATCGACAGGTTGGGGTCCAGGCCCATGAGCACCGGGAACACGAACGTCGCGCCGAACATCGCGACGACGTGCTGGACGCCGATGCCCGCCGTGCGCGGCCACGTCAGCCGTTCCCCGGGGCCGACGACCTCGCCGGGCGGCGGCGTCCTCCCGTCACCGTGCAGCTTCCAGCCGAACGTCATCCGCTGCCTCCTCCCACCTGGGGAAACTCTATGACCCTGCGGTCAGATGCCGCGCATCCGCAGGACGTGGAGCGCCAGCGTCAGGTTGAGCCGCAGGTGCGCGTCGCGGGTGAACGGGCCGAGCATCCGCTCCAGCTTCCCGATGCGGTAGCGGAGCGTGTTGTAGTGGAAGTGCAGGCGCCGCGCGGTCTCGGCGACGTTCAGGTTCGTGTCCAGCAGTTCCTGGAGCGTGCGGCGCAGGTCCTCCATCTCGGGGTCGTCGCCGGCGGCCAGGTCGCCGAGCGTCTCGCGGACGAACGCGTGCAGCTCCGCCGGGTCGGGCACCAGGCTGAGCAGCCGGTACACGCCGAGCCCGTCGAAGTGGGCGCGGGCGCCGGGGCCGTGGAGCCGCCGTCCCACCCGGACGGCCTTGCCCGCCTGCTCGTACGCCTCGGGCAGCGCGGCGGGGCCCGCGACCGTCCGGCTGACGCCCGTGGAGAACGTGATCCCCTGCTCGGCGAACTGCGCGGCGGCCTCGGCGGCGAGCGCGGTGGCGTCCTCCTCCGCGCCGACCAGCGCGACGACCTCGTGCGCGAAGCTCGCCACCGCCGCGCCCGGGTCGCGCCGCCGCGCCGCCGCCGTCCACGCGGCCGTCAGCCGGTCCTGCGCGGCCCGCTCGTCGCCGCGCGGCTGGGCGCCGTCCAGCTCGGCCACGACGACCGCGAGCGGGCGGTCCAGGTCCCAGCCGAACCCGGCGCAGTGCGCGGTGATCCGGTCGTCGTCGCCGGCGCGTCCGGCGAGGACGTCGCGCAGGAAGTCGGCCCGGTACTTGCTCTCCACCGCCGCGACGGCCTGCTGTTTCGTCACGACCAGCGCCGCGACGGTCGCCGCGCGCTCCAGGATGCCGAGTTCGGTGTCGCCGAGCGCGCCGTGCGCGACGATCCGGCCGTGGTCGAAGCCGCCCGCGACGACCGGGACGGCCAGTGATCCCGCCGGCGCGGCGACGGGACGGCCCGCTCGGACGAGGACGCGTCCGTCGCCGTCCAGCAGCGCGACCGCGACGCCGAGCACCGCCGCCACCTCGTCCACGACCTCCTGCACCCCTCCCCCGCACAGCACGATCTGCACGAGCGCGCGGTGGACCTCCTCGGTGCGGGCGAGGACGGCGGCCTGCCGGTTCAGGATCCCGGTGAGCACCTGGTTGAGGACTTCGTCGAACCCGGTCCCGGCGGGCAGCACGATCAGCGGGAGGCCGAGCCGGTCCGCCTCGGCGACCAGCCGGCCGGGCATCGCGTCCCCGGGACGGCCCGGCCGGACGGCGAGCGCGGCCGGGCCCCGCGCGGCCAGGTCGGCGAGCCGCGCGCCGCGCAGCACACGGCCGGACGCCAGCAGCAGCTCGTCCGGTTTGACGCGGACGTCCGGCCCGTCCAGCACGTTCAGCCGCCGCACGACGCGGCCGAGCCCCGCGCGGCCGGCCGCGAGCCGCGCCCCGGCCAGGCCGGGCATGCCGAGCACCTCCGCGACCGACAGGCCGGGGGTGAGCGTTCCGGTGCTCGCGAGCCGCAGGACCGGTGGGCCGGGCTCGACGGGACTGTGGCTCATGCGGGGGGTCACCTCGCCGGGAGAGCGTTCGGCGCCGGGTCGGCCGACACCTGATCAAGACTGACAACAAACGCCAACGCTGACAACAGGCCTTGGCAGATTTGCCCGTACGCGGCGGCGCGCGTCGCGTCTAGCGTGCGGCGCGAGGGCACTCCCGACTCCCGCTCCCAGGAGGCCGCGTGACCGAACCGTCCCGTCCAGCGCCGCTACCTGGTGCGGCGAGCATGGCCTTGCGCGGTGTCCTGGACGGGCCGCCGCGCGCCGCCCGTGTCCTCGCCCGCTTTCCCGCCGCGCTCTACCTGGAGCTGCGCGGGCCCGGCGAGCCGAAGGTCGTGGCGGTCGTCACGTCCGACGCGGCCCGGCCGCCGAACGCGGTGGTGCTCGCGGCGGCGGCGCGGGACCGGCCGTTCCTCGGCGTCGGCGACCGGGCGGGCGCGCGGGTCGGCGAGGGACGCGTCGAGGCGGGCGGGCTGGTCGTGCGGGCGCGGCGGCGGTTCGACCCGCGTCCCGCGCTCGGCGCCCCGTCGTCGGCGACGGTCGCGCTCGGGCTGCGGGCCGTGGAGCGGGCGCTGGCGGGCGCGGCGGGCGGCCTGGACGGTCATCCGGCGCCCGCGCTGCTCGCCGGCCGGTGCGCCGACGACGACCTGGCGGGCGCCGTCGAGACGGCCGAGCGGATCGTCGGGCTCGGGCCGGGCCTCACGCCGAGCGGCGACGACATCCTGGCCGGGCTGCTCGCGGCGTTACGGCTCGTCGGCGGCGCGCTGCGGGACGGCGCGCGGGCGGTGCGGTTCGCCGAGTGGCTGGGCGCGGCCGTCACCGAGGACGCCGGCACGCGCACCACGTCCCTGTCGGCCACGCTGCTGCACTGCGCGGCGCGCGGCGAGACGAGCGCGGAGGTCGGGGCGCTGCTGCGCGGCGTCGCGGGACGGGAGCCGCCCGTCCCGGCGCTGCGGCGGCTGCTGGCCGTCGGACCCGCCTCGGGCGCGGACCTCGCGCAGGGCGTCGTGGCGGGCGCCCGCGCCGCGCTCGCGCTCGCCGCGCCGCACGCCCGCCGCGCCACCGCGTGATCTGGCCGTTCACGGCGAATCGGGTGTCCAACAGGCCCCGGATTGGGGGATCATGGCGGGGTGAACCTCAGCTTCTCCGCGATCGAGGACCTGTCCGCGCGCATCGAGTCCGTCCGCGCCGAGCACGCGGCCCGGTTCCCCGGCCCGGCGGCCGGACGGCAGCCGGTCCACACGGTGTACGTCCCGGCGGACCGGTTCTCGCGGTCCACGCCCGCCGAGTTCGGCGCGGAGGCGCTGCGGCTGCTGAACACGCACACGCCGGGCGACGGGTCGTTCGGCGGCGCGTTCGGCCTGGACCCCGAACTCGCCGGGACGGTCCGCCAGCGCGTCGCGGCGAAGCTGGCGAGCGAGCCCGTCGAGGACGTCCGGATCGACTTCGAGGACGGCTACGGCACCCGTCCCGACGCCGAGGAGGACGGCCACGTCGCGCAGGTCGTCGAGGCCGTCGCGACCGCGTACGAGGCCAAGACGCTGCCGCACTACTGGGGCCTGCGCGTCAAGTCGTTCTCCGACGGCGGGCACGAGCGCGCGATGCGCACGCTGGACGTGTTCCTCACGGCCTTGCGCGACCGCCTCGGCCGGCTGCCCGGCGGGTTCACGATCACGTTCCCGAAGATCATCTCCGCCGAGCAGGTGGCGCTGTTCACCGAGTACCTGGACGGGCTGGAGGAGGCGCTCGGCCTGCCGTCCGGCATCCTGCGCTTCGAGGTGCAGATCGAGACGCCCGGGTCGGTGATCGACGCCGACGGCCGGTCCGCGCTGCGCGCCATCGCGGACGCCGGGCAGGGCCGCATCACCGCCGCGCACTTCGGCGTCTTCGACTACACGGCCGCGCTCGGGCTGCCGCCGCAGGAGCAGCGGCTCGACCATCCGGCGTGCGACTTCGCCCGGCACCTGATGCAGGTGACGCTGGCCGGGACGGGCATCCGCCTGTCGGACGGGTCCAGCAACGTCGTCCCCCGCAACGACGGCCCGGACGAGGTGAACCAGACGTGGGCCGTCCACGCGGCGCACGTCCGGCACTCGCTGACCCACGGCTTCTACCAGGGCTGGGACCTGCACCCGGCGCACCTGCCGAGCCGTTACGCGGCCGTCTACGCCTTCCATCTGGACGGCGTGGACTCGGTGATCGGCCGCGTCCGCGCCTGGCACGAGCAGGCGGCGAGCGGCAGCGGCGTCCTGGACGAGCCCGCCACGATCCGCGCCCTCACCGGCCGGCTGCGCCGCGCGGTCGACTGCGGTGCCCTGGACGAGAGCGTCCTGCCGCCCGCCGACTGACCGGCCGGCGTTTCGCGGTCAGGCGCGCCGCCGGTAGGCGGCGAGGTCGGCGGGCGTGTCCAGGTCGGCGGGCGAGGCGACGTCGTCGCAGGCCACGGGCGTGACGAGCTCAGGGCGGGCGCGCAGGAACGCGCGGGCGCCCCGGTCGCCGCGCGCCGAGGCCGCGACGTCGCGGACGTGCTCCCGCGCGAACAGGACGGGATTGCGCGGCTCGCCGGCGTAGGTGGCGACGGCGATCTCCGCGCCGCGCGCGTGGGCGGCCACGAGCCGCCGGACGGCCTCGGCGGTCACGTCCGGCTGGTCCACGAGCGCGACGACCACGGCTTCGCATTCGTCAGGCAGCGCGGCGAGCCCGGCTTTCAGGGACGATCCCATGCCCGTCTGCCAGGCGTCGTTGCGCACGATTTCGGCTCCGGGCACGTCGACCTCGGCCGCGCCCGTCACGACCAGCACTTTCGCGCAGCCTCCGTCGCGCAGCGTCCGAACGCCCCGGTCCACGAGCCGTTCGCCGCCGACCTCGATCAGCGCTTTGGGCCGTCCCATCCGGCGTCCGCCGCCCGCCGCGAGCAGCAGCCCGACGATCACCGGTGGATGCGTCCGCTGGTGGCGCCGAGCGGGCGCCCCGAGCCGCCCCAGCGCGTCTGCACCAGTTCGGCCGCGATCGACACGGCCGTCTCCTCGGGCGTCCGCGCGCCGAGGTCCAGGCCGATCGGCGAGCGCAGCCGCGCCAGCTCGGCGTCGGTCAGCCCGGCCGCGCGCAGCCGCGCGAGCCGGTCGTCGTGGGTGCGGCGCGAGCCCATCGCCCCGACGTACCCGGCCTGCGTGCGCAGCGCGAGTTCCAGCAGCGGGACGTCGAACTTCGGGTCGTGGGTGAGGACGGCGATGGCGGTCCGCTCGTCCACCTCCGTCTCGGCCAGGTACCGGTGCGGCCACTGCACCACGACCTCGTCGGCGTCGGGGAACCGCTTGGCGGTCGCGAAGATCGGCCGCGCGTCGCACACCGTCACGCGGTAACCGAGGAACTTCCCGACGCGGGCGACGGCCGCCGCGAAGTCGATCGCGCCGAACACCAGCAGGCGCGGCGGCGGCGCGAACGCCCGGACGAACACCGTGAGGTCGTCCCCGCGCCGCTCTCCCTCCGGCCCGTACCGCAGGTCGCCGGTGCGGCCCTGGGCGAGCATGCCGCGCGCGTCGTCGTCCACGGCGGCGTTGAGCCGGTCCGCGTGCGCGGCGCCGGGCGCGAGGCTGCCCACGGCGCGGTCCGGCCAGACGACACGACGCACCCCGATCCGTCCAGGCCCCGCGACAACGGTCGCGACGGCCACCGGCTCGCCCTTGCGCACCGCCGCCGCCACGTCCCCGAACTCCGGGAACGTCGCCGGACCGACCGGCTCCACAAGGATGTCCAGGATCCCGCCACAAGTCAGCCCGACCGCGAACGCATCGTCATCACTGACCCCGTACCGCTGCACGACCGGCCGCCCGGACGCGACGACCTCCCGCGCCAGCTCGTACACCGCGCCCTCGACGCAGCCGCCCGACACGCTGCCGACGACCTCCCCGTCCGGCGCGACCGCCATCACCGCGCCGGGCGGCCGAGGCGCACTCCGGAACGTTCCCACGACGGTGGCGAGCCCGAACGTCCGCCCCGCGTCGTACCACGCGGCGAGATCGCCGAGCACATCGCGCATGCGCTCAATGTACCCACCGAAGTATTGTTACTTGGTAGGCAATGTTGACTTCCGCGTACGAGCTCAGCACCATACGAGCCATGACCGCCCCCGATACGAACGTGCCGGGCCTGCCGCGCCGCCGCCTGCTCCAGATCACCGCCGGGGCGGGCGGCGCGCTGGCGCTTCCGTTCGCCCCCGGCTCCGCCGCCGCCGACACGACGGGAAGCGGCATCGTCAAGCCGCTGCCGCCGGAGCTGTTCGTCCTGCGCGGCACCAACGCCGAGACGCGCTGGGAGGCGATGGCCGGGCAGGGATACCTCACCCCGATCGACCGGTTCTTCGTCCGCAACCACGTCGCCACGCCCCGGATCGACGCCGCGACCTGGCGGCTGCGGCTGTGGGGCGACGGGCTGCGCGGCGCGCCCGGCGAGGACCGCCCGGTCGAGTTCCGCTACCGGGACCTGCTGCGGCTGCCGTCCGAGACGATCACCGCGCGCATCGAGTGCACCGGCAACGCCCGCTCCCTCTTCACGACGCAGCAGGGCCAGAAGGTGTCGGGCACCGCGTGGGGGCTCGGCGCCGTCGGCGTGGCCCGCTGGCGCGGCGTCCGGTTGTCGGTGCTGCTGGAACGTGCCGGGATCACGCCCGACGCGGTGGACCTCCTGCCGCGCGGCCTCGACGCCGACTACGTGGACGCGGGCGAGAACCTCGGCCGCGTCCGCCGTCCGCTCCCCGTCGCCAAGGCCCGCAGGGACGTCCTGGTCGCCTACGAGATGAACGGGCGCCCGCTGCCGCCCGACCACGGGTTCCCGGCGCGGCTCGTCGTCCCGGACTGGGTCGGCATCGCGTCGATCAAGTGGCTCGGCGACATCCAGGTGTCCACGACACCGCTGGCGTCGCCGTGGAACACGCGCTACTACCGCTTCTTCGGCCCCGGCTACCCGTCCGAAGGCAGCGCGCCACTGACACGCGTGAACACCAAGAGCGCGTTCGAACTGCCGTGGGACGGAGAGGTCGGCGACATCGGCACCTTGCACGGACGGTCCTGGTCCGGCACCGGCCGCGTCACGGGCGTGTCGGTCAGCACGGACGGCGGCGCGTCCTGGCACCCCGCCCGCCTGCACGGACCCGGCCCCGCCCGCGCCTGGACCCGCTGGAGCCTCCCATGGCGCCCCGGTCCGGGCCGCTACGAACTACTAGCCCGCGCCACCGACGAAACAGGCACCGCACAGCCCGACGTCGCCCCCTACAACACGCTCGGCTACCTCTTCGGCGCCGTAGCCCACCACCCGATCACCGTCCGCTAGCGACCGCTCCCCCGCAAGCCCGTCCGGCCGCCGCCGATCGGACCGTCAGCGAATGCGGCGCATCACCCGGGTCAGGTCGATTTCAAGATCGAAGGGGACGGTCAGCTTCATGACGTCGTGAAAAATGCCAGTAAGGGCATATTCACCCGCCTTGGGGTCCAACACATGGACATAAACGATGGACCGGTCACCATCGCGTTCAATACGCCAGAAGTGTTCAATTCCAGCACCGGCGTATTTGGCGGGCTTGATGAAGCGATCACGGCCGGCCGACTCCGGCGATACGGCCTCGATCGCCAGGATCAGATCCTGGGCGAAGTAGTGCGTCGAAGGCTCGTCCCGAGCGTACGCCTCGGCCGTCACGACACAGATGTCAGGCTCGGGCATCTCACGTTTGCCCAGCTTGACCGCGATTTCCCGTTCGACCTGCCACTGCGGCGGCGCCTGGCGCGCCAGCTCGGCCTTGACCACGTCGATGACACGAGAATGCCATTTCTGCTGCGGGCTCACGAAGACGAGGCTCCCGTCGATCAGCTCCGTGTGCCGGGGCAGATCACCCATGTTCAGGAAGTCGTCCACGGTGAATCCACCTGGCGGGGGGGTAAGCCAGTGTGTCAGAGATTCGCCGCCCATATCTTCACTTCCGGTGAGATGGCTAGTACAGAGAGCTGACACACCCAGTGTAGACCGACCGGGTGGAATCCGGGGCTCGGCGACGGCCCTAGGACGGCTCGGGGGTTCGGGCGTGGAGGAGGGACTGGAGTTCGCGGAGGTCGCGGACGGCGCGGGTGCGTTCGGCGCCGTTGATGCCCATCGCGCTGATCGAGGTGCCGTCGGCGAGGTCGAGCGTCGGCCACGGGTCGCCGACGTTCATGTCGGCGGCCACGACTTCGGCCCAGGCGAGGCGGCGGGTGCGGAAGGCGTTGACGACCGTCAGGCCGGACGCGTCCGCCACGACGCGGCAGCGCGCCAGCATGTGCAGCACCCAGGCGCAGAACAGCCCGAACAGGACGAGCATCGTCCGGTCGAACGTCTTGAACTGCGGCGCCACCACCGCGGCGAGCGCGATCATGCCGAGCATGAACACGCCCGCCGCGGCGTAGGCGATGATCCGGGTCGTGCGCGGGCGCCACACGACCGGCAGCGGAGGAGCGTCAGTCAACGATCTTGGAGATCGGGATTTCGAGGATGTCGTGCGCCCCGGCCGCCTTGAGCGCCGGGATCAGCGTGTTGACGCCGCGCTTGGCGACGACGCCCTCCACGGCGTTGTCCCCGCCGGCGAGCGACGTCACGGTCGGCGACGACAGCGACGGCATGATGTCGAGGACGTCCCGCAGGTTCTCCTGCGCGACGTTCAGCTTGAGCAGCACGTTGCCGCGCGCCCGGATCGCGCCCTGGAGCAGCAGCGCGATGTCCTCCATCGCGGCGCGCTTGGCCGGGTCCTCGTAGGCTTCGCGGTTGGCGACCAGCTCGGTGTGGCTGACGAGCAGCGTGTCGAGGATGCGCAGTCCGTTCTTGCGGAGCGACGAGCCGGTCTCGGTGAGGTCGACGATGACGTCCACGATGTCGGGGACCTTGGCCTCGGTCGCGCCGTAGGACGGGACGACCTTCGCCTTCACCCCGTGCTTCTCCAGGAAGCGCCGCGTCATCTCCGGGAACTCGGTGGAGATCCGGACGCCCTCGGGCAGGTCGGACACGGCCTGCCACGGCGCGTCGTTGGGCACTGCCATGATCACGCGGACGGGGTTGGACGTCGCCTTGGAGTACTGGAGCTGCCCGAGGCTGACGATGTCGGAGTCGGTCTCGGTGATCCAGTCGCGGCCGGTGATGCCGAGGTCGAACAGGCCCTGTTCGAGGTAGGTCGGGATCTCCTGCGGGCGCAGGACGCGGACGCGGTCGATGCGGGGGTCGTCGATGGACGCGCGGTAGTCGCGGTCGGACGTGCGCCGGACGGTGAGGTCGGCGGCGTCGAACAGCGCCATCGTCGCCTTCTCCAGCGACCCCTTGGGCAGAACGAGAGACAGCACGGTGGATGAGCCTTTCACAGACGGGACGAGCAGGAACCGGTGGCGATCAGGAGCCCAGATGCTCCGCGCCGTGCCCGGCATGACCGTGATGCCGCAGCCCTCGCAGGGTCAGTGCCGTGTCGAGTGCGGCCACAGTCGCCTCCCATCCCTTGTCCTCGTGGCTGCCCGGCAGCCCGGCGCGGTCCAGCGCCTGGTCAATGGTGTCACATGTGAGGACCCCGTTGCCCACCGGTGTGGACTCGTCGAGCGCCACGCGCGTCACACCGGACGTCAAAGAATCGCAAACGTAGTCGAAGTGCGCGGTCTCCCCCCGGATGACGGCGCCGAGGCACACGACGGCGTCGAGGTCGCGGGCGAGCTGCTGCGCGACGACGGGGATCTCCAGCGTCCCGGCGACGCGCGCGACGACCGGCGCGTCCACCCCGCACGCCTTGGCCGCGTCCAGGGCCCGCGCGAGGAGCTGGTCGGTGATGCGCTCGTGCCAGCGCGCGGCGACGATGCCGAGCGTGAGCCCGGCGGCGTCGACGGTGCGGTCCTCGGGACGTCCTTCGCCGCTCACGCGAGCGCTCCGATCTGGTGGCCGAGCCGGTCGCGCTTGGCGGCCAGGTAGCGGACGTTGTGCTCGGTGACGGCGGGCGGCATCGCCTCGCGTCCGCGCACGTCGACGCCGAGCCCGGTGAGCGCGGTGATCTTGGCGGGGTTGTTGGTGAGCAGCCGGACGGACCGGACGCCGAGGTCCCGCAGGATGTGCGCCGCGTTGGAGTACTCGCGGGCGTCCACGGGCAGGCCGAGTTCGACGTTGGCGTCCACGGTGTCGGCGCCGTCGTCCTGGAGGGCGTAGGCGCGCAGCTTGGCGAGCAGACCGATCCCCCGGCCCTCGTGCCCGCGCAGGTACACGACGGCGCCGCGCCCCTCGGCCGCGATGCGCTCCATCGCGGCGTCGAGCTGGGCGCCGCAGTCGCAGCGCGCGGAGTGCAGGACGTCCCCGGTGAGGCATTCGGAGTGGACGCGCACCAGCACGTCGTCGCCCGCGCCGAGGTCGCCGAGGACGAGCGCGACGTGCTCCCCGTCGTCCACGACGCCGGAGAACCCGACCGCGCGCCACTCCCCGTACCGGTTCGGCAGCCGCGTCTCGACGACGCGCGTCACGGTGGACTCGGTGCGGCGGCGGTACTCGGCGAGCTGCTCGACGGAGATCAGCGCGAGCCCGTGCTCCTTGGCGAACACCTGGAGTTCGGGGAGCCGCGCCATCGTCCCGTCGTCGTTGACGACCTCGGCGAGCACGCCCGCCGGGGGCAGCCCGGCCAGCCGCGCGAGGTCCACGGCGGCCTCGGTGTGCCCGCGCCGCCGCAGCACGCCGCCCTCGCGGTAGCGCAGCGGGAAGATGTGGCCCGGACGGGTGAAGTCCCCCGGCACGGACGCCGCGTCCGCCAGCTTGCGGATCGTGTTCGCGCGGTCGGCGGCGGAGATGCCGGTGCTGACGTCGGCGGCGGCGTCCACGCTGACGGTGTAGGCGGTGCGCATCTTGTCGGCGTTCTGGGCCGTCATCAGGGGGATCTGGAGGCGGTCCAGGTCGTCGCCGGTCATCGGGACGCAGATCACGCCGCTGGTGTACCGGATCGTGAACGCGAGGAGTTCGGGGGTCGCCGCGGACGCGGCGAAGATGATGTCGCCCTCGTTCTCGCGGTCCTCGTCGTCCACCACGACCACCGGCCGGCCGGCCGCGATCGCCGCCACCGCCGTCTCGATCGGGTCGAAGATGCCGTCGCCGTCGTTGCCACTCATGTGGTCACCGCCCTGTTTTCGGAGTGTTGCGGGGCCTGACGCCCCTTGGCCTCGCGGAGCCAGTTGCGGAACCCGGCGAGCACCATGACGAAGAAGATCCCGTAGACCAGCCCGGACACGTACAGCCCGGACTTCAGGGCCAGCGGGACGCCGACCAGGTCCACCAGGACCCAGATGATCCAGAAGTCGACGAGCGCGCGGCTCTGCGCGAACGTCGCGGCGGCGCTGCCGACGAAGATGTAGGCGTTCGCCCACGGCGACCAGGTGACGTGCAGCCAGGTCAGGTGGGCGAAGATCTGCGCGACGGCGACCGTCCCGGCTGCGAGCGCGGCCAGCAGCACGATCCGCTCGCGCGCGGTGGCCTTGCGGACGGCGAGGTCGCCGCCGCCGCGCCGGCCGCGCGTCCACATGATCCAGCCGTAGACCGCGAGGACGCCGAACAGCACCTGCTTGAGCGCGTTCCCGGGGACGTGCGCGTGCAGGGACGCGGCCAGCAGCAGCGCGGCGCCCGCGAACTGGACGGGCCACGTCCACATCGTCCGGCGCATCGCGAGCCAGACGACCGCGAGCGACAGGATGTTGCCGGCGAGGTCCGTCCACAGGACGTGCTCGCCGAACAGGGAGAACCCGGCGCCGAGCCAGTTCACGGCGCGACCCGGTCGCCGAGCATCCGCTCGACGTACTTGGCGACGACGTCCACTTCCAGGTTCACCGGGTCGCCGGGGACCTTGTGGCCGAGCGTGGTGAGGTCGAGCGTGGTCGGGATGAGCGACACGCTGAACCGGTCTTTCGTCGCCTCCACGACGGTGAGGCTGATGCCGTCGACCGTGATGGAGCCCTTGTCCACGACGTAGCGGGCCAGGTCCTCGGGGAGGGAGAACGTGACGACGTCCCAGCGCTCGCCGGGCTCGCGGGAGATCAGGGTGCCGACGCCGTCCACATGGCCCTGGACGAGGTGGCCGCCGAGCCGGTCGTTCAGCCGGACGGGACGTTCCAGGTTGACGCGGGAGCCCGCTTTCAGCGCGCCGAGGGAGGACCGGTCCAGGGTCTCCTTCATGACGTCGGCGGTGAAGATCCCGTCGCGCGTCTCCACGACGGTGAGACAGACGCCGTTGACGGCGATCGACGCGCCGTGCACGGCGTCCTCGGTGACGAGCGGGCCGCGGATCGCGAGCCGCGCCGAGTCGGCGAGCGGCTCGACCGCCGTGATCTCGCCGAGTTCCTCGACGATGCCGGTGAACATGTCTCCCGGGCCTCCTGACCGTTCCAGGCGAGGCTCCGGGGATGTTTTCCCGCATGATGCGAGGACACGTCACCCCTGGTACGCAGGGGTGACTCGCGCGCTGCCTCCCATCCGGACTTTCACCGTCGGTCCCGGAATTCCACCGGGTCAACCGGCCGATGGCTTCGGCCGGGTCGCGGACTGTCACCGCCGGTTCGGACTTTCACCGACCCCGGAGCACGCGTTTCACTGCTTGCCAACCAGTGTGCCACGACCGACATTCCCGTCCCTATGTGGGATTCCCCACGGTGGGACATTTCGGACGCCCCACCGACCGCACGGCCCACGCGACGCGCCCCACCTCGGCCGCCCGACCGCGCGGCCGGCCCGACATGCGTCGGCCGCCCGAAAGTCAGCTTTCGGGCGGCCGGAACGTGCGTCGTCAGGCCCAGCCGGCGGCCTCGGTCGCCTTCTCGGCCTGGGCGCGCAGGCGGCGCGCGGCCTCGGCGGGGTCGTCGGCGCCGTAGACGGCGCTGCCCGCGACGAAGACGTCCGCGCCCGCCTCGGCGCAGCGCTCGATGGTCTCGGCGCTGACGCCGCCGTCCACCTGGAGCCAGACGGGCAGGTCGCGGTCCTTGATGAGGGCGCGGGCGCGGCGGACCTTGGGCAGCACGACGTCCAGGAACTTCTGGCCGCCGAAGCCGGGCTCCACGGTCATCAGCAGCAGCATGTCGATCTCGCCGAACAGGTCCGCGTACGGCTCGATGGCCGTCGCGGGGTTGATCCCGAGGGACGCGCGGGCACCGGCCGAGCGGATGGCCCGCAGCGTCCGGATGGGCGCCTTGGCGGCCTCCGCGTGGATCGTGACGCTGCCCGCCCCGACCTCGGCGAACCGCGGCGCCCACCGGTCCGGGTCCTCGATCATGAGGTGGCAGTCGAGGGGGATCGGGCTCGTCCGGAGCAGCGCCTCCACGACCGGGAGCCCGATCGTGAGGTTGGGGACGAAGTGGTTGTCCATGACGTCGACGTGGACCCAGTCGGCGGCATCGGCGACGCGGTTGACGTCGTCGGCCAGATGGGCGAAGTCGGCGGACAGGATGCTGGGTGAGATCTGCGGAGCCATGATGCCGAAAGTCTAGATGCGCCCGTCCCGCCCCTCCTCACCCGCCCGAGGGAGAGCACGGGTGACCCGGCCGCCGAGGACCCTCCGGCCGGGCGCGCGAACCGCCCGGCCGGAGGATCGCGGACGCTCAGGCGCCGGCGAGCGCCCGCATGACGGCGGACGGGTCGCCGTCGAAGTAGTCCCGGACGACGCTCTGGAGCACCGCCAGCGCCCGCAGGCCGGGCACGAACTCGGCCTCCTCACGCGGAACGGCGGGCTCCTTGGCGTTCCCGATCTTCAACAACTCGTGAATCTCGGTCGCGTGATACCGCCGGTGACCCGACGGCAGGGTGATCGGATTGAGGGTCCCGGTCCTGGCCCACCGCGTGACGGTCTTCGGATCGACGCGGAAGAACTGCGCCACCTCCGACGGCGTGTAGAGGGTCGGCTGCTTGTGCTCGTTGTCTTTGCTCATCGCCATGTGTTCTCGTTCGAGACGGTTGGTACTTCGGACAAACCTCGGATCCGCGCCGACCAGCCGAACGGCAATGCCGTGCGCAGCCCGAAGGCGTTTGAATGCCGCGAACGCGGCGACCGGGCGGGGCCTCCGGGTGGAGCCCCCTCACCGGAACCGGCGGACGATCGCGTCGGCCCACCCCACCCGGAGGAGTTACCAGGCCGGGGCCTGACGGAAGAAGATCGCGACGGCGCGGACAAGCGCCGGGCCGGACGATTCCCTGCGGCGAAGCGTGCGATCCCCTCGGGCGACATAGCCGGCCGCGCTGACGGGAAATCGTCCGTTCGAGCTCAGTAGTCGGGGTGGCGGGAGATACCGAGAAGCTCCGCGACGGCCCGCGCCGCCGGGACGGGGTGCCCCGCCGGTCCGATCACCTTGCGCGGGTCGAAGCCGACGACGAGGGACCAGCCCTCGTACGTCAGGTCGCAGCCCACGTCCACGTGGTGAGCGCGCCATTCGACGCGCAGCGTGGGCGGCAGTTGGGCCTTGAACCGCGAGATCTGGCAGGTGACGTCCGGGTACCGCTCCCGCAGCGTGAGACTCAACGCCGCCAGGAACGTGGTGCGCTGGTTCGCGGGCTGCGGTTCCTGGTCCGCAGCCTGGACGATCGACATCCTTACCTCCTTCACACGGATGGGCATTCGTACAATTCGCCAGGTTTGCCGCGATTCTCGGCCGACGGGTCCGCTGAGTGGATCGCTGGAAACCTGCGGAAACGGCTATGCGTTTCGGTGAATGCCCGCCCATCATGTGCCGCCGGGACTACGCTCGGCCACGAACCCCGATCGCCTTCGCAACAACCAAGATCACTCACGGACAACCCCCCGGAGGAGCAGATGTCCGGCGACGACGAATTCACACGCGACCCTCTCGTCCGGGCGGCTGGCGAAGTCATCCGCGCCCATCGCGAGGCGGCAGGGCTTTCCAGAATCGAACTCGCCCAGACTCTCGGCTGCACGCCCCAGTGGATCGAGGCGCTGGAGGCGGGCCGCAAGCCGCTGAGCGAACCCACCGCCGATGACCTCGACACCTTCTTCAAGACTCCGGGCCGACTTTTCTGGACGCTCTGGACGGAGATCAAGAAGGAAGGCAAGCACCGCGCCCAACTCCCAGGCTTTGAGGGCTTCGTGGAGCAGGAAGCGAGCGCGGTGTCGATCGACTGCTTCGCGCCACAGGCCATACCCGGCCTTCTCCAAACGGAGGCGTATGCCCGGGCCGTGATGGATACCAACAAGCCAGCTGACCAGCGAGAAGTACTGGTCAAGGAGCGCATGGACCGGCAAGGGATACTCGGCCGCCCTATGCCACCTCGCGCATGGTTCGTGATCGAGGAAGCCGTTCTTCACCGACCCGTCGGAGGCTCCCAAGTGATGCGCGAGCAGCTGAAGCGATTGCTCGATCTCGCGAGCGCCATCCAGAACATCCAGGTAAGGATCTTGCCTCTCGCCTCGGTCACCTGGGCGAGTCTCGATGGCTCGTTCATCATTCTTGGCTTCGCCGACAGCTCCCAGACCGCTTACTTTGAGTCGCCAGACCGCGGCAGTCTGATCAACATCCCACCCAGGGTGACGGCCGCCGCAGTACGCTTCAGCCTTGTGATGGGCGAGGCGCTGCCTGCCAGCGCCTCCCGCAAGCTGATCCACAAGGCGCTGGAGGACTACTCATGAACAACCCCGACCTGTCGGCTGCGGCCTGGCGCAAGAGCACCCGCAGCACGGGCCAGGGCGGAGAGTGCGTGGAGCTGGCGCAGGCTGCCCGCGTGGTGGGCGTCCGTGACAGCAAGGCTCCTGAAGCCGGTCACCTGGCCCTCCCGATCGAGTCGGCGACGGCGTTCTTGGACCGCGTCAAGACCGGTGCCCTCGACGCCGGCTGGTAATCCCCCGCACGACTCCCCGAGGCCCCTCCCCACCGGGGACGGGGCCTCGTCCCGTCTAACGATCACGGCCAGCGGGTACAGCAGCCGACGAGTTAACCCCCCACCTCACCGGAGGACTCGATGGACAACCTGTCGGCCGCAGTCTGGCGCAAGAGCAAGCGCAGCACGGGTCAGGGAGGGAACTGCGTCGAGCTGACCTCAGCTGTCGTCTGGCGCAAGAGCGCCCGCAGCTCAGCGCAGGGCGGCGACTGCGTAGAACTGGCGTCAACCGTCGCGTGGCGCAAGAGCACCCGCAGCACGGGCCAGGGCGGCGACTGCGTGGAGCTGGCGCAGGCAGCCCACGTGATGGGCATCCGCGACAGCAAGGCCCCCGAAGCCGGCCACCTGGACCTGCCGATCGAGTCGGCGACGGCGTTCCTGGACCACATCAAGTCCGGCGCCCTCGACGCCGACTGGTAATCCCCCCGCACGACTCCCCGAGGCCCCTCCCACCAGGGACGGGGCCTCATCCCGTCTAACGACCACTCCCAGCGGGTACAGCCGCAGCCGACGAATTCATTTCACCGTTGTGAGTAGATCAGCCGCGATGGTGGCCATCGTGTCGGCGATTGGCCCGGGCTCCCGTCAGCCGGCGCCGACGGTGAGGAGCATGTAGCGCAGCCGCCCGTGGCGTTCGGCGGCATGGCCTTCGACGCGCTCCGCTCCGATGCGCGCCGCGAGCGCAGTTCCAGCCTGGTTGGCCTTGTCGATCTCGACGACCGCGTCGATGATCCCCTGCGCGCGAATCATCGGCAGCGCGGCGGCGAGCATCGCCGCCCCGACGCCCTGACGGCGGCGGGACGGACGGACCGACACCCAGATCTGGCTGCCCTCCTGGCCGAACGCGTGGGTCATGGCGTGATGCCGTATGGAGACTCGGCCGAGGTATTCGCGGGTGTCGGGCCGTCCAGCCGTCACGTACCACCACACCGACGGACGTAGCGGCTCGGTCCCCGGCCGCATCATGGTGCCCTCGTTCAACGCGCGGCAGTAGCCCTGCAACCAGTCGGCATTACTGGTGCGCAAATCCTCCATTCCCAGGCCGTCGGCGTCCGGACGACCATCGACAGCCGCGTGTTCGGCCATTGCCTCCAGCCATGTGCTGCGCAGAGAAGCGTTAGGGAAGTGGAGCAGCGGCATTACCACCGGTCTCGTCATGTTCCCGATCCTTTCACCGACTCCGGCTCGCGGACCTCGCGACCACTCAACCGATCTACGATTGCCGCAGTGGCCGGCTGCCGCGCCTCGATCTCGATCCACCCGTACATCCCCGTCAGTTACATTCCAGGAAGATCCACCCATTCGAGGTGTCCAGCACGAAATTGAAAGCGCCGTACTCCAGCCCACACACCGCCACATAGCGGCCTATCCGGGCACGCACGTCACCCGGAACGCGGACGTGAACGCGACCGCATCGAGGACGGGCGGATCTGGGTCTCGCAACCGGGACCGCGAGGTGTGCGATGTGCTCGCCGTCGAACTCTCCGTCCGAAGCCTGACCGGCCAGACGCAGTGGACGCTACGGTGACGAGCATGCCTTCCGGCTACCTGATGCGCCCGGCGCGGCCCGACGATGAGGACCCGGTCGCCGCGATGATCCACGCTCGCGCCGCGTGGATGGACGCGCGCGGGCTGGACGGCTGGCGCGACTGGGCCGACGCCGCCGAACGCCTCGCCGCGCAAGTCGGCGACCCGAGCGTTCCCGTGTGGGCGCTGATCCGGACGGCCGACGACCGGGTCGCCGGGATCACCAGCGTGTACACCGACACGCCGTCGTGGGGGTGGACGGACGCCGAGCGTGCCGAAAGCGCCGTCTTCCTCGCCACCACCGTCACCGACCCCGCACTGCGCGGCGACCGCCCCGGTCACCGCATCGCCGCCTGGGCACTCGACCACGCCGCCCGCAACGGCCAGACGTGGGTCCGGCGCGGATGCTTTGGAACCGGCCTTTTGCGCTACTACCGCGACGTCCAAGGATGGACGCTCATCCGCACCGTCCAACGTCACGGCAAGCCGACGCACCTGCTCGCCCGCCGCACCGAGCAGCGCGTGGACGCCGACTCCTGAGCTGTTCCGCCCGAAAGGACAGGTTCCGATGCCCGACCGCGTGCGCGCCGTGCTACTCACCCCGACCGGCACGCTACTGCTGATGAAACGCATCAAGCCCGGCAAGGCCGCGTACCGGGTGGTCATCGGCGGCGGCATCGAGCCCGGCGACGCCTCTCCCGAAGACGCGCTCCACCGCGAGATCCGCGAGGAGACCGGCGGTGAAGCGGCGGTGATCCGCCACCTGCACACGATCGAACGCGACGGCGAACGGCAGGACTTCTTTCTCGCCTCGATCGACGCCTGGTCCCCCGCCGAGCGCACCGGGCCGGAGTTCGACCGCGCGGACGGCGGTCAATATCTGCTGGAGGAGATCCCGGCGACCGTCCAAGCCCTGGACGCAGTCGAACTACTCCCCGAAGAGTTCGCGCGTGTCCTCCGCGCGGCCGTCGAGCGCGGCGAACTGACCCGGACACGGTAGACCCCGCCACGCGTTGCACCGGCTGGCCAGCGCCGAACGCGAAGAGCGTCAGCTCAGGTGCGCGAAACGCTCGGCTGTCGGCCCTGCTTTTCGTGCGACGGGCGGGTCAGGAGCGGGTGAGGAGGGAGAGGAACATCGCGTCGGTGCCGTGGCGGTGGGGCCAGAATTGCGCGTCTTCGCCGACGGCTATGCCGGTGAGGGACGGTGCCAGGTCGGTGAGGACGGCCGGGGCGTTCAGGCGCTTGGTGTCCTTGCGCTCGCGGAGGATGTCGTCGATCACCACGCGGGTTTCGGCGAGGTGCGGGGAGCAGGTCACGTAGGCGACTACTCCGCCGGGGCGGACGGCGTCCAGGGCTGAACGGAGCAGGGCGCGTTGGGTGGTGCCCAGTTCGGCCACCGCGCTCGGGCCACGGCGCCAGCGGGCCTCGGGGCGGCGGCGGAGAGCGCCCAGGCCGGTGCAGGGGGCGTCCAGGAGGATGCGGTCGAAGGACGCGGGGCGCCAGGCCGGGGCGGTGCCGTCGGCGGCGATGACGGCTGTGCGGGCGTCTACCGTGCGGCGGACCAGAGTGGCGCGGTGGGGTTGCAGGTCGGCGGCCAGCAGGTGTGCGTCGCGGGACGCTGCTAGTGCGGCCAACAGTCCGGCCTTGCCGCCGGGGCCGGCGCAAATGTCGAGCCAGCGCGCGTCCGGGCCGTCCAGGGGGACGGCGGCCAGGGCGGCGGCCACCAGTTGGCTCGCCTCGTCCTGGACGGCCGCGCGGCCTTCGCGGACGGCGGGCAGGGAGGCCGGGTCGCCTTCGGGGAGGACGGCGCCGTAGGGCGAGTAGGGGGCGGGTGCGGCGCCGGCCGACGTCAGCTCGGCGAGGGTCGCGCGGCCCGGACGGGCCACCAGCGTCACCAGCGGACGGGCGTTGTCGGCGGCGAGCAGGTCGGCGATCTCGCCGGAGTCCGGGCCGAGCGCGTCGCGCAGCGCCGACACGATCCACTTCGGGTGGCTGTGCGCGATGGACAGCCGGGTCGTCAGGTCGGTGTCGGCGGGGGCGATGATCTCCAGCCACGCGTCCAGCGGACGGGCCGCGACCTTGCGCAGGACGGCGTTCGCGAACTTGGAGCCGCCCGGACCGGTCACCGAGCGGGCCAGGTCCACGGTGGTGCCGACGGCGGCGTGCGGCGGGATCCGCGTCGCGAGGATCTGGTGCGCGCCGAGCCGCAGGACGTCCAGCAGCGGCGCGTCGATGCGGCGCAGCTCGCGGTCGCTGCACAGGGCGAGGACGGCGTCGTAGGTGCCGCGTCCGCGCAGCGTCCCGTAGGTCAGCTCGGTGGCGAGCGCGGCGTCGCGGCCGGTGAGGTTCCGGTCGCGCAGCCGCGCGGGCAGCAGCAGGTTCGCGTACGCGTCGCGGGTCTCTACGGCGCGGATCACGTCGAACGCGGTGCGCCGGACGAGGTCCTCGGGGCGTCCGGTGCGGCGCGGGCCGCCCGGACGGCGGCTGTCCCGGGCCCGGTGGGCGCGGTGGTCACGGGCCATCAGTGCAGGGCGTCCTTACCGGTCACGTCGATGCCGCGCGCCCAGTCCGCGGCGTTCATGAGGCGCTTGCCCTCGGGGCGGACCTCGCCGAGCACGACGGGGTGCGTGGCGGTGCCGACGAGGACGTCCTTCTTCCCGGCCAGCAGCTCGCCGGGCGCGAGCGCGGGGCCGTCCGGGACGAGCCGGACCGGGCCGAGCTTGAGCCGCGCGTCCCGGAACGTCGTCCAGGCGCCGGGCGCGGGCGTGCAGGCGCGCACGAGCCGGTCCACGTGCCGGGCGGGGGTGCGCCAGTCGACGCGCGCGTCGTCCGGGGTGATCTTGGGGGCGGTGGAGACGCCCTCGGCGGGCTGCGGACGCGGTTCCAGCGCCCCGGCCTCGATGCCGTCCATCGTGTCGGCGAGCAGCCGCGCGCCGGCGATCGAGAGCCGGTCCAGCAGCGCCCCGGACGTGTCGTCCGGACGGATCGGCTCGGTCAGCACGCCGAACACCGGCCCGGTGTCGAGCCCTTCCTCGATCTGGAAGGTCGCGGCGCCGGTGACGTCGTCGCCGTGCAGGATCGCGTGCTGGACGGGCGCCGCCCCGCGCCACGCCGGCAACAGCGAGAAGTGCAGGTTCACCCAGCCGTGAACGGGAATGTCCAGCGCGGATTTAGGGATCAACGCCCCGTAAGCCACGACCGGGCAGCAATCCGGTGCAAGCTCACGCAACCTGTCCAGGAACTCCGGATCGCGGACCTTGGCGGGCTTCAGCACCTCGATCCCCGCGTCCAGGGCCCGCTCGGCGACGGGCGACGCGACGAGCCGCCGCCCCCGTCCGGCGGGCGCGTCGGGACGGGTCACGACCGCCGCGACCTCGTGCCCGGACGCCAGCAGCGCCTCCAAAGCGGGCACCGCGGTGGCGGGCGTTCCGGCGAAGACGAGACGCACTCAGATGGCCTTCCCGAACGTGGGGTGCGGGGACTGCTTGACGACCGGCGGCCCGTCCCCGAACCACTCGGCCTCGCGGATCGCCTTCATCGCGGCCTTGCGCTGCTCGGCGTCCATCCGGTCGATGAAGATGATCCCGTCCAGGTGGTCGGTCTCGTGCTGCACGCACCGCGCGAGCAGGTGCGTGCCCTCCAGCGTGATCGGCTCGCCGTGCTGGTTGAACCCGCGCGCCACGGCCCGCACCGAACGCGGCGTCGGGAACGACAGGCCGGGCAGCGAGAGGCAGCCCTCGTCGTCGGTCTCCTGCTCGTCCGACAGGTCCAGCGTGGGGTTCACGACGTGGCCGAGGACGTCGTCGACGTAGTAGGTGAACACCCGCAGCCCCACGCCGAGCTGCGGCGCCGCGAGGCCCGCGCCGGGCGCGTCGATCATCGTGTCCGTGAGGTCCTTGACGAGCTGCCGCAGCTCCTTGTCGAAATCCCGGACGGGATCGGCGGGAGTGCGCAGCACCGGGTCGCCGAAGATGCGGATGGGCTTGACGGCCAACGCGGACTCCGTTTCACGTGCGGGCGTTCAAGGGTCCAGTCTACGGAGCCCGTGACCTTGGTCGTGCCGGTCACAGCGCGGGCGACGCCTCGCCGTCGAGCGGCGCGGTGTACCCGTCGGCGAGCAGCATCTCGCGGACGCCCCAGAGGCCGAGCGGCGTGAGCGTCCAGCCGTCCCCGGCGCGGACGGCGACGCCCCACGCGGCGAGGTCGGCGAGCTCCAGCGTCAGCGCCTCGGTGACGACGGCGCCGTCGGTGATCGCGTAGGTCTCGGCGACGTGCTCGGCGAGCGCGGCGGCGATGGCGGTGTGCGGCACCGGCCCGCCCTGCTCGTACAGGTAGAGCAGGACGCCGGGCAGCTCGGCGCGCACGAGCCCCGCCGCGTCCTGCCCGGCGGGAGCGTCGGCGGCGGCGACGGCGTGCTCGAACAGGCCCAGCCAGGCCGTCAGGACGTCATCCCCGGCGAGCGCGGCCTGCGCGGGGCCGGGGGCGCCGACGCCGCCGGACGTGTCCAGGATGTCCGCGCGCACCGCCGCCCACCACAGCCGGTGCAGTTCCGGCAGATCGGACAGGGCGGCGACGGTCGCGGCGCGGCGCGGGATCGCGAGCCCGATCTCGTCCACGGCGGCCTGCGCCTCGCGGGCGGACGGCTCGGCCCCGGCGGTCAGCCGCCGGTTCACCGCCCACGCCGCGAGCGCGAGCGTCTGCCGGGTCAGCCCGGACTCGGCGGCGGCGACGGCCAGCTCGTCGCGGGACGGCAGCCGCACCGGCGGGACGACCAGGTCGTCGCCGTGCTCGCGCAGGTGGGCGTCCACGCGGGCGTAGCGCTCGCGCTCGGGCAGCGCCTCGAACGCGGCGACCCAGCCGTCGGCGGCGGCCTGGTCGGCGGGGTCGACGCCGTCCGCGCGCATCAGCGCCGTCATGATCTCGGCGGCGGCGCGGCGCTCGTCGGTCTCGGCGTCGGCGACGGCCCGCGCGAACCGCGGGGCGATCTCGGCCAGCGCCGCCGTCAGCGCGGCCCCGTCGGCGTGCCCGCGTGCGCCGAGGTAGGCGACCAGGTGGCCGACGGCGGTGAGGATCGCGGGGACCTCGGCGGCCTCGGCGACGACCGCGGCCGGGAACGCCTCCAGCAGCAGGCGGCGCAGCGCGGCCGGGTCGAGCGCGTCCGGGCCGGTCAGGCCGATCTCCTCGCGGGCGAGGTCCAGCAGGAGCCGGACGCCCTGGACGTCCACCGGCTCGTCGTGCTCGTCGGTCCACCGGCGCAGATCGTCGGCGGTGCGCTCCACCCAGTCGTCGGCCACCCGAGCACCCTAGAGCACGGGCGGGCGCGGGGCCGTCAGATCAGTTCGAGCGGGTCGATTCGGATGCGGACCACCTCGTCCGCGCGGCGTGCGCTGCGGACGGCCGCCGCCGCGTGCAGCGCTCGGGCCAGCGCGGACGCGGCCCCCGGCGGCACCCGGACGAGCGCGCGCTCCTTGCCGTCCTCCACCGGGACCGGGCCGAGGACCTCTGCGCCGTCCGGCAGCCGCGCGTCGGCGAGCAGTTCGCGCAGCGCGGCCGGGGACGCGGTCAGCGACGCCATCCGCGCGGCGGGCGGGAACCCGGCCTCGCGCCGCTCGGCCAGCTCCAGTTCGGCGTACGTCGCCGGGTCCCACCGGACGAGCGCCTGCACCGGGCGCAGCGCCCCGTCCGCCGCGACGACGACCGCGCCGCCGGGCCGCACCAGCGCGGCGGCGTTCATCCAGCGCCGCAGCGCCTCCTCCCCCGCCCGCAGGTCCGGACGGGCGAGCAGGACGCGGCCGTCCAGCAGCAGCGCCGCCGCGTAGCCGCCGGCCGCGACCGGCTCGGCGCCCGGCGTCGCGACGACCAGCGCCGGTTCCGCGCCGACGTCGGTGAGGATCTGGTCGCGGCCCGACGTCCGCACCGGGACGCCGGGGAACGCCCGGCCCATCTCCTCGGCCGTCCGCCGCGCGCCGACCGCGACCGCGCGGACCTGGAAGTGCCCGCACTCGGGGCAGTGCCAGTCCCCCGCGATGCGCCCGCACCAGCGGCACGACGGCGCGGCGTGCGACGACGCCAGCGCCAGCGGGCCCTGGCACGCCGTGCAGCGCGCCGCCTCCCGGCACCGTCCGCACGCCAGGCCCGGCACGTAGCCGCGTCGCGGGACCTGGACGAGCACCGGGCCGTCGGCGAGGGCGGCGCGGGCCGTCCGGAACGCCAGCTCGCCGAGCCGGGCGGTGCGGGCCGCCGCGTCGCGCGCCAGCTCGCCGTCCTCCCCGGCGGGCCTTACGCGCGGCATCACCGCCCTGACCTGCGCGCGGTCGGCGGCGAGCGCGTGCGCCCAGCCCGTCTCCACGAGCCGCGTCGCGTCGGTGGTGCGGGTGAAGCCGCCGAACAGCGCGCCCGCGCCCGTCCGGTGCGCCCGCAGGGCCAGGACCTCGCGCGGGTGCGGGTAGGGGGCGTGCGGCTCGGCGTGGACGTCGTCGCCGTCGTCCCAGAGCACGACCAGGCCGAGGTCTTCGACCGGCGCGAACATCGTCGCGCGGGTGCCGACGACCGCGCGGACGTTCCCGCGCCGCACCGCCAGCCACCGCCGGTACCGGACGGTCGGGCCGAGATCGGCGGTCAGCGCGACGTGGCGTCCGTCGCCCAGTTCGGCGGTGAGCGCGGCGTCGACGCGGGCGACGTCACGGCCGTCCGCGACGACGACCAGGGCGCCGCGTCCGCCCGCCAGCGCCGCCGCGACCGCCCGCGCGACCGCGTCCGGCCAGTCCCCGCCCGGCAGCGCCGACCAGACGGCCCTCGGCGCGCGTCCCTCCCTGAGCGCCGTGAGGAAAGACGGGCCCGCCGGATATTTCGCCCAGGGGCCGGGGCCCGTGACGGGGTCTTCGTGCTCCCGCGGCTCGGGCGGCGGCTCGGCCTCCACGCGGGCGTGCCGGGGCGGGATCGCGAGGCGCAGCACGTCGGCCATCGTCCCGGCGTACCGGTCGGCGACGGCGCGGGCCAGCGCCGCGATCTCCGTCGCCAGCACCGGCTCGGCGGACGTGACGCGCTCCAGGTACAGCAGCCGCCCGTCGTGCCCGCTCTCGGCGACGCGTTCCAGCACGTAGCCGTCCACGAGCCGGCCCGCGAACCGCACGCGGACACGGCAGCCGGGCACCGTCTGGGCGTCCAGCTTGTCCGGGACGAGGTAGTCGAACGGGCGGTCCAAATGCGGCAGCGGAACGTCCACCGCGACCCGCGCCACCGGCAGTTCGGCCGCCGGGCTCCGCTCCCCCTTGCGGGCCTTGCGCGTCGCGGGCGCCGCCGCCTTGCCGCCGGACGGTAGGGTCGGGTCGGGCCGCGCGGCGACCTCGTGCAATCCCGGGATCAGGCCCGTGCCCCCGCCGTCGCTCGTCACCGTCCCGTCCTACCAGACGGGAGGGACGGTCCGACGCCGCGCGGCGCCCCGCACGACCGTTCGCGAAGGACGAGCAGGCCCACCGTGACCACAGCACACATCCCCGAGCGCCTCGACACCACCGGCCCCGAGCGTCCCCCGCGCCGTCCGGCCTGGCGCCGCTACGCCGACCCCCGCAACCCGGTGACGGCCGCCACGCTGCTCGCCGCCGTCCTGCACCTGGTGTGGGCGCGGTGGCTGGCCGCCGAGGGCGGCGACCTCGCCGCCCAGGCGTTCTGGACGCACTTCGCGGGCGACCACCCCGGCTCCGCCTACAGCCTCGCCTGGTACGGCGGCATCCACCCCGTGTCCTACAGCGTGTTGTCGCCGTACGTGATGTCGTGGTTCGGCATCCGGACGGTCGCGACCGTCGCGGGCACCCTGTCGGCGACGCTGACCGCGCTGCTGCTCGTGCGGTTCCGCGCGCCCGCCACGCGCGCCGCGTCGCTCTGGGCCGCGTTCGCGATCTCCTGCAACGCCGGGTCCGGACGCGTCACGTTCGGCCTCGGCCTGGTGTTCGCGCTCGGCGCGGTGCTGGTCGCGTTCACGCCGCGCGGCCGTCCCGTCGTGCGCGCCGCCTCGATGTTCGGGCTCGCGGTGGTCGCGACGCTCGCGTCCCCGGTCGCCGGGCTGTTCCTCATGGTCGTCGCCGCCGCCTTGTTCCTCACCGGCCGCCGCCGCGCCGGCCTCGCCATCGCCGCCGGGCCGCCCATCGTCGTCGGCGTCACCACGGTGTTGTTCCCGTTCACCGGCGTGCAGCCGATCGGGCTGTTCTCGATCGTCGTGCCCTCGATCACGAGCGTCCTCGCGCTGCTGCTCTGCGCGCCCCGCTCATGGACGCTCGTCCGCGTCGGCGCGGGCGTCTACCTCACGGGCATCGCGCTGACGTTCGCGATCCCGTCGCCGATCGGCAGCAACGTGGAACGGCTGTCGCTGCTGTTCGGCGGGATGCTGCTGCTGTGCGCGGTCGCGGCGACGACCCGTCCGTCGCGGCTGGTGGTGCTGAGCCTCGCGTTCGTCGTCACCGCCGGCTGGATGATGGTGAAGCCGGTGGACGACATCATCCACACCCGTCCGGCCGCCGCCACCGCCGGAACCGTCGGCGGCCTGCGCGCCGAACTCGACCGCTACGGCGCCGCCCGGGGCCGCATCGAGGTCGTCCCGCTCCGCTCCCACTGGGAGACGTCGGGGCTGGCCCGGAACTACACGCTCGCGCGCGGCTGGAACCGCCAGGTGGACGCCGAACGCCACCCGATCTTCTACAAGGACGGCGCGCTCACCCCCGCGTCCTACCACGCGTGGCTGCGGCAGTGGGCCGTCCGCTTCGTCGTCCTGCCCGAGGACGAGACGGACTGGGCCGCGCACGAGGAGGCCGACCTCGTCCGCGCCGGCCAGCCCTACCTGCGCGAGGTCTACCACGACCCGTACTGGCGGCTCTACCAGGTAACGGACCCGGTGCCGCTGGTGGAACTCCCGTCGACGGTCGCCTGGATCCACTCCGACGAACTGGCCGTGGACGTCCCCTCGCGCGGCTCCGTGCTCCTGCGCATCGTCTGGTCCCCCTGGCTGGGCGTCTCCACCGACCACGGCTCCGGCGGCGGCTGCCTGGAACGCGACGGCACCTTCATCCGCCTGCACGCCCCCGGCCCCGGCCGCTACCGCGTCGCGGCCCACTACGCCCTCCCCCGCGGCACCCCCTGCCCCCGCTAGCCCGCGCCCGGACATGCGAAAGGTCCGCTGCCATACGGCGGCGGACCTTTCAGGGGTGTGCGGCAGTCGTCAGAGACCGGCGGCGGACGCGAGGGCGTCGGCGCGGTCGGTGGACTCCCACGAGAAGTCGGGCTCACGGCGGCCGAAGTGGCCGTAGGCGGCGGTCTGGGAGTAGATGGGACGCAGCAGGTCCAGGTCGCGGACGATCGCGGCCGGGCGCAGGTCGAACACGTCCAGGACGGCTTCCTGGATCTTGGCGACGGGCAGCTTCTCGGTGCCGAACGTCTCGACGAAGACGCCGACGGGCTGGGCCTTGCCGATCGCGTAGGCGACCTGGACCTCGGCGCGGTCGGCGAGCTGCGCCGCGACGATGTTCTTGGCGACCCAGCGCATCGCGTAGGCGGCGGAGCGGTCCACCTTGGACGGGTCCTTGCCGGAGAAGGCGCCGCCGCCGTGGCGGGCCATGCCGCCGTAGGTGTCCACGATGATCTTGCGGCCGGTGAGGCCGGCGTCGCCCATCGGGCCGCCGATCTCGAAGCGGCCGGTCGGGTTGACGAGCAGCCGGTAGCCGTCGGAGTCGATGTCGAACTCGGCGAGGACCGGGTCGACGACGTGCTCCTTGATGTCCGGCGTCAGCAGCTCCTTCAGGTCGATGTCGGGAGCGTGCTGGCTGGACACCACGACGGTGTCGAGCCGGACGGCGCGGGCGCCGTCGTACTCGATCGTGACCTGGGTCTTGCCGTCGGGGCGCAGGTAGGGAACCACGCCGCCCTTGCGGACCGCCGACAGGCGCTGCGCGAGCCGGTGCGCCAGCGTGATCGGCAGCGGCATCAGCTCGGGGGTCTCGTTGGTGGCGTAGCCGAACATGAGGCCCTGGTCGCCGGCGCCCTGACGGTCGAGGTCGTCGGAGCCCTCGCCCTCGCGGGTCTCGTAGGCGTCGTCCACGCCCTGGGCGATGTCGGGCGACTGCGCGCCGATGGACACCGACACGCCGCAGGAGTGCCCGTCGAAGCCCTTCTTGGACGAGTCGTAGCCGATCTCCAGGATCTTCTCCCGGATGACGCCGGGAATGTCCACGTAGGTCTCGGTGGTGACCTCACCGGCGACGTGGACCTGCCCCGTGGTGATCAGGGTCTCGACGGCGACCCGGCTGCGCGGATCGTCCTTGAGCATCGCGTCCAGGAGCGTGTCGCTGATCTGGTCAGCGATCTTGTCCGGATGCCCCTCGGTGACGGACTCGGAGGTGAACAGACGGCGAGACACGTTGCGTGGACTCCTTGCAGCGGCTGCTGACTGATGTCGCAGAGCGGATGTGGTGGTCGGCACGGCCGGGGGTTGCGCCCGCCCCCGCCCGGGGTTCGGTTTTCCGAGGAAGTCTATAGGGATGGGCTCTCGGCGTCCCGGCCGCGTCTCAGCCGCCGAGACGGGCGGCGACGAGGTCCCAGACGACGTCGGCGAGCGCCTCCTTCGGGCCGCGCGGCACCTCGACCGACGAGCCGTCCGCGCCGAGCACGACGGCCGCGTTGTCGGGCCGCCCGAACGCCAGGTCCGGGCCGACCTGGTTGACGACGAGCAGGTCGCAGCCCTTGCGGGCGAGCTTGGCGCGGCCGTTGGCGAGGACGTCGTCGGTCTCGGCGGCGAACCCGACGATCACCTGCCCGGCGCGCGGGCAGGCGCCGAGTTCGGCGAGGACGTCGGGGTTCTGCACCAGCTCGACCGGTTCCGGCCCGGCCCCGTCCCGCTTCTTGATCTTGGACGGGCGGTACCCGGCGGGCCGGAAGTCCGCCACGGCCGCCGCCATCACGACCGCGTCGGCCTTGCCTCCACCGGCCGACCCCGACCGGCCTTCCGTGCCGTCGGCGGCCGAGAGCACCGCGTCGCGCAGCTCCAGCGCCGACTCGACCGCGACGACCCGCACCCCGGCCGGGTCGGGCAGGGCGACGTTCGCGGCGACCAGCGTCACCCGCGCGCCGCGCGCCGCCGCCGTCCGGGCGAGCGTGTAGCCCTGCAGCCCGGACGACCGGTTGCCGAGGAACCGGACGGGGTCCAGCGCCTCCCGCGTCCCGCCCGCCGAGACCACGACGTGCCGCCCGTCCAGATCCCGGGGAAGGGCCCCGCGCGCGAGCACGCGGCGCGCGACCTCGAACAGCGCCTCGGGGTCGGGCAGCCGTCCGGGCCCGGTGTCCTTGCCGGTGAGCCGGCCGGACGCCGGGTCCACGACGATCGACCCGCGTTCCCGCAGCGTCGCGACGTTCGCCTGCGTGGCCGGGTGCTCCCACATCTCGGTGTGCATCGCGGGCGCGAACACGACCGGGCAGCGGGCGGTGAGCAGCGTGTTGGTGAGCAGGTCGTCGGCGAGCCCGTGCGCCGCGCGGGCCATCAGGTCCGCGGTGGCGGGCGCGACGAACACGAGATCGGCCGTCTGGCCGATGCGCACGTGCGGCACGTCGGCGACGCCGTCCCAGACGCGGGTCGCGACCGGACGGCCCGACAGCGCCGCCCAGGTGGGCTCCCCGACGAACCGGAGCGCGTCCGCGGTGGGCACGACCGTGACGTCGTGCCCCGACTCGGTGAACCGCCGCAGCAGCTCGCAGACCTTGTAGGCGGCGATGCCCGCGCCGACGCCGAGCACCACGCGGGGCCGGGCGGCGGGCGCGCCGTCGTGCGGAGTCATGCGGGGCCGGATCAGCCCTCGACGGGCTCGGCGTGCAGGAGCCCCTCGCGCGTCTCGCGGAGCGCGATCGACAGCGGCTTCTCCTGGACCTGGGTCTCCACCAGCGGCCCGACGTACTCCAGCAGGCCCTCGCCGAGCTGGGCGTAGTAGGCGTTGATCTGCCGGGCGCGCTTGGCCGCGATGCTCACGAGGCCGTACTTGGTGTCGACGACTTCGAGCAGCTCGTCGATCGACGGGTTGGTGATGCCTTCGTTGCTGGCTGCCACGCGGTGGCCTTCCGATCGAAGCTAAGGGTGAACAACCATCAAGGTTAGCAGTTCGGCGCACACGTCCCGGACGGACGTGTTGACGAGCGTGAGATCGAATTCCTTCTCGGCCGCGAGTTCGACGCGGGCGGCGGCGAGCCGGCGTTCGATGACGTCCGGCGGCTCGGTGCCGCGCCCGGTGAGGCGGCGGACGAGTTCGTCCCAGCTCGGCGGCGCGAGGAAGACCAGACGCGCCTCGGGCATGGTGGCGCGGACCTGGCGGGCGCCCTGGAGGTCGATCTCCAGCAGGACGGGCTCGCCCCGGGTGAGGCGTTCGACGACGGGACCGCGCGGAGTTCCATAGCGATTTCCGGCGAATTCGGCCCATTCAAGAAGTTCCCCTTCGGCGACGAGCCGGTCGAAACCGGCGTCGTCGACGAAGAAGTACTGCACACCGTGCTTTTCTCCCGGCCGGGGAGACCGGGTGGTCACCGAGACCGACAGCCACACCTCAGGATGTGAACGCCGGATCTCGGCGACGACCGTGCTCTTCCCGACGCCTGACGGACCGGAGAGGACCGTCAGCCGCCGGTGGGAGGGAGCTTGCACGTCGAAGCCTTCCGAAGCAGTCATGAATGCCTCGGAACCGGACGAGATGGAGCCGGCGCCGGGCAGGCCCGGACCGGCCGCGACGGCATCGCCGTCACGCCCGTCCACGGAGCGCGGGTCAGCGGTTTCCACCGCCGCCGAACTCACGCTCCAGGGAGGCGCGCTGGTTGGCGCCGAGACCCCGCACGCGGCGGGATTCGGCGATGCCCAGGCGCTCCATGATCTGCTTGGCACGCACCTTGCCCACACCGGGCAGGGACTCCAGGAGGGCCGACACCTTCATCTTCCCGATGACGTCGTCGGCCTGACCCTCCTTGAGGACCTCGGCGAGCGAGGTCCCCCCGTGCTTGAGCCGGTTCTTTACCTCGGCCCGCTCTTTCCGGGCCTTGGCAGCCTTCTCCAGGGCTGCGGCGCGCTGTTCGGGGGTCAGGGGCGGAAGAGCCACGCCGGGTCACCTCAGGTTTCCACTCGACGGAGTCGGACGGGACGGGAAACTAGCGAGTTCACGCCCCATAAGGCAACGTGAAAGCCCGTTTAGCCCGCCACAAAATCACGAAAATCACTCCTTGAAGCGTCCCGAATACAGAGGGTACACAACTCGGGCCCGTCCGGCACCCAACCCCCCGCCATCCTGGGACTTTCGCATGATCGTGGAAAACCGCCCATTCTGCCCCCGAATGTGTGACTCGTCACCCTGACCGGCGGGTCCGCCGCAGAGTCGGCACGCCCGTTATGGAGCGTTCCATTCACGTCCCGGGGACCCCGCCGCGACCGCTCGGCGGAGCGCGTTCAGCGCGTGGCGCGGAGCCCGGCGGCGATCCGCGCGGCGGCGGCGCCCGGGTCGCCGGCCCGCGTGATCGGACGGCCGACGACCACCAGGTCCGCCCCGGCGGCGAGCGCGCTCTCGGGCGTCGCGACGCGCGCCTGGTCCTGAACGTCCGCGCCCGCGGGCCGCACCCCCGGCGTGATGATCACGACGTCCGGCCCGACCGCCGCGCGGACCGCCGCCGCCTCGCGCGGCGAGCACACGAGCGCCCGCGCGCCCGCCTCGACGGCGAGGACCGCGAACCGCAGCACGGCGGCGGGCACCGGACCGGCGACGCCGAGCGCGGCCAGGTCCGCGTCGTCCAGCGATGTGAGAAGCGTCACTGCGGCTACGCGCGTGTCGGGCGCGGCCTCCACCGCCGCGCGCACCATGTCCGGCCCCCCGGCCGCGTGGACGGTCAGGTACGCGGGCTTCAGCCGCGCCACCGACCGCGCCGCGCCCGCCACGGTCGCCGGGATGTCGTGCAGCTTCAGGTCCAGGAACAGGTCGGCGTCACCCACGTCCCGCACCCGCGTGACCGCCTCGGCGCCGTAGCGCAGGTACAGCTCCAGCCCGACCTTGAGCGTGCTGACGTGCGGCGCGACGAGCGACGCCCAGCGCGCGGCCGTGTCCAGCTCGGGGGCGTCCAGCGCGACGGCGACGGGGGCGCGGGTCATGGCAGGGTCTCCTTGAGTTCTCCGGCGGGCTCGGCCGGCGCGGCGGGCGGCGGGACGTCGATCCCGGCGAGCGGCGGCGCGTACCCGGCGGGCTTGTGGGCCAGCCCGACGGCGTCGGCGACGCGGCCGAGCCTGCGGGCGGCCAGGGCCTCGTCCAGCTCGCGCAGGATGCGCGGGACGGCCCCGGGATCGTGGAACAGCGTCGTGCCCACCCCGACCGCCGACGCGCCCGCGAGCAGGAACTCCAGGGCGTCCAGGCCGGACGTGACGCCGCCGACCCCGACGATCGGCACGTCGGGCAGCGCGGCGTGGACCTGGTAGACGCACCGCAGCGCGATCGGGCGGATCGCCGGCCCCGACAGCCCGCCCGACACGCCGGTGAGCGTGGGCCGCAGCGTCGTGGTGTCGATCGCCGTGCCCTCGACGGTGTTGATGAGCGTCAGGCCGTCCGCACCCGCGTCCACGCAGGCCAGCGCGACGTTCGCGAGGTCGGCGGCGTCGGGCGCGAGCTTGGCGAGGACGGGCGTGCCCGGCGCCGCCCCGGCCCGCGCCGCGCGCACCACCGACGCCGCCGAGCGCGGGTGCCGGGAGAACATGCGCCCCCGGTCCTCGACGTTCGGGCAGGCGACGTTGACCTCGATCGCGGCGACGCCGGGCGCGCCGCGCAGCCGGGCGGCCAGCTCGCCGAACTCCTCGGCGCTGTCGCCCGCGATCGACACGACGACCGGGACGTCCTGCTCGGCGAGCCACGGCAGGTCCCGGTCGAGGAAGCCCTCGATGCCGGGGCCGGGCAGCCCCATCGCGGTCAGCAGCGCGCTCGGGGCCTCGGTGACGCGCGGCGTGGGCCGTCCGGCGCGGGGCCGCAGCGTCACCGACGGCGTGACGAACGCGCCGAGCTTGGACAGCTCGAAGAACGCCGCCAGCTCGCGTCCGGTGCCGGCGCACCCGGCGGCGGTCAGCAACGGCGCGGAGAGGTCGAGCGGGCCGAGGGCGGTCCGCAGGCGGTCGCTCACCGGGCGCCTCCGTCGGGGAGTGCGGCGGCGCGCGGCGCGCCGAGGGCGTCGAACGGGATCGTGCCGAGGTCGCCCCAGCGGACGCGGTCGCCGCGCAGGACGGGCCCGTCGGCGCAGGCCCGCACCATGCGCGTGACGCCGTCCTCGCCCTGGACGGGCAGGACGCACGTCATGCACGCCCCGATGCCGCACGCGCCCGTCCGGCCGAGGAACTCCTGGACCGACACCTGGGACGGCAGGCCGAACTCGGCGGCGACGCGCGTGACGGCCCGCAGCAGCGGCGTCGGGCCGCACGCGTAGACGACGTCGGCGCCCGTCTCGGCGACGACGCGGGGCAGGATCTCGCGGACGGTGCCGCGCTCCCCCGTCGAGCCGTCCTCGGTCGTGACGGTCGCGCTGTCGCCGATGCGCTGGGCCATGCGGGAGCCGAACACGTGCCGTCCGGTCGCGCCGCCGAGGACGAAGTGGACCTTGCAGCCGCGCCGGCGGAGCGTGTCGGCGAGCGCGAACAGCGCCGCGCCGCCCGGTCCCCCGCCGACCAGCAGGCAGGTGACGGGGTCCCGGGGCAGGCGGAACGGGCGGCCGAGCGGCCCGAGGACGTCGAGCTTGTCGCGGGAGCGGCGCCCGGCCAGCCACGCGGTGCCGGGCTCGCTGTCGGCGAAGACGACCTCGACCGTCCCGCCGTAGTCCGGCTTCACCTCGTAGACGCCGAAGCAGCGGCGGATCAGCCGGGACGAGTGGTCGCCGCCGACCGCCAGCGCCACGAACTGCCCCGGCCGGAACCGTTCGGCGACGGCCGGGGCGACCAGTGTCATCGCGTGGTAGTCCTGCACCCCGCGGACCGTCAGGACCGTCGCCGACGTCTGCACCGGTGAGTCGGACACAAGCTCCCTCTCGTCGTCGCTACGCGGGCGCGCTCACTCCCGCCCCGGCGCGCCGCGCAGCCGCTCGGCGTGCTCCTGCAGGGAGCGGACGCCGACATGGCCGCCGGTGATGGCCTCGATCCCCTGGACGGCGGCGGCGAGGCCCTGCACCGTGGTGACGCACGGTACGCCGCGCAGGACCGCCGCGGTGCGGATCTCGTAGCCGTCGAGCCGGGGTCCGGACTGGCCGGGGCCGCCGAACGGAGTATTGACGATGAGGTCGACCTCGCCGTCCAGGACGCGCCGCACGATGGTGGGCTCCCCGTCCGGACCGGGGCCCGCGCCGTGCTTGCGGACGATCTTGGCACGCACGCCGTTGCGGCGCAGGACCTCGGCGGTCCCCTCCGTGGCAAGAATCTCAAAGCCGAGGTCCGCGAGCCGCTTCACCGGGAAGATCATGTGCCGTTTGTCCCGGTTGGCGACGGAGACGAACACGCGTCCCTTCGTCGGCAGCGACCCGTAGGCGGCCTGCTGCGACTTGGCGTAGGCGGTGCCGAACACCTCGTCGATGCCCATGACCTCGCCCGTGGAGCGCATCTCCGGGCCGAGGACGGTGTCCACGAACTCGCCGCCCCGGTCGCGGAACCGGTCGAACGGCAGGACCGCCTCCTTGACCGCGATCGGCGCGTCCAGCGGCAGCGACCCGCCGTCCCCGGACGCCGGCAGCAGCCCCTCGGCGCGCAGCTCGGCGACCGTCGCGCCCATCATGACGCGCGCGGCGGCCTTGGCCAGCGGCACGGCCGTCGCCTTGGAGACGAACGGGACGGTCCGCGACGCGCGCGGGTTGGCCTCCAGCACGTACAGGACGCCCGCCGACAGCGCGTACTGGACGTTCATCAGCCCCCGCACGCCGATGCCCTTGGCGAGCGCCTCGGTGGACTCGCGGATGCGCCGGACGTCGTCGTGCCCGAGCGTGATCGGCGGCAGCGCGCACGCCGAGTCGCCCGAGTGGATCCCGGCCTCCTCGATGTGCTCCATCACGCCGCCGAGGTACAGCTCCTCGCCGTCGAACAGGGCGTCCACGTCGATCTCGATCGCCTCGTCCAGGAACCGGTCCACGAGGACGGGGTGGTCGGGGCTGGCCTCGGTCGCCTTGACCATGTACTCGCGCAGCGTCGCGTCGTCGTAGACGATCTCCATGCCGCGTCCGCCGAGCACGTAGGACGGCCGGACGAGCACCGGGTAGCCGATCTCGGCGGCGATGTCGCGGGCGTCCTCGTAGGACGTCGCGGTGCCGTGCTTGGGCGCGAGCAGCCCCGCGCGGTGCAGGACGCGCCCGAACGCGCCCCGGTCCTCGGCGAGGTGGATGCTCTCGGGCGAGGTGCCGACGACGGGCACGCCCGCGTTCTTGAGCCGCTGCGCGAGGCCGAGCGGCGTCTGCCCGCCGAGCTGGACGATGACGCCCGCGACCGTCCCGGTCTCCTGCTCGGCGTGGACGACCTCCAGGACGTCCTCCAGCGTCAGCGGCTCGAAGTACAGCCGCCCGGAGGTGTCGTAGTCGGTCGAGACGGTCTCGGGGTTGCAGTTGACCATGACGGTCTCGTAGCCCGCCTCGGCCAGCGTGAACGACGCGTGGACGCAGGAGTAGTCGAACTCCACGCCCTGCCCGATGCGGTTCGGCCCGGACCCGAGGATGATCACCTTGGGCTTGTCGCCCGGCGGGACCTCGGTCTCCTCGTCGTAGGACGAGTACAGGTACGGCGTCCGCGCGGCGAACTCGGCGGCGCAGGTGTCGACCGTCAGGTAGACGGGCCGGACGCCGAGCGCGTGCCGCAGCTCCCGCACGACCTCCTCCGACAGCCCGCGGATCTCGCCGATCTGCGCGTCGGAGAACCCGTGCCGCTTGGCGTGCAGCAGCGCGTCGCGGGTCAGCGCGGCGCTGGAGGTGCGGATCTCCTCGGCGATGGCGTTGAGGCCCGCGATCTGGTCCAGGAACCACGGGTCGATCGAGGTGGCCGCGTACGCCTCCTCGATCGTCGCGCCCGCCCACAGGGCCCGCTGGACGTCGCGGAGCCGTCCGTCGTGCGGGCTGCTCGCCGACTCCAGCAGCGCGACGGGGTCGCCGGGGTCGCCCGCCCAGGAGAACGGGGCGCCCTTCTGCTCCAGGGACCGCAGCGCCTTCTGGAGCGCCTCGGCGAAGTTGCGGCCGATCGCCATCGCCTCGCCGACCGACTTCATGTGCGTGGTCAGGGACGCGTCCGCGCCGGGGAACTTCTCGAACGCGAACCTGGGCACCTTGACGACCACGTAGTCGAGCGTGGGCTCGAACGACGCGGGGGTCTCGGCGGTGATGTCGTTCGGGATCTCGTCCAGCGTGTAGCCGATGGCGAGCTTGGCCGCGATCTTGGCGATCGGGAAGCCGGTGGCCTTGGACGCCAGCGCCGACGACCGCGACACGCGCGGGTTCATCTCGATGACGATCATCCGGCCGGTGCCCGGGTGGACGGCGAACTGGATGTTGCAGCCGCCGGTGTCCACGCCGACCTCGCGGATGACGGCGATGGCGACGTCCCGCATGTTCTGGTACTCGCGGTCGGTCAGGGTCAGCGCGGGCGCGACGGTGATCGAGTCGCCGGTGTGGACGCCCATCGGGTCCAGGTTCTCGATCGAGCAGACGATGACGACGTTGTCGGCCCGGTCCCGCATGACCTCCAGCTCGTACTCCTTCCAGCCGAGGATGGACTCCTCCAGGAGCACCTCGCTGGTCGGGCTGGCGGCCAGGCCGGACCCGGCGATGCGGCGCAGGTCGTTCTCGTCGTGGGCGAAGCCGGACCCGGCGCCGCCCATCGTGAACGACGGCCGTACGACCATCGGGTAGCCCAGCTCGGCGGCGGCGGCCAGGCACTCGTCCATCGTGTGGCAGATGAGCGACCGCGCCGACTCGGCGTTCAGGCCCTGCTCGGCGGCGACCTTGGCGACGACGCCCTTGAAGCGCTCGCGGTTCTCGCCCGCCTGGATCGCCTCGACGTCCGCGCCGATCAGCTCGACGCCGTACCGCTCCAGCGCGCCGCTCTCGAACAGCGCGATGGCGGTGTTCAGCGCGGTCTGGCCGCCGAGCGTGGGCAGCAGCGCGTCCGGCCGCTCCTTGGCGATGATCTTCTCGACGACCTCGGGGGTGATCGGCTCGACGTAGGTCGCGTCGGCCAGCTCGGGGTCGGTCATGATCGTCGCGGGGTTGCTGTTGACGAGGATGACCCGCAGGCCCTCGGCCCGCAGCACCCGGCACGCCTGGCTGCCGGAGTAGTCGAACTCGGCCGCCTGGCCGATGACGATCGGCCCGGAGCCGATCACGAGAACGCTGGAAAGGTCCGTCCGGCGCGGCATCACTCCGCTCCCTTCGTCATCAGGTCGCAGAAGCGGTCGAACAGGCCGGTGGCGTCGTGCGGGCCCGCCGCCGCCTCCGGGTGGTACTGGACGGAGAACGCGGGCCGCTCCAGCAGCCGCAGGCCCTCCACGCAGCCGTCGTTGAGGTTGACGTGGCTCACCTCGGCGCGGCCGTAGGGCGTGTCGAACGGGCCGTCGGTCGGCGCGTCCACCGCGAAGCCGTGGTTGTGCGCCGACACCGCGACGCGTCCGGTCGCGCGGTCCTGCACGGGCTGGTTGACGCCCCGGTGCCCGAACCGCAGCTTGTACGTCCCGAGGCCGAGCGCGCGGCCGAAGATCTGGTTCCCGAAGCAGATCCCGAAGAACGGGACCTCGGCCGTCAGGACGCCGCGCAGCGCGGCCACCGCGCCGTCGGCGGTCGCCGGGTCGCCGGGGCCGTTGGAGAAGAACACGCCGTCGGGGCGCAGCGCGAGGATGTCGGCGGCGGTGACGTCGGCGGGCAGCACGTGGACCTCGCAGCCCCGCTCGGCCAGCCGGTGCGGCGTCATCGCCTTGATGCCGAGGTCCACGGCGGCGACGGTGAACCGCTTCGCCCCGATCGCCGGGACGACGTACGGCTCCAGCGTCGAGACCTCCTTGGCCAGGTCCGCGCCCTCCATGCCGGGGGCCGCCTGGACGCGCGCGACGAGTTCGCGCTCGTCCGCGACCGCCGGGCCGCTGAAGATCCCGGCGCGCATCGCGCCCCGGTCCCGCAGGTGGCGGGTCAGCGCGCGGGTGCCGGGGATCGCGATCCCGACGACGCCCTGGTCGCGCAGCGCCGACCCGAGCGACCCGGTGGCCCGCCAGTTCGACGCGACCCGCGCGGGCTCGCGCACGACGTACCCGGCGACCTGGATGCGGGACGACTCGGGGTCCTCCTCGTTCACGCCCGTGTTGCCGACGTGCGGGGCGGTCATCGCGACGATCTGCCGCGCGTACGACGGGTCGGTCAGCGTCTCCTGGTAGCCGGTCATGCCGGTGTTGAAGACGATCTCGCCGAGCGTCTCCCCCACGGCCCCGTACGGCGTCCCCCGGAAGACGCGCCCGTCCTCCAGCACAAGGATTGCGGTCTCGGTCACTGCAGCTTTCCTTCCAGCACGGTGGGGCGGCCCCGCAGGAACGTGGCGACGACCCGGCCGGGGAGGGTGAGCCCGGCGTAGGGGGTGTTGCGGCTCTTGGACGTCATCGCGGCCGGGTCCACGGCGCGGCGCGGCGCGGTGTCGTACACGGTCAGGTTCGCGGGGGCGCCCGGCTCGATCGGCCGGCCCTGCCCGTCCAGCCGCCCGATCCGCGCGGGCGCGAACGACATGCGGTCGGCGACGCCGGCCCAGTCCAGCAGGCCGGTCTCGATCATCGCCTCCTGGACGACCGGCAGCGCCGTCTCCAGCCCGATCATCCCCATCGCCGCCTCGGCCCACTCGGTCTCCTTGGCCTCGACCGGGTGCGGGGCGTGGTCGGTGGCGACGCAGTCGACGGTGCCGTCGGCGAGGGCGTGCCGCAGCGCGGTGACGTCGTCGGCGGTGCGCAGCGGCGGGTTCACCTTGAAGATCGGGTCGTAGCCGCAGGCGCGGGTGTCGTCCAGCAGCAGGTGGTGCGGCGTCACCTCGGCGGTGACCTGGCAGCCCCGGCTCTTGGCCCACCGGATGATCTCGACGGACCCGGCGGTCGACACGTGGCAGACGTGCAGCCGGGACCCGACGTGCTCGGCGAGCAGCACGTCCCGCGCGATGATCGCCTCCTCGGCGACCGCAGGCCAGCCGCGCAGCCCGAGCGCCGCCGACATCTCGCCCTCGTTGAGCTGGGCGCCCTCGGTCAGCCTCGGCTCCTGCGCGTGCTGCGCGACGACGCCGTCGAACGCCTTCACGTACTCCAGCGCCCGCCGCATGATCACCGCGTCGGACACGCAGTGCCCGTCGTCGGAGAACACCCGGACGCGGGCGGCCGAGTCGGCCATCGCGCCCAGCTCGGCGAGCTGCTCGCCGCGGATGCCGTTGGTGACCGCGCCGACCGGGTGGACGTCGCAGTACGCCGCCTCGCGGCCGAGCCGCCAGACCTGCTCCACGACGCCGGCCGTGTCGGCCACCGGGTCGGTGTTGGCCATCGCGTGGACGGCCGTGAACCCGCCCATCGCGGCGGCCTTCGTCCCGGACTCGACGGTCTCGGCGTCCTCGCGGCCGGGCTCGCGCAGGTGGGTGTGCAGGTCTACCAGGCCGGGCAGCACGATGAGGCCGGTGGCGTCCACGACCTCGGCGCCGTCGGCGTCCAGGCCGCGGCCGACCGCCGCGATCACGCCGTCGCGGACGAGGACGTCCGCCGTCTCGCCGCCGAGGATCCGGCCGTTCCTGATCAGGTACGCGGTCACGCGGGGACCTCCTTGCCGATGGCGGGCTCGGAGCCTCCGAGCAGCAGATAGAGCACGGCCATCCGGGCGCTGACGCCGTTGGCGACCTGCTCGACGATCGTGGACCGCACCGAGTCGGCGACCTCCGCCGCGATCTCCACGCCCCGGTTCATCGGCCCGGGGTGCATGACGATCGCGTGCTCGGGCAGCTTCGCCATGCGCGGCGCGTCCAGGCCGTAGCGGCGGCTGTACTCGCGGACGGTCGGGAAGTACGCCGCGTTCATCCGCTCCTGCTGGACGCGCAGCATCATCACGACGTCGCTCTTGGGCAGCACCGCGTCGAGGTCGTAGGAGATCTCGCACGGCCACGACCCGACCGCGACCGGGAACAGCGTCGGCGGCCCCACCAGCGTGACCTCCGCGCCGAGCGTGGCCAGCAGCAGCACGTTGGAACGGGCCACGCGGCTGTGCAGGACGTCCCCGACGATCGTCACGCGGCGGCCGTCCAGGTCGCCGAGGCGGCGGCGCATCGTGAACGCGTCCAGCAGCGCCTGCGTCGGGTGCTCGTGCGTGCCGTCGCCCGCGTTCACGACGCTGCCGCGCACCCAGCTCGCCAGCCGGTGCGGGGCGCCGGACGCGCCGTGGCGGATCACCACGCCGTCCGCGCCCATCGCCTCCAGCGTGAGCGCGGTGTCCTTCAGGCTCTCGCCCTTGGACACGCTGGACCCCTTCGCCGAGAAGTTGATCACATCGGCGGACAGGCGCTTGGCGGCGGCCTCGAACGAGATGCGGGTGCGGGTCGAGTCCTCGTAGAACAGGTTGACGACCGTCCGGCCGCGCAGCGTCGGGAGCTTCTTGACGGTCCGGCCGGCGACCTGGGCCATCTCCTCGGCCGTGTCGAGGACGAGCAGCGCGTCGTCGCGGGTCAGGTCCGCCGCCGAGATCAGATGGCGGTTCACTCGTCCTCCTCGGCGGTTCCGGCGACGGGTCCGAGCAGGACCGCGTCGCGGCCGTCGTTCTCCGCCAGCAGCACGCGGACGGTCTCGCGCATCGACGTCGGCAGGTTCTTGCCCACGTAGTCGGCGCGGATGGGCAGGTCGCGGTGGCCCCGGTCGACGAGGACGGCGAGCTGCACCGCCCGGGGCCGGCCGAGGTCGTTCACCGCGTCGAGCGCGGCGCGGACGGTGCGGCCGGAGAACAGCACGTCGTCCACCAGCACGACGACCCGGTCGTCCACGCCCTCGGGCGGCGGCTCGGTGCGGCCGAGCGCGCGGGCGGGCTTCAGCCGCAGGTCGTCGCGGTACATGGTCACGTCGAGCGAGCCCCACGGGAACGCGCGGCCCTCGACCTCCTCTAGGGCGCCCGCGAGGCGCTCGGCGAGCGTCACGCCGCGGGTCTGGATGCCGAGCAGGACGACGCCGTCGCCGCCCTTGGTGCGTTCGAGGATCTCGTGCGCGATGCGCGTCAGTGCGCGCCGGATGTCCGGTCCCTCCAGGACGGCCTTGGCCCCGGGACCGTCGGCCGCACGCCCGGAACCGGGCTCGCGGAAGGCAGCATTCACCGCCGAACCCCCTTTCCCGCCTCACAGGACGGGTCTTAAAGGACGCCTTGTCCCGTTCACGGTAGCAGGGGCCCCGGACCGCCCCGCACCCGGCGTCCGACCGTCTTGCCTGGTGAGAGGCGTCACACGTGGGTATACAGAGCGGACACGGGCCGGCGTGCGGGCGGGCCGCCGGGACGGTGCGCACGGGCGCCCGGCGCCCTACCGCATGACCCCGGGAAGAGCAGCGGATTCGACCGCTTTTTTCCAATCGGCTTGACCTTCGGCCGTCCCCGTTTTACCGTCACTGTCCGTAACCATCCCTGGAGGCAGTCTCTAGAGGCCCGAACCGGCCCCCTGACCTGTCTCCCCCCGGGACGATCCGCCGCGATCAACCGGGGCCGTTGAACGACGATGAAAGTGAGCCTGGGGGGCCGCGAAATGCCGTCTGAATACGCTAAGGCTCTCGGTGCGCGCCTGCGCGCCATCCGCACCCAGCAGGGCCTGTCCCTGCACGGAGTGGAGGAGAAGTCGCGAGGGCGCTGGAAGGCCGTCGTCGTGGGTTCGTACGAGCGGGGCGACCGAGCCGTCACCGTGCAGAAACTGGCCGAGCTCGCCGATTTCTACGGCGTGCCGGTCTCGGAGCTGCTGCCCGGCGGCGCCGCGCCGAGCCCGCTCGGGCCGACGCCCAAGCTCGTGATCGACCTTGAGCGCCTGCAGCAGCTCCCGAAGGACAAGGCCGGGCCCCTCGCCCGCTACGCCCAGACGATCCAGAGCCAGCGGGGCGACTACAACGGGAAGGTCCTCTCGATCCGTCAGGAGGACCTGCGCTCCCTCGCCGTGATCTACGACAAGTCCCCGACCGAGCTCACCGAGGAGCTGATCGGCTGGGGCGTCCTGGACCCGGAGGCCCGCCGGGCCGTCGAGTCCTTCTAGCGCGTTCGCCGGGGGCGGGGACGGATCCGATCCGTCCCCGCCCCCGGCGTTCGCGGGGACCGGAGGCGCGGGCCAAGGGGCGAACCCGCGCCCCCGGCCGGAATGACGACCGGTCCGGGGGGATGAACCGGCCGCCGGGCCACGAACCGACGACCTCGGCCACCACGCGAGCCGTCCCGCCACACGACGACCAGGCCCGCCGGGGCCACCTCAGCCGCCGCGCGGCAGAGCGTCCGCCGCGATGGCGCCGGGGCCGGGCGACCGCGTGCGCTGAACGACGGGGCGAGCGTGTGCTCGCCCCGGCCGAACTCCCAGGCCGAAGATCGCGAAGCGATGCCGTGGTCGCGCGTCCGTCCGGCGCGGGGACGAGCCGCCGCGCCGGGAGATTTACAACATCGCCTGGCCCGGGACGCCGAGCGTGTCCTCGACCAGGGAGACGAACACGTCGGCGTCCTGGACGAGTTCGTCGGCCTCGCGCGGCGTCACCGCGCGCGGCAGGCCGGCCTCGGCGGCGGCGCGCTTGTCCGCGCCCGCCGCGAAGAACGCGGCCCATTCGCGCAGCGCCGGGTCGGCCTCGGGCAGCAGCACCCACACGCTGCGCGGCCGTCCGCGCCGATGGGTCTCCAGGGGCTCGGACGCGGCGAGCACGGCCGCCGCCGCGCGCAGCGCCGCCATGTGGGCGTGGACGTACCGGAGCGCGGGCGAGGTCGCCTCGGCGGCCTCGGCGAGGCTCCGCCGCGCGGCGTGCAACTGGCCGACGGCCGTGTGCGCCGGACGGGGGGCCGGGACGGGACGGGGGCGTGGACTCGGCGTGGGACTCGGCGCGGGGCTCGGCGTCGCACTCGGCGCCGGTCCGGGCCGCGCGGGCGCGTGGGCGCCTCGGGTCACGGTCGTGTCGTGTGTCGTTCCGGACATGGTGCCTCCTTCCGGGCGCGGGCGCCCGGCCGGGCAGGAAGCTTCCCCTCTCCCTGCCCGGCCGGCCGGGTCCACCGCCGTCGCGCATACGGCGGCGGACCCGCTGGCCCTGGCGCGATCCGCGAGTATCGCGCCACATCGAACAAAAGTTCGATGCCACACCAGTTAACCGCCCCCGCGACGATTCGTCAATATGTTCGAACGGACACCGCGTCCCATCGCCACCGACTCCCCCGAGGACCCCTTCTGACCAGGCAATACACCTGTTCGATCGAACATCACTCGTACCGCGGAACCCGCCGCACGACACCCGCACCGAGCAGCACACGCCCCGCAACCGCCCACCGCCGCTCCAGCGCTCGCGCGACGACGTAGTACACGGCCCCGAACACCCCGGTCAGCACCTCGCCCACCGGCCCGGCGGGCAGATCCAACCCCGCTCGGGCCGCCAGCGAGATCAGCACCCCGGCCAGGAACGGCACGACCGTGCGAACGACACTGTCCAACATCAGAACCTCCGAAAAGAGGCCGCCGCCGCGCCCCTGGCGAGGCGCGGCGGCGGCCCGGTCAGGACCCGGCGAGACCCGCGACGATGGACGCCACCGCCGACAGCAGCCCGAGCACGACCGACAGCGGCAGCGCGTACCGCCACCGCTCGCTCGCGCGCAGCCGCTGCTCATGGTCGGCGAGCTGGGCGCGGATCTGCTCGAAGGTGGTGAGCATCCCGTCCACCTTGCCGCCCAGGGCGACGAGCTTGTCGTAGATGTCCCGGGCCGTGATGATCACGCCGGGCGGCGGCGTCATCGGCTCATTCATCGGCTTCCGTCTCCGGGACGTCCGGCTCGGACGTCCTCATGATCACTAGGGGCACGGCGCTTCCTCCTCTCCGCCGGTCAGGTCCACGTGTCGCCCTGCCAGACGCGGACGTCGGCCTGCGCGGACGCTCCCACGCGCACGGTCGGCCGCGCCCACACGTCGTCGTCCGTCCACACCTTGGTGGTGGTGTCCGGTTCGGGGCGGAAGCCGGTCGCGTCGAACGTCTTCGCCAGTTGGGCGAGCACCTGTCCCGTGTGGTCGCGGCCGGTGAACTCGACCTTGATCGTGTCCCCGGCGTCCGTGACCTGGACATGGCCGAACTGCCCGGTGCCGGCCGGCGCGACGATCGGCCCGATCTGCCACGTCCCCGACCCGCTGGACGTCTGGTCGAGCGGCGCGGCCACGAGTTCGACCGCGCCGATCCGCGAGTTGCGGCCATCGTCGGCGGCGATGGCGTGCATGTCCGCGCTGAGCACGACCATCTTGGCGCCCAGCCCGTAGGCGTTGATGAACGCGTTGATCTCGGCGAACTCGGTCTGGTAGTCGCCCCACCGGTCGCCGCCGGCCGCCGACATCCGGTGCGGGATGGACTCGCAGAGGAACACGACGGGCTCGGCGCACGTCTGCAGCAGGTCCAGGAACCACCGCTTCTGCTCGGTGCCGAGCATGGTCTTGCTCGCGCCCTCCGCATCCGTCGTGTTCGAACGGAACGTCCGGGTGTCGAGCAGGATGAACCGGCACCGTCCGACCACCCAGGTGCAGTACAGGCCCGAGGCGGGCAGCGGGTAGAACGTCCCGTGCGCCCGCATCGACTCCTGCGCCGCCGCCGCGCCGACCGATCCCGACCAGCCGAACCGTCCGGTGAAATCGTGGTTGTCCCAGGTGGCGACCGTCGGCACCTCGCGGAGGAGCCGGCTGTACCGAGCGGTCGAGTACGCGTCCTCGAACGCCGCGTCGTACTGCGTCCGGTCCGCGGAGTCGATGTCCGAGTAGTGGATGTCGCCCATGAACAGGAACTGCAGCGGATTCATGGAGCGGATCTGGTCGTAGACGACGTGATTGGACGACCTGATGCGGTCCCCGGCGAAGCAGAACCCGAAGTCCGCCTGCGCGCCCGGCACCGGCAGCGTCCGCAGCCGGCCCTGGTCGGCGAGGACGGCGCCGTCCGCCTCGACGGCCCAGTAGTACGCGGTCGCCGCGGCCAGGCCCGACACCTCGTGCTTGCTGAGCCCGCGCCCGTCGGGGGCCTGCGCGGACGACGCCACCGGGTTCGCGAGGTCCGCGCTCGCCGAGACGAGCACGCGAACGCTCGCCGCGCCGGTCGTCCGGACGGTGAAGCGGGCCGCGGACTCGGTCGTCGCCCCGACCCAGCCGTAGGAGAGCCCGGCCATCTAGTTCTGCCTCCGCGTCAGGCCGATCTGGATGCCGAAGCCGTTGTCCGAACCGGGCTGGAACGACGCCGTCTTGACCCCGGACGGCCCGGCGACCGGCTGCGCGAAGTCGCAGACCAGCACCGAGGGGACCTGACTGGAGCCCGTCCCGGTCTGGTAGAGCCGCCGCGTGGTGCCCGCCGGGTCGGTGACGGCCGTCGGGACGCCGGGCGACTTCTCCCCGAAGACCGACAGGACGAGCACGTCCGGGACCGCCGTGTTGATCGACGGCGCGTCGCTGTTGTTGCCCGTGCCCGAGCGGATCGCGAACGCGCCCACCTGCGGCGTGCTCGCCGCGTTCGCGTACGCCACGATTCCCGCCGACACGCGGGCCGCGAAGGACGTCTGGGTCGCCGTCGCGAAGCCCCACGACGGCGCCGTGTCGCCCGCCGCGTAGACCTTGCCGTAGATCGCGATGCGCGTGTCCCCGCCGAACTGCTGGGACGTCTGCAGGACCGTCCAGCCGTCCGGCTGCGCGGACAGCAGTTCGCCGCTGCCGGACGCGAACACGACGGCGGCCACGAGGTAGTCCCCCGGCACCAGGCCGTTGGGCAGCGCGCAGGTCACCGTGGACGCCACGGTGAACACGCCGTTGGCCGCGCGGAACGCGATCGGGTTCCCGCCTGTCGGGGCGGACGTGTCGAACCAGACGTCGCCCGTGCCGGGGTTGCCGGGGGCCGTCGGGGACGCCGTGAGCCGTCCGACGCCCGACAGCCTGTCCTCCAGGGCGGCCAGCCGCGTCGCGACCTCGCCCACTTCGGCGCCGAGGTCGGTCGCGGTGATGAGCCGCCGCGCGCCCGAGCCGTCCAGCGACGCCGAGGCCCACATCGCGCGGACGCCGTCGGGCGCGGTGCCGAACGCGGGGATGGCGCCGGACGCGTCCGAGGTGACCGCGTCGTTCGGGATCGCGGTGCCCGTCGTGTCGAGGAGCCCGGTGATCTGCACGCCGCCGGTCGCCGCCGACCAGAACGTCACCGCGACGTTCGGCGCGAGCCGCAGTTCACCCGATTCTCCTTGCGTCACCACATAGTCGGCGATGCCTCCGCCGAACGAATGCCTCGCCATTCAAACCACCCCTGCCTTGCACAACTGGTTGTTCATTCGATGTCTCCCGGGCATGCAAAAAGCCCCGGCGAAGCGGGGCTTTGAAGAAGCGGTTCGGTCAGGCGCCGAGCCAGGTGTTCGACAGGTAGACGTGGTGGCCGATCGGAATGTCGGCGGCGACGTGCTGGAGCAGGACTTCGCCTGTGCTCGGGTCCACGTAAAGGCGTCCCGGCACCACGTAACCGCCCTTGGTGCCGTTGTCGCAGACCACCGCCGGCGAATGCCGGAAGGCGGGCATGAATTCTCGCCGGGGAAGCACGGCGAGAAGCGTGCCGTCCGCGTCGGATTTGCCGTAGACGCTGTTGACGCGCCGCATCGCGCCCGCCAGGTAGACGACGCCGTTGACCCGGCGGACCTTCACCTGCCAGCTCGTCTCCCAGACGGTCGGCCACGCGGGCTGGAGGTCGACCCAGCCGGTGTCCTCGGCGACGACGCGCCAGTTCGTCCCGCCCGTGTTCCCGACCCAGCGCGCGGTGTCGCTCTCGTAGACGAGCTGTCCCATCGCGGGCTTGTCGGGACGGTTTCCGGAGAAACTCGGGGCCACACCGGCGCCGGCGAACTCGCGGGCGTCCGTCACGTCGGCGGTCCCGATCGTCGTGGCGTTCGCGCCGACGCGGATCGTGGCGAGCGGCAGCTCCCACACACCGCCCGGCGTCCGGACGGGGTCGGGCGCCTTCAGCGTGCCGGGCGTGCCCTGCCGGACCTGGAACGTCACGGCGTCGGCCGCCGGATCGGCGTGCAGCACCGCCAGGTCCGTGCGCTGCTGCGCGGACGCGGCGGCGACCGTCGCCGTCTCCCCCGTGCCCGACGACTCGTACCAGTAGCCGCCGACGTGGGCGAACCCGGGCGACATCTTCACCGTCATGCCGCCGGCCGGCGCGACCTTGCACGCCGTGTCGGACGGGTTGCCGCGGACGCCGTCGAGCTGGAACCCCTGGAACAGGCGGGCCAGCTCGATCTCCGTCGCGATCGGCTTGGTCTCGAACACTCCAGACTTCTCGGTCATCTCATCTCCTCGTCTGCATGGTGTGGACCTTGCGGCGCAGCTCGGCGAACCGCCGGTAGATGCGCGGCGACTCCTCGTCGTCGCCGATGACGGGCGTGACGATCTCTCCGTCGTCGGAGTTGCGCGTGTAGCGGACCTCGCGGACGACGTCGCTCCACGGGATCCCGTCGATCTCGATCGTGACCGTGTCGCCCTTGCGGTAGTCGCGGCCGAGGACGACGGCGTCGGTGTCGATCGGCTCGAAGGTGATGCTGGCCTTGCCGCGCGCCTCCTCGAACCGTCCTGCCGCCATCTGCGCGGGGGTCAGCGAGTCCTGGCCGTCGCCGGAGTCGGTGCCGTCGAGGAACTCCTCGATCCGCAGGCCGGGCCAGGCGGCGTCGCTCTCCTCGATGCCGTAGAACTTGCGCTGCGTGTCGCCCTCCTTGTCGCCGATGACGAGGAAGGTGGCCTCGGGCGGGTTCAGCGTGTACTGGTACGAGCGCAGGTTCCCGAGGTCGATGGAGAACCGCGCCGCCGCGGACTGGTCGCGCGGCTGGTAGACGCCGAACTCCAACGCGCCGTCCCAGGTCTGGACGACGTCGAAGCCGACGGCGCCGCGCGTGGCGACGTCGACCATCTCGTCCCAGAGCACGCCGAACCTGGACTTGACGCCCGTGTTGGCGCCGCGTCCGCCGTCCGTGCCGAGCCGCAGCCCGGGGACCTGGCGCGACGGCCGTGCGTTCGGGCCGGCATGGTCGGTCACGAGCTTGCGCAGGACGGTCTCGGCCTTCGCCGGCTGCGCGACGACGTAGTTCGCCGTGCTGTAGAGGGTGCCGGACGCGACACAGTCCACCGCCGGGTTGGGATAGACCAGCCGCGTCAGCCAGCCCTTGTCGCAAGGGCCGGACACGGTGAGAGTGCCGTGGCCGCCGTCGTCCACGTTGTGCTCGCGCTCGACCAGGCGAGTCGGACCCGAGAAGGCGATCTGGCCGTTCCGGACGAACACGATCCCGGCGTTGTCGCGCAGCAGCGCGGCGTCGTGGGACGCGGCGTCCACAGTGATCGTCCACGAGCCGAGCGCGAGGTGCCGGTCGATGATCTCCATCGTCGCCTCGCCCGCGACCTCGCCGACGATTCTGCGCTGCGCGTCGCGTACGAGGATCTGCCAGCCGCTCACGCCGTCCTCGCCGCGAGCGTCTGCGGTGCGGCGGTCGGGTACGCCGTCTTGTAAAGCGGGACGAACGTCAGTTGGACGCTCGTCGTATCGCCCGCACCGCCGAGATTCATGTCCACGACATTCGCGCCCGGCGCGAGCGGCCACAGATCGGACGCGGGTTCCAGGGACGGCCACAGATTGTCCGTGCCGTTCAGGACGATCGTCCGGCGGCGCGGACGCGTGTCCACCACGACGACATCGGTGGCGGAAAGCGCGCGGTTGAGCTTCCACGTCAGCCCGAGCGTGCGGTTCACGAAACTCGCGCCCGCCGCGACGGGGCCGTGGATCGTCCAACGCGGATACGACCGGGTGTCACCGGGGCAGTCGACGGGCACGGCCGTCCCGATGACCTGCGCCGTCCGGACCTTCAGGTACTTCGGCGGGCCGATCGGCAGGAACGTCTCCGTGGTCTGTCCGATACTCCATAGCCGCGACGTTTCGACGCCCTGCCAGTAAGGTTCGGAGGCGTGGAGCGTGATGCCGAACTTCGCCCAGTTGAGGCCCGCCTCCTCCTTTCCCTCGGCGCCTTCCATGCCCTCGGTGTAGTACGCGCGGATGGACCGCGGCTCCGCACCGGGCTCGGCGACCGTCAGCACCCCTTCGCCGCCGCCGTTCACCGCCAGCGGGTCGAAGACGGACGCGAGCATCGCGCGCTTGGCGAGCGCGTCCGCCCGGTCGTTCCCGTAGATGGCGATGGGCAGGAAGATCTCGCGCGGCTTGGCGCGGACGCCGGTGACGACGTCGCCGTCCAGCGCCCCCGATTCCCGCAGGTAGAGCTGGTACTGCGGCATTCCGAGGCCCTTGGACCCGGCCGTGAGCAAGAACCCGCTCCGCCAGTTCGACAGAATGGTCTCGACGCCCGAACGGGACGTCCAGGTGACGGTCGCGACCTCGCGTTCCGCCGAGACCGGAGGGCCGGTGGGAGCATGTGGCTCCGTGTACAGAATCGGCACGATCTACCTCACAGAGTTGAGGATTTCCCAGCTCCGCAGCCGGGACGCGAACTGTCGGCTGGTCTCCTTGGGATCCTTGACGGCCCCGTGGAAGTGGAATTCATAGGCGCCGGCACTCTTACCGCGCCCGGCGGACGCCGCCGACCCGGCCACGGCCTTGCCGAGCACAGACCCCTGAGCGCGCACCGCCTGCGTCTTCGGGACGTCGACGAGCTTGCCGAGCGACTTGTCGACGTGCTTCTTGCTGCCGTCGATCCCGAGCGCCATACCCTCGCCGACGCCCTCACCCAGCGACATCATGACCAGCGACGGCGAGTTGATCCCGAGCGCCTTCTTGACGAACCCTGGAATCTTGTCGGTGACGGTGTTCTTGATGACGTCGATGATGTGGCCCGCCATCGACTTTATGCCGTTGACGAACCCCATGATGAGGTCCTTGCCCTTGTTGTAGAGCGTCTTGCCGACGTTCCCGAGCCCACTGAGGATCTTGCCGGGCAGCCCCCGAAAGAACCCGACGAGCGCCTGGAACTTGTCGACGACGTAATCCTTGGCCTTGATCGCGCCGTCTTTGATGTTCTTCCAGTACTTCGTGATCACATAGACGGCGATACCGAACGGCCCGGTGATGATCGCGAGCAGCAGCGGCCAGTTTTTTTTGATCCAGTCCCAGACGAACTTGGCCGCATCCTTCACCCACTTGATCGAGTTCGACACGATCTTCATGGCCTGCGACACGATCTTCTGGAACGTCTTCGACTTCATGACGCTCTCGACCAGCTTCTCCAAGAACGGCTGGAGCAGCATCAAGATGAGCCCGGCCGGTCCGAGCGCCGCTTTAAACCCCGCGCCAAGCCCCTTGAGCCCCGTCCCGGCGATCTTCCCCGCCGGACCGATCTTCTTCGCTCCCGTCGCGGCTTTTTCCAGGTTCTTCCCGCTCTTGGTCGCCTCCGTCCCTGCTTTCGTCACGTCCCGTTGGAAGCCGGCCATGGCCATGCCGCCCTGTGCGATATTCCGCGCGAAGGACGTCAGACCAGTGCCAGCACTTCTCACGCGCGCCCCGAGCGTCCCCACAGCGGTCCCAGCCGAGGTCGCCTGCGTTCGCACCCGGGTCGCCCCGGCTGCGGCCTGACTGGCCTTCGCCTGCATCCCTGCCAGTCCGGAGCCCGCGCGCCCGGTAGCGCCTTGAAGACGCCCGAAGGAGCCGGCCGCACCGTTCGCAGCAGCACCAGCCCGACCAAGCGCCAGCGTAACTTTATTCAGAATTTGTGCCATCGAGAATCAAGCCTTTTCCTGAAAGGAGCAACCTATTCGGCGAACCGGATCAGACAAGCGCCTGGAAGTCTCTGATGAGATATGAAAGCTCAACCTGCAGGCGCCTGACGTCCGTCTCCGCCCTTCGGATCTGACCTACCATTCCTTCATCCCGGGCACCCCGGCCGCCATTCCCCCCGGAGTTACGACCCAGCAATCTCTCATTTATCCGACCGACATTCCTTTCAAGAACCCCGACCTTCTCCTCCAGCCTGTCTTCGTCTGTCTTGAAAAAGTCGACCCGCTTCCTGAGCCAGCCGAACGCGTCAATCTCAAAGCTTTTTATTGGCTTGATAACGGTTTCAAATGCACTGAATTCGGATTTGAGGCCGGTGATCTCGCCCTTGATCCCCGTAATTTCGCCTTTGATTCCCGTAGTTTCTACCGGTTTGGACAGTTCGGGCTTGGCGAGAATCTGTTCGATCAAAGATTTTTGTGCCTGATTTTGGCTATTTTGCTGCTGATTGCGCGTCTGCTGGGCCTGGTTGTGAGCCCACTGCTGCTGGTTGCGCGTCTGCTGGGCAAGGTTATCCGCCCATTGCTGCGAATTTCTGACTTGTTGCTGTCGATTATCCAACCATTGCCGCTGATTGTCCTTTTTCTGTTCGTCATTTTTCATATTTTTCCCACAAAAGTTCTTCGAATCCGGCTAAGACTTTTCCTTCAAACGCGGCCTTACACCGACGGGCCCCATCAATACCCCAGAGGAGCGGGCTCACACTCTTGGCGATAAGAGCGCCACAAACCGCCGCTGCGTGCTATAATGACCCTTACCACACAAATAGAACCAGTACGCCTGAATATAAATTCGACTCAGCGGATAAAGGTATGCGTAAAGCAATATTCGGAACGGCCCTCTTCGCCCTACCGTGGGTCCTCCTAGTGATTGTTCTCCTTGTTGAGGATCATAGATTCACTGGCGGATATGAAACAGCCGCAACATACTTTCGATCAGTTGGGGCAGGCGACGGCCCCACCGCATGCTCGGTATTAACTCTCAGCATGAGAAGTACCATTGGCGGCCAGAACGGATTCGACGGCTGCGTCAGCGCGGTTGTACGCCAGTACACGGAACTGGGAGAACGGGAGCGCGCCCAACTGGTGCGTACGTCAGCGGCCGTAGCGCGAAGGAAGTCTGGCTCCAACCCGCTCATCGTCGACATCGATGCCAACCCCCTCGGGATAACCCGGATGTCTTTGACGAAGCTGTCGGGAAAGTGGCTCATTGCCGATATTAGTTAGACAGCCGGATTGCCAAAGATCCCCTTGCGGACCACATCGCAGCCGACGCGTCGCTCGGCAGAGAATGCTGCCGTGCTGATGCCCGGCACGGCCTGGGGGTCGTGCCGGGCATTTGGTCACTGGCGGGTGGCGCCTCTTTGGCGGGTTGCGCGTTCTGCTTTGAGGAGGGCGAGCTCGGTTACGAAGATTCGGCGGTTGATGCGGAGGGCGGGGAGGTGGCCTCGGTGGATCCACTGGCGGATTGTTGCGGGGGCCACGCCTACTCGGGTTGCTGCCTGGGTCACCGTCAGGTAGGTGCGTGCCAGGTCTGTCATGACGCGCTCCGGAGGGAGTGGCCTTGTTGTGCGGGTGTGGCGGGGGCTCTCCAGCCGCAGGCTTGGCAGTGGATCTCGTCGGCGGTCGGGTCGTGTTTCAGGGTGAGGAGGTCGCACTCGGGGCACGGGTGGGTGAGTTTGCGTGGGGGGCCGTCCAGGGAGGCTCGGGCTCTTAGGCGGCGGTGCAGGGAGAGGATCTCTCGGCCGAAGTCTTTTGCGCCGTCGAACGTTAGGAGGCCGTCCAGGTGGGTGGTCAGCCAGGCGACGCAGGCGGAGAGGGTGGGGGCGTAGCGGCCTCGGCGGGGGCGAAGGGCGAAGTTCTGGGATTCGCGGTAGGCGTCTTCCCAGGTCAGGAGCGTTTGGAGGAGTTCGTCCAGGTCGTCTACCGCGGGGGACGGGGACGGGCGGCCGGGGGTGCCGGAGACGCGTTCGGACAGGCCGGTCGCTCGGCGGTTCAAGGACGTGCCGACACAGGCAGCCAGGTCGTCCAGTTCGGTGAGCCGGGCGCGCAGCAGGGAGCTACAGGCCGTGCACCAGATGGGGTCGCCGGCGGCGGGCGGCGGGGTCGTGGGACGGCGGCGCGAGGCGCGGTGTGGAGCGTTGCACGGACCCGGACATACGGACATGGAACTCCTCAGGTGACGGTGGAATGAGGAAGTGCGGTGCGGGTCCGCACGGCGGGAACGCGGGGCGGGTCAGGCGGGGACGTCGTAGCGGCGGGCGGCGATGCGGGCGCGGACGCGGACGGCCATCCGTTCGCGTTCGGTCGTCCCGCCCCAGACGCCTTCGAGGGACTCGTCGGCGAGGGCCTGGTCGAGGCAGGCGGCGCGCACGGGGCACGCGGCGCAGATCTGCTTCGCCTCGGCGATGGCGGTGCGCTGGCCCGCCAGGGCGAAGAACAGGTCGGGATCGGCGTCTCGGCACCGGGCGCGTTCGTGCCAGGGCACGGCGGTCTCGAACATCACCGGTCTCCCTGCAAGAGGCATGGCGATCTCCCCCAGGACGGTTCGGGTACGAAAAGCTGTTGTTAACTGACGGTTATTGACGCCGGGTCGACCGCCAGGGCGCGGGCCAGGCCGGCGGCGACCCCGGCGGAGGCGCGCGGCCGCCGTCCCGTCTCCAACATCGACAGGTACGACGTGTCGATCCCGGCGAGGACCGCGAGATCGGCTTGGCGGAGCCCCATCCCCAGCCGAAGCGCGCGCAGCTCGGCTCCGTTCACCCGGACAAGATCATGACGTTTCATGGCGGCAAATATAGGCAACTTTCCGCGTCAAATACCGGTAGGTTTCTGACGCTTCACTGTGATAGTCATCACATGTCAATCGGACAAACCCGGTAAACCTGAACCGCCCACCCCCGTTCACATGCGGCGATGTTGGGACGAGACGGACATCACCTTTGACGGCGAACCGGCACCGATGCGTCACCCTCCTGCGACAGAATGACGCGATGTCCCTGCAGAGACACGCGGCCATCGGAAACGCGGTGGCGACCCGCCGCGTTCGCCTCGGTCTGCGTCAGAGCGATCTGGCACGCGAAGCCGGCGTGTCCGAGACCACGATCCGGAACATCGAGGCCGGCCGCATCGGCGGCCGGCCCACCAAGTGGCCCCTGGTCGAACGCGCGCTCGGCTGGCCGCCCGGCTCGTTCGAGACGCTGAGCGCGGGCGGCCAGCCGCCCGAGAGCCTGCCGCCCGTATCCCCCGGGACGCCCGGCGGCGACTGGACGGACCGCCTGCCGCGCCGGATCCGGGACGAACTGGCCGAGCACGATCTCTTCGACTCCGACGTGGTGGAGCTCGGCGAGGGGTTGCGCGTGGTCGTGCTCGCGCTGGAGACCGCGCCGCCCGCCACCGACGGGACCGGGCGGCGCCGCCGGGCCGTGCGCTGGGAGAGCGTCCGGCACCGGCTGCGCGCCGCGGCGGAGGAGGAGGAGAACCTCACGCAATAGAACATATGTTCGACATTAGACCCGTCGCGAGGTCCGTGTCACGTGACTGAACCGCCCTGACCAGGCGCGACCCCCTAAAGGTCGGCGAAGAACCAGGCGAGTTCCTGCTCTTCGGCCGACGCCCCGGGGGTCTCGTCCTCCTCGTCCGCCACACCGGGCCGGGGCACCGGGACGGGCGGATCCGGCGGGCTCTCCCCCTCGGCCGTGTGCGCGGACGTGAACAGCCAGTTGCCGATCGCCAGGTGGTCGATCACCGACGCGAGCAGGTGCTCGCCGAGGCCCCACGCCGACTCCTCGCCGTGGAGCTCCCGCGCGAAGGCGCTGTCGCGCGGCAGGTGCCGGAGGAGCACCCACACCCGCCGCGCCGACAGCGTCCCGCGGTGGTGATCGAGCAGGTCGACCCCGTAGTACCGGAGCAGATCGGCCTCGATCGCCTCGGCGTGCTCGGTCAGGAGCTCGTCGAGGCCGAGTCTTCCCCCGGGAACATGCCCGACTCCTGGCCGTACGCCTCGACCAGCGCCTGGACGTCCTGGACGCTGACGCGGTGCCGCTGGAACCGCTCGTACTGCTCGGGCCCGAGCAGCAGCCGCAGCATGCCCGCGACGTCGGACGCGTCGAGGTCGCCCAGCTCGCGCACGACCTCGTGGGGCAGCTCGATCGGCAGCGCGTACGCCTCGCCGTCGATCTCGAACTCCCACTCCCGGCCGAGCGCCTCGAGCCGCTGGGCGCGGGCCGCGTTGACGCTGTACCGGCCGCTCACTTGGCCATCCAGCTCGCGAGCGGCAGCGACGGGACGGCGTCGGACGCGATGGCGTTGATCGTGACGCCGAGCTTCACCGGCGCCGTCTTGGCGAACTGCACCTCGTCGGTCTCGGTGACGACGGCGCGCGGGATGTAGAAGCGGTTGACGCTCGCGCCGTCGGTGAACTGCACGGCGAGCGCGAACTCGACCGGCGTCGGGCTCGCGGAGATGTCGTAGCGCAGGACGCCGTCGGTGGGGGTCAGCGGGTGCTGGCCGTCGCCCATGAAGAACGGGAGGGTGTCGGCGTTGATCTGCATGAGCTGGAACTTGACGGTCAGGTCCCGGTCGCTCTGCAGGAACCGGACCGCCGCCGAGGACTGCCACACGTCGACGGGGTCGAGCTTGTCCTTCTTCGTGAACTTGATGCCGTCGTTGGTGGTGTAGCCGAGGTCCTTCCAGTCCGCCGCGAGAGGGGCGTCCGGAACGGCGAGGTCGGTGTTCTTCGGCGCGATGAAGACATGGCCGGTCCCGGCCACGCGGATCTCGGTCGCGTTCCATCCAGACATGTTTACTCCTCTGATTACTGCAAATGGATGAGCAGTCGGACGTTCAGGCAGTAGCGGGTGAACTCCGGGTGATTGCGGTCGGTCAGCCGACGCAGGCCGCGGAGCCCTTCGTCCTCGGACACGTCGGCCACGGTGAATCCGGAGAATGGCGTCCTGGTCAGTCCCGGAAGCAGGGCGCGGACGGTGCGCATCACCGTGTGCGCGGCCGTGACCGACGGCCCGTAGGTCTCGATCCGGAGCCAGCCCTCGTCGAGGACCTCGTCCTCCCGGTAGCCGCCGCCGTCCCTGATCAGCACGACGAGCGAGGTCGTCCCGTCGAACGCGGCCGGGCGCGCCGGCTCGACCGGGACGCCGGCCAGCTCGGGCCGCGCGGCCAGGTATCCGCCGACGGCCGCCTCGATGTCGGGGAAGACCGCCGCCACGGGGACCTCCGTCGATTCGGTCACCGCACCTCCTTTCCTGGTGAAAGAGAAGGCCCCCGCCGTAACACGGCGGGGGCCTTTCGGTCGCCGACGGCGGCCGGACAACGGAGCGCCACCATCGGAGTCAAGCGTGACAGGATCCCGTACGCCGGGCAATTGACTGGCACAACGCCATTCCGTCGCCCGGAATCGGCGGCGGGCCGCTTCAATAAGAGGTCCACCGTCGCCGTCCAGCGTGACGGCCGGGCGGCCCCGGCTCAATTGACCGGCGCGCCGGACGGTGGCGCGCGGCTCTACAGTGCTGGGGTGCATGCGAATGTGGAGCGGGTCGCGGCGGCGCTGCGGGAGCACGGCGCGACCGGCGAGATCCTGGAGCTCGACGCGGCGGTGCCGACCGCGCAGGCGGCGGCGGACGCGATCGGCTGCCCGGTCGGCGCCATCGCCAACAGCCTGGTCTTCGACGCGGACGGGACGCCGCTGCTCGTCCTGACGAGCGGGGCGCACCGCGTCGACACGAAGAAGGTCGCGGCGTTCGTCGGGGCGGCGAAGGTGCGCCGGGCGACGCCGGAGTTCGTGCGGGCGGCCACCGGCCAGGCGATCGGCGGCGTCGCGCCGCTCGGGCACCCCGCGCCGGTCCGCACGCTCGTGGACGTCTGGCTGGAGAAGTACGACCAGGTGTGGGCGTCGGGCGGCGTCCCGCACACCATGTTCCCGACGACCTTCGCCGAGCTGGTGCGCGTCACCGGCGGCGACCCCGTGGAGGTGGAGTGACATGAGCACCGAGATCTGGCACAACCCGCGCTGCTCCAAGAGCCGCGCCGCGAAGGCCGCGCTGGACGAGGCGGGCGTCGCCTACACCGAGCGCCGCTACCTGGACGCGCCGCCGACGGCCGACGAGCTGGACCGGGTGCTGACGGCCGCCGGGCTGGAGCCGTGGGACGCCGCCCGGCTGGGCGAGCCCGTCGCGAAGGAACTGGGCCTGAAGGACCTCGAACACGACCGCGCGCAGTGGATCGCGGTGATGGTGGAGCACCCCGTCCTGATCCAGCGGCCGATCGTCGTGACGGACGTGGCCGCCGTGGTCGCGCGGGATCCCGAATCGGTCCGCAAGGCCCTCGACAGTGCGTGAGACGCGTGTGATTCTGGGGAGTTGACCGAGGCTGCACGGAGGGCGCGATGACGGACATGCGGGCCGCGGCCCGGCGCGATCCGGACTTCCGGGCCATCGACCCGCCCGCGCTGGACCATCTCGTCCGCCAGGTGCAGGACGCGCGGTCGGCGATCGCCGGGTGGCTCGCGGGGCACCGGCCGCCGCCGGGCGGCGCGGCGACGGGCTACCGGGAGGCCGAGGAGGTCGCGGTCTGGCTGACCGCCCAGTTCGGGATGCTGTCGCGCCGCTACAGCTTCGCGATCACCCATCCGGACCCGGCCGGCGGGATCGGGACGCCGCCCGCCGCGCCCGCGCCGAGGTCCGGCGGCGGCAGCGGCGGGTCGGGCGGCGGCGCTCACACCCCGGCGCCGGACGTCCCGCGTCTGTCCCCCGTCCACGCCGTCACTCCGCACGGCGCGGGCGACCTCGGCGACTTCCCGACGCGCGCGGACGCCCTCAAGGCGGCGCGCGGCGACGCCGGGGCGCTGCGCACGGCGCTGGAGCGGGGCGAGGGCGTCCCGGCCGACGTCTGGACGCACCTGAAGGCCAACGCCGGCGACCCCGACTACGCCGAGGGCCTGTACGAGCGGCTGGGGCCGTCCGGCGTCGCGGCGCTCGTGGCGGGCGCGGGCGGCGACCAGGGGAGGCTCGCGGCGATCCGCGAGTCGCTGGGCGTCGCCAGCCACCACACGACGATCGACGCCGCCTGGATGCGGGCGTTCCTCGCCGACGCCCGCCGCGACGGCGCCGGGTCCGCCGCCGTCGCCGTCCTGACCGGGGCGCCGCTGAGCGCGAAGTCGCAGGCCGCGCTCGCCAAACTCGATCTCTCCGGCACGCCCGCCGGGACGGCGCGATGAGCGTCCCGCCGCCGCCCGGCAGCCTGCCGCCGCCGCTGGACGCGATCGCCGCCGCCGAGCTGCCGCCCGGCGAGCGCCCGAACCCCGAGTACCGGACGCTCTACCAGGCCTACGTGGACGCCTACGGCAGCGTGGACCGCGTCCGGACGGCCCTGGACCCGGCCGTCCGGACGTTCGGGAGCACCGACGCCTGGCTCGGCCCCGAGGCGCGCACGTGGGGCGCCGAGCTGGAGGCGCGGCAGGCCGCGCTGCGCCGTGCGGCCGACCACATCCTCTGGGACGTCTACGACCGCCTCGTCGCGACCGCGCGGACCGTCCCGTCCGTCTAGGCTCGGACGGGTGAAGGACCCGAAGCTCCGCGAGCTGGACGAGCGGGCGTTCCAGCGGCGGCTGAACCCGATTCTGCGCGTGTACGCCGCCGCGATGCGCCCGCCCGACGACCAGCTCCCCGGCCGTAACACGATCATGGCGCGGCACGCGCGGTACCCGCGGTTCCGGGCGCTCGTCGCCGAGGACCCGGTGCGGTTCCCGGTGCTCGGCGGGCGGATCGCCGGGTTCACCTACGGCTTCCACGGCGGCGGCGGGCAGTGGTGGCACGACGTCGTGCACCGGGAGCTGGAGCGGCGCGGCGGCCCGGAGCTGGCCGACCGGTGGATGGCGGACTCGTTCGAGGTGGCGGAGCTGCACGTCCGTCCGGAGGCGCAGGGCAGGGGCCTCGGGCGCAAGCTGCTGACGACGCTGTGCGAGGGACGAGAGGAGGCCACGGTGGTGCTGTCCACCCTGGACCTCGACCCGGACTCGCCCGCGCGTAATTTGTACCGTTCCGTCGGCCTGACGGATCTGCTGACCGGGTTCGCGTTCCCCGGCGGCGGCCCGCCCTACGCGGTGATGGGCGGGGCGCTGCCGCTGGCCGCGTACCGGTCGGCCTCCAGCAGCTCGTAGACCTCGCGGGTCGCCGTCGAGCGGTTGAACGTGACGAAGTGGATGCCGGGCGCTTCCTGGTCGAGCAGCGTCCGGCACATCTCGGCGGCGTGCTCCACGCCGAGCCGGCGGACGGCCTCCGGGTCGTGCGCGACGGCCTCGAACCGCGCGCGCAGCTCGGGCGGGAACGGCGCCCCGGAGAGCTGCTCGGACCGCTCGATCGTGCTGAGCTGCGTGACCGGCATGACGCACGGGATGATCGGCACGTCGCCGCCCGCCGCCGCGACGCGGTCGCGCAGCGCGAAGTAGTCGTCGGCGCGGAAGAACATCTGGGTGATGGCGTAGTCGGCCCCGGCCCGGCACTTCTGGACGAAGTACCGCGTGTCGCTCTCGATGTCGGGCGAGCGCGGGTGCTTGTACGGGAACGCCGCGACGCCGACGCAGAAGTCGCCGTAGGAGCGGATCAGCCGGACCAGCTCGCCCGCGTACTCCAGGCCCTCCGGGTGCTTGACCCACGGGCCGAGCGGGTCGCCGGGCGGGTCGCCGCGCAGGGCGAGGACGTTGCGGACGCCCGCGTCGGCGAGCCGTCCGACGAGGTGCCGCAGCTCGGCGAGCGTGTGGTTGACGGCGGTGAAGTGCGCGACGGGCGTGAGCGTCGTCTCGGTCGCGATGCGCTCCACGATGTCGACGGTGGTGTCGCGGGTGCCGCCGCCCGCGCCGTAGGTCACCGACACGAACGACGGGCCGAGAGACTCCAGGTCGCGGATGGCGCGCCACAGGTTGCGCATGCCCGGCTCGGTCTTCGGCGGGAAGAACTCGAACGAGAACGTCCGGCCGCCGGCGGCGAGGAGTTCACGGATCGTGGGGGCTCGGTCGGTGCGCGCGGAGGGCATGGCTTCAGACTACCGCGAGCGCCCGCCGGAGCGGGGGCGGCGTCCCGTCCCGGCAAAACCACCATTAGCCTTATTATCGCTAATCTCACGACTTACCCCTCTATGTACTAAGAGCCCATTCTGTATACGATTCCCGGCATGCCCCTCAGCCGCGTCCGCAAGGAGATCGACGACGCGCTCGCGGCCTTCGTCGACCGGCAGCGACCCGGCCTGCTCGCGATCGGCGCGGAGCTGACCGGCCTGCTGGACGCCCTGGACGCCCTGCTCGCCGGCGGCAAGCGCCTGCGTCCGGCGTTCTGCTACTGGGGCTGGCGCGCGGCGGGCGGCGACGGCGCCCAGCCCGGCCTGCTCGACGCCGCCGCGTCCCTGGAACTGCTCCAGGCGAGCGCGCTGATCCACGACGACGTCATGGACTCCAGCGACACCCGGCGCGGCCAGCCGTCCGCGCACCGCCGGTTCGAGGCGCTCGCCGCCCGGGGCGGCTGGTCCGGCGCCGCCGCGTTCGGGGAGGGCGCGGCGATCGTCCTCGGCGACCTGTGCCTGGCGTGGTCCGGCGAGATGTTCGAGACCAGCGGCCTCGCCGACGACCGCCTCGCGCGCGGGCGCCGTGTCTACGACCTCATGCGCACCGAGGTCATGTGCGGCCAGTATTTGGACCTCATGGTCGGGGCGCGCGGACGGGCGTCCGTCGCCGAGGCGCTGCGCGTCGTCGAGTTCAAGAGCGCCAAGTACACGATCGAGCGCCCGCTGCACCTCGGCGCGGCGCTGGCCGGGGGCGAGGACGACGTCCGCGACGCGCTCACCGGCTACGGGATGCCCGTCGGCATCGCGTTCCAGCTCCGCGACGACGTCCTCGGCGTGTTCGGCGACCCGGCCGAGACGGGCAAGCCCGCGGGCGACGACCTGCGCGAGGGCAAGCGGACGGTCCTGGTCGCGCTCACGCTGGAGCGGGCGACCCCGGCGCAGGCCGCGACGGTCGGGCGGCTGCTCGGCGACCCGGCGCTGGACGTCTCCGGGGTGGACGCCCTGCGCACGATCATCACCGAGACCGGCGGGCTGGCCGCCTGCGAGGCGCTGATCGACCGGTACGCGGGCGAGGCGGCGGCGGTCCTGGTGGACGCGCCGATCGCGGCGGACGCGCAGGCGGCGCTGTCGGAGCTGGCGGTGGCGGCGATCGCCCGCAACGCCTGAAATGGCACGATCCGGCCACAATTCCCCGGTGGGCTAGCATCGCGCCACCGATCGGTGGCAAAAATGGGACATGCCCCGCATCCCCCCGCTCCCCGAAGAGGCGTGGAACGACGAGCTGCGGGCCGTCGTGTCCGCGACCGGACCGCTCCACGTCTTCACCACGCTCGCCCGCCACCCCGAGCTGTTCCGCGCCTGGCTCGGCCTCGGCACCAAGCTGCTGACCGACGGGCTGCTGGACGGCCGCGTCCGCGAGATGGCCATCCTGCGCGTCGCCCACCACCGGCGGAGCGAGTACGAGTGGGTCCACCACAGCGCCCTCGGCCGCCGGGAGGGCCTGACCGAGGACGAGATCGCCGCGCTGCGCCTCGACCTGGACGCGCACCCGTGGGACGAGCGCGACCGGGCCGTCGTGGCGGCGGTCGACGAGCTGCACGCCGACGGGACGGTCGGCGACGCCACCTGGGCCGCCCTCGCCGCGCGCTTCGACGAGCGGGAGCTGATCGAGCTGGTGCTGCTCGTCGGGTTCTACCAGCTCACGGCGTTCGCGCTGAACTCGCTCGGCGTCGAGGTCGAGGACCGGCCGTGAGAATCCGCCGCGTCCCGGCCGGCGGGCTCGTCGCCGCGCTGGCCGGGGGCGCGCTGGCGTTCGGTGCCGTCCCGTCGGCTGCGCGCACGGACACGCGCTGCGGGAACGTCGCCGAGCGCCCGTGGTGCGACCGGTCGCTGGCGCCCGACCGGCGGGCCGGGCTCGTCCTCGCGAAGATGACCGACGACGAGAAGATCGCGCTGTTGTCGTCCGACGACCCGCTGGGCGGCCCGCTCGGCGGGTTCTGGGACGGCGCGCACGCCGACACCAACGCGGGGATCGCGCGGCTCGGCGTCCCGCCGCTCTACATAGCGGACGGCCCGGCGGGCGTCCGGCAGGGCAACGCCACCGCGCTGCCCGCCCCGATCGCGCTGGCCGCCGGCTTCGACCCGTCCGGCGCCGCCCGCTACGGCGCGACGGTGGCGTGGGAGGCGCGGCACCGGGGCAACGACGTGATCTTCGGGCCGACCGTGGACGTCCTGCGCACGCCGCGCGACGGCCGGTCCTTCGAGGGCTTCGGCGAGGACCCGTACCTGTCGGCGAGCCTGTCCGCGCCGTGGGTGGAGGGCGCGCAGCGGCAGGGCGTGATGACGTCGGTGAAGCACCTCGCCGTCTACACGCAGGAGACCGACCGGCTGTCCCTGGACATGACGGTGGACGAGCGCACGATCCGCGAGATCTACCTGCCCCCGTTCGAGGCGGCCGTCCGCGACGGCGGTGCGGCGACCGTCATGTGCGGGTTCGGGAAGGTGAACGGGCGCTGGGCGTGCGAGGACGGCGGCGTCCTCAACGGGATCCTGCGCGGCGAGTGGGGCTTCACCGGGTTCACCGCGTCCGACCACACGGCCGTGCAGAGCGAGGTCGGCTCGGCGAACAACGGCCTGGACATGGAGCTGCCGATCGGCGCGAAGTACAACGCGTGGCTGCTCAAGCGGGCCGTGTCGCAGGGCAAGGTGGAGCAGGCGGCGATCGACGGCCACACCCGCGCGATCCTGCGGACGATGTTCGCGTTCGGCGTCTTCGACCGCGACGCCCACCCCAACGACCTGGCCCGCGTCGACCGGACGGCGAGCGAGACCGCCGCCCGGGAGATCGAGGAGGCCGGGATCACGCTGCTGCGCAACTCCGGCGGCGTCCTGCCGCTGCGCGCCGGGGACCCGGTCGCGCTGATCGGCCACGGCGCGCGCGACACGATCAGCGGGGCGGGGTCGGCGCGCGTGCAGCCGTTCTCGTCCGTCTCGCCGGAGCGGGGCATCACCGCGCGGGCCGGCGCGTCCGTGACCTACGCCGACGGCCGGGACACGCGCGCCGCCGCCGAGGCGGCGCGAAAGGCGAAGGTCGCGATCGTGTTCGCCACCGACAGCGAGGGCGAGTTCATCGACCGGTCCTGCCTGACGCTGCGCTGCGGCGACGCGTTGCGCGGCGACCAGGACGCGCTGATCTCCGCCGTCGCCGCCGCCAACCCGAACACGATCGTCGTGCTGGAGACCGGCGGGCCGGTGCTCATGCCGTGGGCGGACCGGGTCCGGGGCATCGTCGCGGCCTGGTACCCGGGGCAGCAGGCGGGGACGGCGCTGGCGCGCGTCCTCTACGGCGACGTGGACGCGTCCGGACGCCTCCCGCTGACGTTCCCGGTGGACGAGAAGGACGCGCCCGCCGTCCCCGGCACCGGCAAGAAGGCCGTCTTCAGCGAGGGCGTGAACGTCGGGTACCGGCACTACGACGCCCAGGGCATAACGCCGCGCTACCCGTTCGGGCACGGCCTGTCGTACACCACCTTCCGTTACGGAGACCTGAAGGTGTCACCGAGCGGCGTGCAGGTCACGGTGACCAACACCGGCGCCCGCGCGGGGACGGCTGTGCCTCAGCTCTACCTCGGGCTGCCGTCGCGGGCGTCCGTCCCGCAGCCGCCGCGCCAGCTCAAGGGCTACAAGAAGGTGGCGCTGGCGCCGGGGCGGAGCGCGACCGTCACGTTCCCGCTGAACGACCGGTCGCTGGCGTACTGGGACACCGGCGCGGACGCGTGGAAGGTCGCGCCCGGCTGCTACCGGGTCGCGGTCGGCGCGTCGTCCCGGGACCTGCCGCTGACCGGGGCGTTCGGCCGGGGCGGCGCGTCCTGCCGATGATCATCGGGGTTCGGCTGCCGGGGCGCGGCCGGGCACGGTACAAATAAGCCCGATCTCCCGTCCCCCCGCAGCCGGAGTGTCCTGTGCCGCACGATTCCTCCCGGCGGTCGGCCCCCCGCCGCCTGCACGCGGTGCCGCGCCCCGAGCGCGGGCCGCGCGAGCGGGGCGTTCCGCTCGGCCCGGACGACCCGCGCCGCATCGGGCGCTACCGCCTGTCGGGACGGCTGGACGACCAGACGTTCCTCGGCCGCTCCCCCGAGGGCGCCGCGGTCGCCGTCCGGCGGCTGCGGGGCGAGGGACGCGCGGCCGGACGGGCGCGCAACCGGGCCGCCGCGTTCCAGGACGTCACCGGACGCCACGTCGCGCACGTCCTGCACGCCGGCGTCAGCGAGGGCCGCGCGTTCGTCGTGACGGAGTTCGTGGACGGCCCGTCGCTCGCGGCGTCCGTCGCCGCCGGTGGGCCGCTGGCCGGGGCGGCGCTGCGCGACCTCGCGCTGCGCACGGCGGCGGGCCTGGCGTCGGTGCACCGGGCGGGGCTCGTCCACGGCGGGTGCGGGCCGCGCGCGGTGCTGCTCGGCCCGGACGGGACCAGGCTCGCGGGCCTCGGCGTCCCGCCGCCCGGCGACCCCGCCTACCTGGCGCCCGAGCAGATCGAGGACGAGCCGGTCGGCGCCCCCGCCGACGTGTTCGCCTGGGCCGCGACGCTCGTGTTCGCCGCGACCGGACGGCCGCCGTTCGGCACCGGGCCGGGCGCCGCGCGCCGCATCGCCGCCCGCCGCCCCGACCTCGGGACCCTGGACGGCCCGCTGCGCGACCTGGCGCTGCGCTGCCTGGACAAGAACCCGGCGGCGCGGCCGAGCGCGGCGGCGCTGGCACGGGCGCTGCGCGACGACCGGGCGCCCGAGCCGAGGCCGCGCCCGACCCGCATCCCCCGCTACCGGTGGCGGATGATGGTGGCGCTCGCGACGGTCGTCGCGCTCGGGTTCGTGATCGGGATCCTGGTCTGACCCGTCCGGCCTACCAGTGCGGGGGCCGGTCCGCGAGCAGCCGGTCGTCGTCGGAGGCGTCGCCGCGCCATTCGCCCCAGCCGACGTCGGTCTCGTCGGACGTGACGTCGGGAAGGATCACGAGTTCGTCGTCCTGCTCGACGGTGCGGTCGTCGTCGGGGACCTCGGGTCCACTGCTCATGGCTCCATTGTCGGTCATCGCGGAGCGCGGCGTGCGCGGGTGGGGCAGATGTTCACGCGGCCTTCGTCACGTCGGCACTTGTGATCACGCCGGAGGCAGTGCGGCGGCCAGCTCCGCCGCGGCCTTGCCGGGGTCGGCGGCCTCGGTGAGCGCGCGGACGACCACGATCCGCCGCGCCCCCGCCGCCAGCACCGCGCCGAGCCGGTCGCCGTCGATGCCGCCGATCGCGAACCACGGGCGGGCCGGGTTCCGGGCCGCCGCGTGCTCGACCAGCCCGAGGCCGGGCGCGGCGCGGCCGGGCTTGGTGGGCGTGGGCCAGACGGGGCCGGTGCAGAAGTAGTCGACGCCGGTTTCGGCGGCCGCCGCGTCGGCCTCGGCGGGCGCGTGCGTGGAGCGCCCGACCAGGATGTCGGCGCCGACGATCGCGCGGGCGGCGGCGACGGGCAGGTCGTCCTGGCCGAGGTGCAGGACGTCCGCGCCGACGGCGTGGGCGATATCGGCGCGGTCGTTGACGGCCAGCAGCGCGCCGTGCCGGTCGCACGCCGCCCGGAAGACCTCCAGGTGGGCGATCTCCCGCCGCGCCTCCAGGCCCTTCTGCCGAAGCTGCACGACGTCCACGCCGCCCGCGAGGACGGCGTCCAGGAACGCGGGCAGGTCGCCCCGGCCCTCCCGGGCGTCGGTGCAGAGGTAGAGGCGGGCGCGGTCGAGCCGGGCCCGCAGCGCGACGGCGCGCTCGGAGGGCAGGTGCCTGGACACGGGAGCGGGGGTTTCCTTTCCTGCGGACGGCGCGGGCCGGCCGGCCCGCGCCATCCTCTCAGGCTCGGCGCGCCCCGCTCAGAAGGCCATGGCCTGGGCGCGGCGGCGGACCTCCGTCCCGCGGTTCTCGGCGAGCGCCTGGACGGGCGTGCCGGGGAGCGTGTCGTCGGCGGTGAACAGCCAGCGCAGCGTCTCCTCGTCGTCGAACCCCGCGTCGGCCAGCAGCGTGAGCGTGCCGGAGAGGCCCTTGACGACCTGGCCGTCGCGGAGGAAGGCGGCGGGCACCACGGGCCCGCCGTCCCGCCGGACGGCGAGGAGCTTGCGCTCGCTGAGGAGCTGGCGGACGCGGTTCGGCCGGATGCCGAGGCTCTCGGCGGTCTGTTGGAGGGAGAGCCACTCTCCGACCAGGGCGTCGGTGCGGGGGTCGATGACCTTGTCAACGGTAGCGTGCGTCTGCGTCACGCCCCCTTGCTACCACGTCCGAAGAGCGCTCAAACCCGGCGTCACGACGGTCGGACCCGGACGGCCTGCCGGAGCGGAATGTCCGGATCGGCGGCGATGACCGGGTCCACGGGCGTCCCGGCGGCCATGAGGCGCCGCGCCTGCACGAGATCGCGCGGCCGGTCGACCGCGAGGACGGCGTCGACCCGGTCCCCGGTGAGCCAGACCGTCGACCAGGACGGGCCCGCCGGGTCGCCCCGGTCGATCCGGCGCTCGGCGTCCTCGTGCCGTCCGAGGTACTGGACCATGTGCCCGAACTGCTCGGACCAGAAGTACGGGATCGCGTCGTAGACCGCGTCCGCGCCGAGCAGGGTCGCGGCGGCGACCTCGGGGGCGTTGAGCGCGGCGTCCCAGTGCTCGGCGAGCACGCGGCGGCCGTGGCGGTTGGACCACCAGGCCGCGCAGTCCCCGACGGCCACGATGTCGGGCCGGGGCACGCCGCCGATCGAGGCGCGCAGGGACGGGTCGGCGAGGACGCCGAGTTCGACGTCGAGTCCGGATCCGTCGAGCCAGCCGACCTCGGGCCGGACGCCGATCCCGGTGACCACGGCGTCGGCGGCGAGACGCTCCCCGCCGGCGAGCAGCAGGCCGTCGTCCTCGACGGACGCGACGCGCACACCCGTCCGCAGCTCCACGCCCGCCGCCGCGTACCAGGGGGCGGTGCGGGCGCCGAGGTCCGCGCCGAGCGCCTGGACGAGCGGCGCCTCCCCCGCCTCGGCCACCGTCACCCGGCAGCCCTTCTTCGCGGCGGCCGTCGCGACCTCCGCGCCGATCCAGCCCGCTCCGACGATCACGATCCGCGCGCCGGGGCGGAGGTGGCCGCGCAGCTCGTGGGCGTCCTCATGGGTGCGCAGGACGTGCTGGCGGCCGGGTCCGGGCAGCAGGACGGGCACCGCGCCGGTCGCGATCACGAGCCCGTCGAACGGGAGGTCCCCGGCCGTCGTCGCGAGGGTGCCGCCGCGTCCGGGGGCGGGACGCAGGCCGGTGGCGCGTTCGCCGAGCAGCAGGTCGCAGCGCAGCGCGTCCCAGTCGGCCGTCAGCTCGCTGGTGTCGGCGTCCCCGGCGAGGACGGCCTTGGACAGCGGCGGCCGGTCGTAGGGACGCCGCGCCTCGGCCCCGACGAGCGTCAGCGCGCCCGCGAATCCCCGGGCGCGCAGGGCCTCCGCCGCGCGCGTCCCGGCCAGCCCGCCGCCCACGATGATCACTCGGTCCATGCCCGGCACCCTAACCGCGCCGGTCCCGGCGGCCCGCACCCCGCCGTACAGTAAAACTGGACAAAGCACGGGAGTCCGGCACGACCGGGCTGAGAGGGCGGCTGGGACGCGCTGCGGGCGCGGGGCCGCCGACCGTCGGGACCTGATCCGGATCATGCCGGCGAAGGGAGCGCGCATGGACATCGCCGTCATCGGCGCGGGCGTCGTGGGCCTCGCCACGGCCTGGCGGACCGCCGCGCGGGGCGCCGCCGTCACGCTGATCGACCCCGCGCCGGGCGCCGGGGCCACCTCGGTCGCCGCCGGGATGCTCGCCCCGCTCGGCGAGCTGGCCTACGGCGAGGAGGAACTGCTGCGGCTCGGGCTGGCGTCCCGCGACCTCTACCCGGCGTTCACCGCCGAGCTGGAGGACGCGACCGGCCTGTCCACGGGCTTTCGCGGCGACGGCTCGCTCCAGGTCGCCTTCGACGCCGACGACCTCGCCCGCCTGGACGACGCGCGCCGCTTCCAGGAGTCGCTGGGCCTGCCCGCCGAGACCGTCACCGGACGCGAGGCGCGGCGCCTGGAGCCGCTGCTCGCGCCCGGCGTCCGGGGCGGGCTCCTCGCCCCCGAGGACGGCTCGGTGGACCCCCGGCGGCTCGTCCCGGCGCTGCTGGCCGCCGTCGGGCGGCTGGGCGTGCGGGTCGTCCGGCGGCGCGCGGCCGAGGTGATCGTGACCGGCGGGGCCGCGACGGGCGTCCGGCTGGACGACGGGACCGCGCTGCCCGCCGACCGGGTCCTGCTCGCCGCCGGGCCGTGGTCGGGCGCGATCGGCGGGCTGCCGCCGGGCGCGGTGCCGCCCGTCCGGCCGGTGAAGGGGCAGGTGCTGCGGCTGCGGACGTCCGGGCCGTTCCTCACGCGCACCTTGCGCGGCCTGGTGCGGGGCTCGGCGGTCTACCTGGTCCCGCGCGCGGACGGCGAGGTCGTCGTCGGCGCCACCCAGGAGGAGCTGGGCTTCGACACGCGGGTCACGGCGGGCGGCGTGTGGGAGCTGCTGCGCGACGCCCGCGACCTCGTCCCCGGCGTCACCGAACTGGAGTTCGCCGAGGTCAGCGCCGGGTTGCGGCCCGGCTCGCCGGACAACGCGCCGCTGCTCGGCCCGGCGGCGCTGCCGGGGCTCGTCCTCGGCACCGGCCACTACCGCAACGGGATCCTGCTCGCCCCGGTCAGCGCGGACATCCTCACCGCCGCGCTGCTGGACGGCGACGTCCCCGAGATCGGCCGCCCGTTCGTCCCGGACCGCTTCGAGGTGCGCGCATGAGGATCTTCGTGAACGGCGAGCCCCGCGAGCTGCCGGCCGGCGCGACCGTCGCCGACGCCGTCGCGCTCGTCACCGCCGCCGCGGCCGGGGTGGCGGCGGCGCTGAACGACGAGGTCGTCGGCCGCTCGCGGTGGACGGCGACCGCGCTCGCCGACGCCGACCGCCTGGAAGTGCTGACCGCCGTGCAGGGAGGATGACGATCATGGACGATCCGCTGGTCATCGCGGGCGAGGCGTTCGGCTCGCGGCTCATCACCGGCACCGGCGGCGCGCCGAGCCTCGCCGTGCTGCGGGACGCGCTGACGGCGTCGGGCACCGAGCTGACGACGGTCGCGATGCGGCGCGTGGACCCGTCCGCGCACGGCTCGGTGCTGGACGTGCTGCGCGAGTGCGGCGTGCGGGTCCTGCCGAACACGGCGGGCTGCTTCACGGCGGGCGAGGCGGTGCTGACGGCGAAGCTGGCCCGCGAGGCGCTCGGAACGTCCTGGGTGAAGCTGGAGGTCATCGCCGACGAGCGGACGCTCCTGCCCGACCCCCTCGAACTGGTCGACGCGGCCGAACAGCTCGTCGCCGACGGGTTCACCGTCCTGCCCTACACCAACGACGACCCGGTGCTCGCGCGGCGGCTCGAACAGGCGGGCTGCGCGGCCGTCATGCCGCTCGGCTCCCCCATCGGCTCGGGGCTCGGCGTCCGCAACCCGCACAACATCGAGCTGATCGTCGAGGCGGCGGGCGTCCCGGTGATCCTGGACGCCGGGATCGGCACCGCCAGCGACGCCGCCCTGGCGATGGAGCTGGGCTGCGACGCGGTGCTGCTCGCCACGGCCGTCACCCGCGCGCAGGACCCGGCGCTCATGGCCCGCGCGATGCGCCACGCCGTCGAGGCCGGACGCCTGGCGAAGCTGGCGGGCCGGATCCCCCGGCGCCGCTACGCGCAGGCGTCGTCGCCGTTCGAGGGACGGCCTGGAACCTGAGTCGTACGCGGCGGCCCGCGCGGACTCATCCTCTGGGGTGATGAGAGGTTTTCGGGATCCCGCATAAACTCGATCCGATGGACACCTCGACCGCGGACCCCCTCGTCGGGACGGTGCTCGACGGGCGGTACCGCATCGAGTCGCGGATCGCCCGCGGCGGCATGGCGACCGTCTACGTCGCGCGCGACCTCCGGCTCGACCGGACGGTCGCGATCAAGGTCATGCACGCGCACCTGGCCGCCGACGAGGAGTTCGTCCGCCGCTTCATCGGCGAGGCCAAGGCCGCCGCCGCGCTGTCGCACCCGAACGTCGTCGCCGTCTACGACCAGCGGACCGACGGCGAGCACGTCTTCCTCGTCATGGAACTCGTCCACGGCCGCACCCTGCGCGACCTGCTCACCGAGCGGACGCGGCTCGGGCCGCGCGCGGCGCTGGAGATCATGCAGCCGGTGCTGGCCGCGCTCGGCGCCGCGCACCGGGCCGGGCTCGTCCACCGGGACGTCAAGCCGGAGAACGTCCTGATCGCCGCCGACGGGCAGGTCAAGGTCGCCGACTTCGGGCTGGCCCGCGCCGAGACGGCCGGCCGGATGACCCGCACCGGGCTGATCATCGGGACGGTCGGGTACCTCGCGCCCGAGCAGGTCCTGACCGGGCACGCCGACGTCCGCAGCGACGTGTACGCGGCGGGCGTCCTGCTGTTCGAGCTGCTCACCGGGCGGCTCCCCTACGAGGGCGACACGCCGCTCGCGGTCGCCTACCAGCACGCGAACGGGACCGTCCCGGCGCCGTCGGAGCTCGTCCCCGGGCTGCCCGCGCCGGTCGACGCGCTCGTCGCCCGCGCCACCGCCCGCGACGCCGCCGACCGCCCGCAGGACGCCAACGCCTTCCTCGCGACCGTCGCCGAGGTCCACGGCGGGCTCGCGCCCGACTTCGACGCGCGGCTGGCGGCGTCCGAGCCCGGCGCGACGGCCGTCCTGCAGACTCCCGCGCCGCCTCCTGGCGACGGGCGCACCGCCGTCCTGGACCCGGCCGACGGCGCCCCGGCCGGCCCCCCGCCGCGCGGCGGGGCGTTCGGCGGGTCCGGCCGCCGCTGGGCGATCGTCGCGGTGGCCGCCGTCGCCGCGATCGTGCTCGGCTGGGCCGTCTGGTACCAGTTCTCGGGGCAGTACGACCACGTCCCCGAAGAGATCATCGGGATGAAGCCGGCCGCCGCGACCAAGGAGCTGCGCGGCCACGGCCTCGCGGTGCGGCAGGGCGACACCGTCTACAGCGACCGCGTGGACAGGGGCGAGGTCGCCGCGACCGACCCCGCGCCCGGCGCCCGCGTGTCCCAGGGCATGACGATCACCCTGCACGTCTCCAAGGGCCACGTGCCGCGCGAGGTCCCCGACGTCAAGGGCCGCACCGAGTCCGACGCCCGCGACCTGCTGGAGAGCAAGGGCTTCCGCGTCGGCGGGGTCAGCTCATTGCCGTCGGAGACGATCGCGAAGGGCCGCGCGATCCGCACCAGGCCGACCGCCGGGACGAAGGTCTCCACCGACCAGCCGGTCGCGCTCGTCATGAGCAGCGGGATGACCGTGCCCGACCTCACCGGCTGGTCCACCGGCGACGCGAAGAACGCGCTGACGGCGATGGGCCTGGACGTGAAGACGCAGGACCGCAAGCAGGACGGCAAGCCCGGCGGGACCGTCGTCGGCCAGGACCCGGCGCCCGGCTCGGGCGTCTCGCGCGGCGACCGGGTCACCCTGTACGTGACGCCGCGCGACTGCCTGATCGGCAACTGGTTCTGCAACGACGGGAAGGGGGACGAGGGCAACAAGGTCCCCGTCCCGTCGGTGATCGGCAAGTCGTTCGACGACGCCCGCCGCGCCATCGAGAGCTCCGGCTTCCGGATGCGCATCGGCACCCGCGTCGGCGACCGCGTCATCGGCCAGACGCCGATCCCCGACTCCCGGGCCGCGCGCGGCGGTGTGATCACCGTCTACGGCTGACCAGGTGAGCGGCTAAGCTCGCCGACGCTATGACCTCTCCTTTCAGCCCCATCGGGGGGCATGTTCCGGTGGCGGGCGGGCTCGCGTCCGGCGGGCTGAAGTACGCCGCCGAGATCGGCGCGGAGGCCGTCCAGGTGTTCGTGGCGAACCCGCGCGGGTGGGCGCTGCCGGCCGGGAAGCCCGCCGAGGACGCCCGGCTGCGGGAGGAGGGCCTGCCGGTCTTCGTCCACGCGCCCTATCTGGTGAACTTCGGGTCGCCGAGCGCCGAGACGCTCGCCAAGTCCATCGCGACCGTCCGGCACTCGCTGGAGCGGGGCCGGGCGATCGGGGCGCGCGGCGTCGTCGTCCACACCGGCTCGGCGGTCAGCCAGAGCTACGAGGCCGCGATGGACCAGGTCCGCGCGCACGTGCTGCCGCTGCTGGACGAGATCCCGGGCGACGGCCCGGACCTGCTGCTGGAGCCGATGGCCGGGCAGGGCGCGATGCTGTGCGCCCGTGTCGAGGACCTCGGCCCGTTCTTCGAGCGGCTGGACCGGCATCCGAGGCTCGGCGTGTGCCTGGACACCTGCCACGCCTTCGCGGCGGGCCACGACCTGGCCGCGCCGGGCGGCGTCGCGGCGACCCTGGACGCGCTCGTCGCGACGGTCGGGACGGGACGGCTCAAGCTCGTCCACGCCAACGACTCCAAGGACGCCTGCGGTTCGGCCAAGGACCGGCACGAGAACATCGGCGCCGGTCAGATCGGCGCGGAGCCGTTCGGCGAGCTGCTGCGGCACCCGGAGGCCGCGGGCGTGCCGTTCGTCATCGAGACGCCGGGCCGCGGGGCCGAGCCGCACCGCGCCGACATCGACGTCCTCAAGCGCCTGCGCGACGCCTGACCCGGGGCGGCCCGACGCGGCGCGGCCGGGCGCAAGAAGAAGGCCCAGGCGCCGCTGAACAACCCCCCGACTGTTCAGCGGCGGCCTGGGCCGCGAGGTCACCGCATCCCACCCCCCCGGTACGGAATGCGGCGACTGACCCGGCGTGATCGCTCACGGCGCGGATCTCCAGTGTTGTCCTGTGTGGGGCGCCGCTGCACCGGAGTGACCTCCCGTGGCGACTGCCGCCACTGAGAACACTAGAGGGAGACGGATACCGATCGGGACCCTTGCACCACAAGGCTCGGTAAACGGTGGGTAGTCATCGCCATACGTTCCGTAGCCACACGACGAGCGGTCGGTTTCACGCGACGAACGGTCACCCGAACGGACCGTTCAGCGCACGACGATGTCGTCGGGCAGATGCAGCCGTGCCAGCGCATGGTCGGCACGCGCCGGGACGGCCCGCCGATCCAGCAGCGACACGACGACCATGACCCCGGCGGCCAGCGGCACCAGCACCAGCGCGGGCTGCTCCACCACCGCGCCGAGCGGCCCCGGCAGCGGGACGCCCGCCAGCGCGACCGTCCCCGCCGCCACCGCCGACCCGCCCCCGACGGCCAGGCCCGCGCACGCCCCGGCGGACGTGAGGCCCCGCCACCAGATGCCGAGGACGAGCAGCGGGCACAGCGAGCACGCCGACACCGTCAGCGCGACCGTGACCAGGCTCGCGGTGCCGTGCGGGGCGCCGCGCGCCGTGACGGCGAGCGGCACGGCGAGCGCGGCGACGGCCCCGCCGCGGAACACGAGCGTCCGGCGGGCGGCGCGGGCCGTCCCGGCGACGGCCGCGACGAGGCCGCACGACGTCGACAGGAACGCCGCGAACGCCCCCGCCGCGACGCAGCCGGTCAGCACCGCGCCCGCCGCGCCCGGCGCGACCCGGGCGGGCAGCGTGAGGATCACCGCGTCGGTGTCGCCCGACAGCAGGAGTTCAGGCGTGTAGACGCGGCCGAGCACCCCGTACAGGGCGGGGAACAGGGAGAACAGCGCGAGCAGGCCGGGCACGAGCGCGGCCGTGCGGCGGGCGGCGCGGCCCCCGGCGTCGGTGTAGAAGCGCATGAGGATGTGCGGCAGGCCGACGGTGCCGAGCAGGACGCCGAGCAGCGCCGAGTACGCCGTGTAGAGCGGGTGCGGCGCGCACCGGGCCCGGCCCGCCGGACGCGGCACCGGGGCGCCCGCCGGGAAGTCCAGCCGCGTCCCGTCGGCGACGGTGTGGGCGCCCGCGCGCAGGACGATCCGGCCGTCCCGGCGGCGCACGCCGTCCACGGTTCCGGTCGCGACGACCCGGACGTCGGCCGGGACGAGCACCCGCGCGCCCGTCCTGACGTGCACGGACGTCGCGTGCTCGAAACGCGGCGCGGCGGGCCGTCCGTCGGCGGCCAGGCGCGGCCCGAGCGCGGCGAACGCGGCGACCGGCAGCGCGACCGCGCCGAACTTCACCCAGAACTGGACGGCCTGGACGGACGTGGCCCCCCGCACCGTCCGCGTCAGGGCGAGCCCCAGCGACGTCGCCGCCACGAGCGCCCAGCCCGTCCACTCCGGCGCGCCGGTCAGCACCCGCAGCGTCAGCCCGGCGCCCTGGAACTGCGGCAGCAGGTAGAACCACCCGACGCAGCACACGCACGCCGACACGAGCCGCCGCACGGCGGGCGACCCGAACCGCCACTCGGCGAAGTCGGCCAGCGTGAACGCCCCGGACCGGCGCAGCGGGCCGGCGACGAACGTCAGCAGCAGCACGTACCCGGCGGTGGCCCCCGCGGGAAGCCACAGCAGGTCGGGGCCGTGCGCGAGGACGAGCCCGGCCGTCCCGAGGAACGCCGCCGCCGACACGTACTCCCCGCTGATCGCCGCCGCGTTCCACAGCGGCCGGACGGGCCGGGCCGCCAGCCGCACGTCGGCGGTCGGGCGCGGGCCGCCGAGCAGCACCGCCAGGGCGAGCACCGCGACCGGCACCGCGAACGCGGCGACCGCGATCACGCGCGGCCCGTCACCGGCGCGGCGGACGCGGGAACGCGCGCTCGATCCGCTCGGCCCGCCGGAGCTGCCGCGCCGCCGCGAGGATCCACACCGGCTGCGCGCCGAGCGCGAGCGGCGCCCACGCCGGGACGGCCCCGCTCCCGAGCGTCCGGACGACCGGCAGCGCCGCCAGCACCGCGACCACCAGCGCGGCCGTGCCGAGCGCGGACCGGAGCTGCGCGCGGATCAGCGGCCGGGCCAGCGCCGCCGCGTCCGGCCGCGCCGCCGGACGCGCCCGGACCGCCGTCCGCCGCTCAGCCATCCAGATCACCGGCGGGCTCGGCGGTGCGGAACCCGCGCACGAGCAGGTCGCGGACCTGGCGGGTGTGGCGGCGGCTGACCGGCAGCAGTTCGTCCCCGACCTGCACGAGCGCCCGGCCGCCGTCGAACCGCAGCTCGGTGATGTGCGCGGACGACACCAGCGTGCTGCGGTGGATGCGCACGAACCCGGCCTCCTCCCAGCGGCGCTCCAGCGACGCCAGCGGCATCCGCACGAGGTAGTGCGCCCCGGCGGTGTGAAGGCGCACGTAGTCGCCGTGCGCGACGACGTGCGTGACGGTCTTGCGGGGCACCAGGCGCGTCCGGCCGCCGAGGTCGACCGGGATCAGCTCGTCGTCGTCCTCGCCCGGCGGCCCGTCCGCGGCGCCGACCGCGTCGGCGACCCGCCGCACCGCCTCGGCCAGCCGCTCCGGCCGGACGGGCTTGAGCAGGTAGTCCACCGCGCCGAGTTCGTAGGCGGTGACGGCGAAGTCGTCGTGCGCGGTCACGAACACGACCTTCGGCGGGTCGGCGAACCCGGTGAGCAGGCGGCTGAAGTCCAGCCCGTCCAGGCCCGGCATCCGGACGTCGAGGAACACCGCGTCCAGCCGCTCCCCCGCCGCGAGCATCCGGCTGAGCCCGCGCAGCGCCGCCGCCGCCTCGCTCGCCCCGGTGACGTCGCCGACGCGCGGGTCGTCGCGGAGCAGGTACGTCAGCTCCTCCAGAGCGGGGACCTCGTCGTCGACGGCCAGGACGCGCAGCATGGGAAGAGATTGCACCGATCACGTTCCGTTCGCAATCGGTTCCACCACGTAAGCGGTCGGATCGCCTCAGCCGGGAAAGATCGCCGGGCGGAACTTCGGCACGCGCAGCCGCACCCGCGTGCCCGCGCCCCGGGCCGTCTCGACGACGAGACCGTACTCGTCGCCGTAGACCTGGCGGAGCCGCTCGTCCACGTTCGCGAGGCCGATGCCGCCCCCGCCGCCGCGCTCGCGCGTCCCGCCGGCGAGGATCTCGCGAAGCCGTCCCGGCTCCATGCCGACGCCGTCGTCCTCGACCGTGATCGCGGCCTCCGACCCGGCGTCGCGGGCGACGATCTCGATGTGGACGGCCCCGGACGCCCCGTGCATCCCGTGCCGGATCGCGTTCTCCACCAGCGGTTGCAGCGACAGGAACGGCACCTCCACCGGCAGCACCTCCGGCGCGACCTCGACCGTGAAGTGCAGCCGCTCCCCGAACCGCGCCCGCTCCAGCAGCAGGTACCGGTCGATGGAGCGCAGTTCGTCGGCCAGCGTCGTGAAGTCGCGCGGGTTGCGGAACGAGTAGCGGGCGAAGTCGGCGAAGTCCACCAGCAGCTCGCGCGCCCGCTCGGGATCGGTCCGGACGAACGAGGCGATCGTCGTCAGCGAGTTGTAGACGAAGTGCGGCGAGATCTGCGCCCGCAGCGCCCGCATCTCGGCCTCGGCGGCGCGCGTCCGCGCGAGGTCGAGGTCGGCGAGTTCGAGCTGGTTGCCGAGCCAGCGCGCGACCTCGCCGACGGCCCGCACCCGGCCGGGCGCCGCCGTCCGGCCGTAGACGGCGAGCGCGCCCGCGACCCGGCCGTCCACCGCGATCGGGGCGATGACGCCGACGCGGATCCGGCAGAGCGGGACGTCGCAGTCCAGCGCCTCGGGCGGCAGGACGCGCGGCCGGCCCGACCCGAGCACCGGCAGCGCGTCCGCCAAGGCCTCGCCCGCGTGCAGGTGGGCGCCCGTGCCGTCCCAGACCAGCAGCCGTCCGCCGTCCGGGCCGCCGCCGTCGCCGTCGTCGGGCTCGGCGTCGCCGTCGGGCCGCGCGCCGACGATCGCGACGGCTTCTGCGCCGAGCAGGTGCCGCAGCGGCCGGGCGGCCCGCCGCGCCGACGCCCGGGTCAGCCCGGCGCGCAGCGGCGGCGCGGCGCGCAGCAGCGTGTGCAGCGCGGCGGCGGTGGCGTCGTCGGGCGCCGGGACGGGGGGCCTGCGGGCGGTCCGGCGCAGCGCGCACCGGCCGAGCGCGCCGCCGCCGAGCAGCGCGGCGCCGTACCCGGCGAAGTCGAGGACGGACGGTGCGACCATGAGGACCGACCGTAACCCCACCGGACCCGGCTTCGCAGGCGATCTCGCCGCGCACCGGGCTCAGGGCGGCGGAGAGTCGCCCGGATCCTCCTGGTAGGAGTAGCGCTGCTCAGCCCACGGGTCGCCGACGTTGTGGTACCCGCGCTCCTCCCAGAAGCCGCGCCGGTCCCCGATCATGTACTCGACGGCGCGCACCCACTTGACGCTCTTCCACGCGTACAGGCGCGGCACGACGAGCCGGACCGGGAAGCCGTGGTCGGCGGTCAGCCGCTCCCCGTCGCGGTGGGTGGCGAGCAGCGTGCCCGCGTCGAGGAAGTCGCTCATGCGGACGTTGGCGCTGTAGCCGTACTCCGCCCACACCATGACGTGCGTGACGTCCGGGTGCGGGGGCGCCATCTCGGCGAGCGCGGTGCCCGGGATCCCGTCCCAGCGGTTGTCGGGGATCGTGAACTTGGTGACGCAGTGGAAGTCGGCGACGACGGTCGTGCGCGGCAGGGCGTCGAACTGCTCCCACGTCCAGGCGTACTGCCCGCCGGTCGCGGTGGCGCCGAAGACCCGCAGGTCCCAGACGTCCGGCCGGAACTTCGGCACCGGGCCGTAGTGCAGGACGGGAAAGCCGCGCGGGACGTACTGGCCGGGCGGAAGCCGTTCGGGCTCGCCGCCGGACCCGTCGCTCGGTCCGTCGCTGGAGGGCTCATCGGAGGGCGCCATGTCGCGCGCCATCCTGCCATCCGGGGTGAGCTGAGCCATATTCGGCCCCCGGTCCCCCGGTCCCTTCGTGATCGGCTACGCTGAGCCGCATGCGCGACGTGAGCTATTTCTTTTGGTACGACCGGTCCGGAGGGCTGGTCTGCCAGACGTCGCGCTGACAGACCACCAGGCGAGAGCCCCGGGCCACGCGGCCCGGGGCTCTCGTCGTTCCGGGACCGCCCCCCGGCACCCACCCCGCGCCCGCCGCACCGGCGTGCGCAGAGAAGAGGAACCAGCATGGTCGTCGTCATGGCCCCGGGGGCCACCGAGGCAGACATCCAGGGCGTCGTCGCGCTCGTCGAGCGGGCGGGCGGGGACGCCTTCGTCAGCCGGGGCGTGGAACGCACCATCGTCGGGCTGGTCGGTGACGTGACCCGGTTCGGCACGCTCAACCTGCGCGGCCAGCGCGGCGTCGCCGACGTCGTCCGGATCTCCGCGCCGTACAAGCTGGTCAGCCGCGAGCACCACGCCGAGCGGACGGTCGTGCGGGTGGGCGGCGTCCCGATCGGCCCCGGCACGATGACGCTGATCGCCGGCCCGTGCGCGGTCGAGACGCCCGAGCAGACCCTGGCCGCCGCGCAGATGGCGCAGGCGGCGGGCGCGACGCTGCTGCGCGGCGGCGCGTTCAAGCCCCGGACGTCGCCGTACGCGTTCCAGGGCCTCGGCGCGGCCGGGCTGAAGATCCTCGCCGACGTCCGCGCCGAGACCGGGATGCCGGTGGTGACCGAGGTCGTGGACGCCGCGGACGTCGAACTCGTCGCGTCCTACGCCGACATGCTCCAGATCGGCACCCGCAACGCGCAGAACTTCGCGCTGCTCCAGGCGGCGGGCGAGTCCGGCAAGCCGGTCATGCTGAAGCGCGGGATGAACGGCACGATCGAGGAGTGGCTGATGGCCGCCGAGTACGTCGCGCAGCGCGGCAACCTCGACATCGTCCTGTGCGAGCGCGGCATCCGGACGTTCGAGAAGGCCACCCGCAACACCCTCGACATCTCCGCCGTCCCGGTCGCGCAGCGGCTCGGGCACCTGCCGGTGATCGTGGACCCGTCGCACTCGGGCGGCAGCCGCGACCTCGTGCTCCCGCTGACCCGGGCGGCCATCGCGGTCGGCGCGGACGGCGTGATCATCGACGTCCACCCGCACCCGGAGACCGCGCTGTGCGACGGCCCGCAGGCCCTCGTGAACGGCGACCTGCGCGAGCTGGCCAAGCTCGTGCGGACGCTGCCGCCCGTCGTCGGCCGCACGCTGACGACCGCCCCGGACGCCGTCCCGGCCTGACGCGCCGCCGCGCCGCGCCGACCACCGGCGCGGCGCGGGTATCGTCGGGGCATGGCCTACTGGACTCCGAACTGCGGACCGCCGGACTCCTGATCCGGGGTGCGGTCCCCTCGGCCTCGCGCGGTCCCGCGCCGACGGCCCTTCGAGTCCTGCTCTGAGACCCGCCCCGGACACGGATCACCCTTCCGATTCGAGTCCAGGAGTCAGGTCTCCACATGTCCCAAAGCACGTCCGCGCTGCCCCGAGGCACCGCCGAAATCCTGCTCGCCGCCTGCCTGTGGGGCACGGCCGGGCCGGTGTCCACGCTCGCGCCCGCCGCCACCTCGCCGGTCGCGGTGTCGTCCCTGCGGGTCGCGCTCGGCGGGCTGGTGCTGCTCGCCGTCGCCGCCACCGGCTCGCGCCGCGCCGCGCTCGGCGCCCTGCTGCGCCGGGGCGGGCGGACCCGGGCGACGCTCGTCCTCGGCGTCCTGTGCACCGCCGGGTACCAGACCGCCTACTACACCGCCGTCGGACGGACCGGCGTCGCCGTCGCGACCGTCGTCGCGGTCGGCAGCGCCCCCGCGTTCGCGGGCCTGTTCCAGCGGCACGGGCTGACGGGCCGCTGGTACGCGTCCACGGCGGGCGCCGTCGCGGGCTGCGCGCTGCTCGTCGGCGCGGGCGCCGGGGCGGGCGCCGAGCCGGGCGGAGTCGCGCTCGCGCTGCTGTGCGGGCTCGTCTACGCCGGCTACACGACGATCATCAGCCGCCTGGTCGGGGCGGGCGCCGACGGCCGGTCGGTGACCGGCGTGCTGTTCGGCGGCGCGGCGCTCGTCCTGCTGCCCGCGCTCGCCGTGCAGCGCCCGGCGTGGCTGTTGTCGGGGACGGGCCTGGCGATCACCGCGTACCTGTCGCTGATCACGATCGCCGTCGCGTACACGCTGTTCGCGCGGGGCCTGCGCGGCACCCCGGCCGCCGCGGCGACGACGCTGACGCTCGCCGAGCCGGCCGTCGCGGCGCTGCTCGGCGTCGCCGTCCTCGGCGAACGGCTCGGCGGGCTCGCGCTCGCCGGGCTGGCGCTGCTCGCAGCGGGCCTGGTTGTGCTGGTGGTACCCGTCCGGCGCCGGCGCGACGATGGCCGAATCCGCCCGGAATTGGTCTGAACCACTCGCCAAACCCGCGCCCGGCGGGGATGATGCTCGGCATGACCACAGGCGACGGCGACGCCGGCGGCAGGCTGTTCCCCGACGACCTCGACCGCCTCGATCCCGTCGCGGCGGTGCGGTTCGCCGACGCGTGCCGGGCCGCCGTCGCCTACCCGGACCTGGTCGCCGTCGGGCCGCTGTTCGCGCCCGCCGAGCGGACCGGGGACGGGTGGCGCGTCGTCGGCGCGTGCGACCCGCTGCCCGGCGGCGCCCGCGAACTGCTCGCCGACGTCCTCGCCGACCGCGCCGCGCTCCTCGGGCTCAGCTACGAGGAGGCGACCGCGTACCTGGCGGCGGCCCGCCACCTGCGCACGGCGCCGGACGACGAGATCGGCGCGGCGGGGTCGCGGTTCCGGGTCGTCCGGGTGGAGCAGTTCGTCCGGACCGGCCCGGACGGCCCCGAACCGCCCCGGCCGAGCGACCCCGACCCGCGTCCGGAGGTGTTCCCGGTGCCGCCCGCGCGGCCGTGGGACGTGCTGCGCGACGACCCCGGCGCCGACGACCTGCGCGGCCCGCTGCTCGCCGCGCTGACGCGGGCGGGCCGCGAGCCGTCCCGGGCGTACCGGACGCCGGTCGCGCTGGGCCCGATGTTCACCGTCGCCGAGCGCCGCGCGGACCGCTGGCACCCGAGCGGACGCCTGCACGACCTGCCCGGCCGGGCGCGGGCGGCCCTCGCGACGTACTTCCGGCACGTCGTCCCGGCGATTGAGGCGCCCGACCCGACCGCGCGCGCCGAGTACGCCTACGCCGCCGCGCTGCTGGACGACGGCAGCCGCCGCAACGGCATCGAGGCCGCCGGGCGGCGGTTCCGGATCGTCCGGATCGAACGGGTCGCGCTGGCGGGGCCCGACGGCCCCGAACCGCCGCGACCGGCCGACTCCCGGATGCGCTAGGCCGTGCCCGCGTCGCCGTAGACGGGCCGGTGCTCCTGCACCGACGCGGCGAGCTGCTCAGCGAGTTCGCCCACGTCCAGGCGCTTCTCGATCTGCCGCAGGTCGTCGATCTTGGCGCGGGTCTCGGCGCGGCGCGGCGCGAGCATCGTGCAGCAGTCCTCGTCGGGCAGCTCGGAGATCTCCAGGGTGCGGACCCGCCGCGCCTGCTCGATGATCTCGATCTTGTCCATGCCGACGAGCGGGCGCAGGATCGGCAGCTCCACGGCGTCGTCCAGCGCGGTGATGTTGGCGAGCGTCTGGCTGGACACCTGGCCGAGCGCGTCCCCGGTGATCAGCGCGCCGCCGCCGAGCCGCCGCGCGAGCAGCTCGCCGGTGCGCAGCATCAGCCGCCGCTGCGCGATGACCGCGAGCCGGTCCGCGCCGGACGACTTGATCTGCTGCTGCGCCTTGCCGAACGGCACGACGAACAGCCGCGAGCCGCCCTGGAACTTGTCCAGCTCGCGGACCAGCGCGTACGCCTTGTAGATCGACTCGGGCCCGGTGAACGGCATCCCGGAGAAGTGCAGGTAGTCGACCCGCAGGCCGCGCCGCATCATCCGGTACGCGGCGACCGGCGAGTCGATGCCGCCCGACATCAGGACGAGCGCGCGCCCGCTCATGCCCACCGGGAGCCCGCCCTGGCCGGGCAGCCCGCCGGAGAAGACGAACACCTCGTCCCGGTCGACCTCGATGGACAGCGTGTGGTCGGGGTTCTTGAGCCGGACCGGCTGGCCGTAGGCGTCGGCGAGCTGCCCGCCGACGTGGCGGTCCAGCTCGGTGGACGTCATCGGGAACCGCTTGTCGCGCCGCCGCGAGCGGACGGCGAACGAGCCGGTCAGGCCGTCCATCAGCTCCAGCGCGGCGCGCTCGACGCTCGCGACGTCCTTGCCGACGCGCCAGGCGCGGTGCGCCCAGACGATGCCCATCACGTCGCCGATCCGGGCGGCGAGCCGGTCGACGGTGGCGACGTCGGCGTCCTTGGTGCGGACGATGAACACGCCGTGCCTGCGGATCACGTCCACCCGGGCGATCGGCCGGACGGCCGCGCGGATGTTGTCGGCGAGGCGCCGCTCGAACAGCTCGCGGTTCTTGCCCTTGAGGACGACCTCGCCGAGCTTGATCAGGACGCACGGCTCACCGTCGACCGGCGCGTTCTCCCGCACCGCGTCGGCGGGCGCCGTGTCGAGCGTCGTCATGGGGGAATCCTCCAGCGCGAACCGAAAAGGGGGCGGGGTCCAGTGTGGCCCACTTCCCCCAATGCCGCGACCGGCGCGGATGTTCCCCGCCGGGCGTGTCCCGGCGGGGACCCGCCGCTCAGCCGAAGAACACCTCGGACTCGGCGTACCGCTCCGGCGGGACGGTCTTCAGCTCCTTCACCGCCTCCTCCAGCCCCACCCGGACGATGTCGGTGCCGCGCAGCGCGACCATCGTCCCGAACGCGCCCTCCCGGACGGCGTCGATCGCCGACAGCCCGAACCGGGTGGCGAGGACGCGGTCGAACGCGCTCGGCGTCCCGCCGCGCTGGATGTGCCCGAGCACGGTCGCGCGGGCCTCCTTGCCGGTGCGCTTCTCGATCTCGTCGGCGAGGCGCTGCCCGATCCCGCCGAGCCGGACGTGCCCGAACGCGTCCAGCTCGCCGGTCTGGAGTTGCATCTGCCCGTCGATCGGGTGCGCGCCCTCGGACACGACGATGATCGGCGCGTACCGGGTGCGGAACCGGCTCTCGACGTACTCGACGACCTGCTCGATGTCGAACGGCCGCTCGGGGATGAGGATGACGTTCGCGCCCGCCGCCATCCCGGCGTGCAGCGCGATCCAGCCCGCGTGCCGGCCCATGACCTCGCAGATCAGCGCGCGGTGGTGGCTCTCGGCAGTGGTGTGGAGCCGGTCGATGGCCTCCATGGCGACGTTGACGGCCGTGTCGAAGCCGAACGTGTAGTCGGTGGCGTTGAGGTCGTTGTCGATGGTCTTCGGGACGCCCACGACGTGGACGCCGTTCTCGTGCAGGTGCTGGGCGACGCCGAGCGTGTCCTCGCCGCCGATCGCGATCAGGGCGTCCACGCCGAGCCCGGCGAGATTGTCCTTGATCCGCTCGATGCCGCCGTCCACCTTGACCGGGTTGGTACGGGACGAGCCGAGGATCGTTCCACCGCGCGGCAGGATCCCGCGCACGGCCGGCACGTCGAGCGCGACCGTGTCGCCCTCCAGCGGGCCGCGCCAGCCGGACCGGAAGCCGACGAACTCGTATCCGAAGACCTGGACGCCCTTGCGCACGACGGCGCGGATGACGGCGTTCAGGCCGGGGCAGTCCCCGCCTCCCGTCAGCACTCCGACGCGCATTCCCTCTTCAGCCACCGTGCTCCCTCCTACGCATCGCGGTGCGAAGTGGTCCGCGTCACACCGCCCCTCACCTGGACGATAGTGCGTGGACGGGTGAAGGGAAGGGAGTACGAGCCGGTAGGGAGCCGGTTCAGCCGTCCTGGTCCAGGCCGCGTTCGATGGCGTACCGCACCAGCTCGACGCGGTTGTGGAGCTGCAGCTTGCGCAGCGTGTTCTGGACGTGGTTCTGGACGGTCCGGTGCGACAGGACGAGCCGCGCCGCGATCTGCTTGTAGCTCAGCCCCTTGGCGACGAGCCGCAGCACCTCGGTCTCGCGGTCGGTGAGGCGCGGCGTGTCGGCGTCGGGCCCGGCGGGGGCGGCGGCCAGGCGGCGGTACTCGCCGAGGACGAGCCCGGCGAGCCCGGGGGTGAAGACGGCGTCGCCGGCGGCGGTGCGGCGGACGGCGTCGAGGAACTCCTCGCGTCCCGCCGACTTCAGCAGGTAGCCGGTGGCGCCGGCCTTGACGGCGTCCAGGACGTCCTGCTGCTCGCCGCTCGCCGACAGCACGAGCACCCGGACGGGCGGGTCGGCGGCGACCAGGTGGCGCGTCACCTCGACGCCGCTGATGTCGGGGAGCTGGAGGTCCACGACGGCGACGTCGGGACGGGCGGCGGCGGCGATCCGGACGGCCGCGCGGCCCTCCCCGGCCGTCGCGGCGATCTCGTGCCCGGCCTCGGCGAGGTCGCGGGCGACGGCGTCGCGCCACATCGGGTGGTCGTCCACGACCATGACGCGCAGCGGGCCGGGGGGCAGATCGGTCACGGCCCCACCTTACGGGCGCGAGCGCGGGCGTGCCGGGGCACGCTGATCTCGATCTCCGTCCCGGCGCCGGGCGCCGACGCGATCTCGACCGTCCCGCCGAGGTCCCGGACGCGGCCGACGATCGACTGGGCGACGCCGAGCCGTCCGGCCTCCTGCGCCGCGTCCAGGCGGCCGGGCTCGATGCCGGGGCCGTCGTCGCGGACGCTGACGACGACGGCGTCCGGGTCGTCCTCCAGCAGCACCCACGCGGGCGCGGACGGCCCGCAGTGCCGGGCGACGTTGTCGAGCGCGGCGGCGACGGCCGCGTCGATCTCGCGGGCGACGGCGGCGGGCAGCGGCACCGGCGTGGCGGGCGCCGCGACGGACACGGTCGTGGAGCCGTGCGCGGCGAGCAGCGCGCCGAGGTCGGCGGTCCCGGCGGGCGGGGCGGGCGCGGCGGCGCCGATGAGGGCGCGCAGCGCGGCCTCCTGCTCCCCGGCGAGGCGGCCGAGCCCGGCGGCCTCCCCGCCGAGTTCGGCGCCCCGGCGGCGGACCATCGCGAGGACCTGGAGCACCGAGTCGTGGATGCCGCGCGCGAGCCGTTCCCGCTCGCGGGTGGCCGCCTCCAGCTCGACCGCGCGGGCCAGACGCGCCTCGGCCTCGCGGGCGAGCCGGACGACGTGCCCGACGACCAGCCCGGCGAGGAACAGCAGCACGATCCCGTTGAACATCGCGGTGCCGTGCGGGCCCTCGGACCCGGCGAGGACGTGCAGCAGCGCGTTCCCGGCCGCGAGGATCCCGGCGCCCGCGACGCCCCAGCGCCGTCCGCCCTGCACGGCCCACGCCAGCACGGCGGCGGCGACCCAGGAGACCGGCAGGGTGGGGCGTCCGGCGGCGATCCCGGCGGACGTCTCGACGTAGGCGGTGGCGAGCAGGCAGCCGAGCGCGACGGCCATGTCGGCGGCGAGCAGCGCCGGGCCGCGCCGCCGTCCGTCGGCGAACAGGGCGGTCGCGGCGGCCGTCCAGACGACCATGACCGCGAGCACCGCCCAGCCGCCCGCCGGACGCGCGTACTCGCCCTGGTTCCGGACGATCATCGCGGCCGCGTACGCCAGCGCCAGCCACCGGTACACCGCCACGGCCCGCCACAGGGCCGACTCCAGCCCGCCCGGGGCGCGGGCGTCAGTCGTCGTCATCGGAGGGGCGCGGCGTCCGGCCCTCCAGCTCCGCCTTGACCTCCGCCGCGTACCGGTCGACGTACTCCTGGCCCGACAGCGCGCGGATCGCCTGCATGATCTCGTCGGTGATCTTGCGCAGGACCTCGCGGTCGTCCTCCTGGCCGTAGTACCGCGAGAAGTCGAGCGGCTTCCCGAACCGGACGCCCGGCCGCACGCCGACCTTGGGCGCCCGGCTGCCGGGCGGCATCAGCTCGAACGTGTTGATCATCGCCATCGGGACGACCGGGACCCGCGACTTCAGCGCCAGCCGCGCCACGCCCGTCTTGCCCCGGTACAGCCGGTTGTCGGGGGCGCGGGTGCCCTCGGGGTAGATGCCGAGCAGCTTGCCCTCGCGCAGGATCCGCAGGCCCGTGTCCAGCGCGGCCTCGGCGGCGCTCCCGCCCGTCCGGTCGACCGGGACGACGCCGACGGCGGTGAAGAACGCCTTGCTGAGCAGGCCCTTCACGCCCGCGCCGGTGAAGTAGTCCGCCTTGCCGATGAAGAAGATCCGGCGCATCACCGGGAGCGGGCCGAAGAAGTGGTCGGCGAACGACAGGTGGTTGCTCACCAGCAGCGCCGGGCCGCGCTTCGGAACGTTGCGGACCCCGGCGTTCCTCGGCCGCCACACGACGTACAGGATCGGCGACAGGACGATCCTCAGCAGGATCCAGAACCACAGCATTCCGACACCTTCCTCCGCCCGCCCGGGGTCGCGGCGCACACCGTCACGGCCCCCTCGCGCCAGGGGGTTGAGGGGACATCTTCCCATCCCCGTCCCGGCGCTCCCAACGGCCTCCGCCCGAGCGCGCGGCGTTCGCCGTCCCGGCGGCCCGCGCGGGAACGTAGGCTCGGAAAGGACGCGGCTATGGGTTCGTCGCCCCGGGGGGTTGTCCCGGGCGGCTCAGCGCATACCGTGGGACACATCTTTTCTGTGCGGAGCGGAGGGCCGAACCATGCCGGTGCTGGCGGTCGCCGCGGAATCGACGGAGGAACCGGCCCCGTGAATCGCCGAGGCAACGGACTTACCGCGGACGCCTACGCGCCGCTCGTCGATCTCGCGCCGCACCTGGCCGACGCGATGCTGGCGGCGCTGCGCGACGCGGGCGTGGCGGCGTACGCGACGGGCGGCGGCGCGGGCGACGCCGGCCCGGTCCTGCCGGACGTCGCAACCGACGCCCCCCAGCCCGGCGACGGCGAACCGCTGGACCGGCTGTTCGTGGACGTCGCGATGAAACCGACCGCCGAGGGCGTCCTGCGCGTCCATCTGACCCGGCTGCGCGACGCGGGCGGCGCCGAGCCGCCCGAGCCCGCCGGGGCGCTGCCCGCCGCGCCCGACCCCGAGCCCGACCCCGAGGTCGGCGGCGCGGCCGTCCGCGACGAGGACGCCATCTGGGCCGAGATCGTCGCGGGCTTCGACGCCGAGGTGCCCGAGGGCGAGCGGGTGCCCTGGCCGGACGAGGAGGACCTGCGCGAGCCGTCCGGCCCGCCCGGCGACGACCGCGCGGGCCGCCTCCCGCGCGCCCGCGTGCTCGGTCCCGCCGACGAGGACGAGGAGGAGTTCCCGCCCGCCGACGACGACGGCCACTTCGTCCCGCCGCATCCGGGGCCGCTGCCGCAGGCCGACCCGGTGACCAAGGGCGCGTGGATCGCGCTGGTCGGCGGCCCGCTGTACCTGCTGGTCACCGTCCTGCTGGACTGGGAGGTCCCCGGCTGGGCGGCGTTCCTCGCGGTGGCCGCGTTCATCGGCGGGTTCGTGACGCTCGTGCTGCGGATGGGCGACGAGCCGCGCGACCCCGACGGCGGCGCGGTCGTCTAACCGGGCGGCGTCTCACCGGGCAGCGTGAGGTCGGCCAGAACCGGACGGTGGTCGGTCGCGAGCGGGTAGTCGCGCGCGAGCGCCGGGTCGCCGGGGACGCCGCAGCCGGTGATCCCGAACGGCGCGGCGGCGAAGATCCCGTCGATGCGCCGGTGCGGGTCGCGCGCCGGGAACGTCGCGCCCTCCCCCGCCGGGGCGACGGCGTGGGCGTCGCGCAGGTCCGCGCTCAGCAGCGTCCAGGACGGCCCGCCGGGCTCCTCGTTGACGTCCCCGGACAGCACGACGGGCGCGTGGTGGACGTCCGCCGCCCGGTCCAGCAGCCGCAGGACCTCCCGGACGTGCGCGAGACGCGGTTCGGGCCGCAGGTCGAGGTGGGTGCTCGCGGCGGCGAACCGCGCGCCGCCGGCCTCCAGCACCGCGACGGCCAGCCCGCGCCGGTGCAGGCCGGGGACGCGCGTCAGCAGATGGAACTCGCGGGCGACGCGGCGGACGCGCGGCGCCGCCAGCACCGCGAGCCCGCAGGCCCGGCGCCCGGCGGCGACCCGCATCCCGCAGGCCCGCGCCAGCCACCGCCGCCGGAGCCACCAGTCGCCGAAGCGCGGGACCTCCTGCAGGCATGCCACGTCCGGGTCCAGGGCGCGGATCACCCGCGCGACGGCCTCGGGGTCGTCGCGCAGGGACCGCACGTTGTAGCCGAGGACCCGGACGGACGGCACGCCGGTCAGATGCGGGCCAGGTCCGCCGCGCCGACGATCCCGGCGGCGGGCCCGAGTTCGGCGATGCGGATGTCGGGCAGCGGCCGGTGCCCGCGTCCGGTGAGCGCCGCGCCGAACGCGTCCCGGACGGGGTCGAGCAGCAGGTCCCCCGCCTCCGACAGCCCGCCGCCGATGACGAACGCGCCCGGGTCCAGGATGGCGCTGAGGTCGGCGAGGCCCTGCCCGGTCCACTGCGCGACGGTCTTGAAGCACTCCAGCGCGGCGGCGTCGCCCTCCCGCGCCGCCTGGGTGATCTGCGGACCGTGGATGCGCTCGGGGCTCCCCTCGCCGAGTTCCAGCAGCCGGCCGGCCATCGCGGGCGCGACCCGTGCCAGGTCGCGGGCCTCGTGGACGAGCGCGTTCCCGCTCGCGTACTGCTCCCAGCAGCCCCGGTTGCCGCAGCCGCAGCGGCGCCCGTCGGGCACGACGCGGAAGTGGCCGAACTCCGCGCCGATGCCGAACCGGCCCCGGTTCAGCTCGCCGTCCACGATGATGCCGCCGCCGATGCCGGTGCCGAGCGTGATGCAGACCATGAAGTCCTGGCCGCGTCCGGCGCCGTAGCGGGACTCGCCCCAGGCGGTGGCGTTGCCGTCGTTCTCCACGACGACCGGGAGCCCGACCAGGCCCTCGACCTTCTTCTTGATCGGCTCGTCGCGCCAGGCGAGGTTCGGCGCGAACAGCACCGTGGAACGGTCCTCGTCGACGAACCCCGCGGTCCCGAGCCCGACCGCCGACACGTCCGGGTACTTGCCCGCGAGGAGGTCCACCACCTCGGCGATGACGTGCGCGGTCTCCTCGGGGTCGGTGGAGGGGGTCGGACGCCGCACCTTCTCCACAATCGCGCCGTCGTCGTCGACCACTCCCGCGGCCACCTTCGTTCCGCCGACATCGACACCGATCGTCAGGCCCATGGACGCTCCTCCTCCACTGTCTTCTCCCCAGCGGATCGGCGCACTACCCGATCGGGGAGCCGTCGCGGGGCGCGGCGGCACGCGGGCCGCCCCGTCCGGTCCGCGAGGAAGGCTCCGCCGGACCGGGCGCCCGACCGCCCGGGGTCCGCTCGAACGCGGTGGCGACGCCCGGCGCCGCCACCGGCCGCGACCGGCCCGCCGCACGGACGGTCCGCCGCGCGGCACCGCGCGCCACGGGGCAGTATCGGCATGCGGACGCCCCTGTCGCGATGCGCGGCGCCCCGGCGGCGGCCGGGCTCCGCACGTCACCGGCGACGGGCGGGCCGGCTCGCGCCGCCCGCGCACCGCCGCCGCAGGACGTGGAGGGGCCGCACCGCCGCTCCGGGGACGTCGCCTGGCTGCTGCTCGGTCACCAGAACATTTTCCACGTGTCGACGCCGCGAAACGGTATCGCCCCGTGCCGGTAACGAAGCTCTTACTCGCGGCGGTCTATGCGCTCTCGATGTGCCGCTTCAGCCCCTTCAGCGCCGAGTCGATGATCCGCTTCTCGCCCTTGCGCTTCACCATCCCGATCATCGGCACCCGGACGTCCACCGCCAGCTCGTAGGTGACCTCGGTGCCGCCGCCCGCCGGGGCGAGCGTGTAGGAGCCGTGCAGGCCCGTCACGACCGTGCCCGAGTCCACGAGCCGCCAGGTCACCGACCGGTCGCCGTCCCAGGTGTACTCCAGCCCGACCGTGTCGCTGAACGGGCCGCCGTCGAAGGTGAGCCGGGCGCGCTCGGCCCGCCCGTCCGCACCGGTGGCGTCGATCTCGACGCTCCGGATCCCGCTCGCCCACGCCGGGTAGTCGCCGAGATCGGCGATCACCGCCATGATCGTCTCGGGCGCCGCGTCGATCAGGGTCGTGGACTTCGTCCGCTCCGCCATTGCCTGCCGTCCCTCCGGCCTCATCGCCTGTCCGGGGTCCTATCTTTCACACCGAGAGCGCGAACGGCATCCCGCGGGCGCGGAAATGCCCGACGTTGACGCACTCGGTCCGCCCGATCCGCCGCCGCCGGGCCAGCGGCTGGTGGACGTGCCCGAACAGCGCGTACCTCGGCTGCGTCCGCTCGATGAAGTCCAGCAGCGCCCGGCTGCCGCGCTCGAACCGCCGCGCGACGGTGTCGTACAGCAGGTCCGGGACGTCCGGCGGTATGTGGGTGCAGAGGACGTCCACCGCGCCGAGCGCCTCGACCTTGGCCGCGTAGGCGTCGTCGTCCAGCTCGTAGGGGGTGCGGTACTCGGTGCGCAGCCCGCCGCCGACGAACCCGAACCGCAGCCCGCCGATCTCGGCGACCTGCCCGTCCAGGACGTGGTGGCCGGGCCGCAGGTGCTCGGCCCACAGACCGGGGACGTCCACGTTCCCGTACGTCAGGTAGGCGGGCTCGGGCATGGCCTCGAACAGCCGCTTGTACTGCTCGCGGACGGCTCGTTCGATGTGCGGCCAGGCGTCCCCGCCGAGCGACTCCCACAGCGCGCGGGAGAAGTCGCGGGCCTCGGCGAACCGCCTGCCGGTGCGCAGCTCGATGAGCCGGTCGGCGTTGTCCTGGCCGAACAGCTCGGCGAAGATCCCCTGGGCGTGGTCGTCGTAGTCGATGAACAGGATGAGGTCGCCGAGGCAGATGAGCGCGTCGGCCCCGTCGGCGGCGCGCGCGAGCGCGTCGGCCCGCCCGTGGACGTCGCTCACCACATGGATCCGCATGAATCGAATGTAGTGCGCGTCCGGGCGTCCGGTTCACCCGCCGGTCGCCGCGCGGACCAGCGCCCGCCACTCGGCGACCAGCGCGGCGTCGGCCGGGGCGTCCAGGGAGCCGTCGCGGCGGACGGCCGTCCCGGCGTGGAACGCGGCGACCCCGGCGGCGGCCAGCGCCGCGACGTGCCGCCGCCGCAGCCCGCCGCCCGCGAGGACCGGCACCGCCGGGCGCTCGGCGGCGCGGCGGGCGAGGACTGGCAGGCCCGCGTCCACGCCGCGCGGCGAGCCCGCCGTGCGGACGGCGTCCGGCGCGGTCCCCGGCAGGCGGGCGAGCGCGCACGCCTGCTCCCAGGCGCGGGCCGGGTCGGCGGCGTGGTCGACGACGCGGTGGAACGTCCACGGCCGGGGCGCGACGGCGGCGGCCAGGGCGGTGACGGCGGGGACGTCCACCAGGCCGTCCGCGCCGAGGAAGCCGAACGCGAACCCGTCCGCCCCGGCGGCGGCCAGGGACGCGGCGGCGCGGCGCAGCCGGTCCAGCTCGGCCGGGCTCGTGCGCAGGCCCGCGTTGGCGCGGAGCACGGCGCGGATCGGGAGCGCGGTGGCGTCCCGGATGCGCGCGACGACGTCGGGGTCGGGGGTCAGGCCCCCGGTGACCAGGTCGGCCGCGACCTCGATCCGGTCCGCGCCGCCGTCCTGCGCGGCCCGCGCGTCGTCCGGTGTGAGGGCGAGCACTTCCAGCACGGCCCCTCCCCGGCGTCCGGCTCCACCGGGACGAGGGTAGGCGAGCCGATCTTCCGGACCGGGGAGGCCGGACGTGACTTTGCCGCTCCGTTAAGCGCCGCGCGGACTGCTTGCTACTCGCGGGTACCATCGGCGAGTGAGGAACCGGTACCGTCTTCCCCGCCCCGCAGTGACAAATCCTTGAGGAGTGGCCGTGCGCGAGTTCAGCGTCCCCGCCCTGGCGGAGGTGCCCGGCACCACCAACCTGACCGACTCGCCGTTCGCGCGGGCCGCCGCGACACCCGGCGCGATCGTGCTGCGCCGCCGGACCGCGACCGGCTGGAGCGCCGTCACCGCGCGCGAGTTCGCCGCCGAGATCACCGGTGTGGCCAAGGGCCTGATCGCGGCCGGGATCGAGCCCGGCGACCGGGTCGGCCTGATGTCGCGCACCCGCTACGAGTGGACGGTCCTGGACTACGCGATCTGGACGGCCGGCGCGGTCGTCGTCCCGATCTACGAGACGTCCTCGGCCGAGCAGGTCGAGTGGATCCTCGGCGACTCCGGCGCCCGCGCGGTGTTCACCGAGACCGAGCAGCACCGCGCGACCGTCGCGCAGGCCAGTGACCGGCTGCCGGGCCTGGAGCACGTCTGGACGATCGACGCGGGCGACCTCGCCGACGTGACGACGTCCGGGGCGGACGTCGCCGACGCGGCCGTCGAGGAGCGCCGCCGCGTTCCCGCCTACGACGACGTGGCCACGCTCGTCTACACCTCGGGCACCACGGGCCGTCCCAAGGGCTGTGAGCTGACGCACGGCAACCTGGTCGCGACGTCCCGGAACGCCATCCAGGGCGCGATGGCCGAGGTCGCCGTCGCGGGCAGCTCGACGCTGCTGTTCCTGCCGCTCGCGCACGTGTTCGCGCGGCTGATCGAGGTCGCGACGATCGAGGCGGGGATCGTCCTCGCCCACAGCGACATCCCGAGCCTGCTGCCCGACCTCGCGTCCTTCCGGCCGACGTTCCTGCTCGCCGTCCCCCGCGTGTTCGAGAAGGTCTACAACGGCGCCGAGCAGAAGGCCGCCGCCGACGGCAAGGGCAAGATCTTCCACGCCGCCGCCGAGACCGCGATCGCCTACAGCCGGGCGCTCCAGGACGGCCGTCCGGGGCTCGCGCTGCGCGCCAGGCACAAGGTGTTCGACGTGCTCGTCTACGGCAAGCTGCGCGCGGCCGTCGGCGGGCGCGTCCAGTACGCGGTGTCGGGCGGCGCGGCGCTCGGCGAGCGGCTCGGGCACTTCTTCCGGGGCGTCGGCATCACGATCCTGGAGGGCTACGGCCTCACCGAGACGACCGCGCCCGCGACGGTGAACCGTCCGAGCGCGCTGCGGATCGGGACCGTCGGCCAGGCCATCCCCGGCGTGACGATCCGGATCGCCGACGACGGCGAGGTCCTGGTCCGGGGCGTCAACACGCTCAAGGGCTACTGGAACAACGAGACCGCGACCAAGGAGGCCGTCGAGGACGGCTGGTTCCGCACCGGCGACCTCGGCGCCCTCGACGACGACGGCTACCTGCGGATCACCGGCCGCAAGAAGGAGATCCTCGTCACGGCGGCGGGCAAGAACGTCGCGCCCGCGCCCCTGGAGGACCGCCTGCGCGCCCACCCGCTGATCAGCCAGTGCCTCGTCGTCGGCGACGGCCGCAAGTTCATCAGCGCGCTGATCACGCTGGACGAGGAGGCGCTCGGCCCGTGGAAGGAGCGCCACGGCAAGCCCGCCGCGATGACCGTCGCCGAACTGCGCGCCGACCCGGACGTCGTCGCCGCGATCGACGCCGCCGTCGCCGACGCCAACAAGTCCGTCTCGCACGCCGAGGCGATCAAGAAGTACCGGATCCTCGGCGTCGACTTCAGCGAGGAGGCGGGCCACATGACCCCGAGCCTCAAGGTCCGCCGCCACGCCGTCATGAAGGACTTCGCCGACGAGATCGAGTCGATCTACGGCTAGCCCAGGGCCGACACGGCTTCCTCGATCGAGGTCTCGCCGCCGAGCAGGTCAAGCGTGCGGTGGCGGACGGGTGACGGGAGCAGCGCGGCGACGACGGCGGCCACGTCGTCGCGCGTCACGTCACCGCGTCCCGCGTCCGGGTCGGCGAGCGTGACGCGGCCGGTGCCGGGGTCGTCGGTGAGCCGGCCCGGACGGACGATCACCCAGTCCAGGTCGCGGGAGCGCAGGTCCACCTCGGCGGCGTGCTTGGCGGCGACGTAGGCGGCCCACTGGTCGCCCGCGGACGGGGACGGCGCCCGGTCCACGCCCATGGCGGAGATCTGGACGAGCCGCGGCACCCCGGCGCTCTCGGCCGCCTCGGCGAGCAGGACGGCGGCGCCCCGGTCCACGGTGTCCTTGCGCGCGACTCCGCTGCCCGGACCGCCCCCGGCGGCGAAGACGGCGGCGTCGGCGCCCGCGATGCGCTCTGCCAGCTCGTCGGCCGGAGTCGTCTCCAGGTCCGCGACGACGGCCTCGGCGCCGGTCGCGGCGACGTCCTCGGCGTGGTCGGGGTTGCGGATCAGGCTGCGCACGGCGTCGCCCCGGGCGGTCAGCAGCCGCGCCAGCCGCAGCGCGATCTTCCCGTGCCCGCCCGCGATCACGATGTCCATGGTCACGATCCTACGGACCCGCCCGCGGCGTCCCCGGAGGCGGGCGGGGCGGCGAGGGCCGCGCGGGCGAACGCGGTGACGTGGTCGCGCATCGCGGCCAGCTCTTCGGGGTCGTCCAGGCCGAGGCCCATCAGCTCGGCGAGCCGGGGCAGGGCGAGCGGCAGCAGCGCGAGGCCCTTCAGCGTCAGGAGCAGCCGCGCGTCCGCCCGGGACGGCTCCCGGCCGAGCCGCGCGGCGATCTCGTCGGCCTTGACGCGGCAGCGCTCCTCGCGCCAGCGCTGCTCGGGCAGCGACCCGTCGCGGTGGTGCAGCGACTCCCACATCAGCAGCCGGACGAGGTCGGGACGCCGCAGGTACACGTCGAACATGCCGCCGACGTACTCGACGGGGTCGTCGCCGGGCGAGGCCACGACCTCGGCGACCTCGTCCAGCGCGATCTCCATGACGGCGTCGAACAGCTTCTCCTTGTTGCCGAAGTAGCCGTAGATCCGCTCCTTGTTGACGCCCGCGCGGGCGGCGATCCGGTCGACGCGGGCGCCGGCGACGCCGTGCTCGGCGAACTCCGCGCGGGCGGCGGCGAGCAGCGCGGCGCGGGTGGCGGCGGCTCCGGTGAGCGGCGGATCGGTCTGCTTCGGCATGCGGCCGAGTGTAGCGCTTCCAACCGGTTGGTTGACTTCCAACCGGTTGGTTGGCTAGCGTTCCCGCCATGACCACCACCGCGCCCCCCAGGCCCGCCTCCCGCCCGGCGGCCGTCGCGCCGTTCGGACGCACCGCCGCCGTCCTGTCCGCCACCGCCCTGCTCGCCACGTCCCAGCTCTACGGCGCGATCCCGCTGTTCGGCGCCGCCGCCGACGACTGGGGCACCCGGCCCGGCCCGCTCACCTGGCTCGTCACCGCGTTCGGCCTCGGCTACGCGGCCGGGTTCCTGCTGTTCGGCCCGCTCTCGGACCGCCTCGGCCAGCGCCGCGTCATGGTCGCGGGCGTCGCCGCCACGGCCGTCACCACCGCGCTCGTCGCGCTGGCGCCGGGGCTCGCCGCCGCGCTCGTCCTGCGGGTCCTCCAGGGCGTCACGATCGGCGCGTTCCCGCCCGTCGCGATGGCCTACGTCGGCGAGCGCGTCGCCCCGCACCGCCGCCTGCTGACGGTCACCGCGATGACCACCGGGTTCCTGTCGTCCGCCGTCATCGGGCAGCTCACGGCGCAGGGAATGCTCGCGCTGCTCGGCTGGCGCTCGTTCTTCGGCCTCGGCACCGCGCTGTTCGCGGTCGCCGCGCTGGCCCTGCGGGCGGTCCTGCTCCCGGACGTCCCGCGTCCCGGCGCCTCCCCCGCCGCCGCGTACCGGGCGATGCCGCGCCTGCTCGCCGCGCCCGGCCTGCGGATGCTCTACCTCGCCGTGCCGGTCGTGCTCGGCTCGTTCGTCGCGATCTACACCGCGCTCCAGCTCACCGGCACCGACGGGCTGCTCGGCCTGCGCGCCAGCGCGCTGCCGGTGATCCTCGCGGTTCCGCTCGCGACGCCCCGGCTCGCCCGGCTCGACCCGGTCGCCCGCACGGCCGGCGCGCTGCTCCTGGCCGCCGCCGGGACGGCCCTGATCGGCCTGCTCGCCCCCGGCACGGCCGTGCTCGCGCTGCTGCTCATGGCCGTCACCGCCGGGATCGGCGTCACCGCGCCCGGGATGATCGACCTCATCGGGTCCCGGGCGGGCGCGCACCGGGCGCCGGCCATCTCCCTGTTCACCGCGCTGATGTTCGTCGGCGCCAGCGCGGGGCCGCAGCTCGCCGCCGCGCTCGCCGGCCGCGGCCTCGCCGTCATCGCGCTCGCGCTCGCCGCGCTGCTCGCCGTCGCGGCCGGGCTCGTGCGCGCCGCACGGCGGGGGCTCAACAGCGCCTGATGATGTCCTTAACGGGGCCTTAAGAGCGCCGGAGTCCGCGCGGACCGGGCCTAGCGTCGGAACCGGACCGGCCGACGGAGCCGGGCTCCCCGGCCGCCCGAACGACGGTCACGGGCCGGCCCGATCCGGCTCCCCGCAGACCCCGCCCTGCGCCGGACCGGTCCGCGGAAGCCGTGTCCGGCGTCTCGGACGCCGGACACGGCTCGGCCGTCAGACCGTCCAGGGCAGGCGCAGCGCCTCCAGCTCGGGATCGGCGAGCAGGTCCTCGATGAGCGCGCGAGGGCCGACGATCTTCGTGCCCCACAGGTCCCAGTCGCAGTAGACGACCCAGGAGCGGTCCGCCGCCCACAGGTTGGACGGGCAGCTCGTCATCGCCGGATGGTCGTACAGGTCCGCCGCGTCGGCGACCCGTCCGGCGTACACGGTCTCCCGGTCCCAGTCGGCGGTGACGAGCGGGCAGTAGTAGGCCAGGCAGCGTGTGTCGGGGCCGTCCGGGCTGTGCCGGGCGAGGACGCCGGTCAGCCGCCGCCAGCCCTCCCGGTCCAGGCAGCCCTCGGCGGGCGGTTCCACGGCCGCCGACCAGCTCCCGGTCGGGTGCGCCTGGCGCAGGCAGCGGTGGCCCGGGTACTCGCCGTCCGGGACGACCGGGCCGCCGAACCCCGCCGCCAGCTCCGACCAGCGCAGCCGCCGCCAGCCCGGCCCGGGGTGCCCGCTGCGGCCGAGCCTGCTGCCGGTGACGACGGCGTCCTCCAGCAGCTCGCCGACCTCGGCCTCGGCGCCGTCGGCTCCGGCCAGGCCCGCCGCGCGGACCGAGCGGTAGACGTCGTCGTGGGTCGTCGTCACCAGGCCGTCGCGCCACACGTACATCGCGTGCAGCAGCCAGACGGAATCGGGCCGTCCCGGGGGCTCGAACCCCGAGTAGCAGTGCTCCGGATCCATCTCCGCGAGCCAGCCGACCGCCTCGCCGGCGACCGGCCGCCACATGTCCTCGACGTCCGCCATGCCTCGCATCCTGCCACCCGTGCGGCACCGATCCGGCGACGGGAGCGCCCATCGGCGCGCTCCGGTCGGGGCCGCGAAGAACATAACGTTACATATAGCCCAAACGGGGTGAAGTCAGTCGGCGAGGAGTGCGCCGAGGCGTGCGGCCTGCACGTCCCAGCGCCATTCGCGCTCCACCCACGCCCGGCCCGCCGCCCCCAGCGCACGCGCCCGGACGGGGTCGGCGAGCAGCCCCGCCACCGCGTCCCCGACGGCCTCCGACGAGCGGCCCGGCACCACCACGCCCGTCGTGCCGTCCAGCACCGCGTCCGGTGCGCCGCCCGAGTCGCCCGCGACCACCGGCAGGCCCGTCGCGGCCGCCTCCAGGTACACGATGCCGAGGCCCTCCACGTCCAGGCCCCGGCGGCGCGTCCGGCACGGCATCGCGAAGACGTCGCCCGCGTCGTAGTGCGCCGGCAGTTCCTCCCACGGGACGGACCCGGTGAACACGACCGACGACCGGACGCCCGCCGCGTCCGCCAGCCGCTCCAGGTCGCGCCGGTACGGGCCGCCGCCGACCAGCAGCAGCGCCGCGTCCGGCACCGCGCGGCGGACGCGCGGCCACGCCCGGATCAGCGTGTCCTGGCCCTTGCGCGGCACCAGCCGGGACACGCACACCGCCACCGGGCGGCCCGCCAGCCCATGCCGCTTGCGGATCTCCGCGCCGCCCGCGCCCGGCGCGAACAGCGTCTCGTCCACGCCCGGGGCCAGGCGCGCCAGCCGCGCGGCGGCCCCGGCCGACAGCGCCCGCGCCAGCCGCGACCGCGTGTACTCGCCGAGGTAGGTCAGCGCGTCCGTCCCGTCGCCGATCCGGCGCAGCAGCCGCCGCGCGACCGGAAGCGCCGCCCAGCCCGCCTCGTGCCCGTGCGTCAGCCCGACGAGCCGCCGCGCGCCCCGCGCCCGCAGCGCCGGGGCCAGCAGCCCGAGCGGCGCCGCCGCCCCGAACAGCACCGAGTCGCAGCCCTCCGCCCGCAAAATCTGCGCCGCGCGCCGCAGCACGCCCGGCTCGGGCAGCATCAGCGACGTCGGATGGCGCACCACCGGGAACGGCTGCGCCGCGTCGAACGCCGCCGCGCCCTCCCACGCCGGCGCGTACACGACCACCGAACCCGCCGGACGGCGGACTGCGAGGTTGTGGACGAACGCCTGGATGCCCCCCGGACGCGGCGGGAAGTCGTTCGTCACGACGAGAGTCCTGGTCATCGGCCCTCAGAATACGGCGCGGCCCGCCACCGGAGTCCGGTGGCGGGCCGCGCCCGCGACGAAGGCGTCAGTGCTCGATCTGCTCGGGCCTGCGCCCGCCCTCGACCTCGTGGCCGTGCTCGTGCTCCTCGACCGGGATGTCGTCGAACGTCCAGGCGCGCTGGAGCCGCGACCGCAGGTGCCCGACCGGGCCCTTGGTGCTCGGCGCCGGGACGCCGTTGGCGTCCACCGCCGGGGCCTCGGGACGCGCGGTCTCCTTCGACAGCAGCACCGCGCGCTGCTCGTCCCGCGCCGGCTCGTGCCGCTCGGAGAACTTGCCGTCCGGCGACATGAGGATCGTGCCGCTCTCCACCCCGTGCGCGACGGTCTCGGCGTCCTTGCGCTGGAGGCCGAGGCAGAAGCGCTTGGTGATGACGTACGCGATGACCGGTCCGATGAAGAACGTGACCCGGAAGAACCAGGTGGTCGCGTACAGGGACACGTGGAACTTGTCGGCGACGACGTCGTTGGCGCCCGCGACCCACAGCAGGCCGTAGAACGTCACGGCCGCCATGCCGACCGCCGTGCGGACCGGCGCGTTGCGCGGACGGTCGTTGACGTGGTGCGGACGCTTGTCGCCCGTCACCCACGCCTCGATGAACGGCCACAGCGCCGCGCCGGTGAAGATGATCCCGAGCGGGACCAGCGCCGGGATCAGCACGTTGAGGCTCAGCGTGTGGCCCCAGGCCGTGATCTCCCAGTTCGGCATGATGCGCAGCGCGCCTTCGAGGACGCCCATGTACCAGTCCGGCTGGGAGCCCGCGGAGATCGCGCCCGGGTCGTACGGGCCGAACAGCCAGATCGGGTTGATCTGCGCGAACGTGCCGAGCAGCGCCAGGACGCCGAAGGTGAACAGGAAGTACGCGCCCGTCTTGGCCATGAAGACCGGGTAGAACGGGTAGCCGTACACCTGCTCCTCGGTCTGGTTCTTGACCGGCATCGCGGTGTGCTTCTGGTGCCACATGATCATCATGTGCGCCGTCACCAGGCCGAGGATCAGGCCCGGGATCAGCAGGATGTGCAGCGTGAACAGCCGGGGCACGATGTCCTGGCCGGGGAACTCCCCGCCGAACAGGAACATGTACCCGTACGTCCCGACGACCGGGATCGACTCCAGCACGCCCTGCGTGATCCGCAGGCCCGTGCCCGACAGCAGGTCGTCCGGCAGGGAGTAGCCGAACAGGCCCTCCAGCATGCCGAGGACGAACATCGTGATGCCGATGAGCCAGTTCAGCTCGCGCGGCTTGCGGTACGCGCCGGTGAAGAACACCCGCAGCATGTGCGCCAGGATCGACGCCATGAACAGGATCGCGGCCCAGTGGTGGATCTGCCGCATGAGCAGTCCGCCGCGCACGTCGAACGTGATGTGCAGCGTCGAGGCGTAGGCCTCCGACATCTTCACGCCGTTGAGCTTGGTGTACGACCCGTCGTACACGACCTCCATCATGCTCGGCTTGAACCAGAGCGTCAGGAACGTCCCGGTCAGCAGCAGGATGATGAAGGAGTAGAGGGCGATCTCGCCCAGCATGAACGACCAGTGGTCCGGGAAGACCTTCTTGAGGTTCCGGTTGAGGAAACCGGTGGACCCCAGGCGGTCGTCCAGGAAGTTCAGCGGTCCTTCGACCGCCTTCGGGGCTGTGGCCTCGCTCATCCGCGCTCCCAGAAGCTCGGGCCGATCGGCTCGGTGTAGTCCGAGGTGGCCACGAGGTAGCCGTCCTCCACGCTCAGCGGGAGCTGCGGCAGGGGACGCGCCGCCGGGCCGAACACGACCCGCGCCCCGTCGGTGGCGTCGAACGTGGACTGGTGGCACGGGCACAGGATGTGGTGCGTGGTCTGCTCGTACAGGGCCGCGGGGCAGCCGACGTGCGTGCAGATCTTGGAGTACGCCACGATCCCGTTGACGTGCCAGTTCTCCCGGCCCTTGACGGGCTTGAACTCGTCGGCCGGGATGTTCAGGAGGATGGTGACGACCTTGGCGGTCTGCGTCAGCACCTCGTCCTCGGGCAGGTTCTCCTCGATGCCCTCGGGCAGGACGGTGATCATCCCGCCGGGGCTGTTGAAGTCGCTGACCTTGAGCGGCTGGTTGGTGCCGTCCACGACGAGGCGGACGCCCTTCTTGCCCTCGGCCTTCGCCTTGCGGATCGCGTCGGCCCAGTAGGTGTGCCGCAGCTTCTTCTCCGGCAGCGGGCCGAGGTCGCGCAGCAGGAACAGCGGCGCGATGCCGAGCGGCGCGGCGGCCAGCAGCAGCGTGCGGCGCAGCAGCGGGCGCTTGGTGATCCCGCTGTCCTGCGCGCCCTCCAGGAAGGCGGCGGTGAACGAGGCGCGGTCCTCCGCGCCGACGTTCATCGCGTGCCGCTCCTGGATGATCGGCTTGCTGGTCATCAGGCGCCGCACCCAGATGGTGACGCCGAAGGCCATCGCGAGGAACGACAGCGCCATCAGGCCGCCGAACCACAGGTTCGACTCGCGCGCCCGGTCCACGCCGTGCATGCCGCCGTGCCGGCCGCTCCAGCCGATGAAGTACACCAGGAACCCGACGCTGGCGGCGAACGCCAGCAGAAAGAACGTGGCGACGATGCGCTCGGCGCGCTTGGCCGCCTGCTCGTCGATCTCCTCGCCGATACCGGCGGGCGCCGAGATGTCGTCCTGGGCGAGGAGGCGCGCGTCCTGCGCGGGCGACGGCGTCGCACCGGTCCGCTGCGGCGCGGTCCCCTCCGGGACGGGCTCGGTCTCGTTGTTGTCGCTCATGACTTCTTCAGCTTCTTCGGCTTCTTCGCGGTGATCCACATGGCGGCCAGCACCAGCAGGCCGATCCCGACCAGCCAGCCCGCGAGGCCCTCGGTCACCGGGCCGATGCGGCCGAGGCCGCTGCCGCCCGGGTTGGGCTCCTCGCGCGTCTGGACGAGGTAGGCGATGATCGCCTGCTTGTCCTGCGGGGTGAGCGTGGTGTCGTTGAACACCGGCATCGCCTGCGGGCCGGTCAGCATGGCCTCGTAGATCTGGGTGGGCGTGACGTCGCTCTTGGAGAGCTCGGGGGCGTACTTGCCGCCCGTCAGCGCGCCGCCCTGGCCGGTGAAGTTGTGGCACTGGGCGCAGTTGGTGCGGAACAGCTTGCCGCCGAGCGCGACGTTGCCCTTGCTCGGGTCCACCTCGGAACCGGCCGGGATACCGGGGCCGGGCTGGGCGCTCAGCGAGGTGATGTAGTTGCGCAGGTCCGCGAGGTTCTTCTCGGCCCGCGCCTTCTGCTCCTCGGCCGCCTTGCGCTTGGCCGGGTCCTCGTAGTCGGTCTTGATCGTGGTGTCGAAGTCCGTGATCGGCCTCTTACGAGGAATCTGCGCGCCCGGGTTCATCGCGGGCATGCGGCCGGTGGAGACCTGGAAGTCGACGGCCGCGGCGCCGACGCCGAGCAGGCTCGGCGCGATCGCGTGGCCCTTGGCGTCCTTGGTGCCCTCGGCGTTCAGGCCGTGGCAGCTCGCACAGTTCTTGTTGAAGAGCTGCTGGCCGTTCTTCAGGTCCGCGGCCGCCTGGGTCGCGTTCGCCGCCTCGGCGCGGTCGGCCCGGGGCGAGAAGCCGGCGTAGATGACGCCGATCGCCGCCAGGGCCGCCAGCACGACGGCGTAGCCCGCCCAGGGGCGCCGTCGCCATGCGGTGAACCTTTTCACGGAAATCCCCGTTCGGGTCTTGTCGTCGTTGGTCAGTGGAGGTCGAGCAGGTAGATGGTCGCGAACAGGCCGATCCAGACCACGTCCACGAAGTGCCAGTAGTACGAGACCACCACGGCACTCGTCGCCTGCTCGTGCGTCCATCGCTTGGCGGCGTAGGTGCGTCCCAGTACGAACAGGAACGCGATGAGCCCGCCTGTCACGTGAAGCCCGTGGAAGCCGGTCGTCATGTAGAAGACCGTCCCGTACGCCGAGGACGACAGCGTCAGGCCGTCCTTGGTGACGAGCGAGTAGTACTCGTACGCCTGCCCGGCGACGAAGTACGCGCCCATGAGGAACGAGAGGACGTACCACTCGCGCAGTCCCCAGCGCTTCACGTTGAGGAGGCCGCCGTCGCGCCCGACCTTGCCGCTCTCCGCCTTGAACACGCCCATCTGGCACGTCACCGAGGACAGGACCAGGATCGTGGTGTTCACAGCGGAAAGCGGGAGATTGAGGTCCGCTCCCGGCCATGCGTGGGAGCCGTCCTGGCCGATCGTCACAGAGCGGATCGTGAAGTAGATCGCGAACAGCGCCGCGAAGAACATCAGCTCGGACGACAGCCAGACGATCGTCCCCACGCTGACCAGAATGGGACGATTCTCCCGAGCGTGCGGTGTTGTCTCTATCGCGGATGCCGTTGCCACGGGCAGCATTATTACGTCACCCGGTCGGCGACCCGCGCATGACCCCCCTCCAGCGCACTTCGAGCGTGTCCGCGCGGTCGCCGCGCGGACGGCCCCGAAACGCCGGGAGGGCCGTCGCACCAGGGGTTCCCGGCCCCGGCGGACGGGCGCGGACGGGGTGCGGCGCGGACAGGCCACGATTCGGACACGGCGGCGGGCCGCCCCTGCGGCGGCGCGGCGCGGGACGTGGCGGACGTCGGCGACATCAACCGGTATATCCGATAGGCCCCGCTAGCTAACGTGTGAAGCGCGTCTCGTGCGCGCGACACCGCTCCGGTACCCTTCGGTGCCATGAGCACCGCCCCGGAGAGCCCGATGAAGGTCCTCGTCTTCAGCGACGACGCGAACGTCCGCGCGCAGGTCCGCCTCGCGATCGGCCACCGCCCCGCCGCGGACCTCCCGGCCGTCGAGTACGTCGAGGTCGCGACCCAGCCCGCCGTCGTCGCGCGGCTGGACGAGGGCGGCATCGACGTCGTGGTGGTGGACGCCGAGGCGCAGCCCGCGGGCGGGCTCGGCGTGTGCCGGCAGGCCAAGGACGAGGTCTACGACTGCCCGCCGGTGCTCGCGATCATCGCGCGCCGCGACGACGGCTGGCTCGCCACCTGGTCGCGCGCGGACGCGGTCGTCGCGCTCCCGCTGGACCCGATGGCCGTGGCGCGCTCGGTCGCCGACCTCATGCGGCGCCGCGCGGCGAGCCGTCTGCCGGTCCTGTAACGATCCCCGGGAGGACCACGCACATGGAAGCGCGGACGACGTGGCCCGCCCTGCTCGGCGCCCTGATCGACGGCGACTCGCTGTCGAGCGAGGAGACGTCCTGGGCGATGCGCCAGATCATGTCGGGCGAGGCCACGGACGTGCAGATCGGCGGCTTCGCGGTCGCGATGCGCGCCAAGGGCGAGACGGTCGCGGAGGTCTCCGGCCTCGCCGACGGGATGCTCGCGCACGCCACCCCGATCACGGTGCCCGGCCCGATCGCCGACCTCGTCGGCACCGGCGGCGACCAGGCCCACACGGTGAACATCTCGACGATGGCGGCGGTGGTCGCAGCGGCGTCCGGGGTTACGGTCGTCAAGCACGGCAACCGGGCCTCCACGTCGTCGTGCGGCGCGGCGGACCTGCTGGAGGAGCTGGGCGTCCCGCTGGACCTGGCGCCCGAGGCCACCGCGCGCGTGGCGGCCGAGGTCGGCATCACGTTCTGCTTCGCGCCGCTCTACCACCCGGCGTTCCGGCACACGGCGCGTCCGCGCAAGGAGCTGGGCACGCCGACGGTCTTCAACTTCCTCGGGCCGCTGACGAACCCGGCGCGTCCGGCGGCGCAGGCGGTCGGGGTGTTCCATCCGCGGATGGCGGGGATCGTCGCGGGCGTGTTCGCCGAGCGCGGGAACAGCTCGCTGGTGTTCCGGGGCGACGACGGCCTGGACGAGCTGACGACGACGGGCACGTCCACGGTCTGGGTCGTGCGGGACGGCACGAGCACCGAGACGGTCTTCGACCCGGCCGACCTCGGCATCGCGCCCGCCCGTCCGGGCGACCTGCGCGGCGCGGACGCGACCTACAACGCGCGGGTGGCCCGCGAGGTGTTCGAGGGCGCGCCCGGCCCGGTGCGCGACATGGTGCTGCTGAACGCGGCGGCCGTGATGGTCGCGTTCGAGGGCGTCCCGGCCGCGCCGGGCCTCACGGCCGCGCTCGGCGACGCCTACGGCCGTGCGGCGGCGTCGGTCGACTCCGGCGCGGTGACCGCCCTGCTCGACCGCTGGGTGTCGACGGCTCAGGCGCTGCGGGGCTGAGCGCCTACTCGGGCAGGCCGAGCGAGAACGCCGCCTCCAGGTCGTGCTGGGAGTACGTCCGGAACGCGATGTGGGTCTCGGTGCCGCGGATGCCCGGGACCTTGTTGAGCCGGCCCGGGATCACGTCGTTCAGGTCGTCGTGGCGGCGGACGCGGACGATCGCGACGAGGTCGTGCTCCCCGGTGATCGAGTAGACCTCGCTGACGCCGTCCAGCGCGGCGATCGCCTCGGCGACCTCGTGGATGCGCGCGACCTCGGCCTTGACGAAAACGATGGCGGTGACCACGGACGGCCCTCCCGGTAGACGGATCCGTCCGAGACTCTAGCCGCGGGCGAGGCCGACGGCGCGCCGGGACGGCCCCGCGCGGCGCGCGAGCAGCCCGAACAGCGCCCCGGCGACGAACCCGTAGATGTGCGCGACGAACGCGACGTTGCTCTCGGTGTCGCCGAGCGACAGCCATTGCAGGCCGAACCAGGTGCCGAGCAGCACCCAGGCGGGCAGCCGCACGACGATCGGCGGGACGAGGCTGACGATCCGTCCGCGCGGGTTCAGCACCAGGTAGGCGCCGAACACGCCCGCGATGGCGCCGGACGCGCCGATGAGCGGCACGCCCGAGTCCGGCGAGGTGTAGGCGAACCCGTAGACGGCGACGAGCCCGAACAGCAGGTAGCTGAGCAGATAGCGGAGCCGTCCGAGCCGGTCCTCGACGCCCATGCCGATGACGAACAGCGCGACGAGGTTGCCGAGCAGGTGCAGCGCCCCGGCGTGCAGGAACATCGAGGTGAACGCGGACGTCCACGGCCGCTTGGCGAAGGTGGTCTCGCCGCAGCGCTGGACGACGTCGGCGGGCGCGGGCTGCTGCCTCCCGGTCGTCAGCTCGTGCGGGATCGCGCCGTAGTGGAGGGTGAACTCGGTCGCCCGGCACTCGCGGACGCCGCTGTCGCCGCCGTACCAGGTGGCGAAGCTGGCCATCGGCGTGAACAGGTACACGACGACGTTGACGGCCACCAGCAGGTACGTAGCCCAGGGCACCCGGCGGGCGGGCTGGCTGTCGTACAGCGGCAGCGCCATCTGGGACGTCCTCCCCCATCGACGGATTTATCCCGTCACCTTAGTGGGCGCCGGGGCCGGGGCGCGGACGGCTCGACGGGCGCGTACGCCCGGTCGATGCGGGCGCGCAGCCGCTCGGCGCCGTGGACGGGGCACGTCCAGACGCCGTCCAGTTCGACCAGGCGGGCACCGGGGCCGTCCAGCCACCGCAGGACGCACTCCATCTCCTCCGCGCCCGCACCGCCCGACTCCGCCCCGGCGGGGATGGCGTCAGGCCCGGCGCCGAGTTCGGGCAGGACGGTCTCGGCGGTCGCGATGAGGGCGTCCACGTACGGGCGCGGGTGGGCGCCGCGCGGAACGGTCCCGGCGGCGGCCAGGCGCCCGTGCCGGACCACCGACACCTCCCAGCCGCCGCCGGGGGCGGGCCGGGCCGCGACGAGCTGCGCGCAGCCCGCGAGGGCGCCGAGCCGCTGCGCGCGGGACGCGGCGCGGACGAACGCGGCGAGCCGGTCGCGCTGCGCGGCGGCCTCCTCGTAGCGCAGTTCGACGGCGAGCCGGTCGATGCGGGCGGTCGCGGCGGCGGCCACGGGACGCACGTCCCCCGCGAACACCGACCGCACGGCGGCGGCGTGCCCGGCGTACCGCTCGGGCGTCTCGTGGCCGGTGCAGGGCGCGCCGCAGCGGCCGAGGTCGGCGAGCGCGCAGGTCTGGGCCTTGCCGCGCTCCACCAGCGCGAGCGTGAGCCGCTGCGTGCACTGGCGCAGCGGGACGGCCTCGTGCAGCGCCGCCCTCGCCTCCTCGGCCTGGCGGCGCGAGCCGAGCGGCCCGAGGTAGGCGGCGCCGTCCGGGCGCCGCTCCCGGACGATCGACAGGCGCGGGAACGGCTCCACGGTCAGCTTCAGCCACACGACGCGCTCGGGGAACTTGGACCGCCGGTTGTAGCGCGGCTTGTGCGCGGCGATGAGGCGCAGCTCGCGGACCTCGGCCTCCAGCCCCGTCGCGCACACGATGGGCCGGACGCGCTCGGCCAGCCCGACCATCTCGCGGGCGCGCCAGCGGGTCTCCGAGCCGGTGAAGTAGCTGCGGACGCGGCTGCGCAGGTCGCCGCTCTTGCCGACGTAGAGCACCTCGCCGCGCGCGTCCTCGAACAGGTAGACGCCGGGCGCGCTCGGGACGTCGTCGGCCAGGTGCCGCTTGCCGCGCTGCTCGGGCGTCGGGGCCTTGGCGAAGCCGCGCAGTTCCTCCAGGGACGTGACGCCGAACGAGCCGAGCCGCTCGATGAGGCCGTGCAGGACGTCCACGGTGGCGCGGGCGTCGTCCAGCGCGCGGTGGTTCGGGGTCGTCGCGGCGCGGAAGTGCCGGGCCAGCGTCTCCAGCTTGCAGTTGGGGACCTCGTCGCGGGTGAGGACGCGGCGGGCGAGGTCCACGGTGTCCACGACGGGGAAGCCCGGCCACGGCCGTTCCCGCTCGGCGCACGCCGCCTTCAGGAAACCGATGTCGAACGGCGCGTTATGCGCGACGAGAACACAGCCCCGCGCGAATTCCAGGAATGCGGGAAGGACCTCGGCGATGCGCGGCGCGGCGTACACCATCTGCTGGGTGATGCCGGTGAGCGCGGTGATGAACGGCGGAATGGGCGCGCCCGGGTCGACCAGCGTCCCGAATTCCCCGAGTTCCACGCCGCCGCGCACCTTCACGGCGCCGATCTCGGTGATGGCCGAGTCCCGCGCGGATCCCCCGGTGGTCTCCAGGTCCACGACGACGAACGTGACGTCGGCGAGGGGGGTCCCGAGGTCGTCCAGAGTGCCCTGGACGCCGCTCGGCACGGGCGGAAGGGCTTTCGCAGGCGGCATGACGGCGACGGTAAAGGACGCCACCGACAAACGGCCGTCCGTGCGGCGCGGCGGGCCGCCGACATGCGGAATCGGGGGTCGCCGACGGCGGCGCTAGGGTGTTCACTTCCCGGTTAGCAGGTGCCACCGCCGGGAAGTACTCAGCGCACCGGTGGCGGGTCCGAGAGGAGCGGGATCATCGACAGCGGTCCGGATGCGGAGGGACGGCTGGACCGTCCGCTGCCCGACGCCGTCCGGCAGCGCGTCGTGGAGGCCGCGGCCGAGGTCCTCGGCGCCCTGCCGGCCGACGCGGTCCCGGCGCGGCTGCGCCCGTTCGCCCGGTTCGAGCGCCGCAAGCGCCGCAAGCTCGGCGGGTCGGCGATCGCGGCCGTCCTGGAGGGCGACGCCGACTTCCGGGGCCGGGTCGCCGAGGCGCTGCGCGGCGCCCAGCCCGAGCTGGTCGCGGCGGTCGAGGCCGGGGAGCGCCCGCCCGCGGCCGATCCGGTGCAGGTGGCGGCGCTGGCGTACCTGCTGCGCCCGGCGGACTGGACGGACGCGGTCGACGCCGTCCACGCGGAACTGGCGGCGTCCCGGGACGAGTCGCGCGAGCGGGCGGCGGCGCGCGAGCTGGAGGCGCTGCGCGCCGAGCTGGCGGCGGCGCGCGCCGAGCGGGCCGCCGAGTCCGAGCGGCTGCGCGCCGAGCTGCGCGCGGCCAAGACCGAGAACGCCGACCTGCGCCGCCGGCTGCACGAGACGCGGCTGCGGCTGAAGGCCGAGCAGACGCGGGCCGAGACGCTCGCGACCGAGGCGGGCGCGGAGCGGGCGACGGCGCGCGACTCGGCGGCGGCGGCCGACAAGGAGCTGCGCCGGATGCGGGTCCGGACCGAGCGCGCCGAGGCGGCCGTGGAGGCGGCGCGGCGCGCGGCGCGCGAGGGCCGCAACGCCGACGAGGTCCGGCTGCGGGTCCTGCTGGACGCCCTGGTGGACGCCGCGCAGGGCCTGCGCCGGGAGCTGGCGCTGCCGACGCTGATCGAACGTCCGGCCGACGCCGTGCGCGGCCTCGACCCGGGTCCGCCGACGCCCGCGTCGCTGCCCGGCCGCGCCCTCGCCGACGACGATCCGCAACTGCTCGACCGGCTGCTCGCGCTACCCCGCGTCCATCTGGTCGTGGACGGCTACAACGTCACCAAGACCGGCTACGGCGGGCTGCCGCTGGCCGACCAGCGCGCCCGGCTGCTGTCGGGCCTCGGCGGCCTGGCGGCCCAGACGCGCGCCGAGGTGACCTGCGTGTTCGACGGAGCCGAACTCGACGCGCCGGTGCCGATCTCGGCGCCGCGCGGGGTGCGGGTGAAGTTCAGTCCACCCGGGACGACGGCGGACGAGCTGATCGGCGAACTCGTCCGGGCCGAGCCGCCGGGACGGGCCGTCGTGGTGGTCTCGGCGGACCGCGAGGTGGCGGACGCGGCACGGCGCGCGGGGGCCCGTCCGGCGCCGTCCCGGCTGCTGCTGCGCCGCCTCGGCCGGGCCTGACCGCCACCGCTTTCGAGCTGCGGGTCGTCACCAGTGGTGATCATGTGATCACCACTCGCGGACAATTGGCTTGATTTTTGGTTATTAGTGAGGAATCGGTTGTAGGTGGTGTGGGGTCTCGCTAGGGTCGGCCGCTGACGTCGTGGATCGAGAGGGGCAAGCCGAACCGTGGCCGAAGACGATCTCACCCGGGGCTCCGTGGTGACGCGGAGCGCGCCGGACACACGCCGGAGAGGCCGCAAGCGCCGTCTGACGGCCGCCGCCTGCCTGGCGGTCGCCTTCTCCCTGCCGCTTCCGATGACCGCGCACGCGGCGCCGAAGCCCACCGAGGCCGAGACGAAGAAGAAGATCGAGAAGCTCAACGAGAAGTCCGACGCGGCCGTCGAGCGCTACAACCAGGCCACCGAACGGCTGAAGGCCGCGAAGAAGAAGCTCGACGCGGCGCGCAAGGCGAGCAAGGCCGAGGAGCAGGCGTTCGAGAAGGAGCGCCAGCACATCGCCGAACTGGCCGCGACGGCGTACAAGAACAGCGACACCGACGGGCTCGCCGGCTTCGTGGGGAGCAAGGACCCGCAGGCCATCCTGGACCAGTCGTCCATCCTGACCCACCTGTCGCAGAACCGCGACGCCGAGCTGGCCCAGTACGTCGCGGCCGTGCAGCGTCTCAAGCGCGAGCAGGAGCAGGCCCAGCAGGCCTACGACGACTACACGTCCAAGACGAAGGACGCCCGTAAAGAGAAGCAGAACGTCGACAAGCAGCTCGCCCAGCAGAAGAAGATCCTGGCGAAGTTCGGCGTCAAGAACGACAAGCCCGGCACCGGGGCGGGCGGGACGTACACCGGACCGGCGTCCGGCAGCGCGCGGGCGGCCCTGAACTTCGCCTACGCCCAGCTCGGCAAGCCGTACGTGTACGGCGCCGCCGGCCCGAACTCCTACGACTGCTCGGGGCTGACGATGCGGTCGTGGGGCGCGGCGGGCGTCAACATCACCCGGACGACGAACAGCCAGTGGGCCGCGACGAAGCGCGTCTCGCAGAGCGACCTCCAGGCCGGTGACCTGGTGTTCTTCAACAGCCTCGGCCACGTCGGCATGTACGTCGGCGGCGGGAAGATCATTCACGCGCCGCACACCGGCACCGTGGTCAAGATCGTGCCGCTGTCGTCCATGCCCGGCTACTACGGCGCGGGACGTCCCTGACGGCCCACCCCGGACGACCGACGGCCCAGGTACTCTGACCTGGGCCGTCGCTGTTTTTGTGGAAGATTTGCCTTTCCTGGGGCGTTTGGTACCTTGAGTGCCACTTGTCGGTGTCAGCCAGTCATCGGCGCAGGTCACGACACGTTCCACGTGCCGCGGCCCCGGTGCGGCGCCCACCAGCCGCCGCGCCCCGCAGGACGGCCGGCCCGGCCGCGTGCGCACGCCCGACGCGTGCATGGCGCCGAGAGCGCGTCACGACGGCCAGCAACGGGCTTCCGGCCCGGACGGTTCAGCGCCGTCCACGACCACATGTCAGCGCCGCTCGTCCCCCGCAGGAACCTGCGGACTCCACGGGCCCCATCACGCCCGTCCCGGCGAAGCGGCAGCGCCGAATCCGCGATGGCGGAACCGGGGACCCATCCGCCGCGCACGATCCCGCACCGGGACGCGCGGCACGGGGTGAATCGGCCCTCTCGGGGGCCGTAGGGCAGCTTCCACGCCCGAACCCGACAGCTAACCCGGCAGGCGTCTGGAAGAAGGAGCGACCCTGTCCAGCAGAGTTGTCACCACGTCCCGCCGTGCTCCGATCACGGCACCGTCCGACCTCTCCCCCAGACCCGCCGCACCGGCGGGCACCGCGCCCCCGGCCGTGCCGGGGACCGGCGTTCATGAGCGGACCGCCGCGCGCGGCTCCGTCCTCGGGACCACCGGCGCGGACTGATCCCACCGCCCCGCGAGGGGCCGTGCGCAGACCGCGCGTCCCGTGACGCGACAGCGCATCCTCATCCGGGGCCGTTCCCGGCCCCTCTCCCGGCGGAAGACGCCCGGAGGAACAGCCCAGAACCATCATCGGGCGCGCACCCGCGCGCCCACCGCCGAGTCCGCGGGAACGCCCGTCCGGCGTTCCCGCGGAGCCGGGGACCCACTGTGTCCTCATCCGGGGTGAATCGGCCCGTCACGGGCCGTAGGGCGGCTTCCACGCCCGAACCCGTCAGCTAACCCGGCAGGCGGTCATGGAAGCGAGGAGTAGACCCGCTCATGAACGGCAAGCATCGCAAACCCCGTCCGCTCACCGTCGCCGCGCGCACGACCGGCGCACTGGTGGCGGGTGCCGCGCTCGTCGGCACCGTCGCCGCGACGGCGCAGGCCGCCGTGCCGGTTCCCGGCAAGGACGCCCCGCAGGGCGCCCTGTCGGTCGCCGGGACGGCCGTCCAGCCCAAGGGGGGCCCGGTGGGGCTCCCGCAGGAGCGGAGGGTCCGGCAGGACGACCCGAAGACCGAAGCGCCGAAGGCCGACGCCCCCTCCGACGAGGGCGACGGCGGCACCGAGGCGCCGAGCACCGGACGGCCCACCGCGCACGACGCCATCCGGCTCGCCGAGTCCCAGGTCGGCGTCTCCGAGAGCCGCCACGGGAACACCAAGTTCCAGGACTGGTACATGACCACCGACCGCGCCCGTGAGACCGTCCGCCGCGACGGCGGCTCGGTCGGCGCCTACCGGGGCGCGAACTGGTGCGACATGTTCGTGTCCTGGGTCGGCGAGAAGATCGGGTTCACCGACCAGTTCGGGTCGGACGCGTGGACCGTCGAGCACGCCGACTGGTTCAAGGAGAACGGCCGGTGGGGCACCAAGCCCAAGCCGGGCGCGATCGTCTTCTTCGACTGGAACGGCGGCGGCTCCATCGACGGCATCGAGCACGTCGGGATGGTCGTCAAGGACAACCGGAACGGCACGATCGACACCGTCGAGGGCAACGCGGGCAACGCCGTCCGCAAGGAGACCCGCGACACCGGCTCGGTGGTCGGGTACGGCTATCCGAACTACCGGCGGTGAGCCGGACCTTCGGTGAAGCTCACTAGGATCGCCCGCATGACGGACGATCCCGGCGACGGGGCCCCGCGCCCGGCGTCCGCCCGACGGCGGATCGCCCTCGGCGCGGGGCTCTGCGTCGTCCTGTGCCTGCTCGCGGCGTACGCGTTCGCCGCGCGCGGGCACGATCGCCCGGCGCCGGTGGCCGCGCCGAGCCCCGCCGCCGCCCGCGCGCCGCGTCCGGCCGACGTCCGGACGGTCCTCGCCAACCGGGCCGCCGCCGTCCGCGCCGGGGACCGCGCCCGCTTCCTCGCCACCGTCGCGTCCGCGCCCGCCGCGTTCCGGGACGCCCAGGGTCGCGTCTTCGACAACCTGCGCCGCCTGCCCCTCGCGACCTGGGGCGAGCACTACGAGAGCGCCGACGGGACGACCGTCGCGGTCGCCGTCCGGTACCGGTTCGCCGGCTACGACCGCGCCGACGTCGTCCGCGAGCGCCACCTGACGTTCGCGTCCCGGTCCGGCGCCTGGACGATCACCGGGTCCGGCGCGGGCGACGCCCCCGAGATCTGGGACGGCGGCCCGCTCACCGTCGTGCGCGGCGCGTCCAGCCTCGTCGTCGGGGACGCCGCCGGGCTCGACCAGATCGCCGGGCTGCTCGACCGCGCCGTGCCCGCCGTCACCGCCGTGACCGGACGCGACTGGGCCCGCCGCGTCGTCGCCCTCGCGCCCGCGCAGCCCGCCGTGGCCGCCGCGCTCGCCGGCGACGACCAGGACCTCGGCCAGATCGCCGCGCTCGCGACCGTCGCGCCCGGCGCCGACGGCTCGCCCGGCGACGACCGCGTCCTCATCGCGCCCGGCACGTTCGCCCGGCTCAACCCGCTCGGCCGCCGCGTCGTCCTCACCCACGAGCTGACGCACGTCGCGACCGGCGGCGCGCACGACGGCCGCACCCCGCTGTGGCTCATCGAGGGCTTCGCCGACTACGTGGGGTACCGGGACGCGAAGGTTTCCGTCCGGGCCGCCGCCGGGGAACTGGCCGCCGACGTGCGCGCCGGACGCGTCCCGGGCTCGCTCCCGTCCCGCGCCGCGTTCGGCTCGGGCTCCGCGGACCTCGCGCAGTCCTACCAGGAGGCGTGGCTCGCCTGCCGCATGATCGCCGAGCGGTACGGTGAGGCGACGCTCGTCCGGCTCTACCGCGCCGCCGGACGCCGCGACGAGGGCGCCGCGCTGCGCGACGTCCTCGGGACGAGCCGGGCCGGGTTCACCGCCGCGTGGCGCGACTACCTGCGGAAGGAACTGCGTTGAGCGGACCGGACACGCGCCGTCCCCGGATCGCCGCCGCCGTCGCCGCCGCGCTGCTGCTGCTCGCCGTCGCCGCCGTCCTCGCCGCGAGCACGCCGTGGCGGACGCTGCCGGGCGGTGCGCCGCACGTCCGGCCCGACCCCGCCCTGGACTTCTCCGCCCCCGAGGTCGCCCGCGCCCGCGCGTTCGACGCCGCGATCAACCCGCCCGCCTACCTCTCGCTCGGCCTCGGCCTGCTCGCGGTGCTCGTCCTCGGGCTGACGCCGCTCGGCGCGCGGCTGCTGCGCGCGACGGCCGCCCGCGTCCGCCCGTGGCCGCTGCGCGTGCTCCTCGGCGTGGTCGTGCTGACGACCGTGCTGCGGCTGGTCGGGCTGCCGTTCCGGTGGTGGAGCCACGACGTCCTGGACCGGTACGGGCTGTCCACGCAGGCCGTCCCGGCGTGGCTCGCCGACCAGGGCAAGTCCCTCGCCGTCACCTGGGTGATCTACACGGTCGCGTTGCTGCCCCTGTTCGCGCTGCTGCGGCGCTTCCCGCGCTACTGGTGGACGGGCGCGGCGCTCGGCGCGTTCCTGCTCGTCGTGGCGGGCTCGTTCGCCTACCCGGTCGCCGTCGAGCCGCTGTTCAACTCGTTCCACAAGCTCCCGACCGGGGAACTGCGCACCGACCTCATGGCGATGGCGTCGCGGGACGGCGTGCCGGTGAAGGACGTGCTCGTCGCCGACGCGTCCCGCCGCACGACCACGCTCAACGCCTACGTGTCCGGGTTCGGGTCGACGCGGCGGATCGTCGTCTACGACACGCTGCTGTCGTCGCCGCCCGCGCAGATCCGGTCGATCGTCGCGCACGAGCTGGGGCACGCCAAGCACGGCGACGTCCTGTACGGGACGCTCGTCGGCGGGCTCGCCGTCGCGGGCGGCGTGTGCCTGCTCGCCGTGCTGCTGTCGTCGCCGCGCCTGCTGCGCCGCGCCGGGCTGGACCCGCCCGCGCCGGGCCGCGCCGTCGCCGATCCGCGCGCGATCGCGCTCGTGCTCGCGCTCGTCGCCGCCGGGACGCAGCTCGCCGCGCCCGCCGAGAACCTCGTCAGCCGCCGCATCGAGGCCCGCGCCGACGCGCACGCCCTCGACCTCACCCGGGACCCGGCGACGTTCGTGGAGATGCAGCACGAGCTGTCGGTCCGCAACATCGACGACCTCCGCCCGGACGTCCTCGAACGGCTGCTGTGGATGACGCATCCGTCCGGCCCCGAGCGGATCGCGATGGCGCGCTCCTGGTCCCGGCTGCACCACGACGCGGAACCGCCCCCGTTCGCCCACCGCTGACGGCGGGCGAACGGGGGCGGCCCCCGGAGTTCTCGATCAGGCCGGGGGACGCGACACCGCGCCCGCCTCCGACCCGGCCGGCGCCCCGCCGCCCCCGGCGTTCGCGCCCGCCTCCGCCGCTGGCGCGCCCGCGCTCGGGCCCGTCTGCGACGACTTGTTGAGCGCGCTGCCCTTCATCCACTTCGTCCAGGAGAGCTGCCAGTAGCCCCAGCCGTTGTCCGGCTCCAGCTCCCGGCTCGTCCCGGTGATCGTGTACGGGTCGCCGCGGTAGGAGAAGCGGTAGAACCAGGCCGCGTTCTCGTCGCTGGCGTTGACGCATCCGTGGCTGACGTTGCTGTTGCCCTGCGAGCCCACCGACCACGGCGCCGCGTGGACGTATTCGCCGCTGTTGGATATGCGCACCGCCGAATACACGGTCTGCCGGTAGTAGCCGGGGCAGCCGGGTCCGCAGCCCGTCGTGGACGAGTCCATGACGACCGGGTTCTCCTTCTCCATCGTCAGGTGGACGCCGTTGGTCGTCGTGTGCTCCCGCGACCCGCCCATTCCCATGCTCACCGGAATGCGACGCACCTTGCGGCCGTTCTTCATGACGACCATGTAGTGGCTTTTCGCGCTCGCCTTGCTGATGTGCTCGTCGCCGACCCGGAACCGCACCGTCTGGTTCTTGCCGCCCCACAGGTTCTTGGCGACGCGGACGCCCGCCAGATGCGTGCGGAACGTGACGTCGGTGTGCGCGGGCCAGTATTGGCGCGTGCGGAAGACCACGGTCTGGTCCCCGAACCAGTGCCAGGCGCCTTCCGCGGGCTTGCTGGACTGGATCTCCAGCCCCCGCTCGACGGCCGCCTTGTCGCTCACCGGGCTCGCGAAGTTGAGGATGACCGGCATGCCCACGCCGACCGTCTCCCGGTTGTTCGGCGCCTCCAGCGAGGACGCCAGCGACGGCCCGGCCTTCGCCGTCCGGAACTTGCTCGTGATCGTGCGCGTGCGCCCGTCACGGCCGAGGCCCGTCACCGTGACCTGGTAGTCCGCGCTCGGCGTCAGCGTCCAGCGCGACCGCCAGCTCGTCCGGTCCGGGGACGCCTCCCCGATCATCTGCTCGCCCGCCGACGTGACGGTCACGTTCTGGACCGTTCCGTTCTTGGCCCGCACGCTGATCGGACGGTCCGGCGGAACCGCCGCGCCGCCGCTCTGCGCGGGCGACACCGCCAGTTCCAGCAGATCGCCCCGGACGACCTTCGTTCCCGCGCAGCCGGCCGTCCCCGCCACGAGAACGCCCCCCATCGCCGCCGCGGTGGCCCAGCGGCCTTTTCCCTTCCCTGCTGAGACGCCGACTCGCACCGTCAACTCCCCCGTTGTCACCCCTTGGTGCCAGCGATCTTGCCCAGCAAGAAGGGGGCCGATGCTCGCGAAGAACGCGAAACACCGGCCCCCTGGGAGTGTCTTTGCCGACTAGTGGGCGAAGTGTCCCCGGTAGTACTCGAAGACGAATCCGATGGTCGACATCAGGATCGCCGCGACGCCGAGGAACACCAGCCACCACCCGAACACGACGCCGAGGGCGATCGCCGCCGCCGACATCCCGACGAACAGCGGCCACCAGCTGTGCGGGCTGAAGAAGCCCAGCTCGCCGGCCGCGTCCGCGATCTCGCCCTCGGGGTCGTCCTCGTAGAGCGGGCCGCCGTTGGAGTTCTCCAGCCGCCGGATCGTGAAGTGGATGTAGAAGCCGATCAGCCCGGCCAGGCCGACCGCCAGCGCCATCGCCGTGGTGCCCGTCCAGTCCCCCGACCACAGCCAGTAGACGACGTCGGTGACGAGGAAGAAGATCGCGCACCCGTAGAACATGAACGCCTGAACGCGCATCGGACTACTCTCCCTTCGTCCCGGCCGTCACGGACTTCGCCCCGACGTGCGGGTGGTGGAGGTCGAACGCGGGCCGCTCGGAGCGGATCCGCGGAATCGAGTTGAAGTTGTGCCGCGGCGGCGGGCAGGACGTCGCCCATTCGAGCGAGTTGCCGTAGCCCCACGGGTCGTCGACCTCGACGCGCCTGCCCTTCTTCGCCGTGATGTACACGTTGTAGAAGAACGGCAGGAGCGAGATCGCCAGGATGAACGAGAACACGCTGGACAGCTCGTTCAGGCCCTGGAACTCCTTGGCGTAGTCGGCGTACCGGCGCGGCATGCCCTCGGCGCCCAGCCAGTGCTGGACGAGGAACGTGCCGTGGAAGCCGATGAACAGCAGCCAGAAGTGCACCTTGCCGAGCGTGTCGTTCAGCATCTTGCCGGTGAACTTCGGCCACCAGAAGTAGAAGCCCGCGAACATCGCGAACACGACCGTCCCGAACACGACGTAGTGGAAGTGCGCCACCACGAAGTAGGAGTCCGAGAGCTGGAAGTCCATCGGCGGCGACGCGAGGATGACGCCGGTCAGGCCGCCGAACAGGAACGTCACGAGGAACCCGATCGACCACAGCATCGGCGACTCGAACGTGAGCTGCCCGCGCCAGATCGTGCCGATCCAGTTGAAGAACTTCACGCCCGTCGGCACCGCGATGAGGAACGTCATGAACGAGAAGAACGGCAGCAGCACCTGGCCGGTCACGAACATGTGGTGCGCCCACACGGTGATCGACAGGCCCGCGATGCTGATCGTCGCGAACACCAGGCCGACGTAGCCGAACAGCGGCTTGCGGCTGAACACCGGCAGGATCTCGGTCACGATGCCGAAGAAGGGCAACGCGATGATGTACACCTCTGGATGGCCGAAGAACCAGAAGAGGTGCTGCCAGAGCAGCGCGCCGCCGTGCGAGGCGTCGAACACGTGCGCGCCGAACTTGCGGTCGGCCTCCAGCGCCAGCAGCGCCGCCGCGAGGACGGGGAACGCCAGCAGCACGAGGATCGAGGTCAGCAGGATGTTCCAGGTGAAGATCGGCATCCGGAACATCGTCATGCCGGGGGCGCGCATGCACAGGATCGTCGTGATGAAGTTGACGGCGCCCATGATGGTGCCGAAGCCCGACATCGCGAGGCCCATGACCCACATGTCGCCGCCGATGCCCGGCGAGCGCACCGAGTCCGACAGCGGCGAGTAGGCGAACCAGCCGAAGCTGGCCGCGCCGCCCGGCGTCAGGAACCCGGCGATGACGATGATGCTGCCGAACAGGAACAGCCAGTACGCCAGCATGTTCATGCGCGGGAACGCCACGTCCGGCGCGCCGATCTGCAGCGGCATGATGACGTTGGCGAAGCCCGCGAACAGCGGCGTCGCGAACATCAGCAGCATGATCGTGCCGTGCATGGTGAAGAGCTGGTTGAACTGCTCGTTGCTGAGGAACTGGAGCCCCGGCTTGAACAGCTCGACGCGCATCAGCAGCGCGAGCACGCCGCCGATCAGGAACATCACGAAGGACGTGATGAGGTAGAGGTAGCCGATCACCTTGTGGTCGGTGGACGACATCCAGGAGGCGATCAGGCGCCCCTTGGTCGTCCGCGACGCGGCGATCGGCGCGCTCGGTGCGTGACTGACCGCCGTCACTGGGCACCCCCCGCAACCTTGGCCTGGACCTTGGCATTGTTGATGTACGTCTGGTACTGCTCAGGCGTCACGACGCGGAGCTGGAACAGCATCCGGCTGTGGTCCACGCCGCACAGTTCGGCGCAGCGGCCCTCGTAGGTGCCGGTCTTCTTCGCCGTGAACTCGAACTCGTTCGTGAAGCCGGGCATGACGTCCTTCTTGTACAGGAGCGCCGGGACCCAGAACGAGTGGATCACGTCGTTGGAGTGGAGCCGCACGCGGACCGTCTCGCCCGTCGGAATGGTCAGCACGGGCTTGCGCGGCGCGGGACCGTTGGGGTTCACCGGGGTGCCCACCACGGACGCGACCGTCTGCTCCTGCCCGCCGACCTTCTCCTTGTAGTCGAACTGCCAGCTCCACTGGAAGGCGGTGACGTCGACCGTGACCTTCGGGTTGTTCGTGGTCTTCTCGACGTAGTTCTCGTCGCGCGCGGTGTAAAAGAACAGCACGCCGATGATGACGAACGGGACCGCCGTGTAGAGGATCTCGATCGGCAGGTTGTACCGCACCTGCGGCGGGAGGTCCTCGGAGCGCTTGCGGTGGAACAGCACCGCCCAGATGATCAGGCCCCACACGACCGCGCCGACGGTGAACGCCGCGATCCAGGAGCCCTGCCAGAGCTTCAGCATGCGCTCGGCCTGGTCGCTGATCGGCTCGGGCATCCCGAGACGGGACGCCTCGCCGCTGCAGCCGGTGGCGGTCAGCGCCAGCAGGCCCAGCGCGCCGGCGCCCTTCAAAGCGCGGCGACTGCGCACAGGCGTACGCCGCTCCCTAGAGCGGGTCGGACTCACGGATTGCCTTCCCCACGGATGAACGCCCGGTCGTCCGGGCGGAGAGATCAGTTGTCACACGTGCGAGGGACACACTAGCGCGAGGGTCGCGCCGGGCCCCGATCGGGTGCCGGTTAGTGTTCTCGCGTGGCTACTCACGGCCCGCACGCCGACCGGCCGGGCGTCTACCTGGACGCGGCGTCGAGCGAACCGCTGCTCCCCGCCGCCCGCACCGCGCTGCTCGGCGCGCTGGACGGCGCGTGGGCCGACCCCGCGCGGCTGTACGGCGCGGCGCGCGGGTCGCGGCTCGCGCTGGACCGAGCACGGGCGGACGTCGCGGGGGTCCTCGGGACACGCCCGGACGAGATCGTGTTCACCACGTCCGGCACGCAGGCCGTCCATCTCGGGATGCTGGGCGCGCTCGGCGGACGGCGGCGCGTCGGACGGCACCTGGTCGTGAGCGCGGTCGAGCACTCCAGCGTCCTGCACACGGCCGAGCGGCACGAGGCCGACGGCGGCGAGGTCACGGTCGTCGGGGTGGACCGCGCGGGACGGGTGGACGCGGACGCGTTCGCGTCCGCGCTGCGGCCGGACACGGCGCTGGCGTGCCTGCAGTCGGCGAACCACGAGGTCGGGACCGTCCAGCCGGTGGCCGAGGTCGCGGCGGCGTGCCGCGCGGCGGGCGTGCCGCTGCTGGTGGACGCCGCGCAGTCGGCCGGGCGTGTCGACGTCCCGGCCGGGTGGTCGCTGCTCACCGCGAGCGCGCACAAGTGGGGCGGGCCGCCGGGCGTCGGCGTCCTCGCCGTCCGCAAGGGGACGCGGTGGCGCTCCCCGCTGCCCGATGACGAGCGCGAGGCGCGCCGGGTGCCGGGCTTTGAGAACGTGCCCGGCGCCGTCGCCGCCGCCGCCGCGCTGACGGCGCTGCACGCGGCGCGCGCGACGGAGGGGCCGCGCCTGTCCGCGCTGGTGGAGCGCATCAGGACCGAGGTGGCGCGTACGATCGAGGACGTGGAAGTGGTCGGGGATCCGGTCGCGCGCCTGCCGCACCTGGTGACGTTCTCCTGCCTCTATGTGGCGGGCGAGGCGCTGCTGACCGAACTCGACCGGCTGGGATTCGCGGTTTCGTCGGGAAGTTCGTGCACGGCCGATACGCTGCGACCGAGTCACGTGCTGGAGGCGATGGGAGTGCTCACCCACGGCAACGTCCGGGTGTCGCTGCCGCACGGCACGACGGCCGGCGACGTCGACCGGTTCCTGGCCGTCCTTCCCGCTACCGTGACCCGCCTGCGCAGGTCGGCGGGGGTGGGCGGCGTATGAGCGCGGTCCGCCGCCGGGGCCGCGCGGTCCGCGCCGACGTCCCGTTCCACGCCGACACAGGGAGGCGGACGCTTCCATGAGGTTCCGAGGCCGCACGCGCCGGGAGGCCGCCGAGCCGCTCCCGGCCCCCGTGCCGGAGGCGCCGGCCGGGCCGCCGCCGGCGCTCGTCATCGACGCGCTGGGCCGCAAGTGCCCGATCCCGATCATCATGCTGGCCGAGCGCATCCGGGAGGTCCCGGTGGGCGCGATCATCGCGGTGCTCGCCGACGACGTCGCCGCGCGCACCGACGTGCCCGCGTGGTGCCGGATGAAGTCGCAGGACTTCGTGTGGGAGGAGACCCTGCCGCGCGGCTGGGGCTTCCACATCCGCCGCACGTACTGACCGGCGCCCCGGGCGGGCCGCGCCCGCCCGGGGACCTCCGGTGTCAGGCGGGCAGGTGCGGGGCGATCTCGGCCGCCGCGTCCGCGCCGTACACGCCGGTCAGGCGGTCGAGGAACCCGTCCCGCGTGATCGTGTACTCCTGCGGGCCGGCCGTCTCCAGGACGTAGGCCGCGACGACGTTGCCGACCTGCGCGGCGCGCGTCAGCGGCAGCCCCCAGTGGACGGCCGACAGGAACCCGGCGCGGAACGCGTCGCCGCCGCCGGTCGGGTCGACGACGTTCTCGACCATCACGGCCGGGACGTGCACGCCCTCCTCACCGGCCCGGTCGATCTGCGCGCCCTTGGCGCCGAGGGTGGTGATCCGGACGCCGACGCGCGACAGCACGTCCGCGTCGGACCAGCCGGTCTTCTCCTCGCAGAGCGCCTTCTCGTACTCGTTGGTGAACAGGTAGGCGGCGCCGTCCACGAGCCGGCGGACGTCCTCGCCGCCCACCCGGGCGAGCTGCTGGGACGGGTCGGCGGCGAACGGGATGCCGCGGGCGCGGCACTCGTCGCTGTGCCGCAGCATCGCCTCGGGGTCGTTGGGGCTGACCAGGACGAGGTCGAGCCCGCCCGTCCGGTCCGCGATGGGCCCGATCTCGATGTCGCGGGCCTCGCTCATCGCGCCCGCGTAAAAGGTCGCGATCTGGTTCTGGTCGTCGTCGGTGGTGCACAGGAACCGGGCGGTGTGCTTCAGCTCGGACACGTGGACGGACTCGGTGTCCACGCCGTGCCGCTCCAGCCAGGACCGGTAGTCGGCGAAGTCGTCGCCGACCGACCCGACGAGGACGGGCCGCAGCCCGAGCACGCCCATCGTGAAGCAGATGTTCGCGGCGACTCCGCCGCGGCGGATCACCAGTTCGTCGGCCAGGAAGGACAGGGAGACGCGGTCGAGCCTGTCGGGCACGAGCTGGTCGGTGAACCGGCCCGGGAAGGTCATCAGGTGGTCGGTGGCGATGGAGCCGGTGACGGCGATGCGCACTGCGTCGCTCTCCTCGTCGGCGGGTCGGGTGGGCACAAACGCCCTTAGCGTACCGACCCGGTGATCTCCGGTCCCTCCCCGCGCATGCGCAAGGGCGGCCCGGAGCCCGCTCCGGAACCGCCCTCGGCCGCGCTCGTCCTAGTTGAAGGAGTCGCCGCAGGCGCAGGAGCCCGACGCGTTCGGGTTGTCGATCGTGAAGCCCTGCTTCTCGATCGAGTCCACGAAGTCGATCGTGGCGCCGGTCAGGTACGGGGCGCTCATCCGGTCCACGCGGACGTTCAGGCCGTCGAAGTCCTGGACCTGGTCGCCGTCCATCTCGCGCTCGTCGAAGAAGAGCTGGTAGATCAGGCCGGAGCAGCCGCCGGGCTGGACCGCGACGCGCAGCGCCAGGTCGTCCCGGCCCTCCTGCTCAAGAAGGCCCTTGGCCTTCTCGGCGGCGGCGGCGGTGAGGATCACGCCCTGCGCGGTGTCCTGCGTCGTCTCGCTCGAAACCGTCATTGTTCAGCTCCCGGGTCTCGCTGCGGGCCGCCCGCCCGGGCGGCGCCCTGTCTGTTCGTGGGACGCGTGGCCACGCCTCTTCTCGAAGAACAACGTACCTCGCAGTACGCCCATTCCCTTCGTCCACCAGTGTTTCACGTCGCGTTCGCCCCCGTTCCGGGGCGGGTGTGGGCGGTCGCACACCGCCCCGCCGGACGGGATATGCCGGTTCGTGTGCTTTGATTAGTCGTCAGAGCGACGATAAGTCACGTCGCAGGAGGGAGACTCCCGTGACCACCCCCGTGCAGGACCCTCGCCCTGTTGATCTCGCCCCCGACCAACCGACCCCGACCGACCTCCCGGCGCTGCTGCTCCTCGGGACCGGTGCCGACCCGGCGAGCGAGCGCGGCGTCGACTGCCCCGGCGAGCTGCCGCCCGCCTCCGACCCGGATCTCGTGGAGCGCGCCAGAGCCGCCAAGGCCGCCCTCGGCGACCGCGTGTTCGTCCTCGGCCACCACTACCAGCGCGACGAGGTCATCCAGTTCGCCGACGTCACCGGCGACTCGTTCAAGCTCGCGCGGCTCGCCGCCGACCGTCCCGAGGCGCCCTACGTGGTGTTCTGCGGCGTCCACTTCATGGCCGAGTCCGCCGACATCCTCACCGCCGACCACCAGCAGGTCGTCCTGCCCGACCTCGCCGCCGGGTGCTCGATGGCCGACATGGCGACGTTCGACCAGGTCGAGGAGTGCTGGGAGGCGCTGGAGGACGCCGGGATCGCGGGCGACGTCGTCCCGGTGACGTACATGAACTCCTCGGCCGACATCAAGGCGTTCGTCGGACGGCACGGCGGCGTCGTCTGCACGTCGTCCAACGCCAAGCGCGCCCTGGACTGGGCGTACGCGCGGGGCTCGAAGGTCCTGTTCCTGCCCGACCAGCACCTCGGCCGCAACACCGCCGTCCTGGAGCTGGGCTTCGCGCTGGAGGACTGCGTCGTCTACAACCCGCACCGGCCGGGCGGGGGCCTGCCGGACGGGGCGCTGCGCGACGCCCGCATGATCCTGTGGCGCGGGCACTGCTCGGTGCACGGACGGTTCTCGCTCGACTCGGTGAACGACGTCCGCGCGCGGGTGCCGGGCGTGAACGTGCTCGTCCACCCCGAGTGCCAGCACGAGGTCGTCACGGCCGCCGACCTCGTCGGCTCGACCGAGTTCATCATCAAGGCGATCGAGGAGGCCCCGGCGGGCTCGTCGTGGGCGGTCGGGACGGAGCTGAACCTCGTCCGGCGGCTCGCGAACGCCCACCCGGACAAGAACGTCATGTTCCTCGACAAGACGGTCTGCTTCTGCTCCACGATGAACCGGATCGACCTGCCGCACCTGGTGCTGTCGCTGGAGTCGCTGGCGCGCGGCGAGGTCGTCAACCGCATCCAGGTCGATCCGGAGACCGCGCACTACGCCCGCGCGGCCCTGGATCGGATGCTCGCCCTGCCGTAGGCGCGTCCGCCGGTCCCCTACCCGACGCCCGCGTTCTCGGCGAACAGCGCGACGAGCGCGGCGTCGCCGCCGAACGCGAGCGCCGGGTCGCCGGGGGCGCGGCGGCCCCACGCGAACAGGTAGAGGTCGGCCGCGGCGCCCGCGACGGACGCCGTCGCGTCGGCGGGGGCGGGCCCGTCCGCGCGCTCGGCCGTGAAGCCGTCCGGGGTGAACCGCACGTTCCAGCGGGCCCCGGCGTCGGCGGCGGCGAACGTCAATGTCCCGGCGCCGCGCAGTTCCTTGACGCGCGGGCTGAACACGGCGGCGGCGGGCAGGTTGCCGAGCAGTTCCCCGACGCCGTCGACCGCGACGCCGGCGGGGACGCGCGCCGTCCGGCCGAGCGCGAGGTCGAGGTCGCAGCGGTGGACGGCCGTCTCGTGCAGCATCCGGCGCGCCCACCATCCGGCCGTGCCGCCGTCCCCCCACGTCCAGACGGGCTCGTCCGGGGCGGTGTCGCGCAGCACGGCGAGAAGGTCACGGGCTCCTTCGGCGAACCACGGGCCGAGGTCGGCGTCGTCGTCGGGCCAGGTCACGCCCATCTCGCGGCGCCCGGCGGCCTCCTGCGCCCTGGTCGCGACGAGGCCGCGCGCCCAGCGGTGCACGCCGCCGAGGTGGCGGGTCAGCTCGGCGGCCGTCCACCCCGGGCAGGACGGGACGTCCAGGCCGGGCGGCGCGTCCGCCAGCGCCGCCGCGTACGCCGCGATCTCGGCCTCGGTCGCGGCGCAGTACGCCTCGTGCGGCCAGCGCGGCCCGTCGTGAGCGCTCACAGGCCGGGGGCGCCCCAGACGGGGAACCAGCGGCCGAGGTCGTCCTCGAACGGCAGGTCGGCGCCGACCGCGCCGCGCACCTGGAGTTCCAGCGCGTTGTCGCGGCGGTCTCCCGGCAGCGGCGCGAACGGGTAGAACGTGCCGCGCTTGTAGAGGTAGACGAGCCCGAGGCGCTGCCCGTCCGGCCCCCGGAACCCGACGAGCGAGCACAGCAGGTGCGGCCCGAAGCCGTTGGTCTCCAGCGTGGAGTTCACCGCGTGCAGGTCGGTGACCAGGCCCGCCACGTCCGACGGGTCGTGCGTCGCGAGGATCCAGGTGTAGCCGTAGGAGTCCTCGCTGATCTCCACGCGCGGCCCCTGGTCGGCGTCCAGCAGGTCCTGGACGTCGCGCTGGAGCCGGGCGAACGCGCCGCCCTCGGCCGCGCGGAAGCTCACCGAGCCGAGCCCGGTCGGGGTGAACCCGGCCGCGGCCTCCAGCGTCACCGCCGCCGTGGACAGCCCGAACAGCCGGTCCAGGTCGGGCTTGGCCGGCTTGGACCGGCCGAGCAGCGCGTCCAGGAACCCCATGTCACTCCCCTCGGCCGAGCTGGCCGGAGATCTTCTGCAGTTGCGCGAGCCGCTTCTCCAGCGACGGGTGCGTGGAGAACAGCGTCGCGACGCTGGCGCCCTTGCTGAACGCCGGGGCGAAGAAGAACGCGTTGAACGGCTCGGCGGAGCGCAGGTCCCGGCTCGGGATCCGCGCCATCTCGCCGGTCACCTTGGTCAGCGCGCTCGCCAGCGCGGACGGGCGCCCGGTCAGCAGCGCCGCCGCCCGGTCGGCCGACAGCTCCCGGTACCGCGACAGCGCGCGGGTCAGGACGAAGCTGATCGCGTACGCCACCGCGCTGACGGCGACGACCGCGAGCAGGATCAGCCCGGTGTTCTGGTCGTTGTCGCGCCGGTTGAAGCCGCCCCACAGCCCGGCCTCCAGGCCGAAGCGGGTCAGCAGCCCGGCGCAGATCCCGAGGAACGACGCGACCGTCATGACGGCCACGTCCCGGTGCGCGACGTGCGCCATCTCGTGCGCGAGGACGCCCTCCAGCTCCACCGGGTCGAGCCGCCGCAGCAGCCCGGTCGTCACGCAGACGACGGCCTTCTTCTGGTTGCGCCCGGTCGCGAACGCGTTCGGCACGTCGGTGTCGGCGACGGCCACGCGGGGCTTGGGGGCGTCCGACAGCGCGCAGATGCGGTCGATGACGCCGTGCAGCTCGGGCGCCTCCTCCGGCGACACCACGCGGCCGTGCATCGCGAAGATCGTGAGCTTGTCGCTCAGGAAGTACTGCGCGAACAGGAACACGGCGGCGACGACCAGCGCGATCACGCCCCACTTCGGCACCAGCACGAAGAAGGCGCCGACGAACGCGACGTACACCAGCCCCAGCAGGAACATCGTCACCAGCATGCGGGACGTCAGCCCGCGGTCCGGCGCGTAGCGGGTGCGTGCCATCCCTCATCCCCCCTTTCGCGGCCCCCGCGTCCCACACGGGACGGGGCCGCCCGCGGCCTGCCGCGCGCCGGGACGACGGGCGTCCCGGCGACCGCGCGGGCCGCGTCGTTCCACCGGCGCGGGGCCGGCGGGTCCCCGGTTCAGTCCGGGATCAGTCCCTCGTCGCCGAGCATCTGCCGCACCTCGTCGATGGCGGCGTCCACCGGCGGGAGGATCAGTTCCGACGGCTCCAGGCTGTCGGGCGGCAGCGGCTTGCCGACCGTCCGGACGTTCTCCAGCAGTTCCTTCAGCGCCGTGCGGAACGTCGACTCGTCGCCGGTGTCGATGGCGGCTTCGAGCCGGTCGTCCAGCGCGTTGAGCGCCGCGAGGTCGCCGTCGGCGACGTCGAGCTGCCCCTCGCCCATGATCCGGACGATCACTGCCCACCCCCGGGCTGCTGCGGCCACTGCACCTGCTGGGGGGACGCGGCCTGCTGGCCGTGGGCCTGCTGCTGGCCGGGGTTGAGCTGCTTGGGCGCGGGCGCCTGGCCCAGCTCGGCCTTCAGCCGCTCCAGCTCCACGTCGACGCCGGGGCCCGAGCCCATGCGGTCCAGCTCGGCCTGGATGTCGTCGCGCGGGCCGGAGAAGTCCTCCAGGGCGCCGGACTCCAGCAGTTCGTCGATGGCCCCGGCGCGGGCCTTCATGGTCTCGGTCTTCTCCTCGGCGCGCTGGATCGCGAGGCCGACGTCGCCCATCTCCTCGGAGATGCCGCTGAACGCCTCGTTGATCTTGGTCTGCGCCTCGGCGGCCGTGTAGGTGGCCTTGATCGTCTCCTTGCGGGTGCGGAAGGCGTCGACCTTGGCCTGCAGCCGCTGCGAGGCGAGGGTCAGCTTCTCCTCCTCGCCCTGGAGCTGCTGGTACTGGGCGCGCAGGTCGCCGAGCTGGGAGTCCAGGCCGGCGCGGCGCGTCAGCGCCTCGCGGGCCAGGTCCTCGCGGCCGACCTGGAGTGCCTTCTTGCCCTGCTCGGTCAGCTTGTTCTGCTGCTGTTCGAGCTGGTTGATCTGCAGCTCCAGCCGCTTGCGGGAGGTGGCCACGTCGGCGACGCCCCGCCGGACCTTCTGGAGCATCTCAAGCTGGCGCTGGTAGGAGTAGTCCAGTGTCTCGCGCGGATCCTCCATGCGGTCCAAAGCCTTGTTGGCCTTGGACTTGAAGATCATCGACATTCTCTTCATCACGCTCATCGCGCCGGCGCCGGTCCCTTCGTGTGCTGCCCAGTCGCAAACTGGGCTCAATGGCCACTGCTGGGCTTCTATCACCCTACGCGTTAACGCGCGAGGCGGTCACGATGTTCGCAGCCGGTAGGCTGATCCTCGTGTTCGGACGTCGTACCCAGGAAGCCCCCGAAGATCCTCCTCAGGTCGCAAAGCCGGGAGGCAAGGGGCGCCCCACGCCCAAGCGGTCGGAAGCGCAGAAGAAGCGCCTCCAGCCCATCACCGCGCCGCCCGCCGACCGCAAGGAGGCGTACAAGCGCGTGCGCGAGCGGCAGGCCGCCGAGCGCGTGCGGATGCGCGAGGGAATGGCGCGCGGCGACGACAAGTACCTCCTCAAGCGCGACAAGGGCCCGGTGCGGCGCCTCGCCCGCGACTACGTGGACTCGCGGCGGACGATCGGCTCGTACCTCATGTACGTGCTGTTCGCGATCGTCGTCCTCAGCCTGCTGCCGATTCCGGCGGCGCGGCTGTTCGGGCTGTTCGCGCCGCCGGTGCTGCTGCTCGCCGTGTTCGTGGAGGGCTTCACGCTGAACCTCGGCGTCAAGAAGCTCGCGGCGCGGCGTTTCCCGGACGAGAGCACGCGCGGCATCGGCATGTACGCGGCGCTGCGCGCGATGCAGATCCGGCGGCTGCGCCAGCCCGCGCCGCAGGTGAAGCTCGGGGAGCGTCCCGCCGCCTGACGGCCCGCGTCCGCGTTCTAGGGTGCGGTCCATGGAGTTCCGACACCTGGGCCGCAGCGGCCTCAAGATCAGCGAGATCGCCTACGGCAACTGGCTCACCCACGGCTCACAGGTCGAGGAGGACGCCGCGCGCGCGTGCGTCGCGGCGGCCCTCGACGAGGGCGTCACCACGTTCGACACCGCCGACGTCTACGCGGGCACCCGCGCGGAGGAGGTCCTCGGCCGGGCGCTCGACGGGCAGCGGCGCGAGGGCCTGGAGATCTTCACCAAGGTGTACTGGCCGACCGGCCCCGGCCCGAACGACCGGGGGCTGTCGCGCAAGCACATCTTCGAGTCGATCCACGGATCCCTGCGGCGGCTCCGCACCGACTACGTGGACCTCTACCAGGCCCACCGGTTCGACTACGAGACCCCCCTCGAAGAGACCCTGCGCGCCTTCGACGACCTCGTCCGGCAGGGCAAGGTGCTGTACGTCGGCGTCTCGGAGTGGCGGGCCGAGGAGATCGAGCGGGCGCTGAAGATCGCCGACGAGATGGGCTTCGACCGGATCGTCTCCAGCCAGCCGCAGTACTCGATGCTGTGGCGCGTCATCGAGGACGAGGTCGTCCCGCTGTGCGAGCGGGAGGGCATCGGGCAGATCGTGTGGTCGCCCATCGCGCAGGGCGTCCTGACCGGCAAGTACCAGCCGGGGCAGGCGCCGCCCGCCGGTTCGCGCGCCACCGACGAGAACGGCGGCGCCGACTTCATCCGCCGGATGCTGAACGACGACCTGCTCACCCGCGTCCAGAACCTCAAGCCCGTCGCGGACGAGCTCGGGCTCACGATGGCGCAGCTCGCGGTGGCGTGGACGCTCCAGAACCCGAACGTGTCGGCGGCGATCGTCGGGGCGTCGCGTCCCGAGCAGGTCCGCGACAACGTGCGCGCGGCCGGGGTGAAGCTGGACGCCGACGTCCTCGCCCGCATCGACGACATCCTCGGCGACGTCGTGATCCGCGACCCCGCCAAGACGGTCAGCCCGCGTCAGCGGCCCTGACCGGGACCGCTCCGGCCGGGCGGGCGCGCCGCCCGGCCGGAGCTCACGCCTCGTCCAGGGACATCGGGTAGACGGCCGCGCCGTCGTCCAGCAGCACGACCCGCTCCACGCCGCCCGCCCGCAGCTCCCGCCAGCTCTCGCCCAGCCACGACTCGGCGTCGGACCGGGTCGGGAAGGTCTCCTCCGCCGTCCCGGCGTCCTGCCCGTCCGCCTTCTCCAGCTTCCAGCTCCAGGCCATCCCGCCGCCCTCCGCTCGATCCGCCACCCCGTCGCGGTGAGACTAACCGTTCGTCCGGCGGGCGAGCGCACCCGCCTAGAGTCTCTGATCACCATGCGAATCGAGGTTCTGGGGGACGCCGCCCCCGGCGGGTGGCCGGCGGCGGGCTGCCGCTGCGCGTCGTGCGCGGCGCTGCGGACGGTCGGCGAAGCCCGCGCGGCGTTGAACGTGCTGGTGGACGGCGTGCCGCTCGACGGCCTGCCGCACCGCGCCGTGCCCGGCGGGTTCGAGGCGGACGCGCCCGGCGGCGGCGTGCTGCTCGTCGCCGCCGGTCCGGGCGCGGTGCCCGAGCCGTCGCCGGGGACGGTCTACGGGGCCGTCCTGCTCGACTTGGCGGACCGTCCCGAACACCTCGGGCTGCTGCGCCGGGCGGGAGCGGTGACGGCGGCGACGCGGGTGCTGGCCGTCCACCGCGACCACCGGACGCGCTCCCCCGCCGAGCTGGACCGCCGCCTGCGGCACTGGCTGGACCCCGCGCCCGCGCCGCACCGGACGCTGCTGCTCGGCGGCGCCCGGTCGGGCAAGTCGGCGGAGGCGGAGCTGCGCCTGGCCGCCGAGCCGGACGTCACCTACGTCGCGACCGGCCGGACCGGCGCCGGGGACCCCGAGTGGGCCGCGCGGATCGCCGCGCACCGCGAGCGCCGCCCGTCCTGGTGGACGACCGCCGAGACCGGTGACGTCGCGGCCGTGCTGCGCGCGGCGCGCGGCGCGGTGCTCGTGGACGGCCTCGGCTCCTGGCTGACCGGCGCGATCGACGCGGCGGACGCCTGGGACGACCCCGCCCCCGCCGCCGCGCCCCGCATCGACGACCTGGTCGCGGCGTGGCGCGACACGGCCGCACGCGTGATCGCGGTCAGCGACGAGGTGGGCCTGTCGGTGGTGCCCGCGACCGCGTCCGGACGGGCCTTCCGCGACCTGCTCGGCACACTGAACCGACGGCTGGCCGACGCGTCCGAGGACGTCGCGCTGGTCGTCGCGGGCCGCGTCCTGGACCTGCCATGACCGCGCCGACGCCGCCCACCGCGGGCGAGCCCGGGGGCCTCTTGAGCGCTGGAGTGCGGCTGGCGGTGACGTTGTTGACGGTCGTTCCGGTGCGTGCGGGGCGGGTCGACCGGGACGCCGCCCGTGTCGCGATGCTGGTCGCCCCGCTCGTCGGGGTGATCGTCGGCGGCGGCGCCGCGCTGGTGCTGCTCCTCGCGGATCTGGCGGGGTTGTCGCGGTTGCTTGGTACCGTGCTCGCCGTCGCCGCGTCCGCCGCACTGACCCGCGCGCTGCATCTGGACGGTCTCGCCGACCTCGCCGACGGCCTCGGCAGCGCCAAGCCGGCCGCCGAGGCGCTGACGATCATGAAGCGGTCCGACATCGGGCCGTTCGGCGTCGTGACGCTGGTCCTCACGCTCGGCGCGCAGACGGCGGCGCTGGCGTCGGCCCCGCAGCCCCCGGTCGCGGCGCTGGTCGCGGCCGTCGCCGGACGGCTCGCGCTGCCCTGGGCGTGCCGGACGGCCGTCCCGTCCGCGCGGCCCGGCGGGCTCGGGGCGCTCGTCGCCGGGACGGTCCGCACCCGCGCCGCGCTGGCCGTGTCCGGCGCCGTCCTCGCCGCCGCCGCCGCGACCGGGTTCGCGACGGGCCGTCCGGTCCACGCCGCGCTCGCCGTCGTCGCGGCGGTGGGCGCCGCGCTGGCCGTGCTCGCGCACGCCCGGCGGCGGCTCGGCGGCGTCACCGGCGACGTCCTCGGCGCGCTCGTGGAGATCGCCGCGACCGCCGCCCTCGTGACGCAGGCCGCGGGCGGACCTTGATCCCGAAGGAGAAACGGGACGCCGGGTGGGACTAACATCAACCCACGTGACCAGCATCAGCCTTGACAGCGAAGCTTCGGCCGACCTCGACGTCGACGCGATCGTGATCGGCGTCACCCCAGGCGACACGGCGGACGCGGCCCGTCCCGGCGCGCACCCGGCGGCGGACGCGCTCGACGCCGCGCTCGGCGGACGGCTCGCCGCGGGCCTCACCGCACTCGGCGCCACCGGCAAGGCCGGGGAGCTGACCCGGCTGCCGACGCTCGGCGCCGTCCCGGCCCGGCTCGTCGTCGCGGCGGGCCTCGGCGCCGACCCCGACGCCGAGGCGCTGCGGCGCGCGGCGGGCGCGGCGGTGCGGTCGCTGGCGGGCGTCCGGCGCGTCCTCGTCGCGCTGCCCGCGAGCGGCGCGGCCGAGACCGAGGCCGTCGCGTCCGGCGCGCTGCTCGGCGCCTACGCGTTCACGACGTTCCGGACGGGCGAGACCAAGGACCCGGTCGCCGAGATCGTCGTCGCGGGCGACACGGGCCACGCGGCGTCCGTCGAGCGCGCCCGGATCCTCGCGCGGTCGGTGGCGCTCGTGCGGGACCTGGTCAACACCCCGCCGTCCCACCTGTCGCCGGACGACTTCGCGGCCAAGGCCCGTGAGATCGCCGCCGAGACGGGCCTCGCCGTCGAGATCCTGGACGAGCGGGAACTCGCCGAGGGCGGCTTCGGCGGCATCACCGGCGTCGGGCAGGGCTCGGCGAACCCGCCCCGGCTCGTCCGGCTCGCCTACACCGCCCCGGGCGCGACGCGGACGCTCGCGCTCGTCGGCAAGGGCATCACGTTCGACTCCGGCGGCCTGTCGCTCAAGCCCGCCGAGGGCATGGACTGGATGAAGTCCGACATGGGCGGCGCGGGCGCGGTGCTCGGCGCGCTCGCGGCCATCGCGGCGCTCAAGCCGGCCGTGAACGTCGTCGGCTACATGGCGATGGCCGAGAACATGCCGAGCGGCACCGCGCAGCGGCCCTCGGACGTCCTCACGATCTACGGCGGCACCACGGTCGAGGTGCTGAACACCGACGCCGAGGGACGCCTCGTGCTGGCCGACGCGCTCGTCCGCGCCGCCGAGGACGACCCCGACCTCATCGTGGACGTCGCCACGCTCACCGGCGCCCAGCTCGTCGCGCTCGGCACCCGCACGACGGGCGTCATGGCCAACGACGACGCCGTCCGCGAGGGCGTGGTGGCCGCCGCGACCCGCGCGGGCGAGGCCGCGTGGGGCATGCCGCTCCCGGCCGAACTGCGCAAGGGCCTGGACTCCCCCGTCGCCGACCTCGCCAACATCAGCGGCGAGCGCTGGGGCGGGATGCTGGTCGCGGGCGTGTTCCTCAAGGAGTTCGTGCCGGACGGCGTCCGCTGGGCCCACCTGGACATCGCCGGGCCGTCGTTCCACCGGGGCGAGCCCTACGGGTACACCCCGAAGGGCGGCACCGGCGCCGCGACGCGTACGTTGGTACAGATCGCCGAGGACGTGGCCGCCGGAATCCTCTAAGGGTTCCGGCGGGTTCCCCGTGCGACGTTTCCGGTCCCGCACGGGGTTCCGAACCCATAGGTTGAGCGCGGATACCGGGAGAAACTGAGGGGGTCTGCTCGGTGGTGGACGGCGGCGCCTACGACATCGTGGTCCTGGGCGGCGGCAGCGGTGGGTACGCGTGCGCTCTGCGCGCGGCCGAACTCGGGCGTTCCGTGGCGCTGGTGGAGCGCGACGCGCTCGGCGGGACGTGCCTGAACCGCGGCTGCATCCCGACCAAGGCGCTGCTGCACGCCGCCGAGGTCGCCGACCAGACGCGCGACGCCGCCGCCGTGGGCGTGAAGGCGGTGTTCGAGGGCGTCGACATCGCCGCCGTGGACGCCTACAAGGACAAGGTCGTCTCCAGCACCGTCAAGGGCCTCACCGGGCTGATCGAGAGCCGGGGCATCGACGTCGTCGCCGGGACCGGGACCCTGACCGGCCCCACGACCGTCCGGGTGACGGGCGGCGACGGCGACCGCACCCTCACCGCCGGGCACGTCGTCCTCGCCACCGGGTCCGAGCCGCGCTCGCTGCCCGGCCTGACGATCGACGGCGAGCGGATCATCTCCAGCGAGCACGCCCTGCGCCTCGGCCGCATCCCGGCGTCGGTGATCGTGCTCGGCGGCGGCGTCATCGGCGTCGAGTTCGCCAGCGTGTGGAAGTCGTTCGGCGCGGACGTCACGATCGTCGAGGCCCTGCCCCACCTGCTCCCGCTGGAGGAGGAGTCGTCCTCCCGGCGGCTGGAGCGCGCCTTCCGCAAGCGCGGCATCGGCTTCCGCCTCGGGACGAAGGTGTCCGGCGTCAAGCCCACCCCCGGCGGCGTCTCGGTCGCGCTGGAGGACGGCACCGCGCTCGACGCCGAACTGCTCCTGGTCGCCGTCGGCCGCGCCCCCCTCTCCGCCGGGATCGGCCTGGAGACGGCGGGCGTCGCGACCGACCGCGGCTTCGTCACCGTGGACGAGTTCTGCCGGACGAACGTCCCCACCATCTCGGCCGTCGGGGATCTCGTCCCGACGCCGCAGCTCGCGCACGTCGGCTTCGCCGAGGGCGTCCTCGTGGCCGAACGGCTCGGCGGGCTCAGCCCCCGTCCGATCGACTACGACGGCGTGCCGCGCATCACCTACTCCGACCCCGAGGTCGCCTCGGTGGGACTCACCACCGCGGCGGCGCGGGAGCGCGGACACGAGATCAACGAGGTGACCTATGACCTCGCCGGCAACCCCCGGAGCAAGATCCTCGGGACGCAGGGCGAGGTCAAGGTCGTCGCGGCCGTGGACGGTCCCGTCCTCGGCGTGCACATGGTCGGGGCACGTGTCGGCGAACTCATCGCGGAAGGGCAGCTCATCTACAACTGGGAAGCCCTGCCGAGCGAGGTCGCCTCGCTGATCCATCCCCATCCGACCCAGTCCGAAGCGGTCGGCGAGGCACACCTGGCTCTCGCCGGCAAGCCATTGCACGTGCACGGCTGAACGCCGGCACAGTCATTCGAAGGAGTCGCAGAGAGCCATGCCGGTCTCCGTCACCATGCCCCAGCTCGGCGAGAGCGTCACCGAGGGCACCGTCACCCGCTGGTTGAAGAAGGAGGGTGAGCGCGTCGAGACCGACGAGCCGCTTCTCGAAGTGTCGACCGACAAGGTCGACACCGAGATCCCCTCGCCCGCCGCGGGCATCCTGACCAGCATCACCGTCGCCGAGGACGAGACCGTCGAGGTCGGCGCCGAACTGGCGGTCATCGGGGACGAGGGCGACGCCCCGTCCGGCGGCGGCGCGCCCGCCGCCGAGCAGGCCGAGCAGCCCGAGCAGGCCGCGCCGCCCGCCCCGGCCGCGCAGCCCGAGCCCGAGCCCGAGCCCGCCCCGGCCCCGGCGCAGCAGGCCCCGCCGCCGTCGGCGTGGCCGCCCGCCCAGCCCGCGCCGGTGCAGCAGCCGCCCGCGGCGCCCGAACCCGCCCCGGTCGCGCAGCGTCCGGCCCCGGCTCCCGCGCCCGCCCCTGCGGCGCAGGCTCCGGCGCAGGCTCCGAAGCCCGAGGCCCCGTCCGGCGACGGCCCGTACGTGACGCCGCTGGTGCGCAAGCTCGCCGGCGAGCACGGCGTGGACCTGAGCACGGTCGAGGGCACCGGCGTCGGCGGGCGGATCCGCAAGCAGGACGTCCTGGAGGCCGCCCGCACGCGGCAGCAGGCGCCCGCCGCGGCCCCGGCCGCCCCGGCTCCGGCGGCGTCCGCCGCGCGTCCGGCGCCGTCCGCGCCCGCCCCGGCGACGGCGCCCGCCGAGCAGCTCGCGCTGCGCGGCACGACCGAGAAGATGTCGCGGATCCGGCAGACGATCGCCCGCCGGATGGTGGAGTCGCTGCAGGTCTCGGCCCAGCTCACGACGGTCGTCGAGGCGGACATCACCCGCATCGCGCGGCTGCGCGACCGGGCCAAGGCCGACTTCGCGGCGCGCGAGGGCGTCAAGCTGTCGTTCCTGCCGTTCTTCGCGCTGGCGGCGATCGAGGCGCTGAAGACGCACCCGAAGCTGAACGCCGTCATCAACAGCGAGACCGACGAGGTCACCTACCACGACGTCGAGAACGTCGGCATCGCGGTGGACGTCCCCGAGCGCGGCCTGATGGTCCCGGTGATCCACAACGCGGGCCAGCTCAACCTGGGCGGCCTCGCGCAGCGGATCGCCGACGTCGCCGAGCGGACCCGCACCAACAAGGTCAGCCCGGACGAGCTGTCGGGTGGCACGTTCACGCTGACCAACACCGGCAGCCGGGGCGCGCTGTTCGACACGCCGATCCTCAACCAGCCGCAGGTGGCGATGCTCGGCACGGGCGCGGTCGTGAAGCGCCCGGCCGTCATCGACGACCCGGCGCTGGGCGAGGTCATCGCCGTCCGGTCCGTGGTCTACCTGGCGCTGACCTACGACCACCGGCTCATCGACGGCGCCGACGCCGCCCGCTTCCTCGGGACGGTCAAGCACCGTCTGGAGGAGGGCAACTTCGAGGCCGAGCTGGGCCTCTGAGCGTTCCGCACGACGCCCCCGCCGGTCTCCGGCGGGGGCGTCCGCGTTTCTGCGGTCAGCCGCGCCGGTCGGCGACCGCGTACGACGCTCCCGCCGACACGGCCGCGGCGCCGAGCACGGCGGGCCACGCGCCGACCTTCTTCGCGAGCGGGTGCGACCCGCCGAACCCCGCGAGGTACACGGTCAGCAGCCCGGCCGCGCCCTTCGGCCCGGCGGCGCGCGTCCACTCGCGCGCGCACCACGCGCCGGCGGCGGCGAGCACGACCCCGCCCAGCTCGCGGCGGCGGGTGAAACGGGCGGCGGCATAACCGCCGATGAGACCGGAGGCGGCCACGGCCGCCGAGGGGATCTTCGCCATGCCCCGAGCGTAGCGGCGGGGCGCGGTCCCCGACGCGTCCGGCGTTCTCGTCAAGAATTCCTAAAGGCGGATACGTCCGGGCACGACGGTCCTAGCGTGACGAGGACCCCTGACGCACGGCAGCAGAGAAACGGAGAACACAGCGATGAGCACCGACGGGCAGCCGCACATCCTCGCCATCGGCGGGGGCTCGTTCCGCAGGGACGAGCGCGAGGGCATCTGGCCGAGCCCGCTGCTGCGGTACGCGGCGGACCTGACGGGCCAGGACCGGCCGCGCGTCTGCTTCCTCGCGACCGCGATGGGCGACGACGACCGGGTCCTCGGCACCTGTTACGAGGCGTTCTCCCGGCTGGACGCCGAGGTGAGCCATCTCGCGCTGTTCCCGATGCCGAACACCGCCGACGTCCGGGCGCACCTGCTCTCCCAGGACCTCATCTACGTCAGCGGCGGCAGCGTCGCGAACCTGTTGGCGCTGTGGCGGCTGCACGGCCTCGACGACGTCCTGCGCGAGGCGTGGGAGCGCGGCGTCGTGCTGTCGGGGCAGAGCGCGGGCGCGCTGTGCTGGCACGAGGGCGGCAACACCGACTCGTTCGGCCCGGAGCTGACGGCGCTCACCGACGGGCTCGGGTTCCTGCCGTACGCGTGCGGCGTCCACTACGACAGCGAGCCGCGCCGCCGGCCGCTGCTGCACCGGCTCGTCGGGGACGGGACGCTGCCCGCCGGGTACGCCGCCGAGGAGTCCGTCGCGCTGCACTATGTCGGGACCGAGTTCGTCCAGGCGGTGTCGTTCCGCGACGAGGCGCGGGCGTACCGGATCGAACCGGACGGAACGGGCGGCGCGAAGGAGACTCCGATCGTCCCGCGCCTGCTCACGGGCGGGGCATAGTCTGGACGTCGTGACACAACTGGACGCACGCGAGACGGCCGGGCGATCCCCGGCCTCCGCCGCCGAAGACCTCATCGTCGTCCACGCCGGGTTCGGGGACGCCGCCGTCCCGTACGAGGACGGCTGGGCCCTCCAGCGCCGCACCCACGCGCTGCGGGCCGACGACCTGCTGCCCGACACCGTCCTGCTGATGGAGCACCGTCCGGTCTACACGGCCGGCAAGCGCACCGAGGCGGCGGACCGCCCGTTCGGCGACGCGGGCGCACCGGTCGTGGACGTGGACCGCGGCGGCAAGATCACCTGGCACGGGCCGGGGCAGCTCACCGGGTACCCGATCGTCAAGCTGACCGATCCGGTGGACGTCGTCGCCTACGTCCGCCTGCTGGAGCGCATGATGATGGCGGTGTGCGCCGAGTTCGGGCTGGAGACCGTCACGGTCGAGGGCCGCAGCGGGCTCTGGGTGCCCGGCACGCCGGACCGCAAGATCGGCTCCATCGGGATCCGGGTGTCGCGCGGCGTGGCCATGCACGGCTTCCAGCTCAACTGTGACAATGACATGAGCTGGTTCGACCGGATCGTCCCGTGCGGGATCCGGGACGCGGGCTCCACCAACCTCACCCGCGAGACGGGCCGCCGCGTCCCGGTCGCCGAGGTGCTGCCGCTGGTGGAGCGCCATCTCGCCGCCGTCCTCGGCGCGGCCGGGACGCTGCACCGCACCGTCGCGCAGGTCGACGCCGCCGCTCAGCGCGCCGGGCGCTCCTCCATCGCCTTGTAGACGGCCTCGCCCGCGTCCGCCGCCTGCCCGAAGAACCGGCCGAGCGCGGCGTACGCCGGGGCCAGCACGCGGTCCAGGACGCCGTCGTCGAACGCGTCGGCGTCCTGGACGTGCGCCGCCTTCATCGCCGTCAGGTCGAACCGTCCCGCGACCGCGCCGAACGGCGTCGCCGCCAGGTACGCCGCGATCGGCGCGACCCGCGCGGGCTCCAGGTAGATGACGTCGCGGCCGAGCTCGTCGGCGCCGTCCTCGGTCAGCAGCCGGCCGCCGCACACCACGTCGCCCTCGGGCTGCGGGCCGTCCCACGGGTCGCCGGTGAGCAGGTAGTGGACGGCCTGCCACGCTCCACCGAGGTCCAGCGCCGTCCCGGCCGGACGCGCGCCGCCCGCGCCGAACAGCCGCCGCGCGACGACGGCGGGATCCGCCGCGCCGTCCAGCACGGGCGGCACCCTGAGAAACGACATGGCAAGGCCCACGGTGGTCCTCCTGCGGCGTGGAATAGCGGGGGTCGGCGTGACGACAGGGAGTCACCTTAGAGAGATCCCCGGTGCTCAGGGGAGAAAAGCGGCCAATCGAGTCCCCATCGGTACATGACGGCCGAGGTGACGGTGACCTCGGCGGGCGACGTAGTCTGGAGCGGTGACGACGGCGACACCTGAGGGACGCAAGCTCCTCCGCATCGAGGCCCGCAACAGCCAGACCCCCATCGAGCGCAAGCCGGACTGGATCAAGACCCGGCTGAAGACCGGCCCGCAGTACCGCGAGCTGACGCGCCTGGTGAAGTCCGAGGGCCTGCACACCGTCTGCCAGGAGGCGGGCTGTCCCAACATCTACGAGTGCTGGGAGGACCGCGAGGCCACGTTCCTCATCGGCGGCGACCAGTGCACGCGGCGCTGCGACTTCTGCCAGATCGACACCGGCCGTCCCGCCGCGCTGGACCGCGACGAGCCGCGCCGCGTCGCCGAGTCCGTCGCGTCGATGGGCCTGAAGTACGCCACGGTGACCGGGGTCGCCCGCGACGACCTGGAGGACGGCGGAGCCTGGCTGTACGCCGAGACCGTCCGGCAGATCCACGCGGCGGTGGACGGCTGCGGCGTCGAACTGCTCATCCCCGACTTCAACGCCGACCCGGCGCAGCTCTCCGAGGTGTTCGGCTCCCGTCCCGAGGTGCTCGCGCACAACGTGGAGACCGTGCCGCGCATCTTCAAGCGGATCCGGCCGGGGTTCCGGTACGAGCGCTCCCTGGACGTCATCACGCGGGCCCGCGCGGACGGCCTGGTGACCAAGTCCAACCTCATCCTCGGCATGGGCGAGACCCGCGAGGAGGTGTCGCAGGCGCTGCGCGACCTGCACGACGCCGGTTGCGAACTGATCACGATCACGCAGTACCTGCGGCCGTCGCCGCGCCACCACCCGGTGGAGCGCTGGGTGAAACCGGAGGAGTTCGTGGAGCTGTCCGCCGAGGCCGAGAGCATCGGGTTCGCGGGCGTCATGTCCGGGCCGCTGGTGCGGTCCAGCTACCGCGCGGGACGGCTCTACCAGCAGGCGGTCGCGGCGCGCGGGGCCTGACCCGGCGGCGGGCGGCGGCGCGGCGCGCGGCGGCGCGCGACTATCCTTGGGCGCATGTCGAAAAAGCCCGTGGACGGGGTTCAGGAGAATCCGGGACGCCTGCAGCAGATCCGCATGGTCGCCAAGATCCTGCGCCAGACGGACCCGAAGGCCCTGCCGATCGTCGCCGCCGCCTCCCTCGGCACGCTGGCCGTCGTCGTCCTCATCGGGCTGCTGGCCGGGCAGCTCTGGCTGTTCGTCCCGCTGGCGCTGCTCGCGGCGTTCGCGGTCGGCGTGGTCGTGTTCGGCCAGCTCGCGCAGCGCGCCCAGTACAAGGTGATCGCCGGGCAGCCGGGCGCCGCCGCGGCGATCCTGAACAACATGCGCGGCGGCTGGTCGGTCACCGAGGCCGTCGCGGGCAACCGCAGCCTCGACATGGTGCACCGGGCCGTGGGCCGTCCGGGCGTCGTCCTGGTCTCCGAGGGGCCGCGCAGCCGCGTCGGCGCGCTGCTCGGCGCGGAGAAGAAGCGCATCGCCCGCGCCGCGCAGCAGGTGCCGATCTATGACATCCAGGTGGGCGACGACGAGGGCCAGATCCCGGTGGCCAAGCTCCAGCGCCACCTGATGAAGCTCCCCCGCAACCTCACCAAGCCGCAGGTGGCGGAGCTGAACGGCCGCCTCCAGGCGCTCCCGCGCTCGATGCAGATGCCGAAGGGCCCGATCCCCAAGGGCGCCCGCATGCCCCGCGGCCCCAAGCCCAAGACCCGCTGACGCCTCCCGCGCCCCAGCCGGGGAACGCGTTCTCACGCGGGCGAGCGCCAGCGAGTCCGCGGGAGAACGCGAGCGTGCAGGCTGCACCGCAGCGAGCTCTGCGAGCGAGGATGCTGCGTGCGCGCCCGGCGGGGGGTTCCAGGGGGGTCGCTACCCCTTGATGACAACGGTGTTCGCTGCTCGGTCGTGGAGGCCGCGCTGGTCGCGGTCCCAGATGAGCGCGGGGACGACCGCGATGAGCAGCACCGCGCGGGCGAGGCCCCAGCCGAGGCCGAGCGGGCGCCCGTCCAGCCGGACGACCCGGACGCCGAACAGCCGCTTGCCGATCGTGACGCCGAGCAGGCCCGTCAGCACCCACGCCTGGACGGCGAACACCGCGAGCGTCACGAGACTGCGCTGCGAGGGCTCCAGGTCGAACGCGCGGGTGAGCAGGCTGGCGACGAGCAGCGACAGCGCCCAGTCGACGAACAGCGCGCCGAGTCGGCGGCCGTAGCCGGCGGCCGAGCCGCTTCCGCTCACGGGCAACCCGAGCCGTTCCCCGGGCTCGCCGAGGTCGACACCCGCCGACCGGGTGCCGGTCAGCCAGGTCTGCGTCCATCGCGGCGTGGCGCCGCGCCGCCCGTCACTGCTCATGGGAATACGCTATCTGCTCCGGGGTATGGCTGATTCGCGGCCTGCCCGGACCGGAGCCGCCCGCCTCGCGCCGCCGTCCTTTCTCGGACGAAGAAGCCGTGATCGAAGTCACGACGTGATATGTAACACAGGGGATACACATCAGACACGGCCGGGAAACGGCCGTGCGCCTAGCCTGGGATCCAGCCCAAGAGCGCCCCAAGGAGGCTGAATGTTCAGCAGTGCCGATGAGGTTCTGAGCTTCATCCGCAACGAGGAAGTGCGTTTCGTCGACTGCCGGTTCGTCGACCTGCCGGGCAAGATGCAGCACTTCACGTTCCCGGTGGAGAGCTTCGGCGAGAACGTGTTCACCGACGGGCTGATGTTCGACGGCTCGTCCGTCCGCGGCTTCCAGGAGATCCACGAGTCGGACATGCTCCTGCTCCCGGACCCCGCGACCGCCGTGGTGGACCCCTTCCGCCAGCACAAGACGCTGAACCTCAACTTCTTCGTGCACGACCCCCTGACCGGCGAGCCCTACAGCCGCGACCCCCGCAACGTCGCCCGCAAGGCCCAGGACTACCTGCGCGGCACGAACATCGCCGACACGGTCTACTGCGGGCCGGAGGCGGAGTTCTACATCTTCGACGACGTCCGGTTCGAGACGAAGCAGAACGCGGGCTACTACTTCCTCGACTCGATCGAGGGCGCGTGGAACACCGGGCGCGAGGAGGAGGGCGGCAACCTCGGGGCGAAGCCGCCGTACAAGGGCGGGTACTTCCCCGTCCCGCCGATGGACCACTACACCGACCTGCGCTCGGAGATGGTGACCCAGCTCCTCAACGTGGGCATCCACGTGGAGATGCAGCACCACGAGGTCGGGACGGCGGGCCAGTCGGAGATCGACTTCCGGTTCGACACGCTGCTGAAGACCGCCGACAACCTCATGCTCTACAAGTACGTCGTGAAGAGCGTGGCGCGGGCGGCGGGCAAGGCCGTCACGTTCATGCCGAAGCCGATCTTCGGCGACAACGGCTCGGGCATGCACGTCCACCAGTCGCTGTGGAAGGACGGCTCGCCGCTGTTCTACGACGAGGTCGGCTACGCGGGCCTGTCGGACAACGCGCGGTACTACATCGGCGGCCTGCTGCGGCACGCCCCGTCGCTGCTGGCGTTCACGAACCCGACGGTGAACTCGTTCCACCGGCTCGTCCCGGGCTTCGAGGCGCCGGTGAACCTCGTGTACTCCCAGCGCAACCGGTCGGCGTGCATCCGGATCCCGATCACCGGGTCGAACCCGAAGGCCAAGCGCGTCGAGTTCCGCGTTCCGGACCCGTCCTGCAACCCGTACCTGGCGTTCTCGGCGATGCTGATGGCCGGGCTGGACGGCATCAAGAACAAGATCGAGCCCGCCGAGCCCGTGGACAAGGACCTCTACGAGCTGCCGCCGGAGGAGGCCCGCGCGATCCCGCAGGTGCCGGGGTCGCTGGAGGCCGTGCTCGCGGCGCTGGAGGACGACCACGACTACCTCCTGGAGGGCGGCGTGTTCACCCCCGACCTCGTGGAGACCTGGATCACCATGAAGCGCGAGTTCGAGATCGACCCAATCCGGCTCCGCCCGCACCCGCACGAGTTCGAGATCTACTTCGACGTGTGATCAGCCGGCGGACGTCCCGTGCCGGGGCGTCCGCCGGAAACGCGTTCTCGGCGCCTTCGGGGCCGCCCGCCGTGACGGCAGGCGGCCCTTCTCCGTTTCCCGCGCGGCCGGAGTGACGAAGGGAACACCGGCCGTCCGGCGGGAAGACCACGCGGCGGGGACGCGTTGTGCCCGGGGCGAGGACGATCAAGGGAGATCTCATGGCCGGCGTGGAAGTGCGGCGCACCGAGGACGGGTTCGAGGCCGTCAACGACCGGGGCGCGCGGGTCGCGATCGGCGCGCCCGACGAGGCCGGGGTGTTCAGCCCGGTCGAACTGCTGCTCGCCGCGCTCGGCGGCTGCGAGCTGGTCACCGTGGAGCCGCTGACGGCGCAGCGCGGGCACCGGATGGTGCGGCTCGCCGCGACGGTGTCGGCCGAGAAGGTCGCGTCCAACCGGCTGGGGACGATCACCCTGACCTACGACGTGGAGCTGCCCGAGGGCGACGAGAAGGCCGCCGAGGTGCTGGCGGCCGTCGCGCACCGCGTCCACGAGCGGTACTGCACGGTCGGCACGGCGCTCCGCGAACCGACGGCGGTCGAACAGGTCCTCCCCGCGCTCCCCTGACCCGGGCCGTCATGATCGACGACCGATCGGGTAGGTGCCGTGCGTCGCCGCATCCCCCCGCGGCGGCGGAGGGAGCCGTGTGAGCACCGCGTTCGCCGGGCCGGGGACGGCCCGCCCCACCGAGGGGTCCAGGCCGCCTCCACCGAAGGTCCGGACGCCGCCTCAGCGACCTACTACTCAAGGCTGAGATGAAGACCGTCCGTCGCGGTGATCTCAAGCCGGTGACCCCACGGCAAAGATAGGTAACATGGCCCAAACCGCCCCAGCACCCCCCAGAGGCCAGCCCCGGCCCGGCGGTCGCGACCGCGACACCCGGCCCGGCCCGGCCGCCGCTCCCGCCGTCTGGCGCGAGCTGCTCCTCATCGCCGTCTTCTACACGGGCTATACCCTGACCCGGCTCGTGCTCGTGTCGGACGGCACCGCCCCCGCCTTCCGGCACGCCGAGCAGATCCTGCGGTTCGAGCGGTTCCTCGGGATCGACGTCGAACTGGGACTCAACCAGACGCTGCTGCACCTCCCCTGGCTGGCGCGCACCGCCAACATCTTCTACGCCACCGCGCATTTCGTGATCACGCTCGCGGTGGTGGTGTGGGTGTGGCGCTGCCGTCCGGCCGACTACCGGTGGCTGCGGACGTCGCTGATCACCGCGACGGCCGTCGCGCTGCTCGGCTTCTGGCTGTACCCGCTCGCGCCGCCGCGCTTCCTGCACGCCGAAGGCTTCGTGGACCCGGTGACGGCCCTGCACTCGCTCGGGCTGTACGCCAGCGACGCGTCCGGGACGCTCACCAACCAGTACGCGGCGATGCCGTCGATGCACGCGGGCTGGGCGCTGTGGTGCGGGTTCGTGGTCGCGAGGCTGGCCTCGCGCCGGTGGGTGCGCGTCGCCGCGCTGCTGTATCCGGCGACGACGCTGTTCGTGATCCTCTCGACCGCGAACCACTACGTGCTGGACGCGGTCGTCGGGATGGGCCTGATCGGCGCGTCGCTGGGCCTGGCGTGGCTCGCCTACCACCGGTGCCCGGCACGCCTGTCGGGGCTGCCGGGCAAGGCGCTGACGCGGCTCCGCCAGCACCAGAGCACGGCTCCGGCGACGTCGCGAAGCTCGTCGGCCGCCTGAACCGCCGCAGGGGCGCCCCGGGAGACCCCCCGGGGCGCCCTTCGCCTATTCGACGCCGTAGAAGACGCGGTCCACGACCGCGCGGGCGTGGCGGGCGCGGCGGCGGTAGTCCTCCAGCAGCTCGCCGGTGGCCGCGTAGCCGAGCATCTGGGTGATGGACGTGCGCTCGTTGTGGTGGTCGGTCGGCAGCAGGTCGGACGCGCGTCCGCGCACGAGCATCATCGCGCCGCGCAGCCGGGACGCCAGCCGCCAGGCGTCGGCCAGGGCCTCGGCGTCGGACGCGTCGAGCAGGTGCGCGGCGACGGCGGCGTCCAGCGCGGCCAGCGTCCGGGTCGTGCGCAGCGCGGGCACCTCCCAGGCGTGCTGGAGCTGGAGGAGCTGCGCGACCCACTCGACGTCGGACAGGCCGCCGGGCCCGAGCTTCATGTGCAGGCGACGCTCGACGCCGCGCGGCAGCCGCTCGGACTCCATGCGCGCCTTCAGCCGCCGGATCTGGCGGAGCGCGTCGTCGTCGATGCCGTCCTCGGGCCAGCGGATCGGGTCGATGAGGGCGCGGAACCTCTCGTTCAGGTCCGCGTCCCCGATCAGCGGGTCCGCGCGCAGCAGCGCCTGGCTCTCCCACGGCGCCGACCAGCGCGCGTAGTAGGCGGCGTAGGACGCCAGCGAGCGGACCAGCGGCCCCTGCCGTCCCTCCGGGCGCAGGTTCGGGTCCAGCTCCAGCGGCGGGTCGGCGGCGGGCAGGGCCAGGAGGCGGCGCGTCTCCTCGGCGACGGCGTGCGCGGCGCGGCCCGCGTCCGCGTCGTCGGCGCCGGGCAGCGGGTCGTGGACGAACATGATGTCGGCGTCGCTGCCGTAGCCCATCTCGTGGCCGCCGAACCGTCCCATCGCGACGATGGCGAGCCGGGTCGGCAGCGGCGCCCGGCGCTCCATCTCGATCTTGCTGGTGGCGGCCTGGAGCGCGGCCTCCAGCGTGACGGTCGTGATGTCGGTCAGGGACTCCCCGACCGTCTCGATGTCGGTGAGGCCGAGCACGTCGGCGACCGAGACGCGGAACAGCTCGCGCCGCCGGACGCCGCGCGCCGCCGCGACCGCGTCCTCGGCGGGCAGCGCCCCGCCCGCCTTGCCGCCCGGGGCCCCGTCCGACCCGGTGTGCCGCCGGACGGCCGCGAGGGCCTCGCCGCGCAGCGCCGCGAGCGGCCGGGGTGTCAGCTCCGCCTTGCTGCCGAGGATCGTGACGGCCTCGGGAGCGCGCAGGAGCAGGTCGGTCGCGTACCGGCTGGTGCCGAGGACGCGCGCCATCCGCTCGGCGACCGTGACCTCGTCGCGCAGCAGCCGCAGGTACCAGGGCGTGGCGCCGAGCGCGTCGCTGACCTTTCGGAACGCCAGCAGCCCGGCGTCGGGGTCGGGGGCGTCGGCGAACCAGCCGAGCATGACCGGCAGCAGCGTCCGCTGGATCGACGCGCGCCGCGACACCCCGGACGTCAGCGCCTCGATGTGCCGCAGCGCGCCCGCCGGGTCGTGGTAGCCGAGCGCGACGAGCCGCGTCCGCGCCGCGTCGGGCGTCAGCCGGGCCTCCTCGCCCGGCAGCTTGGCGACGGCGCGCAGCAGCGGCCGGTAGAACAGCTTCTCGTGGATCCGGCGGACCTCGCGGGCGTGCCGCCGCCACAGGGCGGTGAACTCCCCGACCGGCTCGGCGCGCAGCCCGAGCGCGCGGCCGAGCCGCCGCAGGTCCGCCTCGTCGTCGGGGACGAGATGGGTGCGCCGCAGGTGGTGGAGCTGGACGAGATGCTCGACGCGGCGCAGGAACCGGTAGGCCGACGCGAGCGCGGCGGCGTCGTCGCGGCCGACGTACCCGCCGGCCGACAGGGCGTCCAGCGCGTCGAGCGTGGTGGGGCTGCGCAGCGACTCGTCGGCGCGGCCGTGGACGAGCTGGAGGAGCTGCACGGCGAACTCGATGTCGCGCAGCCCGCCGGGGCCGAGCTTGAGCTGCCGTTCGGCCTCGGCGGAGCGCCGGTGCAGGTCGGCCTCGACGCGGCGGCGCATGTCCTGGACGTCCTCGACGAACTTCTCGCCCTCGGCGGCCTTCCACACCAGCGGCGTGATCGTGTCGAGGTAGCGCTCGCCGAGCCCGGGGTCGCCCGCGAGCGGACGGGCCTTCAGCAGCGCCTGGAACTCCCACGTCTTGGCCCAGCGCTCGTAGTACGCGCGGTGGCTGTTCAGGGACCGGACGAGCGGCCCGGCCTTGCCCTCGGGCCGCAGCGCCGCGTCCACCTCCCACAGCGAGCCCTCGACGGTGCTGGCCGAGCACGCCCGCATCATCGCCGACGCGAGCCGGGTGGCGACGCGCAGCGCGGCGTCCTCCTCGACGCCGTCGGCGGCCTCGGCCACGAAGATGACGTCGACGTCGCTGACGTAGTTCAGCTCCCGTCCGCCCGCCTTGCCCATGCCGATGACGGCGAGCCGGCAGGACGCGTGCTCGGGCACCTCGGCGCGCGCGACGGCGAGCCCGGCCGCCAGCGCGGCGGCGGCGAGGTCGGCGAGGTCGGCGGCGACGCCGGACACCTCGGCGGCGCCGGTGAGGTCGAGCCCGGCGAGCGCGAGGAGCTGGCGGCGGTACTCGGCGCGCAGCGCGACGAGCGTGTCGCCGCCCGACCCGGACGCGACGGGGTCGGGGGCGGCGGGGTCGGCGCCGACGGCCCGCAGCAGCGCGGCGCGCAGTTCGGCGGCCCGCAGCTCCCGGGACGGCTCGACGTCGTCGTCGCCCGGCAGCGCGCCCTGCCCGGTCGTCGCGGGGAAGTCGGCGGGCGTCGCGCGCAGGACCGACCAGTGCCCGGGGTGGCGGGCGAGGTGGTCGGCGAGGGCGTCGCTCACGCCGAGGACGGCCAGCAGCCGGTCCCGCACGTCGGGCTCGGCGCCGAGCGCGGTGCGCAGCGCCCCGCCGAGGCCGCGCTCGTCCGCCGCGGCGAACAGCCGCAGCAGGCCGCCGAGCGCGAGGTCGGGGTCGGCGGTGCCGCCGAGCGCGCCGATCAGCTCGTCGCCCGGCAGGGTGCCGGGGCCGCGGTCGGCCTCGGCCAGCAACCGCTCCGCCCGGGCGGCGTCGGTGAAGCCGAGCCGCGCCAGGCGACCGGTCAGGGAGGGACGGCGTTCAGAGGTCCACGACTCGCTCACGGCGTCAACGGTAAACCCGGGAAGCCCCGTACGGACGGCCGGAGGGCACTACGAGCCGATCTCAAATCGGCCCGTTCCGGCCGCGCCGTCACAGGATGCTGATCAGCCGCTTGCGCTCGAACTGGGTCACCTCGCGCCGGTACTCCTCCCACTCCTGCCGCTTGTTGCGGAGGAAGAAGTCGAAGACGTGCTCGCCGAGCACGTCGGCCATCAGCTCGCTGTGCTCCATCGCGTGGATGGCGTCGTCCAGGTCCTGCGGGAGCGGCTCGATGCCGAGCGCGCGGCGCTCGGCCGGGGTGAGCGCCCAGACGTCGTCCTCGGCGCCCGGCGGCAGCTCGTAGCCCTCCTCGATGCCCTTCAGCCCGGCGCCGAGCATGGCCGCGAACGCGAGGTAGGGGTTGGCGGCGGTGTCGAGGGAGCGGAACTCGACGCGCGTCGCGTGGCCCTTGTGCGGCTTGTACATCGGGACGCGCACGAGCGCGGACCGGTTGTTGTGCCCCCAGCAGATGTAGGACGGCGCCTCGCCGCCCGCGCCCGCCGTGGACCCGACGCCGCCCCACAGCCGCTTGTAGGAGTTCACCCACTGGTTGCAGACGGCCGTGATCTCGGCGGAGTGCCGCAGCAGGCCCGCGATGAACGCGCGGCCGACCTTGGAGAGCTGGAACTCCGCGCCGGGCTCGTAGAAGGCGTTGCGGTCGCCCTCGAACAGCGACAGGTGGGTGTGCATGCCCGAGCCGGGGTGCTCGGTGAACGGCTTCGGCATGAACGAGGCGTACACGCCCTGTTCGAGCGCGACCTCCTTCATGACGAGCCGGAACGTCATGATGTTGTCGGCGGTGGTGAGGGCGTCGGCGTAGCGCAGGTCGATCTCCTGCTGGCCGGGCGCGCCCTCGTGGTGGCTGAACTCCACCGAGATGCCCATGGCCTCCAGCATCGTGATCGCGTTGCGCCGGAAGTCGTGGGCGGAGCTGTGCGGGGTGTGGTCGAAGTAGCCGCCCGAGTCCACCGGGGTGGGCTCACGGCCGTCCTCGGGCCGGTCCGACAGGAGGAAGAACTCGACCTCGGGGTGGGTGTAGAAGGTGAAGCCGAGGTCGGCGGCGCGGGCGAGCGTCCGCTTCAGCACGAACCGGGGGTCGGCGAAGCTCGGCGTGCCGTCCGGCATGAGGATGTCGCAGAACATGCGGGCGACGCCGGGGCTCTCGCTGCGCCAGGGCAGGACCTGGAACGTCGACGGGTCCGGCTTGGCGATCATGTCGGCCTCGTAGACGCGCGCGAAGCCCTCGATCGCCGACCCGTCGAACCCGATGCCCTCGCCGAAGGCGCCCTCCAGTTCCGCGGGTGCGACGGCGACGGACTTCAGGAAGCCGAGAACGTCGGTGAACCACAGCCGGATGAAGCGGATGTCGCGCTCCTCCAGCGTGCGGAGCACGAACTCCTGCTGACGGTCCAATGCCTTCTCCCTCGGTGGTGCGGTGCCGGCCGGCGCTCACCGGTCCCCCGGCCCCTTCCCGCGCGGCCTCCGGGCCTAACGCGGGGCCGGGACCCCCGATGACGTGGCGCTGGTGCCGACAGGTACGCCTCGCTTGCAGTATGCCCCGCCGCTGTTACCGCGACGTTACGTCCGTTCCGGCGGCCCGGACCCGCCCCGCGGGACGCGGTGCGCAACCCGGGCGCGACTAGGACAAACTTTGCCATACGAACGGCCCGCGCCACACCGGCGGACGGGTGCGCTACCCCTTACCGAGGCCGGTTCCGCTGTCAGCGGACGAGTCGGACGCGCGTCCCGGATCCACCGCCGACGCGGGGTCCAGGACGCGGGCTAGGAACTCGCGGGTGCGCGGCATCCGGGGCTCGGCGATGACCTGCGCGGCGGGTCCGGACTCCACGATGACGCCGCCGTCCAGGAACACGACGCGGTCGGCGACCTCGCGGGCGAAGCTCATCTCGTGGGTGACGACGAGCATGGTCATCCCCGCTTCGGCGAGCTTGCGCATGACGCCGAGGACGTCGCCGACGAGTTCGGGGTCCAGCGCGGACGTGGGCTCGTCGAACAGCATGACGTCGGGGCCCATCGCGAGCGCCCGCGCGATCGCGACGCGCTGCTGCTGGCCGCCCGACAGCCGCCGCGGGAACGCGTCCGCGCGGTCGGCGAGCCCGACGCGGGCGAGATGTTCGCGTGCGATGCGCTCCGCTTCGTCACGTGATCGCCGCAGAACCTTCATCGGCGCGACCATCACGTTCTCCAGGGCGGTGAGGTGCGGGAAGAGGTTGAACTGCTGGAAGACCATGCCGATGCCGCGCCGGAGCGCGTCGAGGTCGGCGTCGGGGTCGGTGATCTCGGCGCCGTCGACCAGGATCGTCCCGGCCGTCGGCTCCTCCAGCAGGTTCACGCAGCGCAGCAGCGTCGACTTGCCCGATCCGGACGGGCCGATGACGCACACCACCTCCCCCGCCGCGACGGTCAGGTCGATCCCGCGCAGGACCTCCTCGTCCCCGAACGCCTTGCGCAGCCCGGTGATCTCGATCGCGTTCATCGCGCCTCCCCGCGCCGCCGTGTCTCCAGCCGCCGGGCGAGGTGGCCCAGCGGGATCGTGATGAGCAGGTAGCAGAGTCCGGCGACGACGATCGGGGTGGTGTTGCCCTTCTCGCTCGCGAGGTCCTGCCCGAACTTGGCGAGTTCCCGCTGGCCGAGGGACACGCCGATGAACAGCGCCAGCGACGAGTCCTTGAACAGGAGGACGAGTTCGTTGGTGAGCGGCGGGATCACCGTCCGGAGCGCCTGCGGGATGATGATCGTCCGCATCGCGCGTCCGTGCGACATGCCGAGCGAGCGCGCCGCCTCCATCTGGCCGCGCGGGACGGCCTCGATGCCCGCCCGGATCGTCTCGGCCATGTAGGCGGCCGAGACGAGCGCGAGCGCGAGCCCGGCCTGCCCGTAGACGCCGCCCGGCAGGTTCGTCCCGGGGAAGGCCAGCGGGACGCCGACGCCGACGAAGATGAAGATCAGCAGGGCGGGCAGGCCCCGGAACACCTCGACGTACGCGACGGCGAACCAGCGGTACGGGAGCACCGACGACAGCCGCATCAGCGCGATGAGCAGCCCGGCGGCCAGGCCGAGGACGAACCCGATCGCCGTGTAGAGGACGGTGTTGCGCAGCCCGACGGTGATGATGTCGGGGAACAGGCCGCCGATGACGTCGGTGTTGAAGAAGTTCGTCCGCAGCGAGTTCCAGTCGGCGAGGACGGCGAGCAGCGCGATGACGGCGGCGAACGCGGCGTACTCGGCGCCGCGCACGAGCCGGCGGCGACGGCGCCGCGCCGCGCCCGCGCGCAGGGCCGCGGTGGGTCCGGTGGCCACGGTCAGCTCCCCGCGGGCATCGGGCCGATCCACTTCTCGTAGATCCGCCGGTAGGAGCCGTCGGCGCGGGCCGTCGCGATCACCTGGTCGATGATCTTCACGAGGCCGGGGTTCTGGTCCTTGCGGACGGCGAACCCGTACTTCTCGCCCGTGTCGTAGTTGCCGTCCAGTCCGTAGGCGGCGTTGGCGGGGTCCTTCAGCCAGCCCTGGATCACCGGGTAGTCCTCGATGATCACGTTGACGCGGCCGGTGCGCAGGCCGTTGAGCAGCGACGCCGAGTCCTTGAACGAGACCGTGTCGAGCTTCTGCGAGCGCGCGTACTCCTCGCCCGTCGTGGACGCCTGGGAGCCGACCTTCACGCCCGCGTCCTTCACCTCCGCGAGCGTCCCGTACCGCTGGCCCTTCTTGCCCATCAGCGCCTGCGTCGCGGTGAAGTACGGCGTGCTGAAGGTGAGGAACCGGGCGCGGTCCGGCTTGATCGTCATGCCCGCCGCCGCGAGGTCGCACTTGCCGGCGTTGAGCGCCGAGCCGGTCTTGATCGTCTCGAACGGCGTGTCCACGATCTTCTGCGTCACGCCCAGCTTCTTCGCGACGAGGTCGATCAGGTCGACGTCGAACCCGACGACCTTGCCGCCCTGCTCGGACTGGAACGGCGGATACGGCAGGTGCGTGCAGGTGGTGAGCGCGCCCTTCTTGACGAGGTGCGCGCCCTGGACGGTGGCGGAGTCGTCGCCGCCGCAGGCGGTTGCCCCGGCGGCCAGGGCCAGCGCGGTGAGGGCCGCGCCGAGCGCGGTGCGGACGGGTCTGCGTCCGGGCATAGGGAGCCTCCTTCGGATCACGAAGATCAACGCACTCTGCCACGGTCCGTGGCCGGAGGCGAAGGGCGGGGGCGCGGAGCCGCCCGTCCCCCGTTCCCTTTCCCGGAACTTGACGTGGCGATCGCGGCGCCGGTCCACGACCGCTCCTTACCATGATCAACATTGTGGACGTCTCCTCCTTGCTGCACTCGCTCGGCGACCGCGTGACCGCACCGGCCGGTCCGGTGGTCCCGCGCGCCGACGCGCACGCCCTGGCCGAGCGCCTGGAGGACTGGACGCGCGCCCGGGGGCTCGGCGCGGGCGTCCGGCCGCTGGCGCGCTGCGAACGGCTGGCCGTCCGGCTGTTCCCGGCCGCGCCCGCCGACCGCGTCGAACTGTTCGCGCGCTGGACGGTCTGGGCGTTCGCCCTGGACGACCTCACCGACACCGATCCCGTCGGCCGCAGCGCCAACGCGGTGCACTCGCTCTACGCCGACCTGCTCGGCGCGCTGCGGCGCGGCGCGGCCCGGCCCGGTGCGCGCCCGCTGGAGGAGTCGCTGGCCGAGCTGTGGCGGGAGACCGGCCCGCAGATGAGCCGGACGTGGCGGCGCCGCTTCGTGTCCCATCTGGAGGACCACCGGACGGGCTGCGCGCAGGAGGCCGTCGACCGCCGGATGGGCGACCTGCCCACGCCGCGCGCGTACCCGAAGCTGCGGCGGCGCGCGGCGGCTCCGTTCCTGTTCGACCTGATCGAGCCGGTGCTCGGCGTGGAGCTGCCGCGCCCGGTGCTCGGCACGCCGTGCTGGACGACGCTGATCGAGGGCACGGCCGACGTCATGGCCTGGTGCAACGACGTCGCGTCCTATCCGCGCGAGACCAAGGACGGCGACGTCCACAACCTCCTGACCGTCCTGTCGGCCGCGTACGGGCTCGGCCCGCAGGAGGCGGGCGCGGCCGTCGCCGACCGCATCGAGGCGCGGACCGAGCAGGTCGCGCGGGCCGCGCGCGGCATGCCCGGCACGCTGGACGCCGTGGACTGCGCGCCGGAGGACCGCGCCGCCGTGGAGCGCGTCGCCCGCGTCCTGCGCGAGGCGCCCCGCGCGCATCTGGACTGGCTCGGCGAGTCCGGCCGGTACCTGGACCACCTCTGGGCGGACCTGTCGTCCGTCGCGCTCTGACGGCTCAGTCCCCGGCCGCCGCGAGCGCGTCGCCCGCCGCCGTCCGCGCGTACAGGACGCGGCGGCCGAGCCGGTGCCCGGTGACGAGCCCGCAGGCGCGCAGGACGCCGAGGTGCTGGCTGACCGCGCCGGGCGTCACGCCGAGCCGGCGCGCGATGTCGGTCGTCGCGGCGGGCGTCGCGATCGCCGCGAGGACGGCCGCGCGGCCCCGGCCGATCAGCGCGGCGAGCGCGTCCGGCGGCGCGGCGGGGGCGGTCTCCCAGAGCGTCCCGACGCCGACCGGCGGGTAGCTGAGCATCGGCTGGTAGGGCGGGATCATGACCGACACCTGCGGCCAGACGAACGCGCTCGGCACGAGCAGCAGGCCCCGGCCGAGCAGCGGGACGCGGTAGTCCCACTCGCGGTCCACGGTGAGGACGCCGTCGCGCCACGCGACGCCGGGGTGCAGGTCGGCGAACACGCCCTCGGCGCCGCGCACGCCGAGCGCCTGGGTGCGGCGCAGGACGTCGCCCTCCAGCAGGTCCCGGACGCGCTCCCAGGACGGCGCGAGCGCGATCTCCCAGTACCGCTCCAGCAGCCCGGTGACGCGGTCGAGCGTCGCGGCGGGGTCGGCGGCGAGCGCGGCGCGGGCGGCCCGCGCCGCCCGGACGGGCTCCAACTCGCCGATCTCCTCGGCGACGGTCGCGGGCGGCGTCGCGGCGACCCGCGCCAGCTCGGCCGCGAAGTCGGGCAGCGGGCTCCCCGGCGGCGGGGTGAGGAAGTCGGGGATGTACCCGGCCGGCGGGATCAGGGCGCGCAGCGGCGCGAGGTCCAGGCCGCGCAGCTTCGGCGCGACCGTCCGGACCCACGGCAGGTGCAGGGCGTGCCCGGACGGGTCGGCGAGCACGCGCAGGCTCCGCACGGCCTCCCAGAGCGGGGAGAACGCGAACCGGACGCGCGCCACGTCCCCCGGCGCGAAACCGAACTCGATCACCCCGGCCTCCTCCTTTCAGTCCAGGCTAAATCAGTTGGGCGGGAACCCGGCCGCCCCGCAGGATCGCGGACGTGGCCTCCCTCGACTCCCCCGCCCCTCCCGGCCGGTTCGCCGCGTTCCTCGCGCCCCGGATCGGCGGCCTCCCGCGCGTCTTCTGGGTGCTGTGGGCCGGGACCCTGATCAACCGGCTCGGCACGATGGTCGAGCCGTTCCTCGGGCTCTACCTCGTCACCGCGCGCGGCCTGTCGGTCGGCGCGGCGGGCGCGGTCGTCGCCGTGCTGGGCGCCGGGTCGCTCGCCGGGCAGCTCGCGGGCGGCTACCTCGCCGACCGCGTCGGCCGCCGCGTCACGCTGACGGGCGGGACGGTCGGCGCGGGCGCGGCGATGCTGGCCGTCGGGTACGCGGACGGCATCCCGTCGATCATCGCGGCGGCGCTGGCCTGCGGGTTCTTCCTCGACATGCACCGGCCCGCGTCGGCGGCCGTCGTCGCCGACGTCATCGGGCCGCACGACCGGCCGCGCGCGTTCGGGCTGCTGTTCTGGGCCGTCAACCTCGGCTTCGCGACCGCGATGGTCCTCGGCGGCGTGCTGGCCGCGCACGGGTACCTGCTGCTGTTCTGGATCGACGCGCTCACCTGCGCGGCGTACGGGCTGCTGGTGTGGCGGGCCGTCCCGGAGACCCGTCCGGAGCGGACCCGCGACGACGCGGGCGGCGGCTTCGCCGACGTGCTGCGCGACCGCGTCCTGGTGGCCTACGTCGGGCTCTCCGCGATCTACGTGTTCGTCATCCTCCAGAGCATGACGACGATGCCGCTGGCGATGCGGGCGGACGGTCTCGGCCCCGGCGCGTACGGAGCGGCCGTCGCGGCGAACGGCGTCCTGATCGTCGTCGTGCAGCCGGTGGTGAACACCTGGCTGGCCCGCCGTGACCACTCCCGCGTGCTGGTCGCCGGGAACGCGCTCGCCGGGGTCGGGATCGGGCTGACCGCGCTCGTCGACTCGCTGCCCGGCTACATCGTCACCGTGCTGCTGTGGACGTGCGGGGAGATCGTGTCCTCGGCCGTCCTCCAGGCCGTCGTCGCCGACCTCGCCCCGCCGCACCTGCGCGGCCGGTACAACGCCGCGTACGGCGTCGCGTGGGCGGGCGGGTACCTGGTCGCGCCGCTCGGCGGCACCCAGCTCCTCGGCCTCGGCGCGCCCGTGCTGTGGCTGACGTCCGGGGGCCTCGGCCTGGCCGCCGCGCTCGGCCAGCTCGCGCTCGCCCCGGCGATCCGCCGCCGCCACTTCTCGTCAGTTTGACGATACCGGGGGCCGGTGATCTAGGCTGATCGTGTGCCTCAGCTCAGGATCGCTCTCGCGCAGGTGAACCCGACCGTCGGCGACCTCGACGGCAACGCCCGCCTCATCGTGGAATGGGCGCGGCGCGCCGCCGACCGCGGCGCCCACCTCGTCCTGTTCCCCGAGATGATGCTCACCGGCTACCCCGTCGAGGACCTGGCGCTGCGCGGGTCGTTCGTCACGGCGTCCCGGCGGGCGCTGGAGCGGGTCGCGCGGCGGCTCGCCGACGAGGGGCTCGGCGAGCTGCCCGTCGTCACCGGCTACCTGGACCGCCGCGCCGACGCCACCGGCGGACGCCTCGGCCAGCCCGCCGGGGCGCCGCTCAACGCCGCCGCGTGGCTGCACCGGGGCGAGGTCGCGGTGCGGTCCGCCAAGCACCACCTGCCGAACTACGGCGTGTTCGACGAGTACCGCATCTTCGTCCCGGGCGACCGGCTCCCGGTCGTGCGGCTGCACGGCGTGGACGTCGCCACGATCGTCTGCGAGGACCTCTGGCAGGACGGCGGCCCGGCGAGCGCCGCCGGGGCCGCCCGCGCGGGCCTGCTGCTGGCCCTCAACGCCTCGCCGTACGAGCGGAACAAGGACGACGTCCGGCTCGACCTGTGCGCGAAGCGGGCGCGCGAGGCGGGCTGCGCGCTCGCCTACGTCAACGCGGTCGGCGGCCAGGACGAGCTGGTCTTCGACGGCGACTCGGTCGTCGTCGGCCCCGACGGCGCGCTGCTGGCCCGCGCGCCCCAGTTCGTCGAGCACCTGCTCGTCACCGACCTGGACCTGCCCGCCGCGTCCGACGGCACGCCCGCGACGTCCCACGACGACAGCGACGGCACGACGATCACCATCGACCGGTACGCCCTGGACGCCGCCGCGCCCGCCGCCGCCGGCCCCGAGCCCGCCGAGGTCTTCGAGCCGCTGGACGACCCCGCCGAGATCTACGGCGCGCTCGTGACCGGCACCCGCGACTACGTCCGCAAGAACGGCTTCCGCTCGGTGATCCTCGGCCTGTCCGGCGGGATCGACTCGGCGCTCGTCGCGACGATCGCCGCCGACGCGATCGGGCCGGAGAACGTCCACGTCGTCCTGCTGCCGAGCCGCTACTCCACCTCGCACTCGGTGAGCGACGCCGAGGAACTGGTCAAGCGGCAGGGCCTCAACGCCCGGACGGTCGCGATCGCCGACATGGTCGCGGCGTTCGAGGAGCAACTCGACCTGCACGGCCTGGCCGCCGAGAACCTCCAGGCCCGCATCCGCGCGAACGTCTGGATGGGCCTGTCCAACGAGCACGGCCACCTCGTCCTCACCGGCGGCAATAAGAGCGAGCTGGCGACCGGCTACTCCACGCTCTACGGCGACTCGGCGGGCGGCTTCGCGCCGATCAAGGACCTCGTCAAGACCAGCGTGTGGGCGCTCGCGCGGTGGCGGAACACCGCCGTCGGGTCGGACGTGCCGTTCCTGCACCCGTTCCCCGACGAGCCGATCCCGGACGAGATCATCGTCAAGGAGCCGTCGGCGGAGCTGCGGCCCGGCCAGCGCGACGTCGACAGCCTGCCGCCCTACGACGAGCTGGACCCGCTGCTCGTGGACTACGTCGAACGCGACCTCGGCCACGACGCGCTCATCGACGCCGGGCACGACCCGGAGCTGGTCGACAGGATCATCCGGCTGGTGGACCTCGCGGAGTACAAGCGCCGCCAGTACCCGCCGGGGCCGAAGATCACGGCGAAGAACTTCGGCCGCGACCGGCGGCTCCCCATCACCAACCGGTGGCGGGAGCCGTCGGAGCAGTGACGCGGCAGTGACGCGGCAGTGACCCGGCAGTGCCCCGCTACTCGCGGTGGTGGTTCTCCCCGGGCCAGGACGGGACGGGCTCGTCGTCCTTCTCGTCCTGCCCCGGCACCGCCTGCTCGCACCACACGACCTTGCCCGCCGCCGTCCGGCGCGTGCCCCACCGGTCGGCGAGCTGGCTCACCACGAGCAGGCCGCGCCCGCCCTCCTCGTCGTCGTCGGCGTGCCGGAGCCGGGGCAGCGCCGCCGACCCGTCCAGCACCTCGCAGACGAGCGACCGCTCGTAGAGCAGCCGCAACTCGATCGGGCCCTTGGCGTCCTTGGCGTACCGCATCGCGTTCGTGATCAGCTCGGTGGCCAGCAGCTCGGTGCTGTAGACGAGGTCCGACAGGCCCCACGCGTCGAGCTGCGTCCGGACGAACCCGCGCGCCCGGCGCACCGCCGCCGGCTCCGACGGGACGACCCACGACGCGAACCGGTCCTCGGGCAGGCGCCGCAGCCGCGAGATCAGCACGGCGATGTCGTCGCGGTGCTGGTCGGCGTAGACGCCCGCGAGGATCGCCTTGGCCATCTCCTCCATCGGCCGCGTCGCGGTGTCCACACCGAAGACGCTCTGGAGCCGGGCCAGGCCGTCGTCGATGTCGCGGCCCCGGTTCTCCACCAGGCCGTCGGTGTAGATGACGAAGACGCTGCCGTCCTCGACCGCGAACTCGCGGCTCTCGATCGCCGCGCCGCCCGCCACGCCGAGCGGCGGCGCGGGCGGGATCGTCAGGTACTCGTTGGTGCCGTCCGGCGCGACCAGCAGCGGCGGCAGATGGCCCGCCGAGGCGATCTCCAGCGTCCCCGACGTCGCGTCGTACACCGCGTACAGGCACGTCGCGAAGTGCGGCTCCTGCTCGCCCAGCTCGATCATCAGCTCATGCATGACGTGCAGCGCGTCGGCCGGGGGGAGTTCCAGGTTCGCGAGCGTGTGCAGGGCCGTGCGGAGCCGTCCCATCGTGACGGCGGCCTTCACGCCGTGGCCCGCGACGTCCCCGACGATCAGCGCGACCCGCGCGCCCGGCAGCGCGATCGACTCGTACCAGTCGCCGCCGACCTCGACCAGCTTGCTGCCCGGCAGGTAGCGGTGCCGGACCTCGACCGGCGACGGCGCCGACAGCCCGGTCGGCAGCAGGCTGCGCTGGAGCGCGAGCGCGGTGGCGCGCTCGCGGCTGAACCGGCGCGCGTTGTCGACCACGATCGCGGCGCGGTTGGCGAACTCCATGCCGATCTCGACGTCGTAGGCGTCGAACCGGCGGAAGCCCGGGATGCGGGAGCAGGCGATGAAGCCGAGCAGGGTGTCCCGCGCGACGAGCGGCAGCAGGACCATCGACACGCCGGTCAGCAGTTCCTCGGCCGGGGCGCGGCGCCACCGTCCGGCGATCTCGCGGGCCGCGTCGGCGTCCAGGACGGGCAGGTGGACGGGCCGCGCGGTCTCCAGCACGTCCCGGTAGGGCGTCCCGTCCGGAAAGACCAGAACCTCCCCTTCCGGGAATGTCGCGGTCCACAGTTCGTTGCCGTCGTCGGACGTGACCGCGAGGCGCCGCAGCACCGCCGCACCGCTCTCGGCGTGGACCTCGTCGGCCGCGACCAGGCTCTCCAGGACCAGGACCTCGGCGTAGGTGCAGTAGTGCGGGACGACGACGTCCACGAGCCCGCGTGCGCTCTGGTCGAGGTCGAGCGAGGCGCCGAACCGGGTGAGCTGGTCGTCCATCAGCGCGCGGCGCATGCGCGCCGGGTCCTGGTAGCGCTCGCTCGGCGGCAGCGCGACCCGGACGAACAGCAGCCCCGACGGCGCTCCGGCGGAGTCCTCGGCGACCATCGGCTGCGCGGTGACGACCGCGTCGGTCGTGCCCGCCTCCCCGCGCCGCACGGACAGGACGGCGGTGCGCTCCTGGCGCGCGGTGATGCCCTCCAGCAGGGCTTCCAGATCGGCCTTGGCGTCCCCGTCGACCAGGTCGGCCGCCGGGCGGCCGATCAGCTCCGCCGGTCTGCGCCCGACCACCTGCTCGGCGTTCGGGCCGCACTGGACGATCCGGCGCTCGCCGTCGACGCCCAGCACGAGCGTCCGCGAGGCCGAGTCGTCGGTGGGCGCATCGCCGCGCGGGGCCATGACGGATTTCACCTGACGCGCTCCCACAGCCAGTCGTCGGACCTGTCCTCCGCGTCAGTATGGAGCATCTGACGGGCGGAGGGGAGAAGACCACGCTTACCGCCCTGGAAGCGCGCGTTTACGGCCTTTTGCGAACCCCCACGTTGTCTTCCTGGAATCGACGGGGGTACCCGAATCGTTCTGTTAGTGGCACGATCGTTCAGGTCTGGGTACGCCACCGTGGCGCCTCAAGACCGGAGGTATCTTCATGTCTTCTGCAATCGGCACCGGCCAGCCGTCCGCGCTCTACGGCGGGACGGGCGGACGGCGCGTCACCGTCCGCGACATCGCCCTCGCCAAGCAGCGGGGCGAGAAGTGGCCCATGCTCACCGCCTACGACGCGCAGACCGCCCGCGTGTTCGACGCGGCGGGCATCCCCGTCCTGCTCGTCGGGGACTCGGCCGCGATGGTCGTCTACGGCTACGACTCCACCATCCCGGTCACCGTGGACGACCTGATCCCGCTCACCGCCGCCGTCGTACGGGGGTCGCAGCGGGCGCTCGTCGTCGCGGACCTCCCCTTCGGCTCCTACCAGGCCGACGTCCCGACGGCGCTGACGAACGCCGCGCGGTTCCTCAAGGAGGGCGGCGCGCACGCCGTCAAGCTGGAGGGCGGCCGGCGCGTCGCCCCGCAGATCGAGGCGATGGTCGCGGCCGGGATCCCCGTGATGGGGCACCTCGGCCTGACCCCGCAGTCCGTCAACGTCTTCGGCGGCTACCGCGTCCAGGGGCGCGGCGAGTCCGCCGCCGAGCTGATGTCGGACGCCAAGGCGCTGGAGGCGGCGGGCGCGTTCTCGGTCGTCCTGGAGTGCGTGCCCGAGGAGGTCGCGCGGGAGGTCACCGCCGCGCTGTCGATCCCGACGATCGGGATCGGGGCGGGCGCGGGCACCGACGCGCAGGTCCTCGTCTGGCAGGACATGGCCGGGCTGACGCCGCGCACCGCCAAGTTCGTCAAGAAGTTCGCCGACGTGGACGCGGTGCTCGGCGCCGCCGCCACCGAGTACGCGCGCGAGGTCGTGGGCGGGACGTTCCCCGGCCCCGAGCACTCCTACCACTGATTCAGGGCGCGGGCGCGGGGAGCTGTCCGGCGGGCAGCTCCCCCTCCCGGGGCTCGGGGACCTCGGGCGTTCTCTTGATCTCCTCGGCCAGGGTCCGGACGGCGGCGCGCAGCACGTCCGGCCCGGCGATGTTCATCAGCAGCAGGCCGAGGTTCAGCGCCTTCTGCCGGTCGGTCATGTCGCTGCCGGCCAGGGCGTCCACGGCCGTCCGCAGGGCCTGCTGGTCCTCGGCGGACACGTTCTGGAGCAGGCCGAGGCAGTACGTCGGCAGCGCGAGCTGCGCCAGCGCGAACGAGACGCCCCGCATGATCTGCCCGGCGACCTCGGCGCGCGTGCTGGCCTGCATCCGGTCCACGCCCCGGTCGGCGGCGGCCAGCAGCGACGTCAGCAGCGTGCTCGGGCCGACGGCGACGTCCTCGTCCCCGACCCGGACGGTGAACACCGCGCTGCGGAACACCATCATCGAGCCGAGGCTCGCGACGAGCACCTGCGTGGCGCCGACGACCGACGGCGAGTGGACGCCGAACTTCCAGCCGTAGGTGCGCATGAGCAGCAGCGACGCGGCCCCGGCGCCGCCGTTGATCAGGACGTAGACCCAGGTGCTCACGACGCGCAGCAGCGCGACGGGACGGTCCCGGTAGCGGCTGACCAGTTCGGCGACGCCGACCAGGCAGCTCAGCGAGATCGTGACGAGATAGCCGGTCATCCCGCGGCGCGGCCCCGCACGATCCGGACGACCTCGTCCGCGGTGGCCGGGCCGCCCGCGTGCTCGACCGCCACCATGCCGTCGTCGCGCAGCCGCTCGACCGCGTCGGCGACGTCCAGCAGGCGCAGGCCGGTGCCCCGGCAGATCTCGGCGAAGGTCTGCGCGCCGTGGCCGGACGCGAGCTGGTCCAGCACCCGGCGGCGCGATTGTGCGGGGTCGGGGTCCTCCGGCCTCGGGCGCGAACCGCCCGACGCGTCGGACTCGCCGCCCTCGCCGCGCGGACCGCCCGGTTCGCCCGGCTCGGACCGCGAGACACCGGTGGCTCCCGACGCGAGCCCCTCGCCGCGCCGCCGCGGCGCGAGGAACGCGCTCCACGGATCCGCCGAATGGTTATGCCTCATGGGTCACCTGTCCCCTGTCCCTGTCCGACCGGTCGATCGTAGGCCGCGACGGCGGCCGGTGGGCGGCGGAACACCGATGGGATCCCCGGATCCGCGACCGGGGCGGCGTCGCCGGACGCGGAGAACGCGTCCCTGTCCACACCACCACTCTGACGCGTGGAAGTCCGCTGGCGCTCCCGTTACTTCCCCGTGACGCACGGACGGACTCCCCCTTCCTTCGCATGAACGAAAGGCGACAAACGCGGCAAACACCAGTGAACCACGCCTGCGTCCGGTCGGCGCGGGATCAGACGTCCGTCACGCGCAGTCCGGCGTGCGCCTTGTAGCGGCGGTTGATGGAGATGAGGTTGGCGGTGAACGCCTCCACCTGGTGAGCGTTGTGCAGCTTGCCCCCGTAGATCCCGCGCATCCCCGGAATGCGGCCCGCGAGCGCCTGAACAGTGTCGGTCGCGTCACGGTCGTCGCCGAGGACCAGGACGTCGAGGTCCATCGCGTCCACCTCGGGATCCAGCAGCAGCACGGCCGAGACGTGGTGGAACGCCGCGACGACCCGGCTGTCGGGCAGCAGCGCGGCGGCCTGCTGCGCGGCGCTGCCCTCCTCGACCGGCAGCGCGTACATGCCCTTGCCCTTCTCGAAGCCGAGCGGGTTCACGCAGTCCACGACGATCTTCCCGGCCAGTTCGGCGCGCACCGACTCCAGCGTCGCGCGGTGCCCGTCCCACGGCACCGCGATGATCACGACGTCGGACTCGCGGGCCGCGACGGCGTTCTCCGCCCCGCTCACCGGCAGGTCCCCGCCGAGGTCGCCGGCGGCCTCCTGCGCCCGCTCGGGCCGGCGCGACCCGATGAGCACCCGGTGCCCGGCGAGCGCGAACCGGCGGGCGAGCCCCTTGCCCTGGTCGCCGGTGCCGCCGAGGATGCCGATCGTCAGGCCGCTCACGTCGGGCAGGTCGTGGGGGGACTTGCGCTGCTCAGTCATGATCCCGAGTCTGCCAAACCGTCCTTACCGGCGGGACAGGCGGCCCCGCCGCCCGGGGTATCGCGAAACCACCCTGACGGCGCGTTCCGGTACGGCACGATGGGGTCCGTGGACGGCGACCAGGTCATGATGTTGCGCGAGGTGCTGGCGGCCACCGGCTGGCTCGGCCGCGCCCGCGAGTTCGGCCGGGCGCTGCGCGGCAGCGCCCGCACGCCGGGCGGGCTGCTGCTGGTCGGCACGCCGGCGGGCGAACCCTGGCACCTGGCCGCCCACCTGGACGACGAGAGCCGCCTGAGCGACCTGCCGGGCCTGTCCCCCACGCTCGTGCGCTGGTCGCCGCCGCCGGACGCGCCCGCCCACCTGCGCGTCGGGCTGGAGCGGCTGGCGGCGGCCCGGCGCGGCGAGACGCTGTTCGTCGTCGCCGCCGGGGAGGCGCCCGTCCCGCTGCTGGAACGGGTGGACGACGCGCGCCGCACCGGCGCCACGATCCTCGCCCTCGGCGAGGGCGACCGGGAACTCGGCGGGCTCGCGCACGAGGCGCTGACCGTCCCGGCCGACCAGCCGATGCTGACCTTCGACGGCGCCCAGCACCTCGTCAGCGCCGCCGCCGGGGAGGCCGCGCCGGCGCGGCGGCCCGGCCTGCGCGACCGCCTCGCGCGGCTGCTGGAGACCGTCAGCGGGCCGACGGTCGGCGACTAGTCCTCGTCGGCCGCGTTCCACGACTCGTTGCGGCGGCGCGCCTGCTCCAGCGCGTCCGCGGCGGCCGCCTCGGTGGCGTAGGGGCCCATCCGGTCCTTGTCCGGGCACCCCGGCCCGTGCTCGACCTTCATGTGCCGCAGGCAGAACCACCAGTCGCCGTCCCCGGCTCCGCTCGGGTCGTTCATGGGCCCTCCGATCGCGCCGTTGCTCACGCGGACACAGCCATTCGTGCCCCGTCCATGCTGACTACACTCCAAGACCATGACGACGCACCTTCTCCGGCCCGGCCGTGTCTCCCCCCTCCGGAAGGTGCCCGCGCACATCCCGCGGCCGGAGTACGTCGGGAAGAAGACTCCCAGAACCGGTGAGCCGGACGTCAAGACCCCCGAGACGATCGAGCGGATGCGCGTCGCGGGCCGCATCGCGGCGCAGGCGCTCCAGGAGGTCGGTCGGCACGTCCGGCCCGGCGTCACGACCGACGAGCTGGACGTCATCGGCCACGAGTTCCTGCTCGCCCGCGACGCCTACCCGTCCACGCTGGGCTACCGGGGCTACCCCAAGTCGCTGTGCACCTCGATCAACGAGGTCATCTGCCACGGCATCCCCGACGACACCGTGCTGCGCGACGGCGACATCGTCAACGTCGACATCACGGCGTTCGTGGACGGCGTCCACGGCGACACCGACGCCACGTTCCTGTGCGGCGACGTGGACGAGGAGTCCCGGCTGCTGGTGGAGCGCACGCACGAGGCGATGATGCGCGGGATCCGGGCGGTCCGGCCGGGGCGGGCGCTGAACGTCATCGGGCGCGTCATCGAGTCCTACGCCAAGCGGTTCGGGTACGGGGTCGTCCGCGACTTCACCGGCCACGGCATCGGCACCACGTTCCACTCCGGGCTCGTCGTCCCGCACTACGACGACCCGCGCGCCACGAAGCTCATCGAGCCGGGCATGACGTTCACGATCGAGCCGATGCTGACGCTCGGCTCGTTCGACTACGACATGTGGGACGACGGCTGGACGGTCGTCACCAAGGACCGCCGCCGCACCGCGCAGTTCGAGCACACCCTGGTCGTGACCGACGACGGACACGAGATCCTCACGCTGCCCTGACCGGCCACCCGCCCCGGCCACCCGCCCCGTCCGCCCGGGAGAGCATCGTGAACGTTCCGGAGCCCTACGAGCCGCGCGTCCCGTCCGACAGCATGTCCGAGGGACGGGCGGCGCTCAGCGTCACCTGGGCGGCGCTGCCGTTCCTGTCGCTCGGCTTCCTGACGCCGTTCACGTTCGGGGCGGCGCTGCTGTGGCGGCGCACCGCGCACCTGCTGGTGTCCACGGCGGTGTACGGGACGGTGTTCGCGCTGATGGTCCTGACGGGGACGCTGCTCGGCCCGTTCACGTTCCTGCTGTCGATCGTGGGCTGCGCGCACGCGTTCCTGATCCGCCGCCAGGTGTTCGACCCCGACGGGCTCGCCGGGGTCGGCAACGACGTGGTCGTGGAGCGCGTGCGGCGGCAGCGGGTCCTGCGCGACAAGGCGCGGGAGCTGGCGGCGTCCGACCCCCGGCTGGCGCGCGAGCTGCGCATCGGCCGGCCGGACCTGCCCCGGCAGTACAAGGACGGCGGGCTCATCGACGTCAACCACGCCCCGGCCGAGGTGCTGACGCTGCTGCCGGGCGTGACCGCCGAGCTGGCCGAGCGGATCGCCCGGGTCCGGGCCGAGACGGGCGGGTTCATGTCGGCGGAGGAGATGGCGGCCGTGGTCGCGCTGCCGCCCGCGATCACCGAGGACGTCGCCGAGTACGGCCTGTTCCTGCGGTGATCCGCCGGGTAGGACCCGGGCCGTGACGAAGAAGGCAGGCGACGACCGGCTCGCGGAGTACCGGCGCCGCCGGGACGCGGGCCGCACGCCCGAACCCGTCCCGGGCGAGGCGCCGCTCCCCCACGGCGACGACGACACGTTCGTGATCCAGGAGCACCACGCGCGCAGCCTGCACTGGGACCTGCGGCTGGAGCGCGGCGGGGTGCTCGTGTCGTGGGCGGTGCCGAAGGGCGTGCCGTCCGATCCCGGGGAGAACCGGCTGGCCGTCCACACCGAGGACCATCCGCTGGAGTACGCGGCGTTCGAGGGCGAGATCCCGGCGGGCGAGTACGGCGCGGGCAAGTCCCTGCTGTGGGATCGCGGGACGTACGAGACCGAGAAGTGGACCGACCGCGAGGTGAAGGTCGTCTTCCACGGCACGCGCGTCCAGGGCCGCTACGTGCTGTTCCGGACGCGCGGCGACAACTGGATGATCCACCGGATGGACCCGCCCACCGACCCCGACGCCGAGCCGCCGCCCGAGGGCCTGCTCCCGATGCTCGCGCAGGAGCGCAAACGGCTGCCGAAGGACGAGGACGCCTGGGCGTACGAGTTCGCCTGGGGCGGGCGGCGGCTGCTCGCCCGGATCAGCGGCGGACGGACACGCTGCACCGACGCGCGGGGCCGTCCGGCCGAGGCCCCGCCGGGGGTCGGGTCGGCGCTCGGCGGGGCGCTCGGCGTCCGGACGGCCCTGCTGGACGGCGAGGTCGCCCGCGTCGCCGGCGCCGAGCTGTACCTGATCTTCGACCTGCTGCACCTGGACGGCCGCCCGCTCCTGGACGTCCCGTACCGCGAGCGCCGGGCGCGGCTGGACGATCTCGCCCTCGACGGCGCCCGGCACCGGACCGCGCCCCGGTTCCCCGGGGCGGACGACCCGGGCGCGGCGGTGCTGGACGCCGCGCGCCGGGAAGGGCTCGCCGCGATCGTGGCGAAACGGCTGGATTCCCCTTACCGTCCGGGGAAGGCGTCCGCCGACTGGCGGCTGCTGCCCGCCGGTCAGTAGGCGAACGTGATGCGCCCCCGGTGGGACTGGACGGTCTCCAGTTCGTCCACGAGCGCGAGCGCGAAGTCCTCGGCGCTGATGCGGCTGTTCCCGTCGGCGTCCACGATCAGCTCGTCGCCGCCGCGCCGGTAGTGGCCGGTGCGCTCGCCGGGCTCGATCTCGGCGGCGGGCGAGACGTAGGTCCAGTCCACGTCGGCGGCGTCGGCGCGGATGAGGTCGAGGAGTTCGGCATGGGCGAGGGCTTCGGACTTGTAGACGTCCGGGAAGTCGGGGGTGTCCACGAGGCGCAGGCCCGGCGCGACCTCCAGGCTGCCCGCGCCGCCGACGACGACGAGCCGTCCGGCGCCCGCCGCGCGCACGCCGCCGAGCAGCGCGCGGCCCACGGCGAGCAGGTACGGGGCGGGCGGCGTCCCGTCGCGGGGCGGGGTGACCGCGACGACGACGGCGTCCTTGTCCTTGGCCAGGTCGGCGACGCGGGACTCGTCGGCGATGTCGAGGACCACGCCGTCGGTGCCGCGCCGTGTCGCGCCCGTGACCTCGTGGCCCCGGCTCCGCGCCTCGGCGGCGATGCGCGACCCGATCATTCCGGTGGACCCGATCAGCAGGATTTTCATGGCCGTCTCCTTAGAAAGTTGCGCGTGAGCTTGACGGTATCCATCGGATACTGATTACCTCAACGTGCCGAGAGCACCTTGGAGAAACCATGGACGTCAACGGACTGATGGGCGACGCCTTCGACCCCGACTGCCCGACCCGGTTGGTCCTGGACCGCATCGGGGACAAGTGGTCGGTCCTCGTCGTCCTCCTGCTGAACGACGGGCCGCTGCGCTTCACCGCGCTGCGCGACCGTGTCGGCGGCGTGACCCCGAAGGTCCTCACCCAGACGCTGCGGGTGCTGGAGCGCGACGGGCTCGTCGCCCGGGAGGTCTTCGCCGAGATCCCGCCGCGCGTCGAGTACGCCCTGACGCCGCTCGGCCGCTCGCTCCAGGCGCCGATCCGGGCCGTCGCCGACTGGGCCGAGGCCAACGTCGGCGCGGTGCTCGCCGCCCGCCGCCGGCACGACGACGCGGCCGGGAACCCGGGGGTCGCATCCCCCGTCTGATCCGTGCGATCCACCATCGGCGCGCCGCCCGTTGCGCAGCCTTTGCGCGGGCTAGAGTCCGGCGTGGCCGGATCGGGGCGAAAGCGGTGATCGACACAGATGATGGGAAAGACCCACGCGCTCAGCGGCGCGCTCGCGTGGCTGGCCGCCGCGCCGGTGCTGGGGAGCGAGAAGCTGCTGGGAAGCCATGCGGTGGACCTGTCCGCCAAGCAGCTCCTCGCGGGAGCGGTGGTGTGCGCCGGGGCCGCGCTGCTGCCCGACATCGACCACCACAACGGGCGCATCGCCAACACGTTCGGCCCGATCACCAAGGTGTTCTGCAAGTACGTCGGCAAGGTGTCCGGCGGGCACCGGCAGGGCACCCACTCGATCCTGTTCGCCGTCCTCATGGGCTTCGCGATGACGTGGCTCGCCACCCACTTCGTCTACGGCTGGTGGGCGGCGCTGTTCGTCATCGTCGGGTTCGGGCTGCGCGGCATCGGGCTGGACTTCGAGGGCAAGGAGCCGCAGTCGGCCATCGCCGACTGCGTCCTCGCCGGGCTCGCCGTCTACCTCATGCACGACCTCGACATGGGCTTCGCGGGCTACGCCGTCGCGCTCGGCTGCCTGGCCCACCTCGCCGGGGACTGCCTGACGCCGCGCGGCTGCCCGCTGCTGTGGCCGATCCCGTGGCGGCTGGACGTCCCGCTCGTCCCGGTGACGGACGGCAAGGTGGAGCGCTGGGTCGTCGCGCCCGTGCTGACGCTCGGCGTCGCGGTCCTCGCGATGCGGTCGGTGCTCGGCGACATCGGGGCGCGCTGGCTGACCCGGGGCTGACCTAGAACCGGACGACCGCCGCGATCCGGTCGTGGTCCACGAGGAAGCCGTCGGAGACGAACGTGACCTCGCCGCCGTACTCCAGCGTGGTCTCGATGAGGTCGTCGACCAGGTCGTCCACCACGTCCGCGCCGCGCAGGGCGCCGGGCGGGCCGTCGACCGGGACGACCTCGCCGTCCGTCCGCACCGCCGGGGCGTAGTAGCCGCGCTCCACGACCAGGTGCTCGGCGCGGCCCGCCTCGACCAGCCGCGCGACCTCCTGGAGCCCGGCGGCGTAGCGCTGGAGCCCGCGCGCCGCCTCCAGCTCGGCGAGGACGGCGACCTCCCGCAGGTCCTCGTAGGCGTGCAGGACGGGCTGCGCCAGCTCGGCGAGGACGGCGGCGGGCGTGCCCTCGTGCGCGCCGTCCACCCGGCCCGCGATCGTGATCTGCGGCCCGGCCAGCTCGTCGAACACCGCCTGGTGGCGGGTGACCCCGGCGACGAGCACCGGCCGGGCGTCGCGCGTCAGCACGGCCTCCAGCCGGTGGACGGCGTCCCGGACGACCTGCCGGTGCCGTTCCTCCGCCGCGCCGGGCCGCTGCTCGTCGGGCGCCTCGCCGTCGAGCGGGAACCCGTCGCCGGTGTGCTCGGCCAGGTCGCCGTCGCGGCCGTCCCACAGCCGGGCGCACCGGTCCGACAGGGACAGGATCCAGTAGCTCGGCCGCCGGGCGTCGGCGGCGAGCAGGTCGCGGGTCGCGAACGTGGTGTCCACGACGACCCGCTCGTCCACCGGCTGGTCGATCATGAACGCGTGGTGCTCGCCGTCCGGCGTCGCGAACAGCACCAGCCCGTCCTCGGCGTGCCGCAGGTCCGCCTCCCCGGCGGCGGCCTCCAGCCCGCGCACGACCTCGTCCACCGCGCCGGGCGCGACGCGCGCGTCCGCCTGGAGACGGCGCCGGACCTCGGTGAGCAGGTTGCGGAGCCGGATCTGGTCCGCGCGGGCGCGGCGCGCCCCCCGGTGCGTGGGCATGAGCACCGAAACGGCCGGAAACGTGCGTGGTTTTCGCAGGTCGGACAGGGTTACGGCGTTCATGGTCCCCCGATCGAGTCGTCCCTCACTGCTGTCACCTTTGTAACGAGCCCGAGGTAAATGGTGCGTAAGAGCCGATCGAGGATCGCGGGCTGATCCGGCCGGGGGACGGTTCAGCGCGGGACGACGAAGCCCGTCTCGTAGGCGAGGATCACGGCCTGCGTGCGGTCGCGGGCCTGGAGCTTGGCGAGGAGATTGCCGACGTGCGTCTTGACCGTCTGGGGGCTGACGAACAGTTCGGCGGCGATCTCGGCGTTGGACCGGCCGCGCGCCATGAGCCGCAGGACGTCGGCCTCGCGCTCGGTCAGGCGGGCGTGCCAGTCGGCGGCGTCGGCGCGGGGGGCGTGCGCGGCGGCCAGGGCGCGGATCGCGGCGGGGAACAGCAGCGTGTCGCCGCCCGCGACCATCCGGACAGCTTGCAGGATCTCGTCCGGGCGGGCGCGTTTGAGCAGGAAGCCGTCCGCGCCGGCCTTGAGCGCGTCGTAGACGTACTCGTCGTTCTCGAACGTCGTCACCACGATGATCTTCGGCGGGTCCGGGACGGCCGCGAGGATCCGCCGGGTGGCCTCGATGCCGTCCAGCCGGGGCATCCGGACGTCCATCAGCACCACGTCGGGCCGCAGCCGCCGGACGGCGTCCAGGACCTCGGCGCCGTCGTCGGCCTCGCCCGCGACGGTCAGGTCGGGCTCGGCGCCGATGATGGCGGCGAGGCCCGCGCGGATGAGGCGTTCGTCGTCCACCAGCAGGACCGAGATCGTCATGCGTGCGAACCTACCGGCAGCGAGACGGCCACCTCGAAGCGTCCGCCGTCCGGGCCCGCCGCGAGCGTGCCGCGCAGGACGGTCACGCGTTCGCGGATCCCGGCGAGGCCCCGGCCCCCGGACGCGCCCGGACGGTGCCCGGGTTCGGCGAGCGGGTTGCCGACCGCCAGCTCCAGCCGGTCCCCGCGCAGTTCCAGCCGGAACCGGACCGGCACCGGACCGGCGTGCTTGAGCGCGTTCGTCAGGCACTCCTGCGCGATGCGGTAGGTCTCGCGGGACACCGCCGCCGGGACGCGCGCGAGGTCAGGATCGACCCGGGCGTCCAGCGTCACGCCCGCGATGCGGGTCTGCTCCAGCAGCCGGGGCAGGTCGTCCAGCGTCTTCTGCGGCGCGGTCGCGGCGGGACGGCCGTCGTCGCGCAGCAGCCCGAGGACGTGGTCGAGATCCTCCAGGGCCGTCCGCGCGGACTCCTCGATCGCGCTCAGTGCCTCCTTGGCGAACGCCGGGTCGGCGGCGAGGACGCGGCCCGCCGCTGCCGCCTGGAGCGTCACGACGCTGAGCGCGTGCCCGACCGAGTCGTGCAGCTCGCGCGCCAGCCGGTTGCGCTCGGCGAGCCGGACCGCCGCCGCCTCCAGGTCGGCGAGCCGCTCGGCGGGCGACGGGCCGAGGAACCGGGGCGCGAACGCGGCCGTCAGCCGTCCGGCGACGACGATCACCGCCATGACGCCCGCCAGGCACCCCAGCCCGATCGGGACGAGCAGCGGTCGCAGGGGGCCGCCGCCGAACGGGCCGAGGTAGCTCCGCAGGTCCCAGTCGACGAACGCCGTGAGCAGCAGCGCACCCCCGAACGGCGGCACCGCGAGGCTGAGCCCGCTGACGACGAACCCGGTGAACAGGTGCAGCGTGAACCACGCGCCGGTGCGGACGCGGGTGCCCGTCGACCGCGCGGCGGACGGCGGCAGCGCGACGAGCGGCCCGCCGACCAGCTCCCGGACGGCCGTGCCCTCCAGCAGCCGCACGGCCGGGACGAGCCCGGTCACGAACGCCCCCGCCACCGGGCAGGCGAGCAGGATCAGCACCGTCTTCGGGGCCTCGGCCATCGGGATCGGGCCGAAGACCGTCATCGCGAGCATGAAGTAGGGCAGCAGCAGGGCCCCGCCGACGACGAGGTAGGCCCACCGCCGCCACGTCTCCCGCGCCACGACGCTCCGGAAAACCCGACGCATGCCGCTATTTTCGCAGATCGGACGGCAGGGGCCCTCCCCCGCGCGGGGGGTCAGCGCTCGCGGTCCTGCTCGGCGAGCCGGGCGAGCCGCGCGTTGTAGACGGCCAGCTCGTCGTCGGCGGGATCGCCCCCGGCCTCCTGCGCGCGGTCGGCCCTGCGGTCCTCCCGGCGGGCCCGGCGCTGGTCGTCGAAGAACCACTGGAACGCCAGGATGATCAGGACGATGAACGTCGGGACCTCCCCGAAGGCCCACGCGATCGCGCCCGCCGTGTGCTCGTCCTTGATGATCGACGTCCCCCACGCCGGATGCACCGCCGTGTACCAGCCGCGCGCGAGCGGTTCGCCGAGGTTCATGAGCGCGATGCCGAAGAACGCGTGGAACGGCATCGTGACGAACAGCAGCAGGATGCGTCCCGGGTAGGGCAGCTTGCGCGGCGCCGGGTCCACCCCGATCAGGACCCAGAAGAACAGCAGGCCCGTCAGCAGGAAGTGCGTCATCATCGCGATGTGCCCGAGGTGGCTGCGCATCAGCGTCTCGAACAGCGACGTGAAGTACAGGACGAACGTGCTCGCCACGAACAGGATCGTCGCCACCGCCGGATGGGTGACCAGCGCGGTGAACCGGCTGTGCAGCGCGATCGTCAGCCACTCGCGCGGCCCCCGGTCGCCGCGCACCCGCGCGGGCTTCAGGGCGCGCAGTGCCAGCGTGATCGGCGCGCCCGCCACCAGGAAGATCGGCGTCAGCATGTTGAGGACCATGTGCTGCGCCATGTGGACGCTGAACAGGATCGGCGCGTACCGTCCGACGCCCGTCTGCGTCACCGCGAGGATGCTGACCAGCCCGACCAGCCACGCCGCCGTGCGCGGGAGGGACCAGTGGTCGCCGCGCCGCCGCAGCCGCACGACGCCCGCGAGGTAGACGCCGCCGAGCACGAGGACGAGCGCCGCGAAGTACAGGTCGAAGACGCCGAGCGTGACGAGCCGGGACGCCGTCACGTGCGGCGGCATCGCGTAGCCGAGCAGCGTCTCGACGCCCGACTCCTCGGTCGTCGGCGCGGGCGGCGCGGACCGGGCGAGCGCGACGGCCAGCCCCGTCGTCGCCGCCATGATCGCGACCTCGGCGACGGCGAGCCGGGCGAACGCGCGGGGCCGGCCGGCCTCGACCGCCGGGACGGTCCTCTCCCGGTGGTACCAGCCGACGGCGCCGAGCAGCGCGAACGCGACGATCTTGCCGAGGGCCAGCCGCCCGTAGCTGGTCGTGACGAGTTCGGCCGGGTCGGGCAGCCGGGCGATCACGTTGATCATGCCGCTGGCGCCGACGACGACGTAGCACCACAGCGCCATCCGGCTGAACCGCGCGGTCATGACGCCGAGCCCGTCCCGGCCGGTCAGGGCGTGGACGCCGACGATCGCGAGCCCGCCCACCCACGGCGCGATCGCCACGACGTGCAGCGCGACGCCGGTCGTGGCGACCTGGTGGTTGGCGGCCGACGCCGAGTGCCCGGTGAGCGGCGGCGGCAGTACCGCGACCACCGCGAGCGCGAGCAGCCCGGCCGCCGCGCCGGGGGTGGTGGTCGTCCAGGCGAGCAGCGCCACGACGACCGCGAGCAGGACGACGAGCATGAGCGCCCGACCCTGCGTCAGCGACCCGACGTAGCTGCTCAGCTCGTTGCCGGTGAGGACGTCCAGGGCCGGCTGCCCGAGCACGTCGGAGACCGTCAGGACGAGCGTGGCGCCCGCCGCCGCCGCCCAGGTCGCGGCGAACCAGGACGCGGCGCGCAGGTAGCCGATCGCGTCGGCCGTCAGCGGCGCGGCGCCCGGCTCGGCGCCCTTGCCGCGCTTCCCGGCGCGGCGGGCGTTCATCGGCAGCAGCACGACGGCCGCGAGCAGCGCCCCGACGGTCAGCGACGCGGCCAGGTTCATGACGAGCCGCGCGAACGGCAGCCCCCACCGCGTCGCGGCGCCCGCGTCGCCGAGGCCGGGGATGACCTTCTCGGTGGCCGCGCCCCCCGCCACGAGCGCCACGACCAGGGTCGCGATGGCGGCGGCGGACGCCAGCGCGGCGGCCCGGACGACCGCCGGGACTCCCTCGCGCGCCGCCGCCGGACGGCTAGTCGTCGCCATCGGCGCGGCCTCCCGCGTCCACCGGGTGGCGGCGCTTGGCCCGCACGACGATCCCGACGCCGATGAGGATGCCGAGCACGCCGCCGCCGATGATCCACGCCCAGCTCGGCCCGCCGGAGTCCTTCGCGGCGGGCTTGTCCGCTGCGGAGGGCTGCCCCGTGCTCTCCGCCGGGCTCAGGGCCGGCGGCGCGTCCCCGCCGGCGACCACGAAGCTCGGCGACTCGGCGGTGACCGGGTGCCCGTCCGCGCCGACGACCCGGTAGGCGACCGTGTAGGCGCCCGGCGGGACGGCGGCCTTGAGCTTCTGCGTGACCGTCGTGCCCGCGCGGGCGGCGGCGCCGTCCTGGACCTGCGCGCCGCCGGCGTCCTTCACCACGACCTGCGCGACCCGGATCTCGTCGCTGAACGTCAGCGTGACCTGCGCGGGGGCGGCCACGGACGCGCCGTCGGCGGGCGTGCTGGACACCAGCCGGGTGTGCGCGGACGCCGGGGCCGCGAACGCGACCCCGGCCCCCGAGAGCGCGGCGGCGGTGAGACCGAGCGCGGCCAGACGGCGCGGACGGGGCATGCGAGAGATCATGGAAGGGCCGGATTTCTACGGTGGAACAGAGGCTCTCCCACCCTACTGAGCCCTTCCCGATGGTCGGTTTCAGATCCCTGCCGAGGTCAGCGCGCGGCGGTAGGCGTCCAGGCGGGGCGTGTCGTCGGCGCCGGTCTCGGCGAGCAGTTCGGCGAGGTCGAACCACGTCCGCGCGGCCTCCCGGGACGACTCCAGCCGCTCCAGGTGCTCGGCCGCCCGCGTCAGGACCTCGACGGCCCGGTTGCGCCGTCCGAGCCGGACGCACGCCTCCCCGAGGACCGTCAGCGCCCACGCCGTCGCGCGGCGCGGCGTGTCCCCGAGCAGGTCCAGGGCCTCCTCGGCGAGCGCGACGGCCTCGTTCGGCCGGCCGAGCGCGGTCTCGGCGCGGGCCAGCTCGGTCAGGCACGTCGCGACCAGCACCTCCCCCGCCTCGCCGACGCCGATCTCCCCGCGCACCTTGGCGAGCAGGTCGCGGGCCTGCCCGGCCTCGGCCGGACGGGCCCGCAGCAGCAGCGACGCGTAGGTGATCCGGACGCGGGCGACGACGCGCGGGTCCTCCTCCTCGCCCGCGCTGAGCAGCGCCCGCTCGGCGAGCGCGACCCCGGCCTCGTAGTCCCCGCGGATCTCGGCGACGTGCGCGGCCTCCCGGTAGGCGGCGAGCCGGGCGCCCGGCCCGCCCACCCGCTCGGCGCGCTCCACGAGCTGGTCGGCGAGCTGCCCGGCCCGCACCAGGTCGCCGCGCTCCACGAACGCCGCGAGCAGCGCGGCGCCGAGCCGGACGGCCGCGTCGGTCGAGTCGGCCCCGGCGGCGATGAGGCGGCGCAGCGCGTCCTCGGCGACCCGGACGCCCTCGCCCAGCTCGCCGCGCTCGCGCAGGCACCGGCTCAGCGCGACGTGCAGCCGCGACCACTGCGCGAGGTCGCCGTCGACCGGCAGCTCGTCGGCGAGGGACCGCAGCTCCTCGACGGCCGCGTCCAGTTCCCCGGCCGCCTCCAGCGCCAGCGCGTGGCCCCACCGGGCCTGCCGCAGCATGTCCGGGAGCGCGACGGCGTCGCTGCTGGCCAGGACGTCGGAGAACCGGGCGCGGGCCTCCCCCGGAGCGCCGTTGCGCAGCGCGATCTCGGCGTAGTCGAGCGTGACGCGCAACTCGTCCACGACGTCCTCGCTGACCCCGCTGACGAGGTAGGTCGCCGAGCAGTTGAGCTTCCCGGCGAGGAGGTCGACGACGCTCGGCGCGGGGATCCGCTTGTCGCTCTCGATGAGCGAGATGTAGCTGTCGGACAGCTCGGGATAGGCGAGCTGAGCCTGGCTGATGCCCTGCCGGATCCGCAGCGCGCGGATGCGCTGCCCGAGGGTCTCCCGATCCATCCGTGGCCCTTCCGTCGTCTCTCACATACGCACCACCGAAGGCTATAGCGGACGGGTCGCCGACGGCAGTCGGATCGGCACCCCGAGTGCTGCTGTACTGGCGCCATGACCGTTTCCACGCACGTGCTCGACACCCGGAGCGGGCGGCCCGCCGCGGGCCTGCCGGTCCGGCTCGATCGTTACGACAATGACACCTGGGAGCCGGTGGCGGAGGGCGCGACCGCCGAGGACGGCCGGTGGAGCGCCGCCCCCCGCGATCCGGACGCCGGGACCCCGCCCGGCACCTACCGCCTCCGGTTCGGATCGGGGGCGTACTTCGCCGAGCTGGGCGAGCCGACCTTCTACCCCGAGATCGGGATCATCTTCACGGCGGCCGACGGAGGCGAGGACCACCACGTCCCGCTGGCGCTCGGGGCCCACGGCTACTCGACGTACCGGGGCGGGTGAACCACCGGTTCCGGCCGGACGGGAACGGGGACGCCGGTTCGGCCGGAACCCGGCACGGGAAGTTAGTGTGTGCCGGTTCTTTTCCCGACTCTGACCTGGAGCGCTCCCGATGTCCCAGCCCAGCGCGGCCGAGCCGCCGCCCCTCGGCGGGCGCGGCCCCGTGGACCGCTTCTTCGAGCTGACGGCGCGCGGCACGACCGTGGCCCGCGAGGTCCGCGGCGGGATCACGACGTTCTTCGCGATGGCGTACATCATCCTGCTGAACCCGCTGATCCTCGGCGGGGCCAAGGACATCGACGGGCACGTCCTGTCGATCCCGCAGCTCACGACGATGACGGCCCTGTCGGCGGCGGTGGCCACGGTGATCATGGGCCTGGTCGGGAACGCGCCGATGGCGCTGGCCGCCGGGCTCGGCATCAACGCGGTCGTCGCGTTCCAGGCCGCGCCGCACATGACGTGGCCGGAGGCGATGGGCCTGGTGGTCCTGGAGGGCCTGGTGATCGTCCTGCTGGCCGTCACCGGCGTCCGGGAACTGATCATGAACGCGATCCCGCTGGCGCTCAAGCACTCGATCGCGGTCGGCATCGGCGCGTTCATCGCGCTCGTCGGGATGGTGGACGGCGGGTTCACGACGTCCAGCGCGACCAGCCCGCCGCTCACGCTCGGGATCGGCGGACGCCTCGCCACCTGGCCGTCGGCGGTGTTCGTGCTGGCGCTGCTGCTGATGATCGTCCTGTACGTGCGGCGGGTGCCGGGCGCGATCCTCATCGGGATCGTCGTGGCCACGGTCGTGGCGGTGGTCGTCCAGAAGAACGCGCACATCCCCGCGAAGGGGCCGGGGTCCTGGGGCACGGTCACCCCCGACCTGCCCGACCGCTACTTCTCCGCGCCCGACTTCGGGCTGTTCGGCAAGGTGGACGTGTTCGGCGGCTTCGCCGAGGCGGGCGTCCTCACCGCGCTCGTCGTGCTGTTCACGCTCGTCCTGTCGGGGTTCTTCGACGCGATGGGCACGATCCTCGGCATCAGCGACGAGGCCGGGCTCGTGGACGAGCGCGGCCAGGTGCCCCGGCTCGGCCGGATCCTGTCGGTGGACGGCCTGTCGGCCGCGCTCGGCGGCGTGACCAGCTCGTCGGCCAACACGGTGTTCGTGGAGTCGGCCGCCGGGGTCGGCGAGGGCGCGCGGACCGGACTGGCCAACCTCGCGACCGGCGCGCTGTTCGCGCTGACGCTGTTCCTGACGCCCCTGGCCGCCGTCGTCCCCGCCCAGGCCGCCGCGCCCGCGCTCGTCCTGGTCGGCGCGCTGATGATGACGCGGGTCGCCAAGGTGGACTGGTCCGACCTCGGGTTCGCGATCCCGGCGTTCCTGACGATCGTCGTGATGCCCTACACGTACTCGATCACCAACGGCATCGGCGCGGGCATCGTCTCCTACACGCTCATCAAGATCGCCCGGGGCCGGCCGCGCGAGGCGGGCGTGCTGCTGTGGATCGTCTCGATCGTTTTCATCCTCTACTTCGGTTTGAACATCGTGGAGGAGGTCCTGGGTGTGGAATAGCACCGAGATGACATAAACGGAGGGAAGGCGTTCACGCCCGCCCTCCGCTCGGTGCGAAAGGCTGTGGTGTGGCGTCCGCGGACAACACTCCCGGACCCGGCGGCCGCGGACACGTCCTGCTGGCCTCCGACCGTTTCAAGGGCTCGCTGTCGGCCACCGCCGTGACCCGGCACCTGGCCGCCGGGCTGCGCCGGGTCCGGCCGGACGTCCCGGTGGTCGAACTGCCCGTCCCGTCCGCGGGCGACGGCCTCGCCGAGGCGGCGCTCGCGGCGGGCTGGCGGCGGGTGGAGACCGAGGTCAGCGGGCCCGCCGGACGTCCCGTGCGCGCGGTGCTGGCCGTGGACCGTGACACGGCCGTCGTGGACCTCGGCGAGGCGTGCGCGCCGCGCCTGCTCCCCGGCGGCCGGCCCCGGCCGCTCACCGCGACGAGCCTCGGCGCGGGCCAGCTCCTCGGGCACGCGCTGCGCGGGGGCGCGCGGCGGATCGTGCTGGCGCTCGGCGCCAGCGCCGCCGCCGACGGCGGCGCCGGGCTGGTGCAGGGCCTCGGCGGACGGCTGCTGGACGCCGCCGGACGCGAACTCCCGCCCGGCGGCGCGGCGCTGCGGTCCCTGCAGGCCGTCGACCTGCGCGGCCTGCCGGACCTGTCGCGCGTGGAACTCGTCCTCGCCGGGGACGTGTCCGGCGTGCTGCTCGGCCGGTCCGGGACGCCCGCGGCGGCGCGGGAGGCGGGCGCGGAGACCGACGCGGGCCGCGACGGCGTCCGGACGCTGGACGCGGGCCTGCGGCGCTGGGCCGACGTCGCCGAGGCGGCCGTCCGCCGGTCGGCCCGGGACCGGCCCGGCGCGGGCGCGGGCGGCGGCGCCGGGTTCGCGGCGATGGCGCTGCTCGGAGCGACACCACGGCCCGGCTCGGGGTTCCTGCTCGACCTGCTCGGGTTCGCCGGACGGGCGCGCGGCGCGCGGCTGGTCGTGACCGGCGAGGGCGCGCTCGACACGCGGACGCTGCGCGGCCGGACCCCGGCGGGCGTGGCGCGGTCGGCGGCGCGGTCGGGGACGCCCGTCGTCGCGGTCACCGGACGGCGCGGCCTCACCGGGGAGCAACTGCGCCGCAGCCGGATCCAGGCCGTCTACGCGCTCGCCGACATCGAGCGGGACGTCGGCCGTTCCATGCGGCACGCCGGTCCCCTGCTGGAGCAGCTCACGGTCGCGATCGCCGACGAGTGGCTGCCCTGACTGCCCGCCGCCGTCGCGGGGCATAGTCCGGGAGACGGTTGGAGGGGCTATGAAGATCGGCGTTCCGCGCGAGATCAAGAACCACGAGTACCGGGTGGCGATCGCCCCGGCGGGGGTCCACGAGCTGACGCGCCACGGGCACGAGGTGTTCGTGGAGGGCGGTGCGGGCGAAGGCTCGGCGGTCGCCGACGCCGAGTTCGCCGGCGCCGGGGCCAAGATCGTCGACGGGCCGGACGCGGTGTGGGCCGAGGGCGACCTGATCCTCAAGGTCAAGGAACCGATCGCGCCCGAGTTCCACCGGATGCGGCCGGGCCAGACGCTGTTCACCTACCTGCACCTGGCGGCGTCGCGGGAGTGCACGGACGCGCTGCTGGCGGCGGGCGTCACGGCGATCGGGTACGAGACCGTCCAGTTCGCGGACGGCTCGCTGCCGCTGCTCGCCCCGATGTCGGAGGTCGCCGGACGGCTCGCCGCCCAGGTCGGGGCCTACAACCTGATGAAGTTCAACGGCGGCCGGGGCGTGCTGCCCGGCGGGGTGCCGGGGGTGGCGCCCGCGCGGGTCGCGGTGATCGGCGGCGGCGTGGCGGGGCTGAACGCGGCGCGGATCGCCGTCGGGATGGGCGCGTCGGTCACGATCATGGACGTGAACGTCAACCGGCTGCGCGAGATCGACGCCGCCTACCAGGGGCGGCTCGGGACGCTCACGTCCACCGCCTACACGCTCGACCGGGAGGTCCGCGAGGCCGACCTCGTGATCGGCGCGGTGCTGATCCCGGGCGCCAAGGCCCCGAAGCTCGTGTCGAACGACCTCGTCGCGCACATGAAGTCCGGATCGGTGCTCGTGGACATCGCGATCGACCAGGGCGGCTGCTTCGAGGACTCGCGTCCCACGACGCACGACGACCCGACGTACCGCGTCCACGACTCGGTGTTCTACTGCGTGGCGAACATGCCGGGCGCGGTGCCCAACACGTCCACCTACGCGCTCACGAACGTCACGCTGCCGTACGCGCTGCGGATCGCCGACCTCGGCTGGCGGGACGCGCTGCGCGCCGACCCCGCGCTCGCCCTCGGCCTGAACACGCACGCGGGACGGATCGTCTACGGTCCGGTCGCCGACGCGCACGGGCTGGAGCGCACACCGCTGGAGGTGGTGCTCGCGTCGTGACCGCCGCGCCCTAGAGTGGCCTCCATGGGCGAACTGATCCTCCTCCGGCACGGCGAGACCGCGTGGAGCCGGGACAGACGTCACACCGGGCGCACCGACGTCCCGCTCACCCAGCGCGGTGAGGAGCAGGCGCGGTCGCTGCGCAAGGCCGCCGGGCTGGACGCGGCCGTCCGCGTGATCGCCAGCCCGGCCGGACGCGCCCGCCGGACCGCCGAGCTGGCCGGGCTCACGGTGGACGCCGTCGACCCCGACCTGTGGGAATGGGACTACGGCGGCTATGAGGGCATCACGACGGCGGAGATCCGCGAGACCCGTCCCGGCTGGTATCTCTGGGACGACGGCGTGATCCCCGGCGACGCCGACCACCCCGGCGAGACCGTCGAGCGGGTCGGCGCGCGGGTGGACGCCGTCCTCGCGCGCTGCCGTCCGGTCCTGGCCGACGGGGACGTGGCGCTCGTCGCGCACGGGCACGTCCTGCGGGTCCTCACGGCGCGCTGGCTCGGCCTGGATCCGGCGCTCGGCCGGCTGTTCGCCCTGGACACCGGCACGGTCTCCCGGCTCGGCGACGAGCACGGCCGGCCGGTGATCGCGTCCTGGAACGTCCCGCCGGGCTGACCCCGGCGGGTCTTCGCGATCAGCGGGAAACCGGGCTTAGCCGCATAGGATGGCGGCTGGTGGCGACCGGCGGCGACGGGGCGCGCACGGCCCGCCCGGCACGATTGCGAGGACGACGATGACGACCGGCCAGACCCCGATCCGCGGCTACACCGCCACCAAGGACCAGCTCCAGACGCGGCTGCGCCGGATCGAGGGCCAGGTGCGCGGCATCGACCGCATGGTCGAGGACGACCGGTACTGCATCGACATCCTCACGCAGATCTCGGCCGTCCAGGCGGCGCTGGACAAGGTGGCGCTCGGGCTGCTGGACGGGCACGTCCGGCACTGCGTCGCCGAGGGCGCCGAAGAGGGCAAGGGCGACGCGATGTCCACCGAGCTGATGGCGGCCGTCGGACGGCTCATGCGACGCGGCTGACCCCTCAGGCCGGGGGGTCCAGCGGGCACGGCGGCGGGTCCGCGGGCGGCGTCTCGGCCAGCACTTCGTCCTGCGCCTCGGCGAGCAGCCGGAGCCCGCGCAGGAAGTGCTCGCGCTCGACCGGGGTCAGGGCGTCCATCGTGCGGCGCGCGGCGGTCAGCTTCGTCCGCGCGAACTCCTCGACGACCGGGCGCCAGGGCGCGGCGACGCTGATCACGGTGCGGCGGCGGTCCCGCTCGTCCGCCTCCTTGGTGACGAGCCCGGCGCGCTGGAGTTCGCCGACGAGCTGGCTGGTGGTGGCGGGTTCCAGGCCGATGCGCCCGGCCAGCTCCCCGACGGCGGCGGACCCGAACATCGCGAGCGTGACCATCACCGGGATGTGCCGGGGCGCGAGCCCCGCGTCCCGTGCGCGCTGGACGAGTTCGGGCGGCCCGCCGGGACCGCCGTGCTTCTTGGCCGCCTTCATGATGCGGCCGAGCAGCCGCATCAGCGTCACGACGTCCTCGTCCGGCGGCGGTGGGGAAGAGAACGGAGCGCTCATGACTTGAAGTTCAACATATTTCGTGGTGCACTGCCAATACCTTGAAGTTCAAGGCTTCCCCCCACGCGGGGATCACGGGGCGCACCGAAAAGGGGGCTCACCATGTCCGAAAGCCCACCCCCGCCGCAGGCCGGATCGGACCGGCTCGACCGCGGCGTTCTCGTCCTCGGCCTCGTCATCGTCGCCGGGACGATCATGGCGATCCTCGACACCACGATCGTCAACGTGGCGCTCCAGACGCTCGGCAAAGACTTCGACACCGGCCTGTCCACGATCCAGTGGGTGGTCACCGGCTACATGCTCGCGCTCGGCACGGTCATCCCGCTGACCGGCTGGGCCATCGACCGGTTCGGCGGACGGCGGGTCTGGATGACCTCGATCGTCTTGTTCGTCGCCGGATCCGCGCTGTCGGGGGCGGCGTGGAACATCGAGTCGCTCATCGCGTTCCGCGTCCTGCAAGGGCTCGGCGGCGGGATGCTCATGCCGACCGGAATGGCGATCCTGTCCGTCGCGGCCGGGCCGCGCCGGATGGGACGGGTCATGAGCATCGTCGGCGTGCCGATGCTGCTCGGCCCGATCCTCGGCCCCGCGCTCGGCGGCTGGCTGGTCGACAACACCGACTGGCGCTGGATCTTCCTCGTCAACGTGCCGATCGGCGCGCTGGCGCTGGCGCTCGCCTGGTGGCGCGTCCCGGCCGGCTCCGGGGGCTCGGCCGGACGGACCAAGCTCGACCTGCGGGGCCTGCTCCTGCTCCCGCCCGCGTTCGCGCTGCTGATCTACGGGCTGTCCAACGCGAGCAGCCACGGCGGGTTCGGGAACGCGGCCGTCCTCGGCTGGGCTGCGGCGGGCGCGGTGCTCATCGCGCTGTTCGTCGCGCACAGCCTGGCGCGGGGCGAGCGGGCGCTGATCGACGTCCGGCTGTTCGCCGACCGGACGTTCGCCAACGCCTCCCTCGCGGTGCTGCTCGTCGGCGTCGCGCTCATCGGCTCGCTGCTGCTCCTCCCGCTCTACTACCAGACGGCGCGCGGCGAGAGCGCGTTCGCGGCGGGCCTGCTGATCGCGCCGCAGGGCATCGGGGCGGCGCTGGCGATGCCGTTCGCCGGGCAGCTCACCGACCGGATCGGGGCCGGACGCGTGGTCCCGGTCGGGATCGTGCTGCTCGTCCTCGGCACGGTCGGGCTCACGCAGGTGTCCGACCACACGTCCTACGCGCTGCTCGCGAGCATGCTGTTCGTGCGGGGCCTCGGCCTCGGCTCGACCATGATGCCGACGATGAGCTCGGCCATCGCGACGCTCCCGCAGCGCTCGGTGGCCCGTGCGACCAGCTCGCTGAACATCCTCATGCAGCTCGGCGGGTCGTTCGGGTCGGCGCTGCTGGCGGTGCTGCTGTCGCGCGGGATCGCCGACCGCGTCCCGGGCGGCGGCGGTGACGGCTTCGGCGCGGTGCCGGACGCGGTCCGCGAGCGCATCGCGCCGCTGCTGGCCGAGGCGTTCCACGAGCCGTTCTGGGTGGCGCTCGGGCTGACGGCGGTGCTGATCGTCCCGGCGCTGCTGCTCCCCCGGCACGGCACCCGGCCCGTCCCCGACGGGCCGAAGGCCGAGACGTTCGCCGAGGTCACGGCCGACGTGTGATCCGCTCGGGCGGCGGGCGCAGGGGGCGCCCGCCGCCAGCCGGCGCGGACCAGCCAGCGCGGACCAGCCGGCGCGGACCAGCCGGCGCGGACCAGCCGGCGCGGATCAGGTCGCGGGCGCAGGTCAGCGGGCGCGGGTCAGGTCGCGGGCGCGCCGCGCGTCCGGCGAGTACCGGTAGCGCTCGGGGACGACCTGGGACGTCCGGTAGAGCCCCTTCAGCGCCAGCGTCGCGGCCAGGTCGGACGTGGGCAGCCCCGGCAGCCCGTACATCCGGCGCGCCCAGCGCGGGAGCGTCGAGACGACGAACGTCCCGAGCGGCGGGACCGCCAGCTTCAGCGGCAGCATCCGGCGCGGCACCGCCGGGTTGAACATCCGGCGCAGCCCCGCGCGGGCCTCGTCGCACGCGAAGATGTGGCCGCGCATCATCGCGTAGTAGTCGCGCATCTCGGCGACGCTCGCCGGGACGTCCGCCGGGTCGAGCCCGACGACGGCGGCGGCGCGGCGCTGCTCGTCCACGAATTGGTCGGCGTCGGCGGCGGTGAGCGGCACCCCGGCGCGGCGCGCGATGTCCAGGTAGGAGTCGACCTCGCCGAGGTGGACCCAGAGCAGGTTCTCCGGCTCGTCGATCCGGAACGTTGATCCGGTACGCGGGTCGACGCCGGTGAGGCGGGAGTGCAGGTTCCGGACGCGCCGCCCGATCCGGTCGACCTCGGCGGTCGTCCCGTAGGTGCGGACGCGGACGAACTCGACCGTCCGCGCCAGCCGCGACCACGCCGCGCTCGGGTTCATCAGCTCGGAGTTCTGCGCGGTGCCCCACATCGTCCGGGGGTGCAGCGCCTGGAGCAGCAGCGCGCGGATCCCGCCGACGATCAGCACCGGCTCGCCCATGACGTGCCAGGTCACCGATCCGGGACCGAACAGCCCGTAGTCTTCGTCCACCCCTGCACGGTAACCGATGACTTACTGCGGCACCACCGGTCATTCGGGGACGGGAACGGGCGTGCCCTCCTCGTCGTCGCCCGGCGCCTGCTCGGTCTGCTCGGCGATCCAGGCGAGGTAGTCCAGGCTGCCCGCCGAGATCGGCGTCGCGATGATCTCCGGGCTGTCGTAGGAGTGGACCTCGGTGATGAGGCTCGCCAGCTCGTCGAACCGGTCGGCGGTGGTCTTGAACAGCACCAGCCACTCCTCGGCGGACTCGATCGCCCCCTCCCACCAGTACGTGCTAGCGATCGGACCGACGAGCTGCGCGCACGCCGCGAGCCGCTCGGCCACCGCCGAGCGCGCCAGCTCCGCCGCCTCGCCCCGTGAGTCGGTCGTGGTCGTCACCTGAACGTACGCCCGTGCCATGCCCGGAGTCCTTCCCCTCCGCCACGACCCGAAGCCGCCCCAAAGGGCCCAGCCTCCGCCACCGCACCGGACGCGATCCTGCCCAGACACCGCCCCCGCCCAGTCACGACCGGCGTCCGACACCACGCCCGTAGGCCCTGGCCAGGTCGCGCCCCCGCCCGGACACGGTCGGCGTCCGTCACGACTCCCGGCGGACGGGCCCAGGCTCCGCCGCCCGCCCGGGCACAACCGCGCCCGGCGAAGCCTGCTTGAACGCGACCGGCGTCCGACACCGCGCCCGGCGGGCCTTGCCCGGACGGCGGCGCCCACCCGGGCACGACCCGGGCCGGCACCGCGCCCGGCGGATTCTGCTCAGGCGGCGCCGACCGCCCGGAGGCGGCCGGCGTCCGTCAGCGTGCTGGGTGGACTACCAGGGCGCTGCCGCCGCCGCGTCGGACCGGCTCGGCGACGGCCTGGACGAGACCGGGGCGCAGGAATTCGAGGCCGGTGGCGGCGCCGATCGTTCCGACGGGCGGGCTCTGGTAGAGCTGCACGTCGTGGCCCAGTGCGGCGAGTGCCTTGCCGTAGCGGTCGATGAACGCGGGCTCGGCGAACACCTGCGGGGTGTTGCGCTGTGTCGCGCGGGGCGCGGCCAGGGCCTCGGGGAGCGTCATGCCGAGGTCGAGCCGGTTCAGCAGGATCTGCAGGACGGTCGTGATGATCGTGGACCCGCCGGGCGTGCCGACGGCGAGCTTCGGCCGGCCGTGGTCCAGGACGATCGTCGGCGCCATGCTGCTGCGGGGCCGCTTGCCGGGGCCGGGCAGGTTCGGGTCGGGCGCGGCGCCGGGGGCGGGCGGCTGGAGGGTGAAGTCGGTCAGCTCGTTGTTCAGCAGGAACCCGCGTCCGGGGACGGTCAGCCCGCTGCCGCCGAACTGCTCGATCGTCACGTTGTAGGCGACGACGTTCCCCCACCGGTCGGACACGACGAGGTGGGTCGTCTGCGGGCCTTCATAGGTGAGCGGGGCCTTGGCCGCGGCCGGTTTCGCGCAGCCGCCGTAGGAGCCGTCCGGTGTGCCGGGCGGGACGGGCGCGGTCGCGGCCTTCGCCGGGTCGATGAGGCAGGCGCGCTCCTTGGCGAAGCCCTTGGACAGCAGTTGCCTCAGCGGGACGTCCACCTGCGCCGGGTCGCCGACGTACCGACCCCGGTCGGCGAAGGCCAGCTTGGACGCCTCCAGGTACGCGTGCAGCGCGGCGACCGGGTCCTTCGGGCTCAGCTTGAAGTTCTCCAGGATGTTCAGCGCCTCGCCGACCGTCGAGCCGCCGGACGACGACGGCGCCATGCCGTAGACGTCCAGCCCCCGGTAGGTGACGTGCGTCGGGTCCTTCGCGAGCGCCCGGTAGGCGGCGAGGTCGGCCGTCGTCATCAAGCCGGGACGGACCTTCCGCGTCGCCTTCGGGTCGACGGGCGGCGCGGCGGCCGTGGCGGCGATCTCGCGGCCCAGCTCCCCGCCGTACAGCCAGGACGGCCCGCGCCGCGCCAGCTCGCGGTAGGTCGCGGCCAGCTCGGGGTTCCGGAACGTTGTTCCGATTGCGGGCGGCTTGCCGTCCGGCAAAAACAGCTTGCGCGTCGGGACGATGTCGGCGAACCGGGCCTGGTTGATCGCCGTCTGGTCGTGGAACTCCTGGTCCACGGTGAAGCCGTGCTCGGCGACGCGGATGGCGGGGCGCAGCAGCGTCCCGAGGCTGCGGCTGCCGTAGGCGTGCAGCGCGCGGTCCCACTGCGCGACCGTGCCGGGGACGCCGACGCTGAGCCCGCTCGTCACGGCCTCGTCGAACGGGAGGGCCTTGCCGGTCGCGGGGTCCACGAACGCGTCCTGCCGCATCGCGCGCGGCGCGGTCTCGCGGCCGTCGAACGTGTGGACGGTGCGGGTCCGCGCGTCGTAGTAGGTCAGGTAGCCGCCCCCGCCGATCGCGGCGACGTACGGCTCGGTGACGCCGAGCGTCGCGGCGGCGGCGACGGCCGCGTCCAGGGCGTTCCCGCCCTGGCGCAGGACCTCCAGCGCGCTGCGGCTGGCGTCGAGGTCGACGGTCGCGACGGCGCCGCCGTAGCCGGTCGCGACGGGCTGCTTGTCCGGCGCGCGGGCGGCCGACGGCGCGGCGAGCGCGGCGGCCAGGACGGTTCCGGCGGCGAGCGTGAGGGCCGGGAGTCGAAGCGTACGAAGGGACACGCGGTTCCTCCTGGAAAGTACGGCCTGCGGCGTCTCCACCGTGTCATTGATCTTGTTCCGCCGCCAGCGGGGACCGGGCTGGACATCCGTCACATCCGGCCGCTATGTTGTTCTCAGATCGAGTTAGACTCAAGGAGAGAACGACATGGACGACGCGGACTTCCTCGCGTCCTACGACCCGCGCGCCTACGACCCCGTCGCGGTGACCGTGGACGTCGTCGCGCTGACGATCCGCGACGGCGCGCTCGCCGTGCTGCTCGTCCGGCGCGGCCACCCGCCGTTCGCCGGGCAGTGGGCGCTGCCGGGCGGGTTCGTCGTCGCCGACGGCGAGGACCTGCCCGACGCCGCCGTCCGCGAACTCGGCGAGGAGACCGGCCTCGCCGCGGGCGACGGCGCCCTCGCCCGCGTCCACCTCGAACAGCTCGGCACCTACGGCGCTCCGGGCCGCGACCCCCGGATGCGGATCGTCTCCGTCGCCTACCTCGCGTTCGCGCCCGAGCTGCCCGACCCGGCGGCGGGCGGGGACGCCGCCGACGCCGCTTGGACGCCCGTCGCCGACCTACGCCTCACCGAGACCGGCGCGCAGCCGCCCGGCACGACGCGCAAGCTCGCGTTCGACCACGCGCGGATCCTCGCCGACGGCCTGGAGCGCGCCCGCGCCAAGCTGGAGTACACGCCGCTCGCCACCGCGTTCTGCGCCGCCGAGTTCACGATCCCCGACCTGCGCGCCGTCTACGAGGCGGTGTGGGGCGAGGAGCTGCACGCGGGCAACTTCCACCGGAAGGTCCTGTCCGTCCCGGGGTTCGTGGCGGGCACCGGCGGCACCTCCGACGCCCCCGGACGGCGCGGCGGCCCCCGTCCGCGCCTCTACCGGGCGGGCGACGCGCGGCTGCTGCACCCCGCGCTGCTGCGGCCGGGCCGGGAGGACGAGGTCCGATGACCGTCCCCGAGGCCCTGCGGCTGCTCGACCGCGCGCGCGATCCGCGCGCGGTGTTCGGCGCGGACGAGGCCGAGGCGGCGCGCGTCTACCGGCGGCTGGCCCGCGTCCTGCACCCGGACGCGCCCGGCGGCGGCGACCGGCACGGCTTCGTCCGGCTCGGCGACCTGTGGCGGAGCTACCACGGCGAAGTCCTGACGACGCCGAAGCGCACCTACCGGCTCGGCCCGCTCGCCGCGCGCGGCGATCTCTGCGCGCTGTACGAGGCGGGCGACGTCCTGCTGAAGATGCCGCGCGACCCGTCCGACTCCGACCTGCTGGAACGGGAGGCCGCCGCGCTGCGCCGGCTCGCGCGCGGTGAGCGTAAATACCGCGCGTACGTGCCGCGCCTGGTCGAATCGTTCCGGCACCGCGACGCCGCGACCGGTGCGGACCGCCGCGTCAACGCGCTCGCCCGGCTGGACGGGTTCGTCACGCTCGCCGACGTCCGCGCCGCGTATCCAGGCGGCCTGGACGCCCGCGACGTCGCGTGGATGTGGCGGCGGCTGCTCGTCGGGCTCGGGTTCGCGCACCGGACGGGCGTCGTGCACGGCGCGGTGCTGCCCGAGCACGTCCTGATCCACCCGGCCGACCACGGCGTCGTGCTCGTGGACTGGTGCTACAGCACCACCGACGGCGGCCGTATCCCGGCGCTGGTCGCCCGCTACGCCGATCGGTACCCGCCGGAAGTCACCGGGAAGCGGCCCGCCACTCCGGCCACCGACATCTACCTCGCCACCCATTGCATGACCGAACTGATGGGCGACGCGGCGCCGGACGCGCTCGTCCGGTTCGCGCGCGGCTGCGCATTGCCCGCGCCCACGGCCCGTCCGGACGACGCCTGGCGCCTGCTCGGCGAACTGGACGAAATCCTCGAACGGCTCTACGGCCCCCGCCGGTTCCGCCCGTTCACGATGCCCTGACAGAAGGAGACCCCCATGGGAAGCGGACACTGGTCCACCGACGTCTACACCGCCGCCGAGAACTACCGCCGGTCCACCGGCGCGAGCGCGTTCGCCTACAGCGACTCGGGCGCGGCCCGCACCCACCCGTCGCTCGACCCGAAGGGCGTCGTCCTGCGGGAGAGCCGCGACTCCGACGACCACCCCGACTCGCTCGCGATCGGCGTCCTGTTCGACGTGACGGGCTCGATGGGCGCCGTCCCGCGCGCCCTTCAGCAGAAGCTCCCGGGGCTGCTCGGCCTGCTGCTGCGCAAGGGCTACGTCACGGACCCGCACATCCTGTTCGGAGCGGTCGGCGACGCGACCTGCGACCGCGCGCCGCTCCAGATCGGCCAGTTCGAGGCCGACAACCGCATGGACGACGACCTCGGCCGCATCCTGTTGGAGGGCGGGGGCGGCGGCCAGATGCGCGAGTCGTACGAGCTGGCCCTGCACTTCATGGCCCGGCACACCGCGCTGGACTGTTTCGAGAAGCGCGGGAAGCGCGGCTACCTGTTCCTCATCGGGGACGAGCTGGCGTATCCGCAGGTCAAGGCGCGCGAGGTGTCGAAGGTGATCGGGACCCGCCTCGGCGCGGACGTCCCGATCGAGGAGACGATCCGCGAGGTGCAGCGCCTCTACGACCTGTACTTCATCATCCCCGAGGGCGCGTTCCACACCAATGACCGGCGGCTGCGCGACTTCTGGCAGGACCTGCTCGGCCAGAACGTCCTCTACCTGGACGATCCGGAGGCCGTCTGCGAGACGATCGCGCTGACCGTCGGGCTCGGCGAGGACGCCATCGACCTCGCGGCTGGCCTCGACCACCTCGCCGAGCAGGGGTCGGCGGCGGGCCCGGCCGTGTCGCGGGCGCTGGCGCGGCTGGACGCGTCGCGGGGGGCGGTCGTCCGGTCGTCCGCGCCCGCCGGACTCGACCCCGGCGCCGGCCCCGCCGCCACGACCCGGCTGTGACGCCGCACGTCATCGTCGTCGACCTCGGGTTCGGCGACGCCGGGAAGGGCACCGTCGTCGACCGGCTCTGCGCGACGGAGCCGGTCGCGGCGGTGGTCCGGTTCAACGGCGGCGCGCAGGCCGCGCACAACGTCGTGACGCCGGACGGACGCCACCACACGTTCGCGCAGTTCGGCTCGGGCACGTTCACGCCCGGCGTGCGGACGCACCTGTCGCGGTTCATGCTGGTCGATCCGCTGGCCCTCGCCGCCGAGGCCGCGCATCTGGCGTCCGTGGGCGTCCCGGACGCGCTCGACCGGCTGACCGTCGACGCCGCCGCCCTGCTCACCACGCCGTACCACCGGGCGCTGAACCGGGCGCGCGAGACGGCGCGCGGCGCGGGACGCCACGGCTCCTGCGGCATGGGCGTCGGCGAGACCGCCGCCTACGCCCTGGCCCGCCCGGACGACGCGCCGCGCGCCGCCGACTGCCGCTCCCCCGCCCGGCTGCGCCGTCTCCTGGCCCTGCTGCGCGACCGGTACTACGCCGAGTTCCCCGGCGGCGCGCCCGTCCCGCCGGTCGAGGACTGCGCGGCGGCGTTCCTGGCCTTCGGCACGCGCGTGCGGCAGGTGGACTCCTCGTTCCTGCCCGAGCTGCTGCGCTCGGGTCCGGTGGTGTTCGAGGGCGCGCAGGGCGTCCTCTTGGACGAGAACCACGGCTTCGACCCCTACACGACCTGGTCCACGACAACGTTCGCCAACGCCGAGACCCTTCTCTCCGAAGCGGGCGCGGACGCCGTCCGCCTGGGCGTCCTGCGCGCCTACGCGACACGCCACGGCCCGGGCCCGTTCGTCACCGAGGACCCGGCGCTGACCGCCGCCCTCCCCGACCCGCACAACGGCACGGGCCCCTGGCAGGGCGTCTTCCGCGTCGGCCACCTGGACGAGGTGGCGCTCCGCTACGCGATCGACGCCTGCGGCGGCATGGACGCCCTTGCCGTCACCCACCTCGACGTCGCCGCCCGCCGCCCCGACCTCCTGCGCTGCACCGCCTACACCTGGCCCGCGCCAAGCGGCCCCGAACACGTCACACGGCTCCCCGCCCTCCCCGCGCGGGAACTGACAGCACGGCTGCTGCGGGCCCGTCCGGTCTACGCGGCGCTCGGCGACGCAGCCGAGGCGGCGGCCGAGATCGCCGGCGCACCGGTCGCCCTGCGCTCGCACGGGCCGACATGGCAGGACAAACAGGTCGCGGCGCCACTCCCGCACGGCTGAGCCCGGCGGCACACGGGCTGACGGCGCGGCTGCTGGGACCTGGCCGATCCGCTCGGCAACGCGGCGGTGGCGGCCCACAGGTGCCGATGCGCCCGGCGCGTGCGGGCGACACGACGGCATGAACGGGTCGCAGCGCCACTCCCGCACGGCTGAGCCCGGCGGCGCGACGCAACGTTGCGTGGCGTTCTCGCTAGGCTGCGGCCATGCCGCCACGCAACGCCTCGGCGATCTTCGACGCCGTCCTCGCCCTGCTCGCCGAGCGGGGGTACGCGGGCCTGACGATCGAGGGCGCCGCCGCGCGCTCGGGCGTCAACAAGACGACGATCTACCGCTGGTGGCCGTCCAAGGCGGCGCTGGTCGGCGCAGCGCTGGACCGCGAGATGCCGCTGGACCTGCGCGTCGCCGACGCGGGCTCGCTCGCCGCCGACCTCGCCGCGCTGGCGCGCGCCTTCCTGGACCTGCTCACGACGCCGCCCGCCGCCGACGCGGCGCTCGCGATCCTCGGCGCGGCGGCCGAGCACCCCGAACTGGCGTTCCACGTCCGCGCGTTCTTCGCGACGCGCCTCGGCCCCGAGCACCCCGTCTTCGCCCGCGCGGTGGCGCGGAACGAACTGCCGCCCGCCGCCGACCCGCTCCTGCTGGCCGACGCGGTGATCGGGACGATCTGGTCCCGCGTCGTCTTCCGCGGCCTCCGCCCCGACCCCGACTTCCCCGCCCACCTGACCAGCCTGCTCCTGCCCGCCTGACGCAGGCCGGACGCCCCGACCGACCGGCCTCCCGCCCGAGGCGGGTCAGGAGTCGGCGAGGTGGCGTTCGATCGTGGCGACCTTCGCGTCGAGCGCGCCCGTCGTCCCGGGCCGAAGGTCGGCCTTCACCACGAGACTGACGCGGGGCGCGCGGGCGGCGACCGCGTCGGTGGCGGCCTTCACGACGGCCATCACCTCGTCCCACTCGCCCTCGATCGTCGTGAACATCGCGTCGGTGCGGTTGGGCAGGCCGCTCGCGCGGACCACCCGCACCGCCTCCGCGACCAGTTCGCCGACGTCCTCGCCGGTGCCGAGCGGGGTCACCGAGAACGCGACCAGCATCCGCCCGCCTCCTTCCGTTCCGGAACAATGTTCCGCACTGTACGGGACGGTCAGGGACGGGCGACCTGGCGCACCACGATCTCGTCCAGCCTCCGTTCCACGATCGCCCCCACCGGCCAGTCGCGGACGAGCGCCCGCAGCCCGGCCGCCTCGTGCTCGGCGTTGGACGCGTCGTACCCCTGCTGTTCGAGGCTGCTGCGCACCGCCTCCGTATAGTCCTCCTCGGCGAACCCCGGCACCTCCCGGACCATCGCGGTCGTCGTCGCGCGATGGGAGTTGAGCCCCGCGAACGCGCGCCCGCACCCGCAGCCGCCGTCCGGATCCCCCTCGTCCCGCGCGCACACGACCCCGATGTGCACGAGTTCCCCTTCGACGCACCAGTCGAAGTCGTTCTGCCGGTACCCCTGTGTGATCTTGGTAGCGGTGAGCAGTTTCAAGGCCGGCCCCCTTCCCCTGAACCCGCCTACCACGGTACGACGCGGGTCCGACAGTTTTTCCGTCCTCTGGTGCGCAATAGCCGGGGATCCACCGGATGGCGCCGTCAGGTTCCGGTCTCCTAGACTCGGCAAGAGCCCTCGGGGTTCGGAATACTCTGCTCGCTGACCCATGTGCTCCGGCGCGACGGGGGTCCGTCGTACTGTCCACGCAGGTCAGGGAACAGTTGCTGGGGCGGTAGCTCAGCCGGTCAGAGCAGCGGACTCATAATCCGCCCGTCGTGGGTTCAAGTCCCACCCGCCCTACGTCGCGGAGCGGTGGGCCACCCGGCCCGCCGCCCCTGACGAGCCGCCGGGGTAGCCCTTGAGGATGACCCCGCATCGTCCTTCACGCGGAGTGACGCGGGACACGACCGGCCGGTAAGGTCCCGGCCATGTCGAGACTCCGAAGCCGCTTCACCGGCGCCGCCGCACTGCTGATCTCCCTGGTCACGGTCACGTCCTGCTCCGGCGGCGGCGACGGCGGGAACGGCACCGCGAACGAGCCGGACGGTTCCGGGACGCTGCGGCAGGCGGCGCAGACGATGTCCGGGCTGTCCAGCATCGGGTTCAAGCTGACCACCGACGGCGAGCCGCAGGTGATCGTGCGGGGCGGCGAGATGAAGCTGCTGAAGAGCGGCGACGCGGACGGCACGCTCCAGATCGCCCAGTCCAGCCAGGTCGTCGAGATGCGGATCGTGTCCGTCGGCCAGAGCTTCTACCTCAAGGCCGTCACGGGCGGCTGGCGGACGGTCCCGAAGACGATGGCCGCGACGCTGTACGACCCGTCCGCCGTCCTCGACCCGAACCGCGGGCTGGCCAAGCTGCTCACCTCCGTCGCCGGGCCGAAGGTGGAGGGCACCGAGAAGGTGAACGGCGAGCAGGCGCACCGGGTGCGCGGGACGCTGCCCAAGGGCGTCCTCGCGGGCCTCATCCCGGGCATCGACAAGGACGTGACCGGGAAGGTCTGGATCGGCGACGGCACCCACCGCCTCCTGCGCGTCACGGGCGACCTGCCCGGCGCCAAGGGCGGCACCGGCAAGCTCACGATCGACTTCACCGAGTTCGACAAGCCGTACAAGTTCTCGGCGCCCAAGTGATGGAGCGGCGGCGGCTGGCGATCGGCGTCGGCGGCGCGGTGGTCCTCGTCGCCGCGCTGGACGCCTACGTCGTCACGACCATCCTCGTCACCGTCCTGCGCGAGCTGAAGCTCCCGGTCGACCACCTGGAGCGGATCACGCCGGTCGTGACCGGGTTCCTGCTCGGCTACGTCGCCGCGATGCCGCTGCTCGGCCGCCTGTCGGACCGGCTCGGCCGGCGTGGCGTCATCGAGGCGTGCCTGGTGGTGTTCGCGGCGGGCTCGGTGGTGACCGCGCTGGCCGCGGCGCCGCACGGCGTGCTCGTCATGACGATCGGACGCGCCGTCCAGGGCATGGCGGGCGGCGCGCTGCTGCCGGTGACGATGGCGCTCGCGGGCGATCTGTGGGAGGAGAAGCGCCGTCCGGTCGTGCTCGGCGCGATCGGGTCCGCGCAGGAGCTCGGCAGCGCGCTCGGCCCGCTGTACGGGGCGGCGCTGGCGAGCGCGGCGAGCTGGCGGCTGATCTTCTGGATCAACGTGCCGGTGGTCGTGCTGGCGCTGGTCGCCGTCCACTTCACGGTCCCGAACGGACGGCCCGAGCCCGCCGACCGGCCCGGCATCGACGTCGTCGGCGGCGTGCTGCTCGCGGCCGGGCTCGGCCTGCTGGTCGTCGGCGTCTACAACCCGGCGCCGGACGAGTCCGCGCTGCCGTCCTGGGGCGTCCCGACGCTGGTCGCGGGCGCCGTCGTGCTCGCGCTGTTCGTCCTGTGGGAGATCCGCGCCCGGACGCGGCTGCTCGACCTCGCCGGCACCCGGCGCGGCCCGCTGTTCGCGACGCTCGGCGTGAGCTTCCTGTCCGGCGCGGCGCTGATCGTCACGCTGGTGGACGTGCAGCTCGTCGCGCAGACGCTGCTGAACGAGGACGCGCTCGGCGGCGCGCTGCGGCTGGCGTGGTTCCTCGGCGCCCTTCTGGTGGCGGCCGTGCTCGGCGGCCTGGTGACCGCACGGATCGGCGAGCGCACGCCGCTCGTCGTCGGCATGGCCGTCGCGGCGGGCGGGTACGCGCTCATCGCGAACTGGCCCGCCGACATGACGGCCGCGTCCTACGGCCCGCTCCCCCGCATGGCCGTCGATCTCGTCGTGACCGGACTCGGCCTCGGCCTGGTGATCGCGCCGGTGTCCTCGGCCGTGCTGCGGACCGTTCCGGCCGCCCAGTTCGGGATCGCCTCGGCGGCCGTGGTGGTCGCGCGGATGATGGGGATGCTGCTCGGCATTTCCGCGCTGACGGCCTGGGGCCTGCGCCGGTTCCACACGCTGACGGCGCATCTCCAGCCGCCTCTGCCGTTCTTCTTGTCCAAGAGCGAGTACAACGCCGCGCTCGCCACGTACACGCAGAAGCTCCAGGACGCGCTGCGGACCGAGTACCAGGAGATCTTCTGGATCTCGGCGGCGCTGTGCGCGCTCGGCGCGGTGGTCGCGCTGGCCGCACCCGGCCGCCGCGCGGAGGTCCCGGCGTCCCGGCCGTCCGGCGATCAGCTCTTGACAGGCTCGTGACAGCGGGTTCAGGCTTGCGATCCGGCTGACCGAGGGGTCAGGGCCCGTCCGCTCACGGGGGAGAACGCCGATGGATCCGCTCGTGGAACACAGGCCGGGGACGACCGTCCGCGCCCGGCTCACCGCTCGCGGGCTGAAGCTCACGGCCGCCCCCGTCCTCGCGCTGTGGCCGCTCGGGCAGCGTGCGCTGCGCCCGGCGTTCGCGCTGGACCTCGCCGCCCCGGTCGCGCTGCCGACGCCGCGCTGGGCGCGGGTGGAACGTATCAAGGCCGGGGACGTCCGGGCCGAGTGGGTGCGGGCGCCGCGCGCCGCCGACGACCGGGTCGTCCTGTACTTCCACGGCGGCGGCTTCTTCTGCTGCGGGCTGCGCACGCACCGGCGGATGGTCGCGCGGATCTCGGCGGCGGCGGGCGCGTCCGTGCTGTCGGTCGCCTACCGGCAGCTCCCGGCGGCGCCGCTCGCGGTGTCGGTGCGGGACTGCGTGGACGCCTACCGCTGGCTGCTGGAGCAGGGCCACGACCCGGCGCGGATCGTCGTCGCGGGCGACTCGGCGGGCGGGTTCCTCGCGTTCGCGGCGACACTGCGGGCGATGGAAGAGGGGCTGCCCCGTCCGGCCGCGATCGTCGCGATGGCCCCGCTGACCGACCTGGACCACACCGCCAAGGCCGCGCACCCGAACGCGCGGACCGACGCCTACCTGCCCGCGCGCCGGGTGCGGCGGCTCGCCGAGCTGCTCACCGAGGGCGTCGTGCCGCTGGACCCGGCGCTCTCGCCGGTGAACGCCGACCTGTCCGGGCTGCCGCCGGTGCTGATCCAGGTCGGGTCGACCGAGATGCTGCTGCCCGACGCCGAGCTGATGGCCGCGAAGCTGTCCGCCGCGGGCGTGCCGTGCCGCCTCCAGGTGTGGGAGGGGCAGGTCCACGTCTTCCAGGTGTTCGCCGATCTCGTCCCCGAGGGGCTGGCGGCGCTGCACGAGGTGGGCGCGTTCGTGCGGGAGCACACCGTCCCGGTGGCCGTCCCCGCGCCGAGACTGCGGCGCCGCCGCCGCATCCGCCGCACCGCCGCCGCCTGACCCGCGCCGGTGCGCGCCGCCCAGGGCACGGTCCCCGGTCCGCCGGGCCTGTTCGTTCGACGTCGTTCGGAATACTCTGGGAGAAGTAGGCAACATGCCTCTTACCGGGAGAGCCCCCGGGGAGGTGAGGGCGATGCGTTTTTCCGGTGACGGTCCGGAGCGGCGCCGCGCGCGGCGGGCGCTGCGGCGGGTCCGGCGCGGACGGTTCCGCCGCGCGCTCGGGTTCACCCGCAGTCCCCTGCTCCGCCACATCGACCGCGTCCAGCAGTACTGCGCCGCCGCGCTGCTGCTGTTCGCCCTGGTGATCGTCCCGGCGACGGCCCTCTGGCTCGGCGGCTGGGCCTACGTCGCGGGCCGCGACGCCGAACGGGCCGAGCGCGCGGGCCGCACGCGGGTCCCGGTGACGGTCACCGCGACGGGCGGGCTCGGCACGACGGGCGACCGGTACGTCCACGAGACCGTGCAGGGCGTCTGGACGGGCCCGGACGGGCAGCGCCGCACCGGCACGCTCCCCGCCTGGAAGGACGCCGAGGTCGGCGAGCGCCGTCTGGTCTGGATGGACCGGGACGGCATGCCGACCGTCCGGCCGCGTCCGCACAGCCGCACGGTGACCGACGCCGCGTACGCGGGGGTGGTCGGCGGGCTCGGCGCGGTGGTGCCGTTCGGGCTGGTGTACTGGACGCTGCGGACGCGCTGCGACCGCGTCCGGTACCGGCTGTGGGAGGCCGACTGGGCGCGCATGGACACCGACGCGGGCAACAGCCGTCCGTCCTGACGCGCGGTCAGTCCTCCCCGACGAGCCGTGCGGCGATGCGGTCGAGCGCGGCCAGGTCCTCGGGCGGCAGGGCGCGCAGCACGGGCGGCGGGGTGCCGAGGATCTCCTCGGCGCGGGCCGCGACCGCCCGGCCGGCCTCCGTCACGGTGACGATCTTGGACCGGCGGTCGGCCGGATTGGGCTCCCGCTCGACCAGGCCGCGTTCGGCGAGGTCGTCCACGAGCAGCGTCGTGTAGGGCCGGTCGGTCGCGAGTTCGACGGCGAGGTCGCGCAGCGTGCGGGGTTCGCGGGCGATCCGGCGCAGCGCCTTGATCCGGAAGAAGCTCATGCCGAGTTCCTCGGTCACCTCGCGGCGCATGTCGTTGCGCTCCTGGAAGAGGACGCGCAGGTTCCGCCACGCGCGCGTCGCGGGGTCGAGTTCGTCGGGCTGCGGAGCGGTCACGTGGCCTTCACCGGGGTCGGGGACGGTTCGAACAGCGCGGCGGTGCGGACGGCGGTGCGCTCGGCACGGCGTCCCGTGGTGACGGTGCCGAGGACGAGGACCGCGGTCGCGCAGCCGGCGAGCACCCAGTATGCCGGGCGGGCGGCGGCGGAGAAGTCGGCGGACACGCCGCCCGCGACCGTCCCGGCGGTGACGACCGCGCCGACGACGGCGACGCCGAGCGCCTGGCCGACCTGGCGGCTGGTGGACGCGACGGCCGCCGCGACCCCGGCCTGCGAGCGCGGCATGCCCGCGACGGCGGTGTTGGTGATCGGCGCGTTGAGCATCCCGAAGCCGATCCCGAACAGGACGTTCGCCGTCAGGAGGAGCCCGGTCGTCGCGGCGGCGTCGAACAGGGCGAACAGCAGGCCGGACGCGAGCAGGGCCGCGCCCGCGATCTGGAGCGAGAGCCGGGGGCCGCGCGTTCCGACGAGCCGTCCGGACAGCGGGGCGAGCAGCGCGCTCAGCGCGGCCATCGGCAGCAGGTAGACCCCGGCGTGCAGCGCGGACATGCCCCGGACGCCCTGGAGGTACAGGTTGCTGAGGAACATGAACCCGGCGAATCCGGCGAACCCGAAGACGGCGATGAGCGTGGCGCCGCTGAACGGGAGGCTGCGGAAGAAGCGCGGGTCGATGAGCGGTTCGGGCGCGCGGTGGGAGTGGACGACGAATCCGGCGAGCGCGGCGAGCGCCGCGACGGCGGCCCCGAGCACGCGCGGATCGGTCCAGCCGAGGCCCGGCCCCTCGATGATCGCGTAGGACAGGCCGCCGAGCAGGACGATCGCGCCCGCCTGGCCGAGCGGGTCGGGGCGGCGCGGCCGCGCGGCGCGGGACTCGGGGACGAACCGTCCGGTCAGGACGAACGCGGCGATCCCGATCGGCAGGTTGAGCCAGAAGATCGCGCGCCAGCCGACGCCGTCCACCAGCAGCCCGCCGACGATCGGCCCGGCGGCCATGCTGACGCCGACGACCGCGCCCCACACGCCGATGGCGCGGGCGCGTTCGCGCGGTTCGGCGAAGACGTTGGTGATGATCGACATCGCGACGGGGTTGAGCATCGACCCGCCGACGGCCTGGACGACGCGCGCCGCGACGAGCCAGCCGAGGCCCGGCGCGAGGCTGCACAGCAGCGACCCGATCGTGAACAGGACGAGCCCGGTCCGGAAGACGCGGCGGCGGCCGACGCGGTCGGCGGTGGCGCCCGACAGCAGGAGCAGGGACGCGAGGACGATCAGGTAGGCGTCGATCGTCCACTGGAGCCCGGAGATCGAGGCGTCGAAGTCGCGGCGCAGCGCGGGCAGCGCGGCGTTGAGGATCGTGTTGTCGAGGCTGACGATCAGGAGGCTGGAGCAGCAGAGGGCGAGGACGAGCAGGCGACGGCGCGGACTGAGATCGGGCATCGGCGCTCCCTAAATGGTTTTGCTCACCTAACCATCGTAGTACTACAACTATTTCGCCGGGGCCGCCGTCCGCCGCCGCGCCGCCGGGACGACCAGCGGCGTCCCCGTCTCCGGATCGTCGATCACCTGGCACGGCAGTCCGAACACGTCCTCGACCAGCGCGGACGTGACGATCTCGGCGGGCGGCCCCGCCGCGACGACCCGGCCGGACGCCATCGCTATGAGATGCGTCGCATACCGGGCGGCGTGGTTCAGGTCGTGCAGGACGGCGACGACCGTCCGTCCCTGTTCGTGCAGGTCGGCGCAGAGATCGAGGATGTCGATCTGGTGGGCGATGTCGAGGAACGTCGTGGGCTCGTCCAGCAGCAGGATCGGGGTGCGCTGCGCGAGCGCCATCGCGATCCAGGCGCGCTGGCGCTGGCCGCCCGACAGCTCGTCCACCGACCGGTCGGCGAGCGCGGCGACGCCGGTCGCCGTCATCGACTCGGCGACGACCGTCTCGTCCTCGCGCGACCACTGCCGCAGCAGGCCCTGGTGCGGGTACCGGCCGCGCGCGACGAGGTCGGCGACGGTGATGCCCTCGGGCGCGATCGGCGACTGCGGCAGCAGGCCGAGCGTCCGGGCCAGCTCGCGCGCGGGCCAGTCGGCGACCGCCCGCCCGTCGAGCAGGACGGCGCCCGCCGCCGGCTTCAGCACGCGGGCGAGAGCGCGCAGCAGCGTCGACTTGCCGCACGCGTTCGGGCCGACGATCACGGTGAACGAGCCGTCCGGGACGGCGACGTCGAGGTTCTCGGCGATCGTCCGCCGGTCGTAGGCGAGGGTCAGCGCCTCGCCGCGCAGCCGCGCGTTCATGTCAGATCCTTCCGGACTTGCGTTGGATGACCAGCAGCCAGACGAGGTACCCGCCGCCGAGCAGGCCCGTCACGACCCCGACCGGCACCTGGTGGCCGGGGACGAGGCGCTGCCCGGCCAGGTCGCTCGCCACCAGCAGCAGCGCGCCCATCGCCAGCGACGCGACGAGGTTCGGCCCGGCCGCGCGGGTGAGGCGGCGGGCCAGGGGCGGCGCGGTGAGCGCGACGAACGCGACCGGCCCGGCCGCCGCGGCGGCGAACGCGACGAGCAGCACCGCCGCCGCCAGCGCCCCGCCCCGGACGGCCCGGACCCGCACGCCGAGCCCGCGCGCCGCGTCGTCGCCCATCTCCAGCATCCGCAGCGGACGCGCGCCGAACGCCAGCACGAGCGGGACAAGAACCGCGAGGGCGACGAGCAGCGGCCCGGCGTCACCGAGGTCCCGGCCGTCCAGGCTGCCGGTGAGCCACAGCGCGGCCCGCGCGGCGTCGATGATCTGCGCGCGGGTGATGAGGTAGCCGTTGATGCCGGTGAGGATCCCGGCGACGCCGATGCCGACGAGGACGAGCCGCTGGCCGTGCAGTCCGCCGCGTCCGGCCAGCAGCGCGATCGCGATCCCGGCGAGCGCGCCGCCCGCCGCCGCGCCGCCCGCGACCGCGAGCCCGCCCGCGCCGGTCAGCACGATCGTCGCGAGGACGCCGGTGGCCGCGCCCTGCCCGAAGCCGAGGATGTCCGGGCTGCCGAGCGGGTTGCGGACGAGCGACTGGAACACCGCCCCGGCGAGGCCGAGCGCGGCGCCGACGGCGAGCGCGGTGACGGCGCGCGGCAGCCGCAGTTCGCGAACGATGAACGCGTCCGCCGGGTCGCCGTGCCCGGCCAGCACGCGCACGACCGCGCCGAACCCGATCGGGTAGTCGCCGCTGCCGATCATGACGATCGCGAGGACGGCCGCGCCCGCGAGGCAGAGCAGCGTCACCGCCAGGGCACGCGGACGGAACCGGACCGCGACGTTTCCAGAGCGCACGACGGTCATGTGCGCCGCCGGACGAAGTAGAGGAAGAACGGCCCGCCGACGACGAGCGTGACGACGCCGACCTGGAGTTCGGACGGCCGGGCGACGACGCGTCCGATGACGTCCGCGCCGAGCAGCACTGCGGGCGCCAGGACCGCGCAGTACGGGAAGAGGCGGCGCAGGTCCGGCCCGGTCAGCGCGCCGACCAGATGCGGGACCATCAGGCCCGCGAACACGATCGGCCCGCACGCGGCCGTCGCGGACCCGCACAGCAGCGTGATCGCGACGATCGCGGCGAGCCGGGCGCGGCGCGGGTCGGCGCCGAGGCCGCGCGCGGTGTCGTCGCCGAGCGCGAGCGCGTTGAGCGGCCGGGCGAGCGCCAGCGCCAAGACCGTCCCCACCAGCACGAACGGCAGCACCCGCCAGATCGTGGAGCCCTGCGCGGCGGCGAGGGAGCCGACCGTCCAGAACCGCATCTTGTCGAGCGAGGCGGTGTCGAGCAGTTCGACGGCGTTCACGTACGAGTACAGCGCGGCGTTGAGCGCGGCCCCGGCGAGCGCGAGCCGGGCGGGCGTCGCGCCGCGTCCGCCGCCGACCGCGTAGAGCAGGACCGCGACGATCCCGGCCCCCGCGAACGCGAACCACACGTACCCGAGGAAGGACGTCACGCCGAGCAGCGAGATCGCGCTCACGACGGCGGCGGACGCGCCCGCGTTGATCCCGAGCAGTCCCGGGTCGGCGATGGGGTTGCGGGTGAGCGCCTGCATGACCGCGCCGCCGAGGCCGAGGGCCGTCCCGGCGAGCAGGCCGAGCAGCGTGCGCGACAGCCGCATGTCGTGGACGACGGTGTAGGCGGGCGACGCCGGATCGGTGAGGCCGGCCCACACGTCGGCGGGCGCGAGCGGGCGCGCGCCGACCGCGAGGCTCAGCGCGACGACGGCGGCGAGCACCGCCAGCGCGGCGGCGGGTCCGGCGGCGGGGGCGCGCACGGACGGGACGAGGGACGACATGGTGCTCCGAGGGGGCTGCCCGTGGTGATCAGTTTTAGCTTAGGCTAACCTAACTCGCCATCCGGGGTCCGTACCGGGTCCCGGGATCGGCACGAGATTGGAACGCACCATGCCCGCACACCTCACCCGCCGCGGCCTGCTGTCCGCCGGCGGCGGCCTGACCCTCGCCGCCCTCCTCGCCGCCTGCGGCGACGGCGGCTCCGGCGCCTCCGGCGGCGCGGGCTGGACGTTCACCGACGACCGGGGGACGAAGATCTCGCTCAAGGCGCGGCCCAAGCGCGTCGTCGCCTACGTCGGGGCCGCCGCCGCGCTGCACGACTTCGGCGTCGTCGACCAGATCGTCGGGGTCTACGGCCCGGCCAAGCGCAAGGACGGCAGCCGCGACCCGCAGGTCGGCGAGGTCGACGTGAACAAGGTCACGATCATCGGCAACGCCTACGGCGAGTTCAACATCGAGAAGTACGCCGCGCTGCGCCCCGAGCTGCTGGTCGACCACGTGTTCGTCCAGCCCGACCTGTTCTACGTCCCGCACGAGAGCAAGGACAAGATCTACAAGCTGGCGCCGTCCGCCGGGATCGCGACCGGCGCGGTGCCGCTGCCGACTCCGATCGAGCACTACGCGGCGCTGGCCCGCGCGCTCGGCGCCGACACGCGGTCTCCGGCGGTGACGGCCGCCAAGGCGCGGTTCGACAAGGCCGTCCAGGCGGTGCGGGACGCGGTGCGCGCCAACCCCGGCATCACGGTGCTCGCGGCGGCGGCGAACGCCAACCTGTTCTACGCGTCCAGCCCCGGCAAGAACAGCGACCTCATCTACTTCAAGCAGCTCGGCGTGGGGATGATCCAGCCCGACAACGTCGACAAGGACGGTTACTTCGAGCACCTGAGCTGGGAGAACGCCGACAAGTACAAGGCCGACGTCATCCTGCTCGACGCCCGCACCCAGTCCCTCCAGCCCAAGGACCTCGAATCCAAGGCCACGTGGAAGCGGCTGCCCGCCGTGCGCGCCGGCCAGGTCCACCCGTGGGACGCCGAGCCACGCTTCTCCTACGCGGGCGCCGCTCCGCTGCTGGAACGCCTGGCCACGGCCGTCCGCACCGCGAAGAAGGTGGCATGACGTACGGGTTCTTCGATCTGCGGGTCCTGCGGACCTTCCGGCTCGGGCCGACGATGCGGCGCGTCACGTTCGGCGGCGCCGGGGTGGACGGCCTCGCGTCCGGCGGCCGGGACCAGCGGATCAAACTGTTCCTGCCGCACCGGCACCAGGCCGCCCCGGTCGTCCCGGTCGCCGACGAGGACTGGTTCGCGGCGTGGCGCGGCCTCGACCCCGGCGAGCGGGCGGTCATGCGGACCTACACCGTCCGCGCGCAGCGGCCCGGCGAACTCGACGTGGACTTCGCGCTGCACGGCGACACCGGCCCCGCGTCGCGGTGGGCGTGCCTGGCGCAGCCCGGCGACCGCGTGACCGTCCTCGGGCCGACCGAGCCCGACAACGCGGGCGTGGACTTCCGTCCGCCGCCGGGCGCCGCGCGGATCCTGCTCGCGGGCGACGAGACCGCGCTGCCCGCGATCGGCGGGATCCTGGAGCACCTCGCCGCCGGGACGGCCGCCGACGTGTGGATCGAGGTCCGCCACTCCGACGACCGCCAGGAGCTTGCGACGCGCGCGGACGCCGACGTCCGGTGGCTCGTGCGCGGCGCGACGGACGCGCTGGTCGAGGCCGTCCCCGCCGCCGCGTTCGCGACGCCCGACTACGCGTGGATCGCGGGCGAGTCCGGGACCGTCCGCGCGCTGCGCCGCCATCTCGTCGGGGAGCGCGGGCTGGACCGGCGGACGGTGACGTTCACCGGCTACTGGCGCAAGGGCGACTCCGAGGAGGATCTGCTCGCCGAGGTCGCCGCCGGGAGGTCGCCGCACACCGAGGAATAATCGGGCGCGATGGACGTCTTCCTCGGCGTGGACGTCGGGACGCAGGGCGTCCGGGCGGTCGCCGTCACCGCCTCGGGCGCGCTCGCCGGGCACGGCGCGCGACCGCTGAGCGGAGTGCGCGACGGTCCGCGCCATGAGCAGGACCCTGCCGCGTGGTGGACTGCGGCTGCCGAGGCGTGCCGTCTCGCTCTGCGTTCGGTGCCCGCCGGTTCGGTGCGTGCCGTGGCCGTGGACGGGACGTCCGGGACGATCCTGCTGACCGACCGGCACGGCCGTCCGTTGACGCCCGCCCTGATGTACGACGACACGCGCGCGACCGCGTACGTCGGGCGGGTCAACGACGTGGGCCGTGCGGTGTGGGACGCGCTCGGGTACCGGCGGATGCACGCCGCGTGGGCGCTGCCGAAACTGCTGTGGCTCCTGGACCGGCATCCGTCCGGAGTCGCGGCGCATCCGGCGGACGTCGTGAACCGCGGTCTCGTGGGGCACGCGGTGCCGTCCGACGTCAACGGCGCGCTGAAGACCGGCGCGCACACGCGGGACGTCCGCTGGCCGCACGAGGTTCTCGACGCTCTCGGGGTGCCCGCTCAAGCGCTGCCGGAACTGGTGCGTCCCGGGACCGTGATCGGCGCGGTCGGCGCGGCGGGGTCCTTGGACACCGGCCTGCCGGTCGGGGTTCCGGTCGTCGCCGGGACGACGGACGGCTGCGCGGCGCTGCTCGCGTCCGGACGGGTCGGCGCGGGCTCGTGGAACTCCGCGCTCGGGACGACGCTCGTGCTCAAGGGCGTGGCGGCGGCTCCGGTGCAGGACCCGTCCGGGGTCGTCTACTCCCATCGCGGGCCGGACGGCGGCTGGCTGCCCGGCGGGGCGTCCGGCGCAGGTGGCGGCGTCCTCGCCCGCGACTTCCCCGGCCGCGACCTCGCCGCGCTGGACCGGCGCGCGGCGCGGCACGAGCCCGCGCGGGCGCTCGCCTATCCGCTGGCCTCGGCCGGGGAGCGGTTCCCGTTCGCGGCCCCGTCCGCGCGCGGGTTCGTGCTCGGCGACGTCGGGCCGGACGACCGGTACGCGTCCCTGCTCCAGGGCGTCGGATACATCGAGCGGCTGTGCCTCGACTATCTCGACCTGCTCGGCGCGCCGGTGGACGGGGACCTGACGTTCACCGGCGGCGCCACGGCCAGCGCGTACTGGTGCTCGCTGCGGGCGTCGATCCTCGGGCGTCCGGTGACGCTGCCGGAACGGCCCGAACCGGCGCTCGGCGCGGCCGTCCTCGCGGCCTGGGCGCTGTCGCCCGGCCGCCGGCTCGCCGACGTCGCCGCCGCGATGGTGCGCGTGCGGGCGACGATCGACCCGCACGCGCCGGGCCGGTTCGACGCGGCCTACCTGCGGCTGGTGGACGAGCTCTCCGCGCGCGGCTGGCTGCCCGCCGCGCTCGCCGCCCACGCGCGGTCGCGGGCCGGTTAGACGCCGTTGATCAGCGTCTTGTCGCACGGGACCTGGTCCTGGCCCTGCTCGGTGTAGCCGGTCGGGACCCATGCCTCGACGTAGTTGGCGTACCAGATGTAATGGCCGTTGACGCGGGTGCCGTAGTTCAACCGGACGCGTCCGCGCACGCGCCGGTATTCGACGCCGACCGTCCGGACGGCCTTGTAGCCGGGCTTCACGATGATCGTCTCGCCGTTGCTGACGGTGACGGTCTTCGTCCATGTCTCGGTGAGGGACTCGCTGTTCTCAAATCCCGCGCTGATGTCCAGGCTCAGCGTTTCCCCGAGGACGGGCTTGTCGCTCTTCAGCGTCACCGAGCCGGTGAACCCGACCGACGTCCCGACCGTCTCGCTGTGCGCGGTGCTGCGGCCCTCGCCGTCGGTCGTGGTGCTCTTGATGTCGGCGGTCGCGCCGGGCGTGCAGTTGTTCACCGGCACGCCGGAGACGCTCCACTTCATGAACGTGCCGAGGTCGCCGTCCGGCTCGAACGTGCACGAGTCGAGGTCGCCGACCTTTCCGGTGCCGTTCTGCTTCGCCCATTCCTTGTTCTTCTTGTCCTCCTTCTTCTGGTCGGGATTCCGGTCGCCCGGCGGCGTGAGGCCCTGGCAGTCGGCGAGCAGCTTGGAATCGAGGATGTCCTCGTTCCCCTTCTCCGTGCTGTCGGTGTCACTGATCTTCGGGCCCCAGTCGACGGGTTCGAGGCAGGGGATCTGGCGGGTTCCGTCGACCAGGCACTCGCTGAAGTCCGTCCCCTTCCGGTGCGTCGGCAATGCGGAGGGGTTCGCCGCCACCGCAGTGACGTGGCGGGGCGGGGTGCTCGTGCAGTTGAAGAGCACGCAGAGGGCTCGTCCCGTTGGTTCCTCCACCTTGTCCGGGATCGTCCCCGTCCCGACGACCCCCGCGATACCGGCCGCCACCAGCAGGAGCGCCGCGTACTGGACGCCCGTCGCGCCGCGATCTGGACGCATTGTCGCCTCCGCTCTCAGCGCCCGTTCATGAATTTCTGGTCGCAGGTCAGGTCTTCCATGCCCACCTGCGTCCGCCCGGTCGGTACGGCCAGCTCGACGTAGTTCGCGTACCAGATGTAATGGCCGTTGACGCGGGTGTCGTAGTTGAGCCGGAAGCGTCCGCGCACCCGGCGGTATTCGACGCCGCCGGTGAGCGCCACTTTCCGGCCCGGCGGGACGTCCACCGACAGCGACGTGCTCGTCGTCGCGGTGTTGGTATGGCTGTCGGTCGTCGTCTTGGTGTCGCCGAAACTGAGCGGGCCGACGGAGATGCTCCAGCCGGTCGTCTTCTCGTGGGAGATCTCGGTGCTGTAGGTCTGGTTCCAGGAGAGGATCCCGGTGGTGTTGGTCGTCGGGTGGAAATCGCCGTGCGGGCAGTTGGTCACCGGCTGGCCGATGTCGTCCCAGCGCCAGAAGGTGCCGAGGTCGCCGTCCGGCTCGAACGTGCAGGCGTCCAGGTGCTTGGTCTTACCGGTGCCGTTCTTCTCGGCGTTCGCCTTCGCCTTCGCCTTTTCCTCTTCGGTACGGGTGTCGTCGTCATTGGTGACGGCTCCGCAGTCGGCGAGCAGCTTGGAATCGAGGATGTCCTCGTTGCCCTTCTCCGTGCTGTCGGTGTCGCTGATCTTCTCGCCCCAGTCGATCGGCTGGAGGCACGGATCCTGCCGTCCGCCGTCGACCCGGCAGTCCGTTCCGCCGGTCGTCGTCGCCTTGTTCACCGTGAAGGTCGCGGGCACGTGCGTCTTCGGCTTCGCGCCGCCGCAGCCGGAGTCCGTTCGGAACATCGCGCACAGGGCCCGTCCGGCGTGCGTCTCCACGGTCGCCGGGACGTCGGTCGCGGCGAGCGCGCCGACCAGTCCCCCGGCCACCACGAGGAGCGCCGCGTACTGGACGACGCCCGCTCCCCGATCCGAACAGGTCCTCACATCGCCCACGTCCTCACGTCCGGTGGTGCGGGAGGTCCGCGCGTCCGGCGCCGCCGGAGGGTGAACCACGCCGGACCCTTCGGCGACGATGCTAGGAACGCGGCCACCGGGCGCCCAGGGTCCAGCGCCTCATCCCGCCGAGACGACCCGAGCCCGCCGTCCCGGGTCCGACGCTGGGCCCTCGGGCCCATCGCCCGCTGTGTCCAAGACCGATGAGAACCGTCAGGAAGCGGAGTAAATTCGGTCTCCGACCACGAGCGGAGGAGGCCGGGTTGGCGGACGAACGGCTCCCGTTTCCCGTCAAGGACCTGCTGCGGGCGGTACGGGCCGAGATCGAGGCCGTTCTCGCCGATGAGGCGCCGGCGGCGACCAGGGTGCTCCTGCGGGACGGCCGGATCGACGGTCGAGACGGCGACCGGCGCGGCTACCTCTTCTCCTGCCGGAACTGGAACACCGACTTCACGGGCAAGGACTTGCTCGTCCGGGAAAAGGCCGCCGGCCGGCGCTGGGCGCGGGCCGAGGCCACGAAGCTGCCCGGCGACGCGGTCAGCGTGCGCACCGAGGGTGACCTCGGCGCGCGACCGGGCGCCGCCGAGCTGATCGAGGACGAGACCGGCGGCCTGGAGACCCTCGCCGAGCGTCTCGAACGGGCGGGCGACGGCTCGCTGAACCTCACGGCCGCCGGATGGATCATCGGGCGGGGACGTCCGGCCACCGCCCGGTGCGCCACCCCCGACCGGTTCGTCCGCGGCTATCCGGGGCGGCTCAACGCGCGGCAGCGCGCCGCCGTCGAGCAGGCCCTCGCGAGCGAGGCGACCTTCGTCTGGGGGCCGCCGGGCACCGGGAAGACCGACGTCGTGAGCCGCATCGTGGAGGGCTCGCACCGGCAGGGGCTCAAGGTCCTGTTCCTCGCGCCCACGCACGTGGCCGTCGACCAGGCCCTGGAGCGCGTCTGCAAGCTGCTGGAGGACGAGGACGGATTCGACGCCGGGCTCGTGCAGCGGGCCGGCGACATCGCGGTCCCGTCCCTGGCCGCCGCGTACGGGGAGTGGATCGTCCCGGAGCGGATCGCCGAACGTCTCGGCGCGGACCTGGACCGGCGGATCGCGGCGGAGACCGAGCGGCTGACGACGATGCGGGCGGACCTCGCGCGGCACGACGAGGCCGAAGGGCTCGCGATCACCGTCCGCGACCTGCGGGAACGGCTCGACGAGCACGCAGGCTGGAGCGCTGTCGTGCGACGCGAGGCGGACGCCGCCGAGCACGCCGCCGCTGACGTGGCCCGGCGGATCGCCGCCGAGGGCGTGCCGAGCGGACTGTTCGCGCGCCGCAAGGAGGAACGGCTCGCCGCGCTGCGCGCCCGGCTCGCCGAACACCGGCGCGCGGCCGAGGAACTGCGCGGCGAGCTCGTCCGGCACATGGCGGCCCGGCAGCCGCTGGCGGCCGAGCACGCGGCGGCGCAGCGGGCGTACGCCGCCCTCGCCGAGCGGCTGCGCGGCGTCCCGGGCGCGGCGCGGCTGCGCGACGCCGTCACCCGCGCGAACGAGCGGTTGGAGGGCCTGCGACGCGACCGGCAGAAGATCGCCGAGGCGGTCCGGGGGCGGTGCCGCGTCCTCGGCACGACGGTCGCGAAGGCCGTGCAGTCGCGCCGGCTGCTGGACGCCGACGTCGTCGTGCTGGACGAGGCGGGCATGGTGGACCTTCCGTCCGCGTGGTTCGCGGCGGGTCTGGCGGCCAAGCGCGTCGTGATCGCCGGCGACTTCCGGCAGCTTCCCGCCGTGACGCGCGGCTCGTCCGCGCGGACAGCGCCCGCGGCGGACCGGGAGCACTCGCGGACCTGGATGGACCGCGACGCCTTCCACGCGGCCGGGCTCGTCGGCGCGGACGGCCGCGTCCGGCCCGACGCGCGCCTCGTCGCGCTGAACGAGCAGTACCGGATGCGGCGGGCGATCTGCGCGGTCGTCAACGCGGTGGCCTACCCCGACGCGCCGCTCGCCACGGGCCGCAGGGAGGCGAGCGGCCTGCCGCCGTCGCTGGTGGAGAGTCCGCTCGTGCTCGTCGACACGTCCGACCGCCGGATCGGCGACCCCGGCGTCCGCGGCGCCCACCGCGCCAACGCGGTGCACGAGGCCGCGATCCACGAGCTGGTCCGGGGCCTCCAGTATGACGCCGTGCTGCCCGCCCGACGGCACCGCGACGGGCCGCCGCCCACCGACTTCCTCGCCGTGATCGTCCCCTACAACGACCAGAAGCGTCACCTCGGCAGGAGCCTGACCTACCGGTTCGGGGCCGAGTACGACGGGCTGGTCGACACCGTCCACCGCTTCCAGGGCAGCCAGCGGCCCCTCGTCGTGATCGACACGGTGGCCGGCGCCGGGCGGCAGCTCGGGTACTTCTACGAGGGCACCGGACTGGCGTCGCACACGTCGCGCCTGCTGAACGTGGCGCTGAGCCGGGCACAGGACCACCTGGTCGTGGTCGCGAACACGGCGTTCCTGCGCCGGAACCTGCCCCCGGGCGGCGAGGCGGCGCTCATGCTGCGCCACCTGGAGGCGCACGCGCAGCGGATCCCGGTGGACGACCTCGTACCCGTCCGGTCGGCGGCCGACCTCGGCGGCCTGGACGAGGACGAGCTGCGGCGCCCCGCGTTCTTCCCCGCCGACGAGGTCCCGCGCGCCGTCGCCTGGGACATCGCGCGGGCCCGCTCCGGCATCGACGTGTACTGCGCGTTCCTCGCGGCCGAGGCCGTCCGCCGCTGGCTGCCGAGGCTCGCGGCCCGGACGGCCGAGGGCGTGCGCGTGACCGTCCACACCCGCGACCCCGCGCCGCGCGACGAACCGCTCGTGGCACGCCTCCGCGCGGCCGGCTGCGAGGTGCGGACGCGCGAGCGGATGCACGAGAAGGTCCTGATCCTCGACGACGCCGTCCTGTGGCACGGCTCGCTGAACCTGCTGGCGCACACCGGCTCGACCGACCTGATGATGCGCCTCACCGACCCGGCGGCCTGCGAACGCGTCCGACGCATCGTGGACCGGGCCCGCATGGACCGCCCCGCCCGCACCCCGCCCCCGCGCACCGCCGACGGCGTCCGCCCCGGCGACGTCCGCGACGGACGCCGCTACCTCGACGTCCCCTACGCCGAGAAGGACGACGTTAAGCGCCTCGTCGGCGCGAAATGGGAGCCGAGCCTCAAACTCTGGCACGTGGACGCCGCCCTGGCCCGCGAAAAACTCACCCGCTGGCTCCCCACCGAACCCTGACCGGGAGTCGCCGGACAGGATGTCAGGGGGTGTTGCCCGTCCAGATGGTTCGGGCGGTGAAGGCGCCGCGTTCGGCGGTCTTGGCGGTGCGAAGTTCTTCTAGGCGGGCCGGGGTGAGGCCGTGGGCGGCGGCGAGCGCGTGGACGACCTCCAGGACGTCCGCGAGTTCGCCGGGCAGGTCCGCATCGTCGGCCTCCTCGCGCAGCTTGTCGCGCAGCCTCCGCTCGTGTTCCGCCGCATCCGTGACGGGCTCGGCGCCGGATGCTCGGATGATCTCCGGGACGCGGTCGCGGACCAGTTCGCCGTCCGCCGTCAGGACGCGCGGGTGTAGCGGACGTCGAAGTCCTTGGTCCAAGACGTGCCGTCGGGCGAGCCCTCCCAGGCGCCCGAGATCGTGCGGCCGTCCGCGTCGAACACGGCGGAGAAGCGCTGGTTGAAGCCGGCGGCGTCCCGGCTCATGGTCCAGACGCCGTCGCGCACGTCGAACCGGTAGACGCGGAACACGTCGCGCGCGTCGGCGTAGAGCATCGTGAACGCGTCGGCCGTGTCGTCCAGGCCGATCAGGGACGTCACCGGCAGCGGCGAGCGCGCCGCCCAGTCCGGGTCGAACGCCTCGGCTTCCTCGGTGTGCTGGCGCAGGAACGCGCCGTCCTCGGTCCACGCGAAGTGCGTGCGGGCGACGCCCATCGACCGGCCACCGACGACGGCCTCCATCCGCCACTCGCCCAGCAGAATCTCCAGGCGCCCGAACGCGGGGTGTCCCATGACGGCTCCTTTCGTCCGACAAGATCGTGGCACGGCGTCCGGCCCCGGCCAATCGGCCGCCCCGGACGCGCGGTGTTCCTAGGGTCTGGGCATGGAAGGCAACACGTTCGACGGCGTCGCGATCGGGCCCGTCGTCCAGGCGCGGGACGTCACGCTGCGGCTGCCGCCGACCGTCCCGGCGGGGCTCGGCGGCGTGCGGGCGCGCGGCGCGGAGTTCGTCGGACGCGCGGCCGTCCTCACCGAGGTGCTGGACCTGATCGACCCCCGGGGCGGCGGCGCGGGCGTCGTGCGCGTGTCCGCGGTCGCCGGGATGGGCGGGGTCGGCAAGACCGAGCTGGCGGTGCAGGCCGCGCACGCGGCGACCGAGCGCGGCTGGTTCCCCGGCGGCGTCCTGATGATCGACCTGCACGGCTACGACCCGCGGCAGCGGCTGGACGAGGCGCGGGCGCTGGCGAGCCTGCTGCGCGCCCTCGGCGTCCCCGACGAGCACATCCCGCCGGGCGACGACGACAAGGAGCGGCTGTACCGGACGGTCCTCGGCGCGTACGCCGAGCGCGGCCGGCCCGTCCTCGTCGTCCTGGACAACGCCGCGCCCGCCACGCCGGTCGACCGGCTGCTGCCCGGCCGGGGCCCGGTGCTGGTGACGTCCCGGCACGCGCTGGCCGAACTGCCCGGACGGCTGCTGGACCTGGACGTCCTCGGCGACGACGACGGCGTCGAACTGCTCCGCCGTCTCGTCGCGCTGCGGCGCGGCCCCGCCGACACGCGCGTCGCCGACCACCCGGACGACGCGCGGCGGATCGCGGGCCGGTGCGGCGGGCTGCCGCTCGCGCTGGAGATCGTGGCGGCGCTGCTGGCGGCGCGTCCGGCCAAGCCGCTCGCCGAGATGGCCGCGCAGTTGGAGGCCGAGCACACGCGGCTCAACGAGCTGGAGTACCGGCGGCGGGCCGTGCGCGCGGCGTTCGACCTGTCCTACCGGGCCCTGCCTGACGGTCAGCGGCGCCTGTTCCGCCTGCTCGCGGTGAACCGGGGGCCGCGCGTGTCCACGGCGGCGGCGGCCGTGCTCGCCGGGACGGACGAGCGCTCCGCCCGCCGCGACCTGGAGGAACTCGCCGAGGCGCACCTGATCGAGCCGTGGACGGCGCCCGGCTGGTGGCGGATGCACGACCTCGTCCGGCTCTACGCCGCCGAGACGGCCGGACCGCACCGCGCCGAGGACGGCGCGGCCGGCGCCTGGGACCGCCTCCTCGACCACTACCTCGCGACCACCGAGAAGGCGCTCGCCCACGTCAACCCGCTCGCCGCCGACGACCCGGGCGCGCGGGGCTTCGCGTCCCGGGCGGAGGCGTTCGCGTGGCTGGACGCCGAGCTGCCGAACCTGTCGGCCGCCGCGTTCGCCGCGTCCGCGCGCAAGCCGTCCTTCACGCTGCTGCTGTCGCTGAACCTGGCCCGCTACCTGGAGCGGCGCAGGCTCCTCGCCGAGTGGGAGACGCTGGCGGTGCTGGCGCGCGACACGGCCGAGCGGGTCGGCGACCGGCACCACGAGACGGTGGCGGCCAACAGCGTCGGGCTCGTCCTGGACGCGACCGGACGGTCCGGCGAGGCCGTCGCCGCGTTCCGCCGCTCGGCCGACCTCGCCCGGACGCGCGGCGACGACCTCGGCGTGCGGACGGCGCTCAGCAACCTCGGCGGCGCCCTGCTGCGGCTCGAACGCGTGGACGAGGCCATCGCCGTGTGCCGCGAGACCGTCCGGCTGTGCCGCGCCGCCGGCGACCGGCAGGGCCACGCGCTCGCGCTCGGCAACCTCGGGGCCGCGCTGGACCGGACGGGACGGCCGGACGAAGCGGTCGCCGTCCACCGCAAGGCCGCCGCGCTGCACCGGCGGATCGGCGACCGGCACGGCGCGGGCGCGGCGCTGTCCAACCTCGGCGTCGCGCTCGGCAGGATCGAGCGGCACGCCGAGGCGATCCGCGCGTCCCAAGAGGCGGTCGCGGCGTACCGGGAGACCGGCGACCGGTACAGCGAGGGCGTCGCGCTGTCCAACCTGGCGCTCGCGCAGCGCGGGCGCGGCGACGAACCGGGCGCCGCGCTCTCCTACGCCGCCGCCGTCGAGGCCCTGCGCGACTCCGGGGACCGCGCCGCCGAGAGCACCGCCACCTACGAGTGGGGGCGGGCGCTGTTCGCCGCCGGGGCCAAAGACGAGGCGCTGACCGTCCTGGACCGGGCCGCCGCGCTGCACCGGGACGCCGGCGACCGGCACGGCGAGGCGTCCGCGCTGCACGCCGCCGGCCTGTGCCTGGCCGACGTGGGACGCCTGCCGGACGCGTGCGCGGCGCTCGCCCGGGCCGTCGACGGGTTCACCGGCCTGGACGACGAACTCCGCGAGCACGCCGCGAAGTCGCTGGACATCATCCGGCAGTTGCTCGCGCTGGAGGACGACCCCGGACGTTTGGACGGCGGCGCCGCCGGTTAGGCGACGTCCGTGAACGACGCGACGCGGGCCGCCGTGCTCGGCGCGGGGTCGTGGGGGACGGCGTTCTCCCTGCTCCTCGCCGAGGCGGGCTGCGCGGTGACCCTGTGCGGGCGGCGCGCGGAGATCGTCACGGCGATCAACGAGCGACGCGAGAACCCCGTGTACCTGCCGGGCGTCGCGCTGCCGGACGGGATCACCGCGACGACCGACCCGGCGCGGGCGCTGGACGGGGCCGCGCTCGTCGCGCTGGCCGTCCCGGCGCAGACACTGCGCGGCAACCTCGCCGACTGGGCGCCGCTGCTGCCTGCGGACGCCGTGCTGATCAGCCTGATGAAGGGCATCGAGCGCGGCACCGGACGGCGCATGTCCGAGGTGATCGGCGAGGTGACGGGCGCGCCGCCGGGACGGATCGCCGTCGTGTCCGGCCCGAACCTCGCCCCCGAGGTCGCGCGCGGGGAGCCGGGCGCGGCCGTCGCGGCGTGCGCGGACGCGGCGACGGCGCGGCGCGTGCAGGAGGCGTGCATGACGACGTCGTTCCGCGTCTACACGGTCGACGACGTCGTCGGCTGCGAGCTGGGCGGCGCGGTCAAGAACGTCATCGCGCTGTGCGTGGGCGCGACCGTCGGCCTCGGCCTCGGACACAACACCCAGGCGATGCTGATGACGCGCGGCCTCGCCGAGATGGCGCGGCTCGGCGCGGCGCTCGGGGCGGCCGAGCACACGTTCGCGGGCCTCGCGGGCCTCGGGGACCTGGTCGCGTCGTGCGTGTCGCCGCTCGGCCGCAACCGCACGTTCGGCGAGAACCTCGGGCGCGGGATGAGCGTGGACGAGGTCGTCGCGGTGACCCGGCAGACCGCCGAGGGCGTGACGTCGGCGGGCTCGGTCCTGGCGCTGGCGCGCGAGCACGACGTGGAGATGCCGATCACCGAGACGGTCGCGGCGGTGGTGAACGAGGACCTGGACGTGCGCGAAGCAGCGGCGGCCCTGATGTCCCGCTCCCCCAAACCCGAGCGGTACGGCGTCTGACCTCACTCCGCATCCTTCGCCCAGGTGTGAAGGGCTTCGGCGCCGTCCGTTGCGTCGAGGTTCAGGGCCGCCTCGATCAGCGCCAGGTGCGTGAACGCCTGCGGGTAGTTGCCGAGCATCGTTCCGTCCCCCGTCATCTCCTCGGCGAACAGCCCGAGCGGACCGCCGCGCGGGCACAGGGCGGCGAAGCGGCGGCGCGCGTCGTCCGTCCGGCCCGCGAGGACGAGCGCCGACACCATGTCGAACGAGCAGAGCAGGAACGCGCCCTCCGGGCCGTCGAGGCCGTCGCCGGTGGCGCCCGGGTCGTAGCGGTGGATCAGCCGGCCGCCGCCCGCGAGGGGTTCGCCGAGGCGTTCGTCGATCCGGTCGAGGGTGGCGCGGACGCGCGGGTCGCGGCCGTCGAGGAACCCCAGCAGCGGCAGCCGCAGCAGGGACGCGTCCAGCTCCGGTTCGCCGTAGACCTGCGTGAACGCGCCGACGCCGGGGTGGTAGCCGTGGGTGAGCAGGCTCTCGCGGACGGCGTCGCGCTCGCTGCGCCACCGGTCCAGCGGCGGGCGTTCGTCGCCGAGCGCGGCGGCGAGCCGGACGCCCCGGTCCAGGCACACCCACGCGTACAGCTTCGAACTCGTCCAGTGCCGGAGCCGGGTCCGCACCTCCCAGATGCCGTGGTCGGGCTCGCGCCACCGGGCGCACGCGGCGTCCACGACGGCGAACAGCCCGGCGGCCTCGTCCGGGGTGAGGTCCCCGGCAACCTGCTGGTAGACGAGCGCCGCGTCCAGCACCTGCCCGTAGACGTCGAGCTGGACCTGATCGAACGCCTCGTTCCCGATCCGCACCGGACGGGACCCGGCGTACCCCTCCAGATGGTCGAGCGTCTCCTCGGCGACGCGCATCCCGCCGTCCAGCGTCAGCATGGGCCGCAGGTGGCCGTGCTCGGACGACCAGTTGCGCAGCAGGAACCGCAAGTACCGGCCCGCCTCCTCGGGATGGCCGAGCCGCAGGAGGACGAGCACGACGAGCGCCGCGTCCCGGTGCCAGACGTACCGGTAGTCCCAGTTGCGCTCCCCGCCGGGCCATTCGGGCAGCGACGCGGTGGGCGCCGCGAGCAGCGCCCCGCTCTCGCTGTCGAGCAGGCCGCGCAGGACGACCGCGCTGCGCCGAACGTGCTCGGCGCCGACGCCGTCGTACCCGGACCGGGACGACCACGCCTCCCAGGCGCCGAGCGTGGCGTCCAGCAGCGGCCCGGCGGGGGCGCGGGCGAGCGCGGGATCGCCGTAGGCCAGCCGCAGTTCGGCGACGTCGCCCTCGTCCAGCACGACGTCCAGGCACGGTTCGCCGCGCAGGACCGGCGCGGGGTCACCGCCGAGCACCAGCCCCGACGCGCTCTCGGCCAGCGCGCCGTCCACGGCGGTCCAGCGCGGCGGCGTGCGCGCGTGGTCGGGCGTCGCGCACACTCGCGCCCGGATCCGCGCCGTGCCCTGCTCGCACGTCACCCGCCGGACGAGCACGCCGACCGGGACGATGCCGCGACCGTCCCCGGCCTCCGGAGCGCGGACGGCGAGGAAGTCGCGCGCGACGACCGTCCCGGACGGGCCCTCCCACCGGCTCTCCAGCACCAGCGACGTGCCGACGTACCGCCGCGACGGCTCCCCCGCGCCCTCGACCAGCAGCTCGAACGCCCCGCCGATCCGCCGGTCGAGGATCCGGTTGAACACCGCCGGGGCGTCGAACCGGGGCGCGCACCACCACTCGACGGCGCCGTCCGGGCCGAGCAGCGCGGCCGTGCGGCAGTCGGACAGGAACGCGTAGGCGCCGAGGGGCGGGGGGCTCATGACGCCAGCTCCGGCAGGACCCGCTCCCCGAACGCGTCGATGAACGCGCGCTGATCTCGTCCGACCTGGTGGATCATCACCTGGTCGAACCCGTGCGCGGCCTGCGCCGCGAGCCACGCCGCGTGGGCCGCGAGGTCCGCCGAGACGTGCACGTGCGGCCGCAGTTGCTCCGGGTCGATGAACTGCGCCGCCTCGGCGAACTGCTCGGGCAGCGGGATGTCCCAGCCGACCGTGCTCCCGAAGATCGCCTCGCGCCACTGGTCGTGCGCGTTGGCGAGGGCGGCGTCCTCGGCGTCGGCCCAGCTCACGTGCGCCTGGAGGGTCGCGGGGCCGCGCCCGCCCGCGTCCCGGTAGGCGCGCAGCGCGTCGGCGTGGGCGTCGCCGGGCTGGTTGACGGTGATGAACCCGTCCGCCCAGGACGCCGTCCACGCGGCCGTGCGGGGCGTGACCGCCGCGCCGACCAGGGCGGGCGGCGTCTCCGGCAGCGTCCACAGGCGCGCCCGGTCCACCCGGACGAGCCCGTGGTGCGAGACGGTCTCGCCGTCGAACAGGGCCCGGACGATCGCGACGCACTCGGCCAGCCGCCGTTCCCGCACGTCCTTCGCGGGCCACGGGTCCCCGGTGATGTGCTCGTTGAGCGCCTGCCCGGTGCCGAGCGCGACCCACAGCCGTCCCGGGTACATCTCGGCGAGCGTCGCGGCGGCCTGCGCGAACACGGCCGGGTGGTAGCGCTGGCCGGGGGCGGCGACCACGCCCATCGGGAACCGCGTCAGGGCGAGCGCCGACCCGAGCCACGCCCAGGCGTGCCCGGAATGTCCCTGCCGGGCGCTCCACGGCGCGAAGTGGTCCGAGCACATCGCGGCCGTGAAGCCCGCCTGCTCGGCGGCGCGCACGGCGTCGAGCAGCTCCCCCGGGCCGAACTGCTCGTGCGAGGCGTGGAACCCGTAGCCGGTCACGGCGGCACCCCCGTCGCTCGAAGTGATCTTTCAGTCACTCCAAGCTACCGGCCGCCTCCGACATTCTCGTCGGCCGCCCCGAGGACCCGGTAGCCGACGCCCGGCGTCGTCCTGACCACCGGGGGCTCGCCGAGCTTGCGGCGCAGGCGGCCGACGGTCACCGTGACCGTGTTGGTGAACGGGTCGGCGTTCTCGTCCCAGACCTGTTCGAGCAGGTCCTCGGTGCTGAGGAAGGCCGGGCTCGCGCGCAGCAGGGCCTCCAGGACCGCGAACTCCTTGACCGAAAGATCGAGGTGCCGCCCGTCGCGGGTCGCGAGGCGCCGCAGCGGGTCCAGCTCGATCCCGGCCGCGCGCAGCGTGCGGGACCGCGCGGACGGCTGGCGCCGCGCCAGCGACCGGACGCGCAGCACCAGCTCCGGGAAGTGGAACGGCTTGGTGAGGTAGTCGTCGGCTCCGAGGCCGAGCCCGCTCACCCGGTCTCCCGGCGACGCCGCCGCCGTCAGCATCAGCACCATGACGCGCTCATGTCGTTCGGTGATGATCCGGCAGAGGGCGTCGCCGTGGATACCGGGCAGGTCCCGGTCCAGGACGACGACGTCGTAGGCGTTGACGTCCAGTTTCACGGCGGCGTCCAACCCGTCGTGCGCGACGTCCACGGCCATGCCCTGGTCGCGCAGGCCCTCGGCCACGACGTCGGCGAGCGTCCGCGCGTCCTCGACCACGAGCACCCTCACGCCGGCGTCCCGGCGGGCAGCGCGACCTCGGCCCGGAGCCCGCCGCCGGGCCGGGCGCGCAGCTCCAGCGCGCCGCCGTGCGCGGCGGCGACGGCGCGGACGATCGACAGCCCGAGCCCGCTGCCCGCCCCGATCCGGTCCCCGCCGAGGCGGCGGAAGGGACGGCCCAGCTCGGCGACCCGCGCGGGGTCCAGCTCCCGTCCGCCAGTCTCCACCACAAGGACGGCCTTCGTTGCGTCGCCGCTCACAGCGACCCGCATCCAACCGCCCGGGTCGTTGTGCCGGATGCCGTTGTCGATGAGGTTGTCGGCCATGCGCAGCAGGAGCGTGCGGTTGCCCCGGACGCGCACGTCGTCGCCCGTGGCCTGAACGTCCAACCCTCGTGCCGCGATTTCGTCCGCGCGGGCATCGAGGGCGCTGGACACGACCCGCCCCAGTACGACGGCCGTCCGTTCCGGCAGGTCGCCGTTCTGCGCGCGGGCCAGCATGAGCAGCCCTTCGAGCAGCCGGTCCATCTGGTCGAGTTCGGTGCGCAGCCGGTCGGCGAGGGCGACGGTCTGGGGAACCCGGCCCGGCTTCGCGGCGGCGACGTCCAGCGAGGCCCGCATCGTCGCCAGCGGGGTCCGCAGCTCGTGGGACGCGTTGGCGACGAACCGGCGCTCGGCCGCGAACGCCCCCTCCAGCCGGTGCAGCAGCGCGTCGATCGTGTCGGCGAGGCCCTTCACCTCGTCGTCGGGACCGCGCACGGCGAGCCGTTCGTGCAGGTTGTCGGCCGAGATGCGGCGGGTCGCGGCCGTCATCGCGCGCAGCGGGCGCAGGACGCGGCCCGCGACGAACCGGCCGAGCACGAGCGACGCCAGCGCCATCACGGCCAGCGCGACCACCGATCCGACGACGAGCCGCCGGGCGGTGTCGGCCTCCTGCGCGTTGAGCTGGGCCTGCAACGTGGCGATCCGCGCCTGCGCCTCGGCGAGCCGGACGGTCGGCACGGACGCTGAACCGTCCGGCGCCGTCCGTACGGCGGCGGATCGGTTCGACGCCACCACGTTCGCTATCAGCAGCAGCACCGCCGCCGAGCCGAGGAACACGGCGCTGTAGAGCGCGGTGAAACGCTGCCTGACCGTACGCATGCCGTCCAGAATGCACCGATGCGCCTAACAGCGGTGTGACGGCCGTCGTTCGGCCCGCGTTACGACCACGGCGCGAACCTCTCCGGCATGAACGACGCGACCATCGAGGTCACCGATCTGCGCAAGCGCTACGGGCGCACCCTCGCGCTGGACGGCATGACCTTCGCCGTGACCCCCGGACGGGTCACCGGCTTCGTCGGCCCGAACGGGGCCGGGAAATCCACGACACTGCGCGCGATCCTCGGACTGGACACCGTGGACGCCGGGACGGCCCTGATCGGTGGGCGGCCGTACCGAAGCCTGCCGCGTCCGCTGACGCACGTCGGTGCGCTGCTGGACGCCGGGGCCCTCCAGCCGGGCCGCCGCGCCCGCGACCACCTGCTGTGGCTCGCGCACTCGCAGGGCCTCGGCGCCCGCCGGGTGGACGAGGTCCTGGCGCTCGCCGGGTTGACCGAGGCGGCGCGGCGCCGGGCGGGCGGCTACTCGCTCGGCATGCGCCAGCGCCTCGGGATCGCCGCCGCGCTGCTCGGCGATCCGCGCGCCGTCCTGCTGGACGAGCCCTTCAACGGCCTGGACCCCGAAGGCTTCGTCTGGATCCGGGGACTGCTCGAGACGCTGGCCGCCGAGGGCCGCGCGGTGCTGGTGTCCACGCACCTCATGGGCGAGTTGCAGGGGATCGCCCGGCATGTGGTGGTCGTCGGGCGCGGCCGGGTCCTCGCCGACGCGGACGTCGCGGACCTTCTCGCGACCGCCGGCGGCGGACGGGTCCTCGTGCGCACCACGGCGCCGGCGGACGCGGCGCACGCGCTGGAGCGCGCGGGGGCCGCCGTGACCGTCCGGGACGACGCGCTGTCGGCGGCGGGCCTCGCGGCGGAACGCGTCGTGGCGGTGCTCGGCGCGGAGCGCGTCCCGTTCTCCGAGGTCGCCGAGCACCGCGCGACGCTCGAAGAGGCGTACATGGCCCTCACCCGCGACGCCGTCGAGTACCGGGGGGCCGCGCTGTGACGGTCTTCGCCCGGCTCCTGCACGCGGAGTGGACGAAGTTCCGGACCGTCCGGGGCTGGGTCGCCGCCGTCCTGATCGCCTTCTTCGCGACCGTCCTGGTCGGGCTGCTCGGCACGGGCGGCACCAAACTGCCGCACGGCCCGGTGCCGCCGCTGCCGACCGGGCCGGGCGGGGAGGCGGTGAGCGACGCGTTCTTCTTCGTCCACCGGACGCTCAGTGGTGATGGAAGCCTCACCGTGCGTCTCGCCTCTCTCACCGGGGCGGACGGCGCGGGCGCCATGCCGTGGGCGAAAGGCGGCATCCTCGTGAAGGCGGGGACGCGGCCGGGGTCGTCCTACGCCGCCGTCCTGCTCACCGGCGCGCACGGGACGCGGATGCAGCACGACTTCACCCACGACCGGGCCGGTCGGCCCGGCTCCGGGCCGCGCTGGCTTCGGCTCGTCCGGACGGGCGCGCTCGTCACCGGGTCCGAGTCCGCCGACGGCGTGCGCTGGACGACGATCGGTACCGCGCGGGTTCGTTCGGGCGTCGTCGAAACGGGGATGTTCGCGACGTCCCCGGCGTCCTTCCGCACGAGCGGGCGTTCGGTGACCGAGAACCCGGCCGTCGCCACCGCCGTCTTCGACCATGTGGACGCGCGCGGGGCGTTCGGCGGCGCGTGGCGGGACGAGCAGCTCGGCGGCGACCCCTACGGCCCGGGGATGCGGGCCGAGATGCGGCCGGGGCTCCGGACGGCGGGCGGGACGTTCACCCTGACCGGCGCCGGGGACATCGCCCCGCTCGTGGGCGGCCCGGCGCTCGGCAACGCCTTCCCGGTCGAGGCGTTCCTCGTCGGCGCGTTCGCCGGGCTGATCGCGCTCGCCGTCCTCGGGGCGACGGCCATGACCGCCGAGTACCGGCGCGGCATGATCCGCACGACGCTCGCCGCGAGCCCGCATCCCGGCCGGGTGCTCGCGGCGAAGGCCGTCGTGCTCGGGGCGGTCGCGTTCACGGTCGGGACGGCCGCCGCGCTCGTCGCGGTCCGGGTCGGGGAGCACCGCGTCCGGGCCGACGGCTACGCGATCTTCACCGTGCCCGCGCTCACCGAGGTCCGGGCCGTCGCGGGCACCGGGCTGCTGCTGGCCGCCGCCGCGATCCTGGCGCTCGGCGCCGGGACGGTGCTGCGGCGCGGCGCGGTCGCGGTGACGGGCATCGTCGTCCTGATCGTCATCCCGTACATCCTCGCGATGAGCGCCGTGCTGCCGTCCGGGGCCGCGAACTGGGTTTTGCGGGTCAGCCCCGCTGCGGGGTTCGCGGTGCAGCAGACGCTTCCTCGCTACGGGCACGTGTGGAGCAACTACACACCCGCCGCCGGTTATTACCCGCTCGCCCCGTGGGTGGGGTTCGCGGTGCTCTGCGGGTGGGCGGCATTGGCGTTCGGGTCGGCGGTCATTCTGCTGCGCCGGAGGGACGCGTGAGGCGGGCCGTGCACGCGGAATGGACGAAACTCCGCACCGGCGGCGGGGTCCTGCTCGCCCCGGTCGTGCTGGTCGTCGTGATCGTCGGCCTCGGCGCGGTCGCCGCCGGGGCGGCGAAGGCGGGCGCCGACCCGGGCCGGACGGCCCTCGCCGGCCTCGACCTCGGACCGGCCGTCATCGCGGTCCTCGCGGCCCTGCCGGTCGGCGCCGAGTACGCGACCGGCATGATCCGCACGACGTTCGCCGCGACGCCGCGCCGGGGCGCCGTGCTCGCCGCCAAGGCCGTCGTGCTCGGCGGGCCGGTCGCTTTGGCCGGGACCGTCGCGGCGGCGGGCGCCCTGCTGGCCGGACGGTGGCTCGGCCTCGACCTCGCCCTCTCCGGCGCGGTGCTGCGCGCGGCGGCCGGCTCGGTGCTCTTTCTCGTGCTGGTCGCGCTGCTCGCGCTCGGGGTCGCGTGCGCGGTCCGGGACGCGGCGGCGTCGTCGGGGCTCGTGCTCGGGCTGTTCTATCTGTCGCCGGTGCTCGTCCCGCTCGTCCGGGACCCGGCCTGGCGGCGGCATCTGGAACAGATCACGCCGATGAACGCGGGGCTCGCCGTACGGTCGCTGCACGTGGACGGCCTGGCGATCGGGCCGTGGAAGGGGCTCGCCGTCCTCGCCGCGTGGGCCGCCGCCGCGCTCGCCGTGGGGACCGTCGCGCTGCTCCGCCGGGACGCCTGACGCCCGGCGGGCCGTCCCGGGGGCGGCCCGCCGGACCGGCGATCGTCGTCGGCCGCGTTGTCGAGTTCGGCGCGCGGCAACGCCGCCGGGGAGCCGTCCCGGCGCCGGCGACAAAGGCGCGCGTGATCTCCGGGCCGGTGGCGCATAAGCGTGACCAGCGAATTCACCGACCGGTACTTCAACGCCGGCCGGTGATCGCGCCATGCGCACACGGCTCGATCACCGCCGGGCGGCAGCGTCCAATTCGGCGCGACCGGCCACGGGACGGCCGGTGGCCAATCTACCGGCCGACCCTAATGGGCGTTTTCGTACTGCTCGATCACGGTCGCCGGGATACGGCCGCGGTCGTTGACCTGGAGGCCGCGCGACCTGGCCCACTCCCGGATCTCGGCGGACCGGTCACGGTTCGACTGCGTCCGCGCAGGCCGCACACCCTGGGCGTTCTTCGGACGCGCCCGGCGCGCGTGCCGGACGAACGGCTCCAGGATGTCGCGGAGTTCGGTGGCGTGCTTGTCGCTCAGGTCAATTTCGTACAACGCGCCGTCCAGCCCGAAGCCGACGGTCTCGTCCGCCTCGCCTCCGTCGATGTCGTCAAGGAGGAGGACTTTGACCTTCTGTGCCATGCGGAAATCCTTCCAAGCGGGGTTTGATCGCAGCATAGACGGTACGCGCCGCGATGGCGACACATTCATTCACCTGGGGCTGTCACGAAAATCTCACCCCTGCAAGAGGCAAGTCCTCCCTTACGCGGCCCCGGCGACCGGAAAGGTTCGTGGACAACTCACCGGACCAATGAAAGCGTTCACACGGACGCCCGATTGAGCACGACCGAAGAGAACCGAAGCACCGGCATCGCACCACGGACCCCGCCCATGCCGCGCATGAGCTTCTCCGGGCGTTGCCGGGGCTACCCGCGCTCCCGGCCCGGCGGCAGGGCCGTACGCGGAATCCGCGGGCATCGGCCGCAGGTGAGCACGAGTGCACCGCCCCGGACCCGGCGTCTCGGGTCGCCGCTGCTTTCCTCCAGTTCCCCGGCGCGCAGGAAAATGGGCAGCGCCGCCGCGAAATCGTCGGCGTCGAGATAGACGCGGGCGGCGAATTCCGCTGCGGTCGCCTCGTCCTTCACCCGGCCGATCGCCCGCGCGGCTCCAGACGTTCGCGCAGAATGGCGTACGCAGGCACCGGCCGGATGACGCCGCCGACCTCTACTCGGACGACAGGTCAGGCCGCTCGTGGACGGTCGGGGCAGTCCGCTGCGCGAGCCCGGACGGACAGCGACCGCGCCCGGCGCCGCGCTGCTCGACCCGGCTGGCCGACCCTCGGCGCACTCCCACCCCGAGGCCCCCAGGTCGCGGTCATATGTCAAGCTATTGACATGGACAACGCGAGCGGATCCCGGCCGCTTGAGCAGCGGCCCGGCTATGTGCTGAAGATGGTCGACGCCGTGCTGCGCACGGCGCTCACCACGGCGCTGGCGCCCCACGACCTGACGGTGGCCCAGTACGCGTGCCTGGAGGTGGCGCTCCGCCACCCGGGCGCCTCGGCGGCCGAACTGGCTAGGCGCGCGTTCGTCAGCCGCCAGGCGATGCACCAGATCCTCACCGATCTGCGCAGCCGCGACCTGGTGCACGTCGCCGAGGTCCCCCACCGGGCACGGCCCGTCACGCTCACCGACGCCGGACGGCAGGCCGTACAAGCGGCGGCCGGCGACGTCCTGGCAGTCGAGGAACGGATGGTCGCGACCCTGACGGCCGGCCAACGCGCCCACCTCCTGAGCGCCCTCTACACCTGCGCCGAGTCCCTGACCGACGAGACTTGATGTCAAGGTCTTGACGTATCATCGTCCACGGGGCAATGTGTCGGGAGACACGCCGATCCCCGGCCGTCCCGCATCCACGACGGGCTGAGCAGGGGCTCCCCGAAGGAGGACGTCATCATGACCACCATCCAGAAGGACTCCGGACTCACCACGATGATCAACGTGTTCACCACGACCCCGGACAAGCAGCAGGCCCTGCTCGACGTCCTCCTGCGGGCCACCGAGGACCACATCGCCAAGATGCCCGGCTTCCACTCGGCCAACTTCCACGCCAGCGCCGACGGCCTGCGCGTCGTCAACTACGCCCAGTGGACGACTCCCGACGCCTGGAAGGCGATGCTGACCGACCCGCAGTGCCGCGTCCACATCGAGAAGGCCCGCGAACTGGCCGAACACGACGACCACCTCTACGAAGTCGTCGCCGTCCACGAAGCGGCGCGCTGACCCCGGACCCCTGCGGACGCCACGCCGGGCATGGACGCGGGCTGAACGAGGCCCGGGCGAACGGTCGCGCCGTGGGCCGGGTCAGTCGGTGCGCATTGCCGTTGCCAGGCGGGTGAGGGAGCGGCCGGCGGCCAGGAGAGGGGCGGGGTCGCGCAGGGCTCGGCTCAGGATGAAGGCGCCTTCCAAGGACGTCAGGATCGCGGTCGCCAGGTCGTGGGCGGCGTCGGGATCGGTGACGATTCGTCGGCACCAGGACGCCAGCGCGTCGAGCCAGGCGGTGAAGACGTCGGCCGTCGCGCGGCGCAGGGGATCGTTCGTGCTGGCGACCTCTAGGGCGATCGTCGCGATCGGGCACGCGTCGGCGTAGTCGGACGCGGCCAGGTCGTCGGCCGCCTGCGCGAACGCCGCGCCGAGCGCTTCGACCGGGTCATCGGGGCCGTTCTCCAGCAGGGCGAGCACCATCGCGCCGTAGGCGGCGCCGCCGGTACGGACGACGTCCTCGGCGAGGGCGTCCTTGCCGGGGAAGAAGTGGTAGATCGACCCGATGCGCGTCCGGGACTCGGCGGCGATCTGCTGGAGCCCGGTGGCGCTGTACCCCTGCCGCCGGAACAGCGTGCCGGCCGCCCTGGCGATGCGCTCGCGAGTGTCACCTTTGGACCCGGCCATGCCTCCACCTCTTCCCTCTGCGTGCCGATCATGGTAGTCCTGACTTGAACGATCGTTCAAGGGAGTGTGCGCATGCCCACCGTCCAGATCCCGGCGGGACCCATCGACTACACCGACACCGGCGGGCCCGGCCCGGTCGTCGTGCTGACCCACGGCTTCCCCATGAACCACCTGCAGTGGCGCAAGGTGATACCGCTGCTGCACGGCGTCCGCTGCATCGCGCCGACATTGCCGCTCGGCGGCCACCGCACGCCCATGCGGCCCGGCACCGACCTGTCGCAGGGAGGCCAGGCGAAGATCCTGGCGGACTTCCTGGACGCCCTGGACCTGCAAGATGTGACGCTCGTGATGAACGACTGGGGCGGCCCGCAGTTCGTCGTCGCGCTCGGCCGCGCCGACCGCGTCGGCCGGATGGTCTTCGTCGCGTGCGAGGCCTTCGACAACTTCCCGCCGCCGCAGGTGCGGCCCGCCGCCCTGCTGATCCGGGCGCCCGGCGGGACGTGGCTGCTCATGCAGCTCCTGCGCACGCCGCTGTTCCGGCACGGCCGAAGGACCTGGGGCGTCCTCAGCCGCACCCGCATCCCGGACGACGTCCTGGACGCCTGGTTCGAGCCCGCCCGCCGCAGCCGCGCCATCCGACGCGACCTGCGCGCCTTCGGCACCGGCGCCCCGCCGCGCCGCACGCTGCTGGCCTGGAGCGAGGCGCTGCGCACGTTCGACCGTCCGGCGCTGGTCGTGTGGGCAGAGCAGGACGGCATGATGCCGCGCGACCACGGCCGGCGCCTCGCCGAACTCCTCCCGCAGGGCCGCCTGATCGAGGTCGCCGACAGCGCGACGCTCATCCCCGAGGACCAGCCCGAACGCCTCGCGCAGATCCTCCAGGACTTTCTCGCCGAGACCGGCGCCCACCCCTGACCAGAACACCACGGTCCACGGCCGAGACACCGACCCCGCCGCCGATGAAGAGGGTCATCGACGTCCCAGGGCCGCCAGCCGGATCGCCGCCACATTGCCACATTGGGGTTGTCCCGGTTGCGCGCCGCCCAGGTCAGGGCGGCGGTGCACGGCTCCAGGTCGACGACGTCGAGATAGACGACCCCGGGGCGGGGGAACATCGTCCGCGCGGCGGCGGGCAGGAACGCCATCGCGTGCCCGGAGGCGACGGTGAGCATCAGGCCTTCGATGTCGCGCACGACCGGCCCATAATGGACCGTCCCGTCATGGGGACGTGGCAGCGCCGACCAGAATTCTCGCCACTCCTGCGGGCAGTCGGCAGGGAAGGACACCACCGGGAGATCAGCCAGATCCACCGTTTTCAGGAACGGACGATCCGCCAGCGGACTGTCTGCGGAAAGGCAGGCGATCCGGCCCTCCACCGACAGGGTGAATGACTCGATGCCGTCCGGAACGGGCGGCCGGGCGAACACCACGTCGACCTCGCCCGCCTCCAGGGCCCGGAACTGGTCGACGAAACTCAGCAGCCGGGTCTCGACCGCCAAGCCCGCGTTGCTCTCACGGAGCCGGTCCAGAACGGCACGGGTGTAGGGCATAGCCGCCTCCGCGCCGACCGTGCCGACCACCAGCCGTCCGCGCACCGAGCGCTCCTGCTCGGCGGCGGTCCGCTGGAGATCGTCCATCGCCTCCACAACCGCCAGCGCCTTGGGCAGCAGAAGCCGCCCCGCCGCAGTGAGCCGCACACGACGTCCCCGCTCGACCAGCGGCACGCCGAGCCGCTGCTCGAGCACCTGGATCTGACGGCTCAGCGCGGGCTGGCTCATGTACAGCCGGGCCGCCGCCCGGCCGAAGTGCAGTACCTCCGCGAGGACCAGGAACAGCCGAAGCTGATGCACGGTCGCCGCCGAGCGCATGTCCATATCGAAAATCACGTGCCTGCCGTTGATGACACCATGCGCAGAACCACCGCGGGCTGCTCTGTTCGACGGCATGCTAAGGGCCCGGCCACGCCCAGGCGAACCATTTATCGCGCGCCCGGTGCGCGGACACATCCCATGTCCGGATCGCAGGGTCCACGCTGCTCTCATCAAGCGCATCCGGCGAAACGCCGTCGCAGGTCGCATCCGCTTCATGGCCCCCGCGGACGACCAGGGCTGCAGCCTGCGCCATGCGGCCAGCAGACCCGCCGCCTGCTCCCGTCGTTCTCCCCCTGCCGTGGTCGTCCATCATCGACGCCGTCAAGCCCGACGTACGCGAAGTCGAAGCCGTCAACCGGTTGGGCTGCCATGCCCGGCCCCCTTCTCGACGCCTCCACGGACGGTCGTCCTTCAAGAGCCGAGCCGGCCCGGCGGAAGAGCTGATCCGAACATGACGCCATATCCGGAAACCTAAGTCCAGAATCGGAAGGATTCGGCCGGACGGGACACCTCAACTCCCCCGGCAGACCCGACTTGCCTGCGACGATAAACGTTCCATTATGTGTCAATCACTAATCGTCATCGCACTTTCCTTCCCTGGCCGTGCGCAATGGCCCAAAATCAAGGTCGGCGCTCTGTGCGCAGCGAATCCGGCGGGGAACCGCCCGCCGGTGGCATGGAAAGGGTTTCTGACATGCGAAAGAAGCACGTCGCAGCGCTTCTGCTGGGGTTCCTCCCCTTGTTCGCCGGCGCCGGAACGGCGACGGCGGCGACAGCGAACGACCAGTCCGGCCGGTACTGCGTGATGGTCGTCGGCAAGGCGGCTCCGGGGAAGGCGTCCCCCGTCCTCTCCCACAAGTGCGCCGACGACATGGCCACCGCGACCCGCCGGGCGGGCATGACAGAGAGCGCGGCGTCGGACACGCTGCTCATGGAATGGTTCTGGAACGCCAACAACAATCCGCCCAAGCTGACCCGTGTCCTCGGCAAATACGGCCCGTGCGATGCCCAGGGCTACGTCATCAACGTCTATGACGACTGGACGAACCAAATCTCGGGCTTCAACTCCTACAACGACTGCAACCATGTCGCCGGCTACGACCTGTCGCTTCAGCAGGGCGACTACGACATCTGGGAGCAGCACAACCCCTGCGGCTGCACCTTGCAAGGATGGGTCGGCTCGTTCATGAACGACCGCATCGAGTCCTTCCGGATCCGCGCTACCTGACCACGCGTCTGCCACAACCCCACAAGGGCACGTCGCGTGGTTCCGAACGGTCGTTGCATCGACGCCGCGGTCGAACTGGCGGGACAGGACCAAGTGCTCCACGCTCCCAGCACACGTCCCGTCATGCCACCAGCACCGCCGCCATGGCCTTCCGGAGCTGCCGGGCGGCGGTGAGCTGGTCGCGCGTCAGTGCGGCGACGGCGAGCGTTGCGGCGACTTCGAACGAGCGCTGGGGGTCGGCGGTGGTCTGTGCCGGCTGGGAAGACGCCGCGCTAAGCCCGCTCTGTCCGTGCCCGGCACCACCCCGCGGGGACGTCCACGCGGGCGGCGCATGCGCAGCACGAACAGCAGCAGACCCCTCCCTGTGCCCAGGGAGGGGTCTGCTGATGGTCTGCGCGTCCTGTCGGCCGATGACCGACAGGACCGAAGTTCTCGTCGTGAGTGTCAGCTCCCGCGATTGGACTCGAACCAATAACCTGCCGGTTAACAGCCGGCTGCTCTGCCAATTGAGCTACGCGGGATCGCTTCTGCCTGCGGGACCTGCGGTCCCCTGCGGGCACGATTAGGTTAGCGCATCCCGCGAGCGGTTCGCGCACGCATATCCGGCGGGCGCGGGATGGAGCGGGCCGGGGCGGGTAGGGACGGGTGGGCAGGGCAGTCGAGCGGAGGTGGACATGAAGATCCGCACCACGTTCCTCGCCGGAGCCGCCGTCGGGTACGTCCTCGGGGCCAAGGCCGGACGCGAGCGGTACGAGCAGATCAGGACGGGCTGGGCGAAGTTCTCGGGCAGCCCGACCGTCCGGGAGACGGCCGGGACGCTGAAGGAGCGCGGCGCCGGCCTGGCCGGGGCCGCGAAGGAGAAGGCCGACGCGCTCCGGCACCGGCACGACGACGCCCCCGGGCCCGTCGCGGTGCCGCCGGCCTGATCCTCAGAGGCCGGTGCGTTCGCGCAGTTCGGTGAGGATCTGCTCGGCCTGGGCGCGCAGCCCCGGGTCGCTCGGGTCGGCCCCGGCGTCGAACTGCAGGGACCACCGCACCTCGCCCCCCGTCGCCGGGCGGCGGCCCGCGATCCGCACCGAGCCGCCGCCGGGCAGCGGCGCCTGGTGGTTCACGACGACGGTGGACGTCACGCGCTCGCGGACCGTCTCCGGCACCGATCCGGCGTCGGTGAGCCCGATCTCGTGCTCCGGGCCGCCCAAAATCTCCTGGACGCGCAGCCGCCCGTCCCGCCACGACGCCTGCTCGATCCGCTCCCACGGGATCCGCGCCGTCCCGCCGGAGACGACCGGCAGGTGCAGGGCGGTGGACGTCGCGACGACGTGCGAGCCGCCCCGCGTGGGCGCGAAGGCCAGCACGCGCTCCCCCCGCTCCAGGGCGAGGACGTCGCGGGCGGACGCGGGCAGACGGTGCCGGGACAAGCGCATGCCCACACGGTAGGCGATCACCGCGCGCCGAGGAGGTCCAGGACGAGCGCCGCCGACCAACTGTGGTCGTGGCCGCCGCGTCCCGTCCCGTCGAAGGGGTCGAAGAACTCGCGGAACCCGGACTGCCGGACGAGCCGCAGCGTCGCCCCGCGCAGCAGTTCCGCGACGACCGGCAGGTCCTGGAGGCAGGCGCCGTGCCAGACGAGCCAGTTGGTGTTGATCCACGTCGGCCCGCGCCAGTACCCGCCCCGGTCGAACGCCGGGGCCTGGACGTCGCACGCTGGCACGGGATACCCGGCGGCCCCGGCGAACCGCGAGGACAGCAGCAGGTCCGCGAGGCGCCGCAGGATCGGCGCGGGCAGGTCGGGGTCCAGCAGCGGCCCGAACGTCGCGATCGTGACGACGGGCAGCGGCCGTCCGCCGCGCAGGTCGTACGCGCGGAAGCACCCGGTGGCGGGGTCCCACAGGCGTTCCAGCAGGGCGGCGTGGACGCGCCCGGCGGCCTCCCGGTGCGGGACGGGATCCGCCCCGACAAGCGAGGCGATCTCCGCGAGCGCGTGCAACGACGCCAGGTAGGTGCCGTTGACCAGCGGATCCTGCACCGCGAACGGATGCTCGTCCCGCAGGTGGCCGGGCGAGTACCCGGCGTCCCGCAGGACGGCCGCGAGCCACGCGTACCGATCGTGGTCCTCTCCGGTGGCGGGGCCGTGCAGCGGATGGGACGGCGCGTACGCGGCGGGCGGCGGACGCAGGTCCCCGAGCGGACGGTCCCACGCCGGGCTGTTGTCCTGCCCCGACTCCCACGGGTGGCAGATCGCGATGAGCCCGCTGCCGTCCAGGTCCCGGACGGACGCGAGGTAGCGGTGATGGGCCGCCAGCGCCGGGTAGAGCCGCGCGAGGAACGAACGGCCGCGCTCGCCGTCGCGCAGGCGCAGCGCGGCGAGGGCGTGCAGCGGCGGGTTGATCAGCCCGGACGTCCGGACGGCGCGCGGCGCACGCGGGTCGGCGGCGCTGCGCCACAGCTCGGGCCCCGGGTAGTACGCGGCGCGCGGCAGGTCGTCGTTGAACACGATGTGCGGGACGAACCCGTCCGACCACTGGCCCGCGAACAGCGACAGCAGCTCCTGCTCGGCGCGGTCGCGGCGGTGCCGGGCGAGGCCGAGAGCGACGAACAACGAGTCCCAGCCCCACTGGTGGGGGTAGAGGCCGGGGGACGGGGCGGTCGCGCGTCCCGTCCAGTTGGCGTCCAGAACCCGCGCCGCGGAGTCCCACAGCGCGGTCTCGTCGCCGATCGGCCGGACGTCCCTGAACAGCGCGCGAACCCCCGTTCGGCTTCCGGATGATTTACCGCGATTCTCTACGGATCGCGCGTAACGCGCGAGTCCCTTCGGGCGATCTCCCGGGCGGCGCGCGTCCGGAACCAGCCGACGATCTCCTCCCCGGCCAGGATCCCGGCGGCGGCGGTGACGTCCGCGCCCGTCCAGCCGGCGGTGTGGAGTTCGCCGTGGGCGGGGCGGACGGCGGCGTCCGCGCTGTCCAGAAGGTCACGGTCGAGAAGCGAATCACCGGCCGCGAGCGTCACCGTCGCGCCGGTGCGGCGGGCGACCTCGGCCGCGGCGGCGGCCTTGGTGAGCCCGGCGGGCAGGCAGTAGACCTTGCGGCCCTGGAGCGAGGTGCGCCAGTTGCGCTCGGCGCACCAGCCCGCGAGGTCGTCGATCCAGCCGGCGGGGAGCGCGGCGCGGTCCACGACGGCGTAGGCGAACAGATCGGACGCGGTGCGGCGGCGCAGCACGAAGTCCCCGCCGGAGAGCCGCGCGGCGACCTCGGCGAGCGGGGCTGCCCCGGCGGCGACGCGGGACCGGACGGCGGCGGACCAGGCGGCGTCGTCCACGCCGTCCACGAGCAGGTGCCCGCCGTTGGCGCAGATCGCGTAGGCCGGCGCGACGGGCAGCCGGACGCGGCGGTACTGCTCGGGCGTGCGGGTCGTGACGGGCACGAACACGGTCTCGGCGGCGAGCGCGGCCAGTTCCCGGACGGCGGTCCTGGTCATGTGGGACAGCGGCGCGCCGTCGTAGATCTCCACGCACTCCAGTTCCGGCAGGGGGCCGTTGCCGAAGGCGGCGGTGGAGTAGATGAGCGTCCGGTCCAGGTCGGAGCACACGAGGACGGTCACTGCGCCGCGCCTCCCGCGAACCGCGGATGGATCAGGCCGGCGCAGGCGTACGGGAGCGCGTCCGGCGGCACCTCGACCACCGGGACGCCGCGCTCGTCGGCGAGCAGCCGGATGTGCGCCAGCTCGGCGCCCGCGTCGGCGCGTGCGAGGACCTTCCACGGGACGCGCCGCAGGAGCACCCGCGTCGTCTCCCCCACGCCGGGCTTGACGAGGTTCAGGTCGGTCACGTCGTACTCGGCCGCGATGCGCCGGACGGCCGCCCAGCCCGACCAGTCGGCGGACCGGTCGGCGGCGAGCAGCGCGGGGGCGTCGGCGGCGACCCGGCCCGCCACGGCCGGGAAGCGGGCCGTGACGGCGTCGAGGAACCGGGCCGAGACGTCCTCGGCGGCCAGTTCGGCGTAGAACTTGGCGCCGTGGAAGTCGCCCGGCCCGATCAGGGAACGGTTGAGGACCGTCCGGCTGACCAGCCCGGACACGGTCGAGTTCAGGCACGCCGACGGGACGAGGAAGTCGTCGCGGGTGCCGTGCAGCGGCGTGCAGCGCCCGGGGTCGGCGAGGACGGCCAGATCCGGCCGGAACATTGTTCCGTTTAGCGCGGCGGCGAGTTCGCGCGCGATGGCGCCCTTGCCCGTCCAGCCGTCCACGAAGATCACCGAGCGGGGGTCGTGGTGCGCGGCGAGGTGGTCCAGCGCGACCGCGTCGATCCCCCGGTCCCGGACGATGCTGATCGCGTAGTGCGGCAGGTCGAGCCCGTGCGCGAACCGCGCCCAGCGGCGCAGCAGGATCCCGACGGGCGTCCCGGCGCGCGCCAGCGACACGAGCACGGCCCCCGGCCCGCGCGCGTCCAGCACCAGTTCCCCGACGAGGCCCACGGCGTGCGCGAGCCGGTCCGCCGACGCGTCCAGCGCCTCCTCGAACAGCTTCCGGTACGCGGCGCCGGGCCGGTACTCGATCGGCAGCGACTCGGCGTAGTGGGCGCGGCCCGCCTGGATCGCTGCCTCACGGTCCTCGGTGGGCGCCTCCAGCGCCGCACCGGACAGGTCGGTGAGCAGCCAGCCGACCTCCTCGGCCGCGTAACTGCCGAACTCCGGACCGCGCAGCGGCCGGTTCGGGTGGGGGTCATGGGGGGCGTGGTCGGGCGGCCGGTTCATGGGCGGGCTCCGGGGACGGCGGCCAGGACGACGGGGGCGAGGGTGCGCAGGACGGCGAGCAGGCCGTCCACGAGGTCGGGCGTGTCGCCCTGGTCGTCCACGAGCAGCACGATCGCGTCGAACGCGCGGGACGGGTCGCCGCCCGGGTCGACGTTGTAGGCGTAGCGCTTCGTCGCGCCGTCCGGCGGGTTGTCGTGCGCGGGGAACACCAGGCGGGTGCGGATGGCGTAGCCGGGGTCGTCCACCGCGAGGACGGGCGAGCGCGTCGTCGTGGAGAACCGGACGGTCGTCCACGGCAGCGCGTCGGCCAGTGCCTCGGCGAGCCGCAGCGGCACGTACATGAACTCCTCGGTGCCGAGGACGAGCACCCGCGACGCCCCGGCGGGCAGCGCGGACGCCAGCACGGCCGCCATCGGCGCGAGTTCCTTCTCCAGGCGCCGCCGGTCGGCGGGCGCGAAGCCGTGCCGTCCGCCCTCGGGCAGGCCCGGCGGCCAGCCGAGCCCGACCCGCACCGCGCCGTGGTCCACGCGGAAGTCGGGCGCGCGGTCGCGGCCGGACATCTCCGCGACGACGGCCTGCGCGGCGTCCAGCACGCCGGGCGGCAGCTCCACGCGGCCCGTCGCGAGCGTGACGACGTCGATGCCCGCGTTCAGCTCCCCGGCGAGGTTGCGCATCCGGACGCGGTCCGCCTCGCCGCGCACGTCCACCAGGGACGCGAGGACGTACCGGTCGCGGGGCCGGACGGCGTGCAGCGCCCGCAGAGTGTTGAAAGCGGTCCGGCCGGTGGACATCTCGTCGTCCACGAGCACCAGGGGCACGTCCCGGTCCAGCAGGGACGGGTCGGCGGGCAGCAGCAGGTGCCCGGTCGCGTGGCTGTGCTCCTCCTCGAACCCGCCGTAGGGGACGACGCCGGGCACGTGGCGGCGCGTCGAGTGCAGGTAGGTGGCGCCGCCGAGCGCGTCGGCGGCCGAGTGCGCGAGCGCGGTCGCGGTCTCGGCGTATCCGAGGACGACGGCGTCCACGGCGCCCTTCGGCTCGCGCAGCCGGTCGCGCAGCGCCGCCGCCGACCCGCGCGTGCCGTGCAGCGCGTTCGCCAGCAGCGGCCCGTACTGGCCGGCGGTGCTCTCCCGGCCGCGCAGCCGCAGCCGGACCAGTTCGCCGAGCAGCAGGCCCGCGCCGTGGACGATCCGGGGATCGGCCGGGACGTGCTTGCCGAGCACCCCCGACACGAGCAGGTGCGCGCGGCGCGGGTTGCGGCGGACGGCGAGCCCGGTCAGCTCGCCGAGCCGGACGCCGCCGGGCGCGGCGCCGTCGACCGTCCGCACGCCGAGCCGGTGCGCGACCCACTCGCCCGGCCACCGGCCGCGCCCGCTCACCGGCTCCCCGCCGCGTCGAGCAGTTCCACGAAGGTGACCCCCTCCGCCGCCACGCCGAACACCCGCGCGCGCAGCATCAGCCGCTCGGCCCACGCGCGGTGCGGCTTGGCCTCGTTCATCTTGTTGGCGTACGCGCTGGCCATCGCGCCGCCCCCGGCGACGCCGAGGATGTCGGCGGCGTCGCAGTACTCCTCGTGCGTCACGACCGACAGGGCGTGGACGGGCGACACGTGCGACGGATGGATGACCGTCTTGCCGGTCAGGCCGTTGGCCTTGTCGAGGTGGACCTCGCGGATGAGGCCGTCCACGTCCGACACGATCAGGCTGCGGCGCAGCGGCGCGGCGCGCTGGGCGAGGAACGGGGACTCGCGCAGTTGCGGCTTGAACATCCGCTCGCCCGCCGAGAAGTACTCCCAGACGGGGCCGGTGACGACGAAGCCCGTCCCGTCGGCGCGGCCGAGCACGTTGACGATGTCGGAGATCGCGCCCGCGACCGGCGCGATGTCGTAGATCGACAGGTCCGGCGGGCGCCGCAGCCCGTACGCCGAGGACAGGTCGGTCGCCCCGATCCGGACGGCGAGGACGAGGTCGCGGTGCTTGGCGAGCAGTTCGGCGACGTCCCGGAGCATCGCGCGGCGGGTCTCGACGTGGACGGCGTCGCGGCTCTCGATCACCGGCATGGCCAGCAGCCGCCGCCCGGTGCGCTCCCCGGTCTCGGCGAGCACGTCGAGGTACGCGCCGCCCGTCGCGGCGGTGAACTTCGGCAGGACGAACCCGGTGATCAGCTCGGCGGCGTCCCCGAGCCGGGCGGTGAGGTCCCCGATCTGGCACGGGTGCCGGACGCGCAGGAACAGCAGCGGCGCCTCCGCCTCGCCGCCGAGAGCGCCCGCGTGCAGCGCGCGGAGCTGCCGGACGGCGTTCTCCTCGGCGGCGGGCAGGTCCGCGTCGGCGATGGAGTCCTCCAGGCACACGACCAGGCTCGTCACCCCGGCGCGGGCCGCCTTCCCGATGTCGTCGGCCAGGTTCGGCCGGACGGCCGGGCTGTAGAGCGTGGCGCCGAGCGCGACCGCGAGGACGGCCGGGTCGTCGTGCCGGTCGAAGCGTCGGGGATGCCGGAAGAACAGGTGCTTGCGCAGCGCCGCATCAATATGGTCAAAGTGCCGCATGCACGTGGGTCCCCCCGGGTCGAACGCTCCCGCCCTGATCGGGCAGATATCAGGGTAAAGGTGCCGAGGCCGAGGTCAGGCGCCCGGCGGCCCCCGTGAACGGGGAACGCCGGGCCGCCCGCCGGCCCGGGAGCCGCGCCCGATCGCTACAGGTGCGCCGACACCGCCGGGAGGAGGTCCTGGAAGGTGCGGCCGGTCGCGGTCGCCCCGATCGCCGTCATCGCCCAGCCCGCGCCGTCGCGCGTCACCTTCGCCATGATCTGCGCGTTGTGGCGGCCCGCGCCGGTCAGGTCGTAGCGGGCCAGCTCCTGGCCGGTGGTCTCGTCCACGAGACGGCAGAACGCGTTGGCGATCTGCGAGAAGTCCTGGCCGGTGAAGGAGTTCACGGTGAACACGAGCTGCGTCACGTTCTCCGGAACGGACGCCAGGTCGACGTTGATGACCTCGTCGTCGCCCGCGCCCTCACCGGTCAGGTTGTCGCCGGTGTGCAGGACGGACCCGTCCTTGCTGCGGAGCTGGCGGAACCAGACCGCGTCGGCGAGGTTGCGGCTCGCGTCGAACAGCAGGCAGGACGCGTCCAGGTCGATGTTCTGCGACTTGCCCTTGCCGAACAGGCCGCGCTTGGCGACGGCGTCCCAGCCGAGGCCCATCCGGACGCGGCTCAGCGCGCCGCCGCCGGGTTTGGCCAGCGACACGCGCTGGCCCTTCTGCAGCGAGATCGACATCGTCGGCTCCTTCGCTCGCGGGGGGATCAGGCGGGGTCAGACCCCGGTCGAATGGAGGTTGTCCTCGTCGGCGCCCGGGCCGACCTGGACGGTCGGGGCGTCCGACGTCCGGTTGCGCAGCACCGAGCTGACGAACGCCGCGATGATCAGGCCCGCGCCGAGCCCGCCGGTCAGCCACTCGGGGACGTGGTGGGCGATGCTGACGAGCATGCACGCGGCGAGCGCGCCGATGGCCCAGTGGGCGCCGTGCTCCAGGTAGACGTACTCGTGCAGCGTGCCCTTGCGGACGAGGTAGACGGTCAGCGACCGGATGTACATCGCGCCGATGCCGAGGCCGAGCGCGATGATGATCGGGTCGGTGCTGATCGCGAACGCGCCGATGACGCCGTCGAAGGAGAACGACGCGTCCAGGACCTCCAGGTAGAGGAACAGGAAGAAGCCGGCCTTGCCGGTCGCCAGCGCCAGCGCGGACGGCCCGCCGGACCGGGCGGGGGCGTCGTCGGCCGCCTCCTCGGCGACGTCCTCGGGCTCGGAGAACAGCTCGCCGAGGCCGTTGACGAGGATGTAGGTGACCATGCCGAGGACGCCGGAGATCATCACCTCGCCGGAGTGCTCGGCCCACAGGCCCGCGACCAGCGCGAGCGAGCCGCCCGCGACGACGACGGAGAGCTGGTCGAGCTTGCCGATGCGGGAGAGCGGCTTCTCCACCCATTCGAGCCACCGGACGTCGTGCTCCTCGAACACGAAGTCCAGGAAGAGCATCAGCAGGAACATCCCGCCGAACGCCGCGATCATCGGGTACGCGTCGTTCATCAGGTGGTGGTAACGCGACGGATCGTTCAGCGCCAGGTCGAATGCCTCGACCGGGCCGAGCTTGGCGGTGACGCCGACGATGACGAGCGGGAACAGCAGCCGCATGCCGAACACCGCGATCGCGATGCCGACGGTCAGGAAGATCTTCTGCCAGAACGGCGCCATCCGGTCGAGGACCTTGGCGTTGACCACGGCGTTGTCGAACGAGAGCGACACCTCGAGGATCGCCAGGACGGCGACGAGCGCGAGCCCGCTCCCCTTGTCGTACACGAAGGCGACGGCGAGGCCGACGAGGGTGAGGAGGAACGACCACCGGAAGGTGCGAAGGATCATGGCCTTGGTTTCTGTCGATGCGGGGCGGGCTGCGCGGCCGGCGGTCAGCCGACGTTGACGCCGAAGTCCAGGGCGATCCCGGCGAGACCGGAGGCGTAGCCCTGGCCGACGGCGCGGAACTTCCACTCGCCGCCGTGCCGGTACAGCTCGCCGAACACCATGGCGGTCTCGGTGGACGCGTCCTCGGTGAGGTCGAACCGGGCCAGCTCGTTGTCGTCGGAGCGGTCGACGATCCGGATGAACGCGTTGCGGACCTGGCCGAAGCTCTGCCCGCGGTTCTCCGCGTCGTAGATCGAGACCGGGAAGACGATGCGCTCGCACTCGGCGGGCACGGCCGACAGGTCCACGTTGATGGACTCGTCGTCGCCCTCGCCCTCACCGGTGAGGTTGTCGCCGGTGTGCTCGACCGAGCCGTCGGGGCTGCGCAGGTTGTTGAAGAACACGAAGTGGTGGTCGGAGATGACCTTGCCGGAGCCGTTCAGGAGCAGCGCGGACGCGTCCAGGTCGAAGTCGGCGCCGGTCGTCGCCCGGACGTCCCAGCCGAGCCCGACCGACACGCGCGTGAGGTTCGGGGCGGCCTTGGTCAGCGAGACGTTGCCGCCCTTGGCGAGCGATACTCCCATGATCGACTCCTGTCGCTCGGTCCGGTCAGAGGTTGACGCCGAAGTCGGTGGCGATTCCGGCCAGACCCGAGGCGTACCCCTGACCCACGGCCCGGAACTTCCAGTCCCCGCCGCTGCGGTACAGCTCGCCGAACACCATGGCGGTCTCGGTGGACGCGTCCTCGGTGAGGTCGTAGCGGGCCAGCTCGGCGCGGTCGGTGCGGTTCACGACGCGGATGAACGCGTTGCGGACCTGCCCGAAGTTCTGGCCGCGCGAGTCGGCGTCGTAGATCGACACGGCGAACGCGACCCGCTCGGCGTTGTCGGGCAGCGCGCCGAAGTTGACGTTGATCTGCTCGTCGTCGCCCTCGCCCGCGCCGGTCGTGTTGTCGCCGGTGTGCTCGACGCCGCCGTCCGGGGAGCGCAGGTTGTTGAAGAAGACGAAGTGCTGGTCGGTGAGGATCTTGCCGGACGCGTCCAGGACGAGCGCCGACGCGTCGAGGTCGAAGTCGGTGCCGGTCGTGGTGCGGAGGTCCCACCCGAGGCCGACCGTGACGGCCGCGAGGCCCGGCGCCTGCTTGGTGAGCGAGACGTTTCCGCCCTTGGTCAGACTGACACCCACTGTGCCTCCATGATGACGTGACGTACGGTACGCCGGGCGGCGTCCCTCTTGTACCGACGTAGCAGCGATGGTATCCGTTCCCGTCCGCGCCGAACGGCGGCCCGGTCGAGCCCGTCGGCGGCCCTCCCGGTGCCCGCTCCCGCCCGGCTGCGGGAGACTGGAGGCGGCAGAGAGGAGACCGGCGTGCGGGGCGACCGGCGGAACCGGGTGTCGCCCGCCGAGACGGCGGCGAACACGGCGAAGGAGGCGGCGGCGGCCGCCTTCTACGACATGGACCAGGCCGAGCGGTACCTGCGCGGGCGGCTGACGGTGTTCGCCGACCTCGACAGGGCCGCCGCCGCGCCCGCCGAGCGGGAGTTCGCGGCGCTCGGCGAGGCCGCGACGGCCGCGTCGGCGGCCTACATCGCCGTGGTGGACGCGCATCCGTTCGACGGACGGCCGCGCTCCCCCGCCGAGTGGGACGGCATGGAGCGGGCGTTCCGGGCCGTCACCGACCGCATGACGGAGATGAACGCGCGGCTGGAGCGGTTCGGCGGGACGATCGCCGCCGCGCTGTCCCGGCTGGAGGCCGCCCTCGACCGGCTCCCGCCCCGGCTGACGGCCGCGCGCGACGCCGCGGCCGCCGCCGAGGCCGCGGTGGCCGCGGCGCGTGCCGCCGGGCTGGACGCCGCCGCCGCGGAGGCCGAGTTGGAGGGCGTCCGCGCGGATCTGGCGCGGCTCGGCTCGGCGGGCCTCGGCGGGCTCGGGCTGGACGGCGCGCTCACCGCCGCCGAGGACGTCGCCCGCCGCGCCGCCGCCGTCCGGGAGGCCGCCGAGGACCTGCCGAAGGAGGCCGAGCGGACGCGCAACGCCCTCGCCTCGGTCCGGACGCGGGTCGACGTCGTCGCGGGGCGGTCCGGGCCCGTCCGGGACGCGATGCGGACGCTGCTGCGCGAGTACGCCGAGGGCTGCTGGCGGGACCTGAAGGGCGCGCCGGAGGCGATCGAGGCGGGCGTCGCGCGCGCCCGCGAGCGGCTGGACGAGGCCGCCGGGCAGGTCGCGGCGGCGCGCTGGCGCGACGCGCAGCGGTCGCTGACCGCCGCGCGCACCGAGCTGAACGCCGCCGACCGCCGCGCCGGCCAGGTCACCGGACGGGTCGCCGAGCTGGCCGCCGTCGCCGCCGACCCCGAGGGCGCGGCCGAGACCGCGCGGTTCGCCGTCCGGGACGCGCAGCGCCTCGCGATGGCGCAGCCGGGCGGCGCCGCGCCGCACCACGCGCGGGTGCTGGACGGTCTCGTCGCGCGGCTGGAGCGCGCCCCGGACGGCCTGCGCGGCGCCCACCCCGACTACTGGGCCTACCTCACCGAGCTGGAGGCCGTCCGGACGGCGGCGGGCGACGTGGTCTCCCGCATCCGTTCCGAGCGCGCCGGGCAGCACTGAGCGTCCGTCCCGTCAGGCGAAGAGGGTCTCGCCCCAGTAGCCGCCCTTGCGGACGCCGGGCGGGCACGCGAAGATCCCGGACCCGACGTGCTGGATGTACTCGTTCATCGCGTCGGACGCCAGGGACTGCTGGATCCGGACGAAGCCCGTCCGGGGGTCGCGCTGGTAGGCGAGGAAGAACAGGCCCGCCTCCAGGCGTCCGAGGCCGTCGGTGCCGTCGGTGAACGAGTAGCCGCGCCGCAGGATCCGCGCCCCGCCGTTGCTGCCGGGGTGGGCGAGCCGGACGTGCGAGTCGCGCTTCAGCCGCTCCAGCACGACCGGGTCGTGCTCGCGGGCCGCGCCCGCCGGGGCGCCCTCGCCCTTGTCGCGGCCGATGATGTCCTCCTGCTCGCCGAGCGGCGTGCGGTCCCAGATCTCGATGTGCATCCGGATGCGCCGCGCGACGAGGTAGGAGCCGCCCGCCATCCACGGCGCGCCGTCGCCGCGCCCGGCCCACACGTGCTTGCCGAGCAGGTCGGCGTCGGTGCCCGCGATGTTCTCGGTGCCGTCCTTGAAGCCGAACAGGTTGCGCGGGGTCTGCGCGTCGGGCGTCGTGGACGACGTCTTGCCGAAGCCGAGCTGCGACCAGCGGATCGCGACCGTCCCGAACCCGATGCGGGCGAGGTTGCGGATGGCGTGCACGGCGACCTGCGGGTCGTCCGCGCACGCCTGCACGGCGATGTCGCCGCCGCTGCGCGCGGGGTCGAGGTTGTCGCCGGGGAAGTGCGGCAGGTCGACCAGCGGCGCGGGGCGCTTGGCGCGCAGGCCGAAGCGGTCCTTGCCGTCCTTCTCGAACAGGCCGGGGCCGAACCCGATCGTCAGCGTGAGCCGGGACGCGGGCAGGCCCAGCGCCTCGCCGGTGTCGTCGGGCGGGGCGACCGACAGGCCGCCGACCGCGCCGTCGCCGACCGGGCGGCCCGCCGTCATCGCGGCGGCGGCCTCGGTCCACTCCTTCAGCAGCCGGACGAGCTTGGCCCGGTCGCCGGTCATGACGTCGAACGCGGCGAAGTGCAGCCGGTCCTGGACGGGCGTCGCGATGCCCGCCTGGTGCCCGCCGTAGAAGGAGACGGCCTCGGTGGAGACCGGCCGTCCCTCCTTGGCGAACGCGGTGCGGTCCAGGCCGACGCCCGCCGCCGCGCCCGCGATGAGGCCGGTGCCCGACAGGCCCAGCATGGACCGGCGCGACATGCGTTCGCGCCGGCGTTCCGTCCCGGTGTCGCCCTCGGTGTTGCTCTCGGTGCCGTTCTCGATCTCTCCGGTCATCCCGCCACCACCTTCGCGAGCTTGGACAGCGGCTCGCCGAGCGCGTTCACCGCGTCGGAGAGCGCCTTGCGGTCGGCCTCGCCGACCGTGTCGTAGGAGACGTAGGAACCGTTCTTCTCGTGCTTGGCCAGGAGGTCGTAGACGTCCTTGAACCCGCCGTCGAGGTCGGCGGCCAGCGCGGCGTCGCGCTCCCGGACGATCGGCCTGAGCAGGTCGTAGACCTTCTTGGCGCCGTCCACGTTGCCCTTGAAGTCCACGAGGTCGGTGTGGCTGAACGCCTCCTCCTCGCCGGTGACCTTTCCGGTGGCGACCTCGTCCATGAGGCTCTTGGCGCCCGCCGCCATGTCGTTGACCGGGTCGAGCGTGAGCGTGTTCAGCCGGGTGCGGACCTCGCCGAGGTCCTTCAGGAGCTGGTCGGCGTACTTCTCCTTGCCCTTGACCGAGCCGTCCTTCCAGAGCGCCTTCTCCAGCAGGTGCCAGCCGGACCAGTTCTTGCGCTCCTCGGGCTTCAGGTCGGCCTCGCGGGCGTCCATGCGCGGGTCGAGGTCGCCGAACTTCTCCGCGACGGACTCGACCGACTCCCAGCCGATCCGCGACGGGGCGTACAGCTCCTTGGCCTTGGCGACGTCGCCCGCCTTGACGGCCGCGACGAACGCCTCGGTGCGGGTGTAGCTGTCGTTGACCTGCGCGAGGACGTAGGTCTTGTACTCGGCGGCGGCCGTGGCGAGGCGCGGGTCCCCGGCGCCGGCGGCCTTGCCGGTGACGGTGACGGTCGTCGTCGGCCCCTTGCCGGTCTGGCCCGCGCTGCACAGCAGCGTGTAGGAGCCGGGGTTCAGCTTGGTGACGAAGTCGGTCTTGGTGCCGGGGCCGATGTTCTCGCGCTCGGCGAGGATGGAGCCGTCCGGGCGCAGCACCTCGAACTCGTTGACCTCCGAGCCCTTGTTGGTGATCTCGAAGGTCACCTTGCCCGCCGTCAGGTCGGTCTTGGCGACCGAGCAGGACTTGTCGGTCGCGGTGACGGCGATGGCGCCCGCCCTGGTCTTCCCCCCGTCACCGTCTCCGCAGGCCGCGAGCAGGGTCATCGAGACGGCGGCCACGCCGGTGGCGGCGAGGTAGGGGGCGACGCGCATGGGGGACTCCAGGACGGGTGGGGAACAGCCGAGCCAACTTAGCCAAGGCTAACCTCACCGCGTCAAGAAGTGGGCATCGTGAGCTACGCCACCCGAGGGAACTTCGCCCGCGTCAGCGCGGCTGGTCGTGCAGCCCGATCGTCAGGTTGCGGGCGGCCATCGGCGGCCCGCCCGGCTGCGGCTCGGTGTACTGCACGTTCTGGCTGTGGTGGGAGTAGTTCTGCTGGTGCTGCGGCGGCTGCTGCTGCGCGGGCGGCGCGCCGTGCTGCGGCTCCGCCCACACGGCCGTCCCGTACGCGCACACCTCGTGGCCGCCGCCCGACAGCGGGACCGTCTCGAAGCACATGCCGACGACCGCGTTCGCGCCCTTGCGGTGCGCGTCCTCGGCCAGCCGCTCGACCGCCGCGCGGCGCGTCCCGCCGAGGCCCTCCCCCGCGACGCGGAACGTCGCGCTGCTCGGGGAGCCGGGCGGCGGCGTGGGGGCGCCCGGACCGTGATCGACGTGGACGGACGTCCCCAGCGCCTCGCCGAGCACGTTGCGGATGACGTAGCCGGCGAGCCCGTCGGTCGTGACGATCAGCATGCGCCCACGGTAATCCCTCCCGGAGCGCATCGCCATGCTGGGACGGGTTCGTGCCGCAGTCGGCCAGGTATCGGCGGGAACGGTCCCGGCCCGTCCGGCGCCCGGACGGGCCGGGCCGTCACTCCAGGTACTCGCGCAGAAGCTGCGCGCGGGACGGGTGGCGCAGCTTCGCGAGCGTCTTGGACTCGATCTGCCGGATCCGCTCGCGCGTCACCCCGAACTCCCGGCCGACCTCCTCCAGCGTGCGCGGATGCCCGTCGGCCAGCCCGAACCGCAGCCGGATCACCCGCTGCTCGCGCTCGGACAGCGTCTGGAGGATGTCGCGGAGCTGGTCCTGGAGCAGGATGAACGCGGCGGCCTCGATCGGGACGACGGCGTCGGAGTCCTCGATGAAGTCGCCGAGGTCGGAGTCCTCCTCGCCGATGGGCGACTGGAGCGACACCGGCTCCTGCGAGATCCGCTGGATCTCCGCCACCCGCGCGGGCGGCAGCCCCATCTCCCGGCCGATCTCCTCGTGCGTCGCCTCCCGGCCGAGTTCCTGGTGCAGGGCGCGCTGCACCCGGACGAGCTTGTTGATCGTCTCGACCATGTGCACCGGAATACGGATCGTCCGCGCCTGGTCGGCTATGGCGCGGGTGATCGCCTGCCGGATCCACCAGGTGGCATAGGTGGAGAATTTGAAACCCTTTGTGTAGTCGAATTTCTCGACCGCGCGGATGAGCCCGAGATTCCCCTCCTGGATGAGGTCGAGGAACAGCATTCCCCGCCCCACGTACCGTTTCGCGATGGAGACGACGAGCCGCAGGTTCGCCTCGGTCAGCCGCTGTTTCGCCCGGTTGCCGTCCCGGGCGAGCTGCTGGAGTTCCAGCCGTTCCCCGGGGGACGCGACGGCGATGTGCGCCAGCTTGTCCGCGGCGAACAGCCCCGCCTCGATCGACTTCGCCAGTTCCACTTCCTCTTCCGCCGTCAGCAGCGGAACGCGGCCGATCTCCCGCAGGTAGATCCGGACCAGGTCGCTGGTCGGCGCCCGTCCGTCGCTCGCGCGCGGTGCGTCCTCGACGTCCGGCGGGGCTTCGAGGACGTCCACCCCCTGTTCCGCGAGCAGGCGGACGACGCGCTCCAGCGAGTCGTCCGGCAGTTCCGAGCGGTCGATCGCGGCGGCGACGTCCTCGACGGTGATACCGCCCTGTTCCCTGCCGCGCGCGACGAGATCCGCCACCTGGTCGAGAGATGGCGCTTCGCCAGTCAGCACCGAAAGGCCCACACCTCTAGTCTGCGCGATGAAGGGGCCAGATCACAGGACCCATTTCGGAGTCCCTTGCCTTACTGGCTTCCAAGCCCGCGCTCGCGCAACACCCGTCTCTGCTGCTCAAGCGCCACAAGATCACCGAAGAGGCGGTTGTAATCGTCGGGACGCTCGACCGGATTCAGCCGCCCGAGTTTAGCCTTGACGTCCGCGATCTGCCGGGTGAGCTGGCGTTCCTGAATTCGGGCCAGCAGCTCGGTGGCATATCGGTCACCCGAATCCTGGGAGCTGTGCACGGGCTCCACCGCGAGCTGCGTGATCAGCCCTCTGACCTGGTCGTTCGGCGCGATGTCGCGGAGCCGGGCGCCCCAGTCGGCGGGGTCGGCGGCGGCGGCCGAGCCGCCCGCGGTCGCGATCACCGCGCGCACCGCCTGGTGCGGCGGGGCGAGGAACGCGTCGGCGGGGAGCCCGTCGAACAGCGGGCCGAGCACCGCCGGGCGCTGGAGCGCCAGCTTCAGCAGCTCCCGCTCGCGCAGCACCTCGGGATCGTTCGGGTCGTACTCGGGACGCGGCGGCGGGGGCGCGGCGGCCGCCTCGGGCGCACGCGCCGCCCGCGCGTTCTCCCGCACCGACAGCTCCCGGACGCGGCGCATCACGAACTGCTCGTCCATGATCCCGAGCCAGCGGTCCAGGCTGACCGCGTACATCTGGCGCAGCGACCGGTCCTTGATGCCCGCGACGATCGGCGCGGCGGCGTCCAGCGCGGCGAGCCGCCCCTCGGCCGTGTCCAGGTCGTACTGCTCGATGCGGGCGCGGACGGCGAACTCGAACAGCGGCGTCCGGGACGCCACCAGGTCGCGGACGGCCGCGTCGCCGTGCCGGATCCGCAGGTCGCACGGGTCCAGGCCGTCCGGCTGGACGGCCACGAACGTCTGCGTGACGAACTTGTGCTCGTCCTTGCTGGCCCGCAGCGCGGCGTTCTGGCCCGCCGAGTCGCCGTCGAAGGTGAAGACGACCTCGCCGCGGAACTCGTCCTGGTCCATGAGGAGGCGCCGCAGGATCTTGATGTGCTCGTCGCCGAAGGACGTCCCGCAGGTCGCGACGGCGGTGGTGACGCCCGCGAGGTGGCACGCCATCACGTCGGTGTAGCCCTCGACCACGACGGCCTGGCGACGGCGCGCGATCTCCTTCTTGGCCAGGTCGGCGCCGTACAGCACCGAGCCCTTGTGGAACAGCGGCGACTCGGGGGTGTTGAGGTACTTCGGGCCCTCGTCGTCGTCGAACAGCTTGCGCGCGCCGAACCCGATGACGTCGCCGGACAGGTCCCGGACGGGCCAGATGAGCCGTCCCCGGAACCGGTCCATCGGCCCGCGCCGGCCCTCGCGGACCAGCCCGCCGCCGATCATCTCGCGGTCGGTGAAGCCGTGTCCGCGCAGGTGGCGGACCAGGGCCTCCCACTCGCGGGGCGCGAACCCGACCCCGAACCGCGCCGCGTCGGCGGCCTCGAAGCCGCGCTCGGACAGGAACCGGCGGCCGATCTCGCCCTCGGGCGACGTGAGCCGCTCGGCGTAGAACTCGGCCGCGACGCGGTGCGCCTCGATGAGCCGTGCGCGCTGCCCGCCGTCCTGCCGCTGGGTGTAGCCGCCCTCCTCGTAGCGGAGGCGGATGCCCGCCTTGCCCGCGAGCCGTTCGACGGACTCCCCGAACGACAGGTGCTCCATTTCCTGGACGAACTTGATGACGTCGCCGCCCGCGCCGCAGCCGAAGCAGTAGTACAGGCCGCGTCCCGGCGTCACGTTGAACGACGGGGACTTCTCGTCATGGAACGGGCACAGCCCCTTGAGGTTGCCGCCGCCCGCGTTGCGAAGCTGCAGATGCTCCCCGATCACGTCGGCGATCGACGACCGCTCGCGAACGAGCGCGATGTCCTCATTGCGAATCCGGCCTGCCACGACCACGGAGTCTAATGTCGCGCGCCGACACTCCCGCCCGTCCGCTCGTGATTTCAGAGACTCGTCCGGTACGCCTCCAGCCGTTCCGTGAGCTCGGCGGGCCGGGCCAGGGCGGGGAGGTGGCCGCCGTCCATCTCGTCCGGGACGATCCCGAGCCGCTCACCGACGACGCGGCGCTGGAACGCGGCCGGGAACAGCCGGTCGTCGCGGCAGAGCAGGAACCGCGTCGGGACGTCCGGCCAGCGCTCCAGCGGCCACGGGTCGCGGAACGGCCGTCCGGCCTGGCCGCGCTCGGGCCGCGCCAGCGCCTCGGCGCGCACCTCGGGCGGGAGGTCGTGCAGGAAGCCGGTCTCGACGTCGAACGGGGCGTCCGGGTCGCGGCCGGCGCGTTCGTCCGACTCGCGCCGCGCGGCGGGCTGGCCGGTGTTGTCCCACCACTCCCCCGCCGTCTCCCCCGGCGCGGGCACCATCGCCGCGACCAGCACCATCAGGTCCACCGGGACGCGCTCGCAGACGAGCGGCGCCGTGAAGCCCGCCATCGACTGCGCGACCAGGACCAGGCCGGTGCGGTCGCCGACGGCGTCCACGACCGCGTCGGTGTACGCGGCGAGGCCCGCCGTCTCGTCGTCGCACGGCAGGTCCGGCGCCACCACGTCGTGGCCGCGCTCCCGCAGCAGCGGCGCGACCCGGTTCCAGTACCAGGAATCGGTTCCGGCGCCGTGGATCAGTACGTAGGTCGTCATCTTCACTCCTTACCCTGCCTCTCACGACCTTCCGGCGGGCCGAAATTCATCGCCGGGCACCCGAATGACGGTCGTGTTTCCGATGTGAAAAGCCTGTTAAATAGGCGATCGCGCCATTCCGCCGCAGGTCAGCGCACACTAGCGTCGGGCGGGTGCTGATCTCACCCCACGAGCAGGAGCGCCTGCTGATCCATGTGGCCGCGCGCGTGGCCCGGGAGCGTCAGGCGCGCGGGCTGCCGCTGAACCACCCCGAGGCCACCGCGATCATCGCCGTCCACCTGCTGGAGGGCGCCCGCGACGGACGTTCGGTGGCCGAGCTGATGGAGTCCGGCCGGACGGTCCTCACCCGCGACGACGTGATGGAGGGCATCCCGGAGATGCTCGACTCCGTCCAGGTCGAGGCGACGTTCCCCGACGGCACCAAGCTCGTCACCGTCCACCGTCCGATCCCGTGAGGAGCGCCGGCGTGGTTCCAGGAGAGATCGTGACGGGCGACGCGCCCGTCGAGCTGAACCCCGGACGCCCCCGGGTGACGCTCACCGTGACCAACACCGGCGACCGGCCCGTCCAGGTCGGCTCGCACTACCACTTCGCCGCCGCGAACCCGGCGCTGGAGTTCGACCGGGACGCGGCGCGCGGCACCCGGCTGGACGTCCCGGCGGGCACGGCCGTGCGGTTCGAGCCGGGCATGACGGCCGAGGTCGCGCTCGTCCCGCTCGGCGGGCGCCGCGTCGTCCCGGGCCTGCGCGCGGGCGGTGGCCTGGATGGCTGAGCTGACGCGCGCCCGCTACGCCGAGCTGTACGGCCCGACGGCCGGGGACCGGATCCGGCTCGCCGACACCGACCTGTTCGTCGAGGTCACCGAGGACCGCAGCCGGGGACCTGCGGGCGCGGGCGACGAGGCGGTGTTCGGCGGCGGCAAGGTCATCCGCGAGTCGATGGGCCAGGCCACGGCCACCCGCGCCGAGGGCGCGCTGGACCTGGTCATCACGGGCGCGGTCGTCCTCGACCACTGGGGGATCATCAAGGCCGACGTCGGGATCCGCGACGGACGGATCGTCGCGCTCGGCAAGGCCGGCAACCCCGACACGATGGACGGCGTCCACCCCGATCTCGTCATCGGCCCGACCACCGAGGTCCTCGCGGGAAACGGGAGGATCCTCACGGCGGGCGCGGTGGACTCGCACGTCCACCTCATCGCCCCGCAGCTCCTGCCCGAGGCGCTCGGCGCGGGCGTGACGACGCTGATCGGCGGCGGCACGGGGCCGGCCGAGGGCACGAAGGCCACGACGGTCACGGGCGTCTGGTACCTGCACCGAATGCTGGAGGCGCTGGACGGCTGGCCCGTCAACGTCGCGCTGCTCGGCAAGGGCAACACGGTGTCGGCGGACGCGCTGTGGGAGCAGCTCCGCGCGGGCGCGTCCGGGTTCAAGCTGCATGAGGACTGGGGATCGACGCCCGCCGCGATCGACGCGTGCCTGCGCGTCGCGGACGCGTCCGGCGTGCAGGTCGCGTTGCACTCCGACACGTTGAACGAGGCCGGATACGTGGAGTCGACGCTCGGTGCGATCGCCGGACGGTCCATCCACGCCTACCACACCGAGGGCGCCGGGGGCGGGCACGCGCCGGACATCATCACGGTCGCGTCGCATCCGAACGTGCTGCCGTCCTCGACGAACCCGACGCGCCCGCACACCGTCAACACGCTGGACGAGCACCTCGACATGCTCATGGTGTGCCACCACCTGAACCCGTCGGTGCCCGAGGACCTGGCGTTCGCCGAGTCCCGGATCCGGCCGACGACGATGGCGGCCGAGGACGTCCTGCACGACCTCGGCGCGATCTCGATCATCGGCTCGGACTCGCAGGCGATGGGACGGATCGGCGAGACCGTCCTGCGGACCTGGCAGACCGCGCACGCGATGAAGCGGCGGCGCGGGTCGCTGCCCGGCGACGGCCCGGCCGACAACCTGCGCGCCCGCCGCTACGTCGCCAAGTACACGATCAACCCGGCGATCGCGCACGGCCTGGACGGCGAGATCGGGTCGGTGGAGCCCGGCAAGCTGGCCGACCTCGTGCTGTGGGACCCGGCGTTCTTCGGCGTCCGGCCGCACGTCGTCCTGAAGGGCGGCATGATCGCCTGGGCGGCGATGGGCGACGCGAACGCCTCGATCCCGACGCCGCAGCCGCTGCTGCCGCGTCCGATGTTCGGCGCCGCCCCCTCGGCCGCCGCCGCGACGTCCCTGCACTTCGTGTCGCCCGCCGCGCTCGACGACGGCCTCGCCGAGCGGCTGCCCGCGGTGCGGCGCGCGTTCGTGCCCGTCAAGGACACGCGGCGGCTGGGGAAGACCGATCTGCCGCTGAACGACGCGCTGCCCGACATCCGCGTGGACGCCGACACGTTCACCGTCACGATCGACGGCGAGGAGATCGAACCCGCGCCCGCCGCCGAGCTGCCGATGGCCCAGCGGTACTTCCTCTTCTGATGGACGCCGCCCTCCTGCTGCTCGCCGACGCCCGCCTCCCGGCCGGCGGCCACGCCCACTCCGGCGGCGTGGAGCCGGCCGTCACGGCGGGCGCGATCACCGACGTTCCCGGGCTCGTCGCGTTCCTGCGCGGACGCCTGGCGACGTCCGGCCTGGTCACCGCCGCCCTGGCCGTCGCCGCGAACACCCACGCCGCCGGCGCGGACGCAGGTGGCGGGTGGGCGGTGCTGGACGGCGAGGCGGACGCGCGGACGCCGTCCCCGGCGCAGCGGCGCGCGGCGCGGGCGCAGGGGCGGTCGCTGCTGCGGGCGGTGCGGACGGCGTGGCCGTCGCCGGTGCTGGACGCGCTGGTCCCGGTCGGGCCGCACCATCCGGTCGTGCTCGGCGCCGCGACGGCGGTGGCGGGCGGCGGGCCGCGCGAAACGGCGTCGGTCGCGGTGTTCGGCGCGGTGAGCGGCGGGGCGTCGGCGGCGGTCCGGCTGCTCGGCCTCGATCCGCTCGCCGTCCACGCGGCGCTGGCCGGGCTCGCGGACGTGATGGACGCCGTGGCGGCCGAGGCCGCCGGATACGCCGGGCGGCCGTGGGCGGAGCTGCCCGCCGCGTCCGCTCCGGTGCTCGACCTGGACGCCGAACGGCACGCGCGCGCGAATCTGCGGCTTTTCGAATCCTGAAGGAGGACGTTATGGGCGGCCATTTCGGACACGGACACGACGTCCACGACGCGGCGCCGACGCACGGGCGTGCCTTGCGGCTCGGCATCGGCGGGCCGGTCGGCAGCGGCAAGACCGCGCTGACCGCCGCGCTGTGCCGGGCGCTGCGCGACGAGCTGGACCTCGCCGTCGTCACCAACGACATCTACACGACCGAGGACGCCGACTTCCTGCGGCGCGAGGCCGTGCTGTCCGACGACCGGATCACGGCCGTCCGGACGGGCGCGTGCCCGCACACCGCGATCCGCGACGACATCTCCGCCAATCTGGACGCGGTGGACGCGCTGGAGGCGCGGCACCCCGGCCTGGAACTGGTGATCATCGAGAGCGGCGGCGACAACCTGACCGCGCTGTTCAGCCGGGGCCTGGCGGACCGGCAGATCTTCGTGCTGGACGTGGCGGGCGGCGACGACGTCCCGCGCAAGGGCGGGCTCGGCGTCGCCGCCGCCGACCTGCTGGTCATCAACAAGACCGATCTGGCGCCGTTCGTCGGCAGCGACCTGGACCTCATGGCCTCGGACGCGGCGCGGGTGCGCGACGGGCGTCCGGTCGTCCTCAACTCGCTGCGGACGGACCCGGCCGCGACCGAGATCGCGCGCTGGGTCCGCGCGGCCGTCGGCGCGGCGCACGCGGCGGCCTCGTGACGCGGGGTTACGCGCCGCGCGCCGCCGTGACCGCCGAGGCCGACGCGTCCGGCCGCACCCGGCTGACGCGGCTGCGCTCGGACGGGCCGCTCGCCGTCCGCGCCACGGCCGACGCCGTGTACCTGGTCGGCGCGGCGGCGAGCCCGCTCGGCGGGGACGACCTGGAACTGGAGCTGGCCGTCGGGCCGGGCGCCGCGCTCGCGATCCGGTCGGCGGCGACGACGCTGGCGCTGCCCGGCGCCGGGGAGTCGCGCATGACGGTCCGCGCGTCGGTCGGCGCGGGCGGACGGCTCGACTACGCGCCCGAGCCGACCGTCGCGGCGCGGGGCTGCCGCCACCGCGCGGCGGCCGTGGTCGAGCTGGCGGCGGGCGCCGCGCTGCGCTGGCGCGAGGAACTGGTCCTCGGACGGCACGGCGAGGCGCCCGGACGGCATGTGAGCCGGTTCGACGTGACCTGCGACGGGCGTCCGCTGCTGCGGCACGAACTCGTCCTGGACGACCCGGCCGTGTACGGGTCGGCGGCCGTGCTGGACGGCGCCCGGACGGTCGGCAGCGTCCTGCTCGTGGATGGCGGCCTGTGCCGCGAGCCGCACGCCGAGGACGGCCTCGCGGTGCTGCCGCTGGCAGGGCCGGGCGTCCTGGTCACCGCGACGGCGCCGGACTCGGCCGTCCTGCGCCGCAGGCTCCGCGCGGGCGAGGCGATCGCCCGCGCTCAGACCCCGGCCGACGCGCCCGCCGCCTCGGCGGGCACCGCCGTGCGCCCGACCGAGCAGACGTCCTCCAGCGTCCCGCTGTAGAGCGTGATCTTCCACTGGATCTGCCGCTGCTGGTCGCGCAGCTTGGCGATCTCCGCCTCGACCCGCCGGTCGTGGTCGCGCAGCAGCTCCAGCCGCGCGGCGACCGTCCCCTCGCCGCCGCGCGTCAGCTCGGCGTACCGGACCATCTCGGCGAGCGGCATGCCCGTCTCCCGCAGGCAGCGGATCATGTGCAGCCAGGTGAGGTCGTGGTCGGTGAACACGCGGCGGCCCGCCGCGTCCCGCGCGATGTCCGACAGCAGGCCGATCTTCTCGTAGTAGCGCAGCGTGTCGAGGGAGAAGCCGCTCTTCTGCGCGGTCTCACCGGGGGTGTAGGACGTCACGTGCCCACCCTTGTGCTGGAGTGCGCTCCAGGTCAAGCGGGAACGTCCCCCGGCGACGGGCTTGACCTGGAGCGCACTCCAGGTCGCAGAGTGGAGCCCGTCACCTCACGTCGGCCGTTCAGAGAGGAACGCGCATGCGCGTCGGTCTGCAAGTGCCCAGCTTCACCTCCTTCGGCGACCGCATCGGCCCCGAGTTCGCCCGCGTCGCCCGCGACGCCGACCAGGGCGGGCTGGAGTCGCTCTGGGTCATGGACCACTTCTTCCAGATCCACCAGGTCGGCGCGCCCGACGAGCCGATGCTGGAGGCCTACACCACGCTCGGCTACGCCGCCGCCGCGACCGAGCGGATCAAGCTCGGCACGATGGTCACCGGCGTCATCTACCGGAACCCCGCGCTGCTGGTGAAGACCGTCACGACGCTCGACGTCCTGTCCGGCGGACGCGCCTACCTCGGCATCGGCGCCGCGTGGAACGACGAGGAGTCGCGCGGCTACGGGTTCGAGTTCCCGCCCGTCGCCCGGCGGTTCGAGCAGCTCGAAGAGGCGTTGCGGCTCGCCCACCAGATGTGGAAGGGCGACGAGAAGCCGTTCGCGGGCGAGCACTACCGGGCGGACCGGCCGCTGAACGTCCCGGCGGCGGTGTCGCGCCCGCACCCGCCGGTCCTCATCGGCGGCGCGGGCGAGAAGAAGACGCTGCGCTTCGTCGCCAAGTACGCCGACGCCTGCAACCTCTTCGACTCCGAGGAACTGCCCCGCAAGCTCGACGTCCTGCGCGCCCACTGCGACGCCGAAGGACGCGACTACGCCGACATCGAGAAGACGTCCCTCACGGTCACCGACGGCTCGGTGCAGAACGCCGTGGACACGATCGGGCGCCTCGCCGAGGCCGGCGTCGACCACGTGATCTTCTCCCAGGGCACCGGCCAGGACCTCGCACCCGTCCTCGCCGAAGCGCACGCCCAGGTCGAGGACATCGTCCCCGCCGGCCGCTGAACCACCGGCCCGCCCGGCACCGGGAGCGTCAGGACGTGCGGGCCGGCGGACGGTTCCGGGTGGGTACCCCGATCCGGTTGAACGCGTTGATCAGGGCCACCGCCCCCACCAGCGCGCCGAGCTCCTTCTCGTCCAGGTGCCGGGCGGCCTCGTCCCAGACGTCGTCCGGGACGCCGTCGTCGCCGAGGCGGGTCGCGGCCTCGGTGTAGGCGAGCACCGCGCGTTCCCGCGCGTCGAACAGTTCGGACTCGCGCCAGACAACGAGCTGGAACAGCCGGTCGTCGCTCTCGCCCGCCTCCTTCAGTTCGCGGACGTGCATGTCCACGCAGAACACGCACTGGTTGATCTGCGACGCGCGGAGTTTGGCCAGGTGGTAGAGCCGGTTGTCGAGCGGTCCGTCGAGCAGCGCCCGGTCGGCCTGGATGAACGCCCGGTACACGTCGCCCGCCGCGTGTCCGAAATCGAGCCGTCGTCCCATCGTTCTCCTCCTTCAAGGGGGTCTCACCATGGAGACGACACGGCCCGCCCGAACGTGAGGTCCCTCAGCGAAAAAGGTGCCGGAGCTTCGCGGGGTTGAGGACGCGCCGGTAGGCGACGATCCGCCCGTCCGCGACGGTGACCGTGTCGACGCCGACCACGCGCCCGTCCCGGACGATGACGAACCCGGGCTCGCCGTTGATCTCCGCCGGGCGCAGCAGCAGCGTGTTGCGCCGCGCCACCCGCACGAGCACCCGCGCGACGCGCTCCGTCCCGGAAATGACCTTGCGGGCGGCGAACAGGCCCTCGGCGGCGCCGCCGTCGGTGGTCAGGGTCGCGTCCGGGTCCAGCAGCGCGAGCATCGCGGCCTCGTCGCGGTTCTCGTACGCCGCGCGGAACCGCGCCAGCACCCGGTCGCGCTCGGCGGCGGGCGCGGCCGGACGGTGCCGCGCGCCGACCTTGCGCCGGGCGCTCGCGGCGAGCTGCCGGCACGCGGCGGCGGACCGTCCGAGCACCGCGCCGATCCGCGCGTGATCAATCGCGAACGCCTCGTGCAGCACGAACGCGACCCGCTCGGCCGGCGTCAGCTCCTCCAGGACGACGAGCATCGCGGTGCCGACCGTCTCGTCCAGCAGGACGGGTTCGGCGGCGTCCGGCCCGGTCAGCAGGGGTTCGGGCAGCCACGGCCCGACGTAGTCCACCCGGCGGGCGCGGGCGGACGTCAGCACGTCCAGGGCGCGGCGCGCGGCGACGGTGACGAGCCAGGCCCGCAGGTCGCGGACGTCGCCGAGGTCGCGGGACGCGGCGCGCAGCCAGGTGTCCTGGACGACGTCCTCGGCGTCCGCGACGCTGCCCGTGATGCGGTACGCGGCGCCGAACACGGCCGGACGGTGCGCGGGCCAGTCCCGTTCCAGCCGCGGGTCCGTCACACGACGGCCGGAGTGAAGATCCATTTCCGGTAGGACCAGTAGCGGAACCAGGAGCCGAGCGCCATCCCGGCGACGAGCGCCGCGTTGTACGAGACGCTGCCGTGCAGGTTCAGGACGTAGTAGGTGAAGCCGGTGCAGAGCACCTGGATGACCATGCCGACGCCGTTGAGGCCGAAGAAGAGGGCGAACTCGCGTCCGGTCCCGTCACTGTCACGGTGGCGGAAGGTCCAGTGCCGGTTGAGCACGTACGACGTGATCGTCGAGGCGACGGTCGGGACGATCACGCTCGTCAGCGGCCCGCCGCCGAGCACGTGGCGCAGCAGGTTCGCGCCCCCGATGGTGATCACCGTGCCCAGGAACCCGACGAAACCGAACGTCAGGAGTTCGCGGGCGAATGTCCGGTAATCGGACAGCGTTTTGACCGTTTTGACCGGTCTCGAACGCTGCAGAGTGCTCACTCGCCCAGACCTTACCCGAGCGCCACATGTGCACGAGCGGTTACCCCGGGGAAAAAACGATCAGTACGGAAGGTCACCGGCCGGCGGACGACACGGCTCCGGCGAGCACCGCGATCGTCCCCGCCAGCACCACCGGGACGCCCAGCGCCCACCCCAGCCCGACCCCCTCGGCGACGAACCCGATCACCGGCGGGCCGCCCAGCAGCCCGAGATAACCGAGCGCCGTCACCCGCGAGATCCCGGCCGCGGCGGGCACGCCCGGCAGGTTGCCCGCCGCGCTGAACGTCACCGGGGCGACCACCGCGACGCCCAGCCCGAACAGGGTGAACCCGGCGACCGCCGCCACCGGATCCCGCGCCAGCAGGCCCGCGCCGAGGCCGCAGGCCGCGACCAGCGAGCCGGCGCGCAGCACCGCGACCGCGCCGAAGCGCGCCACCACCCGGTCGCCCGCGACGCGGCCCGCCGTCATCGCGACCGCGCACCCGGCGTAACCGAGGCCGGCCGCCCCGGGGCCCGTCCCGAGCGTCTCGCGCAGGTAGACGGCGCTCCAGTCGCCCATCGCGCCCTCCCCCACGAACGAGCAGAGCGCGATGACACCGAGCATGAACAGCGCCGCCCGGTGCGCCCGCACCGAACGCGGCGGGCCGGACGCCACCGAGGGCACCTCGGCGGAACGGTCCAAAAGCGGACGGCAGAACGTCCAGAGCAGACAGAGAACGACCGCCGACGCCACCGCCAGATGCACGGGCACGGGCACCCGCGCCTGCGCGGCGGCCGACCCCGCGAGCGCCGACGCCAGCGCCCCGACGCTGTAGGACCCGTGCAGCCCCGACATGATCGGCCGCCGGTACGCCCGCTCGACCGCGACACCCTGCGCGTTCATCGCCACGTCCATCAACCCGAGCGACGCGCCGAACAGCAGCAGCGCGGCCAGCAGCCACCCGAGGTTCCCGCTCAGCGCGACCAGGAACGGGGCGACCGACGCGACCGACCCGGCCCCGAGCACCACCGCCCGGCTCCCCCACCGCGCCACGCACCAGCCCGCCGCCCGGACGGCGCACGCCACCCCGAGCGGCGCGCCGAGCAGCGCCACGCCGAACACCCCGGCGCCCAGCCCGAGGTGCTCCTTGATCTGCGGGATGCGCGGCAGCCACGCCGCCGAGATCAGCCCGTGGACGGCGAACGCCGAGGTCACGGCGCCGCGCGCCCGGCGCGGCACCGCCTTGGAGATCGCCCGGGCCACCATCGTGACCGACGGTACCCGCCCCGGGAAACGGCGAACGACTCAGGTCGCCGCGATGATCGTCGCGTTCCGTCCGGCCGTCAGCGCGGCGTGCCGGGCGATGGCCGAGGTGTCGGTCAGCGACGCGATCTGGTCGATGACGGCCCGCAGCCGCGCCGCGTCGTCCGCCGCGCCCGTGAACGCCTCCCGGAAGGCCGGGTCCAGCGTCGCCGGGGCGCCCGCGAGCATCAGGTCGGCCAGCTCCAGCACCAGTTCCCGCTGGCGCGCCCGCTCCCGCTCGTGGCTGATCCAGACGTAGTGCGCCGTGATCCCCTTGAGCACCGCGCACTCCAGCCGCTGCGCGCGCGGGACGATCAGCTCCGCCCCGTACCGCGTCAGCCGCCGGTCGCCGAACTCGTGCCGGGTCGCCTTCTCGGCGGCCAGGCAGAACCGGCCGATCAGCGAGCTGGTCAGGTTCTTCAGCGCGGCGAGCGAGCGGGCCGTGCCGTCGTAGCGCTCCGGCCAGTACGACTCGGCGAGCAGCGCCGTGAACCGCTCCTCCAGCTCGGCGGGCTCGGCGACGAGCGGCGACGCGGCCCGCTCGGGACGCCGGGCGCGCGGCACCGGATGCGGCCCCTCGCCGGACCGTTCCGTGCAGTACAGCTCGACCGCCGTCGCCGCGACGGCCCGGCGCTCGGCGGGGTCGGCCAGCAGCGCGACGTCGATGTGCCCGGCGACGAACGCGTCCTCCAGGTCGTGGACGGAGTAGGCGACGTCGTCGCTCCAGTCCATGACCTGCGCCTCGAAGCACGTGCGGTCGTCGGGCGCGCCCTCGCGGATCCACCCGGCGTAGTCCATGTCGTCCTGGTAGACGCCAAATTTCCCATTTACGGCGTTCGCCTGGGACCACGGGTACTTCATCGCCGCGTCCAGCGACGCGCGCGTCAGGTTGAGGCCCACGCTGCGGCCGTGCAGGGGCGGGCCGTCCGGCGCGAACGACTTCGGCTCCAGCCGCGTCAGCACCCGCAGGCTCTGCGCGTTGCCCTCGAACCCGCCGCAGCCGCGCGCGACCTCGTCCAGCGCCGCCTCGCCGTTGTGGCCGAACGGGGGATGCCCGATGTCGTGCGACAGGCAGGCCGTCTCCACGACGTCGGGATCGCAGCCGAACGCGCGGCCCAGCTCCCGTCCGATCTGGGCGCACTCCAGCGAGTGCGTGAGCCGCGTCCGCAGGCTCTGGACGTTGTTCTCGGGCTCGGCGCCGGGCGAGGCGACCTGCGTCTTGGCGGCGAGCCGGCGCAGCGCGGCGCTGTGCAGCACCCGCGCCCGGTCCCGCTCGAACGCGCCCCGGCCCCGCCGCTTCGGCGGTTCGGGCGCCCAACGCCGCCGGTCGCGGTCGGAGTAGTCGTTCATGGTCCTGCCCAGCCTAGCGGGGCCGGGGCGACTGCTCCGCGGGGTCGGTGATCGGGGCGTTCCCGGTCGTCTCGCCCGGCACGCGGACGCTCTTGCCGAGCAGGACGTACGACAGGTAGGCCCCGGTCTCGCGGACGATGTAGCGGTACTGGGTGTCGCGCGTCTGGACGCTCGGCCCGCTGCGCGTCGGCGACGACGCCGCCGTGATCCCGTTGTCCTCGGCCATCTTCTTGGAGCGCAGCCCGTGCCACGGGTCGGTGACGATCACGCCGGACGACCAGTGCCGCTGCTTGTAGACGCGTCCGAGCGCCTGGAAGCTCTGGAGCGTGTCGCGCCCGGACGGCACCGCCACCACCCGGTCGGCCGGGACGTGCCCCTTCTCGACGAGCCAGCGCCGTCCCGACTCGGCCTCGGTGTAGTTGTCGCCGGGCGCCTTCCCGCCGACCGTGACGATGCGCGGCGCGACGCCGAGCCGCCACAGGTCCAGCGCGTGCTGGAGCCGCCACTTCAGCGTCGGCGACGGGACGCCGTTGTACTGCGCGGCCCCGAGCACGATGATCGTGTCCGAGCGGGGCCGCTCGTCCTGCCGGGCCTGGTACCAGACGCGCCAGCACACCGCGAGCGGCGTCAGCACGACCGTCGCGAGCACCGCCGCTATGATGATCATGCTGATGCCGAACACGCGCGACCGGGGCCGCCGCCGCTTCTTCTTGCGTCCGCTGTCGGGGGGCCCGGATTCGTCGTCCCACCGGTCCGGGTCCGGTGTCTCGATCTCCATCGTCATCGCACTCGCCACGGTAGTCAGACGAGCGCCGGACCGTTGCCGGTTCACGCGTGCGGGCACCTGGTTCGACCGGATTTGTGTCACCCGGCCGCCGGGGCGGCCGGGTGACCGACGCTCAGCGGTGGTCGCTGCCGACCGCCTCGATCGCGGCGCGGCCCGCCTCCAGCCGCGCCACCGGCACGCGGAACGGCGAGCAGGACACGTAGTCCAGGCCGACCTCGTGGCAGAAGTGGACGGAGTCGGGGTCGCCGCCGTGCTCGCCGCAGATGCCGAGCTTGATGCCCGGCCGCGCCCGGCGCCCCTCCTCGGCGGCGATGCGGACGAGCCGTCCGACGCCGTCGCGGTCCAGCGTCTCGAACGGGGACACGCCGAAGATCCCGAGGTCGAGGTAGCGCGAGAAGAACGCCGCCTCCACGTCGTCGCGGGAGAAGCCCCACGTCGTCTGGGTGAGGTCGTTGGTGCCGAAGGAGAAGAACTCGGCTGCCTCGGCGATCTGCCCGGCGGTCAGCGCGGCCCGGGGCAGCTCGATCATCGTGCCGATCAGGGCCGGGACGTCCACGCCGGTCTCGGCCGCGACGTCGGCGAGGACCTTCTCGGCCTCCTCCCGGACGGCCTCCAGCTCCTGCACCGCGCCCACCAGCGGGATCATGATCTCCGGCCGGGGGTCGCCGCCCGCGTTCCGCCGGTCGGCGGCGGCCTCGGCGATCGCCCGCACCTGCATAGCGAAAAGTCCGGGAATCACCAAACCGAGCCGCACACCTCGCAAACCCAGCATAGGGTTCTGCTCGTGCAGCCGACGGACCGCCTCCAGCAGCCGGCGGTCCTTCGGGTCGGCCGCGTCGCCCGCGAGGGCCACCTTGACCGCCAGGTCCGTCAGATCGGGGAGGAATTCGTGCAGGGGCGGGTCGATGAGCCGGATCGTCACCGGCAGCCCGTCCATCGCCGCGAAGATCCCGGTGAAGTCCTCCCGCTGGAGCGGTTCGAGGGCGTCCAGCGCCGCCTGCCGCTCGGCGCCGTCCTCGGCGAGGATGAGCTGCTCCACGAGCTGGCGCCGGTCGCCGAGGAACATGTGCTCGGTCCGGCACAGGCCGATGCCCTGGGCGCCGAAGCGGCGCGCCCGCGCGGCGTCCTCGGGGGTGTCGGCGTTCGCGCGGACGCTCAGCCGTGCCGCCGCGTCCGCGTGCGCCATGAGCCGGTCGACGGACGCGACCAGCTCGCCGCCGTCCTCGGCCGACAGCTCGCCCTCGAAGTACTGGACGACCGGCGAGTGCCGCACCGGCACCTCGCCGAGGTAGACGTCGCCGGACGTCCCGTCGATCGACACGACGTCGCCCTCCCGGACGACGATCCCGCCGGGCGCGGTGAGCGTCCCGGCCTTGACGTCCACCTCCAGCTCCTCCGCGCCGCACACGCACGTCTTGCCCATGCCGCGCGCGACCACGGCGGCGTGCGAGGTCTTGCCGCCGCGCGAGGTGAGCACGCCGCGCGCCGCGACCATGCCGGCCAGGTCGTCGGGGTTGGTCTCGCGGCGCACGAGGATGACGTCCTCGCCGCGTCCGGCCAGCTCGACGGCCCGCTCGGAGGTGAAGACGGCGGTGCCGACGGCCGCGCCCGGCGAGGCGTTCATGCCGCGGGTGAGCCGGGTGACGCCGTCGAGCCGCGCGTCGTCGAAGCGCGGGAACATGAGCTGCGCGAGTTGGTCGCCGGTGACGCGCTGGGCGGCCTCGTCGGCGTCGATGAGCCCCTGGTCCAGGAGCTGGCAGGCGATGCGGAACGCCGCGGCGGCGGTCCGCTTGCCTACTCGGGTCTGGAGCATCCACAGCTTGCCGCGCTCGATCGTGAACTCGATGTCGCACATGTCGCGGTAGTGGTTCTCCAGCGTCTCCATGATCTGGAGCAGCCGGTCGTAGGACGCCTTGTCGATCGTCTCCAGCTCGGTCAGCGGAACCGTGTTCCGGATGCCCGCCACGACGTCCTCGCCCTGCGCGTTCTGGAGGTAGTCGCCGTAGATGCCCTGCTGCCCGGACGCGGGGTCGCGCGTGAACGCCACCCCGGTGCCCGAGTCCAGGCCGAGGTTGCCGAAGACCATCGAGCAGATGTTCACGGCGGTGCCGAGGTCGACCGGGATGCGCTCCTGCCGCCGGTACAGGATGGCGCGCTCGGCGTTCCACGAGTCGAAGACGGCCTTGACGGCCAGGTCCATCTGCTCGCGCGGGTCGGACGGGAACTCGCGGCCCGCCTCGTCCCGGACGAGCCCCTTGAAGGTCGCCACGAGTCCGCGCAGGTCGTCGGGGGTGAGCCCGGCGTCGTCGGTGGTGCCGCGCGCCTTCTTCGCCGCCTCGATCGCGTCCTCGAACAGCTCGCCGTCGATGTCCAGGACGGTCTTGCCGAACATCTGGATGAGGCGCCGGTAGGAGTCGTAGGCGAAGCGCTCGTCCCCCGCCTGGGCCGCGAGTCCGAGGACGGAGTCGTCGTTCAGCCCGATGTTGAGGACGGTCTCCATCATCCCCGGCATGCTGAACTTCGCCCCGGACCGCACGCTCACCAGCAGCGGGTCGGACGGGTCGCCGAGCCGCTTGCCCATCGACGACTCCAGAGCGGCCAGATGGGCGTCGATCTCGTCCTGCAGCCCGGCCGGAACGGTCCCGTGCTCCAGGTAGTGCCGGCACGCCTCGGTCGTGATGGTGAAGCCGGGGGGAACCGGCAGGCCCAGGTTGGTCATCTCGGCCAGGTTGGCGCCCTTGCCGCCCAGCAGGTCCTTGAGGTCTTTGTTGCCCTCAGTGAAGTCGTACACGAACTTTGGCACGGGGAGCTCCTTCTCGCTCCGATGATGACCAATCGGGGGGACCTGACGCCCGTGTCCGGCACGCCGCCTCATCGCGGTGGCCCGGCCGCGGACCCGGTCTCCCGTTGGCGGGGACTGTACCCGCGTGGCGCGGATCTCCCGCCCGCCCCCCGCCCCAGCCAGAAAAAGACCAGGTCAGACCACCTGTAGTGGTCTATTCCACTAGCGGCGATCCGCCATCGATCAGGGCACAGATCACGTGCCGGGACGGCGTGCGCATCGCCACCGAAAGGGAATGATGGATCAAGGAGGTGAGGTTGTGAGGCCGATGGTCGCCGGTGGCCGGGCGGGGGATCCGTTCGCCCCGATCGCCGATTACGGGTTCCTGTCCGACTGCGAGACGACGGCCCTGGTCGCGCCGAGCGGGAACATCGAGTGGATGTGCCTGCCGAAGATGGACTCGCCGAGCGTGTTCGGGTCCATCCTCGACCGTGACGCGGGATACTTCCGGCTCGGTCCCGCCGGTGTCGAGGTGCCCGCAGCCCAGCGCTACATCCCCGGCACGATGGTGATGGAGACCACCTGGTGGCTCCACGGCGGGTGGGTCGTCGTCACCGACGCCCTGCTCATGGGCCCGTGGCACCACGAGACGGAGCGGTCCCACACGCACCGGCGGGCGCCGACGGACTACGACGCCGACCATGTGCTGCTGCGCATGATCCGGTGCGTGAACGGCCAGGCGCAGATCCGCCTGGACTGCATGCCGGTGTTCGACTACGGGCTCACGCCCGCCCGCTGGGAGCACACCGGGCAGGGCTACCACGAGGCCGTGGCGCGCGGGAACGGGATCAACCTGCGGCTCAACACCGACCTGAACGTCGGGTTCGAGGGGTCGCTCGCCACGTCCCGGACGCTGCTCAAGCAGGGCGACGCGCGGTTCGTCGCGCTGTCGTGGAGCGAGCACGCGCCGCCCGCCGACTACGCCGAGGCGCACGAGCGGCTGGTGTGGACCGTCCACCACTGGCAGCACTGGCTGGACCGGGGCCAGTTCCCCGACCACCCGTGGCGCAGTCACCTGCAGCGCAGCGCGCTGACGCTCAAGGGGCTGACGTTCGGGCCGTCCGGAGCGGTCGCGGCGGCGGCGACGACCTCGCTGCCCGAGACGCCCGGCGGGGACCGCAACTGGGACTACCGCTACACGTGGATCCGCGACTCCACGATGGCGCTGTGGGCGTTCTACACCCTCGGTTACGACTGGGAGGCCAACGACTTCTTCTACTTCATCACCGACGTCGCCGAGGCCGCCGAGGGCAAGCTCCAGATCATGTACGGCCTGGACGGACGGGAAGAACTCCCCGAGTCCACGCTCGACCACCTCAGCGGGTACGACAACGCCCGTCCGGTGCGCATCGGCAACGAGGCCTACATGCAGGCGCAGCACGACGTGTGGGGCGCCATCATCGGGTCGATCTACATGTTCGTGCGCAAGCGCGACCGCCTCGACGACCGGCTCTGGAAGATCGTCGTGAAGCAGGTCGAGGACGCGCTGGAGAACTGGCGGACGCCCGACTGCGGCATGTGGGAGGTGCGCGGGGAGCCGCAGCACTTCACGTCGTCCAAGGTGTTCTGCTGGGTCGCGGCCGACCGGGGCGCGCGGCTGGCGCGGATCCGCGGCGACCACGGCCGCGCCGAGCGCTGGCAGCGCGCGGCCGACGAGATGCACGCCGACGTCCTCGCCAACGCGGTGGACGAGCGGGGCGTGTTCGTCGCGCACTACGGCGCGGACGCGCTGGACGCGTCGGCGCTGCTCATCCCGCTGCTCGGCTTCCTGCCCGCCGACGACAAGCGGGTCCGGGAGACCGTCCTCGCGATCGCCGACGAGCTGACCGAGGACGACCTCGTCCTGCGGTACCGGGCCACCGAGACCGACGACGGGTTCGAGTCGGAGGAGGGCACCTTCACCATCTGCTCGTTCTGGATGGTGAGCACGCTCGTCATGATCAACGAGCTGGACCGCGCGCGGACGCTGTGCGAGAAGCTGCTGTCCTACGCCAGCCCCCTCCAGCTCTACGCCGAGGAGATCGACCCGCACACGGGCCGCCAGCTCGGCAACTTCCCGCAAGCGTTCACCCACCTGGCGCTGATCAACGCGGTCATGCAGGTGATCCGGGCCGAAGAAGAGGAGCGCCGGCCCGGCCTGATGTAACCCGCGTCCCTGTCCCACCCCGACAGACGAAAGCGCTGAGGCTTCCCCCACGAACGGAAGCCTCAGCGCCCACGCCGAATCCACAGCCCCCCGACGACGAGCCGCAACAACCACGCCTGCGCGAACCCGCTCGCCACCATCATCAGCACCGGAAGTCCGGGCTTGAGGCCATCGAGGGAAGCACCGAAAAGGGCGTCCGTCACCCCGGTCACGACCGCGCCCAGCGGCAGGGTGACGAGCAGCAGCCCGAGGGCGCTGAGCCCGGAATCGTCGGTTCTCAGCCCGACCGCCGCGTCGATCGCCACGGCGACCACCACTACCGCGTAACCGCCCGCCACCAGGGCCGCCGCCCGCTCGCGCTTCGTCATAAGACAAGGCTGGCGGACGGCGTTCCCGGTCGCCTGAGTACGGGTACTCAAATCCGGCGGCGGAGCCGGCGTCCCGGGGACGCCCGGGCTCAGCAGCCGACGAGCTGGGCGGCGAGGAAGCCCTCGACCTGCGAGATCGCGATGCGCTCCTGGCTCATCGTGTCGCGCTCGCGGATGGTCACCGTGTCGTCCTCCAGCGTGTCGAAGTCGACGGTGACGCAGAACGGGGTGCCGATCTCGTCCTGGCGGCGGTAGCGGCGGCCGATGCCGCTCGCGTCGTCGAACTCGACGTTCCAGTTCCGGCGGAGCTGCGCGGCGAGGTCGCGGGCCTTCGGCGACAGGTCGGTGTTGCGCGACAGCGGCAGCACCGCGACCTTGACCGGGGCGAGCCGCCGGTCGAGGCGCATGACGGTCCGCTTCTCCGGCTTGCCCTTGGCGTTCGGGGCCTCGTCCTCGGCGTAGGCGTCCATCATGAACGTCAGCGTGCAGCGGTCCACGCCCGCCGCCGGCTCGATGACGTACGGGACGAACCGCTCGCCCGACTCCTGGTCGAAGAACGACAGGTCCGTGCCGGACGCCTTGGAGTGCGTCGTCAGGTCGTAGTCGGTGCGGTTCGCGACGCCCTCCAGCTCGCCCCACTCGCTGCCGATGAAGCCGAAGCGGTATTCGACGTCCACCGTGCGCTTGGAATAGTGCGACAGCTTCTCGGCCGGGTGCTCGAACAGCCGCAGGTTGTCCTTGGTGATGCCGAGGTCCAGGTACCACTGGTAACGCTCGTTGATCCAGTACTGGTGCCATTCCTCGTCGCTGCCCGGACGGACGAAGAACTCCATCTCCATCTGCTCGAACTCGCGCGTCCGGAAGATGAAGTTGCCCGGCGTGATCTCGTTGCGGAACGACTTGCCGATCTGGCCGATGCCGAACGGGACCTTGCGGCGCGCGGACTGCTGCACGTTGAGGTAGTTGATGAAGATGCCCTGCGCCGTCTCGGGACGCAGGTAGGCGAGGCCCGACTCGTCCTCGACGGGGCCGAGGTAGGTCTTCAGCATGCCGTTGAACATGCGGGGCTGGGTGAACGCGCCCTTGACGCCGCAGTTCGGGCAGGTGATGTCGGCGAGCGCGGCCGGGGCGCGGCCGTGCTTCTCCTCGAACGCCTCCTCCAGGTGGTCGGCGCGGAAGCGCTTGTGGCACGACTGGCACTCGGTCAGCGGGTCCACGAAGGCGTTGACGTGGCCGGACGCCTCCCACACCTCGCGGGCGAGGATCACCGAGGAGTCCAGGCCGACGATGTCCTCGCGGCCCTGCACCATCGACTTCCACCACTGGCGCTTGACGTTGTTCTTCAACTCGACGCCGAGCGGGCCGTAGTCCCACGACGCGCGCAGACCGCCGTAGATCTCGCTCGACGGGTAGACCAGACCCCGGCGTTTGGCGAGGTTGACGATCGCGTCCATCACGTCGGAACGGCGTGCCATAACGTGTTCTCCATCCAACTGGCGGTCGGCGGGTCTGTCGGTGTTCCCCGCGGGCGCGGGGCGAGTTCCATCCCCGGTCGAGCGTCGACGCGGACGCGGCCGTGCCTGCGTCCGGTGACCTGGTGCCCAGCTTAGGGCACCCCGGAACGCGGACGCTCCTCAGTAAACCCGGCCGTCCACCGCGTTGGCGTCCACCCGGAGCGCGACGCCGCCGTGGCGTTCGCGGTGCGATCCCCGGTACTGCTTGATCCTGCGGTGCGGCGGCCACCACGCGCGGTTCAGGTAGCGGCTGTCGTAGACCGACGGACGGCCGTCCCAGTGGCCGAACCAGACCACGGGCGGCTTGGCTCGCGTGCGCGGCGCCCGCCCGATGTCGCGGATTCCGGACGCCGCGCTGCTGTAGAGGCCCGCGACGTAGTGGTGTGCGCGCAGTGTGCGCGTCCAGGTCTCGACGAAGTCCAGCACGGCGGTCCGGCAGGACGCGTCGCCGCTGTCGTAGTCCTCCAGGTCGGCGTAGATCGGGCTGCCGGCGGGGATGCCGAGCGCCCGCGCCCGGCGGACGGCGTCGGCCGCCGCGCCCGCGCCCTCGGCGCGCGCGTCGCCGCGCGTGAACCGCGCCCGATAGCGGGTGCAGGGCGCCTGCGGCCCGACATAGGTCGGGATCAGCCGGTACCCGAGCGCCCGGACGCGCCGCACCCAGGCGCGCGTCAGGTGCGGCTGCGCGCACCCGCGCGACACGCCGCCGATGTAGATGTTGGCGATGCGATAGGCCGTCCGCCAGGCGCGCATGGTCGCGAGACTCGGTGCCGCGCACGTGTCGAACGCCCGTCCCCGCACCCAGTGCGGCCGCGCGCTCTCCTGGACGGCCCGCACCGGCTCGCCGACAACCTTCCCCGCTCCGCCGCCCCGCACAACGGGTTCACCCGCCGAAGTCCCGCCCCCACCGGCCCGAGGCTTCCCACCGGGCCGCGCAACGGACGTCCCCGCCACAGGCCTCCCACCCGCCGCGGCCCCGGGCCTCCCGGCGGACCCGGTACCGGGCCGCGCGGCGGTCTTCCCCGCCGACGTCGCGGACGACTTCCCACCCGACGCGGCGCCAGGTCGTCCGGCGGACGCGGCGCCCGGCCGCGCGACAGGCTTACCGCCCGGCACGTCACCAGGCCGCGCGGCAGGCTTCCGCGACGGCGTCGGAGCGGGCTTGCCGCCCGACGCGGCGCCGCGCTTCTTTGGCGGCGTCGCGGCAGACTCGCCGCCCGGCGCGGCGGCGGGCCGGGCGCGGGGCTTCGGCGGCGGCGTCGCGGCGGGCCTGCCCGGCGCGGTGCCAGGCTGCGCGACAGGCTTTCGTGGCGTCGCGGCGCTCTTGCCGCTCGGCGCGGCGGCGGGCGTTGCCGCGGCCTGGGTGACGGGCTTCGCGGCGGAGGTTGCGCGTGGGGTGGTCGACGGCGCGGCGGGCGGTTCCCCCGGCTGCGCGGCGGGTTGCGCGGCGGACGTCTCGCGCGCGGCTGGGGCGGGCTCCCCCGCTGGTTGTGCGGTGGGGGGGTCGGGGCTCCAGGAGGGGGTCAGGCGGGTGCGGCGGATGGCGTCCTGGAGGGGGGCGGGGTCGGTGCCGTAGACGCCGGACAGGGTGACGCCCGCTTCGGGAAGCGCCACCCGGGTCAGGTGCTCGGGCGTGGCGCGGACGGCGTAGCGCGCGAGGCGGTCGGGCCGGACGGGGCCGCGCCGGCGCAGGCCGGCGGTGTCCAGCGGCTCGACGTGCAGGGCGGCGGCGCCGCCGATGACGCGGGCGGGGCAGTCGGGCTCGGCGGACGAGCCGGGGCGCCCGACGTAGACGGCGTCGACGTCGTAGCGCACGCAGCGCGTCGGCTCCCGGTCGAGCCGGTGGACGGTCCAGCCCGCCGGGACCGGCACCCGGACGCCCCGGTAGGCGACGACCGTGGTGCGCGCGGCGTGGTTCAGCGCGGCGGACGGCCCGCCCGGGGTCCCCGCGGCGGACGGCCGGAGCCCGACGACGAGGACCGCTGCCACGCTGCACGTCGCTCCGAGGACCACCGCATTGCGCATCACGTCTCCCTGGCCGTCCATGATCAGCTAGGGCGGTGATCACCGACGGCGCACCGGGGCAAACGGGCGGACGCGCGTCTTTCCCGGCCATTGACCGGTCCGGGACGCGCCCGCTCAGGAAAACGCGACGACCTCGTACGCACCGGGTTCGTCCACCGCAAGCGCCGACAGGGGGATGAACCGGGCGCGCAGGCCGGGGGTGCCGAGGGCCCTGCGGTAATATCCGGCGCCGTCCCATTCGGTGACGAGAGCCCAGAGCGACGGGTCGTCCACGGTCCGCCCGAGGCGCCCCGAGCGGTGGCCGGGGCAGGCGGCGAGGGTCTCCAGCACGGCGGTCATCTCGGCGGCGAAGCCGGGCGCGTCCGCCTCGGGCACGCGGTAGCGCGTGATCGCGATCATCCGGCCATCCTCCCGCAGGACGAATGAATGCCTGGTTTCGCCCGATTTTGACAACCATTTTCATCTTCGTCCATACTGGAGGAATGCCCGCCTCCCGGACCCGTCCCGCCGTGCTCGCCGCCGCCCTGGCGCTGGCCGCCGCCGGGCTGACGGCGTGCGGCGACGGCGGCACCGGCGGACGCGCGGACGTGCTCGCCGCCTTCTACCCGATGGCCTTCCTCGCCTCCCGCGTCGGCGGCCCCGACGTCGCGGTCAGCACCCTGACCAGGCCCGGCGCCGAGCCGCACGACCTGGAACTGACGCCGAAGCAGATCGGCCACGTGAAGAAGGCCCGCCTCACCGTCTACGTCAAGGGCCTCCAGCCCGCTGTGGACGACGCCGTCCGGCACCAGGCCGGGCGCCGCGCGCTCGACGCCGCCGCGCTCGTCCCGCTGCTGCCCGCGCCCGAGGGCAAAGGCACCGACCCGCACCTGTGGCTCGACCCGAGCCGCATGGCCGTCCTCGCGACGGCGGTCGGCGAGCGCCTCGCCCGCGCCGACCCCGCGCACGCCCCCGCCTACCGGGACCGTGCCAAGACCCTCGCCGGGCAGCTCACCGCCCTGGACACAGCGTTCAGAACGGGCCTGCGACGCTGCGCCCGCACGACGATCGTCACCGCGCACGCCGCGTTCGGCTACCTGGCCGCCCGCTACGGCCTGCGGCAGGTGCCGGTCGCGGGCGTGGACCCGGCCGCCGAGCCGTCGCCGCGCCGCCTGGCCGACCTCGCCGCGCTGGTCCGCGCGACGGGCGCCACGACCGTGTTCACCGAGACCCTGGCCAGCCCGAAGGTCGCCGCCGCGCTCGCCCGCGCGGCCGGGGCGCGGACGGCCGTCCTGGACCCGCTGGAGGGAATCAGGCGGGGGTCGGACGACGATTACCTCTCCGTGATGCGCTCGAACCTGACCGTCCTCCGCTCCGCCCTGGGGTGCCCGTGACCGATGTCCCGTTCGCGATGACCGGCGGCGTCGTCCGGCGCGAGGGCCGCGCGGTCCTGGACGGCGTGGACCTGCGCGTCGCCGCCGGGGACGTCGTCGCGCTGCTCGGCCCGAACGGCGCGGGCAAGTCCACGCTGGTCAAGGCCCTGCTCGGGCTGCTGCCGCTCGCCGCGGGCCGCACCGAGATCTACGGGACGCCGCCCGCGAGGTTCCGCGACTGGCGCCGCGTCGGCTACGTCCCGCAGCGGCTGCCGATGGGCGGCGGGGTGCCCGCGACGGTCCGCGAGGTCGTCGCGTCCGGGCGCGTCGCCCGCCGGTCCCGCTGGCGCCCCGCCGACCGGACCGCCGACCGCGCCGCCGTCGACCGCGCGCTCGACGCCGTCGGGCTCGCCGGACGCGCCCGCGACTCGGCGCACCTGCTGTCGGGCGGCCAGCAGCAGCGCGTGCTCATCGCCCGCGCCCTCGCCGGGGAGCCGGACGCGTTCGTCCTTGACGAGCCCACCGCGGGCGTCGACGCGGGCAGCCAGAGCGCCCTCGCCGCCGTGCTGGCCGGGCTCGTCGCGGGCGGCCGGACGGTCGTGCTCGTCGCGCACGAACTCGGCCCGCTCGCCCCGCTCGTCACCCGGACTGTCCGCCTGGAGCACGGCCGCGTCGCCGCCGAGGAGACCGCCTGATGGAGATGTTCCAGCTCGACTTCATGCGGATCGCGTTCGCGATGGCGATCCTCATCGGGCTCACCGCGCCCGCGATCGGGACGTTCGTCGTCCAGCGCAAGATGTCGCTGCTCGGCGACGGCATCGGCCACATCGCGCTCACCGGGATCGGGATCGGCCTCGTGACCGGGTCCTCGCCCGTCCTCGCGGCGCTGGCGGTGTCGGTGCTCGGGGCCGTCGCGATCGAGGCGCTGCGCGCCCGCAGCCGCAGCGGCGCGGACGTCGCGCTCGCCGTGCTGTTCTACGGCGGGCTCGCGGGCGGCGTCGTCCTCACCGGCCGGGAGGGCGGGCAGGTGAGCCTCCAGTCGTACCTGTTCGGGTCGATCAGCAGCGTCACCGCGACCGACCTGTACGTCGTGGCGGGGCTGTCGGCGGCCGTCCTGGCGATCCTCGCGATCTTCGGCCGGGAGCTGTTCCTGCTCTGCCAGGACGAGGACCTGGCCCGCGCCGCCGGGCTGCCGGTCCGGTTCCTCAGCGTCCTCATCGCCGCGACCGCCGCCGTGACGGTCGTGATCTCGATGCGGGCGATCGGGCTGCTGCTGGTCAGCGCCCTGATGATCGTGCCGGTGGCCGCCGCGCAGCAGGTCGCGCGGGGCTTCCTCGGCACGATGCTGACCGCGATGGCCGCCGGTGTACTGTCGGCGGTGACGGGACTGGCGGGCTCGTACGAGTACGATCTTGCGCCGGGGCCGTCCATCGTGCTGCTCGCGCTCGCGGTCTTCCTGGCCGCGGTGGGCACGGGGACCGTCCTGCGCCGCCGCCGCACGGCGTCGGCCGCCGCACGGGACGCGCGCGCCTCGAGGCGCGTGGACGTCCGGGACGTGAGCATGGACGCCGAACCGGAGGTTCTCGGGGGATGACGACGACCCGCCGCGACGCGGTACGGCAGGCGCTGGCCGACCGCGAGGGGTTCCGCAGCGCCCAGGACATCTACGCCGATCTGCGGGCCGACGGCTCCAAGATCGGTCTCACCACCGTCTACCGGGCGCTCCAGGCGCTCAGCGACGCCGGTGAGGTGGACGTCCTGCGCACCGACGACGGCGAGGCCGTCTACCGGGCGTGCCGCAGTGAGGAGCACCACCACCACCTGGTGTGCCGCGAGTGCGGCCGGACGGTCGAGGTCGCCGGGCCCGCCGTCGAGTCCTGGGCGGACGCGATCGGCGCCGAGCACGGCTTCGTGGAGATCACCCACACCGTCGAGGTGTTCGGGACGTGCGGGGAGTGCGTCGCGCGCCGTTCGTGACCTGCGATGCGGAAGAATCGGCGCATGGCTACGACACGTACCGCGAACGCGCATTGGGAAGGGCCGCTGATGGGCGGCGAGGGGAAGGTCTCACTGGACTCGTCCGGGCTGGGCGTCTACGACGTCACGTGGGCGTCGCGCGCGGAGGACCCGGGCGGCCGCACCAGCCCGGAGGAGCTGATCGCGGCGGCGCACTCGACGTGCTACTCGATGGCGCTGTCGCACGCGCTGGCCGGGGCGGGGACGCCGCCGGCGTCGGTGGACACGCGCGCCGACGTGACGTTCCAGCCGGGTGAGGGCATCACCGGCATCGTCTTGACCGTCCGGGCGAGCGTCCCCGGCATCTCCGCCGAGGACTTCGCTGCGGCGGCGCAGGGCGCCAAGGAGAACTGCCCGGTCAGCAAGGCCCTCACCGGCACGACCATCACGCTGGACGCGGCCCTCGTCTGACCTTCGCGGCGGGACGGCACGGGCCGTCCCGCCGCCCGATCAGCGGCGCGGCGGCCGGGCGCGGACCGGCCCCGGCGTCTCCCCCGCGAGCGTGATCCGGCGCAGCCGCCGGGGCGCGTCGCCGAAGTCCCGCACGACGCGGACCTGTGTGGCGCGGTTGTCGGCGAGCGCGACGTCGCCCGGCGCCCACCGCCACCGGACGGTGTTCTCCAGCCGGACGACCTGGTCCTGGAACAGCCGGATCAGCGCCTCGGAGTCGGCCTCCGCGCTGAGCCCGGCGATGGCGCGCGCGAACCCGCCGAGCAGCAGCGACCGCTCCCCCGTCGCGGGATGGACGCGCACGAGCGGGTGCTCGGCCTCGCGTCCGCCGCGCGCGTGCCGCGCCCACAGCCGGTCGGCGACGTCGCGCAGTTCGGCCGGGAGCGCGTCGTAGGCGGCGACGGTGTTGGCCCAGACGGTGTCGCCGCCGTGCGCGGGGACGTCCAGGGCGTGCAGCAGGACGGCCTTCGGCGGCCGGGACGCGTAGGACTCGACGGTGTGGAACGCGGTGCCGCCCGGCTCGGCGTCCGCGACGGTCTCCGGGGTGCCGAGCAGGGCGGCGAAGGCGGTGAGCCCGGCCTCGTCCAGGTCGTCCTGGCCGCGGAAGAACAGCACGCGGTGGCGCAGCAGCGCGTCGCGCAGGACGGCGACGGTCGCGCGGTCGGGCCCGCCGGCCAGGCGCAGCCGACAGACCTCGGCGCCGATCAGGCCGGCGACGGGCTTGATCCGCGGGGACCGCGTCCGGCGGACGGGGTCCAGCACCGGTGACGTCATGTGACGAACGTATGCAGCGCACGCGCGAAATGCAAACTATTCAAGTAGGAATTAGCGACTGGGTCAGGGCCGCGCGGCCGACGGCTCCACCGGATTGGGCACCGCTCCCCCGTAGCGCCGGTCGCGGGACGCGTAGATCTCGCACGCGTGCCACAGGTGGCGGCGGTCGAAGTCGGGCCAGAGCGTGTCGAGGAAGACCATCTCGGCGTAGGCGGACTCCCAGAGCAGGAAGTTGGAGATCCGCTGCTCGCCGGACGACCGGAGAAAGAGATCGACATCCGGAATGTCCGGCTCGTCCAGATAACGGGCGAAAACCTTCTCATTGAGGCGGTCCGGATTGAGCTTGCCGTCCCGGACGTCCCGCGCGATGGCCGCCGCCGCGTCCACGATCTCGGCCCGGCCGCCGTAGTTCACGCAGAACTGGAGCGTGAGGACGTCGTTGTCGCGCGTCATCTCCTCGGCGGACTCCAGCTCCTTGATCACGCTGCGCCAGAGCTTCGGCCGCCGTCCGGCCCAGCGCACCCGCACGCCGACCTCGTGGAGCTGGTCGCGGCGGCGGCGGATGACGTCCCGGTTGAAGCCCATGAGGAACTTCACCTCGTCCGGCGACCGCCGCCAGTTCTCGGTGGAGAACGCGAACGCCGACACGTACGGGACGCCCAGCTCGATCGCGCCCATGATCACGTCGAACAGGGCGTCCTCGCCGCGCCGGTGGCCCTCGGTGCGCGGCAGCCCCCGCTCCTTCGCCCAGCGGCCGTTGCCGTCCATGACGATGGCGACGTGGCGCGGCACCAGCTCGGCGGGGATCTTCGGCGGCTGGGCGCCGTCCGGATGCGGGTACGGCGGCGAAACGGCCCTTCTCACACAGGCTCCCGGTCGTTCGGATCGTCTTCGGTCGTCCCGCGTCCCGGCCGGGACGCGGCGGAGTCCTCGCGCTCCACGTGGCGCAGCGAGCGGATCCCGTGCTCCAGATGCCACTGAAGATAGGCGGCGACCAGACCGCTGCACTCGGCGCGGTGGCGCGGCTCGCTGCCGTCGGCGTACTCCCAGTCGCCGCGCAGCAGCGCCAGCATCAGCGCGAACGTCGGCGGCGCGGGCGTCGCCGCGCCCGGCTGGCGGCACCGCGCGCACACCGCGCCGCCCGCCGCGATGGCGAAGCCGCGCAGCCCGCCCCGGTCGCCGCAGCGGCAGCACTCGTCCAGCGCGGGCGCCCAGCCCGCCACCGACAGCGACCGCAGCAGGAACGCGTCCAGGACGAGCCGGGGGTCGTGCGCGCGCTCCACCAGCGTGCGCAGCCCGCCGACCAGCAGCAGGAACTGCCGCAGCGCGGGCTCGCCCTCCTCGCTGGTCAGCTTCTCGGCCGTCTCCAGCATCGCGGTGCCCGCCGTGTAGCGCGGGTAGTCGGTGACGAGGCCCTCACCGTACGGACGCAGCGTCTCGGCCTGCGTGATCAGGTCGAGGGACCGCCGCTCGTAGAGCTGGAGGTCGACGTGGGTGAACGGCTCCAGCCGGGCCCCGAACCGGGACTTGGTCTTGCGGACGCCCTTGGCCGCCGCGCGGATCCGTCCGCCGCGCCGCGTCAGCACCGTGACGATGCGGTCGGCCTCGCCCAGCTTCTGGGTGCGCAGGACGACGCCTTCGTCGCGGTACAGGGTCACGGCTTCATTCTTCCGCACCGATCCCGATGGATGATCCCGGGCACTCCCGGCGAAACACTCTGACGATCACGTTAGGTGACCGGTACAGGACGTGCGAGTGAGGGCGAGTCACTGGCCCGTGTCAGAAGAAAGTGTCAACGTGGAGCCATGAGATGCACCATCGTGCCGCCGCACATCCTGGACCGCGTCGCCTCCGCCGACGACCCCGAACTGCGCGACATCGCCCGTCGCACGCTCGTCCTCAGCTCGGGAGCGCGCACCGAACGGCGGATGTTCCCCGCCGAGGCCGCCGCCCCCAACGAGGACTTCGTCCCGAACCGGACGATCGCCGACGCCGGGCACCGCGAGGAGACGCCGGGCAAGACCGTCCGCACCGAGGGCGGTCCCGCGACCGGCGACAAGTCGGCCGACAACGCCTACGACTGGCTGGGCGTGACGTTCGACTTCTACGAGGCCGCCTACCGGCGCAACTCGATCGACGGCGCGGGGCTGAAGCTCCTGTCGACCGTCCACTACGGCAAGGACTACGACAACGCCTTCTGGGACGGCTCCCAGATGGTCTACGGGGACGGCGACGGCCGCCTGTTCAAGGACTTCACCGGCCCCCTCGACGTCAGCGCCCACGAGCTGACCCACGGCGTCACCCAGTACTCCGCCAACCTGGAGTACTACGGGCAGTCCGGCGCGCTGAACGAGTCGATGTCCGACGTGTTCGGGTCGCTGGTCAAGCAGTGGCACCTCAAGCAGACCGCCGACAAGGCCGACTGGCTCATCGGCGAGGGCCTGCTCGCCGACGGCGTCCACGGCACGGCGCTGCGGTCGATGAAGGCGCCCGGCACCGCCTACGACGACCCGAACCTCGGCAAGGACCCCCAGCCCGGCGACATGGCCCACTATGTCGAGACGTATCGGGACAACGGCGGCGTCCACATCAACTCCGGCATCCCGAACCACGCCTTCTACCTGGTCGCGACCGCCATCGGCGGCAACGCCTGGGAGAAGGCGGGGAAGATCTGGTATGAGACCCTGACGGGAGGGAAACTGACGAGCACGGCGGACTTCAAGGCGTTCGCCGGCGCGACCGCGGCCACGGCCGCCCGTCTCTACGGCGACACCGCCGCCGAGACCAAGGCCGTCAAGGAAGGCTGGTCGAAGGTCGGCGTGCGCATTTGACCCCGGGGGCGAGGAGGCGTCGTGAAGGTGCGGGTGGTGCGGAGCGGAGGCTTCGCGGGCATCGAACGGCACGGCGAATCCGACAGCGCCCGTGATCCGGTGCTGGCCGGGCTGGTGGACCGCGTCGACCTCGGCGCGCTGTCCCCGCCCGGCCGGATCCCGGACCAGTACCAGTACGACATCGACATCGACGGCACCAGCGCGACGGTCGGCGAGAGCCAGCTCAGCGGGCCGCTGCGCGAACTCGTCCACCACGTCCTGAACCGTCCGCGCTGACCGCTCAGGCGGCGAGGAAGCTCGCGAAGTCCCGGGGCGGACGGCCGGTCAGGTCGCGGACGGTGCCGGTCACCGTGTCCTGCGAACCCGCGGCGACCTCGGCGAACAGCGCGGCCACGTCGGCGGCGAACGCGGCGGGGAGCCCCTGGCGGGTGAGGGTCGCGGCGAACTCGTCCGGCGGCAGGTCGACGTAGCGGACCGTCCGGCCCTGCGCGCGGCTCAGCTCGGCCGCGATCTCGTCGTGCGTCAGGGCCTCGGGGCCGGTCAGGACGAACGTGCCGGTGCGGGACGGGTCGTGCAGCAGCGCCGCCGCGCAGTCGGCGATGTCCCGGCAGTCCACATAGGCCACGCGGCCGTCGCCGTACGCGCCGAGCAGGTCGCCGTCGGCGGTGAACGCGCCCGCGCCCGTCCGAAAGTTCTGCATGAACCCGCCCGGCCGCAGCACCGCCGCCGGGATCCCCGACGCCGCGAGATGCCGTTCGATCTCCCAGTGCGCGCCCTGCGCGAGCCGTCCGCCCTCCCGGGCGCCCAGCACCGACACCTTGACGATCCGGCGGACCCCGGCGCGGCGGGCCGCGTCGATCATCGCCTTCTGCTGCCGGACCATGGGCTGCTCGCCGTCGGCCGGGACGGCGCCGCCCGCGTTGAGGAACATCTGCTCGACGCCGTCCAGGGCGGGCGGCAGGGTCTCGGGGAGGTCGAAGTCGCCGGTCACGTGGGCGCAGCCGAGGTCGTCGCCCCGCGCGGGGTCGCGGACGAGCGCCCGGAAGGGCGTGCCGTCCGCTGTGAGCCGCCGGACGAGATGCCGTCCGATGGAGCCGGTCGCGCCGGTCACAAGGATCATGGGGGTACTCCGTCGCTAAACTGAGGGTGCCTCGGGAAAACATATCGAGGGACCCTCGACTTAACAAGGGACAAGCCATGCCCGCTCGCCGCGTCCGCGCCGACGCGCGCCGCAACGTCGAAAAGCTCCTGGACGCCGCCGACGCCGCCTTCCGCGAACTCGGCACCGGCGCTCCGCTGGAGCCCGTCGCCCGCCGCGCCGGCGTGGCGATCGGCACGCTCTACGGCCACTTCCCCAACCGCCGCGCCCTCGCCCGCGCGCTGCTGCGCGACCGGCACGACGCGCTCTTCGCGCGCGGCGACCGCCTCGCCGAGGAGCCGCCCGGCCCCGCGCTGGCGGCCTGGATCCGGGCGATGGCCGAGCACGCCGCGCTCTACGGCGGGCTCGCCGAGATGCTGGCGGCGGGCCTGGACAACGAGGCGTCGGAACTGCACGACGACTGCGCCCGCATGACCGCGCTGACCGAACGACTACTCGCCCACGCGCGTGCGGCACGGGCCGTCCGTCCCGACGTCACGCCCGCCGACGTGCTGGCCCTGACCACGGCCGCCGCCTGGACCCGCGCCCAGTCCGCCGAGCAGGCCGACCGCCTGCTGGACCACGCCCTGCGCGGAATGCTGACCCCCTGAAAACACGTCACGCCCGGCGAACCGGGCGTGACGTGCCGTTCGGGGTCAGGACTGGTCGGCGCGGGCCACGCGGTTGACGGCCGACAGGATCGCCTTCAGCGACGCGGTGACGATGTTGCCGTCGATGCCGACGCCCCACACCGACGTGCCGTCCACGTCGCACTCGACGTAGGCGGCGGCGCGGGCGTCGCCGCCGGCGCTCATCGCGTGCTCGGCGTAGTCCAGGACGTGGACGCGGACGCCGATGCCCGCCAGCGCGTCCTCGAAGGCCGACACCGGGCCGTTGCCCACGCCCTCGATCTCGCGGATCTCGCCGTCCAGGCGGACGTCGCAGTTCAGCGCGTCCTTCTCGTCCACGCGGGACGTCGTGCGGTGCGCCAGCAGGCCGATCCGGGGGCCGCCCGCCAGGAACTCGTCCTCGAAGATCTCCCACATGCGCTCGGGCGTGACCTCGCCGCCCTCGCCGTCGGTGTACTGCTGCACGACGCGGGAGAACTCGATCTGGAGGCGGCGCGGCAGCTCCAGCGCGTGCTCGGTCTTCATGATGTACGCGACGCCGCCCTTGCCGGACTGGCTGTTGACGCGGATGACCGCCTCATAGGTGCGGCCCACGTCGTGCGGGTCGATGGGCAGGTACGGGACCTCCCACGGGAACTCCTCCACCGGTACCCCGGCGGCGTCGGCGTCCCGGCGCAGGTGGTCGAAGCCCTTGTTGATCGCGTCCTGGTGGGAGCCGGAGAACGCGGTGTAGACGAGGTCGCCGCCGTAGGGGTGGCGTTCGTGGACGGGCAGCTGGTTGCAGTACTCAACCGTCCGGCGGATCTCGTCGATGTCGGCGAAGTCGATCTGCGGGTCCACGCCCTGCGTGAACAGGTTCAGCCCCAGCGTCACCAGGCAGACGTTGCCGGTGCGCTCGCCGTTGCCGAACAGGCAGCCCTCGATGCGGTCCGCGCCGGCCATGTAGCCCAGCTCGGCCGCCGCGACGGCGGTGCCCCGGTCGTTGTGCGGGTGCAGGGACAGGACGACCGAGTCCCGGTAGGCCAGGTTGCGGTGCATCCACTCGATCGAGTCGGCGTAGACGTTCGGCGTCGCCATCTCGACGGTCGCGGGCAGGTTGATGATCACCTTGCGGTCCGGCGTGGGCTTCCACACGTCGTTGACGGCGTCGCAGACCTCGACCGCGTACTCCAGCTCGGTGCCGGTGAACGACTCCGGCGAGTACTGGAAGTAGATCTCGGTGTCGCCCATGTCCTCGGCGAGCTTCTTGCACAGCTTGGCGCCCTCGACGGCGATGGCGGTGATGCCGTCGCGGTCCAGGCCGAACACCACGCGCCGCTGCAGCGTGCTGGTCGAGTTGTAGAGGTGGACGATCGCCTGCTTCGCGCCGCGCACCGCCTCGAACGTCCGCTCGATCAGCTCGGGGCGGGCCTGCGTCAGGACCTGGACGACCACGTCGTCCGGGATCCGGTCCTCCTCGATGATCTGCCGGACGAAGTCGAAGTCGGTCTGGCTGGCCGCCGGGAACCCGACCTCGATCTCCTTGTAGCCCATGCGGACCAGCAGCTCGAACATGCGCAGCTTGCGCTGGGGATCCATCGGGTCGATCAGGGCCTGGTTGCCGTCGCGCAGGTCCACGGCGCACCAGCGCGGGGCCTCGGTGATCACCTGGTCCGGCCAGGTGCGGTCCCGGAGGGCGACCGGCGTGAACGGGCGGTAGCGCTGGAACGGCATGCCGGACGGCTTCTGCTGCGGATACATGGGTGGATTCCCTCTGCTCGGATCCTGCGGCCGACGACCACGTCACGGCACGTTGCGGTCCCGCAGCGAGGGGGCCGGCCTGTTATGGACCCCCGCTGCGGCCACTAAGGAGGAGCAGCTCACGCAACACAACCGCAAAACTAACAGACGCGGACCGGCGCGCGGTAACGCCGTCCGGATCGTGAGACGCCGGAACCGCGGGCCGTCGCACAACAGAACGGCCGGGAGGGCATCGCCTCTTCCCGGCCGTTCGCACGTTGGTGGGTCCTGCCGCCCGTACCGGCGACGGACCCGAACGTGAGATTAGCCACTTTTCAGACGGCGAGCAAGCGCTTCACCTCGTCGTCGTGCAGATCCTCGGCGCCGCCCGCCCGCCGCACCACACCGCCCTCAATGATCACGAAGGCGTCGGCCAGGCGCAGCGCCAGCTCCAGGTACTGCTCCACCAGCAGCACCGCGAGGCCGTCCTCCCGGTGCAGCCGCTCGATCGCCGCCTCGATCTCGGCGACGATGGACGGCTGGATGCCCTCGGTCGGCTCGTCCAGGATCAGCAGCCGGGGCCGGGTCACCAGCGCCCGCGCGATCGCGAGCTGCTGCTGCTGGCCGCCGGACAGGAACCCGGCGCGGCGGCCGAGGAACTCCTTCAGCCGGGGGAAGACGTCCAGGGCCGCGTCGATGGCCGTCCGGTCGCGGTGCTTGGTCGCGTCCAGCGTGACCTGCAGGTTCTCGGCGACGGTGAGCTGCGGGAACGTCTCGTGGCCCTGCGGGACGTACCCCATGCCGCGCCGGACGCGCTCGTGGGTGGGCAGGCGGGTGACGTCCTCGCCGTCGAAGACGACCCGTCCGCCCGTCGGCGGCAGCACGCCCATGATCGCGTTGAGCAGCGTCGTCTTGCCGACGCCGTTGCGCCCCATGACGCACAGCAGGCTGCCCGCCTCGACCTCGGCGTCCACCCCGAACAGCACCCGCGCCCGCCCGTACGCCGCCTCCAGCCCACTGACCTCCAACAGCGCCGTCATGTTCTCCGCTCACCTTCGGCGCGCCCGATGCCGCGCGCTTCCCTCGTCGCGTGCTCGCTCGTTCCTCGCTGCGCGCGCTCCTCAGTCCAGCGCGCGGCGCGCGCCTCCGGCTCGCTCACGCGGCCTCCTTCTTCGTGCGGCCGAGGTAGACCTCCTGGACGCGCGGGTCGGCCTGGACGGTCGCGACGTCGCCCTCGACCAGCACCTTCCCCTCGTGCAGGACGGTCACCTGGGACGCGTAGCGGCGCAGGAACTCCATGTCGTGCTCGACCACCACGACGGTGTGGTCGCGGGCGATCTCGGTGAGCAGTTCGCCGGTGCGGTCGCGCTCGTCGCGGCTCATGCCCGCGACGGGCTCGTCCAGCAGCAGCAGGCGCGGCTTCTGCGCGATGAGCATCCCGATCTCCAGCCACTGCCGCTGCCCGTGGGACAGGACTCCCGCCGGACGGTCCGCGAGGTCGCCGAGCCCGATCGTGTCGAGCGCCGCCGCGACCGTGTCGGACACGCCGCGCCGCTGCCGCAGCAGGGTCGGCAGCGGCCGGCGGAACCCGGCGGCGAGGTCGAGGTTCTCCACGACGGTCAGCTCCTCGAACACCACCGAGGTCTGGAACGTCCGCCCGATCCCCAGCCGGACGATCTTGTGCTCGCGGAGCCCGCCGAGTTCCGTCCCGGCGAACCGGACCGTCCCGGCGGCGGGCTTCGTCAGCCCGGTGACCACGTCGATGAGCGTCGTCTTTCCCGCGCCGTTCGGCCCGATGAGGAACCGCAGCTCCCCCTGCTCGACGGTCAGGTCGACCCCGCCGAGCGCCCGGAACCCGTCGAAGACGACTTCGAGACCGCGAATCTCCAGCAACGCCGTCATGCGGGCACCTCCGAGGCGGTCGACGGGGCGGGGACGGGCTTGCGGCGGCGCGCGATCGCGTCCCTGACCTGCTCGTACACCCCGACCGCGCCGCGCGGCGCCAGGGTCATGACGCCGATGAACAACGCGCCCTCCAGGTAGAGCCAGCCGTCCGCCCACTGCTCGCTGAACGACGTCTTGGCGTAGTTCATGGCCACCGCGCCGAGCACCGCGCCCGCCAGCGTGTACCGGCCGCCGATCGCGACGGCGACGACCAGTTCCAGCGACGGCACGACGTCCAGCAGCGACGGCGAGATGATCCCGACCACCGGGACGAACAGCGCGCCCGCGATGCCCGCCATGCCCGCCGAGATCGCGAACGTGATCGTCTTGACCGTGGCGGGGTTGTAGCCGAGGAACCGCACGCGGTCCTCGCCGTCGCGGACGGCGACGAGCAGCCGCCCGAACCGGCTTTTCACGAGCTGCCGCGCCAGCAGGTACAGGACGCCGAGGACGATCGCCGCGACGAAGTACATCCGCCGCTGGGTCGCGTCGGCCTCCGGGTCCTGGCCGAAGAAGTCGTAGAAGTTGGTCAGCCCGTTCGTCCCGCCGGTGAGGCCCTGCTGCCCGACCAGCAGGATCACGAACGCGGCGGCGAGCGCCTGCGTGAGGATCGCGAAGTACGCGCCGCGCACCCGCTGCCGGAACACGAGCACGCCGAGGAGCGTCGCGATGACGACCGGCACGAGCACGACGGCCGCGACGGCGAACACCGGGCTCTCGAACGGCTTCCACAGCGCCGGAAGCTTCTCGACGCCGCTCCACACCATGAAGTCGGGCAGGTCGCCGTCCGCGTCGTGGAGCTTGAGGTACATGCCCATCGCGTAGCCGCCGAGCCCGAAGAACACGCCCTGCCCGAGCGTGAGCATCCCGCCCTGGCCCCAAGCGAGGCCGATGCCGAGCGCGGCGATGGCGAAGCACAGGTACTTGGCCAACTCGTCCAGCCGGAAGGCGGGCAGCGCGAGCGGCGCGACGACCAGGAACAGCGCCGCGACGCCGGCGAAGAGCGCGTAGCCGCGCAGCCGCGCGCTCATGTCAGCGCCCGCGAGCGGAGGACGAACAGCCCCTGCGGACGAACTTGCAGGAACCCGACGATGACCACGAAGACGATGACCTTCGCGAGGCTCGCGTCCGTCCAGAACTCGCCGTAGGAGTTCAGCATGCCGAGCGCGAGCGCGGCGATCACCGCGCCGCGGAGCTGGCCGAGGCCGCCCGCGACGACGACGAGGAACGCGTCCACGATGTAGTACGTGCCGAGCGACGGCCCCACCGGGCCGATGAGCGTCAGCGCCACCCCGGCGACGCCTGCGAGGCCCGAGCCGATGAAGAACGTGAGCTGGTCCACGCGGCCGGTCGCGACGCCGCTGACGGCGGCCAGTTCCCGGTTCTGCATGACGGCCCGCATCCGGCGGCCCTGCCGGGACCGGTTCATGTAGGCCCAGATCCCGACGACGCACGCCGCCGCGAGCCCCATGATGAACAGCCGCGCGTAGGGCAGGTTGCCGCCGAGCAGCTCGACCCGTCCCGACAGCCAGGATGGCGCGGTGACCTGCACGTTCGGGGCGCCGAACAGGTCGCGCGCGGCCTGCTGCAGGACGAGGCTGACGCCCCAGGTGAGCAGCAGCGTGTCGAGCGGACGACCGTAGAAGTGCCGGATCGCCGCGCGCTCCAGGATCCAGCCGAGCGTCCCGGCGACCACGAAGGCCACCGGCAGCGCGACGATCACGGCCTGGCCGTGGAACCAGTCCTGGAGCATGTAGGCCGTGTACGCGCCGGCCATGATGAACTCGCCGTGCGCCATGTTGATGACGCCCATCTGGCCGAACGTGAACGTCAGGCCGAGCGCGATCAGCAGCAGCACCGCACCGATGCTGAGGCCGACCGGCAGTTGGTTGAGCAGTGATTCCATGCCGCCTCCTCGAACGCGCCGCAGGTCCGTGCCGCGGGCCCCCGGCGGGGTGCCGGGGGCCCGCGCCGGTCAGGACAGCCCGGTCGCCCAGGGGTAGGTCTTGAGGTAGGGGTCGGGCTTGATCGGCTTGCCGGACGACCAGACCTCCTTGATGAGGCCGTCGGGCTGGATCACGCCGATCCGCGCGGTCTTGTAGACGTGCTGGTTCTCGCCGTCGATCGTGACCTTGCCCTCGGGGGTGTCCAGCGAGATGCCGGCGGCGGCCTTCTTCACGGCGGCGACGTCGGTCGTCCCGGCCTTCTGGACGGCGGCGGCCCACAGGTGGACGGCGTTGTACCCGGCCTCCATCGGGTCGGAGGTGACGGCGCCCTTGTACTTGGCCTGGAACGCCTTCACGAACGCGTCGTTCACCGCGCCCGGGGTCGTCTCGTAGTAGTTCCAGGCGACGAGCTGCCCCGAGATGTTGGCGACGCCGATGCCCTTGACCTCCTCCTCGGCGATGCTCACCGACATCACCGGGAGTTTGGCCGCGTCGAATCCGGCGCTCTTGAACTGCTTGAAGAACGCGACGTTGCTGTCGCCGTTCAGCGTGTTGAAGACCGCGTCCGGCTTCGCCGTGCCGATCTTGTTGACGAGCGTGCTGTATTCGGTGTGGCCGAGCGGGGTGTACTCCTCACCGACGATCGTCATTCCGTTGGCCTTGGCGTACGCCTTGATGATTTTGTTCGCGGTGCGCGGGAAGACATAGTCGCTGCCGACCAGGTAGATCCGCTTCTTGCCCTTTTCCTTGAGGTAGTCCAGGGCCGGGACGATCTGCTGGTTGGTCGTCGCGCCGGTGTAGAAGATGTACGGGCTGCTCTCCAGTCCCTCGTACTGGACGGGGTACCACAGCAGCGCCTTGTTCCGCTCGAAGACCGGGAGCATCGCCTTGCGGCTGGCGGACGTCCAGCCGCCGAACACCGTGGCGACCTTGTCCTTCTTGATGAGCTTCTGCGCCTTCTGCGCGAAGGTCGGCCAGTCGGACGCGCCGTCCTCGACCACCGGCTGGATCTTCTTGCCGAGCACCCCGCCCTTGGCGTTGATCTCGTCGATGGCCATGAGTTCGGAGTTCTTGACCGTGACCTCGCTGATCGACATGGTGCCGCTCAGCGAATGCAGGATCCCCACCTTGACGGTGTTGCCGCCGGCGCCGCCGCCCGACGATCCGTCCTTGGAATCCCCGCCGCATCCCGTGAGCATTGCCACGGGCAGCAGGAGCACTGCGGCCAACGGGCGCAGAAATGGCTTGCGCAACTATCGACTCCTCACAGAACAGTCCCGGTCGGATTGTTTCCTGTGCCAAGTCTCCGGAAAAACATTTCCGGGTCGCGACCGCGTTGTTACGAACGAATGACGAAGAACTCACCGCGACTGCGGGTCAGGGCACGAGCACCGAAAGGCAGGTGACGCAGCCGTCGAGGGCTTCGAATTCGCTGATGTCGACCGCGGTGACGCGCAATCCGTCGGCGGCGAGCCGGGCGGCGGTGCGCGGCGCCGAGGCGGCCAGCAGGACGTGGCCCGGGCCGAGGACGACCAGGTGCGCGCCGGCCGGGTCGGGCGCCACCCGCAGGCAGGGCAGCGCGGTGGCGTCGACCGCGTCGGGCAGGCCGATGAGCGACCCGTCCGGCAGCGCGGTCACCGCCGACTTCAGGTGCAGCGCCCCGGTCACCCGGACGGGCACGACGGGACGGCCGCCGAGCAGCCGCGCGAGCTGGCAGATGCCGTCCTCGTTGGTGCGAGTGCTCAGTCCGACGTAGACGGCCCGATCGGTCTGCAGGACGTCCCCGCCGTCGAGCGTGCCGGGCGGCTCGATCCGCTCGACGCGCAGGCCGAGGTCGCGCGCGGCCCGCTCGGCGCCCGCGGCCTCCCCGGCGCGCGACGGCGCGGCGGCGCGGCCGAGGACGGCGACGTCCCCGCTCACGACCAGCGCGTCCTCGACGAACACCGCGTCCGGGCAGGCGTCGGCGGACGCGACGGCCCGGACCTTCCAGCCCGCGGCGCGCAGCGCGTCGGTGTAGGCGTCGTGCTGACGACGGGCGAGGTCGACGTCCACCGTCCGCCGCTCCGCGAAGGACACGAGCCCGTCGGCCAGGCGCGGGCCGGGCGCGCGGACCAGCGCCGTCCGGCGCGGCGCGCTCACCGGCCGCCCGCGCGGGTGCGAACGGCGCCGGGGCGGGGAAACGTGAGGGAGTGAGCGAGTGTCATCGGCTGTTCCCTCCTGCCGGATCCGCGCCGGGCGGGAGCCCGGACCACCGAAGCGTAGACCCGGCCGGAGGGACGGCGCGGGTCGCGTGCTCACCGTACGTGCCGCATCGGGCACAATACGTCAGAGCCGGGCCGCGCGCCGTCCCGCCGTCTCCTCTCGTCCGCGCGGGCGCCCGGCCCGCCCGTCCCGGCAAGGAGTGCCATGACCGGTGATCTCGCGCCCCCGGAGCGGCCCGAGTTCCTGCCCCCCGAGGAGCCGCACGGACCGTGGCCGGCGCCCGCGGGCGTCCAGCGGGCCCGGCCGGAACCGGTCCGGCGCGGGACGGCCGTGTGGTCGGTGCTCGCGCTGGTCGCGGCGGCGGTGATGCTCGTCGCGGCGTTCCTGCCGTGGGTGACCGCGACCTACAGCGTCGACTTCTTCGGCCGCGAGATCCGCCGCGACGCGGGCACGGCGGCGGGCATCGACGCCGACGGCACCGTCCTCGTCGTCCCCGTGCTGGCGCTCGCCGCCGTCCTCATGATCGCGTGGGGGCTGGCGGGCCGGGACGCGCGGATCGGCGCCCTCGCGACCGTGCCCGGCGCCCTGTCGGCGCTCGGCTGCCTGCTGTTCGTCCTGCGGCTGGACCGCGCCCGCCGCGACCTGCTCCGCCGCGACTCGCCGTTCGGCTCCTACACCGTCGAACTCGGCTACGGCTGGTACGTGGCGCTCGGCGCGGCGGTGCTGCTGGTGCTGTTCGCGGCCGTCCGTCCGCTCGGCGACCGGCTCAGTCGTCGAACCCGAGACGGCGCAGATGCTTCGGATCGCGCTGCCAGTCCTTGAGGACCTTGATGCGCAGGTCCAGGTAGACGCGGGTGCCGAGCAGCGCCTCGATCTGCCGCCGCGCCGCCGCGCCGACCTCCTTCAGCCGCGCGCCCTGGTGCCCGATGACGATGCCCTTCTGGCTGGACCGCTCGACGTACAGGTGCGCGTAGATGTCGGTGAGGTCGTCGCGGCCCGCGCGCGGCTCCATCTCGTCCACCAGGACGGCGATGGAGTGCGGCAGCTCGTCGCGGACGCCCTCCAGCGCGGCCTCGCGGATCAGCTCGGCGATGAGGACCTGCTCGGGCTCGTCGGTCAGGTCGCCCTCGGGGTACAGCGGCAGGCCCTCGGGCAGGTGGCCGATGAGCAGGTCCGCGACCAGGCCGACCTGGAAGCCGTCGCGGGCCGAGCACGGGACGATGTCGGCGAACGTCCCGAGCCCGCCGACGGCGACGAGCTGCTCGGCGACCCGCTCCCGGGGCACGAGGTCGGTCTTGGTGACGATCGCGACGACCGGCGTCCTGCCGACGTTCGCCAGCTCCCGCGCGATGAACGTGTCGCCGGGCCCGACGGGCTGGTCGGCGGGGACGCAGAAGCCGATGACGTCCACCTCGGTGAGCGTGGAGCGCACCAGGCTGTCCAGCCGCTCGCCGAGCAGCGTCCGGGGCTTGTGCAGGCCCGGGGTGTCGACGACGATGAGCTGCGCGTCCGGACGGTGGACGATGCCCCGGATCGCGCGGCGGGTCGTCTGCGGGCGGCTGCTCGTGATCGCGACCTTCGTGCCGACGAGGGCGTTCATCAACGTCGACTTGCCCACGTTGGGCCGTCCCACGAAGCAGGCGAACCCGGAGCGGAAGCCGGCGGGCGTCTCGGTGATGTCTCCCAGCGCTGTCACCTGTCAATTGTCGCCCACGCCGGTGGACGCATCGTCCATCAGGCCGCCGGGACGCCCAGCGCGCGGAGCGCCTCGGCCGCCTGGCGCTCCCAGTGCGCCGATCCGACGGTCGCGGCGACGCGCGCGGCGGCGCGGTAGTGCGCGGCCGCTTCGTCCGGGCGGTCCAGGAACACCGCGAGGTCGCCGAGGATCTGCGCGGCCGGCCCGACCGCGACGACCGCGCACGCGCCGCCCGCGAGCTGGTCCCGGTAGGGCAGCAGGTCGGCGTGGACGGCGGCGGCCGTCGCGCGGTCGCCGAGCGCGAGCGCCCGCAGGCCCCGCAGGGCGAGCGACAGGTCCCGGAGGTAGTCGTGGCGGATGCGGCCCGCCCGCGCGGCGACGCGGCGCGCGTCGGCGGTCCGGCCGCGCGCGTGCAGGGCGAGCGCCTGGATGTCGGCGACTGCGCCGACGTGCGGCCACTCGGCGGCGAGCCAGCCCGCCGCGTCGGCGGTCTCGGCGACGCGGCCCTGGACGAGCCGGATGCCGAACAGCGCGGCCATCTGCATGCCTCGCGCGCTGTTCCACACCGTGCTGCGGGCGGTGTGCTCGCCGGTGCGGACGTACTCGCGCTCGGCGTCGTCCAGGCGTCCGGCGACGACGTGGGCGAGGCCCCGGTGCCAGCCGCCGAGCGCCTCCAGCAGCGGCAGCCCGTACTCGCGCGACAGGCGGCGGCCAGCGGCGGCGTGCTCGGCGGCGGCGGCGAGGTCCAGCCGGGCGACGGCGGTCTGGTGCAGCAGCAGGTGCGCGAGGCATTCGTAGGCGGGCAGCCCGTGCCCGGCGGCGAGCGCGCGAAGCTCGGTGGCGATCTCCCAGCGGTCCTCGCGCTGCGCGGCGTCCTGGTAGCTGTTGAGGTACCGCCCGTTCAGCGCGACGGCGAGCAGTTCGGGGTCGCCGAGGTCGCGGGCGAGCGCGACGGCCTCACCGGCGGCGCGCGGGCCGGTGTCGCCGGGCTCGCCCTCGGTCTCCATCGCCAGCACCGTGAGCAGCCGGACGCGCAGGGCTCCGGCGGCGGCGGGCAGCGCGTCCAGGGCCCGGCCGACGGCCGCGACGATCTCGGCGTCGACCGTCCCGTAGACGTGGGTCGTCCACAGGGTCGGGGTGACGAACGCGACGAGGACGCGGGCGAGGACGACCGGGTCGCCGAGCGCGAGGGCGGCGGGCAGCGCGGCCTGCCGCCGGGCGCGGGCGTCCTCGACCTTGCCGGCCAGCGCGGACGCGCGGATCGCGGCGGCCTCCAGGTCGAGCCGGTCGCGGACGTCGCCGGGCAGGTCGGCCGCGCGGCACCACAGCTCGGCGGCGGCGGCGTGCGCGAACCGCGCCTCGGCCGCCTCGGCGGCCAGCCGCGCGTAGCGGACGGCCTTGCCCGGATCGCCGCCCCAGGCCAGATGGTGGTGGGCGAGCGCGGCGGAGTCGCCGGGACGGCGGCGTTCCAGCGCTGCGGCGAGCACGCCGTGCAGCCGGGTCCTGCGGGCCTGCGACAGGCCGGTGAGCAGCGTGTCCCGGACGAGCGCGTGCGCGAACCGGACGCGCCCCGGCCCCGGTTCGGTGACGAGCCCGGCGGCCAGCCCCGCCTCGACCGTGTCGATCAGCGCGTCCTCGTCGGCGCCGCACGCGTCGGCGAGGACGTCCAGGTCGGCGTCCCGGCCCGCGACGGCCGCGACGCGCAGGACGTGCTGGGCCGCGCCGGGCAGCCGGGCGACGCGGCGGCGCAGCACGTCGCCGACCCCGGCGGGGACCTCGCGGGCGGCGGCGTCCGGGCCCTCGGCGTCCAGCAGCCGGGCGGTCTCGCGGGCGAAGAACGGGTTGCCGCCGGTCCGCTCGGCGATGACGGTCACCGCGTCGGCGTCCAGCCGGGTCGCGCACGCGGCGCGCAGCAGTTCGGCGGTCTCGCCCGCCGACAGGCCCGCGAGGTCCAGCCGGTGCGGCTCGTGCCGGGCGAGGGCGGCGAGCGCGGTCGCCAGCCGGGCGGGGATCTCGGTGCCGCGATACGCGCCGACCAGCAGGACGGGACGGTCCCGCAGCCGTCCGGGCAGTTCGGTGAGCAGCGTCAGCGTCTCGTCGTCGGCCCAGTGCAGGTCGTCCAGGACGAGCAGCAGCGGCGTCCGCGCGGCGAGCCCGTCGAGGTAGGCGGCGACGGCGAGGTTGAGCCGGAACCGGCCGGTCTGGGCGTCGCCGCCGGACGGGACGTCGTCCAGCAGCGGCGCGAGCCGGGCCGCGAGGTCGGCGCCGGGCGGCGCGTCGGCGGCCAGCGACCGCAGCAGCTCCGCCCACGGCCACGCGGCGGGCGCCCCGCCGGTCTCGGGCGCGCGGCCGAACGCCCGCGTCCAGCCGGTCAGCGTCCCGGCGAACCGCTCGGTGAGGGCGGTCTTGCCCATGCCCGCGTCCCCGGCGACGAGCACCAGCGTGCAGCGGCCCGCGCGGGCGCGCTCGGCCGCGCCGGCGAGCCGGTCGAGTTCGGCGGCGCGGCCGACGAACGTCCCGTCCCGGCGGACGGTCCCGGTGACGACGGTCAGCGCGGGCCGCGCGGGCGCCAGCTCCGGGGACTGCGCGAGGATGTCGCGCTCCAGCTCGCGCAGCGCGGGCCCGGGGTCCACGCCCAGTTCCTCGGTGAGGACGGCGCGGGCGCGGCGCAGCGCGGCGAGCGCGTCGCCCTGCCGTCCGGCGCGGTAGAGGGCGAGGCCGAGCAGGCGCCACGCGTCCTCGCGCAGCGGGTGCGCGGCGGTGTGGGCCTCCAGGTCCGGGACGGCCTCGGCCGCCGACCCGACGGCCAGCAGCGCCCCCGCCCGGCGCTCCACGGCCAGCAGCCGCAGCTCCGCCAGCCTTGCCGCCTCGGCGGCGGCCCACGGCAGGTCGGCGAACTCGGCGTAGGCGGGGCCGCGCCACTCGGCGAGCGCGGCGCGGGCGGCGTGCAGGGCAGCCTCGCCCTCCCCCGCCGCGAGGTGCGTCCCGGCGCGGTCGGTCAGCGCCGCGAAGCGCCACGCGTCCACCTGGTCGCCGGGGAGCCGCAGCGCGTAGCCGGGCGGCGCGGTGACGAGGACGCGGGCGGGCGTGCGCGGCGGACGGTCCGGCTCCAGCGCCCGCCGCAGGTGCGACACGAACGACTGGAGGCCGGCGGCGGCGCGCGGCGGCGCCTCCCCCGGCCACAGATCGGCGATCAGCCGGTCGGCGGTGACCAGTTCTCCGCCCGCCGCGACGAGCCGGGCCAGCACCGACCGCTGCCGGGGGCCGCCGAGATCGGCCCGCGTCTCCCCGATCGTCGCCCCGAAGGGCCCGAGCACGCGCACGTTCGCCATGACGCGGCCAGCCTACGACGATGGAGGTGGGCCGCGTCCCGTGCGGCGAGGGATCTCACACCCGCGACGGCTCCGGCGTCGCGGGCGCGGGCTCGGCGGCGCCGCCGTGCGGGTCGAACTCCGGCAGGATCCGGGCCAGCGGCGCGGGCAGCCACCAGTTCGCGCGGCCGAACAGCGTCATCGACGCCGGGACGAGCACGAGCCGCACGACCGTCGCGTCCAGCGCCACGGCCACCGCGAGCCCGAGGCCCATCTGCTTGATCACCAGCGACGGGTCCGCTGCGAACCCGAGGAACACCGCCACCATGATCAGCGCGGCGCTGGTGATGACGCGGCCGGTGGACGCCAGGCCGGTCCGGACCGCGCCGCGCGCGTCGCCCGTCCGCTTCCACTCCTCCCGGACGCGCGACAGCAGGAACACCTCGTAGTCCATCGACACCCCGAACAGCACCGCGAACATCAGCAGCAGGATGAAGCTGGACACCGGCACCCCGTGCGGCAGGCCGAGCAGCTTCGCGCCCCAGCCCCACTGGAACACCGCCGTCAGGACGCCGTAGGCCGCGCCGATCGACAGCAGGTTCAGCACGGCGGCCTTGAGCGGCGCGAGCAGCGACCGGAACACGATCAGCAGCAGGACGAACGACGTCGCCACGACCGCGCCGATCACCGGCCACAGCCGGTCGCCGAGCACCCGGCTGAGGTCCACGTAGACGGCGGTGAGGCCGGTGACGTCGGCGCCCGGCGGCAGGACGTCGGCGCGGATCCGGTCCACCAGGCCGGTCATGCGGGCGTCCTGCGGGCCGTAGCGGGGCGTGACGACGATGACGGCGGCGGTGCCGTCCGGCGACGTGCGCGGCTTGGCGACGGACGCGACGCCCGGCACGCGGGCGAGGCGGGCGTCCAGGCCGTCGACGGCCGTCCGGCCGGTCCGGTTCAGGTCGACCGCGACGAGCAGCGGCGCGTTCGCGCCCTCCCCGTACCCGGCCGCGACGAGGTCGTAGGCCTTGCGGACGGTGCTGGACTCCGGCTCGCTGCCGGCGTCGCTCGGCCACGTCCGCATCCCGAGCGCGGGCGCGGCGAGCGTCAGCATGAGCGCGCCGCCCGCGATCAGCCAGACGAGCGGACGGCGCCCGATCCGGTCCGCCCAGCCGCGCACCCAGCGGGCGTCGGCGCCGGTGACCGTCCCGGCGGCCCGGTCGCGGCGGCGCAGCACCCGGCGGCCCGCCAGCCCCAGCACGGCGGGCAGCAGGGTGAGCGCGCTCGCGACCGTCGCCGCGACGACGAGCCCGGTCGCGAACCCCATCGTCATGAACACCGGGACGCCCGACAGGACGAGCCCGCACAGCGCGAGCAGCACGGTGAACCCGGCGAACAGCACCGACAGCCCGGCCGTCGCGTTGGCGCGGCCCACCGACTCCGGGACGTCCAGCCCCGCGCCGAGACCCTCCCGGTGCCGGGTCAGGATGAACAGCGCGTAGTCGATGCCGACGCCGAGGCCCGTCATCACCGCCAGCGTCGGCGCGGTCGTCGCGATGTCGGTGACGGCCGCGAGCAGCGAGATCCCGGTGACGCCGACGCCGAGCCCGGCCAGCGCCACCACCAGCGGCAGCCCCGCCGCGACCACCGACCCGAACGCCAGCAGCAGGATGATCAGCGCGGCGACGATGCCGACGATCTCCGCGACGCCGTTCGGGGCCGTCACGTTCTCGGGGACCTGCCCGCCGAACTCGACCTGGTCTCCGGCCGCGGTCAGGTCCGTCGTGGCGCCCTTGAGCCGGTCCAGCGTCTCCTTGGGCTCCAGATCGGTCACCTTGCGGTCGTAGCGGACGGTCACGAGCTGCGTCCGTCCGCCCGGCGCGGGCGGCGCGACCTCCACCGACGACACGTTCGGCAGCGCCGCGATCCTCTTCTGCGCCGCCGCGACCCGTGCCGCGTCGACCGTGCCCGTCCGCGTGTGGACGACGACCCGGGCGTCCGCGCCCGACAGCGCGGGGAACCGCTCGGTCAGCAGGTCCGTGGCGCGCTGCGCGCCGGTGCCCGAGAGCCGGTAGTCGTCGTGCGTCGAACCCCCCACGGCCGCCGCGATCCCGGCGACGGCCCCCACGACGAGCACCCAGCCGATGACGAACCGCCAGGGCCGCAGCGCGGCGGCCCTCCCGAGACGGTACAGCAGACCCGACATGATGATCCTTCCGGCGTTCCGTTGACGCCGGAATCGTCACGCCGGTCGGTTGGCGGGCACTTGCGAGCGACTTGCGGACCCGTCCCGTCTAGGCTTGTCCCCGTGAGCGAGCTTTCCGCCGAGGACACCAAGATCATCACGTTGGCCCGGTCCGCGCGGGCGCGCACGGGCGCGGCCGAGGGCGCCGCCGTCCGCGACGAGACCGGCCGCACCTACGCCGGGACCAGCGTGGACCTGCCGTCGCTGAAGCTGACGGCGCTGCAGGTCGCGGTGGCGATGGCGGTGTCCAGCGGCGCCGACGACCTGGAGGCCGCCGCGCTCGTCACCGCGGCGGACGCGCCCGCCGAAAGCGACGTCGCGGCCGTCCGCGACCTCGGCCCCAAGGCCCCCGTGCTCGTCGCCGGCCCCGACGGCGCCCTCCGCACGACCCGCTAGCCGCGCGGGTCTAGGCGCCGGGGAGACGCCGGACCAGGACGGTCCCGATGCGGTTGCGGCGGCCCGCGATGCTCTCGGCGCGCAGCGACAGGCCCGCGACCGTCGCCGTCGCGCCCTCGATCGGGACGCGGCCGAGCGCGTGCGCGAGCAGCCCGCCGACCGTGTCGACGTCCTCGCCCTCGATCTCGACGCCGAACAGCTCCGCCAGGTCCTCCACCGGGAGGCGCGCGGTGACGCGCACCGCGCCGTCCGGCAGTTCCTCGATCCGGGGCGCCTCGACGTCGTACTCGTCGGCGATCTCCCCGACGATCTCCTCCAGGATGTCCTCGATCGTCACCAGGCCCGCCGTGCCGCCGTACTCGTCGATGACGATCGCCAGATGCATCTGCTTGGCCTGCATCTCGCGCAGCAGCTCGTCGATCGGCTTGCTGTCGGGGACGAAGCTCGCGGGCCGCATCACCGACTCGACCCGCTCGGTCAGCTCGCCGTCGCGGTTCTCCTGCGTCCGGCGGACGATGTCCTTCAGGTAGGCGAGCCCGACGACGTCGTCCTCGTTCTCCCCCACGACCGGGATCCGCGAGAACCCGCTGCGCAGCGCCAGCGACATGACCTGCCGCAACGACTTGCCCCGCTCGATGAACACGATGTCGGTGCGCGGGACCATGACCTCGCGGACGAGCGTGTCGCCCAGCTCGAACACCGAGTGGATCATCTCGCGCTCGTCCGGCTCGATCAGGCTGCGCTGCTCGGCGAGGTCGACCAGGTCGCGCAGCTCCGCCTCGGTCGCGAACGGGCCCTCGCGGAAGCCCCGGCCGGGCGTCAGCGCGTTCCCGAGCAGGATCAGCAGCCGGGGCAGCGGCCCGAACACCCGGCTCACCGGGCGGATCAGCGCCGCGCCCGCCAGCGCCACGCGCGGCGCGTGCTGGATCCCGAGCGTGCGCGGGCCGACGCCGATCGCGACGTAGCTGACCAGCACCATGATCGCGGCGGCCACGACGTAGGCGCGCCAGGTGTCGTCCAGCCACTCGATGCACAGGTCCGCGACGGCGACCGTCGCGACGACCTCGCAGCCGATCCGCATCAGCAGGAACATGTTGAGGTAGGGCGCCGGGTCCCCGACGACCTCCGCCAGCCGGTCCGCGCCGCGCCGCCCCTCGCGCACCAGCTCGGCCACGCTGACCCGCGACACGCGGATCAGCGCCGTCTCCGCGCTCGCCAGCAGCCCCGCCAGTCCGATGAGGACGACGGCCAGCGCCACCAGCCAGCCCTGTGCGGTGCTCATGCGGTGCTCACGGCCGCCGCCGCGCCTCCCGCCACGACGCCAGCAGCTCCGCCTGCAACCCGAACATCTCCTTGTGCTCGGCGGGCTCGGCGTGGTCGTACCCGAGCAGGTGCAGGATGCCGTGGACGGTCAGCAGCTCCAGCTCGTCGGCCGTGGAGTGGCCCGCCTCGGCGGCCTGCCGCGCGGCGACCGCCGGGCAGAGCACGACGTCGCCGAGCAGCGCCGGATCGTCCTCGTCGTCCTCGTCGGGGGCGTGGCCGGGACGCAGCTCGTCCATCGGGAACGACAGGACGTCGGTCGGGCCGGGCTCGTCCATCCACTTGACGTGCAGCTCGGTCATGACGTCCTCGTCCACCAGCAGGACGGACAGCTCCGCCAGCGGATGCACGCGCAGCGCGTCCAGCGCGTGCCGGGCCAGCTCGCCGAGCCGCTTCTCGTCGGCGTCGGCGCCCGACTCGTTGAGCACCTCGATCGTCACCTAGCGCCCCCGCCTGCGCGCCGGCGGCCGGTTCACATCCGGCAGCCGCGTCTCGTCGAACCGGTTGTAGGCGTCGACGATCTCGGTCACGAGCTTGTGCCGCACGACGTCCTGGCTGGTCAGCCGGCAGAAGTCGATGTCGGACACGCCTTCGAGGATGCCCTGGACGACCGACAGCCCGCTCTGCTGCCCCGACGGCAGGTCGACCTGCGTGACGTCGCCGGTCACGACGACCTTCGAGCCGAAGCCGAGCCGGGTCAGGAACATCTTCATCTGCTCGGGCGAGGTGTTCTGCGCCTCGTCCAGGATGATGAACGAGTCGTTGAGCGTCCGGCCGCGCATGTAGGCCAGCGGCGCGACCTCGATCGTGCCCGCCGACATCAGCCGGGGGATCGAGTCGGGGTCGACCATGTCGTGCAGCGCGTCGTACAGCGGGCGCAGATACGGGTCGATCTTCTCGTAGAGCGTTCCGGGCAGGAAGCCGAGCCGCTCCCCCGCCTCGACCGCCGGCCGGGTGAGGATGATGCGGTTGACCTTCTTGTCCTGGAGCGCCCGGACGGCCTTGGCCATCGCGAGATAGGTCTTGCCGGTGCCCGCCGGGCCGATCCCGAACACGATCGTGTTCCGGTCGATGGCCTCGACGTAGCGCTTCTGGTTGAGGGTCTTCGGGCGGATCGTGCGGCCCCGGCTCGACACGATGTCGAGGGTCAGCACCTCGGCCGGGCGCTCGCCGCCGGTGTCGCGCAGCATCGCCACGCTCCGCTCGACGGCGTCGGGGGTGATCTGGGTGCCGCTGCGCAGCAGTTCGATCAGTTCGGCGAACAGCCGTCCGACCAGTTCGGTCTCGGCGGCCGGGCCGGTCACGGTGATCTCGTTGCCGCGCACGTGGATGTCGCTGCTGAAGGCGCGCTCGACGGCGTGGAGCAGTTCGTCCCGGGAGCCCAGCAGGCTCACCATCGAATGGTCGTCCGGCACCACGATCTTGAGCTGCGAGCGCTCGCCGGCGCGGTCGTCGCGCCTGTGAGTTGAGTGGACCATCAGCCGGCCTTGCGGCCTCTCCGACCTGCCTTCTGTGCTGGAGGAACGCCTGTCGCCTCCATGCTACCGGGCGGGGCCCGCCGTGCGCCTTCGCGTTTTCACGCGCGCGGCCGGGGGCCCGGCACCGGAACGGCGGTCAGCCGGGCGGCCAGTTCAGGCCGCGTCCGCCGAGCACGTGGGCGTGGACGTGGAAGACCGTCTGCCCGGCCTCGGGCCCGGTGTTGAAGACGATCCGGTAGCCCTTGCCCGCGACGTCCTCGTCCACCGCGACCTCCTGCGCCAGGTTCACGACGGCGGCCAGGGACGCGGGGTCGGCGGCGGCCAGCGCGGCGGCGTTCGGGTGGTGCTCGCGCGGGATGACGAGGACGTGCGTCGGCGCCTGCGGGTTGATGTCCCGGAACGCCACCGCCCGCTCGGACTCGCGGACGATCTCGGCGGGCACGTCCCCCGAGACGATCTTGCAGAACAGGCAGTCCGTCATCCCTCTCCTCCCACGGATACACGCCGGATCCTAGCGGCGGGCGCCGGAGACGTGCCGCGCTCGCCCCGGGGACACGTGGATCAAGCCGCGGCGGTTGGCCCGCAACACGGGTCCTGACCCTTTAGGGTTGGCAACTCAGACGTTCCCCCCGGCTCGCCACCGTCCCATCTGAACCGGTAGGGAACACCCATCCACGATGTGGCGCCGACCGTCCTGACGCCGCGTCTGAAGCGGCGGACAGGTGACCGAGGCAAGGCAGGAGATGCCCTTCCGTAAACCGGACGACGAGGGCGCGCGTCCCACAGACGTGACCGAGACCCTCGTGGCAATGGGAACGACGACGGGCGCGATGTCCGTCGTCTGGGACGCCGACCAGGCGGTGACCGCGCTCTACAGCGCCAACTACCGCGCGCTGGTTCGGCTCGCCGCCATGCTCGTCCGGGACCTCGGGACGGCCGAGGAGGTCGTCCAGGACGCCTTCGTCGCGATGCACGGCGGCTGGCGCCGCCTGCGCGATCCCGACAAGGCGCTGTCCTACCTGCGCCAGTCGGTCGTGAACCGGTCGCGGTCGGTGCTCCGGCACCGGGCGGTCGTGGAGAAGTACGCGCCGAAAGGGCTGCCCGACGCGCCGAGCGCCGAGGCGGGGGCCATCGGCGAGCTGGAGCGCTCGGCCGTCGTGGACGCGCTGCACCGGCTGCCCGCCCGCCAGCGGGAGGCGCTGGTGCTTCGGTACTACGCCGACCTGTCCGAGGCGGAGATCGCCCAGTCGATGGGGATCTCCCGGGGGGCCGTCAAGAGCCACACCGCGCGCGGAATGGCCGCGATGCGCAACGTACTGGAGCAGTTCACATGACCACCGACCGCGACGACGAGCTCGGCGAGATCCTGCGCCGCGCCCTGCAGGCGGAGGCGGAGGGTGTCGAACCGTCCGGTGACGGGCTGGAACGCGTCCGGGAGCGCGTCGCCGAGCGGCGGCTGCGCCGGTTCGGCGTGCCGTGGCTGGCGGGCGGCTGGGTGCGTCCGGCGATCGCCGTGGCGGCGGCCGTCGCGGTCGCCGGGTTCGGGGTGACGGCGGCCCCGCAGACCATCGGGTTCATCCAGGCGGGCATGAGCGGCCCCGCCAAGCACGGCGGCAACGCGGTCCGCGACGGCGTGGTGCCCGGCCAGGTGCCGGGGTCGCCGGGGACGTCGCTGCAACCGTCCGACGGGCAGCCGGCCCTCGGGACGCCGAGCTTCACCGGGCCGCCGACGACGGCCTCGTCCACGGGCGCGCCGACGTGCCCGCCCGTGCCGCCGCCGTCGCCGACCGTCGACCCGGCGAAGAAGACCCGCGCGGAGAAGACCGCCCAGCCGCGGCGGCACGAGCCGTGCCCGACACCGACCCCGGCCGCGCCGACGACGCCGCCGACCACCCCGCCGGTCACGCAGACGACCCCGCCGCCCGCGACGCAGTCCCCGACGACGGCGCCGACCGAGCCCGCGAGCAGCAACAACGACGGTTCGGGAGGCGCGCCCGGCGCGCCCTGACGCCTACCAGCGTCCGGTGAGCGCGGCGAGGACGGCGAGTGCCGCGACGCCCGCCGTGGACGTCCGCAGGACCGTCGGGCCGAGCCGCACCGGGTCCGCGCCCGCCGCGGCGAACGCCGCCAGCTCGGTGTCGGCGATGCCGCCCTCGGGGCCGACCACGACGACGATCTCGCCGTCCGGCGGGGGCGCGGCGGCGCTGAGCCGCGCGGCGGCCTCCTCGTGCAGGACGACGGCGGCCGACGCCCGTTCGAGCCGCGCGGCGACGTCGGCGGTGGTCGCCAGGTCGGCGACGGCGGGCAGCCAGGCGCGGCGGGCCTGCTTGGCGGCCTCGCGGGCGGTCGAGCGCCACCGGCCGAGGGCCTTGTCGCGGCGTTCGGCCTTCCAGCGGGTGACGCACCGCTCGGCCGCCCACGGGACGATCTCGTCCACGCCGGCCTCGGTCATCGTCTCGACGGCCAGTTCGCCGCGCTCGCCCTTGGGCAGCGCCTGGACGACCACGAGCCGGGGCACGGGCTCGGGCACGGCGCGGCGGACGTGGACCTCGACCGTCAGCGCGTCCTTGGCCACCGCCGCGACGACGCCCTCCACGAGGATCCCGGCGCCGTCGGTGAGGTCGACGCGCTCCCCGGCGCGCAGCCGCCGCACGGTGGCCGCGTGCCGCCCCTCCGGGCCGTCCAGCACGACGCGGTCGGCGTCGAGCGCCCCGGCCTCCGCCAGGAAAACCGGAGCCGTCACGGCCGTCCCTCCTCCTGCGCGCGGCCCGCGCTCCCGGCGGGCCGCGCGGGTGCTCAGTGCTGGTTGAAGACGTCCTTGAGGCGGGAGAAGACGCCGCGCTGGGCGGGCGAGAACTTGCCCGGGGGCCGCTCCTCGCCGCGCAGTTCGGACAGGCGCCGCAGCAGGGCCTCCTGCTCGTCGTCCAGCCGGTTCGGCGTCTCGACCGTCACGTGGAGCTTGAGGTCGCCGCGGCCGTTCTCGTCCAGGTGCCGGACGCCGCGCCCCGCCAGCGTGATGACCTGCCCGGACTGGGTGCCCGGCCGGATGTCGATCTCCTCGGCGCCGTCCAGGGTCTCCAGCGTGACGGACGTGCCGAGCGCCGCCGCCGTCATCGGGATCTCGACCGTGCAGTGCAGGTCGTCGCCCTCCCGGTTGAAGATCGGGTGCGGCTTCTCGACGATCTCCAGGAACAGGTCGCCGGGCGGGCCGCCGCCGGGGCCGACCTCGCCCTCCCCGGCGAGCTGGATGTGCATGCCGTTCTCGACGCCCGCCGGGATCTTGACCTTGACCGGACGGCGCGTGCGGACCCGTCCGTCGCCCGAGCACTCGGGGCACGGGTGCCGGATGACGCTGCCGAAACCGCCGCACGCCGGGCACGGACGGGCCGTCATGACCTGGCCGAGGAACGAGCGCTGCACCTGCTGCACCTCGCCGCGTCCCTGGCAGGTCGAGCAGGTCTCGGGGTGGGTGCCGGGCGCGGCGCCCTCGCCCCGGCAGGTGCCGCAGGCGACGGCCGTGTCGAGGTTCAGCTCCAGCGTGGTGCCGAACGCGGCCTCGGAGAGCTCCAGCTCGACGCGCAGCGTGGCGTTCCGGCCGCGCCGGGCGCGGCTGCGCGGGCCGCGCTGGGTGGCGGAGCCGAAGAAGGCGTCCATGATGTCGCTGAACGGGAACCCGGCGCCGCCGAACCCGCCGGGGCCCGCGCCGCCGCCCCGCGCGTACGGGTCGGCGCCCATGTCGAACATCTCCCGCTTCTGCGGGTCGGAGAGCACCTCGTAGGCCTGCGTGACCTCTTTGAACTTCTCCTGGGTCTCCGGGTCCGGGTTGACGTCCGGGTGGAGTTCCCGGGCGAGCCGGCGATAGGCCTTCTTGATCTCGTCCGGACTGGCGTCCCGCCGGACGCCGAGGGTCGCGTAGTAGTCGTTGGCCACTTACGAACCCGCCAGAATCTGTCCGACGTAGCGTGCCACTGCCCGTACCGCTCCCATCGTGCTGGGGTAGTCCATCCGTGTCGGCCCGAGCACTCCGAGCCGGGCCAGGGTGATGTCGCCCACGCCGTAGTCGGCGGCGACGACGGAGGTCGAGCGGAACCCCGCGTCGGGGTTCTCCGTGCCGATCCGCACGGTAACAGTAGAGGAATCGCCGGTCTCGCCGAGCAGCCGCATGAGCACGACCTGCTCCTCCAGCGCCTCCAGCACCTCGCGCAGGCCCTGCGAGAAGTCCATGTGGGCGAGGTTGGCGGCGCCGCCGAAGACGATCTTCTCGTCGGCCTTGTCCACCAGCGTCTCCAGCAGCACCGACAGCACTCCCGCCGCGAGCGGGCGCTCGTTGGCCGGAAGCTGGTCGGGCAGATTCGCCACGGCGTGCGCGACGTCGCCGAGCCCGCACCCGTCCAGGCAGGTGTTGAGCAGGGTGCGCAGGCGGCCGATCGACTCCTCGGCCGTCACGCCGTGCGCGTCGATCACCCGCTGCTCCACCCGGCCGGTGTTGGTGATCACGACGAGCAGCAGCCGGTTCTCGGCGACCGGCACCAGCTCCACGTGCCGGACCGTCGACCGCGACAGCGACGGGTACTGGACGACCGCGACCTGGCGGGTGAGCTGCGCGAGCAGCCGCACCGTCCGGCCGACGACGTCGTCGAGGTCGTAGGCGCCGCCGAGGAACGTCTCGATCGCGCGGCGCTCGGCCGACGACAGCGGCTTGATCGTGGACAGCCGGTCCACGAACAGCCGGTAGCCCTTGTCGGTCGGGACGCGGCCCGCGCTGGTGTGCGGCTGGGCGATGTAGCCCTCGTCCTCCAGGACGGCCATGTCGTTGCGGATGGTCGCCGACGACACGCCGAGGTTGTGGCGGTCCACCAGAGCCTTGGAGCCGACCGGCTCGTTGGTGGAGACGTGGTCCTCGACAATGGCCCGCAGGACCGCGAGTTTCCGGTCGTCGAGCACGTGGTCACCTCCCCTGCCCCGTACTGGCACTCCTTACCTTGGAGTGCCAAGTGTACGGCCCGCGCGGGGTCGGCCGAAGGTGCCGGGGCGTCTCGTCCTCGTTAGAGTGCGGATCCGTGCGGAGCAGAGACTACGGCGACGACGTCCTCGCGGGCGACTGGCGACTCCCCCGCAAGGGCCAGATTCCCGAGATACCAGCGGAAATTGGGCTTGTCGCGGAGGATCCGGACAGTGGCTTCTGCGGTGCCGTCGTCGGCTGCGACAAGCTGGGCGTCACGCTGGAGGACCGGTTCGGCAAGCGGCGCGTCTTCCCGCTCACCAAGGCCGGATTCCTCATCGACGGACGGCCCGTCACGCTCGTCCGGCCCGCGCCCGGACCGGCGGGCGCGGCGCGGTCGGCGTCCGGGTCGGTCGCCGTCCGGGGGCTGCGGGCGCGGGTGGCGCGCGAGAGCCGCATCTACGTCGAGGGCCTGCACGACGCCGAGCTGGTCGAGAAGATCTGGGGCCACGACCTGCGCGTCGAGGGCGTCGTCGTGGAGTTCCTGCGCGGCGTGGACGACCTGCCCGCCATCGTCGAGGAGTTCGATCCCGGCGAGGGCCGCCGCCTCGGCGTCCTCGTGGACCATCTCGTCGCCGGGTCCAAGGAGAGCCGGATCGCGGCGCAGATCACGTCGCCGGACGTCCTCGTGACGGGCCATCCGTTCATCGACATCTGGGCGGCCGTGAAGCCGTCCGCCGTGGGCATCCGCGCCTGGCCGGACGTGCCGCGCGGCATCCCGTGGAAGGACGGCGTCGTCGCCGCGCTCGGCTGGGGCGACGACACGGGCGCGGCGTGGAAGCGCATCCTCGGCCGCGTGTCGGACTACACCGACCTGGAGCCCGCGCTGCTCGGCCGCGTCGAGGAGCTGATCGACTTCGTGACGGGCTAGGTCAGGTCGCGGACGACCGCGTCCGCGAGCAGCCGCCCCCGCAGCGTCAGGACGGCGCGTCCCTGCTCCCACGGGCCGGGTTCGACCAGCCCCTCCCCGATCGCCCGGCGCACCGCCGCCGCGTCCAGCAGGTCCGCCGGGCAGCCCGTGGCGAGCCGCAGCTCCAGCATGATCCGCTCCAGCCGGCGGTCGTCGCCGGCCAGGATCTCGCGGGCGTGCGCGGGCGTGCTCCCGTCGGCCAGCCGCGCCGCGTACGCCGCCGGGTGCTTGACGTTCCACCACCGCGTCCCGCCGACGTGCGAGTGCGCGCCCGGCCCGACGCCCCACCAGTCCGCGCCCGTCCAGTACAGGACGTTGTGGCGGCAGGCGGCGTCGTCCGACGCGGCCCAGTTGGAGATCTCGTACCAGGTCAGGCCGTGTTTGGTCAGAAGTTCGTCGGCCAGCAGGTAGCGGTCGGCCATCGCGTCGTCGTCGGGGGCGGCGATCTCGCCCCGGCGGACGCGGGCGGCGAGCCGGGTGCCGTCCTCCACGATCAGCGCGTACGCCGACACGTGGTCGGGACCGCAGGCGAGCGCGGCCTCCAGCGAGGCGCGCCAGTCGTCGTCGGTCTCGCCGGGCGTCCCGTAGATCAGGTCGAGGTTGACGTGCTCGAACCCCGCCGCGCGCGTCCACTCGACCACCTGCGGGACGCGGCCGGGCGTGTGCGTCCGGTCCAGGACGCGCAGCACATGCTCCCGGGCGCTCTGCATCCCGAACGAGACGCGCGTGAACCCTTCCGCGCGCAGTTCGTCCAGGTAGCGGCGGTCCACCGACTCGGGGTTGGCCTCGGTGGTGACCTCCGCGCCCGGCGCCAGCCCGAACTCGGCGTCGATCGCGGCGAGGACCGCGCCGAGGTCGCGCGGCGGCAGCAGCGTCGGGGTGCCGCCGCCGACGAACACGGTCGAGACGGGCGGCGCGGCGTCCCCGAGGACGCGGCGGGCCAGCCGCACCTCGGCCGCCGCCGTCGCCGCGTAGGACTCCCGGGTCGCCCCTTCGCCCAGCTCCGTCGCCGTGTAGGTGTTGAAGTCGCAGTAGCCGCACCGGGTGACGCAGAACGGGACGTGGACGTAGAACGCCAGCGGCCGGGAGCCGAGGCCGTCCAGCGCGGCGGCGGGCAGGTCCCCGCTCGCGGGCACGGCGTCGCCGTCGGGAAGGGTGGCGGGCATCCTCCCAGTCTGCCGTGCGGCGGCGGGTGGTCGGGACCGGTCAGGACCCGGCGAGGCGGGCGCGCAGCCAGCCGGGGATGTGCTCGGCGGCGCGCGGGAAGCGGTCCAGGTCGAGGCGGTAGACGTCGCCGGTGAGCGGGGGCGAGAAGTCCGGCTCGCCGTCGTAGTCGAACTCGGCGCTGAACCGTCCGGAACGTTCCACGTCCAGCCGGGCGGTGAACCACGCGCCCTTGCCGCGCCGGTACATGCGGCGGCGCAGCTCGTCCATCTTCCCGACGGCCTGGCCGGGCGGCATCGCGGTCCGGCTGCGGCCGTGCGCGTCGCGGATCTCGAACAGCACGCTGTCGATCACGACCGTGGCGCGGAACTCCAGCCCGAGCCGCTCCCACCCGAACGGCGCCGCGGCCCGCAGCGCCCGGACGGCCGCGCCGACCAGCTCCCGTTCACGGGCCGAGCGCAGCACCTGGTCGGCGGACGTCATCGCGGGCACCTCCCGGGCAGTCAGGCGGCATCGGCCGCAGTCCGGAGTCCGACCGTACCCGGAGGTCCGCGCGCGGGACGGGACGTGCGCCGTGTCGCGTCGCCGCCCCCCGACGATCCGGGACACGCCCGGCGTTCGTCCCGGGTTTCGTGTCCGGCCCGGTGCGGCACGTCCCGCCGGATAAGGTCACCGGGTGGATTTCGGAGCACCCCGGTACGGACGGGTACCGGCGCGGGTGCTGCTGCTCGGGCGGCACGACGGCTGGCACTGCGAGATCATCGACGACAAGGACGGCCGCGACCGCCTCCCCCTGGCGGGATCCGGCGTCACCTGGGACGGCCCGCACGGCCGCGAGCCCGCCTGGTGGCGGGGCCGGCTCGCCGCCGACGCCGCCGCCCTCCGCGAACGGGTCGAGCAGGCCGTCACCGATCGCGCGTTCACCGATCTCGGCGTCGAGGCCGACGTCGCGTGGTTCGCGGTGGACGACCCGGTCTCCTGGGAGGGCCTGGTCACGCTGCGCGAACCCGACCCGGCCCGGTACCCGGGGAACGTCCCGCCGTACGTGGTGACGCTGGAGCCCGAGCGCGGCGCCGTCCTGCCCGAGGCGGACGTCCTGTTCACCGCCGGACCGGACGAGGCGTGGTGCGCCCTGGACGCGGTCGCCGCCCGGCTCGGCTCCCCCGATCCGGCGGGCGCGTTCATCTGCGGGTACAGCGGCTACCGGTCCGTCCGGGTCGGGCGCGGCCACCTCGGGGTCGGCTGCATGCACGACCCGGACGGCACCGAACGCGTCCGGACGATCTTCGGCAACCGCCCGGCGGGCTGGGGCGGCAACCCCGAGCTGCGGTTCCGCCTGGACGGCATCGACCTCCTGCACGAGCCCGCCGCGGACGTCGTCACGCTGTTCCGCGACCTCGGGCACGACGTCGCCGAGCGGCACGCGCAGGTGCTGCTGCCCGGCCTCGGGCTGAGCCTGAGCCGGTCCGGCGACGACGCGCGGCGCTTCGCCGGGCTCACGCTGGAGCATCCCGACCCGTCCGGCGCGCCGTGGCGCTTCTTCTAGCCGCGAACCAACGCGCGCGGCGAACCGTCATACTCGTACCGGACATCCCGGCCACCCCAGAGAGGACGTCGCGCATGGCCTACGGGCCTCCTCCGCAGCCCGGCCCCGGCCCCTGGCAGCAGCCCCCGCAACAGCAGCAGTGGCAGCAGCCGCACCAGCAGGCGCCGCAGCAGTGGCAGCAGCCTCCGCAGCAGCAGGGCTGGCAGCAGCCGCCCCCGCAGCAGCAGGGCCGGCAGCCCCAGCCGCCGCCTCCGGTCGACCAGGGACCGGCCGACGCCCACGAGCTGAACTGGGCGCTCATGGCCTACATCGGCCAGTTCGTGATCGGCGCGCTCGCGCCGGCGATCGTCTACTTCGGCCGGATCCGCAGCCCGTTCGTCCGCCGGCACGCCGCGCAGGGCCTCAACATGGGCGTCGCGGGCGCGGTCGTCTGGATCGTGGGCCTGCTGCTCTCCCAGCTCATCGGCATCCTGGTCTGGATCCCGGTGCTGTTCACCGTCGCGCTGTTCGTGTTCCTCGTCTACGCCGGACGGGCCGCGAACAAGGGCGAGTTCCGGCGCGTCCCGGCCGTCCTCGCCTGGCCGCTGCTGAAGTGAGACTCCCCTCCCGGCGCGGGAGGGGACTCCGTCACTTCTTGGTCTTCTCGGCGGGCTCGGTGGTGGAGAGCGCGGCGACGAACGCCTCCTGCGGGACGTCGACCCGGCCGATCGTCTTCATCCGCTTCTTGCCCTCCTTCTGCTTCTCCAGCAGCTTGCGCTTGCGGGAGATGTCGCCGCCGTAGCACTTGGCGAGGACGTCCTTGCGGATGGCGCGGATGTTCTCCCGGGCGATGATCCGGGCGCCGACCGCCGCCTGGATCGGCACCTCGTACTGCTGCCGGGGGATCAGTTCCTTGAGCTTGGACGTCATCATCAGGCCGTAGTCGCGGGCCTTCTCCTTGTGGACGATCTGGCTGAACGCGTCCACCGACTCCCCCTGGAGCAGGATGTCCACCTTGACGAGGTCGGACTCCTGCTCGCCGCTCGGCTCGTAGTCCAGCGAGGCGTACCCGCGCGTCCGCGACTTGAGCTGGTCGAAGAAGTCGAAGATGATCTCGGCGAGCGGCAGCGTGTACCGGATCTCGACGCGGTCCTCCGAGAGGTAGTCCATGCCGAGCAGCACGCCGCGCCGCCCCTGGCACAACTCCATGATCGCGCCGATGTGCTCGCTCGGGGACAGCAGCGTCGCCTTCACGACCGGCTCGTAGACCGTGGCGATCTTGCCCTCGGGGAACTCGCTCGGGTTGGTGACGGTGTGCTCGGTGCCGTCCTCCATCACCACCCGGTAGACGACGTTCGGCGCGGTGGAGATCAGCGTCAGGCCGAACTCGCGCTCCAGCCGCTCCCGGACGATCTCCATGTGCAGCAGCCCGAGGAAGCCGCAGCGGAACCCGAACCCGAGCGCCGCCGACGTCTCCGGCTCGTACACCAGCGCGGCGTCGTTCAGCCGCAGCTTGTCGAGCGCGTCGCGCAGGTCCGGGTACTGGTCGCCGTCCATCGGGTAGAGGCCGGAGAACACCATCGGCTTCGGGTCGCGGTACCCGCCGAGCGAGACCGGGGCCCGCCGGGACGCGCCGGTCACGGTGTCGCCGACCCGCGCCTGCCGGACGTCCTTCACCCCGGTGATGAGGTAGCCGACCTCGCCGACGCCGAGCCCGCCCACCGGCTTGGGCTCGGGCGAGATGACGCCGACCTCCAGCGTGTCGTGCGCGGCGCCGGTCGACATCATCAGGCTCTTCTCGCGGCGCGACAGGTGGCCGTCGATGACGCGGACGTAGGTGACGACGCCCCGGTAGGTGTCGTACACCGAGTCGAAGATCAGCGCGCGGGCCGGGCCGTCGGGGTCGCCGACCGGGGCCGGGACGGTCTCGACGATCCGGTCCAGCAGCTCGCGGACGCCCTCGCCGGTCTTGCCCGAGACGCGCAGCACGTCCGCCGGATCGCCGCCGATGATTCCGGCCAGTTCCTCGGCGTACTTCTCCGGCTGCGCGGCCGGCAGGTCGATCTTGTTGAGGACCGGGATCAGGTGGAGGTCGGCCTCCAGCGCCAGGTACAGGTTCGCGAGCGTCTGCGCCTCGATGCCCTGCGCGGCGTCCACCAGCAGCACCGCGCCCTCGCACGCCGCCAGCGACCGCGACACCTCGTAGGAGAAGTCGACGTGGCCGGGCGTGTCGATCAGGTTCAGGATGTGCTCGCGGTCCCCGTGGGTCCAGGGCAGCCGGACGGCCTGGCTCTTGATCGTGATGCCGCGCTCGCGCTCGATGTCCATGCGGTCGAGGTACTGAGCGCGCATCTGGCGTTCCTCGACGACCCCGGTGAGCTGGAGCATCCGGTCCGCGAGCGTCGACTTGCCGTGGTCGATGTGCGCGATGATGCAGAAGTTGCGGATGATCGCGGGGTCGGTCGTGTTCGGCTCAGGCGCTGCCACCGGGGTCCGTTCGCAAAATCACAGATGGGATTGGGGTCGCGGCGACGCAGGTCGCCGTTCTCCATAGTCCCACGCGGCCCGGGATGGTCCGTGCAGCGGCTCCGGTTCGAGTTAAGCGTCCGCCATTGGTAGGCTGTGCGTCTGCGTGTGGCGTAGTCGTGCCCTGGGGGGCACCGTCCGCCCCCGTTCTCATTCGTTGGATGCCTGACCGGCGCCAGCGGCAGGCGAAATCTCTACGACCAAGGCTGAGGCACTACGACGTGGCTAACATCAAGTCCCAGATCAAGCGGAACAAGCAGAACGAGAAGGCTCGGCTGCGCAACAAGGCCGTCAAGTCGGAGCTGAAGACGGCCATCCGCAAGTTCCGCGAGGCCGCCGACGCCGGTGACGTCGAGAAGGCCGTCGCCGCGCAGCAGCAGGCCGCCCGCAAGCTCGACAAGGCCGTGAGCAAGGGCGTGATCCACAAGAACCAGGCCGCCAACCGCAAGTCGGCCATCGCCAAGCAGGCCGCCGCGCTGGCGAAGTAGGCGCTTCCGGCGAAGCCGCGGCCCGCGGGCCGCGGCTTCGCCGTTTCCGCAAGGGACGCCGTGGACGACCGGACTGTCGCGATCTCCCGCTTCCTCGGCCGCCACCTGCGGCACCGGCCGGAGGCGATCGGGCTCGTCCTGGACGCCTCGGGCTGGACGGACGTGGCCGCGCTGCTGGCCGCCGCCGCCCGGCACGGCTTCCCGGTGACCCGCGCCGAGCTGGACGCCGTCGTCGCGTCCGACGCCAAGGGCCGCTACGCGCTGGACGCGGCGGGCCTGCGGATCCGCGCGAACCAGGGGCACTCGGTGCCGGTCGAGCTGGGCCTGCCGGTGGCCGCTCCCCCGCCCGTCCTGTTCCACGGGACGGTCCGGCGCGCGTTGGACGGCATCCGCCGCGACGGCCTCCTCCCGATGGGACGGCACGCGGTCCACCTGTCGCCCGACCGGGCCACGGCCGAGCGGGTCGGGACGCGCCGGGGCCGTCCGGTGGTCCTCACGGTGGACGCGGCCGGGATGGCGGCCGATGGCCACGAGTTCCGGGTCAGCGCGAACGGCGTGTGGCTGGTGGCCGCTGTTCCGCCCCGCTTCCTCGCACTGCCGCAGTGATCATCGTTTCGGCGTCCGCCCAGGTCAGCGGGTTGGGCAGCGCGGACGGACGGCGCTGCGGCCCGAACAGGTAGCGGTGCGGGACGATCCCCTCCAGCGCGCGGTGCACGTCCGGACGGTCGTCGATCATGTGCGTGATCCCGAGGTCCGCGCAGTGCACCGCCTTCTCCGGCCGTCGGCGGCAGAACCGGACGTTCCCCGGGTCCAGCCCGGTCCGGGCGTGGAAGTCGTGGCGGTCGAGCCAGGCGAGCGTGCGCTGCCGGATCCGGTCGCCGCACTTGGAGATGATCCAGGCGCGTCCGTCGAACAGCGCGACGAGCCGCGGCACCGCTTCCCACATTCCGGGCATGGCGGGCGAGGCGAGGGCGTCCTCCAGGGTGCCGTCGAGGAAGACCGTGTCCTGCTCTCCGGTGGCGTGCGCGCCGCCCATGATGACGCGGCCGAAGTCGATGCCCAGTGCGTTGGTGTTCATGGCGTCCAGCGTCGCGGGCCGAAGACTCGAAGAGAACTAGATAAAGCCTGTCGAACTATAGGCTCAGCCTATGGATCTGGACCGGGTGTCCACCGACGCGCTGGCCGCGTTCGCCGTCTTCGCCGAGCACCGCAACTTCACGCGGGCGGCGGCGGAGCTGTCGATCTCGCAGCCGTCGCTGCACGCGAAGGTGGCGCGGCTCGCGGCGTCGCTGGGCCTCCGCTGTACGTCCGGCGCGGGCGGACGCTCGCGCTGACCCACGAGGGCGAGCAGGTCGCGCGGTTCGCGCGGGAGCTGGACGCGCGGGTCGGCGGGTTCCTCGCCGAACTGCGCGGCACCGCCCCGGCGCGGCGCCCGGTGCTCGCCGCGGGCGAGGGCGCCTACCTCTACCTGCTCGGCGAGGTCGTGCGGGCGGTGCCGGGGCTGCGGCTGCTGAACGGCGACCGGGCGCGCACGCTCGCCGCCGTCCGGACGGGCCGCGCGGACGTCGGCGTCGCGGTGCTGGACGTCCTGCCCGCCGACCTGGAGGCCGTCCCGCTCGCCCGGTACCCGCAGGTGCTGGTGGTGCCGCCGGACCATCCGCTGGCCGCGCGCACCGCCGTCGAGCTGCGCGACCTGGCCGGGTCGGCGCTGGTCGTCCCGCCCGCGCCGGGCCCGCACCGGGTCGCGCTGGAACGCGCGCTGCGCGCCGCCGACGTGCCGTGGACGGTCGCCGTCGAGGCCGCGGGCTGGCCGCTGCTGCTCCACTTCGCCGCGCTCGGCGTCGGCCCGGCCGTGGTGAACGGGTGCGTCCGGACGCCGCCGGGGCTGGTCCGGCGGGAGATCACCGATCTTCCGCCGGTCCCCTACCACGCCGTCCACGTCCCCGGCCGGACCGATCCCGCGTGCGCGGACCTGCTGGCCGCGGTCCGCGCGCACGTGCCGGGCTAGCCGGCGCGGCGCTCCGCGCCGGCCGTGTCCCGCGCGCACAGGGCGAGCAGGGGCGCCGCCACGCTCGCCTGGAGCGGGGGGAACACCGCCGCGATGTACCGGTCCGGCTTGACGAGCACGAACCCGCCCCGGGCGCTCGCCAGCGCGGCCTGGAGGCGTCCGTCGGCGTCCGCGACGGCGCGGCGGCCGGGGTGCGGACGGGGCAGCCGCTCGTCCAGCGCGACGTCCACGAGCGCGAGGCCGTCGAGCGGAAGCTCGCGCGCGACGCGGTCCCACGCGGCCGGCGCGACGTTCACCCCGAGCAGCGCGAGCCCGTCGCCGAGCACCTCGTCCAGCGGACGCGGGTGCAGGCTCGGCGGGACGAGCACGCGCGGCTGCGGGAGCTGCGTCCCGGTGAGCCGGTGCCGGCCCGCGACGAACCCGGCCGCGTGGACGGCGCGCGGCCGGAACCGCATCTCGCCGAGGTAGCGGCGGCCCCACGGCGTGGCCAGCAGCGTCCGGACGGTCGCGTCCCGCAGCGCGCCCCGCGCCGGGCTCGTCGTCATGACGACCCGGCCGAGCCGCTCGGAGAACTCGACCATCGCGGTGGCGTGCGGGCGCCGCTCGGGCTCGTAGGTGTCGAGCAGCGCCTCGTCCGCGCGGCCGTGCCAGACCTCGGCGATCTTCCAGACGAGGTTGGCGGCGTCGCGGACGCCGGAGTTGAGGCCCTGCCCGGCGAACGGCGGCATCATGTGCGCCGCGTCGCCGAGCAGGAAGCACCGTCCGTCGCGCCAGCGGTCGGCGACGACCGCGTTGAACGTGTAGTTCGTGCAGCGCTCCACCTGGTCCGGGGTGATGGACCGGTAGGGACGGACGAGCCGTTCGATGGTCGCGAAGTCCGGCCGGGTGCCGCCGTCGCCCTCGCCGGGGTACAGGCGGAACTCGTAGCGGCAGCGGCCGTCGCGGCCGGGGACGATCACGGTGGGCCGGTCGGGCCGTCCGTGGTGCATGCCGTAGCGCTCGTCGTGGTAGTCGCCGGTGGTGTCGGCGACGAGCCAGACGTCGTGGTGGCTCGTCCCGGTCATGTCGATGTTCCGGAGTTCGCGGATGGTGCTGCGCCCGCCGTCGCAGCCGAGGACCCAGCTCACGTCCAGGGACGCGTCGCCGTCGGCGGAGCGCAGCGTCGCGGTCACTCCCTGGCCGGACTCCTTGACGTCGGCCAGCTCGGTCGCGAACCGGACGTCCACGCCGGGCCGTCCGCGCAGCGCGTCCAGCAGCACCTTCTCCAGCTCGGGCTGCGCGAACTGGTTCTTGAACGTGTAGCCGAGCCGGTAGGGCTCGGGGCCGCGCGCGTGGAACAGCGGACGGCCCTTGCGGTCGTAGTAGCGGGTGCCGGTGCCGGGGACGACGATCTCCAGCACGGTCTCGGCGAGCCCGGCGGCCTGGAGCGTGCGCAGCGACTCGTCGTCCAGGCTGATGGCCTTGGCCTCGTCGCTGGTCGCGGGGTTGCGCTCGACGAGGACGAGCGGGACGCCGCGCGCCGCGAGCAGGTTCGCGGCGGTCAGCCCGACCGGCCCGGCGCCGACGATCAGGACGGGCGGTGGCGTCATCGCGTCACCCGGAGGCGCTCGGCCAGGAACGCGTGCGTGCGGTCCCAGGCGGTGGCGGCGGCGTCCGCGCGGTACATCGCGGGGCGGGCGTCGCAGGCGAAGGCGTGCCCGGCGGACGCGTAGACGTGCTGCTCGTAGTCCACGCCCGCCTTGTCGAGCGCGGCGTCGATGGCCTGGACGTGCTCGGCCGGGATCGTCGGGTCGTCCGCGCCGACGTGCAGCAGGAGCGGCGCGGTGATGGACGCGGCGCGGTCGAGCACGGCGAACGGGCCGGCGGCGATGCCGGGGCCGTAGAACACGACGGCCGCGCCGAGGGACGGCAGCGCGGTCGCGGCGGTGAACGCGGCGCGCCCGCCGAAGCAGAACCCGACGACGGCGATGTCGGGACGGGCGACGTCCTCGGTGCTCTCCAGCCGGTCCACGACGGCGCGGACGTCGGTGATGATCTCGTCCGGCCCGAGCCTGCCGATCAGCCCCATCGCCTCGGCGTGCTGGTCGTACCCGATCTCACCGGTGTTCGTCCGGTGGAAGAGGTCGGGGGCGACGGCGAGGTAGCCGCGCTCGGCGAACCGCCGCGCGATGTCGCGGATGTGGGCGTTGACGCCGAACGCCTCCTGGAGGACGACGACGGCGCGTCCGTTGGGCGTGTCCGGACGGGCGACGTGCACGTCCATCGGCCCGTCGGCGGTGGTCACGGTGATGGCGGTCATCGGGAGGAGCCCTTTCGGTCGAGGTAGTTCCAGCCGGCGTCGAGTTGTCCCGGCGGCCAGCACTGGAGGCGTTTGGCGGCGGCCTCCGCCGCGTCGGAGAAGACCCGGACCGGCCCGGCGGCCATGGCCATGAGCTGGGTCTGGCACGCGCGGTCGAGCAGGACGGCGTGCATCACGGCGGCGCCGGCGCTCGTCCCGGCCGCGACCAGCCCGTGCTTGGGCATCAGCGCGGCGGGCGCGTCGCCGAGCGTCTCGGCGAGCGCCCGGCCGAGGCCGGGGTTCTCCACCAGGCCGCCCGTGCGGGTGAAGCGCGGGACGTCCGCGCCGCCGAACAGTGCGCCCTCGTGGGAGATCGGGAGCAGCGGCGTGTCCAGCGCGGCGAACGCGACGGCGGCCTGCGCGTGGGTGTGGACCGTGCAGGTGACGTCGGGCCGCCGCCGCATGATCTCCAGGTGGATGTGGCACTCCTTGTGCGGCTTGCCCTCGCCTTCGAGGACGTCCGCGTCGAAGGAGACGAGCTGGACGCGGTCGGCGTCCACCTCCTCCAGGCCCCAGCCCGGCGCCTTGATCCAGATGCCGCGTCCGTCCGGGTCGCGGACGGCGGCGTGGCCCCAGACCATGTCGGCCTGCCCGGCGGCGGCGAGCGCGCGGGTCGCGCGGATCGCGAGGTCGGCGGTCACGGGTTCACCACCGCCATCCAGATCGGCTCGGTCCGGCCGGTGAGCGCGGTGAGCGCGGCGCCGACGTCGGCGAGCGGGAACCGGTGCGTGATCAGCTCGTCGGCGGTGAGCGCGCCGGAGCCGAGCAGGTCCAGGACGGCGGCGGTGTCGGCGCGCGTGCAGCCGCGCGTCCCGGCGACGCGCCAGCAGTGGTGCTGCAGGTCGCGGGCGGTGTGCGGGAACGGCGAGCGGTTGCCGCCCATCGCGACGAGCGTCGCGCCGGTGGCGAGGGCGGCGGTGGCCTGGCCGGTGCCCGCGCCGTGCGGGAGGTAGTCCACGACGGCGTCGGCGCCGCCGGGCGCGAGGTCCAGCAGCCGCCGGGTGAGCCCGCCGGAGGTCTCCCAGTCCGCGCCGAGTCCGTCCAGCGCGACGGTCCGCGCGGGCAGCGGGCTGATCGCGGCGACGGCGGCCAGGCGCTCGGCGGACCGTCCGACCAGGATCAGCCGGGACGCGCCGAGGTGCGGGGCGAGCTTGACCGTCGCGGTGCCCATCGTGCCGGTCGCGGCGGTGACGACGAGCGTCCCGCCGGGCGGCAGGTCGGCGGTGCGGACGGCGCGCAGCGCATTCCCGAAGTCCTGCACCTTCGCGGCGACGTCGAAGCCGACGCGGTCGGGCAGGACGTCCACGAGCCAGGCGGGCGCGCGGACGAACTCGGCGAGCCCGCCGTCGTGGTACCGCTCGTACAGCGGCATCGGCCCGGTGCCGTGCGCGCCGGACCCGAGCATCGCGGCGGACGCGCACATCTGCTCGCGGTCGGTGCGGCAGTAGGCGCAGTCGCGGCAGGACAGGCCGGGGTGGACGCGCACGCGCTTGCCGACCAGCGACGCGTCGGCGTCCGGGCCGACGGCGGCGACCGTCCCGGCGATCTCGTGGCCGGGCGTGCTCGGCAGATGCCGGAACGAGCCGCGCGCGAGCAGCTTCATCAGGCTCGGCGCGAGTCCGGCGGACGCGACGCGGACCAGGACGTCGCCCGGCCTCGGCTCGGGCACGGCGATCTTCTCCAGCGCCAGGGCGTCCGCGCCGGCGTGCGCGCGGGCGGCGAGCATCGCGGTCATCGCAGGGCCTCGATCGCGGGGGCGTCCAGCCGCTCGGCGGTCCGCGCGGTCTCGGCGACCTGCGGCAGCTCGCGGCCGGACACGAGCGTGATGTGCGCGCTCGGCCCGTCGTGGATGCTCGTGGCGGCCACGCCGACCGGGATCCGCACGAAGTCGCCCGGCTCCAGCCGGACCGTTCCACGCTGCGTCACGAGGTGCCGGTGCCCGTTGACCTGGTACTGGATCTCCTCGGCATTGCGCAGGCGCCGGTAGGTCAGGCCGTCGCCGGACGCCGCGTACGTCCGGCCGATCCACACGTCCCGCGAGGTGTAGAGCCAGGTCGTGCCGGGCGCGGTCGCGTCCGGGTGCAGGACCTGGAGCCGCTCGCCCTCGCTCTTGCCCTGCTCCAGCAGCGTCAGCTCGTCCACCGGGGCCATGACGATGTCGTGGCCGGTCCCGCCGAGGCACTCGGTGATCAGCTCGTTGGTGATGACCGGCTCCCAGCCCTCGAACGGCGGGATCACGACCTCGGCCGTCCGGGCGGGCGGCAGCGCCTCGGCCACCGGACCGGGGACGTAGAACAGGATGTGGATGTCCTCGCGGCCGTAGTTGTCGTGCGCGACGCCGACCGGGAGCCGCGAGAAGTCGCCCGGGTGCAGGTCGATGCTCCCGAGGTCGGTCATCAGCGTCCGCACGCCCGTGACCTGGTACGACATCTCGTCCACGTCGCAGTTGCGGTGGTAGAACGGCTGGCGGTTGTTCATCGTCTGCCACTCCAGCCGCAGGAACTCGCTCTCGTAGACGCCGCGCGGGTGCGCGAACGGCTGCGCCACGTACTCCGGCGGGAAGTGGACGACCTGAAGCGGCGGGTGGTCGCGGTGCCGCTTGCGCCCGTCGGCGGACGGGACCGGCTCGGCGAGCAGCAGGTCCTCGCGGCGCTCGAAGATCCGGGCCGGGACGTCGAACGGGAACGTCTCGAACCGCTCGCGGACGTTCGTCATGTCAGTGCTCCTTGCTCGCGGTAGTACGCCTCGGCGCCCGGGTGCAGCGGAACGGGCAGGTCGCGGCAGCACTCGCGCAGGTTCACCGGGCTCGTCAGCGGGCGGGTCGGGCCGGTGAACCGCGCCGAGATCGCGCCCTTCTGCTCGTCCAGCGCGCGGACGGCGAGGTAGGCCAGCTCGTCGGGCAGGTCGTCGGCGCAGTACAGGACCCAGCCGGAGAAGTCGATCGCCGGGACGTCGGCGTCCACGCCGCGCAGCCGGTCCTTCTCGATGACGCCGGCGGGCATCCCCATCGCGGTGCAGTGGGCGAGGACGTCGTCGTCCAGCGGCAGGAACCGCAGGTCGTACTGGGTGGTGAGCTTCCGCCACCGCATCGTCATGATCGCCTCGTCGAAGACGGCGTCGAAGGACGGGTCGGCGGGGACGACGTCGGGGGCGTTCTGGGCGCGCGGCCGGTCGTCCAGGCGCGTCCCGCCCCAGCTCAGCAAGTCCTCCTCGGAGAAGCCGTACTGCGCGAGGATCTCGTCCATCACCCAGCGCGCGGGGTGGCCCATCTCCCGGCCCGGCATCGAGACCTTCAGCGGCAGCCGCTTGGCGGCGATCTCGTGCAGGCTCGTGATCCCGGTCTCGCGGCGGACGGCGAGGGCGAGCCGGTCGTCGTGCGCGAACGCCGCGACGGCCTTCACCGGCAGCGGCTCGGCGTAGGGGCCGCGGCCGAGCCGCGCCATCGCGAGCGCCCAGGTCGGCGTGGTGATCCCGAACTGGAAGCGGCCCTCCGCGACCAGGCGCGGGCCGTCCATGCCGAGCAGCGCGGGCGGGGTGCCGGTGACGGCCGCGATCGTGGAGCCGTCCGGCAGCGGGCTGCGGTAGCCGCCCATCCCGTTCGCGAGCAGGCCGCCGATGTTCATCCAGTTGTTCCCGGGGCACAGGATCCGGACGTCCACGGGCTTCACGCCTCGGCCCGCACCGGGTTGCGCAGGACGCCGATGCCCTCGATCTCGACCTCGACCACGTCGCCGTCGGCGAGGAAGACCTGCGGGTCGCGCCGGAACCCGACGCCGCCCGGCGTGCCGGTGAGGATGACGTCGCCCGGCTCCAGCCGCGTGAACTGCGACGTCACCGCGATCAGCTCGGGGATGTCGAAGATCAGCAGGTCCGTGGTGGACGACTGCATCTCCTCGCCGTTCAGCCGCAGGGAGATCGCGAGCCTGCCGGGGTCCAGCTCGTCCGGGGTGACGAGGACGGGGCCGAGCGGGGTGGAGTCGTCCCACGCCTTGCCCTGCGTCCACTGGTGCGTCTTGTACTGGAAGTCTCGCATCGTCACGTCGTTGCAGATCGTGTAGCCGAGGACGTGGTCGAACGCGTCCTCGCGCGCGATCCGCCGGCCCCCGCGGCCGATGACGACCGCCAGCTCCGCCTCGTAGTCCACCTGCTCCGACTCGGGCGGCAGCGTGATCGCCGCGCCGTGCCCGATGAGGTTGGACGCGAATTTGGGGAACAGCACAGGGTAGGTCGGCAGCTCGCGGCCGGTCTCCGCGATGTGCGACCGGTAGTTCAGCCCGACGCAGAAGATCTTGCCGGGCCGCGCCACGGGCAGCAGCTCCAGGCCGTCGAGGGGCGTGCCCGCGCCGTCGGCGGACGCGTCCCGCAGGCTCTCGGACGTGACCTCATGGTCGATCCGGCGCACGTCGTGCAGCCGGTGCACCCGGTCCCCGTCGAGCCTGCCCAGCGCCTCGGCGCCGTCCTCGTCCCGATACGCAACGAATCGCATCCCCGACTCCTTGTCTCTGTCCTGATTTGCAGAGCATACATCCTGTTATTCGCGACACGCTAGCTCTAGATCGTCCGGACCCCCTCGACTAGGCTTGTCCCATTAAGCAGGATCATGTTCCTGACAATCGAGACAAGGAGCCAGCATGGCCATCGCCGAACTCGGCCACACGGGACTCTGGGTCGACGACCTCCCGAAGATGCGGGACTTCTACGAGCGCGTCCTCGGCCTGACCGTCACCGACGAGGACGCCGACCTCGGGATCGTCTTCTTCAGCGCCCGCCCGCACGAGGAGCACCACGAGTTCGTCCTGCAGAAGGGCCGCACCGCCGCGCCCGGCGCCAAGCAGACGCACCAGATCTCCTGGCGCGTCCAGTCGCTGGAGGACATCCGCACGTTCCACCGCCGGTTCGAGGAGGAGGGCGTCGAGGTCCAGCAGGAGGTCACCCACGGCAACGCCTTCGGGATCTACTTCTTCGACCCCGAGGGCAACCGCAACGAGGTCTACCTGCGGATCGAGCGCGACGTCCGGCAGCCGTTCCGCAAGTCGATCGACTTCGGGCTGCCCGCCGAGGAGATCTACGCCGAGGCCGACCGGCTGCTGCGCGACGGCGGGCCGGACTACCAGCCGGTGCAGTGAGGGCCCGCTGACGGCGACGGCCCGGGGCACCTCGCCCCGGGCCGTCGCCGTCAGGCCAGCACCGCGATCTTGTCGGCCGGCAGTTCGAGCCACACCTCGTCGCCGGACACGGCCGCCAGATGCGGGTCCTGCCGGGTGACCCAGACCGCCTCGCCGACGCGGATGTGGCAGTCCACCGCCTCGCCGACGAACATGACCCGGTCCACCCGTCCGCGCAGCACGTTCGGCGTCCCGGACGGCTCGGACAGGTGCAGCAGCACCGACTCGGGGCGCACCGCGAGCAGCACGTCGTCCCCCGGCGCGTGCGGCGCGTCCTTCACCGCGAAGTCCCCGACGTCGGTCGTGACCCGCGCGCCGTCCGCGCCCCGGCCGGGCAGGAAGTTCGTCGTCCCGACGAAGTCCGCCACGAACCGCGTCTCCGGCCGCTGGTAGATGTCGCGCGGCCGGCCCTCCTGGACGATCCGCCCCGCCTGCATCACCGCGATCCGCGACGACATGCTCAGCGCCTCGTCCTGGTCGTGCGTGACGAACAGCGTCGTGATGCCGGTCTCCTGCTGGAGCGACGCCAGCTCGGCCCGCATCGCCTGGCGCAGCTTGGCGTCCAGGTTGGACAGCGGCTCGTCCAGCAGCAGCAGCTTCGGCCGCCGCACGAGCGCCCGCGCGAGCGCGAGCCGCTGCTGCTGGCCGCCGGAGAGCTGGGTGGCGTTGCGTCCCTCGAAGCCCGCCAGGTGCACGGCGGCCAGGGCGCTCTCCACCCGCGCCGCGACCTCCTTCTTCGGCACTTTCGGCCGCGCCACCCGCAGCGGGAACGCCGCGTTCTCGAACACCGACATGTGCGGCCAGATGCCGTAGCTCTGGAACACCATGCCGATGTCGCGCCGGTTCGGCGGGACGAACACGCCGTCGCCGGTCACGACCGTCCCGTCGATGACGATGCGGCCCTCGTCCGGGCGCTCCAGGCCCGCGACCGTCCGCAGCGTGGAGGTCTTGCCGCAGCCGGACGGGCCGAGCAGCGTGTAGACCTCCCCCTCCTTCACCTCGAAGCCGACGTCGTCGATCGCCTTCACGACGGTGTCGCGATCGGCGAACCCCTTGCGCAGTCCCTCGACCGCCAGCGGCGTGCCCGTCATACGGGGGCCTTCCCTTCGTTCTTGCGGGTGAGCAGGAGGAACAGGACGACCACCGGCGTCATGAACAGGATCATCAGCAGCGTCAGCGCCGACGACGCGCCCACCTGGCCGCTGTTGAACAACGTCCAGGACGCGACCGACAGCGTGAGCGTGTCCTGTCCTCCGATGAGGGTCGGGACGGTGAGGTCCCGCAGGCTCAGCAGCGCGAGCCAGAGCCAGGTGTAGGTGACGACCGGGCGCAGCAGCGGCAGCGTGACGCGGCGCAGCGCCGTCCACGACGACGCCCCCGACATCGCCGCCGCCTCCTCCAGCTCCACGTGGATCTGCAGGAGGCCCGCGTTGAACATGCGGGTGCCGAACGCGATCTGCGTCAGGGCCGTCACGCCGACGAGCAGCGCGAGCGTCCCGTACAGGCCGTACCAGCCGCGCGTCCAGTAGAGCGCGGCGATCATCGCGCCGAACGCGAAGACGGTGGTCGGCACGGCCTGCGGCAGGAACGCGACGAGGTCGTAGACCATCCGGTAGCGGCGCCGCGCCCGGACGACCACGAACGAGAACGCGAGGCTCATCAGGACGGCGAGCGTCGGCGCGACGACCATCAGCTTCAGCGTCGTGGTCAGCCCGCGCTCCACGAAGGACCAGTCGAGCTGCCGGTAGTTGTCCAGCGACGCGACCTTGAACGCCGCCGCCGACGGCTTCTGGACGAACGGCAGCAGCGACATCCACACGACCATGAGGACGGGCAGGATCGTCGACCACAGGAAGTACCCGCCGACGAACAGCCACGCGGCCCACCGCCAGCGGCCGAGCCGGATCCGCGCGGGCCGGTGCCCCTTGCCCGCGACGACCTGGTACTTGCGCCCGGACCGCAGCACGCGCTGGTACCAGAGCGAGAACGCGACGCCGAGCAGGATCATCACGGCGCTGAACGCGGCCGGGACGCCGTACTCGGGCGTCCCGGCGGACGGGTTCGTCGCGACGTACAGGTAGCTGCTGAACACGTACGTCCGGTTGGACAGGCCCATGATCAGCGGGATGTCGAGGGACGACACCGCGATCGTCCCGGCGAACAGGCCCGCGCCGAGCAGGCCGGGCCGCACCAGCGGCAGCGTCACCCGGAACAGCACCCGCAGCGGGCCCGCGCCGGACGCCCGCGCGGCCTCCTCCAGCGACCCGTCGAGCGCGCCGAGGCTCGCCGACACCATCCCGAACACCAGCGCCGACAGCGCCAGGCCCTCGACGAACCCCATGCCGACGAGCGACACGATGTTCACCGGCGCGCGGCTGAGGTGGAACCACTCCATCAGCCACTGGTTGACGGCGCCGATGCGCGGGTGGAACAGGAAGATCCAGCCCATCGCGGTGAAGAAGCCGGGGACGAGGATGCGCAGCACCATCGCGGTGGCGATCGTCCGTCCCCAGCCGAAATCGGAACGCTCCACAAGGAGGGCGAGCGCCGTCCCGAAGAACAGCGCCACGCCCACGGTGACCAGCACGTACACGACCGTGTTGCGGACGACCGACCAGACCTCGGCGTCGCCGAACAGGACGGTGAAGTTGCCGGTCGTCAGCGCGCCGTCCGGCGTGCCGTGGGCGCGGAACCCCAGGTAGACGACCACGCCCAGCAGCCCGACGATCACCAGTGCGGGGACCGTGATGACGACCGCGAGGAGGCCCGTCGCGGCCGGCCGCCGCCGCTGCCGCACGGGCTCGGCGGCGACGGCGGGCGGCTCCCGCAGCGCGGTCGCGGTCACTTGCCCGTCAGGAGCTTGATCAGCTCCCCCTTGAAGCGGGCGTTGTAGAGGTCGGGGTTGGCGGCGGCGAACTCGTAGTCCAGCTTGGTGAACTTGACGCCCTGCGCCTCGTACCCGGCGATCTGCTTGGCGGTCTTGCTGCCCGGCAGGCGCGGGTTGTCGTTGAAGTCGCCCTTGTACATGATCTGCTGCGCCTCGGGTGTGAGCAGCCAGGTCGCCCACAGCTCGGCGGCGTTGGGGTGCGCCGAGTTCTTCGGGATCGCCACGTAGCGGGTCGAGATGATGGCGGCGTCCTTCAGGACGGTCGTCGCGATCGGCGCGCCCTGCGCGGCGAAGATGTCGCCGATGTTGACGCCGCAGGAGACCCACAGGCCCGCGAACTCACCGGACGCGATGCGGTTCAGCTCGCCGCACCCGAGGTAGCCCTTCGGCTTGAAGCTGCGCAGGTAGGCCCGGACCCCGTCCGCGCCCATCGCCTGCTTGGCGCCGAGCGCGTTGAACTGCGCGGCGTAGGGGGTGCTGGCGATCGGCTTGGTGAGCTTCAGGATGTCCTGGGCGCTCTTCGGGACCTCGTTCTTCGGGATCAGCGTCGTGTTGTAGGTGAAGCCGGGGATCTGGTCCACCCACGTCAGCGCCGTGTCGTCGGAGTTGGCGAGGCCCTTGGTCCAGGGGGCCGTCTTCGCCCAGTCGATCTTCTTCAGGGCGTCCTGGCCCTTCGGCCCGACGCCGAACGTCGACTCCGGGTTGCCGAGGAAGGCGTCGGTCGAGGAGGGCTTGCCCGCCTTGTACTCCTGCGCCAGCTTGCCGGCGTTGGTCGGCATGTTCTGCTGGGGGGTCAGCGTGACCTTGATGTTCAGGCCGTACGCCGTCTTGAAGGCGTCGGTCAGGTTCTTGAGGGTGCTGCGGCCGTCCAGTCCCCAGTTGAGGTTGAGCGCGCCCTCCTTGTTCGCGGCGGCGACCATCGCGCTCAGCGCCGGGTTGTTCGCCAGGCGGGTCTTGGCGGCTTCGGCGGCCTTGGTGGCGGTCTCGTCCGTCCCGCCCGAACCCCCACAGGCGGCTGCGACCCCGGCGACCAATGCGACCGCCAGGGCCGGCTTCCACTGCTGCAACAGACGGAGCCCCATCTGATCCTCCTCCTCGGACACTGTCCCGATAACTGGGACAGTGGTCCTGAATTATGCAAGTCGGAGCAGGTCAGGGCAAGGGTTGCAAGTTACCTACCTCACAGTCCTACTTTGAAGAACTCAGTTCCTAACATACGAGACATACTCTGACCTGGGAAGATGTCCGAATCCGGGGCTCAGGGGCTCGGGTAAAAAGTCAGGAGGCGAGGACGGCCAGACGGTCGCTGATCTTCCCGGCGGTCCCGCGGACGGCGGTGACGACCTCGGGGACCCGCTCGTCCGGCACCCGGTGCGACAGCGCCGCGATGCTGACCGCCGCGACGACCGCGCCGTCCACGTCCCGGATCGGGGCGGCGACGCCGAGGACGTCGGCGTCCAGCTCGCCGCGCGTCACCGCCGCGTCGTCAACGCGGATCCGCGCCAGGCGCTCGCGCAGCACGCCCTCGTCGGTGACGGTCGCGCCGGTGAACCTCGGCAGGCCGTGCTTGGCGACGACGTCGGCGACCTCCTCCTCCGTCGCCCACGCCAGCAGGACGAGCGCCGACGCGCCCGCGTTGATCGGCAGGACGTGGCCGCGCTCGTAGGAGAGCCGCACCGGATGGCCCGTCTCCTCCCGTTCGAGACACACCACGGACGCGCCCGCGCGGCGCGTCAGCAGCACCGTCTCGCCGACCTCCTCGACCAGCTCGCGCATCAGCGGCCGGGCGATCTCCGACAGCCCGAGGCCCTTGCGGGCGAGGCGGGCCAGCTCGAACACGCGCGGGCCGAGCCGGTACCCGGCGGGGCGGTGCTCCTCGATGAAGCCCGCCGCCGAAAGGCTCTGGAGGTAGCGGTAGGCGGTGGACCGCGCGACGCCGAGCGCGTCGGCGACCTCCTGTCCGCCGACGACGAGCCGGTCGTCGTCGAAGAGCTGCAGAATGTCGAGAGCCCGCTCCGCCGTGGAGTTCCGCTCCCGATAACCGCTCGACTTTTGCGATCGCTGTCCTGTCATGCAGGAAGCATAGGCGGCTCAGCGGGCGTTACGGGCCGCCACGATCGTCGAGACCGTCTTCTCCAGCGCGTACGCCGGGTCCGCGGCGCCGCCCTTGACGGCCGCGTCCGCCTCGGTGACGGCCGTCATCGCGCGCGCCACCCCGTCCCCCGACCAGCCGCGCAACTGCCGCTGGACGCGCTCGATCTTCCACGGCGGCATGCCCAGCTCCTTGGCCAGCCCCGCGGCGCGGGCGCCGCGCGGCGCCCCGCCCACCTTGGCCAGCCCCCGGACGCCCTGCGCCAGCGCGCTCACGATCAGCACCGGCGGCACGCCGGTCGCCAGCGCCCAGCGGAGCTGCTCCAGCGCCTCGCCGAGGTTGCCCTCGACGGCCTTGTCCGCGACGTTGAACCCGCTGACCTCGGCACGGCCCTGGTAGTAGCGGGCGACGGAGGCGTCGTCCACCCGTCCGCCGGTGTCGGCGACGAGCTGGCTGCACGCGCCCGCCAGCTCGCGCAGATCGTTGCCGACGGCGTCCAGCAGCGTCCGGGCCGCGTCGGCGGAGATCTTCCCGCCCACGCGGCGGATCTCGGTGCGGATGAAGTCGACCCGCTCGCCGGCCTTGGTGACCTTGGGACACGCGATCTTCCGGGCGCCCGCCTTGGCGAGCCCGTCCGCGAACGCCTTGCCCTTGGCGCCGCCGTGATGCACCGCGACGAGATACACGTCCTCAGCCGGATTCTTCGCATACTTCAGGACTTCGGCCGACAGATCCTTGCCGAGGTCCTGCGCGGCCCGCAGCACGATCACCTTGGCCCCGCCGAACAGCGAGGGCGACGTCAGCTCGGCGAGCCGTCCGGGCTCCAGCCCGCCCGCACCGAGGTCGATGACCTCGGTCTCACCGTCGACCGCGCGGGCCGCCGCGACCACCTCACCGACGGCCCGGTCCACGAGCAGTTCCTCGTCCCCGACGATCAACGAAAGAGCCTCCGGCGCCATGCGCCCAGCATGCCACGCCCACACCCTCCCAGCCGTCCGCATCGTCCCGCGACCGTCCAAGCGAGCCACTCAGCCGAGCTACTCAGCCGAGCTACTCAAGCCGGGCTGTTCCGGCCAGGCTGCTCAAGCCGGGCTGCTCAAGCCGGGCTGTTCAGGCCGGGCCATCCAAGCCGGGCCATCCAGAGCGGGCCGTCCAGGCCCGGGGCGTTCAAGCCGGGGACGTCCAGGCAGGGGACGTCCAGGCCGAGCCGTTCGGGCCGAGCCGTTCGGACTGGGGACGTTCGGGCCGGGGACGTTCGGGCTGGTGGGGACGGGGGGTTGTCGAGAATCAGGGGACTTGTGGGGATTCGTCCGGCTAGGGTGTCGGGACTTGGGCGCGGGAGTGGGAGGCGCTGTGCTGGTCCTGGTGACCCGACTGTGGGCGCGTGTGCGGGGCCGGGTCTCGTGGTGGACGCCGGCGCTCGTCTTCGGCGGCGTCTTCTTCGCGAGCTGGCCGCTGATGGCGCTCGCCGAGCCGTCCGGCAGCGAGATCGTCCGCCCAGAGACCTACTGGTGGTACTTCGTCGTCACCGCCTCGACCGTCGGGTACGGCGACGTCTCGCCTTCGTCGGCGGCGGGACGCGTGGTCGGCGTTCTCGTGATCGTCGGCGGGATCGCGGCGCTCACGACGGTGTTCGCGCGGCTCGCGACGCTACTGGAACAAGCGAGGGGACGCAGGATGCAGGGCGCCGTCACGGTGGACGTCTCGGATCATTTCGTCGTGCTCGGCTACACGCCCGGCCGGACCGAGCCGATGGTGGACGAACTGCTCGCCGACCACGCGCGCAAGGTCGTCCTGTGCGCGTGGGACGACGTCCCGGCGCACCCGATGCCCGACCGCGACGTCCTGTTCGTCCGGGGCGACCTGACCGACGACGACGTCCTGCGGCGCGCCGGAGTGCAACGCGCCCACAGCATCCTGATCGACGCCCGCGACGACAACGAGGCCCTGGCCGTGGCGGTGACCGCCGACCACGTCGCGTCGAACGCGCACATGGTCGTCGCGCTGCGCGACATCACCCGAGCGCAGCGGATGCGCTACGTGGACGAGAAGCTCCAGTGCGTCCAGTGGCACAGCCCGCGCATGATCACCGAAGAACTGAAAGACCCGGGCATCTCCGAGGTCTACACCGAACTCATGAGCCACGGCGGCGCGGACACCTACTCGGTGCGCCTGCCGGAATCACTTGGAGCGGTCCCGGTCGAGCACTGCCAGACCGTCCTCGGCCGCACCTACGGCGCGACCATGCTCGCCGCCCGCGCGGGAGACGCACTCCTGGTCAACCCGGACTGGAAGAGCGACATCCCCGCGACGTCGGTCATCTACTACGTCGGCTCACGCCGCCTCACCCCCGCCGAACTGGCCAAAACCCTCCGCACCACGTCCTAACGAATCCACTCACAACCAGACCATCGCCCGACGAACCCGGCGACCACACCGACCAGGCGCCCCCACCGGCTCAAAAGGCCGCAGGAGCCGCGACCTGGTCACCAACGCCAGCGGGACCGGGACCGCCTTCGAATCCGCCAACACCGTCACGCGCCGCCTCCCCCGGCGAGCACATCCGGCAGCGCGACGCCGGAAAGGTCGCCCCGGCCGCGGACGCGCCACGCGGGGACGGCGGCGAGCGCGGCAAGGATCCGCTCGCGACCCACCACGTGCCCACCCCTCCGATCGGGCACAAACGAATGCCACGCGGCGTGCGCACCGTCGAACGCGGATTCGGCGACCTCCCGCAGTTCCTCGATACGCGGTCCGGCCACCGAGGCGACCGGCGTGACCGAGGTCCGTTCGCCGGGACCGATCGCCGGACTCAGCAGAGCAGCCACCGGCAACTCCGCCCCGCACGGCACTCCGGGGAACCGCTCGCGAAATCCAACGGGATTGACCGCGACCTTGCCGAACGGAGAGAACGCACTCGCTTCCGGCGGCCGATAGTCCGCGGGAAGTCCCGCGATCTCCGCCAGACCCGGATACTTCATGATCGTGTGATAGCCGAGATGCGGATAATCCGGCCAACCGGCGACGACGAGCGCCCCGCCGTCCCGCTCGATGAGCACCGTCTTGTCGCCGCTCATGATCCGGTAACCGTGGTGCTCCACCAACTCCAGCAACAGCGTGCTCTTCCCCGCCCCCTTGGCACCGGCGATGAGGACGGCCCGTCCATCGCGCACGGCAGCCGTGGCATGCAACACCACCGCTCCGTTGTTCTCATGATGCTTCAGGACAAGATCCCGCAGCAGTTCCACGAGATCCATCGCTCCGTCCGGCCCGAGCGCGACATCCACGCTCCCCCGCCGCGAATCAAGGACGAACCGGGTACCGGTCTTCGTGCAGTCGATGTACTCGACATCCCCGTCACGAACACGCCGAGCGGGAATCGTGAAGAACTCGCTCGCACTCTCACGCACGAACACCTCTTCGACCGCCCCTCGCCCCGGTGAGCCCGGCTGCGGTCCCGTCCCAGCCGTGACACGAACCTCGGCGAACGCCGAGACATCCGCGTCACCCAGTACCTCGTCCACCGTGAAATGGCTGGACAGGAACTCAAGTGCCGCATCCGCGCCGGGCGCATCCTCGATCGTCAAGTCGATCTGAGCGCCGAGATAGCCGAGAACCAGCCTCGTCACCACGCGACCTCCAGAACGACAAAGCCTTCAGCCTCAGAACCCCGAAGCCTATGTCTCATCTACTCATCCCTGAAGATCGAAGCCTGCGCCGAGAAACGCGCTCCTCCCAACAAGCATGGTCACCATCGCAGCATGGCCACCCGTCGTGGCACGAGCACCACCGGTCGCGCGTGGTCACCGCACGTGGTGTGAGGGAAAGGGCATCGTGCGGGGTTCAGCGTCGCGATACCTCGACGAGTCCGGTCTTCGCGCGGGCTATCGCGATGTCTCCTTCCTGGTCGGTGCGGTAGGTGCGGGCGTGCAGGTCGCGGAGCAGGTTCATGGTCGTGGGGGCCGGGTGGCCGTAGTCGTTGTCGCGGCCTACGGAGATCAGGGCGAGGCGTGCCCCGGCTGCGGCCAGGAAGGTGCGGTCTTGGCTGCGGGAGCCGTGGTGCGGGACTTTCAGGACGTCGACGGGTGGGATCGCGGGAGTCAGGGCGCGTTGGGCGTCCTCCTCGATGTCGCCGGGGAGGAGGGCGCTGAAGTTCGGGCTGCGTGCCAGGAGCACCACGCTCGCGTTGTTGATCGTGGTTCCGTCGTCGGACGGGAGCAGGGCCGGTTCGGCGGATGGTGGCGCCAGGACGGTCAGGGTCAGGTCTCCGATGCGCCAGGTCTGGCCGGGCATCGCCCGTGTTGTCGCCAGCCCGCCGGTGAGTCGTGCTGTGCGGCCTGGGTCGCGTGGGGTGGTCAGGAGTAGGTGCGTTGTTCGTCCTGCTCTGACTCCCGGGATTCCGTCGATGTGGTCGGCGTGCGGGTGGGTGATGACGAGCAGTGGGACGTCCTTGATGCCCAGGCGGTCGAGGCAGCCGTCCACCGCGCGGGGGTCGGGGCCCGCGTCGATCACCACCGCGCGGGACGGTCCCGCCGCCAGGGCGAGCGCGTCGCCCTGGCCCACGTCGCATGCGACCATCCGCCAGCCCGGCGGCGGCCAGCCCGGGGACACCAGGCGCAGGAGGATCACGCCGAGGAGCAGGCCCGCCGCGATTCCGGCCGCGGCGACCCGGAGGCGGGGTGAGCGGATCACCAGCAAGCCCGCCGCCATCGCGGCGACGAGACCGGCCGCGCCCGCGAGACCGGTCGGCCAGGGGACGGACGCGTGGGGCAGGCGCGCGGCCGTCCGGGCGACGAACGCGACCCAGCCGACCGCGAACCCCGCCGGGACGACGACCAGGCGCGCTAGCGGCAGTGCGACCGGCGCGGTCAGTGCCGCCACGGCTCCCAGAAGCGTCGCCGGTGCGACGGCCGGTGCGGCGAGCAGGTTCGCCGCCACCGACAGCACGCTCAGCTCGCCCGACATGAGGACGAGCACCGGCGCGACCGCCACCTCGGCCGCCGCCGCGACGGCCACCGCGTCCGCGACCGGACCGGGCAGGCGTCGCCGAAGCCGGTCGCGCCAGCCCGGTGCGAGCACGAGCAGGCCGGCCGTCGCGAGGACGGACAGCGCGAACCCCGCCGACCGGCCGAGCGACGGGTCGAGCAGCACCAGCAGGATCACCGCCGCGCCGAGCGCGGGCAGACCCTGACGGCTTCGGCCGCCGAGCAGCGCGACCAGGCCGACCATGCCCATCACCGTCGCGCGCAGGACGCTCGGCTCCGGGCGTGCCACCAGGACGAACAGCAGCACCGCGCCCGCCGCCAGGACCGGTGCGATCCGGCGGCCCACGCCGGCCAGGCGGCAGAGGGCGAGGACCGCGCCGATGACGATCGCCAGGTTCGCTCCGGACACGACGAGCAGGTGCGTCAGCCCGGCCGTGCGGAAGTCGGCGGCGAGCCGTGGATCGAGGCCCGAGACGTCCCCGACGACCATCGCGGGGAGGATGCCGCGCTGGTCGGGCGGCAGCCGCGCGACGGCCGCGCGCAGGCGGGACCGGATCGCCCCCGCGAAGCGCTGCGGCGCGGACGGTCCGCGCAGCACCGTGGGCGGCCCCCGGACGATCACGACCGCCGCCGTCAGGTCGCCGCCGCGCGGCTCGGTGAACCGCCCGGCCAGCCGCACCCGGACGCTCGGCCCCGTCCGGGCCCAGCGCCCGTCCGACGCGAGGAGCAGCACCGGGACGCGCACCCGCACGCGGCGTCCGTCCCGCGTCACGGCCTCGGCGCGGGCGCGGACGATGAACGTCACTCGTCCCGGACGCCGTCGCTCGACCGGATCGCCCGTGACGACGGCGTCCACGACGGCCCGCGCACCGTGCCGCGCCAGGTCGCGCACCGGCCCGGACCGGACGACCGCGACCCGCACGCCCACCCCGGCCGCCGACGCCGCCACGCAGACGAGCAGCGTCCCGGCCGTCACCCGCCCCGCGCGGCGCCCCCGGACGAGCAGCGCCGCTCCCCCGGCGACCGCGACGACCACGACGCCCCAGACCACCGCGCCGCTCGCCCCGAGTGTCAGCGCGGCCGTCCCCCACACGGCCACCGCCGGAAGCACCAACCGCAGGTCCGCCCCGCGAGGCGCGGCACCGCCGTCCCCCGACGCGATGGGCTCGGCGTCGGACGGGTCGGGGCTCGGGTCCTGTGGCTCCTTCATGCTCGGACCTGGGGTTTCAGGTCGGCGAAGCGGCGGGGGCCGATGCCCGACACCTCCTGGAGCTGGTCGACCGAGCGGAAGGAGCCGTGTTCGGTGCGGTAGGCGAGGATGCGGGCGGCCAGGACCGGGCCGACGCCGGGCAGGCGTTGCAGGTCGTCGGACGTCGCCGTGTTGAGGTCGACCGGGGCGCCCGAGGGAGCGGCGCCCGGCGGAGCGGGGCCGGAGACGGGCGGCGGCGGGGACGCCCCTGGCACGCCCACCGGGATCTGTTCACCGTCCACGACCGGGCGCGCCAGGTTCAGCGCGCCCGTCGTCGCGCCCGGACGCGTTCCCCCGGCGGCCCGGATCGCGTCCGCGACCCGCGCTCCCGCGGTCAGCGTCACCAGGCCGGGACGCCGCACCTTGCCGAGGACGTGGACGAGCAGGCCCGCCGGCGACGACGGCGCGGACGAGACCAGCGCCACCGCCGCCGACGGCACGGCGGGCGGCGCGCGGTCCGGTTCCGCCCGGGGACGTGCCAGCCACAGGTACCCGCAGGCGACCGCCACGGCCAGCGCCCCGGCCACGATCAGCACACGTGCGCCGCCGGATCCGAGGGCGCGCCCCGGCGGCTCGGGCCCCGAGCGCAGCAGCCCGGACGGAGGAAGCGCGGATCGCAGACGTTCAGGAAGTCGCATGACCAGCACGCTAAGTAGCCGGAAACCGGCGGCGCCACCATGAAAAAGAACTGTGGATAACTCAGAGCTGAGGCGCGACCACCACGCCGAGCATCCCCGGCCCCACGTGCGCCCCGATCACCGGCCCGACCTCGCCGACGTAGATGTCCTCGACACCGGGCAGACGCGCCCGAAGACGCGCGGCCAGCGCCTCGGCCCGGGAAGCGGCGGCCAGGTGCTGCACCCCGAGGTCCACCCGCCGGTCCCCCGCCTCGGCGACCACCAGCTCCTCCAGCCGCGCCAGCGCCCGCGCCGACGTCCGCACCTTCTCCAGCGGCGCGATCCGCCCGTCCTCGATCCCGAGCAGCGGCTTCATCATGAGCGCCGAGCCGAGCAGCGTCGCCGCCGCCCCGATCCGCCCGCCGCGCCGCAGGTGCTCCAGCGTGTCCACGTAGAACAGCGAACGCGACTCGTCCGCCCGGCGCAGGGCGGCGGACGCGGCCTCCGACGCCGACGCGCCGCGCAGGGCGGCGGCAGCGGCGGTGAGAGCCGAGAGGCCGAGGCCGAGCCCGATCGTCCCCGAGTCCACGACCTGGACGGGAACCGGCGCGGACGCGGCGGCGAGCCGCGCGGCCTCCACCGTCCCCGACATCTCCGCCGACAGGTGCACCGACACGATCGCGGAGGCGCCGCTCTCCCCCACCGACCGGTAGGTGTCGGCGAACCGCTCGGGCGCCGGACGCGACGTCGTCACCGGCCGCCACTCGCGCAGCGCCTGCGCGGCCTCGGCGGTCGTGATGTCGTTCTCGTCGCGCACGGTGCCGCCCACGGCGATCTGCAGCGGGACGATCGTCACGCCGTGGCGCTCGGCGAGCCCCGGCGGCAGGTAGGCGGTCGAATCGGTGATGACGGCGACCCCGGTCCGCCGGGCACTTCCCATGGAGGGAGAGTACCCAAACGGGAGATTTCCGGCTGGTTACGGCTGGACCGGAACTCCGCCGCGCCACACCCGCAGCGCCCGCAACCCGAACGACCAGGCGAACGCGCCCTCGTGGTCGGCGTCCCACAGCACGATGTCGGCCATCATCCCTGGCGCGAGGGACCCGCGGTCCCCGGCGTGCAGTGCCGCCGCGCCGCCGAGCGTCGCCGCCCGCAGCGCCTCGGTCACCGACATCTGGTACCGGGCGACGGCGAGGCCGATGACCAGCGGCATCGACGTGATGCCGCACTGGCCGGGGTTGTGGTCGGTGCCGAGCGCGACGGTCACGCCGCGGTCGAGCATCGCGCGCACCGGCGCGGGCGGACGCGAGGTGTTGAGCCCGCTGCCGGGGCAGACCGTCGCGGTGACCCCGGCGTGCGCGAGCGCCTTGATGTCGTCGTCGGTGGCCTCGGTGAGCAGGTCCGCGGACGCGCACCCGACCTCGGCCGCGACCTGCGCGCCGCCGACGCGCTCGTGGGCGCAGGCGTGCATCCGCGCCTTCAGCCCGGCGCGCTTGCCGGTGAGCAGCAGAGCGCGGGCCTCCTCCGCGCTGAAATGGCCCTCGTCGCAGTAGACGTCGATGGAGTCCGCCCCGGCCTGCGCGGCGTCGCCCGCCCACAGCCGGACGGCCTCGATGTAGTCGCGGCGCCGGCCGAAGAACTCCGGCGGCAGGATGTGCGCGGCGAGGAACGTCGCGTGGATCCGGGGCATCGACGGCTCGCTCTCCAGCGACCGGAGCATCCGGATGTCGGCCAGCTCGCCGTCGCGGGTGAGGTGGTAGCCGGTCTTGGCCTCGACGGTCGTGGTGCCCGCGAGGATCCACTGCCGCAGCCGCTCCCGGACGCCGTTGCACAGCGTCCACGGATCCGTCCCGCGCGTCACGGTGACGGTGGAGTTCACGCCGCCGCCCGCCGCCGTGATCGCCGAGTTGGACGACCCGCTCGTGCGCATCGCCAGCTCGGCCCAGCGGTTGCCCGCGTAGACGGGATGGGAGTGGGCGTCGATCAGGCCCGGCGTGACCAGGCCGCCGCCGAGGTTCTCCACATGGTCGACGTCGACGATGTCGTCGATGATGCCGGGGACGCTCTGCGGCAGGTCCGACGCGGGCCCGGCCCAGACGATCCGGTCGTCGTGGATGAGGACGGCGGCGTTGCTGCAGACGTCGGTGCCCGTCCAGAGCCTGCCGATGTTCGTCAACAGCCGTACCGTCATGACATCACCGGCCGGAGGGAGGCAGGGCGCCGCGGCGCGCGGGGGACGTGACCGGCGGGAGGTGGAGGACGCCGCCCGCTCTCGATCCGGGACCTGCCATGAGAGGGCCACCTGCTCTCGATCCGGAGCGCCGACTGGGTGCCGGCGGACCACCATTGGAGGGACGGGCGGTCGGCCGACCACCACGAGCAACGAGACCGTAGATATCGGTTTCGTCACGGTAGTGTACTGAGGGCCCGGCCGACAACCTCTGGCCGGAGAACGACCGCGCGACGGCACGGGTTCCCGGTGCGAAGGATCGCGCGCGCCGCGAGGAAGGGTGCCGGAACCGGCGACGCGGCGCGACTTTCACGGGCTACCTTCCTCATCACGGGCCGCCCCGTCCGGTGGGACGGAGGGCACCGGCCGCGGACGGGTGAGGTGACCACCACGACGACCGTGCGGAATCCGTTGTTCACCTTACGGAGGGCCGTCGCGGGGTCAAGCGGAATCGGGAAGATGTCACCGATCGGAAACAGGCCCGGCCCGGGGAAAAACCGGGCCGGGCCGTTCCGTGCGCGGATCAGGTCGCGGCGAGCGCCTCGAACGGCGCCAATTCGGCCGCGAGCGCGGCCGGGACGCGGGCGTGCAGCGCGGTCCCCTCGGCGAGGTGCTCGGCCGAGTGGACCTCCCCGCGCTCGTGGACGCGCGCGACGAGGTCGCCGCGCCCGTACGGGACGAGCACGTGCACCTCGTGTTCCAGGCCCGGCAGGTTCTCCTCGATCGCGGCGCGCAGTTCGGCGATGCCCGCGCCGGTCCGCGCGGACACGACGATGCTGCCCGGCTCGCGCCGCCGCAGCCGCGCGATCGTCAGGTCGTCGGCCGCGTCGGCCTTGTTGATGACGACGAGTTCGGGCAGCCGGTCCGCGCCGATCTCGCGGAACACCTCCCGGACCGCGTCGAGCTGCGCCTCGGGCTCGGGGTCGGAGCCGTCCACGATGTGCAGGACGAGCCCGGCGTCGGTGACCTCCTCCAGCGTCGAGCGGAACGCCTCGACGAGCTGGTGGGGCAGGTGCCGGACGAACCCGACGGTGTCGGCGAGCGTGTAGGTCCGCCCGCTCTCGGTCTCGGCGCGCCGGACGGTCGGGTCCAGGGTGGCGAACAGGGCGTCCTCCACCAGGACCCCGGCGCCGGTGAGCCGGTTGAGCAGGGACGACTTGCCGGCGTTGGTGTACCCGGCGATGGCGACGGCGGGGACGGCGTTGCGCCGCCGCTCGCCGCGCTTGGTGTCGCGGGACTTGGACATCTCGGCGATCTCGCGGCGCAGCTTGGCCATGCGGGTGCGGATGCGCCGCCGGTCCAGCTCGATCTTGGTCTCACCGGGGCCGCGACCGCCGATGCCGACGCCGCCCGCCGCGCGGCCGCCGACCTGGCGCGACAGGTTGCCGCCCCAGCCGCGCAGGCGCGGCAGCAGGTAGTCGAGCTGGGCCAGCTCGACCTGCGCCTTGCCCTCGCGGCTCTTGGCGTGCTGGGCGAAGATGTCGAGGATGAGGGCGGTCCGGTCGATGACCTTGACCTGGACGACGTCCTCCAGGTGGCGGAGCTGGCCGGGGGCCAGTTCGCCGTCGCAGATGACGGTGTCGGCACCGGTCGCGATGACGACGTCGCGCAGCTCGGCGGCCTTGCCGGAGCCGATGTAGGTGGCGGGGTCGGGCCGGGAGCGGCGCTGGACGAGCCCCTCCAGGACCTCCGAGCCGGCGGTCTCGGCGAGCAGGGCCAGTTCGCGCAGCGAGTTGTCGGCCTGCTCGGCGGTGCCGTCGGTCCAGACGCCGACGAGGACGACGCGCTCCAGCCGCAGGGACCGGTACTCGACCTCGGTGACGTCGGTCAGTTCGGTGGAGAGCCCGGCGACGCGGCGCAGCGCGCGGCGGTCGTCGAGGTCGAGCTCGCCGGTCAGGGGCTCGAAGTCTTCGTTGAAAGTCTGAGTCATATGTCCTCTGGTAACGCCGCGGGGCGGCTGTCTCTTCCCCCGGATGGTCTCACGCTGGGGTGATGCCGGGCCATCCGATTAGCGGCCGGGCGCACGGGGAGGTCCGGGAGGGATGGGGGCCTTTGACCCCGCCGTACCGCCCCGAGTACCGTTCTCCACATAACAGAAGTGAAATTTCGCTATACGAAAGGGCAGGGAAGATGGCTGCACGCGACGGGCTTGAGGTCACCGGCCCCCTCGGGGATCGCTACGACGAGATCCTCACCCCCGAGGCGCTCGACCTGGTCGCCGTCCTCCACCGCGAGTTCGGCGCCCGCCGCAAGGAACTCCTGAAGGCCCGCGCGGAGCGGCAGGAGCGGCTGTCGGCGGGCGGCACGCTGGACTTCCTGCCCGACACCGCGGCCGTCCGCGCCGACGACTCCTGGCGCGTGAACGAGCCCGGCAAGGGCCTGGAGGACCGGCGCGTCGAGATCACCGGCCCGACCGACCGCAAGATGACCATCAACGCGCTCAACTCCGGCGCGAAGGTCTGGCTGGCCGACTTCGAGGACGCCAACACCCCGCTCTGGACGAACATGATCGAGGGGCAGCTCAGCCTGCGCGACGCCCTCGACCGCACGATCGACTTCACCGACGCCAAGTCGGGCAAGTCCTACGCGCTCAAGGCCGACGAGGAGCTGGCGACGATCGTCGTCCGGCCGCGCGGCTGGCACATGGAGGAGAAGCACGTCCTGGTGGACGGCGAGCCGATCTCCGGGTCGCTGTTCGACTTCGCGCTCTACTTCTTCCACTGCGCGCGCCGCCAGCTCGCCAAGGGCAAGGGCCCGTACTTCTACCTGCCGAAGATGGAGAGCCACCTGGAGGCCCGCCTCTGGAACGACGTCTTCAACCTGGCGCAGGACGAGCTGGAGATCCCGCGCGGCACGATCCGCGCGACCGTCCTCATCGAGACGATCCCGGCCGCGTTCGAGATGGAGGAGATCCTCTACGAGCTGCGCGACCACTCGGCGGGCCTGAACGCGGGCCGCTGGGACTACCTGTTCTCGGTGATCAAGAAGTTCCGGGACCGGGGCGCGGACTTCGTCCTGCCCGAGCGCAACGCGATCACGATGACGGCGCCGTTCATGCGCGCCTACACCGAGCTGCTGGTCCGCACGTGCCACAAGCGCGGCGCGCACGCGATCGGCGGCATGGCGGCGTTCATCCCGTCCCGCAAGGACGCCGAGGTGAACAAGGTCGCGCTGGAGAAGGTCCGGGCGGACAAGACGCGCGAGTCGGGCGACGGCTTCGACGGTTCGTGGGTCGCGCACCCCGACCTCGTCCCGGTGTGCCGCGAGGTGTTCGACGGCGTCCTCGGCGACAAGCCGAACCAGCGCGACCGGCTCCGCGAGGAGGTCAAGGTCGCGGCGGCCGACCTGCTGAACATCAAGGCCACGCCGGGCGACATCACCGAGGCGGGCCTGCGCGGCAACGTCGACGTGGCGCTGCGCTACCTCGCGACCTGGCTGGACGGCGCGGGCGCCGTCGCGATCCACAACCTGATGGAGGACGCGGCGACCGCCGAGATCTCCCGCTCGCAGGTCTGGCAGTGGATCTACAACGGCGTCGTCACCGCCGAGGGCCAGAAGATCACCAAGGAGTGGGTGGAGCAGATCCTCGACGAGGAGCTGGCCAAGATCCGCACCGAGCTGGGCGACGCGTTCAACGAGCCGCGCTACAACCAGGCGGTGGCCCTGTTCAAGGAGGTCACGCTCGCCGACGAGTACTCCGAGTTCCTCACCACGCCGGCGTACGTGCGTTTCCCGTAAGGCCGAGCCGCCCGGCCGCCCCGTCGCGGGCGGCCGGGCGTCCGCAAGCCCCCCGGAAGGCGAGCATGAGCACTTCGCTGGATCGGCTGGCCGCGCGGTGCGCGGCGCTCCTCGGCCCGGACGCCGTGATCGGCGATCCGGTGCGGCTGCGCACCTACGAGTGCGACGGATTGACGACCCACCGGGCGGCGCCGGGCCTGGTGGTGCTGCCGGAGTCGGCGGAGCAGGTGGCGGCGATCGTGCGGGCGTGCGCGGCCGAGGGCGTCCCGTACGTGGCGCGCGGGTCGGGGACGGGCCTGTCGGGCGGCGCGCTCCCCCGCACCGACGGCGTGCTGATCGTGACGTCCCGGATGCGCCGCATCCTGGAGATCGACATCCCGAACCAGCGGGCCGTGGTCGAGCCCGGCGTGATCAACCTGGACGTGTCGCGGGCCGTCCGGCCGCACGGGTACTACTTCGCGCCGGACCCGTCCAGCCAGCAGATCTGCTCGGTCGGCGGGAACGTCGCGGAGAACTCGGGCGGAGCGCACTGCCTCAAATACGGCTTCACCGCGCACCACGTGCTCGCGTGCGAGGTCGTCACGCCGGACGGCGAGATCGTCCAGCTCGGCGAGGGGCCGGGCTACGACCTGCTCGGCGTGTTCGTCGGCGCCGAGGGCACGCTGGGCATCACCACCAAGATCACGGTGAAGCTGACGCGGGTGCCCGAGACCGTCCGGACGCTGCTGGCCGCGTTCGACTCCATCGAGGCCGGCGGGACGGCCGTGTCGGCGATCATCGGCGCGGGCGTGGTTCCCGCCGCGATCGAGATGATGGACGCGCTCGCGATCGAGGCCGCCGAGGCCGCCGTCGGCTGCGGCTATCCCGACGGCGCCGGCGCGGTGCTGATCGTGGAGCTGGACGGCCCGGACGGCGAGGTCGCCCACCAGTTCGACCAGGTCGAGCGCCTGTGCCGGGACGCGGGCGCGTTCGAGGTCCGGGTCGCGGCCGACGACGCCGAGCGCGCGCTGATCTGGACGGGCCGCAAGTCCGCGTTCGCCGCCGTCGGCCGGATCAGCCCCGCCTACCTCGTCCAGGACGGCGTGATCCCGCGCACCGCGCTGCCCGGCGTCCTCGCCCGGATCGACGCGCTGTCGGCGGCGTCGGGCGTGCGCGTCGCGAACGTGTTCCACGCGGGCGACGGCAACCTGCACCCGCTCGTGCTGTTCGACGACGCCGAGGAGGGCGCGGCCGAACGCGCGGAGGAGGTGTCCGGCGCGATCCTCGACCTGTGCGTGGAGCACGGCGGGTCGATCACCGGCGAGCACGGCGTCGGCGTGGACAAGGCCCGCTACATGCCGCGCATGTTCACCGCCGAGGACCTGGACACCATGCAGATGGTCCGGTGCGGATTCGACCCGACGGGCCTGTGCAACCCGGGGAAGGTGTTCCCGACGCCCCGGCTGTGCGGGGAGGTCCCGGGCGTGCGCAAGGGCCCGCATCCGCTGGTCGCCGAGGGGAAGGCGGAGCTGTTCTGATGGACGCGCTGGACGCGCTGGCCGGGGCGTGCGCCGACGTCCGCCCCGCCGCACCCGAAGAGGGCGTGCTCGGGGTCGCCCCCCGGTTCGTCGCCGCCCCCGCGACGGTCGAGGAGGCGTCGGCGCTGCTGCGCGCGGCGGCCGGCCACGGGCTCGCGGTCGTCGCGCGCGGCGGCGAGACCCGCCTGGACTGGGGTCCGCCGCCCGCCCGCTGCGACCTGCTCGTGGACACGCGGCGCCTCGACCGGATCGTGGAGCACGCGGCGGGCGACCTGGTGGTGACGGCCGAGGCCGGGGTGCCGCTGGACGTCCTGAACGCGGCGCTCGCCGAGCACGGCCAGCGGCTCGCGCTCGACGGCGCGCCGCCGGGGAGCACGGTCGGCGGGACGGTCGCGGCGGGCGCCGCCGGGCCACTGCGCCTGCTCTACGGGACGCCGCGCGATCTCGTCATCGGGCTGACGATCGTCCGGGCGGACGGGACGGTCGCGCGCTCGGGCGGCAAGGTCGTGAAGAACGTCGCGGGCTACGACCTCGGACGGTTGTTCGCGGGCTCGTTCGGCACGCTCGGCCTGATCGTGTCCGCGACGTTCCGGCTGCACCCGCTGCCCGCCGCTCGCGCGTTCGTTTCCCAGACCTACGGCAGCGCGGCGGAGGCGTACGACGCCGTCCACGCGGTGCTGCACGGCCAGGCAGCGGCGGCGGCGATCGAGTGCGCGACGACGCCCGGCGCGGGGTACCGCGTGGACGTCCTGCTGGAGGGCGTCGCCGAGGCGCTGCCCGCGCGCGCCGACCGCGTCGCGTCCCTGATCGGCGGGACGGTCGCGGCGACCGCCCCGGACGGCTGGGGCGCCTACCCGGACGGCTCCACGCTCGTCGAGACGTCCGTCCCGCCCGCGTCGCTGAAGGACCTGCTCACCGGCCCGCACGCGGAGACCGCCGCGCTGACCTGGTCGGCGAGCGGCCACGGCTGGGCCGGGCTGCCCGCCGGGACGGCCCCCGAACGCGTCGTGGACGTCCTGGCGGCGCTGCGCGGCGTCGGCGGGGCGGTCGTGCGGTTCGCGCCCGAGGACGTCCGCGCGGCCGTGGACGTCTGGGGCTCCGTCCCGGCACTGGCGCTGATGCGGCGCGTCAAGGACCAGTTCGATCCGGAGCACCGGCTGTCCCCGGGGCGTTTCGCGGGAGGAATCTGATGGACGCCGAGACGCCGCGCGACAGGCAGAACCTGCTGGGCGACTGCGTCCACTGCGGGTTCTGTCTTCCGACGTGTCCCACGTACGTGCTGTGGGGCGAGGAGATGGACTCCCCGCGCGGGCGCATCCACCTCATGGCCCAGCGCGAGGAGGGCGCTCCGCTCGCGCCGATGGTGCAGCACTTCGACCAGTGCCTCGGGTGCATGGCGTGCGTGACGGCGTGCCCGTCCGGCGTCCAGTACGACCGGCTCATCGAGACGACGCGCGCCGAGGTGGAGGACGAGCACCCGAGGCCGCTGCGCGAACGCGTCCTGCGCGAGGCGGTGTTCCGGCTGTTCCCCTACCGGCGGCGGCTGCGGGCCGTGCGCGGGCCGCTGCGTCTCTACCAGCGGTCGGGGCTGCCCGCGCTGGTGCGCCGCAGCGGCGTGCTGGAGCGGATCTCGCCGACGCTGGCCGCGATGGAACGGCTCGCGCCGCCGCTCGGCCCGGCGCCCCGGCTGCCCGAGCGCGTCGCGGCGCGCGGCGGACGGCGTGCGACCGTCGGGATGCTGACCGGCTGCGTGCAGGGCGAGTTCTTCCCCGGCGTCAACGCGGCGACCGCGCGCGTGCTGGCGCTGGAGGGCTGCGACGTCGTCATCCCGCGCGACCAGGGCTGCTGCGGCGCGCTGTCGCTGCACTCCGGACGCGCCGAAGAGGCCGCCGCGTTCGCCCGCGCGACGATCGAGACGTTCGAGTCCGTGGACGTCGTCGTCGTGAACGCGGCGGGCTGCGGGTCGTCCATGAAGGAGTACGCGGACGTTCTGGCGGGCGACCCCGCGTGGGCGCGGCGCGCGGCGGCGGTCGCGGCCAAGACCCGCGACTTCGCCGAGTTCGTGGACGAGCTGGGTCCGCGCGCCGAACGCCACCCGGTGCCCGCGACCGTCGCCTACCACGACGCGTGCCACCTGTCCCATGCGCAGCGGATCCGCAGCCAGCCCCGGCGGCTGCTCGCGGGGATCCCGGAGCTGACCGTCCGGGAGATCGCCGACCCGGACGTCTGCTGCGGCTCGGCCGGGACCTACAACCTGTTCCAGCCCGAGGCCGCCGCGCAGCTCGGCGACCGCAAGGCGGGGACGGTCCGCGCGACCGGCGCCGAACTGCTCGTCGCCGCCAACCCCGGCTGCTCGCTCCAGATCGCGACCGCCCTGCGCCGCCAGGGCACCGACATCGCCGTCGCGCACACCGCGCAGGTGCTGGACGCGTCGCTGCGCGGCCTCGGTCGCGCCGCGCTGCTCTGAAAGGGCGTACGTGGAACCGAAGGACATCGACGTCGTCCTGTTCGACGTCTTCGGCACGCTGACCGACTGGTGGACGAGCGTGGCCGGAGAGCTGACGGACGCCGGGGCCGCCGCCGGGGTCGAGGCCGACTGGCCCGCCGTCACGACCGCGTGGCGGCGGCACTACCGGCCCGCGATCCACCGGGCGCTCGCCGGGGACGTGTCCCTGCGCTCCACCGACGCCCTGCACCGGTTCACGCTGGACGCGGCGCTCGCCGACCACGGCGTGACCGGATTCGGCGACGCCGACCGCGCCGGGCTCGTCCGGGCCTGGCACCGGCTGCGCCCGTGGCCCGACGCGGCGCCGGGCCTGGAGCGGCTGCACGCGGGACGGCTCGTCACCGGCACGCTGTCCAACGGCGGCGTCGGCCTGCTCACGCGCCTGGCCAAGCGCGCCGGGCTGCGGTTCGACTGCGTGCTGTCGGCGGAGCTGGCCGGGACGTTCAAGCCCGACCCGCGCGTCTACCGCCGGGCCGCCGAACTCCTGGACGTCGAGCCGCGCCGGATCCTGCTGACGGCCTGCCACCCCGACGACCTCGAAGCCGCGGCCGGGACCGGCTTCCGCACCGCCTACCTCCCGCGTCCGCACGAGTGGGGGCCGGACGCGCGGCCCGTCGACCCGCCCGCAGGCGTCGACCTCATCGTGTCCGACGTCCTGGCGCTCGCCCGCGCCCTGGCCGACTGACCGGCGCTTTCATCCTTGGGCGTGGAGAATCGCCGCCGTATTTATCACTTAACAGCACTTCACCCGCCGATCCGGACTTCCGGTATCGTGTCCAGCCCTGTTCCGGACGCCAGTTGAGGGAGCACGGGAACCACCATGCCCACGCCGACCACCCCGCCCGGTCCCCGCAGTTCCCACCGCCGCCGCAAGCAGGGCGGCGGCGCCGGACGCCTCGGCCTCGCCGGCGCGGTCACCGGCGTCGTCGGCATCGCGGCGGTCGCGGGCGTGATCGTCTGGCTGCGGCCGGGCGCCGACGCGGGCCCGGCGACGTCCCCGCCCCCGTCGCTCGCCGGGCAGGGTTCGGGACCCGGCGGCCTCCCGGCGGCCCGCAAGCCCGCCACCGGCCCGGCGCAGACCTTCAACACCCCCGAGGGGTACGGCTACGCGCTCGGCGCGGCGCGGGCCAGCGTCACCGCGACGCCCCCGAAGACCGCCGAGAAGGCCGCGCGGGGCTCGCGGTACGCCTACGCCGACTACGTGCTCACGAACACGCAGCGCCGTCCCGTCCTGCTGGACTACCCCGCCGACCTGTTCCTGCCGCGCTCGCAGGTGGACGCGCACTACCGCTCCCGGTGCATGCCGCAGCCGGGCATCCCCACGTCGATGTGCACGCTGCCGAACCACAGCGCGGTCATCGCGCGCCTCGGCGGCGCGGCGGCCCCGCAGGCCGAGGACGGGGACACGATGATCCCCGCCGGGGCCTCCTACCTCGTCCGGATCGCGACCGACCTGCCCGTCCGCCCCGGCCTGCGCCCGGACGAGATCAGGCTGTACGTCTGGAACGCCCGCTACACCAGCGACCGCAAGGGCGTCCCGCTCGACTTCCCCTAGGGACGCGTGAAGCCGATGTCCTCGTAGGCGGGCTCGGAGAAGCCGTTCGCGCCGAGGTTGGCCAGGCCGCGCCGCACCGCGACGATCTGCGGGCGCCGGTAGAGCGGCAGGACCGTCGCGTCGCGCCACAGCAGCCGGTCGGCCCGGTCGAGGAAGGCGCGGGCGCGGCGGGGGTCGCCCGCCGACGCCGCCGCGCGGTCCATCGCCCGGTCGATCGCGGCGGTGCCGTGCCGGGCGTAGTTCCGGAGCACGCCGTCGCCGGACGGACGCGCGAACGCCGCGCGCATCGCCGACGCGGGGAACGGCGTCCCGAGCCAGGTGAACGGGACGACGTCGAACGCGCCCGGCGCCACGTACCGGTCGAACAGGTCGTCCGCCGGGACGATCCGGACGTCGACCCGGATCCCGACGTTCCCTAGCATCGCCCGCGTCAGCTCGGCCTCCGGCTCGGCGCCGGGCACGCCCGCCGGGAGGACGAACCGCAGCGCGAGCGTCCGTCCGGCGCGCGTCCGGTAGCGGCCGTGGCGGCGCCAGCCGGCCGCGTCCAGCAGCCGGCGCGCGGCGGCCGGGTCGTGCGGCGGCGCGTTGTCGCGGTAGCCGGGCAGGCCGGGCATGAGGAAGTGGTTCCCGAGCGGTTGGACAGGCCAGTCGAGGTCGGCGAGGTCGGCCCGCGCGAGCGCGGCGCGGTCCAGCGCGGCGAACACCGCGCGCCGCACCCGCACGTCGGCCAGCGCCGGACGGGCGGCGTTCAGCGTCAGGTGCCGCCAGTCCGGCCCGGCCGCGCGCCGCACCGCCGCGCCCGGCACCGACGCGACGCGCCGCAGCGCCGCCGCGTCCGTCCCGACGTCGAGCAGGTCGATCTCGCCGCCGGCGAACGCGCCGGGCAGCGCGGCGGCGTCCAGCGCGCGGAACACGATCCGGTCGAGGCGGGCGGGCCGGCCCCACCAGGCGGGGTCGCGGACGAGCGCGACGGTCTGCCGCGTCCGGTCGATCCGCGCGACGCGGAACGGCCCGGCGGTGACGGGGAACCGGTTCGTCCAGGCCCGGTCGAACGCGTCGGGCGTCGCCGTCCGCGACGCCGGGTAGAGCGGGCTGAACAGGCCGCGCCAGTCGGCGTACGGACGCGCGAACACGACCCGCACCTCGCCGGGCGCCGGCCCCGCCTCGACCCGCGCGATCCGCCGGTACCCGGTGACCGTCGCGGCGCGGAAGCGCGGGTCGGCGCCCGACAGCGCGCGGGCCTGCGCGGCGAAGTCGGCGACGCCGAGCCTGCGGCCGTCCGACCAGCGGGCCGCCGGATTCAGCCGGTACGTCACGACCTGCCGGGGACGCAGCCGCGTCACCCGCGCCGACAGCAGGTATTCCGGCACCGGATGCGCGACGGCGCGGGCGTCCGAGCGCATCAGCACCGGCAGGACGGCCCGGACCACCGTGGCGACCGCGCTCCGGTGCCCGTCGGCGTGGTTCACGTTCCACTGGACGGGGAACTCCGGCAGCGGCCAGCGCAGCGTCCCGCCCGTCCGGACCTCGGCGCGCGGGGCCGGGTTGACGTCGGCCGGCGGCGGGACGGGCGGCGGCCCGGCGGCCTCCCCGCAGCCGCCGGGCGGGGCGACCAGCAGCGGAGCGACGGCCAGGAGGGTCCGGGCCCTCACCGGGGCACGCGGTGGCAGGCCGCGTCCTGGTCGGCCCCGGGGACGGGCACGGCCTGCGGTTCGTCGTGCTCGCAGCGGTGCCGCGTCTCGGCGTCCAGCGCCGCGAACGCCGGGCAGCGCGGACGGAACCGGCAGCCCGCGACGGGCGCGGACGGGTCCGGCGGATCGCCGCGCAGCGTCCGGCGCCGCGCGTCCCGCCCGGACGGGTCGGGCACCGGGACCGCGTCCAGCAGCGCCCGCGTGTACGGGTGCGCCGGGGACCCGTACACCGCGCCGACCGCGCCCTGCTCGACGATCCGCCCGTTGTACATGACCGCCACGCGGTCGGCCATGCGGCGCACGACCGCGAGGTCGTGCGACACGAACACGTACGCGAGGCCGAGCCGGGCCTGGAGGTCCTGGAGCAGGTCCATGATCTGGGCCTGGACGGACACGTCGAGCGACGCGACCGGCTCGTCCAGCAGCACCAGCCGGGGTTCCAGCGCGAGCGCGCGGGCGATGGCGACGCGCTGCCGCTGGCCCGACGACAGCGCGCCCGGATACCGGTCGGCGAGCGCGGGCTCCAGCCCGACGAGGTCCAGCAGCTCGGCGACGCGTCCGGGCACGGCGGCCCGCGCGACGCGGTGGGTGCGCAGCGGTTGCGCCAGGATCGCGCGGACCCGCATCCGAGGGTCCAGCGAGGACAGCGGGTCCTGGAACACGACCTGGAGGTCGCGGCGCAGCGCGCGGCGGCACGACGCCGTCAGCGCCGCCGTGTCGCGGCCGAGGACGGTGATCCGGCCGTGCTGCGGACGGTCCAGCCGCAGGATCTCCATGAGCACGGTCGTCTTGCCGCAGCCGGACTCGCCGACGAGCCCCAGCGTCTCGCCCGCGCCGACCTCCAGCGTGACGCCGTCCACCGCCCGGACGGGCCGTCCGCACGGCCGGGTCCGGCGCGGCGGGAAGTGCCGGACGAGCCCCGTCACGCGCAGCACCGCCGGGCGCCGGTCGCGCGGCGGGCGCGGCGGCGCGGACGGCGCGGGCGGGAACACGCGGGCCGGGTCGAGCGTCGCGGCCGGGTCCGCGCAGGCCACGCGGTGCCCGATGCCGACGAGCACCGGCTCGGGCGTCGCCGCGTCGCACGCCGGGCCGCCGACCGGGCAGCGGGGCCGGAACGCGCACGGCGCGGGCGGTCCCCCGGCGGGCGGCGGGGCGCCGGGGATCGGCGCGGGCCGGGCGGCGCCGTCCAGGCGCGGCAGCGACCCGAGCAGCCCGATCGTGTACGGCATCCGCGGGCGCCGGTACACGTCGCGGACGGGCCCGGACTCGGCCTCCCGTCCCGCGTACAGCACGACGACGCGGTCGGCGACCTCGGCGACGACGCCGAGGTCGTGGGTGATGAGGACGATCGCGGCGCCGGTGGCGTCCCGCGCGACGCGCAGCACGTCGAGGATCTGGGCCTGGACGGTCACGTCGAGCGCGGTCGTGGGCTCGTCCGCGACGATCGCGACCGGGTCGTTGGCGACGGCCATCGCGATCATCACGCGCTGCCGCATCCCGCCGGAGAGCTCGTGCGGGTGGGCGCGGGCGGTGCGCGGGGCGTCCGGGATCCCGACGAGGTCGAGCAGTTCGGCGGCGCGGGTGCGGGCGGCGCGGCGGGTCGCGCCCGCGTGCAGCCGGATCGTCTCGGCGATCTGGTCGCCGACCGGATGCGCGGGGGTGAGCGCCGACAGCGGGTTCTGGAACACCATCGCGAGGTCGCGGCCCCGCACCCGCGCGAGCTCGGCGTCGGACCGGCCGAGCAGTTCCGCGCCGCGCAGCCGCACCGACCCCCGCACCCGCGCGCCCGGCGGCAGCAGGCCGAGGACGGCGAGCGCGAGCGCCGACTTGCCCGACCCGGACTCGCCGACCACGCCGACGATCTCGCCCCCGGCCACGCTCAGGTCCAGCCCCCGGACGGCGTGGCGGTCCGGCGGGTAGGTGACGTGCAGGTCCCGGACGTCGAGGACGCTCACCGGCACCTCGCGGTCGCCGGGTCGAGGGCGTCGCGCAGGCCGTCGCCGAGCAGGTTGACGGCGAGGACGATCAGCACGAGCGGCCCGGCCGCCGCCGCGAACAGCCACGGGTAGCCGGGCGCGGCGGCGCGGGCGTCGGCGAGGAGCGTGCCGAGCGACACCCGCGGCGGCTGCGCGCCGAACCCGAGGTAGGCCAGGCCGCTCTCGGTGACGATCGCGAGGCTGACGTTCAGCGCGGCGTCCACGATCAGCAGCGACGCCAGGTGCGGCAGGATGTGCCGCACGACGACCCGGACCGGCCCGACGCCGAGGTACCGCGCGGCGCGCACGTAGTCGCGCCGGTTCAGTGAGAGCGTCATCGCCCGCACCATCCGCGCGGTGATCATCCACAGGAACGCGGCGATGAGCGGCACCAGCCCCGGCCCGCCGCCGAGCGACGGCGACAGCGCCGCGACGGCCAGGAACGACGGCAGGACGAGCAGCAGGTCGGCGCCGAACATGAGCAGCCGGTCCGCCCAGCCGCCGAGCACCCCGGCGGTCATCCCGACGACGGCGGCGAACCCGGTGGACAGCACGGCGACGAGCAGCCCGACGAGCAGCGACGTCCGCACGCCCTGCAACGTGAGCGCGAGGACGTCGCGTCCGCTCTGCGTGGTGCCGAGCCAGTGCGCGGCCGACGGCGGCGCGCGGAACGCCGAGTAGTCGATGCGCTCGCCGTCCCACGGCGCGACGAGCGGGCCGAGGAACGCGGCGAGGAACAGCGCGGACAGCAGCACGGCCCCGGCCGTCGTGCGGCGGTTGCCCGGCAGGCGGCGGGTCACGGCGCCGGCGTCCGGACCCGGGGGTCGAGCACGCAGCGCACCGCGTCGGACGCCAGGCCCGCGAGCACCACCGCGACGGCCGCGACGCAGTTGGCGGCGGCGACGACGTTGACGTCCCCGCGCACGATCGCCGTGACGACCCACTCGCCGAGGCCGTGCCACCCGAAGACCCGCTCGGTGAACACGCCCGTGAGCAGCGCGAGGCCCGCCGTGTAGGCGAAGTAGGTCGTCATCGGGACGAGCGCGGCGCGCAGGCCGTGGCGCAGCAGCGCGTCCCGGCGGCGCAGCCCCTTGGCGCGGGCGGTGCGGACGTGGTCGGCGTCGAGGACGTCCAGCGTCATCCCGCGCTGGTAGCGGCAGTACACCGCGAGCTGGGAGAGGGCGACGACCGCGGTGGGCAGCGCGAGGTGGCGCAGGCCGTCGGCGGTGCGGCCGAGGGCGCCGAACGTCCCGCCGGGCTCCCCGGCCCACGCGACGACCCGGACGCCCGTGGCCTCGTCCAGTTCCGTCGCGGCGAGCTGCGCGAGCACGGCCAGGACGAACACGGGCACGGCGAGCAGCAGGAACGTCCCGGCGGTGATGAGCCGGTCGGGCGCGGCGTCCCGGCGGGCCGCCGCGTACACCCCGAGCAGGACGCCGCCCGCGCAGCCGAGGACGGTCCCGGCGAGCAGCAGCCGCGCGCTGACCCACAGGCGCCGCCACAGCTCGCCCGCGACGGGCTCGCCGTCCAGCGTGCGCCCGAAGTCGCCGTGCAGCACGCCGGTCGCCCACGCGCGGTAGCGCCCGACGAGCGGCTCGTCGGCGCCCCGGTACGTCCCGGCGGACGCGGCGGGCGGCGGCGCGGACCGCTCGCACGGGTGCAGCGCCGCCGCCGCGAGCAGGTAGGCGAAACTCACGGCCACGAGCGCCAGCACCGTGTGCCCCGCGAGCCGGCGCAGCAGAAAGCTCCCCATCCCTCCCCTTCACCCACAGGACGGTAACGAAATGCTACCGCCTGGTCACGGAATGATGGGGTGGATCGCTGGACTGCGTAAAGACCGTCCCGTCCCGCCGTGCGCTGTGCCCGTCAGGCCGCGTGGACGGGCTCGTGCTCGGCGGCGCGGGCGCGGACGGCACCGGCGGCGAGCAGGAGCAGGCCCGCGACCGCCCAGCCCGCGAGGATCGCGAGCGGACGGCCCGCGCCGCTGCCGTCGAAGAACGCCGCCGAGCGGATCAGCGTGACGGCCGCGCCGGGCGGCAGCCACTGGCCGATCGCGCCCCACGGCTCGGGCAGCAGCTCGGGCGCCGACGCCGCGCCCGACAGCGGGTTGCCGAGCAGCAGGAACGTCAGCGCGCCCGCGCCGAGCCCGGCCTGCCCGAACGACGCCAGGCCCGTGACGGTACCCGCGACGGCGGCGACAGCGAGGGCGGTGCACGCCGCGACGGGCGCGTACGGGCCGGACAGCACGCCGAGCCAGCCCTGCGCGAGCGCGGTCGAGGCGAGCCCGCCGGCGACGGCGAACACCGCGACTCCGGCGGCGCGCCACGCGGCGGACCGCAGCGCGTACGTGAACAGGACCGACGCCCCGATGCCCGACATGATGAGCGGCAGGACGAGCGCGCCGAACCCCGCGCCGCGCGGATCGCTCGCCGGGAGCGGCGCGAGGTCCTCGACGCGCGCGGACGCCCCCGCCTGGGCGGGCTGGGCGATCTGCTCGAGCTGCTGCGCGACGACGGGCGAGGCGCCGGACGCCACGAGCACCCGCACGCCGGACGGCCCGGCGAGGAGCGCGCCGTAGGCGTCGCGGCCGGTGACCGCGGCGCGGGCGGCGGCCTCGTCCCGGACGGTCGTGACGTCGAACGCGCCGGGCCGCTCGCGCTCCAGCCGCTGCGCGACGGCGGCGGCGCCCGGCCCGGCGGCGACGATCGGGACGTCGCGCGGGGCGGTGCGGGCGGCGGGCCAGGCGAACGCGACCACCATGACGATCTGCAGGACGGCGCCGAGGAGGCCGACGCCGACGGCCCGGAGGGCCGGGGAGGACTGCATGATCACTTCCAAATAAAAGCGAACGTTCCTTCTCTTTACTGTCCCCAGCGTGGCACCGGGCGGTTCGGCTTGTCAAGAAACGGACGCTCGTTCTACATTCCGCTCATGCCCAAGGTCAGCGCCGCGCACCGCGAACGCCGCCGGCGCCAGATCCTGGACGCCGCGCTGGCCTGCTTCCTGCGCAAGGGCCTGCACGAGACGTCGATGCAGGACATCTTCGGCGAGTCCGGCCTGTCCGCCGGGGCGGTCTACCGCTACTTCCCGAGCAAAGATGAACTAATCAAGGCGATCACCGCCGAGACCAGCGCCGCGATGAACGCCACGTTCGTCCCGCTCATCACGCAGGACCCGCCCGCCCCGCTCCCCGCGGTCATCGCCGCCATCGGGCCGCGCATCGCCGAGCTGGCGCGCGAGGGCGGGCCGCTGCGCCTCGCCCCGCAGGCGTGGGCGCTCGTGCTGTCGGAACCCGGGCTCGGCGACCACGCCCGCGAGACGATGGCGATGCTCCGCGACCTGTGGATCGCCTACGCGGCGCGGCTGGCCGAGACCGGCGCGCTGCCGCCCGGCACCGACCACGTCGCGGTCGGCAAGACGATGTTCGCGCTGATGCACGGATTCCTGCTCCAGACCGTCGTCCTCGGCGACATCACGCCGGACGAACTGGCGACGGGCGTGGGCGCGCTGCCGCGTCCCGACCTTCGCGCCGCACGCGGCTGACCCCGTCCCGCACGCCACACCACGCTGTCCTGTCCAAGGGCGGACGCCCGTGGCGACCATGGCACCCGCCCGCAAGCTTTACGATTCATTTACTTTTTTCTTTCGGGGAGCGCGCATGGGCACCGTGGTCGACCGGTCGAGGACCGCACGCGCGGCCCTGGTCATCGCCGCCGCAGCCGTCGGCGCCGTCGCGGCGGCGCTGATCCTCGGCCACTGGGTCCATGACCCGCGACGGCTCGTGTGGTGGCATCCGGAGATCGTCATCGCGCTGTTCTGGACGCCCGTCGCGGCGCTCCTGCTGCGGCACCGGCCGAACCTGCGCGTCGGCTGGCTCATGCTCGGCTCGGGCCTGTGCGCGTCGGTGTACGTCCTGCTGCTGAACCTCGCGCCCTTCATGGCCGAGCACCACGTGCCCGGCGCCGGGTTCGTCCACTGGGTGAGCACGTGGCTGTGGGCGCTCGACACCTACGCGCTCACGCTCGTCCTGCCGCTGATCTTCCCCGACGGACGGCTCGTCTCCCGCTGGTTCCGGCCCGTCCTCGCCGTGGCCTGCGCGGTCCCGGTGATCGTCTGCGTCCACCTGACGGTCCACCCGGGCGTCCGGCAGTACGACCACGGCGTGTGGGTCTACCCGTTCCAGGACCTGCCGTTCCTGATCAGCGCCGCGATCCTCGGGCCGCTCGCGCTCGGCTTCCTCGCGCTCGGCATCCGGTTCGTCCGGTCCACCCCGGACGTGCGGCGGCAGATCGCCTGGGTGATCTACCCCGGCGTCTTCGCGCAGGGCATCACGTTCATCGGCGAGGCCGTGCCGATCGGGGACGCCACGCGCGACTTCGTCATCGCGGCCGTCCCGCTGTGCATCGCCATCGCCATCACCCGGTACCGGCTGTACGACATCGACCTGGTCTTCAGCCGGACGCTCGTCTACGCGGGGCTCGTCGCCGTCATCACCGGCGTCTACTTCGCGCTGGTCGCCGTCGCAAGCCAGGTCGCCGCCGACCACCTGCCCGTCGCGGGCCTGGTCGGCGCGATCGCGGCGGGCGCGGTGTTCGAGCCCGCCCGGCGGCGGCTCCAGCGCGCCGTGGACCGGCTCATGCACGGCGAACGCGACCCCTACCGCATCGCCGACCGGCTCAACCGGCGGCTGCAGAGCATCTCCGACCCGCGCGCCGCGCTCGCCACCGCCGCGACGACCGTCAAGGAGGCCCTGCACGCGACCGGCGTCCTGCTGGAGGTCGTGGACCGCGAAGGGCAGACGGTCTCGGTGACCTGCGGCGACCCGGGCGAGCGCGCCCAGTCGGTGCCGCTGGTCTGGCACAGCGAACCGGTCGGCCGGCTCGTCGTCGGGGTGACGCGGCGCAACGACCCGCGCATCGCCGCCGTCCTCGCCCGCAACCTCGCCGAACTGGCCAGCGCGACCCGGCTCGCCATCGACGTCCAGCGCTCCCGCGAGCGCATCCTGCGCACCCGCGAGGAGGAGCGGCGGCGGCTGCGCCGCGACCTGCACGACGGCCTCGGCCCCACCCTCGCCAGCATCGCGATGACCGTGGACGCCGCCCGCATCACGCTGCGCAACGATCCCGACGCCGCCGACGGGCTGCTGGAGGACCTGCGCACCACGATGGGCCAGGCGATCGGCGACATCCGCGACCTCGTCTACGGCCTGCGCCCGCCCGCGCTGGACGACCTCGGCCTCGCCGGGGCGATCCGCGCGCTCGGCGGCGTCGTCTCGACCGGCGACGGCCCGCACGTGGACGTCCAGGTGGACGGCGACCTCGACCGGCTCCCCGCCGCCGCCGAGGTGGCGGCGTACCGGATCGTCCAGGAGGCGCTGACCAACGTCTACCGGCACGCCAAGGCCGACACGGCGGTCGTCCGGCTGAGTTTGAACGGGGACCTGCACGTCTCGGTGGGCGACGACGGCGTCGGCGTCCACGGCCGCCAGAGCGCCGGGGTGGGCATGTCCTCGATGCGCGAGCGCGCGGCCGAACTCGGGGGTTCCTGCACGATCGGTCCCGCTCCCGGCGGCGGCACGCTCGTCAGCGCGCGGCTCCCGCTCAGCGGCCTGCCGCTCGCGAGCTGACCGGGCCTTCCCGCCGGTGGCAGGAGGGCCGGTGGCCGCCCCCCGCCAAGAAGGTCGCCACCGACCCTCGGCTCCGCCGGAACCCGGGGCTCCCATCCCGTGTTCCGGGGGCCTTCCACCAGAGGGTGTGCACGACTGAAGTTACGCGGCCCGGGTCCCGGCGCGGAGGGACCGAGGTCCCGTCTCTGCCGGGACCTCCGTCTCAGCTTGTGGACAGGGCCGCCGGATCGACCTCGCCCTCGGCCACGAGAACGGCCGGACCTGCGAGAAAGGCCGTCCCCTCGGTCAAGGTGACGGTCACCCGGCCGCCGGGGACGTCGACCGTCCAGCGGCCCGGCGGCACCGGTTCGGCGCCCGCGAGCCCGAGCGCCGCCGCCACGGCGACCGCGACCGTCCCGGTCCCGCAGGACCGGGTCTCGCCCGCCCCGCGCTCGTGGACGCGCATCTCGACGTGGTGGTCGCCGACCGGACGGAAGAACTCCACGTTCACGCCGTGCGGGTAGACCGACCGGTCGAACCCGGGCGCGGTGCCGAGGTCCAGGACGGCGACGGGCTCGTCCACGCGGCACGCCAGGTGCGGGTTGCCGATCGACACGCTGACGCCCGGGAACTCCCGGTCGCCGAGGGTGGCGACGCTCGTCCCGAAGTAGTCGGGGACGCCCATGTCCACGCGGACGTCGCCGTCCGCGCCGAGCGCCACTCGGCGCGGGCCCGAGCGGGTCGCGACGTTCCATTCGCCGGGCTCGGCCAGGCCCGCGTCGACCAGGTACCGCGCGAAGACCCGGACGCCGTTGCCGCACATCTCGGCGACGCTGCCGTCGCCGTTGCGGTAGTCCATGAACCACTCGGCGTCCTGGCCGGCGGCCTCGGGGTCGGCCTTCGCCCGGACGGCGCGCAGCACGCCGTCCGCCCCGATCCCCGCGCGGCGGTCGCACAGCCGGGCGACGAACGACGGCGTCAGCTCCAGCTCGCCGTCCGGATCGGGCAGGATGACGAAGTCGTTCTCGGTCCCGTGGCCCTTGAGAAAACGCATGTCCCGATCGTAGGCGTCACGCGGCGGCCAGGGCGCGGTCGACCAGGTCGGGGGCGTCGTAGGGCAGCCACCGCACGCGCGGGTCGCGCCGGAACCACGACTCCTGGCGGCGCGCGAACCGCCGCGTGAGCCGGATCGTCTCGTCCCTGGCGTGCTCCTCGGTCCACTCGCCCGCGAGGAACCGGAGCACCTGCTGGTAGCCGAGCGCGCGGCTCGCGGTGACGCCCCGGCGGAGCCCGGCCCGCTCCAGCCGCCGGACCTCGTCGACCAGGCCCGCGTCCCACATCCGTCCGACGCGCAGCGCGATCCGCTCGTCCAGCTCGGGACGCGGGACGCTCAGCCCGATCTGGACGGCGTCGAACCGGTACCGGTGCGCGGGGAGCGTCGCGCTGAACGGCCGTCCGGTGATCTCCACGACCTCCAGCGCCCGGACGACGCGGCGGCCGTTGCCGGGCAGGATCGCGTCCGCCGCCGCCGGGTCCAGGCCGCGCAGCCGCTCGTGCAGGACGCCGGGGCCGTGCTCGGCCAGCTCCGCCTCCAGCCGGGCGCGGACGGCCGGGTCGGTGCCGGGGAACTCCAGATGGTCCAGCGCGGCGCGCACGTAGAGGCCGGACCCGCCGACCAGGACCGGTGTCCGCCCGCGCGCCCGGACGTCCTCGATCGCGTCGGCGGCGAGCTTCTGGTACTCGGCGACGCTGGCGGTCTCGGTGACGTCCCACACGTCCAGCAGATGGTGCGGCACGCCGCGCGTCTCGGCCGGGGTGAGCTTCGCGGTGCCGACGTCCATGCCCCGGTAGAGCTGCATCGAGTCCGCGTTGACCGCCTCGCCGCCGAGGCGCAGCGCCAGCTCGACGGCCAGGTCGGACTTTCCGGACGCCGTGGGGCCGACGACGGCGATCACGTCAGGTGCTGCCACGCGCTTAATTGTGACGCCATCGGGGAGGGGACGGACCGAACGGGCGCCGGGACCCCCGTCCCGCCGCCACCGGACCCGACGATCGGAGGACCCCATGCCGTTCATGGACAAGGTCAAGGAGATGCTCGGGAAGAACGCCGCCAAGGCCCGGCAGGGCGTGGAACGCGGCGGCGACATGATCGACAAGAGGACCGGCGGCAAGTACGCCGACAAGACCGACAAGGTGCAGAACAAGGCCAACGACTACATCGGCACCCAGGAGCGCTCCGGGAGCCGGAACGACACGCGCGGCACCTGACCGCTCAGGACGTCCAGGACGCGACCAGGTAGGTGACGTCGTAGGGCGCCATCGCGGCCAGCAGCTCCCCGTGGAGGGGCGCCGTACCGGCGGCTCCGGCGAGGACCTGCCAGGCCGCTCGGCCCGCCGACCGCACCGCCCGCGCGGTCGCGGGGTCGAGCGCCGCCAGCGCGGCGGCGTCGGCCGCGCCGAGCGCGTCGGCCACCGCCGTGTCGAACGGCCCGGCGCGCCCGTCGGCGTCGCCGAGCGCCAGCTCCCACCGGCTCGCGGACGCGTCGCCGAGCACGAGCAGCGCGACGCGGTCGGCCCGCTGGGCGAGGGCCGCGCCGACCCGCAGGCACTCGCCGGGCGGCGCGTCGAAGGCGATCTCCTGGTAGAGGTCGGGCGCGCGGCCGAGCAGCCGGCGTCCGACCGTGAGCGACAGCGGCAGCTCCGGCGTCGCGGCGTCGCCGATCACCAGGTCGAGGCCGTAGGGGCGCAGCGTCCCGGACGCGTCGGCCTCGTGCGTGCGCGTCCGCTCGCCGCCTCCCACGACGACCAGCAGATCGCCGGACAGGCGGGCGACCGCGTCGCGGCACGCGGCGCGCAGCGCGGGCAGGGCGTCGCCGGGCGCCGCGCCGGACAGTTCCGGGACGAGCACGGGCGGATGCGGGCAGACCGCCGCCGACGTCAGCATCAGGGGCAGGTCGAGCAGCCGGTGGCGGGCGCCGGAGCGGGACGGCCCACCGACGGCATCCCGAGCACCACGCCCTGCGGCGCGGCCCGGCGCGCCTCCCACGCGTCGCCCGCCCGCGTCCGCCGGACGCCCGCGGCGGGCTTGTCCGCGACCAGGTGGTGCGGCGCCGCGTAGGTGATCTCGGTGGTGACCATGTCCCCGGGCCGGACGGGCTCGTCGGGCGCGCGGAAGTGGACGAGCCGGTTGTCGGCCGCGCGTCCCGACAGGCGCCGGGTCGCGCCGTCCTTGCGGCCCTCCCCCTCGGCGACCAGGACCTCCAGCGTCCGGCCGAGCAGCCGCCGGTTCTCCGCCCAGGAGATCTCCTCCTGGAGCGCGATCAGCCGCTCGTAGCGCTCCTGGACGACCTCCTTGGGCACCTGCCCGTCCATCGTCGCGGCGGGCGTGCCGGGCCGCTTGGAGTACTGGAACGTGAACGCGCTCGCGAACCGCGCCTCCCGGACGACGTGCAGCGTCTCCTCGAAGTCGGCGTCGGTCTCGCCGGGGAACCCGACGATGATGTCGGTGGTGATCGCCGCGTCCGGGATCGCCGCCCGCACCTTCTCGATGATGCCGAGGTAGCGGTCCTGCCGGTAGGAGCGGCGCATCGCGCGCAGCACCGCGTCCGACCCGGACTGGAGCGGCATGTGCAGCGACGGCACGACGTTCGGCGTCTCGGCCATCGCGGCGATGACGTCGTCGGTGAAGTCCTTCGGGTGCGGCGAGGTGAACCGGACGCGCTCCAGCCCGGGGACGTCCCCGCACGCGCGCAGCAGCCCGGCGAACGCCGACTGACCGCCGCCGGTCATCGCGCGGACGTCCTCCGGCGCGGCGGCCAGGGCGCCGAACCCGCTGCCGTAGGCGTTGACGTTCTGGCCGAGCAGCGTGATCTCGAGGACGCCCTCGGCGACGAGCGCGCGCACCTCGGCCAGGATCTCCCCCGGCCGCCGGTCGCGCTCCTTGCCGCGCAGCGACGGGACGATGCAGAACGTGCACGTGTTGTTGCAGCCCACCGACACCGACACCCAGGCCGCGTAGGGCGACTCGCGGCGCGTCGGCAGCGTCGAGGGGAACGTCACGAGCGATTCCTCGATCTCGACCTGCGCCTCTTCCTGGACGCGCGAACGCTCCAGCAGGACGGGCAGGGCACCGAGGTTGTGCGTGCCGAACACGACGTCCACCCAGGGCGCGCGGGCGACGATCGCGTCCCGGTCCTTCTGCGCGAGGCAGCCGCCGACGGCGATCTGCATCCCGGGGCGGCCCGCCTTCACCGGGCGCAGCCGCCCGAGGTTGCCGTACAGGCGGTTGTCGGCGTTCTCGCGGACGGCGCAGGTGTTGAACACCACGACGTCCGGATCGAAGCCGTCTCCCGCGCGGACGTAACCGGCGTCCTCCAGCAGGCCGGACAGCCGTTCGGAGTCGTGGACGTTCATCTGGCACCCGTAGGTACGGATCTCGTACGTGCGGGGGCCGCTCTCGACAGGGGCACTCATGACCGGTCCAGGGTACGCGGCGCGGCGGCCCCGGCGCGCCCCGGTTCTCCGCCGGCCACAACACCAAGAAATCGTAAAGTGTCCCTCTCGAATACACGTCGAAGGGCGCCGACGTGCGGATTCGTGATCGGATCGGGACCCCTTGGTGGCCTGCCCGGTAATACCCGTCCCGTAGAGTCACCCGGCATGACGGACAGCAAAGGCGGGGCGGAACCGTCCGTGCCCGGCGGCACGGACCGGGCGGACGGCCCCCTGGTCGAGGTCAGGGACGTCAACAAGCACTTCGGGGAACTGCACGTCCTGCGGGACGTCAATCTGACCGTCGCCCGGGGCGAGGTCGTCGTCATCATCGGCCCGTCCGGCAGCGGTAAATCGACTCTCTGCCGGTCGATCAACCGGCTGGAGCCCATCGACTCCGGCACGATTCTCGTCGACGGAAAGCCCCTCCCGCAGGAGGGCCGCGATCTCGCGCGGCTGCGCGCGGACGTCGGCATGGTCTTCCAGTCGTTCAACCTCTTCGCCCACAAGACGATCCTCGAGAACGTCACGCTCGGGCCGCTGAAGGTGCGCAAGGAAAGCAAGGAGACGGCCGAGAAACGAGCGATGGAACTGCTCGACCGCGTCGGGATCGCCAATCAGGCGCAGAAATACCCGGCGCAGCTCTCGGGCGGGCAGCAGCAGCGCGCGGCGATCGCGCGCTCCCTGGCCATGCGCCCCAAGGTCATCCTGTTCGACGAGCCCACCTCGGCCCTCGACCCCGAGATGATCAACGAGGTGCTCGACGTCATGACCGGGCTCGCGCGCGACGGCATGACGATGATCGTGGTCACCCACGAGATGGGTTTCGCGCGGCGCGCCGCGCAGCAGGTGGTCTTCATGGCCGACGGTCAGATCGTGGAGGCGAACTCCCCGGAGGAGTTCTTCACCAATCCGCGCAGCGACCGCGCCAAGGACTTCCTGTCCAAGATCCTGACCCACTGAGCCCGCGAAGCCCCCGCGTGACTCGTCGGCAAGCCGACAGAAGTGAAAGGTAGCGAAAGCATGCGACTTCGTCGTTTCGGCGCCCTCATCGGCGCGGCGACCGCCCTGTCGATGGCCGTGACCGCCTGCGGCAGCGACTCGGAGAAGACGGACGCCAAATCCGTCGTCCAGAAGGCCAAGGACTCCAAGAAGATCACGATCGGCATCAAGTACGACCAGCCCGCCCTCGGGCTGAAGAAGCCGGACGGCACCTTCGAGGGATTCGACGTGGACGTCGCCCGGTACATCGCCAAGCAGCTCGGCGTCCCGGAAAGCGGCATCACGTTCAAGGAGGCCCGGTCGGAGAACCGCGAGTCCTTCCTCGGCGGCGGCCAGGTCGACCTCGTCGTCGCGACCTACTCCATCACCGACGCGCGCAAGCAGCAGATCACGTTCGGCGGCCCGTACTACATCGCGCACCAGGACACGATGGTCCGCGCGGACGACAACACCATCGCCAAGCCGCAGGACCTCAAGGGCAAGAAGCTCTGCAAGGCGGCCGGGTCGAACTCGTTCCGCCGCGTCACCGAGCCGCCGCCGGACGGCAAGCTCAACATCAAGGGCGTCAACCTCGTGGACGCCTCGGGCTACTCCGAGTGCGCCGCCAAGCTGAAGACCGGCGCGGTCGACGCCGTCAGCACCGACGACCTGATCCTCGCCGGGTTCGCGAGCCAGCAGAAGGGCTCGTTCAAGGTCATCAACCAGCCGTTCACCGACGAGAAGTACGGCGTCGGGATCAGGAAGGGCGACACCGAGACCTGCAAGGCCGTCGACGACGCCATCACGAAGATGTACTCCGACGGCACGGCCAAGACCCTGCTGGACAAGTACTTCGGCGGGACCGGCCTGAAGCCGACGACCACCGTGCCTCAGTTCGACGCCTGCGCCTGATCCGGATCTGAGGCCCGCCGTCCCGGCGCGCCCCGCCCGATCCGCGGCGGGCGCGCGCCGGTGCGGCCTTCACCCGCTGGAACGCCATGTCACTCTCCGACCTGTTCGATTTCGGCCCGTTCTTCGACAACATCGACGTCATCCTCCAGGGCTTCTGGGCGACGATCCGGCTGGCCGCGCTCGCCGGGGTGTTCTCGCTGGTCATCGGGACGGTCCTGGCGAGCTTCCGCGTCTCGCCCGTCCCGGTCCTGCGGGCCGCGGGGACCGGCTACGTCAACATCGTCCGCAACACGCCGCTCACGCTCGTGCTGATCATGTGCTCCCTCGGACTGAACGACACCCTCGGGCTGACGTTCTCCAACGACAGCGGCACGACCTACTACTGGTGGGCGGTGCTCGGCCTGTCCGGCTACACCGGGGCGTTCGTCTGCGAGTCGCTGCGGTCGGGCATCAACACCGTCCCGATCGGCCAGGCCGAGGCGGCGCGGTCGATCGGCCTGACGTTCTCCCAGTCGCTGCGGACGATCATCCTGCCGCAGGCGTTCCGGGCCGTCATCGCCCCGCTCGGCAGCGTGTTCATCGCCATGATCAAGAACACGACGGTGGCGACGGCGGCAAGCTATGGCGAGGTGGTCACCGTGATGAAGACGCTGCTGGACCTGCCGTCCTTCACCAGCGGCGCGATCCCCCTGTTCCTCGGGGTCGCCGCCGGGTTCCTCATCCTCGTCCTTCCGACCGGGTACTTCTTCGGCTGGCTGGCCAAGCGAACGGCGGTGGCCCGATGAGCGCCGGAGTCCTCTTCGACCTCCCCGGGCCGCGCGCCCGGGCCCGCAACCGGATCATCACGGTCGTCGCGTCCCTGCTGCTCCTCGCCCTCGTCGCCGTGTTCGTGTGGCGGATGGACGCCAAGGGGCAGTGGGCCGGGGAGCTGTGGAGCCCGTTCCTCAAAGGCGAGATCTGGCGCAACTTCATCCTGCCCGGACTCAAGAACACGCTGGGCGCGGCGGCCGTCGCGACCGTGCTCGCGCTGATCTTCGGCGCGCTGTTCGGCATCGGGCGGTTGTCGGACCACTGGTGGATCCGCGTTCCCTGCGGCGTCATCGTGGAGTTCTTCCGCGCGATGCCGCTGCTGATCCTGATCTTCCTGGCGTTCTTCCTGCCCAACAAGATCAGCCCGGCGATCGCCGAGTCGTCGTTCGGGACCCTTCAGCGGGTCCTGGTCGACAACTTCTTCTCGATCTTCGGCGTGGAGATCAACGCGGGGACGGTCACCGTCCCGGCGTTCGCCGCCGTGGTGTTCGGTCTGGTCATGTACAACGGCTCGGTGTTCGCCGAGATCGTCCGGGCCGGGATCAACGCGGTGCCGAAGGGGCAGGCCGAGGCCGGGTACGCGATCGGCCTGCGCAAGAGCGGAGTGCTGCGGCGCATCCTGCTGCCGCAGGCCGTGACGGTGATGATGCCGGCGATCGTGGCGCAGATCGTCGTCCTGCTCAAGGACACGGCGATCGGCGTGATCATCGCCTATCCGGAGCTGCTGAAGCAGGCGTTCCGCGAGATTCCGCCGAACTTCCACAACAACATCCTCCAGGCGGGGATCGTCGTCGGCGTCATCTACATCGCGCTGAACCTCGCGATCAGCCGGCTGGCGGTCTGGCTGGAGCGGCGCAGCCGCGGCAGCCACCGGACGTCCGCCAAGACGATGGGCGCGGGCGGCGCGCCGCCCGCACCGGGCATGTCCGCGACGGGGACGACCACCGGAGCCGACTGAGCCGTGGGGCGCCGCCGGGGAATCCGGCGGCGCCCCCTTCGGTTTCCGACGGCATGGACGTGGACGTCGCCGTGATCGGCGCGGGACAGGCGGGCCTCTCGGCGGGTTACTTCCTGCGCCGCTCGGATCTGTCGTCGGTCGTGCTCGACCACGCGGACGGCCCCGGTGGAGCGTGGCGGCACCGCTGGCCGACGCTCACGCTCGGCCGCACGCACCACATTCACGATCTGCCGGGGATGCCGCTCGGCACACCGGACACGTCCCGGCCCGCGTCGGAGGTCGTCGCCGAGTACTTCGGCCGGTACGAGCGGGAGACGGGCCTCGACGTCCGGCGCCCGGTGGACGTCACCCAGGTCACGAGCGAACCGGACGGACGGCTGCTGCTCGGCACGTCCGACGGCCCGTACGGCGCCCGCGCGCTGATCAACGCGACCGGGACGTGGGAGCGGCCGTTCTGGCCCTACTACCCCGGCCGCGAGACGTTCCGGGGCCGTCAGCTCCACACCGCCGACTACCGGGGGCCGGACGCGTTCGCCGGACGGCGCGTGCTCGTCGTCGGGGGCGGCGCGTCCGGCGTCCAGGCGCTGCTGGAGATCGCCGGCGTGGCCGCCGCGACGGCGTGGGTCACCCGCCGTCCGCCGGTGTGGCGGGACGGGCCGTTCGACGCCGAGGCGGGCCGCGCGTCGGTCGGCCGCGTCGCCGAACGCGTCCGCGCCGGGCTCCCGCCGGGCAGCGTCGTCGGCGCGACCGGGCTCGCGCTGACGCCCGAGGTGCGCGACGGCATCGAACGCGGCGTGCTCGTCCGGCGGCCGATGTTCGCGCGCGTCGTCCCGGACGGCGTCGTCTGGGCCGACGGCACCGCCTTCGACGCCGACGTGATCCTGTGGGCCACCGGGTTCCGCGCCGCGCTCGACCACCTCGCTCCGCTCGGCCTGCGCGGGCCGGGCGGCGGCGTCGCGCTGGACGGCGCGCTCACCACCCGCGTGGCCGCCGACCCGCGCGTCCACCTGCTCGGGTACGGGCCGTCCGCCAGCACGATCGGGGCGAACCGGGCGGGCCGCGCGGCCGTGCGGGAGATCGCCGCCGTGCTCGGCGGGACGCGCGTGACGGGTGCGGAGATCGTCACGGGAGTCTGAGACCCTCCCGCTCGCGAGGCTTGTTTCTTTTGGAGGTCAACTGCCCCGTCATGGCCCCAACCGATCCCCCGATGCGGGACCATTCGCATATGACCGCTCGTGCGACCCTCCCCTACGGCTCCTGGCCCTCCCCCATCTCCGCCGCCGACGTCGCCCGCGCCCGGCTGCGCCTCAGTTTCCCCACCGTTTCGGGTCCCCGCGTGTGGTGGCAGGAGACCCGTCCCGCCGAGGGCGGCCGGACCACGGTCATGCATCTGGCCGAGGACGGCCGTCCGGTCGAACTCCTGCCCGCTCCGTGGAACGCCTGCACGCGCGTCCACGAATACGGTGGCCGTTCTTATCTGCCGATCGCCTCCGAATCAGGCCATTCCCTCGTCTTCTCGCACGCGGACGACCAGCGGTTGCGCCTGCTCGGCCCCGGCGACGCCGAACCGCGCCCGTTGACGCCCGAACCGGCGCGTCCGGCCGGCCTGCGCTACGCCGACTATGTGCTGTCTCCCGATGAGACCGAGATCTGGTGCGTCTGCGAGGGCCACACGCCCGACGGGATCCGGCGCGCGATCGTCGCGGTGCCGCTGGACGGTTCCGCCGCCGAGAACCCCGGCGCGATCCGCGAACTCGTGACCGGCCCGCACTTCTTCGCGTCGCCGACGCCGTCGCCGGGCGGCGGGCACCTCGCCTGGGTGCAGTGGAGCCACCCCCGGATGCCGTGGGACGGCACCGAGGTCCGCGTCGCCGCCATCGAGGACGGCAAGGCCGTCACGCCGCGCACCGTGAAGGGCGGCCTCACCGAGTCGGCGCTCGCGCCGGTGTGGGCGAGCGACCAGGCGCTCTACGTCGTGTCGGACTGGCCCGGCTGGTGGAACGTCTACCAGGTCGGCCTGTACGGGGAGTCGCCGCAGGCGCTCTACCCGGCCGAGGAGGAGTTCGCCGACGCGCCCTGGCAGCTCGGCGGGATGCCGTACGCGCTGCTCGCCGACGGGCGGCTCGCCGTCCTGCACGGCGAGGGCGACCAGCGGCTCGGCCTGTACGACCCCGACACGCTCGACCTCGAAGACCTCGACCTCGGGTACGACGACTGGGCGATGTCGTTGTCGGCGTCGGGGACCACGGTCGTCGGGATCGGCGGCGGGCCGGGGATCGCGACGTCGCTCGTCCGCGTCGACACCGCGACCGGGACGGCCGAGGTGCTGCGCACCGAGCTGGACGAGCTGCCCGACGCGGCCTACCTGCCCCCGCCGCGCGAGGATCGCCTCGACGGGACATTCGGCCGCGCCGTCCACGCCTACGTCTACGAGCCCGCCAACCCCGCCGTCGACGGGCCGCCGGACGAGCGTCCGCCGTACGTCGTGTTCGTGCACGACGGGCCGGCGCGGCGCGCGTCGCGGCGGCTCGACCTCGCCCGCGCCTACTTCACGAGCCGCGGCATCGGCGTCGTGGACGTCAACTACGGCGGCTCGACCGGCCACGGCCGCACCTACCGGGAGCGCACCCGGCGCCAATGGGGCGTCGTGGACGTCGAGGACGCCGTCTCCGCCGCACGCGCCCTCGCCGACGCCGGGTTCGCCGACCCGGGCCGCCTCGCGATCCGCGGGTCGGGCTGGACGGCGCTCGCCGCCGCGACCGCCACCGACGTCTTCAAGGCCGCGACCGCCTACGCCGGCGTCGGCGACCCGAAGGACCTCGCCGCGACGACGCACGACTTCGAGTCCCAGTACCTGTTCGGGCTGATCGGGCCGCTGCCGGGGTTCGAGCGGGCCTACGACGAGCGGTCGCCGCTGCAGCGCGTCGAGTCGAACGCGTGCCCGATCCTGCTGCTGCACGGCCTGGACGACCCGGTCGTGCCGGCCGCCCAGTCCGAGAAGTTCGCCGAGGCCCTGGCCGACAAGAAGGTACGCCATGCCCGCCTGACGTTCGCGGACGAGAGCCACGTCTTCCAGCGCGAGGAGACCGTCCGGGCCGCCCTGGAGGCCGAGCTGTCCTTCTACGGGCAGACGCTCGGCTTCGAGCCCCGCGACGTCCCCGCCCTGGACCTGGGCTGACGCCCGAGGGCATCGACTCCCGGCCCCGCCGCCCCACCCGGGACCGGCGCCGACCGCCCGCCACGAGCACACGCGCGGGCCCGGCGCCCTCCGAACAGTGCGCAGCTCGCCGGTCAGACCGCCACGCGCACGCGCGCGGCTTCGGTGACGTAGGACTTGTCGCGGCGCAGCGCGAACGGCCGCCACGCGCACGCGCGCGGCTTCGGTCGCCCCCGGCCACGCGCCGCCCCGCCACCGCCACGCGCACGCGCGCGGGCCCGGCGATCCACCGCCGACCTGCCCACCGCACGCAGCGCACTCCCCGGCGGCGGAGTCCGCACGCGAGCGACGCCCGGCCTCGGACGCCGTCGGCAGCGGAACCCGGCGCGTCCGGCCGACACCGTCCGCCTGCGCTTCCGCCCAGGCGCGGACCGGTCGCCGACGAGGCACCCGAGGGCGCTCCCGCGCGCGGTCAGTCGAGGTGGTCGAGGCCCTCGGGCACGTCCGTCCCCTCGGCTTCGAGCGCCTCGCGGACGACGCGGTAGGCCGTCCCCGGCGGATACCCCTTGCGGGCGAGCATCCCGACGAGACGCCGGGTGCGCTTCACGGGGTCGACGTCGCGGGTCGTCCTGAGCTTGCGGTCGACCAGGGCACGGGCCGTGCGCGCCTCCTCGTCCGGATCCAGCTCCTCGACGGCCTCCCCGACGGTCTCGGAGTCGACGCCGCGCCGCCTCAGCTCCGCCGCCAGCGCCCGGCGGGCGAGCCCCCGCCCCGCGTGCCGCGAGCGCACCCACGCCTGCGCGAACGCCTTGTCGTCGATCAGCCCGACATCGGTGAACCGCCCGAGAACACCCTCGGCCACGTCGTCCTCGACGTCCTTGCGCCGCAACGCGTCGGCAAGCTGCGCACGGGTACGCGGCGCGGCAGCGAGCAACCGCAAACAGATCTCACGCGCCCGAGCCTCCGGATCAGCCGGCTTAGCCCGCGCCGCCCCCCGACCCTCAGCATCACTCCCACCCTGCCGCTCACTCTCACGCGAAGACGCGTCGCCATCCCACCCGCCACCACGCCGACCCCCAGCACCACGCCGACGCCCGGCACCACCGCGACCCCCCGCACCACCCCGCGACCCGGCATCGCTCTGCGCCCCGGCACCGCCCGACGGCTCAGCGTCGCGGCCCGTCCCAGCGGCGCCCTGCGACCCGGCATCGCGCTGTGGACCGGTATCGCTCTGCGATCCGGGATCGTCCGGCGGCTCAGTGTCGTGACGCGTTTCAGCGGCGCTCTGGGACGCGGTAGCGCGCTGTGGGCTTGGGGCGCGCTGGCGTCCGGCGGCGCGTGGGGGCGTGCGCTCGTTCTGGTCTTGGGGCTCGCCGTCGGGACGGTCCGTGGGCGGAGTTCGGCGTTCGGGTTCGACGTGGCCAGCGGCTTCGGGGCGGCCCCTCGACTCGTCCGGGTCACCGGTCTCGCTTCCGGCCGGGCCTCGCGTCCGGTCGTCGTCCCCGGCGTTCCGCCGCGCGGACGATGTGCGCCGTTCTCCTGAACGCTTCTGTGTTCCGCTGCGGCGCGTGCGTGCGCCCGTGCCGAATGAGGCGCCGCCGCGCGGCGCCAGATGACCGAACGGATTGTCCGGGCCGCCGCGCCGCCGGGCTTCTTCCTCCGCGGACCGGAGATGCTCGAACGGCCCCCCGCCCGCCCGGTCCGCCGCCGTGCCGGGCGCCACGGGAGACGACGCCTCGGCGTCCGTCTCCGGGGGCGCGGATGACCCGTCCCCTTCGGGTGCGGTCGTCCCGCCCGCGCCGGTCAGGTGCGCGAACGGACTCGCGGACGGGTCCGGACGTTCACCGGCTGGCTTCGCCAGATGCGCGAAGGGCGACTCGCCGCCCGCCCCCGGACGCGACGGAGGCGCCAGATGGCCGAACGGGTTCTCCACGGGGCGCGGGCCGCGACCGAGATCGGCGAACGGGCTTCCGCCCGCCGGGCTCCATTCCGCGACCGTGTCCCCCGCGCCCTCCGCGTCCCCCGCGTCCTCTGTGTCCCCGTAGCTCGGGTCCTGCGAACGTGCGTCCGCCGCGTCCGGCGGTTCCGAGCCCGTGTTCGTTGCGGACGCGTTCTCGGTGAGCCGGACCTTGCGGGTCGGGTCGTCGGGGACGGGTGGTTCGTCGGTCGTCATGGGCGTGTCCCGGGGACGTCGTGAGCGGCGGCGCCATCGGGGAAGGTCCGGCCGCCGCCGAGGCGGGACCGGGAAGGGCGCCGCCGCCCCGCATCAGGGATCATCGCTCAGCCGACCGTCGGACGTCACCCTTCTCGGCGGATCGGGCGTCAGGATTCGGCCGGGGCAGCCGTGGCCGCAGGGGCGGCCGTGGCAGCCGGGGCGGCCTTGGCGGTGCGGCCCTTGCGGCCCGTGGCGGGCGCCGGGACGGCCGGGGCGTCGACCGGCTTGGCGGCCTCGGTGGTCTCCGCCGCCTCCTTGTCGACCTTGGGCCCGATGCCCAGCTTCTCCTTGATCCGCTTCTCGATCCCGTCGGCCATGTCCGGGTTGGCCTTCAGGAAGTTGCGGGCGTTCTCCTTGCCCTGGCCGAGCTGGTCGCCGTCGCAGGTGTACCAGGCGCCCGACTTGCGGACGAAGCCGTGCTCGACGCCGAGGTCGATCAGGCCGCCCTCGCGGGAGATGCCCTGGCCGTAGAGCAGGTCGAAGTCGGCGACCCGGAACGGCGGCGCCATCTTGTTCTTCACGACCTTCACCCGGACGCGGTTGCCGACCGCCTCGGTGCCGTCCTTGAGCGTCTCGATGCGGCGCACGTCCAGCCGGACGGAGGCGTAGAACTTCAGCGCCTTGCCGCCGGTCGTGGTCTCGGGCGAGCCGAACATCACGCCGACCTTCTCGCGGAGCTGGTTGATGAAGATCACGGTGGTGCGGGTCTGGTTGATCGCGCCGGTCAGCTTGCGGAGCGCCTGCGACATCAGCCGGGCCTGGAGGCCGACGTGGCTGTCGCCCATCTCGCCCTCGATCTCGGCGCGGGGGACGAGCGCCGCGACCGAGTCGATGACGACGATGTCGATCGAGCCGGAGCGGATCAGCATGTCCGTGATCTCCAGCGCCTGCTCGCCCGTGTCGGGCTGGGAGACCAGCAGGGCGTCGATGTCGACGCCGAGCTTGCCGGCGTACTCGGGGTCCAGGGCGTGCTCGGCGTCCACGAACGCCGCGATGCCGCCCTTGCGCTGGACGCTCGCGACCGCGTGCAGGGCGATGGACGTCTTGCCGGAGCCCTCCGGCCCGTAGACCTCCACCACGCGCCCGCGCGGCAGGCCGCCGATGCCGAGCGCGATGTCGAGGGAGATCGCGCCGGTCGGGATGACCTCCACCGGGGCGCGCGTCTCCTGGCCCATCCGCATGACCGAGCCCTTGCCGAACTGCCGCTCGATCTGGGCGAGGGCGGTTTCGAGAGCCTTCTCCCGGTCGTTCGCTGCCATGTCTGCCCCTTCGTCTGTTGCTGTCGCCGGCCCGGTGGCTCTCGCCCCGCCCGTGGCGGCGGTGTCGGAGGCGACGTTACGAGGAGCCGCCGACAGTTTCGAGTCGGCGGGGCGGTTGTGGATAACGTCGCGCGCCGCGACCAGCGTACCGAACATTCGTTCGATCATGGCCGCGTGTACTGATTCACCCGGGAATCTCCGTGCATCAGGCGGTCCGACGCCGTACGCTGGCGCAGTCCTGCGCGGTCCCCGGAGGGTTCCGAAACATGACGCTGACCGTCCTCTTCTGCGGCGATCCGCTCCGCCCCCGGCTCGTCGACCGGCACTTCGCCCGCGAGGCCGGCGCCGTCCGGGACCACTACGGCGAGATCGCCCTCATCGACCACGACGCGCTCGTCCGGGGCGACGCCACGGCCGCCGTCCGCGCGGTGCCGCGCGACCTCGGTCCGGCCTGGTACCGAGGCTGGATGCTGACGGGCGACGCGTACGCCGCCCTGGCCGAGGCCCTGCGCGGACGCGGGACGACCCTGCTCACCCACCCCGACGACTACCGGCGCGCGCACGAGCTGCCGGGCTGGCACGACACGTTCGCGGGCATCACCCCGGCCAGCGTGTGGCGTCCGCTGTCCCCCGGCGGCGACGTCGGCGACCTGACGGACCTGGTGCGTCCCCTGCGCCCCGGGCCGGCGGTCGTGAAGGACTACGTCAAGTCCCGCAAGCACGAATGGGAGGCGGCCTGCTTCGTCCCGGAGGTGAAGGACGCCGCGGCGCTGCGCGCGGTGGTGGCCGAGATGGTCGCGCTGCAGGACGAGTTCCTCGCGGGCGGCGTCGTCGTGCGCGAGTTCGAGGAGTTCGACGGGGCGGGCGAGTCGCGCGTGTGGTGGGTGGACGGCGAGCCCGTGCTCGTGGGGCCGCATCCCGACAGTCCCGGAGTCGAACCCGAGCCGGACCTGATGGACGTGGCGCCCGCCGTCCGGGCGCTCGGCTGCCGGTTCATCACCACCGACCTGGCGCAGCGCCGGGACGGTGCGTGGCGGGTCGTGGAGGTCGGCGACGGCCAGGTCAGCGATCTGCCGGAGACGGTCGATCCGATGGATCTGTACGCTCATCTGCCCGTACCGGAGTGAACCGGAACGGGGTCCGGCCCCGTCGAAGGGACCACGTCCCCTCGCAGTAAGGAACGTCCGTTGCCCCCTGAACAGGACCCGGCCCGCAGGCTCAGCTCCCGCGCCGTGAAGATCGGCATGGTGAGCGCCCTGTCCCTGACGCTCGTGGCGTGCAGCTCGAAGTCCACGACCGCGTGGTGCGTGGACCGCGGTTCGAGCGGCGGGTTCACCAACACCAAGAGCGGCTACCGCAGCGTCCCGGATTCGTACTGCAACCGTTCGGACATCGACAACGGGACGGTCGGGTACGGCCGCTACTTCTGGTACTACGGCGGCAGGCGCGGGAGCAACGGGTTCGTCACGGGCGGCAGTGTGCGCGGGCCGAGCGGCGGAAAGATCAAGTCCGGCTCGGGGAGGACGCTGAGCCGCGGCGGGTTCGGCGGCCACGGCAAGAGCGGGAGCTGACCGATGCGGCGCGAACGGTCGGTCCCCCGTGCGGGCTGGGCCGAGAAGGTGGAAGAGCACGGCCTGGCGTTCCACGAGACGGCCCATCCCCCGCACCTCGCCCGTCCGTACTGGGACGAGTCGGTGAACTACGTCTTTTCGATGGACGAAGTACTGGCCCTGGAAGAGACCGTCGAGGAGCTGCACCGCATGTGCCTCCAGGCGGTGGAGCACGTCGTCACGACCGGCCGCTACCACGTCCTCGGCATCCCGGACTGGGTGGCGCCGCTGGTCGAGGCGTCGTGGCGGCGCCGCGACCCGCACCTGTACGGCCGGTTCGACCTCTGCTACGACGGCTCCGGCCCGGCGAAGCTGCTGGAGTACAACGCCGACACCCCGACGTCCCTGGTCGAGAGTTCGGTCGTCCAGTGGTACTGGCTGCAGGACGTCCATCCGGGCGACGACCAGTGGAACTCGATCCACGAGCGGCTGGTGGACCGCTGGAAGGAGATGTCCCTCGGCCCGGGCCCCGTCCACTTCGCGTGGACGACCGAGGACGAGACCGGCGAAGAGGTCATGACGATCGCCTACCTCCAGGAGACCGCCGAGGAGGCGGGCCTGACGGGCACGGGCATCGCGATGGAGGACGTCGGCTGGCACGCGGGCCGGGGCCGGTTCGTGGACCTGGCCGAGGACGAGATCCGCACGCTGTGCAAGCTCTACCCGTGGGAGTGGATCGTCGCCGAGCCGTTCGGCCGCAACGTCCCGCAGGCGCCGACGGCGTGGATCGAGCCGATCTGGAAGATGGTCCTGTCGAACAAGGCTCTGCTGGTATTGCTGTGGGAGTTGTTCCCCGGCCATCCGAACCTGCTGCCCGCGTACCTGAACACACCGGGGAACCTCGCGTCCTACGTCCAGAAGCCGCTGCTGGGCCGGGAGGGCGCGAGCATGCGGATCGTGACGCCGGACGGACGGGAGCAGCGCACCGACGGCGAGTACGGCCGCGAGGGGTACGTCTTCCAGCAGTTCCACCCGCTGCCGGACTTCGACGGTGAACACCCGGTGCTCGGTGCGTGGATGGTGGCGGACGAGGCCGCGGGCCTCGGGATCCGCGAGACGGCGGGCCTGATCACCGACGACACGTCGTCGTTCGTCCCGCACCGCATCGCGGGCTGAGCGGGCGTCAGCGCAGGTCGTACGACACGTCGAAGGACGCGACAACGGCGGCCCAGATCGCCTTGGCCGACTCGCCGTCGGCGAACGCCTGGTCGATCGTGCGGCCGCCCAGCTCAGCGAGGACGTGGTCCTTGGCGACGCTCCGGGAATAGCTCGCGCCGAACTGCCGGTCCATCCGTTCCCAGAACTGTGTGAGGCGCACGGCCCCACGGTAGCCGAGGCCGGGACCGCCCCGTCCCGCCGTTCTGTCGGACCCGCGAGGCAGGATGGGGGCATGACGGCTGACGTGCTCGAACGCTTCTCCCCCGCGACCCGGGCGTGGTTCGCGGGGGCCTTCGCCGCGCCCACGGCGGCGCAGGAGGGCGCGTGGACGTCGGTCGCGGCGGGCGAGAACACGCTCGTGGTCGCGCCGACCGGGTCCGGCAAGACGCTGGCGGCGTTCCTGTGGTCGCTGGACCGGCTGGCGTCCGCGCCCGTCCCGGAGGACCCGCGGCACCGGTGCCGCGTCCTGTACGTGTCGCCGCTGAAGGCGCTCGCGGTGGACGTGGAGCGCAACCTGCGCGCCCCGCTCACCGGCATCCGGCAGGCGGCGCGGCGCCTGGACCTGCCCGAACCGCAGATCACGGTCGGGATCCGGTCCGGCGACACCCCGGCCGACGAGCGGCGGCGCATCGCGACCCGTCCGCCCGACATTCTGATCACGACACCGGAGTCGCTGTTCCTGCTGCTCACCGCGCAGGCGCGGGAGGCGCTGCGCGGGGTGGAGACGGTGATCGTGGACGAGGTCCACGCCGTCGCGGGCACCAAGCGCGGCGCGCATCTGGCGCTGTCGCTGGAGCGGCTGGACGCGCTGCTGGAACGTCCCGCGCAGCGCATCGGGCTGTCGGCGACGGTGCGCCCGGTGGACGAGGTGGCGGCGTTCCTCGGCGGAGCGCGCCCGGCGCGGACGGTGCAGCCCCCGGCGGACAAGGAGTTCGCGCTCGACATCGTCGTACCCGTGGAGGACATGGGCGAGATCGGCGCGTTCACCGACGACGCGGGTGCTGCCGACCCCCGGCAGCGGAGCATCTGGCCCCACGTGGAGGACCGCGTCCTCGACCTGATCGAGCAGCATCGCTCCACGCTGGTGTTCGCGAACTCGCGGCGGCTGGCCGAGCGGTTGTGCGGACGGCTGAACGAGCTGGCGTTCGAGCGCGCGACGGCCCCCGAGGGCGAGGGGCTCGCGAAGATCGGCCCGGCCGACGTGGCGCGCGCCGCCCGCTCCCCGGCCGAGACGATGGCGCAGGCGGGCGCGGCGCGCGGCGTCCCCGCCGAGATCGCCCGCGCCCACCACGGCTCGGTCTCCAAGGAGGAGCGGGCCGGAATCGAGGACGCCCTGAAACAGGGCCGGCTGCCCGCCGTCGTCGCGACGTCCAGCCTGGAGCTGGGCATCGACATGGGCGCGGTGGATCTCGTCGTCCAGGTGGAGTCGCCGCCGTCGGTGGCGAGCGGCCTGCAGCGGGTCGGGCGGGCCGGGCACCAGGTCGGCGCGGTGTCGCGCGGCGTGATCTTCCCGAAGTACCGGGGCGATCTGGTGCAGACGGCCGTGGTCGCCGAGCGGATGCGGTCCGGCGAGATCGAGGAGCTGCGCTACCCGCGCAACCCGCTGGACGTGCTGGCCCAGCAGATCGTCGCGATGGTCGCGCTGGACGAGTGGACGGTCGACGAGCTGGAGACCGTCGTGAAGCGCGCCGCCCCGTACGCGACGCTGCCGCGCTCGGCGCTGGAGGCCACGCTGGACATGCTGGCGGGCCGCTACCCGAGCGACGAGTTCGGCGAGCTGCGGCCCCGCCTGGTGTGGGACCGGGTGACGGGCGTCCTGCGGGACCGTCCGGGCGCGCAGCGGCTCGCGGTGACCAGCGGCGGGACGATCCCCGACCGGGGCCTGTTCGGCGTCTTCCTGGTCGGCGAGAAGTCCTCGCGCGTGGGCGAGCTGGACGAGGAGATGGTCTACGAGTCGCGCGTCGGGGACGTGTTCGTCCTCGGCGCCAGCTCGTGGCGCATCGAGGACATCACGCCCGACCGGGTGCTGGTGTCGCCCGCGCCGGGCCGGCCGGGCAAGCTGCCGTTCTGGCACGGCGACGCGCAGGGCCGTCCGGCCGAGCTGGGCCGGGCGCTCGGCGCGTTCACCCGCGAGCTGGCCGGGCTGCCCGAGCAGAAGGCGCGGGAGCGGGTAGCGGCGGCGGGCCTGGACGAGCGAGCCGCCGGAAACCTGGTCGCCTACCTGGCCGAGCAGCGGGAGGCGACCGGCCACGTCCCCGACGACCGGACGCTCGTGGTGGAGCGCTTCCGCGACGAGCTGGGCGACTGGCGGATGGTCGTCCACTCCCCGCTCGGCGGCCGGGTCCACGCGCCGTGGGCGCTCGCGATCGCGGGCCGGCTGCGCGAGCGCTACGGCGTGGACGCGCAGGCCATGCACGCCGACGACGGGATCGTGCTGCGCATTCCGGACATGGACGAGCCGCCGAGCCTGAACCTCGCCGTCTTCGACCCCGACGAGATCGAGCGGATCGTGGTGGACGAGCTGGGCGGCTCGGCGCTGTTCGCGGCCCGGTTCCGCGAGTGCGCGGCCCGGTCGCTGCTGCTGCCGCGCCGCCGTCCGGACCGGCGGACGCCGCTCTGGCAGCAGCGCCAGCGGGCGGCGCAGCTCCTGTCGGTCGCGAGCCGGTACCCGTCGTTCCCGATCGTGCTGGAGACGATGCGCGAGTGCCTCCAGGACGTGTTCGACGTCCCGGGCCTCGTCCACGTCCTGCGGGATCTGGCGGGCCGGAAGGTGCGGCTGGTCGAGGTGGAGACGCCGCAGCCGTCGCCGTTCGCGCGGTCGCTGCTGTTCCACTACGTGGGCGCGTTCATGTACGAGGGCGACTCGCCGCTCGCCGAGCGCCGCGCGCAGGCCCTCGCGCTGGACTCGGCGCTGCTGGCCGAACTGCTCGGCCAGGCCGACCTGCGCGAGCTGCTGGACGCCGAGGTCGTCGCGGACACCGAACGCGAGCTGCAACGTCTCGCCGAGGACCGCCGCGCCCGCGACCTGGAGGGCGTCGCGGACCTGCTGCGCGCCCTCGGCCCGCTGACGACGGCGGAGGCGGCGGCGCGGTCGGCCGCCGATCCGGCGGCGTGGCTGGTGGAGCTGGAGGCGTCCCGGCGGGTGATCCGGGTGCGGGTGGGCGGCGCGGAGCGCTGGACGGCGATCGAGGACGCCGGGCGCCTGCGGGACGCGCTCGGCGCCCCGCTCCCGGTCGGCGTCCCCGAGGCGTTCCTCGAGGTAGTGGACGATCCGCTGGGCGATCTGGTGTCCCGGCACGCCCGGACGCACGGCCCGTTCCGCGCGGAGGAGGTCGCGGAGCGGTTCGGCCTCGGCGTCGCGGTCGTCGTCGAGGCGCTGCGGCGGCTGGCGGGCGCGGGACGCGTCGTGGCGGGCGAGTTCCTGCCGGTGGAGGCGGCGCGCGGCCCGCTGGCCGGCGAGTGGTGCGACGCGGGCGTGCTGCGGACGCTGCGCCGCCGGTCGCTGGCACGGCTGCGCGCCGAGGTGGAGCCGTCGCCGCCGGAGGCGCTCGGCCGCTTCCTCCCGGTCTGGCATGGCGTGTCCGGGGGTTCGCGGCTGCGCGGGATCGACGCGCTCGTGCAGGCCGTCGAGCAGTTGCAGGGCGCGGCGGTTCCGGCGTCGGCGCTGGAGTCGCTGATCCTGCCGTCCCGGGTGCCGGGCTACACCCCGGCGCTGCTGGACGGGCTGACCTCGGCGGGCGAGGTCGTCTGGGCCGGTCAGGGCGGCCTGCCCGGCGGGGACGGCTGGGTGGCGCTGTACCTGGCGGACACCGCGCCGCTGCTGCTCCCCGATCCGGGCGAGATCACGCTGACGCCCGTCCACCAGGCGGTGCTGGACGTCCTCGGCGAGGGCGGCGCGCTGTTCTTCCGCGCCCTGTCCGAGCGGGTGCGGCCGCAGGTGAACGACCAGGAACTGCTGGCCGCCCTGTGGGACCTGGTGTGGTCGGGACGGCTCACCAACGACACGCTGGCCCCGCTGCGGGCGGCGATCGGCGCGGGACGTCCCGCGCACCGCGCCCGCCCGTCGCGGCGCGGGAGACCGGTGCTGCCGTCGCGGACGGGCCCGCCGACGGCCGCCGGGCGCTGGTGGGCCGTCCCGGAGCGGGCGACGGCGGCGACGCCCCGCGCCCACGCGCTCGCCGAGGCCCTGCTGGAGCGGTACGGCATCGTGATCCGGGGCGCGGTCGCGGCGGAGCGGACGCCGGGCGGGTTCGCGGCCGTCTACCCGGTGCTGCGCGCGTTCGAGGACGGCGGCCGCTGCCGGCGCGGCTACTTCGTGGAAGGGCTCGGCGCGGCGCAGTTCGCGCTGCCCGGCGCGGTGGACCGGCTGCGCGCCCTGCGTCCGGCCGCCGATCCGGGGCCGCCCGCCGACCTCGGCGCCCTGTGGGAGACGCCGCCGCCGGGCGACGCGGCCCGCCGCGCGCTGGTCCTGGCCGCCGCCGACCCCGCGAACGCCTACGGCGCGGCGCTGCCGTGGCCCGGGCGGGCGGGCGAGGCCGTGTCCGGCCACAAGCCGGGCCGCAAGGCGGGCGCGCTCGTCGTGCTGGTGGACGGACGGCTCGTCCTGTACGTCGAACGCGGCGGCAAGACCCTCCTGACCTGGACCGACGACCGGGAGACCCTGCAACCGGCGGTGGACGCGCTGGCGCTGGCCGTCCGGGACGGGGCGCTCGGCAAGCTGACGGTCGAGCGCGCCGACGGCACGTCGATCAACGACTCCCCGCTCGCGGGCGCGCTGGAGAGCGCGGGCTTCCACCCGACCCCGCGCGGGCTGCGGCTGCGCGGCTGAGGAGTTCATCCCGTTTTCTTGACTCATTCAAGATTATGCCGCAGGCTGGGGTCATGGCCACGACCTCGGACTTCGAGCGGATGCTGCGCGCGGCGGCGCTGCGGGTGACCCGTCCCCGGGTGGCGGTGCTGGGCGCGGTGGACGCCCATCCGCACGCCGACACGGACACGATCATCGCCGCCGTCCGCAGGGATCTGCCGAAGGTCTCCCACCAGGCCGTGTACGACTCCCTGCACACGCTGACGGAGGCGGGGCTGGTGCGGCGCATCCAGCCGAACGGCTCGCTGGCCCGCTATGAGGCACGGGTCGGCGACAACCACCACCACGTCGTGTGCCGGTCGTGCGGCGCGATCGCCGACGCGGACTGCGCGGTCGGCGCGGCGCCCTGCCTGATGGCGTCCGACGACCGGGGTTACTCGATCGACGAGGCCGAGGTCATCTACTGGGGCCTGTGCCCCGACTGCTCCACACCGCGGGGCTCCTGACCCCGCGACCACCCCCGCCCCCGGAAGGGAAACGGCATGTCCGAGAACGAAGGCGACGTTTACCAGACGAACACCGACAGCGCGGGCGGCTGCCCGGTCGCGCACGAGCGCGCCCCCGAGCCCGTCCAGGGCGGCGGCAACCGCGGCTGGTGGCCGAACCGGCTCAACCTGAAGATCCTCGCCAAGAACCCGGCGGTCGCGAACCCGCTCGGCGCGGACTTCGACTACGCGACGGCCTTCAGCGGACTCGACCTGCCCGCCGTGAAGCGGGACATTGCCGAGGTCCTGACGACGTCCCAGGACTGGTGGCCCGCCGACTTCGGCCACTACGGCCCCTTCATGATCCGGATGGCGTGGCACAGCGCGGGCACCTACCGCATCGGCGACGGACGCGGCGGCGCCGGATCCGGCCAGCAGCGCTTCGCCCCCCTCAACAGCTGGCCCGACAACGGCAACCTCGACAAGGCACGCCGCCTGCTGTGGCCGGTCAAGAAGAAATACGGCCAGAGCCTCTCCTGGGCGGACCTGCTGGTCCTCGCCGGGAACGTCGCGCTGGAGTCGATGGGGTTCCAGACCTTCGGCTTCGCGGGCGGACGCGAGGACGTATGGGAGCCCGAGGAGGACGTCTACTGGGGCCCGGAGACGACCTGGCTCGGCGACGAGCGCTACTCCGGCGACCGCCAGTTGGAGAGCCCGCTCGGCGCCGTCCAGATGGGCCTGATCTACGTCAACCCCGAGGGCCCGAACGGCAACCCCGACCCGGTCGCCGCCGCGCGCGACATCCGCGAGACGTTCCGCCGGATGGCGATGAACGACGAGGAGACCGTCGCGCTGATCGCGGGCGGCCACACGTTCGGCAAGACGCACGGCGCGGGCCCCGCCGACCACGTCGGCCCCGAGCCCGAGGGCGCCCCGATCGAGGAGCAGGGCTTCGGCTGGAAGAACTCCTACGGCACCGGCAAGGGCGCCGACGCGATCACCAGCGGGCTGGAGGGCATCTGGACGCCCACCCCCACGACCTGGGACAACAGCTTCTTCGAGACGCTGTTCGCCTACGAGTGGGAGCAGTTCAAGAGCCCGGCGGGCGCGTGGCAGTGGCGGCCGAAGGACGGCGCGGGCGCCGGGACCGTCCCCGACGCGCACGACCCGTCCAAGCGGCAGGCCCCGACCATGCTGACCACCGACCTCGCGCTGCGGTTCGACCCGATCTACGAGCCGATCTCGCGCCGGTTCGCCGCCGACGCCGACGCGTTCGCCGACGCGTTCGCCCGCGCCTGGTTCAAGCTGACGCACCGCGACATGGGCCCGGTCGTGCGCTACCTCGGCCCCGAGGTCCCGGACGAGACGCTGGTCTGGCAGGACCCGCTCCCCGACGTGGACCACCCGCTCGTCGACGACGCCGACATCGCGCACCTGAAGTCGCGCGTCCTCGCCACCGACCTCACGGTGTCCCAGCTCGTCAAGGCCGCGTGGGCGTCGGCGTCGACGTTCCGGGGCGGCGACAAGCGCGGCGGCGCCAACGGCGCGCGGATCCGCCTCGAACCGCAGAACTCCTGGGAGGTCAACGACCCCGACGAGTTGGCGGTCGTCCTCCGCACGCTGGAGGGGATCAAGGACGAGTTCAACGCCGCGCAGGACGGCGGCAAGCGGCTCTCGCTCGCGGACCTGATCGTCCTCGGCGGCGCGGCGGCCGTCGAGCAGGCGGCGCGGGCCGCCGGGCAGGACGTCACGGTGCCGTTCGCGCCCGGCCGCGCGGACGCGTCGCAGGAGCAGACCGACGTCGAGTCCTTCGCCGCGATCGAGCCGTCGGCCGACGGTTTCCGCAACTACCGCGGCAAGGACCAGCGGCTGCCCGCCGAGTACCTGCTGGTCGACCGGGCGAACCTGCTGACGCTGAGCGCGCCGGAGCTGACGGTGCTCGTCGGCGGCCTGCGCGTCCTCGGCGCGAACCACGGCGGGTCGTCGCTCGGCGTGCTCACCGACCGGCCCGGCGCTCTGACGAACGACTTCTTCGTCAACCTGCTGGACCTCGGGACGACGTGGCGGCCGACGTCCGGGGACGCCGACGCGTTCGAGGCCGTGGACGCGTCCGGCGCCGTCCGGTGGACGGGCAGCCGCGCCGACCTGGTGTTCGGCTCGAACTCCGAGCTGCGGGCGCTCGCCGAGGTCTACGCGAGCGACGACGCGCGGGAGAAGTTCGTGACGGACTTCGTCGCCGCATGGGACAAGGTCATGAACCTCGACCGGTTCGACCTGCGCTGACCCGCCCGTCCGGGGCCGCTCACGTCGAGCGGCCCCGGCGGCCGGTGAACATCGCGACGAGACCGCGGAAGGCGCGGTCGTCCATCGTCCCGAACGGGTTGTCGTGCGCGATGTACGTCCAGGTCGCGGTGGGACGCCGGACGCCCGCCGCCGACAGGTCCGCGTCCGGCGGCAGCGCCGCGAACGCCTCGACGGCGGCGTCCCGGGCGTCGGCGAGCAGGCGCTTGCCCGCCGGGACGGCCTCGCGGTTGAACTCCACCAGCGGATCCAGGCCCCGGCCGAGCGACCGCAGGTGGATGCCTTCGCGCAGGTCGGCGAGGTAGGCCAGATGGCGCGACCAGGCACGGTCCAGGTGGAACAGGACGAGCTGACGGGCCGCCGCCGCGACCGCGTCCTCCCCCGCCGCGTCCGCCAGCTCGCGGTGGTGGGCGGCGGCGCGGTCGCGCATCAGGGCGTCGGCCGCGTCGCCGCGCAGGACGCGGTCGCGCTCGGCGAGGACGTCGGCGCGCTGCAACCCGATCAGGTGGTTGTACCGCCACGTGTTGCGGTGGATCTCCAGGTCGACGCCCTCGGCGACGCGCTGGGCGTGGCCGGCGATCCAGTGCGCGCCCTTGCCGGTGACCAGCCCGTCGTCGCCGGCCGGGCCGTCGTGGGTCTGGCCGGGCGCGTAGCGGGTGACGAGGTCGTCGGTGAGCGCGGTGAGGAACACCGAGCCGCCGGGGTCGCCCTGGCGTCCGGCCCGGCCGCGGAGCTGATCGTCCAGCCTGCTGCTGTGGTAGTGGCCCGTCCCGACGACGAGCAGGCCGCCCGCGCCGACCGTCCGGTCGCGGTCGGCGCCGTCCGCGCCGCCGAGCCGGATGTCGGTCCCGCGCCCCGCCATCTGCGTGGACACGGTGATCGCCCCGAACGCGCCCGCCTCGGCGATGATCGCGGCCTCGGCGGCGTCGTTCTTGGCGTTGAGGACGACCGGGTCCAGCCCGACCCGCCGCAGCCGCCGCGCGAGCCGCTCGGACGCCGCGACGTCCGGCGTCCCGGCCAGCACGGGCCGTCCGGCGGCGTGCGCGCCGGCGATCACCTCCACGACGGCGACGTCGCGGTCCTCGGCGGTGGCGTAGAGGCGGTCGGGCTCGTCCACGCGGATCCGGGGCCGGTTCGGCGGGACGACGACCACGTCCATCTCGTAGAACTCGCGAAGCTGCCCGGCGACGGCGAGCGCGGTGCCCGTCATGCCGCACCGCACCGGGTAGCGGCCGATCATCTCCTGGACGGTGATCGAGTCGAGGATCTCCCCGCCGGGCGACGCCGCGAGCCGCTCCTTGGCCTCGACCGCCGCGTGCAGGCCGTCCGGCCAGCGCTGGAGCAGCGCGACGCGGCCTTTCGACTCGCTGATCAGCTTCACGGCGCCGTCCCGGACGATGTAGTCGACGTCGCGGTGCAGCAGCGCCTCGGCGTGCAGGGCGAGGTTGACGGCCGTCAGCGCCGGCAGGTGCGCGGGCGCGTACAGGTCGATGCCGCCGAGCGCGCGTTCGACCTCGCGGGCGCCGACCGGGGTGAGCTGGACGTTGCGCGCCTCCTCGTCCGTCGTGTAGTCGCGGCCGGGCCGCAGCCGCCGCACCAGCTCGGCGTGGAAGCCCGGGAGGTCGGTCGGGGTCGGTTGGTCGGGGGATACTGCGAGGTCGGTCGGGGTCGGTTGGTCGGGGGAAGCCGCGAGGTCGGCCGGGGTCGGATCGTCGTCGGTGTTCCCGGCGAGGACGAGCGGGACCATCGCCTCGTCCACCAGCACCGAGTCCGCCTCGTCGATGAGCGCGACGCCGGGCTCGGGCAGGACCAGCTCGTCCGGGTCGGTGGCGAGCCGGTCCCGCAGCAGGTCGAACCCCGCTTCGCTGACCGGCGCGTAGGTGATGTCGGCGGCGTAGGCGGCGCGGCGCTCGTCGGGCGCGGACTCCTGCACGACCCAGCCGGACGTCATGCCGAGCAGCGCGTGCAGCGGGCGCATCCACTCGGCGTCGCGGCGGGCGAGGTAGTCGTTGACCGACAGGACGTGGACGCGCCGTCCGCGCAGCGCGTGCCCGGCGGCGGCGAGCGCCCCGGCCAGCGTCTTGCCCTCGCCGGTGGCCATCTCGGCGACCCGTCCGGACAGCAGCGCCAGGACACCGACGAGCTGCACGTCGAACGGCCGCTCGCCGAGCGTGCGCCGCGCCGCCTCCCGGCCGAGCGCGCAGAACGCGGCGAGGTCGGCGTCGGCGCGCAGGCCCGTCCCGCGCAGCTCGGCGACGGCGGCGGTGAGCGCGGCGTCGTCGAGGGCGCGGACGTCGTCCTCACGGCGTCCCGCCGCCGCCACGACGGCCTGGAGCGGCCCAATGTCCGCGCTACCCGGCCGCTGCGCCAACCTGCGCAGACGCTCCCGCAGAGCCATGCGTCCTCCTCGCCGGGTCCAGGCGGCCTCCCCGCGCGGCGCCGGGAGGACCGACGAGCCGCGCACCTCCGGCCGCGCGGACCCGCCTAGCCCCGAAGGTAACGCGCGCGGACGCGCCCCGCGTTCCCCGGCCCCGGGCGTCGGCCGAAGGTCGCACCGCGAACTCGTCCTCTGGGTGGATCCGGCGTGCCAGAAGGAGCTGGGACGATGGAGGTCATACGGGGTTTGCGGCGGGACGGGGAAAGCCCGCCGCGGAAATCAGGAGTCGCCATGACACCGACGGCACGCTGGGCCGCCGCGCAACGACGCAAGCGCGAAATCATCAACAGGACCGTCCTGGACCGCGCCTTGCACGACCCACGGCGCGTCGCACCCGCCACCACCACGGCACCGCAGCCGCAGAAGTAACCCGCGCGCCGCCGCCCCCGCACGGCGGCGCCCGGCATCACCCCTCCACAACCCGCCCGCCCTGCCACGCCCACGCGCACACATGCGCACGCGCACGCACGCGACGAGCTCCGCCCGCCCTGCCGCGCAAGGGCACGCTCAGGCGACAAGCTCCGCACGCCCGCGCGTCCGCGCGTGCGGCGAGTTCGGCGCGCACGCGCGGCGGCTGGGCGGTGTGCGAGGTCGGCGGGTCAGGAGGCGAAGACTTCGTCGCGGGCCTGTTCGACGGCGGCGTGGAGGGCGCCGCGCAGGACGGGCGGGCCGTCCACCTCGCTGACGGCCACGGCGGGGCGGGTCGGGCTGATGCGGCCGACGACGCGTTCGATCCGGGCGGCGAGGGGACGGCCGCCGGCGACGCCCAGGCGGCCGGACAGGACGACCAGGCCCGGGTCCAGCACGATGTTCACCGAGGTCACGCCGTAGGCGATGCGGTCGGCCAGCTCGTCGAGGAACGGGCCGCCGCGCGACTCGTCCGCGGCGGCGGCGCGGACGCAGGCGACGGCGGTCGGTTCGGTGAAGCCGTGCTCGTGGGCGAGGCGGCGCACCGCGTCCGCGCCGACCAGCGAGCCGTAGCCGCCCGCCAGCGCGGGGATGCCCCAGGAGGTGGACTCGGTGACGCCCTCGGCGGCGCCGGGCGCGCGGCGGGCCGTGCCCACGGGCAGCGGCGCGCCCGGGACGGGCAGGTAGCCGATCTCGCCCGCGCCGCCGAACCGGCCCCGGTGCAGCCGTCCGCCGAGCATCACCGACAGGCCGATGCCGCGGTCCAGCCACACCAGCGCGAAGTCCTCGGCGGACGCCGCCGCCCCGTACGCCCGTTCGGCGAGCGCGGCGAGGTTGACGTCGTTCTCCAGCGTCACGGGGGCGCGCAGGTCCGAGCGCAGCGCCGCGAGCACGCCCGCGTGCCAGCCGGGCAGGTCGAACGCGAACTGGACGTCGCCCGAACGCGGGTCCACGACGCCGGGCGTCCCGATGACGAACGCGCTGAGCCGTCCCACCGCGACGTCCGCCGACGCGCACGCCTTGACGACGGCGTCGTGGACGAGCGGCGCGGGCGCGTCCGTCCCGTTCGGGTCGACGGTGACCTGCGCGACGACCCGGCCGGTGATGTCGGCGACGCCGGCCGTCACCCCGTCCGGCCCGACCTCCAGCCCCGCCACGTAGGCGCTCGACGGTACGACGGCGTACAGCGCGGCGTTGGGCCCCCGGCCGCCCGCCTGCTCGCCCGCGACCTCGACCAGCCCGCGCTCCTCCAGCCGCGCGAGGAGCTGCGACGCGGTGACCTTCGACAGCCCCGTGTGCTCGCCGATCTGCGCCCGCGTGAGCGGTCCGCGGCTGAGCAGCAGGTCCAGCGCGGCGCGGTCGTTCAGCTCGCGCAGCAAACGCGGCGTTCCGGGCCGTCGGGTCATGCTTCGACCACCTCGATGTCTCAATCCGCTAACGAGCCGTTTTAAATAGGAAACTTTCTTGTTAGTTTACGCCCCAGGCGCCCGACCCGGTTCCCCGGGGGAGGCGCACCGAGCGCCACTGGCGAGCAGGGCGCCCGCGAGCGGTGCGACGGCGTGCACGGCATGGCTGGACCCTACGGGTTCTCCGCGCCGGGGCACGAAGCACCGCAGGCCGGGCGGGCGATGCCGGAAAGGAACCCCCAGTGAAATACACCAGGATCGCGGCGACGACGGTCGCGATCGCCCTGGCCGCCTCGGCCTGCGGCGGCGACAAGAAGGACGGCGCGGACACGGGCAAGGACCCCGCGCGGCTCAAGGTCTGGATGATGGGCGACGGCACGCCCGAGCAGACCAAGTTCCTCGACCAGGTCGAGACGGAGTTCCGGCAGAAGCACCCGAACACCGACGTCCAGGTGAAGTACGTCCCGTGGCCGCAGGTCGCGACGACGTTCCAGAAGGCCGCCGCCGGCGGCGAGGGACCGGACGTCACCGAACTCGGCAACACCGACGTCCAGTCCCACATCGAGCAGGGCAACCTCCTCGACATCAGCGACCAGGTCGCGGGCTGGGCCGACGCGGGCAAGCTCAACAAGACCGCCCTGGAGAACGACAAGGCGGACGGCAAGACCTACGCGCTCCCCTGGTACGGCGGCGTGCGCGGCGTCTGGTACCGCACCGACTGGTTCACCAAGGCCGGCATCACCCCGCCCAAGAACTGGGCCGAGCTGACGGCCGCCGCCAAGAAGATCCAGGACGCGCAGAAGGTCCCCGGCATCGGCGTCCCGACCGACCAGACCAACGCGCTGCTCAGCTTCGTCTGGGGCGACGGCGGCGACATCGCGTCCAAGCAGGGCGGCAAGTGGGTCGGCCAGTTCACGTCCCCGCAGGTCAAGGACGCCGTCTCGTACTACACGGGCCTGATCACGACCGACAAGGTCGCGCCCGAGAAGTACGTCGGCAAGAACGAGCTGCAGGGCCCGCAGACCGACTTCGCGCTCGGCAAGCTCGGCATGTACATCGACGGGAGCTGGGCCTACGCCCAGATGAAGAAGATCGCGCCGAAGAACGCCGACAAGTGGGCCGTCTTCCCGATCCCGGCGAAGAACGGCGGCAACGCCCCGGCGCTCGCGGGCGGCTCGGACGTCGCGGTCTGGAAGGACACCAAGGCGGCGACGGCCGCGTTCGACTACGCCACCGTCCTGAACAACGCCAAGAACGCCGCCGCGTGGGCCGACATCAGCGGGTTCTCCTCGATGCGCTCGGACGTCCGGTTCTCCGACCCGAGGCTCGGCGTCTTCACCGACATCGCCGCCAACACCAAGTTCGCGCCGATCAGCTCCGGCTGGGGCGAGTTCGAGCAGAGCAAGAAGGTCGTCCCGAACATGCTGAAGGCGATCGTCCAGGGCAAGCCGATCGACGACGAGCTGAAGAAGGCCGACGAGCAGGCCAACACGCTCCTCAACCCGTAAGGGGACGAGATGCTCGACACCGCGTCCGCGGTGGGGAAGGCGCCGGACCGGGGCGATCCGCCCGGTCCGGCGCGCTCCCGCCGCCTCCGCCCCGGGCCGTATCTGCTGATCCTGCCCGCGCTGGCCGTGATCGCCGTGCTGATGCTCTGGCCGATCGGCCAGATCGGGGTCATGTCGCTGCAGAAGATCGGCAACCGGCAGCTCCGCGGCGAGCCCGCCGAGAACGTCGGCCTGGAGTACTTCCGGACGATCTTCGCCGACCCGTTCTTCTGGCAGACGCTCCGCCACACCGTCCTGTTCGCGGCCGTCGCCGTGACGCTCACGATGACCGTGGGCACGCTCATCGGCCTGCTGCTCAACCGGCTCGGCCGACGCATGGCCAACCTGGTCGCGGGCGGCGTGCTGGTCGCGTGGGCGACGCCGCCGGTCACCGCCGCGATCATCTTCTCCTGGCTGTTCGGGACGACCGGCGGCCTCGTGAACTGGCTGCTGGACCGGCTCCCCGACGCCCTCGTCGGCGGCGGCTGGGCCGACTACAACTGGTTCGCGACGCCGCTGTCCACCTACACCGTGCTGACGGTCTGCGTGGTCTGGCAGGCGTGCCCGTTCGTCGCGGTGTCCGTGCTGGCCGGGCTGAAGAGCGTCCCGGACGAGCTGTACGAGGCGGCGCGCGTCGACGGCTCGGGCCCGTGGCGGTCGTTCTGGACGATCACCGTCCCGCTCCTCAAGCCGATCTTCATGGTGCTGATCGTCATGTCGGTGATCTGGGACTTCAAGGTGTTCACGCAGTTGTTCGTCATGTCCGGCCTCGCCAACCGGGACGCCTTCAACCTGTCGCTCTACGCCTACTCCGAGGCGTTCGGCTCGCTGAACCCCAAGCTCGGCATGGGCTCGGCCATCGCGGTGGTGCTCACGCTGATCCTGCTCGTCGTCACGGCGGTGTACGTGCGGGTCATGGTCCGGCAGGGGGAGACGGCATGAGGCGGCGGAAACTGCGCGCGGCGGGGTTCAACGTCCTCGGGCTCGTCGTGTTCGCGCTCGCGGTGTTCCCCGTCTTCTGGATGGTGTCGACCGCGTTCAAGCCCGACGACGCCATCTTCAGCGCGACGCCGAAGCCGATCACGCTGCACCCGACGCTGAGGCACTTCGGCGACGTCCTCGGCAACCCGGTCGCGGAGGTGTCCTTCTGGACGTACTTCCGCAACAGCCTGGTGCTGGCTCTCGTGACCGTCGTGGCGTCCGGCCTGCTGGCGCTGCTCGCGGCGACGGCCGTCGCCCGGTTCCGGTTCCGCTTCCGGACGACGTTCCTGGTGCTGCTGCTGATCGTCCAGATGGCGCCCCTGGAGGCGCTGGTCATCCCGCTGTTCCTGGACCTGCGGCGGCTGGACCTGCTGAACAGCCTCAGCGGCCTCGCCCTGGTCTACGTCGGGTTCTCGGTGCCGTTCGCGGTGCTGCTGCTGCGCGGGTTCGTCGCGGCGATCCCGAAGGAGCTGGAGGAGGCGGCGGCGCTGGACGGCGCCGGGCCGGTCCGGGTCTTCTTCAGCGTCCTGCTGCCGCTCGTCGCGCCCGGACTGGTCGCCACCAGCATCTTCTCCTTCATCACCGCCTGGAACGAGTTCCTCTTCGCGTTCACGTTCCTCGACGACCAGGACAAGGCGACCCTGCCGATCATGATGCAGTACTTCTTCGGGCACAGCGGGAACGCCTGGGGCTCGATCATGGCGGCGTCCACGCTGCTCACGCTCCCCGTCATCGTGTTCTTCCTCGCGATCCAGCGCCGCATGGTGTCCGGGCTGACCGCCGGGGCGGTGAAGGGATGAGCGAGGAGGTGTCCCGGCTGGCCCGCGCCGCGCTGCTGCCGGGCTTCGCGGGCGCCACCGCCCCGCGCTGGCTCCTGGACGAGCTGGAGCGCGGCCTCGGCGGCGTCACGCTGTTCGCGATCAACGGCAACGTCCCCGGGCCGGACGCCCTCGCGGCGCTGACGGCCCGGCTGCGCGAGGTCGCGGCCCCGATCGTCACGATCGACGAGGAGGGCGGCGACGTCACCAGGCTCGGCGGGCACGTGGCGGCCAGCCCCTATCCGGGCAACGCCGCGCTCGGCGCCGTGGACGACCCGGACCTCACCCGCCGCGTCTACCGGTCGCTCGGCGCGGAACTGGCCGCCGTCGGGGTGAACGTCAACTTCGCGCCGTCGGTGGACGTCAACACCGCCGCCGCGAACCCGGTCATCGGTACCCGGTCGTTCGGTTCCGACCCCGAGCTGGTCGCCCGGCACGCCGCGGCCGCCGTCGCCGGGACGCAGGAGGCGGGCGTCGCGGCGTGCGCCAAGCACTTCCCCGGCCACGGCGCGACGGTCGAGGACTCCCATCTCGGCGTCCCGATCGTGGACGCCGACCTGGACCTGCTCGACCGGCGCGAGCTGGTGCCGTTCCGCGCGGCCATCGCGGCGGGCGCGCGGGCCGTGATGACCGCGCATCTGGACCTACCCGCGATCACCGGCGGCGTGCCCGCGACCCTCTCCCCCGCCGTGATCACCGGGCTGCTGCGCGAGCACCTCGGCTACCGGGGCGTGATCGTCACCGACGCCCTGGACATGGAGGGCGCGAGCGGCGCGATCGGGATCCCCGAGACGGCCGTCCGGGCGCTGCTGGCGGGCGCGGACCTGCTGTGCCTCGGGCCGCGCGAGCACGCCGACTCGGTGCGGGCCGTCCTCGCGGCGATCACCGGGGCCGTCCGGACCGGACGGCTGCCGCTGGAACGGCTCGCCGACGCCGCGTCCCGCACCGAGGCGCTGCGGCGGCCGCCGGGCGCGCCGGCCGCGCGGCCGGACCGGGCCGCCGGGCTGGACGCCGCCCGCCGCGCCCTCCGCGTCACCGGGACGCTCCCGGTCTTCGCCGCGCCGCCGCTCGTCGTGGAACTGTCGGCGGACGGCAACATCGCGGTCGGGCCGACGCCGTGGGGCCTCGGGCCGTTCGCGCCGGACGCCGTCCGGGCCGACGGCTCCCCCGCCGAGGCCGCCGGGCTGGTGGAACGTGCCCACGGACGCGGGCTGGTGATCGTCCTGCGGGACGCGCACCGGCACGCGGGGCAGCGCGCCCTCGCGTCCGCGCTGCTCACGGCCCGTCCGGACGCCGTCCTCGTGGAGATGGGCCTGCCCGTCTGGCGGCCCGAGGGGACCGTCCATGTGGCCACCTACGGGGCCGCCGCGGCCAACGCCCGCGCCGCCGCCGAGTTGCTCGAACTTACCGCCGCGTAAAGCCCGCTGACCTGCGGTCCGGCCACGGGGGCGCCGGACCGCACCGGCCCTTGGCGGGGAGGTAAGCCAGACCAGTCAGATCGACAAGGGATAATACGAGCATGCGATTGTCCGCCCGGGTCGACTACGCGCTGCGCGCCGCCGCCGAACTGTCCGTCGCCGGAGACCGTCCGGTGACCGCGGTCCAGCTCGCGGAGGCGCAGCAGATCCCGCCCAAGTTCCTTGAGAACATCCTCGGCCAGCTCCGCCGTTCCGGCCTGGTGCGCAGCCAGCGCGGCCCGGAGGGCGGCTACTGGCTCGCCCGGCCCGCCGGGGACATCAAGCTCGCCGACATCATCCGCGCCATCGACGGGCCGCTGCTCGGCGTCCGGGGCGAGCGCCCCGAGCACGTCGGGTACCAGGGTCCGGCCCGCTCGCTCCAGGAGGTGTGGATCGCGCTGCGCGCCAGCGAGCGCGGCATCCTGGAGACCGTGTCGCTCCAGCACATCGCCGAGGGGCGCCTGCCCGACGCCGTCCAGAAGCTGACCGAGGACCCCGCCGCCTGGGAAAGCCCGTCCTTCCTCTGACGTGCCCGAAGGCGACACCGTCCGGCTGACCGCCGCGCACCTGGACGCGGCGCTCACCGGGCACGCGCTGACGCGCGCCGAACTGCGCGTCCCGCGCCACGCCGCCGCCGACCTGCGCGGCCGGACGGTCCTGTCCGTCGCGTCGCGCGGCAAGCACCTGCTCATCCGCGTGTCGGGCGGGCTGACGATCCACGTCCACCTGCTGATGGAGGGCCGGTTCCACGTCGGCCCCGCCGGCGCCCCGCCGCGCGGCCACCGGGTCCGGCTGGTGCTCGGCACCCGCGACGCCCTGGCGGTCGGGACGTCGCTGGGCAGGCTCGATCTGCTTCCGACGGCCGCGGAGCCCCGCGTCGTCGGCCATCTCGGACCCGACCTGCTCGACACCGCATGGGGGCCTGCGCTCGCCGACGAGGCCGTCCGGAACCTGCTGGCCGCGCCCGAGCGTGCGATCGGCGAGGCGCTGCTGGACCAGCGGCTGCTGGCCGGGATCGGGAACGTCTACAAGGCCGAGATCCTGTTCCTGCGCGGCGTGAACCCGTGGACGGCGCTCCGGGACGTCCCGGACCTCCCGGCCGTCGTGGACCTCTCCCACCGCCTCCTGGACGCCAACAAGGACCGCCACGGCCACATCACCACCGGCGACCGCCGGCCGGGCCGCGAACACTGGGTCTACGGCCGCGCCGGGCGCCCCTGCCGCCGCTGCGGCACGCCCGTCCGCCGCGCCGACCAGGCGTCGGACGTGGGCGAACGCGTCACCTTCTGGTGCCCCGCCTGCCAGGCGCCCTGAAGCCCCGGCCCTGTCGGGGCCGGGGCCGTGCGAGCCGATGATCAGGACTGGGCCTGGAACATCCAGTGCTGCTTCTCAAGGCTCGCGGTGATGCCGATCAGAAGGTCCTGGGTGATCGGGTCGGGCTCGTCGGTCGCGGCGACGCGCTCGCGGAACCGCGCGATGATCTGCGCCAGGGCGTCGGTCACCGCCGCGACGGCCTTGTCGTCCTCCAGATACCCCGCTTCGAGCTGGGGGATCTCGGTGCGGTCGGCGATGGTGCGCGCCCGGCCGTCGGGGTTCACGCCGATCGCGACCGCGCGCTCGGCGACGTCGTCCTGCGCCTGCCGGGCGAGATCGACGATCTCGTCCAGGTGCTCGTGGACGACCTTGAAGTTGCGGCCGGTGAGGTTCCAGTGCGCCTGCTTGGCGTACAGGGACAGATCGACCAGATCGACCAGCGCCCCCTGCAGCGCGTCCCCCGTCACCTTCTGCGCCGACTCGCTCAGCGGGCTCTTGATCGCCGCCATCGTGGGACTCCCTCCGTCGTAACCGGTCCGTCCGTTATCAACGTCAGACCTGCCCGCATATGCCGTGCATACGCGTGAGACCGCCCACACGGGCGGGACGGACCCGGGCGACGGCGCACGACGCACCGTCCCGGGTACCCCACGTGCGACCCCCGTCAGGCGGCCACCATGTCGGCGCGGAACTCGCCGGTGATCTCCTCTGGCGTGGCCGGGATCTTCTCGGTGAGCCGCTCGTGCTCGGGCGCACCCGCCATCACCGGCTCGTGCTGCAGCTCGGCGAGGGCCAGAGCGTCCGCGACCTCGCGCAGGACGTGCGACAAGGGCACGCCCAGCGCCTTGCAGATCGACGCGAGCAGCTCCGACGAGGCTTCCTTCTGCCCTCGCTCGACCTCGGACAGGTATCCGAGGGAAACCCGTGCCGCCGCGGACACCTCGCGGAGGGTGCGTCCCTGGCGCAGCCGCAGCTGCCGCAGTACGTCACCGAGCAGCTGGCGAAGCAGGACCATCGTCTCGCTCCCTCCCTCAGTTCGGACCATCTACCGCTTCCACCGTACCCGCCCGGAGGGTGGGCATGGCAGACCGTCGATTTCGTGTTCGCTCGGAACGTAACGCTGTAATCAGCCCTACTCTTCCGGATCTTTACGAGCGTGCTGGGTTCCCGGCTCGGCGTCAAGCCCGAGAATCGTGCGCCGGAGCAGTTCAAGGGCCTGGACGACCGTCATCCGCCGCACCACGCCCCGGGCCTCGGGGCCGCCCGCCGCCACCGGGAGTCGCGGACTGACCACGACAGGTTCCGCTCCGGGTCCGGCCACGCCGACGTGGAGCGTGCCGACCGGCCGCCCGTCCTGGGGGTCCGGACCGGCCACTCCGGTGACGGCGAGGCCGTAGTCCGCGCCGATTCGGTCCCGGACGCCGGCGGCCATGTGCGCGGCCACGTCCGGGTGGACGGCCCCGTGCCGCTCCAGGAGTTCGGCGGGGACGCCGAGCAGCCGGTGCTTCAGTTCCGTCGCGTAGACCACCTCGCCGCCCGCGTAGGTCGCCGACGAACCGGGCATCGCGGTCAGCTCCGCCCCGATCAGCCCGCCGGTCAGCGACTCGGCGGTCGCGACGGTCGCGCCGCGCTCGGCCAGCAGGCGGTGGACGACCCGGTCGAGGGACTCGTCGCCCGTCCCGTACACGCAGTCGCCGAGCAGGTCCCGCGCGGCCCGCTCCGCCTCGGCCAGCAGCGCCCCGGGGTCCGCGCCCGCCGCCGTGATCCGGATCCGGACCTCGCCCGGGGACGGCAGGTAGGCCAGCCGCACGCCGTCCATCCGCTCCACGGGCGCGAGCCGCGTCGCGACGACCGACTCCCAGATCCCGGCCGTCCGCAGCGTGCGCCGCGCGACCGCCGGGAGCCCCGCGCGCTCCTCCAGCTCGGGCAGGACGGTCGCGTCCACGAGCGTCCGCATCTCGTGCGGGACACCCGGCAGCGCGTACACCACGCCGCCTCCCAGCTCGATCCGCAGCCCCGGCGCGCTGCCCTCGGAGTTCGGCAGGACGCGCGCGCCCTCGGGGACGTCGGCCATGCGCAGCGCCATCGGCTCCAGCGTCCGCCCGGCCGCCGCGACGCGCTCGCGCAGCCGCCGCTCCAGCGCGGGGTCGCGGACGAGCGCCGCGCCCGCCGCCTTCGCCAGCGCCTCCCGCGTGAGGTCGTCGTAGGTCGGGCCGAGGCCGCCGGTCGTGATGACGACGTCCGCCCGGCGCAGGGCGCTCTCGACGGCCGCCACGATGACGTCCAGCTCGTCGCCGACGACCACGCCGCGCGTCACGTCCACGCCGTGGTCGGCGAGCCGCCGGCCGAGCCAGGCCGCGTTGCCGTTGACCACGTCGCCGATCAGCAGCTCGTCCCCGATCGTGAGCAGTTCGACGCGCATCGGCACTCCCGCCTGTCGGTGGTCCACGGCGTCGAAGATACTCGCGGGCGTCAGGCGGCGCGGGCGGCCCGGCGCAGCCGCCAGGCCTGGACGAGGTAGTCCGCGCCCGTCACCGCCGTCACGACCACGGCCGCGCCCATCAGGACGAACCGGACGGGGTCCAGCGGGCCGGGCAGGATGAAGAACCCGATCGCGAGGACCTGGAGCATCGTCTTGAGCTTGCCGCCCTTGCTCGCCGGGATCACCCCGTGGCGGAGGACGACGAACCGCAGCAGCGTGATACCGACCTCCCGGACCAGGATCACGATCGTCACCCACCACCACAGCTCGCCGAGCGCCGACAGCCCGATGAGCGCCGCGCCGGTCAGCGCCTTGTCGGCGATCGGGTCGGCGATCTTGCCGAAGTCGGTGACCAGGCCGTGCTTGCGCGCCAGATCGCCGTCGATCTTGTCGGTGACGGACGCGACCGCGAACACCGCGAACGCGGCGAGCCGCCAGCCCGTGCCGTCCATGAGCAGCAGCCACAGGAACGGCGGCACCAGGGCGATGCGGACGATCGTGAGGAGGTTGGCGACGTTGTAGAGGCTCGGCGGACCGTCCGGCCGGGGGGAGCCCGGCGTCACGCGAGGTCCGCGACCAGATCGACGCCGTCGCTGCCCGTCACCCGGACGGTCGCGAGGTCGCCGAGCGCGAGGCCCGTACCGCGCACGAGCACCGTGCCGTCCACCTCGGGCGCCTGGTGCTCGCCGCGTCCCTCGAACGCGCCGTCGTCGGTCTTGTCCTCCACCAGGACGCGCAGCTCGGTGCCGACGCGGTCCTCGGCGCGCTGGGCGGTCAGCTCGTCGGCGAGGTCGGTCAGCTCGGCCGTGCGGCGCGCGACCTCGTCGGGGTCGACCTTGCCGGGCAGGGACGCGGCCTCGGTGCCGTCCTCGTCGGAGTAGCCGAACACGCCGACCGCGTCGAGCCGGGCGTCCTCCAGGAACGCGGCCAGCTCGGCGAAGTCGTCCTCGGTCTCGCCGGGGAACCCGACGATGAAGTTGGACCGGACGCCCGCCTCGGGCGCGAGGTCGCGGATCCGGTCCAGCAGCTCCAGGAAGCGCGGACGGTCGCCGAAGCGCCGCATCGAGCGCAGCACCAGGCCGCTCGCGTGCTGGAACGACAGGTCGAAGTAGGGGGCGACGCCGGGCGTCCCGGCGATGACCTCGATGAGCCCGGGGCGCAGCTCGGCGGGCTGGAGGTAGCTGACGCGGACGCGCTCGATGCCGTCGACCTCCGCCAGGCCCGGCAGCAGCTTCTCCAGCGCGCGCAGGTCCCCGAGGTCCTTGCCGTAGGACGTGGAGTTCTCGCTGACGAGCACGACCTCGCGCACGCCGTGCGCGGCCAGCCAGCGCGCCTCCTCCAGCACCTCCGCCGGGGGCCGCGACACGTACGCGCCGCGGAACGCCGGGATCGCGCAGAACGTGCAGCGCCGGTCGCAGCCGGACGCCAGCTTCAGCGGCGCGACCGGCCCGCCGCCGAGCCGCCGCCGCAGGACGCGGGGGCCGGACGCGGGCGCCAGGCCGTCGGGCAGCTCGCCGTGGCCCGGGACCGCGACGTCGGACGCGCGCCGCTCCACCGGGCTGATCGGCAGCAGCGTGCGGCGGTCGCGCGGGGTGTGGGCGTCCCGGCGGCGGCCCGCGAGAACGTCGTCCAGCCGCGGCCCGATCTCGGCGTAGTCGTCGAAGCCGAGGACCGCGTCCGCCTCGGGCAGCGCGGCGGCCAGCTCGGCGCCGTACCGCTCGGCCATGCACCCGGCGGCGACGACCTTCGCGCCGGAGTCGTGCGCGGCCAGCAGCGTGTCGATGGAGTCCTTCTTCGCGGCCTCGATGAACCCGCAGGTGTTCACCACCACGACGTCGGCGCCCTCGGCGGACTCGGTGAGATCCCAGCCGGCGCCCTCCATGCGGGCGGCCAGCTCTTCGGAGTCGACCTCGTTGCGGGCGCAGCCGAGCGTGACGAGGGAGACGGTGCGGCGTGTGGGCATGCCCCTAAGGTAACGGCCCCGCGCCGCCGGACGGACCCGAGCCCGCCCCTACCTCACGCGGCTTCGGGGTCGGACGGCGTGAAGTCCAGGTGGACGACGTTTCCGCTCTGCCCGGGCGTGCCGAGGTCCTTGCCGTTCACCGTGAGGCGGACGCCGCCGCCGTTGCCGATGAGGACGCTGATCTTCTTCTTGGCCTTCCACTCCCGGACGGTCCCGCTGCGCAGCGTCCCGCTGAAGAGGGTGCGGCCCTTGTCGCCCCGGACGTTCACCCACGTCGCGCGGCGCGCCTTCAGCCGCAGCTCGACGTTCTTGCGCGGCGCCGCCGCCACCGGGTCGCCGGCGCGGCGGGGCTGCTGCCGGTGCGGGGACGCCGCCGCCTGGGCGGGCCGCTCGGCGACCTGCCGCGCGGCGTGCTCGCCGCCGCGCCCGCCGAAGAACTGGACGCCTCCCACGACGACCAGCGCCGCGAACGCCATCGCCATCGCCGCGCTCCAGTTCGGGCCGCGGCGCTCGCGGAACGGCACGAGCGGACGATCGGTCTCCCACGCTCCCGACGCCGACGACGGCTGCGGCGCGCCGCCATGCGCGTCGTCGAACGCGCGGACGAGCGGCTCGGGGTCGACGCCGACGACGCGGGCGATGGTGCGGATGTGGCCGCGGGCGTAGAAGTCGCCGCCGCAGGCCGCGAAGTCGTCGCGCTCGATGCCGCGGATCACGCTCTCGCGGACGCGGGTCCGGAGACTCACCTCGGTGATCGTGAGACCGGCCTGTTCCCGTCCTTCCGCCAAGGTCTCACCGATACCCACGTGAGTTCTCCCTCCCGGCACTCCGGTTGGACACCAGTCTAGAAACGGCCATGCCCGCTGTGCGACGCCCGACACGTTCTCAACCGGCCAAGATTTCGCATCAATCCGCCCACGGGCGTACCGACGGAACATGTCCGCCGTGCGTCGGAGCGGCGTCTCAGGCCGATCCGCGCACGTCCGCGAGCACGCCGGCGAGCTCGTCGGGCTTGACGAGGACGTCCCGCGCCTTGGAGCCCTCGCTGGGGCCGACGATGTCGCGGCTCTCCATGAGGTCCATGAGGCGGCCGGCCTTGGCGAACCCGACGCGCAGCTTCCGCTGGAGCATCGACGTCGAACCGAACTGCGTGGACACGACCAGTTCGATCGCCTGGAGCAGGAGGTCGAGGTCGTCGCCGATGTCCTCGTCGATCTCCTTCTTCGGGCCGGACGTCTCGGTGACGTCCTCCCGGTAGACCGCCTGCATCTGCGTCTTGCAGTGCTCGACGACCTCGTGGATCTCCTTCTCCGACACGTACGCGTTCTGCAGCCGCATCGGCTTGCTCGCGCCCATCGGCAGGAACAGCGCGTCGCCCTGCCCGACGAGCTTCTCCGCGCCCGGCTGGTCGAGGATGACGCGGCTGTCGGCCAGCGAGGACGTCGCGAACGCCAGCCGGGACGGCACGTTGGCCTTGATGAGGCCGGTCACGACGTCCACCGACGGGCGCTGCGTGGCGAGCACGAGATGGATCCCGGCGGCGCGGGCGAGCTGGGTGATGCGGACGACCGAGTCCTCCACGTCGCGCGGCGCGACCATCATGAGGTCGGCCAGCTCGTCCACGATGACCAGCATGTACGGGTACGGCGTGTAGACGCGCTCGCTGCCGGGCGGCGCGGTGAGCTTGCCCGCCCGGACGGCCTTGTTGAAGTCGTCGATGTGCCGGAACCCGGACGCGGCGAGGTCGTCGTAGCGCCGGTCCATCTCCCCCACGACCCATTCGAGGGCCTCGGCGGCCTTCTTCGGGTTGGTGATGATCGGGGTGATGAGATGGGGAATGCCCTGGTAGATCGTCAGCTCGACGCGCTTGGGGTCGACCAGGATCATGCGGACCTCGTCGGGCGTCGCGCGCATGAGCACGGACGTGATGAGCCCGTTGATGCACGTCGACTTGCCCGCGCCGGTCGCGCCCGCGATGAGGATGTGCGGCATCTTCGCGAGGTTCGCCACGACCGTGCGGCCCTCGACGTCCTTGCCGAGCCCGACGACCATCGGGTGGTGCTCGCCGGTCGCGGCGGGCGAGCGCAGCACGTCGCCGAGGCTGACGATGTCCTTGTCGACGTTCGGGATCTCCACCCCGATCGCCGACTTGCCCGGGATCGGGGAGATGATCCGGACCTCGGAACTCTTCACCGCGTAGGCGATGTTGCGGGTCAGCGCGGTGATCTTCTCGACCTTGACCGCCGGGCCCAGCTCGATCTCGTACCGGGTGATCGTCGGGCCGCGGGTGAAGCCGGTGACCTGCGCGTCGATGTTGAACTGCTCCAGCACGCCGGTGAGCGAGTTCACGACCTGGTCGTTGGCCTTGGTGCGCGGCTTGACGACGCTGCCGGGCCGCAGCGCCCCCGGCGCGGGCAGCTCGTAGATCTCGCCCGACGACGACAGCGGGAGCTGCTCGGTGCGGCGCGGCGCGGGCGTCGGGTCCGGGACGGGCGGGCGCGGCGGCGGCGCGTCCTCCATCGGATCGGGCGGCAGCAGGTCGGCGGGGGGTTCGGCGAGGGGTTCGGCGGGCGGCTCGGGCGGCGCGCCGAACGGGTCCGGCTCGAACAGGTCGTCGGCGAGGTCGCGCGGGGCGCCCCGGCGCGGCGCGTCCTCGTCCAGCAGCGGCGTGTCGTAGGGGCGGGTGTGCTCGCCGCGCTCGACGCCCTCCTCGCCGTCGTCGCCGCCACGAGACCGGCGGCGGCGCTTGGGCTTCGCCTCGGCGTCCTCCTCGGCGTCGGCGGGCGTGCCGGTGCGTCCCTGGAGGGTCGCGACGGCCCACAGGTCGGCGAGGCGTTCGGGGACGCGCGCGATCGGCGTCGCCGTCACGACCAGCAGCCCGAACCCCGACAGCAGCAGGAGCAGCGGCACCGCGACCCACCCGCTCAGCGCGGCGACCAGCGGCGCCGACACCAGCCAGCCGAGCACGCCGCCGCCGTCGCGGACGCCGGTCATGTCGTCGGCGGGCGACGGCAGGCCCGAGCCGACGTGGACGACGCCGACCACGCCGACGAGCAGCGCGGTCAGCCCGATCGCGACGCGTCCGGTGTCCTCGTTGGTGTCGGGGTGCCGCAGCGTCCGCCACGCGAGGACCGCGAGCACGACGGGCACGCCCATCGCGAGGATCCCGATCCCGCCGCGCACGACCTGCTCCAGCGCCACGGTGACGACGCCGCGCGGCGTCCACCACGTGACCGACGCGAGCACGATCGCCGAGCCGAGCAGCGCCAGCCCGAGGCCGTCGCGCCGGTGCTCGGTGTCGAGGTTGCGCGCGCCGTTGCCGAACGCGCGGAACAGGGACCCGACCGCGACGGCGGCCAGGTGGTAGAGCTTGAACAGCAGCCCGAAGAACGCGAGGAACAGATTCGGCACCGGATCGGGCGCGGGCGCGCGGCCCTTCGCGGGCGCCTTGCGCGGCGCACCGGCCTTCGCACCGGCCTTCGCGCCGCCCTTGGCCGGAGCCTTCTTGGGCGCGGTGCTCTTGGCGGCGGGCTTCTTGGCCCCCGCCTTCGCCGCGCCGCCGTTCGTGCGGCGCGGTGCGGGCGGCCGGTCGCCGCCCGTTCTGCCCCGGGCCTGCTCGGCCCCGGCACGCGAGGAGGATTTCGCCCCACCGGACGCACGTGTGGCCATGCTGACGAGCCTAACCAAGAGACACGCCGGTTCCGCGGCAGGACGCGCGCCCCGGGCGTGTCGTACGCCCGGGGCGCGCGGCTCAGACCTCGACCACCGCAGGGATGATCATCGGGCGGCGCCGGTAGTTCTCGCTCACCCACTTGCCCGCCGTGCGGCGGATGATCTGGCTGACCTGGTGCGGGTCGTTGACGCCCTTGCCGCCGGCCTCGCTCAGCGCGGCCTCGATCCGATCGATGATCTCGTCGAAGTCCGCGTTGCCGATCCCCGCGCCGCGCGCGTGGATCTCCGGCCCGGCCACGATCTTGCCGCTGGAGGTGTCGATCCCGACCACGATCGAGATGAACCCCTCCTCGCCGAGGATCCGGCGGTCCTTGAGGGACGTCTCGGTGATCTCGCCGACCGACAGGCCGTCCACGTACACGTACCCGGCCGGGACGGCGCCGACGATGCTCGCCTGCCCGTCCACCAGGTCCACGACGACGCCGTCCTCGGCGATGACGATGTTCTCGTCCGGGACGCCCGTGGCCGCCGCGAGCTTGGCGTGCGCCCGCAGGTGCCGCCACTCGCCGTGGATCGGCATGAAGTTGCCGGGCTTGGTCATGTTGAGCACGTACAGCAGTTCGCCCGCCGACGCGTGCCCCGACACGTGGACCAGCGCGTTGCCCTTGTGGACGATCCGCGCCCCCCACCGCGTCAGACCGTTGATCACGCGGTTGACCGCGTTCTCGTTGCCCGGGATCAGCGACGACGCCAGCATCACGGTGTCGCGGTCGGTGATCCGGATCTGCTGGTGGTCGCGGTTGGCCATCCGCGACAGCGCCGACATCGGCTCGCCCTGCGACCCGGTGCAGACGAGCACGAGCCGGTCGGGCGGGACGTTCTCCAGGTCCTTGACGTCGACCATGATCTCGTCCGGCACCGACAGGTACCCGAGTTCACGGGCGACGCCCATGTTGCGGACCATCGAGCGGCCGACGAAGCAGACGCGCCGCCCGTTGGCGACGGCCGCGTCCAGGACCTGCTGCACGCGGTGGATGTGCGACGCGAAGCACGCGACGATCAGCCGCTCCTTCGCGGTGCGGAACACCTCGTCCACGACCGGGCCGATGTTGCGCTCGCTCGTGACGAACCCCGGCACCTCCGCGTTCGTGGAGTCCGACATGAGCAGGTCGATGCCCTCGGCGCCGAGCCGCGCGAAGCCGCCGAGGTCGGTCAGCCGGCCGTCCAGCGGCAACTGGTCCATCTTGAAGTCGCCGGTCGCGAGCACCAGCCCGGCGGGCGTGCGGATCGCGACCGCCAGCGCGTCGGGGATCGAGTGGTTCACCGACAGGAACTCGCAGGAGAACGGCCCGAGGTCCCGGGTCTGCCCTTCCACGACCACGTCGGTGACCGGCTTGATCCGGTGCTCGGCGAGCTTGGCCTCCAGCAGCGCCAGGGTCAGCTTCGACCCGATGAGCCGGATGTCGCGCCGCTCACGCAGCAGGTACGGCACGGCGCCGATGTGGTCCTCGTGGCCGTGCGTCAGGATGACGGCCTCGATGTCGTCCAGGCGGTCCCGGATGTACTCGAAGTCCGGCAGGATCAGGTCGATGCCCGGCTGCTCGGTCTCGGGGAACAGGACCCCGCAGTCGACGATCAGCAGCCGGCCGCCGAACTCGAAGACCGTCATGTTGCGGCCGATCTCGCCGAGGCCGCCGAGCGCGACGATGCGCAGTCCCTCCGGCGGCAGCGGTGGCGGAGCGGACAGTTCGGGGTGCGGGTGGCTCACGCGCGCCCCCCTGCGGGGACGGCGGGAACGGTCCCGGTCCCCTCTTGACGCGGCGCCCGCCGCGCGGCGGTCACCTGTCAACCTCCGGAATGCTCGACTCGGGCACTTTGACTCCCCCCATCATCAGGTCTTCACGCAGGCGCGCCGCGAACTCCGGCGGGGCCTCCACGAGCGGTGCGCGCACGGCGCCGCCGCCCGGCAGGCCCAGCAGGTTCAGCGCTGCCTTGACGGCGATGGCGCCCTGCGTACGGGTCATGATCGCGCCGACGACCGGCAGCAGGCGCCGGTGGATCGCCAGCGCCCGCGCCACGTCGCCCGCGCGGTAGGCGTCGATCATCTCATGCAGGTCGGCCCCGACGACATGTCCGACGACGCTCACGAATCCGGCCGCGCCCACCGACAGCCACGCCAGGTTGAGCAGGTCGTCGCCGGAGTAGAACGCGAGATCGGTGCCGGCCATCACCTGCGACGACTCGAACAGGTCGGCCTTGGCGTCCTTCACCGCGACGATCCGCGGGTGCTCGGCGAGGCGGCGCAGCGTGTCGCCCTGGATCGGCACGCCCGCGCGGCCCGGGATGTCGTAGAGCATGTTCGGGAGGCCGGTCGCGTCCGCGACGGCCGTGAAGTGCCGGACCAGGCCCTCCTGCGGGGGCTTGTTGTAATACGGCGTCACGACGAGCAGCCCGTGCGCTCCGGCGGCCTCGGCCTGCCGGGCGAGCTGGAGGCTGTGCTCGGTGTGGTTCGTCCCGGCGCCCGCCACAATGACGGCGCGGTCCCCGACGGCTTCCACGACCGCGCGCAGCAGCCGCTCCTTCTCGGTGTCGCTCGTCGTCGGCGACTCGCCCGTCGTGCCGTTCACGACGAGGCCGTCGTGGCGCTGCTCCTCGACCAGGTGGGTCGCGAGCCGCGCCGCCCCGTCGTAGTCGACCCCGCCGTCCGGCAGGAACGGGGTGACCATCGCGGTCAGCATCCGCCCGAACGGGGCGTCCGCGGTTGTGCTCGGTGCCATGCACCGAACGGTACCGGTCCGGACGCATGCCGGGGACCCTCAGCCCGTTCGGAGCGGGCCAGAACATGGGAAGGTCGCCGCCATGCTCGGGGGGACACGACGGCGACCCTCTACTCAGGCATCGTTCGTGGTAAAGCATCCGTTACTGGATTCCCGGGGCGGCGACCCCCGGGAACCCCCCGCCGGGCGCCCGCCCGCGTGAGAACGCGTTCCTCGGCTCAGCTCTGCTCTATCGGCCGGTGTTCTGCGCGTTTCTCGCCCGGCCATTCTCGTTCGTACGTTCGCCAATCTTTCTCTGCTGTCGTCCAGTCGGCGTAGATGCCCACGCCGAACGGCCTGCGCGGCCGCCTGTCCAGGGCGTCAATTCCCTTTCTTATGCCCCTCAGGGCCGTCGGGAGGTCCTCCGCCCAGCCGGTCGCGGGCCGGTAGGTCGGGACGCCCAGGAACACGGTCGTACGGTCGCCGATCAGGTCGAGGGTCCATTGCGCGTGTTTCGCGAAATGCAGTCCGACCAGGGATTTCGTCGGAAGTTGCGTGTCGTAGGCCATGATGGCGACCTGGTCGGCGCGATCGGCCACCGCGCGGAGGAACGTCGCCGTCGGACGGGGCGGGTAGTGGAAGCGGCCCGTGCGCGGGAGCAGGGCCTTGAAGATCGGCTGCGCGGCGTCGTCCAGTGTCTTCTGCTCGATCGCCACCGACAGGAGCCGTCCCCTGGTCTTGGTCAGCGCCCGCGTGTCGTCCAGGAGGGTCAGGAACGCGGTGTCGTCGGGGTAGATCGGCTCGAAGTCGTAGTGGATGCCGGCGAAGCCCAGGTCCAGGAACTTCTTGTCCGTCACGAGGACGTTCCTGCGGACGTTCGGGTCGTCCAGGTCGATGATTCCGTGGCCGTCCACGATCCGGATCTGGCCGAGGTACGCCTGCGCCCGGACGGCCGGCGCGTAGCGGCGCAGCGCCGCCAGCAGGGCCGCGGCGTTGCGGTGAAGGGATTCGGGGACGGTGCCGTCCGCCTCGAACGGGCCCGCGTGGAAGTAGACGTCGGTGATGCGGTTGCGGCGGAGTCGGTCGGCGAACGATCGGTACTCGGCGTCGGTGTGCGTCTCCCCCACCCACTGGTGGCGCGCCCACAAAGCGTTCACGTCGGTACCCGACGCGGACGGCGGCCTCTGCCACCACATCCACGCGCCGGACGGGACGAGCAGCACCATCCCGAGCGCGTACACGGCGGCCCAGGCGACGCCGCGCAGGATCCGCCGGCGCCGTTCCCCCCGTCGCCGCATCCCGCGATGATCCCAGGGGCATCCCAGGACAGGGAACCCGAACGATCAAGAAACGGTCATTGTTCCGGACGTCGCCCACCGAACCGGACACGCAGGGTGTTCACTTGGTCGCAGACGGAACCCGTTCAACGTCGGGGACTCCGTTAGGGATGGAGGTCGTCAGACCAATGCGAGGACCGAACCAGACCGAGGCGCGGCGGACAGGCCGACGCGCCGAGCACCGGCGGACCGTCCGCCGGGACGAGATCCGGGGCCGCGCGCTGCGCGGTCGCCGTCCCGTGGGGCGGCAGGCGGGCGATCCGGCGCCTCTGTTCAGTACCCGTGCCCTGGTCATCCTGCTGGCTGCCGTGGGCGCGGCCGTCTTCTCCGTCGTCAAGCCCGGCACCGCGATCCCGATCGGGGTCGCCGTCGGCGTCGTGACGCTCCTCGCGCAGATCGTCCGCGACTGAGAAGGGCGGCCTCCGGGCCGCCGGACGGGAACCGAAAGAAGGCGGCGGGGTCCGCGAGCCCCGCCGTCGTCAGGCGGCGACGTCGAGCCGTTCCGCCGGGACGGGGACGGGCGCCCGCCGGATCCGCGCCCGCTGCGTGGCCCCGACGCACACCAGCACCGCGACCGCGACCCCCGCCGTCAGCGCGTCCACGTGCTCCCCGAGCAGCAGCGCCGACCACGCCAGCGTCAGCAGCGGCTGGACGAGTTGGACCTGCCCGGCGCGCGCGATGCCCGTCCGCGCCATCCCCGCGTACCAGGCGAAGAAGCCGAGGAACGACGAGCCGAACGCCAGGTAGGCGAACCCGGCGACGGTGCGTCCGGTCCAGTGCGGGCCGGTGCCGGCGAGCATCGCGAACGTCGCCGGGAGCGCGACGGGCGCGGCGAGGACGAGCGCCCAGGAGATGACGCGCGGGCCGCCGAGCGTGCGCGCGATCCGGCCGCCCTCGGCGTATCCGGCGGCGCCGACGAGCAGCGCCGCGAGCAGCAGCAGGTCGGCGCCGCCGAGCCCGCCGCCGCCCCGGACCAGCGCGAATCCGGTGACGCAGGCCGCGCCCGCCGCCGCGGCGAGCCAGAACGCGCGCGAGGGCCGCTCGCCGCCGCGCACGAGCGCGCACACGGCGGTCGCGCCGGGCAGCAGCCCGATGATGACGGCGGCGTGCGCGCTGGACGAGCCGTGGGCGAGCGCGAGCGAGGTCAGCACCGGGTAGCCGAGCAGGACGCCGCCCACGACGACGAGCAGGCCCGCCCAGTCGCCGCGCCGGGGCGCCGGGCCGGGGACGGCGAGCAGCAGCAGCCCGGCGGGCAGGGCCGCGACGGCGCAGCGGCCGACGCCGATGAGCGCGGGCGGCAGCCCGTCCAGGGCGAGGACGTTGGCCGGGAACGTGAAGGAGAACGCGAGGACGCCGAGCGCGGCGAGGCCGGTCCCGGTGACCGCTATCCGGCCGTCGTCGGTAGCGCTATCATCATTTCTCATGAAAAACGATAGCAGTGGGGCGTCCCTCGCCGCAGCGCTGCGGGTGGAGATCCGCGCGCTGCGTCCGGGCGCCCGGCTGCCGTCGAGCCGCGCGCTGATGGAACGGCACCGCGTCAGCCCGGTCACGGTGACGCGGGCGATCGGGCAGCTCGCCGCCGAGGGCCTGGTCGTGACCCGGCCGGGCAGCGGCGCGTTCGTCGCCGAGCGGCCCCGGCCGCGCGCCGACCCGCCCGACTTCGGCTGGCAGGCCGTCGCGCTCGGCGACCGGACGGTCGACGCGAGCACCGTCCGCGAGCTGGTCAGCCCCGTCCCGGACGGCATGATCCGGCTCAGCGGCGGCTATCTGCACGCCTCGCTCCAGCCGTCCCGCGCGCTCGCGACCGCGATGGGCCGCGCCGCGCGGCGCCCGGACGCCTGGGAGGCGCCTCCGCCCGCCGGGCTCGCCGGGCTGCGGACGTGGTTCGCCCGCGCCACCGGCCCCGACCTCACGCCCGACGACGTGACCGTCACCGGCGGCGGGCAGCAATCGCTGGCGACCGTGCTGCGGGCGCTGCTGCCGCCGGGGTCGCCGCTGCTGGTCGAGTCCCCGACGTATCCGGGCGTGCTGGCGCTCGCGCGGACGATCGGGCTCCAGCCGGTGCCGGTCCCGGTCGACGCCGACGGCCTGCGCCCGGACCTGCTCGCCGAGGCGTTCGGCGTGACGGGCGCGCGGGCGGTCTACTGCCAGCCGACGCTGCACAACCCGACGGGCGCGGTCATGCCGTCGGCGCGGCGGGAGCGGGTGCTCGCGGTGGCGCGGGCGGCCGGGGCGTTCGTCGTGGAGGACGACTACGCGCGGCATTTCGTCACCGAGCCCGTCCCGCCGCCGCTGGTCACCGCCGACACCGAGGGACGCGTCGTCCACATCGCGTCGCTGACCAAGGTCACCGCGCCGAGCGTGCGGATCGCCGGGGTCATCGCGCGGGGGCCGGTCGCCGAGCGGATCCGGTCGGCGCAGCTCGTCACCGACTTCTTCCCGGCGCGTCCGCTCCAGGAGGCGGTGCTGGAGCTGGTCGGCTCGCCGGGCTGGACGCGGCATCTCGCGGCCGTCGGCACGGCGCTGACGGCCCGCCGCGACGCGCTGCTCACGGCCGTCGCGCGCGAACTCGGGGCCGCGCCGCGCCGTCCGTCCGGCGGGCTGCACGCCTGGGTGCCGCTGCCCGCCGGGACCGACGACCGCGCGGTCGCCGAGGCCGCGGCGCGCGCCGGCGTGCGGGTCAGCGCGGGACGCCCCTACTTCCCGGCCGAGGCCGACGGCCCGCACGCGCGGCTGAGCTGGGGCGCGGCGGCGTCGGAGGCCGAGATCGCCGAGGGCGTGCGGCGGTTCGCGGGCGTGCTGGCCTGACGCCTCATCCGGTGCAGAGGCAGAACTCGTTGCCCTCCGGGTCGTACCAGACCTGGAACGGACGGGCCGGGTTCTCGCCCATCGGCTCGCTCGCCGGGGTCGCGCCGAGCGCGCGGGCGCGCTCCCCCGCCGCCGCGATGTCGGGCACGTCGAGGTCCAGATGGACGCGGTTCTTGACGGCCTTGCCCTCCGGGACGAGCTGGAACGACAGCACCGGGCCGTCGTCGCCGAGCGGTTCCAGGTCGAGCCAGTCCGCGTCGCGCCGGGTCGTCTCCAGGTCCAGCAGCGCGCCCCAGAACCGGGCCACGACGTCCAGGTCATTGCAGTCGAACACCACGTGCGTCACCTTCATGCGTCCGTTCCTACCACGGAGGACACCGGTGAAACCAGGACGATGGTGTCGGCAACCATCGTTTCAAGATCGCCGGTGTTCCCGCTGGTAGGCTCGGGACGATGACGGCCACCGACGCCGCGCTCCTGCTGCGGGACTTCGTCAACACGCTCGACGCCGAGACCGGCACCGACGAGCTGGCCGCCCCCGACCGGCTCACCGCCTGGCTGCGCTCCCAGAACCTCCTTCCGCCGGGCACCGCCGCCGGGCCCGCCGACCTGCGCACCGCCGTCGCGCTCCGCGAGGGCCTGCGCGACGCGCTGCGCGCCCACCACGACGGCGCGGCGCCGGGACGCGGGCTCGACGCCGTCCTCGCGGGCCTGCCGCTGCGCGTCGCGGTGCCCGGCGACGCGGATCCGGTGCTGGTTCCGGTCGGCGACGGCGCCGCCACCGCGCTCGCCCGCCTCGCCGCCGCCGTCATGGCCGCGGTCGCGGGCGGCACCTGGCAACGGCTCAAGATCTGCCCGGCGTGCGCGTGGGCATTCTTGGACACGTCCCGGAACCGGTCCCGGACGTGGTGCTCGATGCGGGTGTGCGGCAACCGCACCAAGACCCGCGCCTACCGCGCCCGCCGCGCCGCTCCGGACGAGACCGCGCCGCCCCGCCGCTAGGGTGGCCGCATGTCCCAGACGCCCGTCCGGCCCGACGTGGGCGTGCGGCCCGCGCGCCGCGCCGACGCCGCCGCGATCGCGGAGATCCAGGTCCGGTCCTGGCGGGACGGCTACCGGGAGCTGCTGCCCGCCGCCGTCCTCGCCGAGGTGACCGGCGACGCGGCCCGGACGGCGTGGCGGGAGCGCTGGGCGGAGTCGATCACCGGTCCGCCGTCACCGCGCCACCGCGTGCTGGTCGCGGTCGCCGAGGGGCTCGTCACGGGGTTCGCGGCGCACGGCCCGGCCGAGGACGCGGGCGGCGACCCGTCCGTCGCCGAACTGCTCGCGCTCCACGTCGACCCGCTCCACACCCGTGCCGGGCACGGCAGCCGCCTGCTCTCCGCGACCGCCGACGTCCTGCGCGACGACGGCTGCACGACGCTGCTGACCTGGGCGTTCGAGGGCGACACGATCGTGCGCGGGTTCCTCGTCTCGGCGGGCTGGGCGCCCGACGGCGCGGCCCGGACGCTCGACATGGGCGAGGCCGTCCGCCAGGTCCGCCTGCACACGGCGCTCTGAGCGGGAGGAAACGCGGGGTCGGTGAGGGGCACGGGAGGCCCGGCCGTACTGTGGGGACGTGCCCGAGACGACCCTGACACCGCCCGCCGCCCCGGTCGCGCCGCCATCGGGCCGCCGCTGGCTCGGGGTGTGCGTCATCAGCCTGGGCGTGTCGCTGATCATCGTGGACGCCACGATCGTCGGCGTCCTCCTCCCCCAGATGGTGGACGGCCTCGGGCTCACCACGGCCGGCGCCGAGTGGATCACCTCGGTGTACTCGCTGGTGTTCGCGGCGCTGCTCATCCCGGCGGGCCGCGCGGGCGACCTGTTCGGCCGCCGCCGCCTGTTCCTGCTCGGGACGCTCGTCTTCACGCTCGCCAGCCTCGGCGTCGCCACCGCGCAGAGCGGCGGCGCGCTGGTCGCGGCGCGGGCCGTCCAGGGCGTCGGCGCGTCGATGATCATGCCGGCGGCCCTCTCCACGCTGAACACGCTGTTCACCGGACGCGACCGGCACGTCGCCTTCGGGATCTGGGGCTCGATCCTCAGCGGCATGGCCGCGCTCGGCCCGCTGCTCGGCGGCGCGCTCGCGACCGGCGGCGGCTGGCGCTGGGCGTTCTGGCTCAACCTCCCGCTCGGCGCCGCGCTGATCGCCGGGGCGTTCGCGCTCATGCCCGAGACGCGCGGCCGGCCCGCCACCGCGCGCGGCCCGCTCGCCGAGATCGACTGGACGGGCGGCGCGCTGTCGGCCCTCGGCCTCGGCGCGCTCGTCTGGGGCATCATCGAGGGCCAGACCTACGGCTGGTGGACGGCCGTCGCCCCGCACCGGGGCCTGTCGCCGGTACCGGTCGTGCTCGTCCTCGGCACCGTGCTGCTCACCGCGCTGTTGCTGGTGGAACGGGCCCGCGCGGCGGCCGGACGGCCCGTCATGCTCGACCTCGCGCTTTTCCGCATCCCGAACTTCCGGCACGGCAACCTGGCGTCCGCGCTGATCAACGTCGGCGAGCTGGGCATCGTGTTCGTCCTGCCGCTGTTCCTGCTCGGCGTCCACGGGACGTCCCCGGTCCAGATCAGCCTGGCGCTGCTGCCGCTCGCCCTCGGAGCGTTCCTGTCCGGCGCGACCGCCGGGCGCTTCGGCCGCCGCGTCGGCCCGCACCGCATCGTGCAGGGCGGCATGGCGCTGGAGGTCGCGGCCGTCCTCGGGCTCGCGGTGACGCTCACGCCGTCCACCGGCGGGCTCGGCGTCGCGCCCTGGATGCTGCTCTACGGCGTCGGCCTCGGGCTGACCGCCGCGCAGCTCACGAACGTGTCGCTCGCCGACGTGCCGCCGCAGCGGTCCGGGCAGGCGTCCGGGACGCAGTCCACGGCCCGGCAGATCGGCGCCGCGCTCGGCATCGCGCTCATCGGGACGGTCTTCGCCACGAGCCTCGGCCGGACGGTGACCGCGCGGCTCGCCGACGCGGGCGTCCCGGCCGCGCGGGCCGCCGCCGTCGCGCACGAGCTGCGGCACAGCGCCGGGACGTCCGCGCGGGACCTGCACGCCGACCCGCGCCGCGCCGCCGAGGCCCGCGCCGCCGACCGCGCCCTGGCCGCCGCCGCGCGGGACGCGTCCCTGGTCACGGCGGCGATCCTCGCGGGCGGCCTCGCCCTGTCGCTGCGGCTGCGTCCGAGCCGTCCCGGGCGTCCGGAAGAATCGGCGTAGATCCCCTGTCGTCCCCAACGAAACAAGCGGTAACTGTGGCCACGCTCTCCCAGTGGGTCGCCGGTTCGCGGCCCCGCACCCTCCCCGCCTCGCTCGTCCCCGTCGTCGTCGGAACCGGCGTCGCGGTGGGCGAGGACGGCGCCGTCTGGTGGCGTGCCGCGCTCGCGGCCGTCGTCTCGCTGATCCTCCAGGTCGGCGTGAACTTCTCCAACGACTACAGCGACGGCGTGCGCGGCACCGACGCCGACCGGGTCGGGCCGCTGCGGCTCGTCGGGTCGGGCGTCGCCAAGCCCAAGCACGTGCTCGCCGCCGCGCTGGCGTGCTTCGGGATCGCGGCCGTCGCGGGGCTCGTCCTCGCCGCCGTGACGACGTGGTGGCTGCTGCTCGTCGGCGCGTTCGCGATCCTCGCCGCGTGGTTCTACACCGGCGGCAAGCGGCCGTACGGTTACCGCGCGTTCGGCGAGATCTCGGTGTTCGTGTTCTTCGGGCTCGTCGCGGTCGTCGGGACGGCCTACGTCCAGCTCGAACGGCTGCCCGCCGAGGCGTGGGCGGCGGCGGTGCCGATCGGGCTGCTGGCGTGCGCGATGCTCGTCGCCAACAACGTCCGCGACATCCCGACCGACGAGATCGCGGGCAAGCGGACGCTCGCGGTCGTCCTCGGCGACCGCAACACCCGCATCCTCTACGCGATCTGCACCGCGCTGCCGTACCTGTTCGTGGTCGCGCTGGCCGTCGTCCACCCGTGGGCGCTGATCGCGCTGGTGTCGGCGCCGCTGTCGGTGCCGCCGACGCAGAAGGTGCTCCAGGGCGCGAACGGCCCGTTCCTCATCCCGGTGCTCGGCGAGACCGGCCGCCTCCAGATCGCCTACGGCGCGCTGCTCGCGGTCGGCCTCGCCCTCTGAGCGCTCAGAGGCTCCAGTCGATCTCGGGCTCGCCCGCGTCGGCCAGCGCCTTGTTGACCGCGCTGAACGGACGCGTCCCGAAGAACTCCTTCGCGCTGAGCGGGCTCGGGTGCGCCGACTCGATCACGGTGTGCTGCGGGCCGGTGATCAGCTTGGCCTTCTTGCGCGCGTAGGCGCCCCACAGCACGAACACGACGCGCCGGGGCTTGTCGTTGAGCGCCCGGATCGCGGCGTCGGTGAAGTCCTCCCAGCCCTTGCCCGCGTGCGAGCCCGCTTCGCCCGCGCGGACGGTCAGCACCGCGTTGAGCAGCAGGACGCCCTGGTCGGCCCAGGGGACCAGCTCGCCCGTCGTCGCGGGCGGGACGTCCAGGTCGGCGGCCAGCTCCTTGTAGATGTTGCGCAGCGACGGCGGCAGCCGCACCCCCTCCCGGACGGAGAAGCTGAGCCCGTGCGCCTGCCCCGGCCCGTGGTAGGGGTCCTGGCCGAGGATGAGCACGCGGGCGTCGTCGAACGCGCAGTGCCGGAACGCGCTGAACAGGTCCTCGCGCGGCGGGTAGACGGTCTGCTGCGCGTACTCCTGCTCCACGAACGCGCTCAGCGCGGCGGTGGAGATCGGGTCGAGCAGCGGTTCGAGCCGTGCGCGCCAGTCGGCGGGCAGGGACTCGACGAGGTCGAGCGGCATCGGGGGGCCTCCGAAACGATTAGGACCGGCGGCACCGACCCTAGCGACCCTCACTGACACGACGGGTGCTTTCGCGGAGCCCATAGGATGCCGCCATATGCCGGATTCCCCCCGCCGTCGCCGGACCGCCCTCGTCCTGCTGCTCTGCGGGCTCTCCTGGGCCGCGCAGGGGTGCGAGTCTTCGGGGCCGACGACGCTGACCGTGTTCGCGACGTCGTCGCTCACCGAGGTGTTCGGCGAGCTGGGCGCGCGGTACGGGCAGACGCATCCGGGCGTCAGGATCGACGCCCGGTTCGGCGCGTCGGCCGACGTCGCCGGGCGGGTCGCCGACCGCGAGCCCGCCGACCTGCTCGTCACCGGCGACGAGACCGCGCTGGACGCCGCCGAGAACCGGCTCACCGGCCGCCGCCGCGTCATCGCGCGCACGGGCCTGACGATCGCCGTCGCGCCCGGGAACCCCCGCCGCCTCCAGGGCCTCGCCGACCTGGCCCGGCCGGGGCTGCGCGTGGTCGTCGGCGCGGCCGTGACGCCGGTCGGACGGTACGCGCGGCAGGTGTTCACCCGGTCCGGCGTGCCGGTGCGGTGGACGGCCGAGGAGGTCGGCTCCCGGGCCGTCCTGGACCGCGTCCGCTCCGGCATAGCCGACGCCGGGCTCGTCTACGTCACCGACCTGCGCTCGGCGGGCGCGGCGGCCGACAGCGTGCCGATCCCGGCGGCCGACAACGTCGTCGCGGCCTTCGCCGCGTCGGTCGTCAAAGGCGACCATGAGGACGGCGCGGCGGCGTTCCTCACCTGGCTGACCGGCGCGGACGCGGCACGCCTGTTCGCCGAGTACGGCTTCTCACCGCCCGGCACCGTCCGCTGACGGAGCGTTTTCGCCCGGCATCGAGCGGGCACGTTCCCGATCATCCGGTCGGGGGTGTTCGTGCCGGGTACGGGGGAGTTCGAGGTGCCGTCCACGCCACCGCGGGATCAGGAGAAGCGCCGGCCGGCGCCGCCGGACCGGCGGCCCGAGCGCCCGTGGCGGTCCGAGGGCGTCCCCGGCGGAGGCGACCGGCCGCCCGACGGCCCGCGCGGGCGCGGCTACCGGCCCAACCGCACGATGTTCTTCTGGCTGCTGCTCGCCGTCGTGTTCGGCCTCAGCTACCTGTCGATGCACCTCACCGGACGGCACGAGCGCCAGAGCCTGCCCTACACGGCGTTCACGCAGCAGGTGGCGGCCGGGAACGTCCGCGACGTCTACACCAAGGGCTTCCAGATCCAGGGCCGGCTGAAGCGCGCCCGGCAGGTGCCCGGCCAGAACGACCCGCACGTCACCTACGACAGCTTCGAGACGCTGCGGCCCGCGTTCGCCAACGACGACGTCTACGGGCAGATGGTGGCCAAGGGCGTGGTGGTGGAGGCCCGTCCGGTCAGCCAGGACCGGGGGCTCGTGGCGAACCTGCTGCTGTCGCTGCTGCCCGTCCTGCTGTTCGTGGGCCTCTGGGTGGTCGCGCTGGTGTGGATCCAGCGGCGCATGTCGCGGGGCGGCGGCGGGGGCGGCCTGATGGGCGGCTTCGGCCGGCAACCGCGTCCCGTCACGCCGGACGAGAAGCGCGCCACGTTCGCCGACGTCGCCGGGATCAACGAGGTCGAGGAGGAGCTGACCGAGATCGTCGACTTCCTCCGCGACCCCGGCAAGTACCGGCGGATGGGCGCGCGGGTGCCGCGCGGCGTGCTGCTGACCGGCGCGCCCGGCACCGGCAAGACGCTGCTGGCGCGGGCCGTCGCGGGCGAGGCGGACGTGCCGTTCTACTCGGCCGCCGCGTCGGAGTTCATCGAGATGGTCGTCGGCGTCGGCGCGGCGCGCGTCCGCGAGCTGTTCACCGAGGCCCGGCGGACGGCCCCGTCGATCATCTTCATCGACGAGATCGACACGATCGGCCGGACGCGCGGCAGCGGCGCGTCGGTCGGCGGCCACGACGAGCGCGAGCAGACGTTGAACCAGGTCCTGACCGAGATGGACGGGTTCTCCGGCTCCGAGGGCGTCGTCGTGATCGCGGCGACGAACCGTCCGGACATCCTGGACGCGGCGCTGCTGCGGCCCGGCCGGTTCGACCGGACGGTCTCGGTGTCCCCGCCCGACCTGGACGGACGCGTCGAGATCCTGCGCGTCCACACCCGCGACGTGCCGCTGGACCCCGACCTGGACCTCACCGCCGTCGGCCGGATCACCCCGGGCATGACCGGCGCGGACCTGGCCAACCTCGTCAACGAGGCGGCGCTGCTGGCCGTGAAGCGCGGCAAGGACCGCGTGGACATGGCCGACTTCAACACCGCGCTGGAGAAGATCCAGCTCGGCACGCGGCGGGCGCTGGTCATGCCGCCGGACGAGCGGCGCCGCACGTCGTACCACGAGTCGGGGCACGCGCTGCTCGGGATGCTGCTGCCGGGCGCGGACCCCGTCCGCAAGGTCACGATCGTCCCGCACGGCCGCGCGCTCGGCGTGACGGTCTCCACGCCCGAGGCCGACCGCTACGCCTGGGACGAGACCTACCTGCGCGGCCGGATCATCGGGGCGCTCGGCGGGATGGCGGCCGAGGAACTGGTGTTCGGCGTCGTCACGACCGGCGCGGAATCCGACCTGGAGCAGGTCACGCGGATCGCGCGCGGCATGGTCGGCCGCTGGGGCATGTCCGACCGGGTCGGCCCGCTGTCGGTCCTGCCCGGCGAGGGCGCCGATCCCGGCGCGCAGTACGCCGCGCAGGGCACGCTCGACGTCGTGGACGAGGAGACCCGCCGGATCGTGGAGGACTGCTACGCCGAGGCGCTGCGGCTCCTGCGGGCGAACCGGGAGAAGCTCGAATCGCTCGCGCAGACCCTCCTCGACCAGGAGACCCTGGACGAGGAGGCCGCCTACGAGGCCGCCGGGGTCCCCCGGACCGCCTCCCCGCCCTGACTCACGCCGGACGCGTCACGCCCACCGGGTTCGGGAACGGGATCTCGCCCGTCGCGATGACCGCCTCGGCCACCGGCAGCAGCGCGTCGTACAGCGCCGACGGGTCGTCCAGCGCCCGGTACGGTCCGGCCGCGCGGGCGTCGGTGCGGTCCTCGATCGCCTGCCGGAACGCGCGGCCCTCCTCGGTCGCGGTGCCGTCGGAGGCGAGCAGCCCGCGTTCGGCCAGCGCGGCGTGCGCGGCGTCCCACTCGTCGTCGGAGTAGCCGCGCGAGTCCTTGAGCCACTGGCCGGGCGAGCCCATCACCGCCGACGCGAGGACGTTGGACTGCGGCCCGTCCAGGCCCTCGGCCGTCAGGATCGCGACGTGCCCGTCCCCGCGGTGCTCGCGCAGCGCCGTGACGGCCTGCCACAGCGCCTCCACCGGGTCGTCCGGGGACGGCAGGTCACGGTTCCCGGCGAACAGCGGACGGCCCGTCCCGTCGGCCGCCTCCACCGCCCGCCGCAGCAGTTCGGTGATCGGCGGCGCGAGCCCGTCGACCTCCGGAAGCGCCCGGCGCAGCGCCGCCGCTGCCGCCGCCGAGCGGGCCGTGAGCACGTCGGCGTGCGCCGCGAACGTCCAGGCGTCCGGAATGGCCCGCCGGACGCGCTTGGGGTGGAATCCATGGAACGTCGCCTCGACCACCCCCGGGCCGACCGGCCCGAGCGGCGCGGCGCGCATCGCGAAGTAGCCCATCCAGTAGCCGCGCAGCCCGATCTCCTTGGCCGCCGTGACGCTCTCGGGAGCGAAGTAGCTGATGATGTGCACCGGTTCGATGACCCGCCAGAGGGTGCGGGCGTAGGAAGCGTCCATTCCCGCATTGTGGCCGCCGCGTCCCCGCCGCCGGCACGGCGGGGCGCGGTCAGAGTTCGGCGGGCAGTCCGGACGCGGCGAGGACCAGCGCGTCGTCGGCCGAGCGCAGCGCGTCCAGGACGACCGGATGCGGCGCGGCGTACACGGTCGGGTAGGTGCGCTCGCCGAGCGCGGCGTCCGGGACGAACAGCAGCCGGTCCTCCTCGGCGGAGAACTCGACGGCGGCGCCCGGCCTGTCGCCGCGCACGTCCAGCCGGACCCAGCGGTCGTCGATCAGCGCCGCCGCCAGGCCGTGCAGGACGAACCCGTCGCCGTCGCGCAACCGCTGGTAGCACAGCCCCGCCTGCACGCCGCCCGCCCGCAGCAGCGCGACGAACGCGTGCGCCTTGGCGTAGCAGAAGCCCGTGCCCTGCTCCAGGACGTCGGACGCGCGCCAGGTGACCCGCCGGTCCCCCGCGTCCACGCAGTGCGTCACCTCGTCGCGGACGTACTCGAACGCCGCCGCGGCGAACGCCCGGTCGTCTCCCGTCCGCAGCCGCGCCGCGAGCGCCTGGACGACCGGGTGCTCGACGTCGACGGCCTCATCGGCGCCCAGGTAGTCCCACGGCTCGGCGTCGAAGTCCATCAAAGGTCGAGCAGCGACTCGATGCCGACCGTCAGCCGGTCCGGCAGGGACGCGACCTTCCGCACCCCGAGCAGCACGCCCGGCATGAACGACTCGCGGTTCATCGAGTCGTGCCGGATGCTGAACAGCTCGCCGTGCCCGCCGAGCAGCACCTCCTGGTGCGCGATGGCGCCCGACAGCCGCACCGCGTGCAGGCGCACGCCGTCCACGTCGGTGCCGCGCGAGCCCGGCAGCTCCGACTCGGTCGCGTCCGGCGACTTCGCGACGCCCTTCTCCGCACGCGCGGCGGCGACCAGCTCGGCCGTCCGGTACGCGGTGCCGGACGGCGCGTCCTTCTTGTTCGGGTGGTGCAGCTCCACGATCTCCACGGACTCGAAGTAGGGAGCCGCGCGCCGCGCGAAGTCCATCATCAGCACCGCGCCGATCCCGAAGTTCGGCGCGATCAGCACGTTCGCGCCCGGCGACGCGGTCTGCCACGACCGGACCGCGTCCAGCCGCGCGGGGTCGAACCCGCTCGTCCCGACCACCGCGTGCCGGCCGTGCTCCACGCACCAGCGCAGGTTGTCCATGACGACGCCGGGATGGGTGAAGTCGACGACGACGTCGGCGGCCTCCAGCGCGTCCAGCGCCTCGCCGTCGTCCACGGTGGCGGCCAGTTCCAGGCCGTCCGCGCCCTCGACCGCCCGGCACACCTCGGCGCCCATCCGGCCCCGCGCGCCCAGCACCCCGACCTTGATCACTGCGTCCTCCCGACCTCAGACCGGAGACGAGCCTACCGGTCGTCCCGGTCGTTCTCGGGCACGAGGAGGCCGAGCAGCCAGCTCACGACGCCGATGATGATCGCGCCCCAGAACGCGGGCCAGAACCACTCGACGTGGAACGGGACGTCCAGCTCGTCGGCGATCCAGCTCGTCAGCATCAGCAGCGCCGCGTTGACGAGCAGCGCGAACAGCCCCAGCGTCAGCACGTAGAACGCGCAGCCGAACACCTTGATCAGCGGTTTGAGCACCGCGTTGACGACGCCGAAGATCACCGCGACGACGAGCAGGGTCAGGGCGCGCTTGGCGCCGCTGCCCGCCGTCACGTCCACTCCGGCCACGACCGCCGTCGCGACCCACAGCGCGACGGCCGTGACCACGACCCGGATGAGAATTCTCATGATCACCGCGTACCCGGCGGCCGGGCCGGATACGCGGGTCAGAGCGTGAAGTCGCGGTCCCCGAACGGTCCGATGACCGTCAGCGCGCCCGGACGCGTCAGGACGTCGCGGCCGACCTCTCGCACGTCGTCCAGCGTGACCGCGTCGATCTTGGCGAGCACCTCGTCGACCGGCAGCAGCGACTCGTACACCAGCTCGCTCTTGCCGATCCGGCTCATCCGCGACCCGCTGTCCTCCAGCCCGAGGACCATGCCGCCCCGGAGCTGGCCCTTGCCGCGCTCCAGCTCCTCCTCGGTCAGCGACGTCTCGGCGACGCGCGCGACCTCGTCCCGGCAGATCGACAGAACCTCGTCGGCCTTGCCGGGCTGGCAGCCCGCGTACACGCCGAACAGGCCCGTGTCGGCGTACTGCGCGGTGTAGCTGTACACCGAGTACGCCAGGCCGCGCTTCTCGCGGACCTCCTGGAACAGCCGCGACGACATGCCGCCGCCGAGCGCCGCGTTGAGCACCCCGAGCGCGAACCGGCGGTCGTCGGTGCGGCACAGCCCCGCCGTGCCGAGGACGATGTGCGCCTGCTCGGTGTCCTTGTCCACGACCCGCACGGTCGGCGCCGTCGGCACCGCGGGGCCGCCGATGCGCGGCTCGGCGGGCAGGTCGCCCTCCACGCCGGGCAGCTCGGCGAACGCCGTCGTCACCAGGCGCACCACCGCGTCGTGGTCCACGTTGCCCGCCGCCGCCACGACCAGCCGGGACGGGACGTAGTGCCGCCGGTAGTAGGCGTGGATCCGGTCCCGCGACAGCGCGTTGATCGAGTCGACCGTGCCGAGGATCGGGCGGCCGATCGGCACGTCCCCGAACAGCGCCGTGGAGAACTCGTCGTGGATGAGGTCGCCCGGGTCGTCGTCGCGCATGTGGATCTCTTCGAGGATCACGTTGCGCTCGGCCTCGACGTCCTCGGGACGGTTCAGCGACGCCGCCACCATGTCGCTGACGACGTCCACCGCGATCGGCAGGTCGGCGTCCAGCACCCGCGCGTAGTAGCAGGTGTACTCCTTGGCGGTGAACGCGTTGAGGTCGCCGCCGACCGCGTCCAGCGCCGCCGAGATCTCCAGCGCCGACCGCCGCCGCGTGCCCTTGAACAGCACGTGTTCGAGGTAGTGGCTCGCGCCGGCGTCCTCGGGCGTCTCGTCGCGCGAGCCGACCCCCGCCCAGATCCCGAACGACGCCGACCGGGTCGACGGGATCGCCTCGGTGATGATCCGCAGGCCGCCGGGCAGCACCGTGCGGCGGACCGCGCCGGAGCCGTCGTCACCGGGGTGCAGCGTCACAGTGGTGCCGGGCTCCTGCGCCCGCGCGGACTGCGTCACGTCGTTCTCGCAATCTCGAAGTGATCGGCGGAAGGGGAGAAACGGGCCGACCGGCCCGTCCGGTTGCGGACGGGCCGGCCGATCGTCGCTCGCGGCGGTCAGGAGTTGTGCTGCCCGCCGTCGTCGGCCGGACGGCGCGTGCGGCGGCGGCGCGGCGCGCGGGCCTCACCGCCGTCCTCGGCCTCCGGCGCCTCGGCGGGGGCGTCGCCGCCCTCGGCCTTGGCGGCGGCCTCGCGCTCGACCACGTCGACCGGCACCAGCGACAGCTTGCCGCGCTGGTCGATCTCGGTGACCTCGACCTGGACCTTGTCGCCGACCTTGATGAAGTCCTCGACGTTCTCGATCCGGACGCCGCCGTGCAGCTTGCGGATCTGCGAGACGTGCAGCAGGCCGTCCTTGCCGGGCAGCAGCGACACGAACGCGCCGAACGTCGTGGTCTTCACGACCGTGCCGAGGAACCGCTCGCCGACCTCGGGCATGTGCGGGTTGGCGATCGCGTTGATCGCCTGCCGCGCCGCCTCGGCGGACGGGCCGTCGGTCGCGCCGACGTAGATCGTGCCGTCGTCCTCGATCGAGATGTCGGCGCCGGTGTCGTCCTGGATCGAGTTGATCATCTTGCCCTTCGGGCCGATGACCTCGCCGATCTTGTCCACCGGGACCTTGATCGTGATGATGCGCGGCGCGAACGGGCTCATCTCGGCGGGCGCCTCGATGGCCTCGTTCATCACGTCCAGGATCGCCAGCCGCGCGCCCTTGGCCTGCCGCAGCGCCGCCGCCAGCACCGACGCGGGGATGCCGTCGAGCTTGGTGTCGAGCTGGAGCGCGGTGATCAGGTCACGGGTGCCCGCGACCTTGAAGTCCATGTCGCCGAACGCGTCCTCGGCGCCGAGGATGTCGGTCAGCGTGACGTACTCGCCGCCCTCGTGGATCAGGCCCATCGCGATGCCCGCGACCATCTGCCTCAGCGGGACGCCCGCGTCCAGCAGCGACATCGTGGACGCGCAGACCGACCCCATCGAGGTGGAGCCGTTGGACCCGAGAGCCTCCGACACCTGCCGGATCGCGTACGGGAACTCCTCGCGCGCCGGCAGCACCGGGATCAGGGCGCGCTCGGCGAGCGCGCCGTGCCCGATCTCGCGCCGCTTGGGCGAGCCCACGCGGCCGGTCTCCCCGGTGGAGTACGGCGGGAAGTTGTAGTTGTGCATGTAGCGCTTGGTCTTGTCGGGGTTGAGCGTGTCGATCGTCTGCTCCATGCGGAGCATGTTGAGCGTGGTCACGCCCATGATCTGCGTCTCGCCCCGCTCGAACAGCGCCGAGCCGTGCACCCGGGGCAGCACGTGCGCCTCGGCGGCGAGCTGCCGGATGTCCTTCACGCCGCGGCCGTCGATGCGCAGCCCGTCGCGGACGACCCGCTCGCGGACCAGCTTCTTCGTGACGGCGCGGAACGCGGCGGAGATCTCCTTCTCGCGGCCCTCGAAGTCGCCCGCGAGGCGCTCGGCGGCGGCGGCCTTGATCTCGTCCAGCCGCGACTCGCGCTCCTGCTTGCCCGCGATCGTGAGGGCCTCGGCGAGGTCCTTGCTGACGGCGGCGGAGACGGCCTCCAGCACGTCCTCCTGGTAGTCCAGGAAGATCGGGTACTCGGCGGTCTCCTTGGCGGCCTCGGCGGCCAGCGCGCTCTGCGCGGCGCACAGCGCCTGGATGAACGGCTTGGCCGCCTCCAGGCCCGCGGCCACGACCTCCTCGGTGGGGGCGGTGGCGCCCTCGGCGACGAGCTTGATCGTGTCCTTGGTGGACTCGGCCTCGACCATCATGATCGCGACGTCGCCGTCGGCGAGCGTGCGGCCCGCCACGACCATGTCGAACGTCGCGCGCTCCAGCTCGGGGTGGGTCGGGAACCCGACCCAGCGGCCCTCGATCAGCGCGACGCGGACGCCGCCGATCGGGCCGGAGAACGGCAGGCCCGCGAGCTGCGTGGACAGCGACGCGGCGTTGATCGCGACGACGTCGTACAGGTGGTCGGGGTGCAGGGCGAGGATCGTCCCGACGACCTGGATCTCGTTGCGCAGGCCCTTGACGAACGACGGGCGCAGCGGCCGGTCGATCAGCCGGCAGGTGAGGATCGCGTCCTCCGACGGACGGCCCTCGCGGCGGAAGAACGAGCCGGGGATGCGCCCGGCGGCGTACATCCGCTCCTCGATGTCGACGGTGAGCGGGAAGAAGTCCAGGTTCTCCTTGGGCTTCTTCGACGCGGTGGTGGCCGACAGGACCATCGTCTCGTCGTCGAGGTAGGCGACGGCCGAACCGGCCGCCTGACGGGCCAGCCGGCCCGTCTCGAAGCGGATCGTGCGGGTCCCGAACGGACCGTTGTCGATCACTGCCTCGGTGCTCAGTGCGCCTTCGATGCGCGGAGCTTCTGTCACGGGAAACCTCCTGGTTCCTGGTGTTCCCGCGGCCGTTTCCCGTGGCTTTCACGCAGTGCCGGTCTTCGATCGAAGCACCCGGATCGTCGCGATCCGGACGCCACTACCGAGGACCGGCCGCACCAACGGTGTCCGCGGGGTCTGGTCGTCGAGTTGTTCCATCCCGGCGTCGCGCCGGGGACGTATGTCCTCAACCGGACATACGTAAAGGGGGAGCGGCCCGATGGCCACTCCCCCGGCGCGTCAGCGACGCAGTCCGAGTCGCTCGATGAGCGCTCGGTAGCGGTTGATGTCCTTGTTGGACAGGTACTTCAGGAGCCGGCGACGACGGCCGACCAGCAGCAGGAGGCCGCGGCGGCTGTGGTGGTCGTGCTTGTGCGCCTTGAGGTGCTCGGTGAGGTCGTTGATCCGCCGGGTGAGAAGCGCGACCTGGACTTCCGGGGAACCGGTGTCACCCTCAGTGGTCGCATACTCGGCGATGATCTGGTTCTTCGTGGCGGTGTCGAGCGACACGTGGCTCCTTCGATGAAATCGTCACCCGCAGATCGAGACCTGCCACGGGCAGGCCGTCCGCATGGTGCGTGGGGAACGGACGAGCCGCATGAGGGTGCAGCTCATCGCAACCGGACCCGTGCCCGGTGATTCTTCACCGTACCACGGTGCCCGAGCCGGGCGAACGGGCGAGCGCACGGACGGTGAGGACCGCGTCGTGCCTGGTCAGCTTCCGTTCCCGGCCGTCAGATCGCGTGCCTGCGCCACGTCGCGGTGCATCTCCTCGACCAGGGCGTCCACCGAGTCGAACTTCAGCGTGTCGCGGATGCGCGCGAGGAAGTCGACCGCCATGTGCTCGCCGTACAGGTCGAGATCGTCACGGTCCAGCGCGTACGCCTCGACGGTGCGCTCGGCCGGGCCCTCGAACGTCGGGTTCGTCCCGATCGAGATCGCGGCGGGCCACCGGCAGGCGGGGTAGCGCGCCGAGTCGCACACGAGCCAGCCCGCGTACACGCCGTCGGCCGGGATCGCCGCGTGCGGCGTCGTCTCCAGGTTCGCGGTCGGGAAGCCGAGCGCCCGGCCGCGCCGGTGGCCGCGGACGACGACGCCCTCGACCCGGTGCGGCCGGCCGAGCGCCCCCGCCGCGCCCGCGACGTCGCCCGCGTCCAGCCGGGCGCGGATGAAGGTGGAGGAGATCGTGTCGCCGTTCGCGACGAGCGGCACCCCTTCGGCGGTGAAGTCGTACTTCTCGCCCAGTTCCTTGAGCAGCGGGACGTCGCCCTTGGCCTTGTGCCCGAACCGGAAGTCCTCGCCGACGATCACGTGCGCGGCGTGCAGCCGGTCCACCAGGACGGACTGGACGAACTCGTCCGGCGGCATCTGCGAGAGCCGGTGCGTGAACGGCACGACGACGACCGCGTCGGTGCCGAGGCCCTCCAGCAGCTCGATCCGGCGGCGGGTGGTGGCGAGCAGCGGCGGATGCGTGCCGGGCCGCACGACCTCGTCCGGATGCGGATCGAAGGTGATCACGACGGACTTCAGCCCGCGCTCGCGCGCCAGGTCGGCCGCGGCCCCGACGATCCGCTGGTGGCCGCGGTGCACGCCGTCGAACACGCCGATGGTGACGACCGACCTGCCCCAGTCGGCGGGAACCTCTTCGAGGCCGTTCCAGCGCCGCACCATGCTCTCCCTGCGTCGGACTGCTGCCGTGTGTCGGGTTCCAGACTGCCATGCGCGGCCCGGGACGCCGAGCGAGGGGGTCGCCCGAAGACCCCGCCGCACCGGATTTTACTCGGCGGTAACAGCGGGTCCGCGCGGTCAGCCCGCGAAGACAGCGAGCGGCTTGGCGCCCTGGCCCTGCTCCTCGACCAGCGCGAGCAGCGTCCCGTCCGGGCCGAACACCCCGACCGGGCCCGGGCCGATGCCCGCCGCCGGGAGCCTGCCGCCGTGGACGACCTTGCGCGCGTCCTCGGCGGACACGTCCCGGCGCGGGAACGCCGCCGCGACCGCGTCCCCGATCGGCAGGACGGCCAGGTCGGCGGCGAGTTCGTCCAGCGTCCGGGCGCGGTCCAGGTGGTAGGGGCCGACGCGGGTGCGGCGCAGTGCCGTCAGGTGCCCGCCGCAGCCGAGCGCGGCGCCGAGGTCGCGGGCGAGCGCGCGGATGTAGGTGCCGGACGAGCATGCGATCGACGCGTCCACGTCCAGGAAGTCGTCCGTCCGGCGCACGGCCGTGACGGTGAACGCCGACACGGTGACCGGACGGGCCTTCAGCGCCACGTCCTCCCCCGCCCGCGCCCGCTTGTACGCCCGCTCGCCGTTCACCTTGATCGCGCTGACCTGCGGCGGGACCTGCTCGATGCGCCCGGTCAGCGCCGCGACGCCCGCCGCCAGCGCCGCGTCCCCGACCTCGGCCGCCGACGCGGTCGCGGTGATCTCGCCCTCGGCGTCGTCGGTGTTGGTGGTCGCGCCCAGCCGGATCGTCGCGTCGTACCCCTTCTCGGTCAGCGCGAGATGCCCGAGCAGCCGCGTCGCCTTCCCGATGCCGACGACGAGCACGCCCGTCGCCATCGGGTCGAGCGTGCCCGCGTGGCCGACCCGGCGCGTCCGCGCCAGCCGCCGCACCCGCGCGACGACGTCGTGGGAGGTCCAGCCGCCGGGCTTGTCGACGATGACGAGGCCGGACGCGGTGTCGGGATCGGTCACGGGGTGTTCTCCGGGGGGTGGGTGTCGTCGGCGGCGCGCAGCGCGGACCGCAGCCGGTCGATGAGGTCCTCCGGTTCGCCGGAGGCGGTGTAGGCGGCGGCCTCGCGGTGCCCGCCGCCGCCGAGCAGCGCGCACGCCCGGCCCACGTCCACCCGGCCCTTGGACCGGGTCGAGACGTACCAGTCGCCCGCGTCGTCCTCCTTGAGCACGACGGCGACCTCGGCCTCGTCGGTGCGGCGGAGCTGGTCGATGACGCCTTCGAGCTGGTCATAGGGGACGTCGCGGGCGTCGCGGTCGGCCTGCCCGATCGTCGTCCACACCAGGCCCATGCCGCCCGCCGCGTCGCGCTCCAGCCGCGCCCGCGTCAGCGCGCCCGCGAGGACCTGGAGGTACCCGAACGGGGCGCGGTCCCACAGTTCGCGGCTGACCTCCTCCGGCCGGACGCCGACCGCGAGCAGCCGACCCGCCAGGTCATGGACCTGCGGCGTCGTGCACGGGTACTTGAACGAACCGGTGTCGCTGGCCAGCCCCGCGTACAGGCCCTCGGCGATGGACGGCGTCAGCGGCGCGCCGAGGCGGCGGATCAGCTCGTCCACCAGCACGGCCGTCGCCGCCGAGGACGGGTCGACCAGCCGGACCGTCCCGAAGTCCGCGCCGGTGGCGTGGTGGTCCACGACGATGAGGTCGGCGGCGGCGCGGGCCGGACGGGCCAGTGAGCCCAGCCGCTCCGGGCCCGCCGAGTCCAGCGCGATCATCAGCCGGGGCACCGCCGGAACCCGCGACGGCTCGGCCAGCAATTCCTGGCCCGGAAGAAACCGAAGACTGTGCGGGACGGTGAACGGCTCGCCGAACGACGCCGTGCAGCGCTTGCCGAGGCCCCGCAGCGCCTGCGCCAGGGCCAGCATCGAGCCGAGCGCGTCGCCGTCGGGCACCACATGGCACGCCAGGACGACCTCGTCGGCGGACCGGATCAGCCGGACCGCGCCGTCCCAGTCCAGCCCGGAGCGGCGGACGCCGTCGCCGTGGTGCGGTCGGCCGCCGTTGGCACCGCCCGCACCGGCGCCCGCAACGGCCGGCGCGGTGGCGTGCATCCCGCCGCAGCCCGGCATCGTGCGGCGCATCAGGACCGGTGTTCCGCGGGGCCGTCCGCGTCGTCCCCGTCGTCGTCGTCCAGGTCGTCGGCGTCCGCCGGCTCCTTGTAGGGGTTGGCGTCGCCCGCCGGGCTCGCGCCCCGCGCCGCCGCCGCGACCTCCTCGTCCCGCGCGCGGGCGCGGGCCAGCAGATCGTCGATGTGGGCCGCGTTCTCCATCAGCGCGTCCAGCGTGAACGTGATGCTCGGCGTGTGCCGGACCCCGGTCCGCTTCCCCACCTCGGAGCGGATGACGCCCTTCGCGCTCTCCAGCGCCGCCGCCGTCTCCGCCCGCTCGGCCTCCGAGCCGTACACGGTGTAGAACACCGTCGCGTCGCGCAGGTCATGGGTGATCCGCGTGTCGGTGATGGTCACGAAGCCGAGCCGCGGGTCCTTGATCCGCCGTTCGAGCATCTCGGCGACGATCTGCTGGATGCGGTCGGCGAGCTTGCGCGCCCGCGCTGCGTCCACCATGATCGCACTCCTTCTCTCGGTCTCGCAGAACCTAGTCCTCGCCGGTGTAGAGGCGCCGGCGCACCGACAGCACCTCGATCTCGGGGCGTCCGGCGACCGTCCGCTCGCACTCGTCCAGCACCTCGGCGGCGTTGGCGGCGGTGGCGGAGACCACCGCGATCCCGATCTCGCCCCGGCGGTGCAGGTCGTTGGCCCCGGTCTCGGCGACCGCCACCCCCGGGAAGCGCTTGCGCACCTCGGCGATGACGGGCCGGATCACCGACCGTTTCTGCTTGAGCGACCGGACGTCGCCGAGCAGCAGATCGATGGTCAGCGCACCCACGTACACCTGGCGGATCACCTCGGGTTCCGTCTCGTCAATGAGAACGACGGCGGGGACGCCGCCTGTTCCCGCGCCCCGCGCCGGGACGGTCACGGAACGCGGTCACCGGCACGGACGCGACGGATCGTCCCGCCCTGCCGGAACCCCGGAGCCGTCCGGGGAGCGCCGCGGGCGCCGCCCGCGGCCGGCGGGCGCCGTCGCCCGCCGGTCGATCAGCCGAACGGGTCCCGGCCGCACGCGGCCGGAACCCGTTCGCCGTGCATCAGGCGCGGGGCTTCTCCCGCATCTCGAAGCACTCGATGACATCGCCGAGCTTGATGTCGTTGTAGCCGACACCGATACCGCACTCGAAGCCGTCGCGGACCTCGGTCGCGTCCTCCTTGAAGCGGCGCAGCGACGACACCGTGAGGTTGTCGGAGACCACGACGCCGTCCCGGACGATCCGCGCCTTGGCGTTGCGCTGGATGATGCCCGAGGTGACCATCGAACCGGCGACGTTGCCGATCTTCGGCACCTTGAAGATCTCGCGGATCTCCGCCGTGCCGAGCTGGACCTCCTCGAACTCCGGCTTCAGCATGCCCTTGAGGGCCGCCTCGACCTCCTCGATCGCCTGGTAGATGACCGAGTAGTAGCGGATGTCGACGCCCTCGCGGTCGGCCAGTTCCTGCGCGTTGCGCTCCGGCCGGACGTTGAAGCCGATGATGACCGCGCCCTCGGACGCCAGCGAGAGGTTGACGTCGTCCTGCGTGATCGCGCCGACACCGCGCCGGATGACCCGCAGGCTGACCTCCTCGCCCACGTCGATCTTGAGGAGCGAGTCCTCCAGGGCCTCCACCGAACCGGACACGTCGCCCTTGAGGATGAGCAGCAGCTCGTCCCGCTCGCCGCGCTCCAGGTCCTTGAACAGCTCTTCCAGCGAGCTGCTCTTGCGGCTGCGCAGCAGTTCGGCGTTGCGCTTGCGCGCGGTCCGCTTGTCGGCGATCTGCCGGGCGACCCGGTCGTCGTCGACGACCAGGAAGTTGTCGCCCGCGCCGGGAACGGCCGTCAGACCGAGGACGAGCACCGGACGCGACGGACCGGCCTCCTCCAGGTTGTTGCCGTTCTCGTCCAGCATCGCCCGGACGCGGCCGTGCGCCACGCCGCAGACGATCGAGTCGCCGACCCGCAGCGTGCCGCGCTGCACCAGGACCGTCGCGACCGCGCCCCGGCCCTTGTCCAGGTGCGCCTCGATGGCGGAACCCTGGGCGGGCATGTCGGGGTTGGCCTTCAGGTCCAGCGCCGCGTCGGCGGTGAGGACGATCGACTCCAGCAGGCCGTCGATGTTGATGCCCTCGCGGGCGGACACGTCGACGAACTGGGTGTCGCCGCCGAACTCCTCCGCCACCAGGCCGTACTCGGTGAGCTGGGCCCGCACGCGCTGCGGGTCCGCACCCTCCTTGTCGATCTTGTTGACGGCCACGACGATCGGCACGCCGGCCGCCGTGGCGTGGTCGATCGCCTCGGTGGTCTGCGGCTTCACGCCGTCGTCGGCCGCGACCACCAGCACCACCAGGTCGGTGGTGTCGGCACCGCGGGCGCGCATGGCGGTGAACGCCTCGTGACCCGGGGTGTCGATGAAGGTGATCTTGCGCTCCTCGCCGTCCACCTCGGTCTCGACCTGGTAGGCGCCGATGTGCTGGGTGATGCCGCCGGCCTCGCCCGCGACGACGTTGGCGTTGCGGATGGCGTCCAGCAGCCGCGTCTTGCCGTGGTCGACGTGACCCATGACCGTGACGACCGGCGGACGCGCCGCGAGGTGCTCCTCGCCGCCCTCGTCCTCGCCGTACTCGATGTCGAACGACTCCAGCAGCGCGCGGTCCTCGTCCTCGGGGCTGACGACCTGGACCTCGAAGTCCAGCTCGGCCCCGAGCAACTGCAGGTCGTCGGTGTCGACCGACTGCGTCGCGGTGACCATCTTGCCGAGGTGCATCATGATCGCGACGAGCGACGCCGGGTTGGCGCCCACCCGCTCGGCGAAGTCGGTCAGCGTGGCGCCCTGCGGGAGCCGGATCGCCCTGCCGTTGCCGCGCGGCGCGGAGATGCCTCCGGCCGCGGGCGCCTGCATGTTGTCGAACTCCTGGCGCCGCTGCTTCTTCGACTTGCGGCCCCGCGTCGGGCGTCCGCCGGGACGCCCGAAGGCGCCCTGGGTGCCGCCGCGACCGCGACCGCCGCCGCCGGGCCGGGGCCCGCCGAAGCCGCCGGGACGACCGCCACCGCCGCCGCCCGCACCCGCGCGGGCGCCGCCGAAGCCGCCGCCACCGCCGGGACGACCGCCGCCACCGGGACGACCGCCGCCGCCACCGCCGCCACCGGGACGACCGCCGCCGCCGGGGCCGCGACCGCCGCCGCCGGGACCGCCCGCACCGCGCCCGGGGGCGCCCGCGGGCCGCGAGGACGGCATGTTCATCGGGCTCGGCCGCGGACCGCCCGCCGGACGCGGCGGCATGCCGCCGGGGCTCGGCCGGGGACCGCCCGGACGCGGACCGCCCGCGCCGGGACCGCCGGGACCGCGACCGGCCGCGGGACGCGGACCGCCGGCGCGCTCGGCGCCGGGCCGCTCACCGCCCGGAGCGGGCCGGGGGCCGGGACGCGGACCGGGCTTGGGCGCCTGGCCCATCCCGGTGTTGGTCGAGCTGAACGGGTTGTTGCCCGGACGCGGGGCACCGCCGCCGCGACCGCGCTCGCCCGCCGGACGCGGGCTGGGCCGCGGACCCGGCTTCGGGCTGCGCGGGCCCGGCTTCGGACCGCCGGGCGCCGCAGCGCCGCCGCGGTCACCGCCGCGCTCACCACCGCGCTCGCCGCCGCTCGGGCGGGTCTGCGCGGGCGGGGCCGCCGGGGTCTCCGGCGCCTCCGGGGCCGCCGGCGGACCGGCCGCCGCGGCCGGGGTCGCCGGCATGCCCGGCGCGGGCGGCACCGGACGCGCCGGACCCGGACGGGCGCCGCCCGCCGGACCCGGCTTGGGCGCGGGCGCGCCGCCGGACGGGGCCGCCGGGCCGGACGGACCGGCCGGACGGGGCGCCGGGCGCGGCGCCGGACGTGCTCCCTCGCCACCGCCGCCGCCCGCGGCGGGCGGGCCGGGGCGCGGTGCGGCCGGGCGCGGACCCTGCGGTCGCTTCCCGGCCGGCTTCGCTCCGGACTTGCCGGAGGACGTGTTGAAAGCTTCTGTCAGTCTGCGGACGACCGGCGCCTCGATCGTGGAGGACGCCGAACGTACGAACTCGCCCATCTCCTGGAGCTTGGCCATGACGACCTTGCTCTCGACACCGAACTCCTTGGCGAGCTCGTATACCCGGACCTTGGCCACTGCACTCCCTACTGGTCCGGGGGTGGGGCCTCCGGACCGTCGTTACCTTGCCGTACTCATAGCGGCGTGCTCATCGAGTGCTCATCGCAATCTCGACCTGCTTCCGGCTAGACGTCGCGGAACACCCCGCGAGCGCGGGGAACTTTCGATCAGCCATCCTGCTGCCGTGCGGCGGTCGCCGCAAGCCGGGCCCGAACCGGACCGGCGTCGAGGGGCCCCGCCAGGCGGAACGCCCGGGGGAAGGCCCGTCGCCGCTCGGCGAGTTCGAGGCACTCCAGGGCGGGGTGCAGATGTGCGCCCCGTCCCGGCAGCCGCCCGTGGACGTCGGGGACGATGCCGTCCTCGACCACCACCAGGCGCAACAGCTCGGTTTTGGCCGTGCGTGCCCGGCAGCCCACGCAGGTACGCTGCGGGACCGCACGGCCACGTGAGTCGAGTCTACCGCGCCGAGGCGTCGGCGGGACCTGTCGCATGGTCTCCCGATGTCGTTGATCGCGTTTCGCCTGGTTCGACGCCCGTGTCGGATGCGCCGGATGTGTCGGGCGTGTCGGATGCCGTCCCGCCGTCGTCCGGCGCCTCGGTGTCGGCGCGGATGTCGATCCGCCAGCCGGTGAGCCGGGCGGCGAGCCGGGCGTTCTGGCCCTCCTTGCCGATGGCCAGGGAGAGCTGGTAGTCCGGCACGATCACGCGGGCGACCCGCGCGTCCGCGTCCACGACCTGCACGGCCGACACGCGGGCGGGCGACAGCGCGTTGCCGACCAGCTCCGCCGGGTCGTCCGACCAGTCCACGATGTCGATCTTCTCACCGTGCAGTTCGGCCATCACGTTGCGGACGCGGCTGCCGAGCGGGCCGATGCAGGCCCCCTTGGCGTTCACGCCCGCCTTGCGGGACCGGACCGCGATCTTGGTGCGGTGGCCGGCCTCGCGGGCGATGGCCGAGATCTCGACCGTCCCGTCGGCGATCTCGGGCACCTCCAGCGCGAACAGCTTGCGCACCAGGTTCGGGTGCGTCCGCGAGAGCTGCACGGACGGCCCGCGGTGGCCCTTGCGGACCTGCACGACGTAGGCGCGCAGCCGCTCGCCGTGCTCGTACCGCTCGCCGGGCACCTGCTCCTGCGGCTGGAGGATCGCCTCGATGCGGCCGAGGTCGACCAGCACGTTGCGCGGGTCCTTGCCCTGCTGGATGACGCCGGAGACGATGTCGCCCTCCCGGCCCGCGTACTCGCCGAACGTCAGCTCGTCCTCGGCGTCGCGCAGCCGCTGCAGGATGACCTGCTTGGCCGTCGTCGCCGCGATGCGCCCGAAGCCGGTCGGCGTGTCGTCGTACTCCCGGACGGCCTGGCCTTCGTCGTCCTGCTCCGTCGCCCACACGGTGACGTGCCCGGTCGCCCGGTCCAGCGCGACGCGGGCGCGCGGGGCGGCGCCCTCGGTGCGGTGGTAGGCGATCAGCAGGGCGTCCTCGATCGCCTTGACGGCCACCTCGAGCGAGATGTCCTTCTCGCTCTCCAGGCTCCGCAGGGCGGTCATGTCGATGTCCACGAGATTCCCCCTCTAGTCCGGCTCGGCCGGAGAACGCGTTGCGGCGGCCTCGCCCGCGGGGTCGTCCGGCTCGTCCGGTTCGTCCGTGCGGCGGAACTCCACCTGGACCCGGCCCCGGCCGAGCGCCGCGTAGGCGAACTCACGGCGGGCGGGGGCGGCGCCCTTGCGGGCGGGGACGACGTCGAGGACGACCGACGCGTCGTCGGCGCTCACCACCCGCCCCTCGACCTGGCCGCCGTCGGTGAGCGGCGCGACGACGAGGCGCCCGGCCGCGCGGCGCCAGTGCCGGGGCTCGGTGAGGGGACGGTCCACGCCGGGCGAGGTCACCTCCAGCACGTACGCGGAGGCGCCCATGACGCCGGACGCGTCGAGCGCTTCGGAGGCGGTGCGGCTGAGCTCGGCGACGTCGTCGAGCGCGACGCCGCCGTCGGCGTCCACGACGACGCGGACCAGCCGGCGGCGCCCGGCGGGCCGGACGTCCACCTCCTCCAGATCGAAGCCCGCGGCCGTGACCGCGGGCTCCAGCAGGCGGGTGATCTCGGCGGCGGCCTCGTCCCGGGTGGGACGGCCTCCGCCGCGGCCCCGCTGAGCGCGGTCGTCGCCGGAAGGGGCGCTCATGGGACCTCCTCAAGTCCGTCGGGCGTTCACTTGTGTCACTGGGCCGGTCGTGACCGGCCCGTCAAGACTATCGACCCGCCGAGACCCCGTCGGTCTTTCGGGCGCGTCCCCGGCGCGGCGGGTGTGGAATGCTGGGGACGGTCCGGGCGGCGCAGCGCCCCGGGCCGCTCCCGTACCCGCCCGACGAGGGGAAACCGTGCCGCACGCGAGTGTCCCGGTGGCCCGCCGCGCGGTGCTCGGCGCCGGGCTGGCGCTGCCGCTGGCGGCCTGCGCGCCGCGCGAGCCCGAGCGTCCGGCGGCGGTCCGGGCGGAGGTGACGGTGCTCGTCGGCGCGATCGCGGCCGAGCAGGACCTCGTGGCGCTGTACGAGGCGGCGCGGACGGCGGGCGCGCTGCCCGCCGCGCGCCTGGACCCGGTGCTCGACCATCACCGCGCCCATCTCGCGGCGCTCCGGAAGCTGTACGTGCCGGGCTCGGGGAGCCGGGCGGGCGAGGGCGGGGCCGTGCCGTCGCCGTCCCCGGCGACCGTGCCGTCCGGACGGTCGCGGGTGCTGGCGGAGCTGCGCGCGGCGGAGGCGCGGGCCGCGCGGGACCGGCTGGCCGAGGTGGCGCGGGCCGATCCGGGCCTGGCGCAGGTGCTGGCGTCGATCGGCGCGTGCGAGGCGGGCCACGCGGCCGTGCTCGGGAGCCCGGCGTGAGCCTCGCGGACGAGCTGGGCGCGGCGCTGGAGGCCGAGCACGCGGCGGTCTACGGCTACGGCGTGCTCGGCGCGCGGCTGAGCGGTCCCGCGCGCGGCACGGCGGTCGCGGCGTGGAACGCCCACCGCGCGGCGCGGGACGCCCTGACGGCGCGGCTCACGGCGCTCGGGGCGCGGGTGCCCGCCGCCGCCCCGGCCTACGCGCTCCCCGCGAAACCCACGTCGGCGACGTCGGCGGCGCGGCTCGCGGCGCTGCTGGAGGACGGCGTGGTCGCCGGGTACGCGGGCCTGGCGGGCGCCGCCGACGCCTCCGTGCGGACGTTCGGGGCGGGCGCCATGCAGGAGGCGGTGCGGCGCGCGGTGCGCTGGCGTCGGGTCGCGGGCACGACGGCGCCGCCCACGGGGGCGTTCCCGGGGCTGCCGCCCGCGTCGCTCGCGCCGCGGCCGCAGCCGGGCGGCGAGCCCGACGCCTGACCGCGCGGCCTTTTCCGGCCATTGACGCGCTATTCGCACGGTGTTACGACGGCACCCGAAGAAAGATCGTCCGTCCTTTTTCACGAAAAAAGCCTCCGGGCATATTGCCGGGGCACAGGGGCGCGGGGATACTCGCAGACGACCGGGCGCGCGCAGGGAGCCGTGTCGCCGGTCGCCGAGGACGGGAGACCAGCATGGGGACCTACATCATTTCTTCGCACGGCGAGCCGAAGTGGGACAAGAAGACGACGATTCCGCAGGGCGTCAGCGTCCGGTTCTACCAGAAGTTCGGCGTGGGGATGGACTCGGCCGAGGCGTTCAAGCTCCAGAGCGCGCTGACGGACCCGACCCACGCGGACGCGAGCGCCGTCCTGGAGCGGAACCCGCAGCGCGCCCTGTGGAACGGGCCGAACAAGCAGCAGCCCGAGCTGGAGCTGACGGCGGACCCGAAAAAGGCGTTCAAGAGCGGTATCGTCCACGCCGAGTCCCGGGAAATCGTGGCCGTGATCGAACTGGGCACCCCGGTCACGCTCACCGACGCCCTCCAGGCCATCGCGACGCACGCGGCCAAAAAGTCGGAAGAAGCGGTCGTCCATTGCCTCTTCTGCCTCTGACCGAAATTACGGAATGACGATGCGCCGCGTTTCCGGACGCGGCGCTTCGCCGTCGGCCGGGCCTTTCGGTCGCATTTCTCGGAAAAAGGGACGAGCCCGTGCCGCGCGCCGTCCCGCCGATCCGCCGCCCGCAAAGCCTGCGTCCCGCGCGGCGGGCCGGGAACCGCGCGGTCCCCACCGCGAGTTAATGTCGGAGGAAGGGACTTCGGGGGAGGGACCACGGCATGGTGATGGGAGAGGCACGCGCGCTCGACGAACTGCGCGACGCCTACCAGGCGCAGATCGCCCGGCTCCGGTCGGAACGGGACGAGGCGCGGCGCCAGGCGCTCGCCGCGCGGGCCGCCGCGTCGGTGGCGCGGGCGGACCTGGCGCGGGTCGCGGCGAAGGTCGAGGAGCTGATGCGGGTCGCGGGCCGGCCGCGCGCGGACGGCCCGGACGTGACGGCCTGACGCGGGTCAGGCCGACCAGCGGTCGATGTGGCCGAGCAGCTCGCCCAGCTCGGCGATGACCGCGTCCGGCGTGCAGTCCCAGGCGGGGACGCTGCTGTGCGGGACGAGCACCCCGCGCATGCCGAGCTGCTGGGAGCCGTGGACGTCCTCGTACGGGCGGTCGCCGACGAACACGCACGCCGCCGGGTCGGGCCCGCCGACCGCGTCCAGCGCGGCCTGGAACGCCTCGCGGTGCGGCTTGGTGTAGGGGATCTCGCTGCTGTAGACGGCTCCGTCGATCAGCGACAGGACGCCGTCGCGCTCGAAGACCCGCTCGTGCCAGTCGCGGGACCGGAGCGTGTTGGACAGGATGCCGACGCGGATGCCGCGCTCGCGCAGGGCGCGCAGCAGCGGCGGGGCGGCCGGGTCGATGAAGGTGTGCGGCGTCCAGGCGTCGTAGTCGGCGGCGAGCAGGGCCTCGGTCGGCTCGACGCCGGCGAGCGCGAACACCTCGTCCAGCGTGCCGCTGCGGTGCTCGGACTGGGCGCGCCGCCAGACCTCGTCCTCGGCGGCGTGCAGCCGCGCCGCGACCTCCGCCAGCCGCTCGGCCGAGATGCCGGAGGACGCGCAGACGCCGTGCCACAGGGCCCCCACGTCGACGTCGTGCCACGGGGTGAGCGTGCCGCCCCAGTCAAAGATCACCGCTTCGATCGCCACGCCCGGATGGTAACCCGGGCGCCCCCGGCGTCTCCCCTTATTTTCCGCGCCGGGCCCGCCACGCGCCCGGCGGCGGCGCCGACAGCCGGATGATCTTCGCCCAGGTGCTCGCGACCTGCCGGGACAGCCGTCCGGTGTTGTACGGGAGGTCGTACTTGCCGCACAGCGCCCGCACGCGCGGCGCGATCTCGGCGAGCCGGTTGCTCGGCATGTCCGGGAAGAGGTGGTGCTCGATCTGGTAGCCGAGGTTGCCGTTGAGGATGTGGAACAGCCGTCCGCCCTCGATGTTGGACGAGCCGGTGAGCTGCCGGACGTACCACTCGCCCTTGGTCTCGTCCGCCAGCCGCTCCTCGGGGAACACCGCGACGTCGCCCGGGAAGTGCCCGCAGAAGATGATCGTGTGCGCCCAGACGTTGCGCAGGACGTTCGCGGTGAGCGTCCCGAGCAGCGCGGGCACGAACCCCCGGCCCGCCAGCAGCGGGAACACCAGGTAGTCCTTGGCGGCCTGGCGGCCGAGCTTGCGCTTGATCTCGTGGACCTGGCGGTCGAACTCCTCCGGCGATTTCTCCCCCGCCTCGACGGCGTCGGGGTCGAGGTCGTAGACGGCGATCCCGTACTCGTACGTCAGCGCCAGCAGGACGTTGTAGAGCGGCTGCGCGAGATGGGCCGGGTGCCATTCCTGCTCGGGCGTGACGCGCAGGATCGTGTAACCGACGTCGCGGTCCTTGCCGAGCACGTTGGTGTAGGTGTGGTGGACGACGTTGTGCGAGTGCTTCCACTGCGACGACGGGCACACCGCGTCCCACTCCCACGTCGTGGAGTGGATCTTCGGGTCGCGCATCCAGTCCCACTGGCCGTGCATGACGTTGTGCCCGATCTCCATGTTCTCCAGGATCTTGGCGACCGTCAGTGCGGCCGTCCCGGCGATCCACAGCGGACGGCGGCGTCCGGCGAGCAGGAGCACGCGGCCCGCCGCGTCCAGGCCGCGCTGGACGGCGATGAGCCGCCGGATGTAGGCGGCGTCCCGGGCGCCGAGCGACGCGGTCACCTCGCGGCGCAGCGCGTCCAGCTCCGCGGCGATGCGCTCGTGGTCGGCGCGCGTGAGGCCGCGGTCGCGGCTGAGCGTCGGCATGGCGGCGACTCCGATCGAGGGGACGGGGCCGCCCACGCTACGCACCGGCCCCGGGACCGGCCCTGTGCCGGACGCGCGAGATCCGGGCCGCCTCTGTCAGCCCGCTGACAACGTGAGCTACAGCACGTCCCGGCCGCCCCGAACGTGACGGTTTCTTGACCGCCGAACGGGAATGACCAGATACCGACAGGGGTTGCCGTCGTCGGGCGAGCTTGCGAGGTGACCGGACCATGACCGAAACGACACTGACGGCCACCCCGCCTTTGACCGACGCTCCCGTGGCCCGGCGCCGGACGTCGCGGTTCACGCGCGTCCTGCACTGGACGATGATCGCGGGCCTGATCGCCGCGCTGCCGTTCGTCTACGAGGAGCTGCCCGACGTCGGCGCGACCTGGACGGCCGCGACCCGCGCCCGGCCCGGCTGGCTGCTCGTCGTGGTCGCCGCGTCGCTCGCGTCGATGGGGATGTTCGCCCGGCTCCAGCGGCGGATGCTGCGGATCGGCGGCCTGCGGATCTCGCTGCGCCGCGCGGCGGCCATCACCTACGCGGGCAACGCGCTGTCGACGACGCTCCCGGCGGGACCGGCGGTCAGCGTCGTCTACACGTTCCACCAGTTCCGGCGGGGCGGGGCGCCCGCGCGGCTGGCCACCGCCGTCATCATCCTCGGCGGGATCGTCACCACGTCCGCCTACACGCTCATCGGCCTGGCCGCGCTGGTCGCCGAGCCGCACGCCCGCGCGTTCGCCCTCATGGGCCTGGCCGGGATCGGCGCGGGCGCGGCCGGCGTGGGGCTCGCGCTGTGGCGGCCCCGGTCGCGCGCGCTGCTCGCCGCGCTCGCCGGACGGGTCTGGCGCGCCGCGACGTCCCACCGCCGCGTCGCGCCCTGGGCGGCCCGGCTGCGCGACGGGTTCCAGATGCTGCGGCCCACCCGCTACGACTGGGGCGCATTGCTCGTCCTCGCGCTCCTGAACTGGGCGTTCGACATCCTCGCGCTGTACGCGGCGGCCCGCGCGGTGGACGTCCCGGTGACGCCGGAGGCCGCGACGATCGTCTACTTCGCGGCGCAGGCGGCGGGCAGCGTCCTGCCGATCCTGCCGGGCGGGCTCGGCGCGATCGAGAGCAGCATGGCGGCGTCGCTGGTGGCGCTCGGGGCGACGCTGGCGCCCGCCGCCGCGGCCGTCGCCGTCTACCGGGTCGCGTCCTACTGGGCGATCGTCGCGATCGGGTGGGCGGCGTGGTTCGTCCTGCACGAAGGGCCGCGCGTGCCCGCGCGGGTGCGGGCCGTGTCCGGACGCGCCGCCCAGGCGTTGTGCGCGGCGCTCGCCGACCTCGGCCGCGCGCACCTCTGCGTACCCGTCGCGACCTCGGCGGACGTCCGTCGTCCTTGACCCGCCTCGGCCGTTGGACCGAGGACGGACCGCGACTTTGGTCCCATATTCCGGCATACCGGTAAGGAACCCGGTGAAAGACCGGTTTAGATGGTCAAGCTTCAATGGTCACGACGGACACCGGCGACGGACCGCCCGCACGTCCGGGCACGGGCCGACGAGGGAAAGAGGGCAGCGACATGGCCGACGGCGGGACGGCGGCGACGGCGAGCGACGCGCCCGGCCGCGGCGACCGGACGGAGGCCTCGGTGACCGCGATCGACCAGGCGCGGTTCCGGGCGATCCTCGGCCGGTTCGCGACCGGCGTGGTCGCGATCACCGGCGTGGACCCCGCGACGGACCGTCCGACCGGGCTGGCCGCCAACGCGTTCACCTCGGTGTCGCTGGACCCGCCGCTCGTCGCGTTCTGCGTCGCGCACACCAGCTCGACGTGGCCGAAGCTGCGCGCGGCGCCGACGGTCTGCGTCAACATCCTGAGCGACCGGCAGGAGCACGTCTGCCGCCAGCTCGCCGCGCGCGGCGCCGACAAGTTCGACGGGCTGACCTGGGACGGCGCCCCCGGCGGCAGCCCGGTCATCGACGGCGCCATCGCCTGGATCGAGTGCGCGGTGGAGCAGGAGCACGTCGCGGGCGACCACGTGATCGTCGTCGCGCGCGTCCTGGAGCTGGACCGGCACCACGACGGCACCCCGCTGATCTTCTACCGGGGCGGCTACGGCGGGTTCGCCGGCTGACTCAGGGGACGGGCGCCGTCTCCTCGGGCTCCCGCAGCCGCGCGAGGACCTGGAGCGGGTCGGCGAGCACGTCGGCGAACGCGAACTCGGCCGCGCCGGTGAGCGTCGCGTCGTCGCCGAGTTCGGCGGTGCGCAGCTTCACGCGGTCGCGCGGGGCGGCCAGCGCGCCCGTCGCGACCATGCTGCGGACCTGGGCGGCCGAGCCGAGGTAGACGTCCCGCAGCGTCCCGCCGAAGATCACCATGCCGGGGTTGAACACGTTGACGAGGTTGGCGACCGCGAAGCCCAGCCACGTCCCGACGCGGTGCAGGGCCTCGCGGGCGGTGACGTCGCCCCGGTCGGCGGCGTCCACGACCGCGCGGACGGCGTCGCGCCCCGACTGGCCGTCGGGCTGCACCCGGCCCGCGTAGTCCAGGAGCGTCCGCTCCCCCACCTCGCTGTCCAGGCAGCCGCGCGAACCGCACGCGCACGCCCGGCCGCCCGGGTTGACGATCATGTGGCCGATCTCGCCGCCGAAGCCCTCCTCGCCGCCGAGCAGCCGCCCGCCGACGATGATCCCGCCGCCGATGCCGACGTCGCCGTGCAGGTAGACGATGTTCTCGCAGCCGACGCCCGCGCCGCGGAGCTGCTCGGCGAGCGCGCCGAGGTCGGCGTCGTTGCCGACCGTCACGGGCACGCCGAGCGCGAGGCGGCGGGCGAGCATCTCGCCGAGCGCGACGTCGTACAGCTTGATGTTGGGGCCGAACACGACCCGGTCGTCGGACCGGCGGACGATGCCGGGGAACGCGACCCCGGCGCCGACGCACACCGCGTCCCGGCCCGCCTTGCGGACGAGCGTCCGGGCCGCCCCGGCGAGCGCGGTCACCAGCTCGGCGGGGTCGACGGGGCCGCGCGGGAGGTCGGCGCTGCGGCGGTCCAGGACCGTCCCGCCGAGCCCGACGCGCGCGACCGACAGCCGGTCCACGCCGATGTCGAAGGCCAGCACGTACACGCGGGTGGACTCGGGCCGCACGACGAGCGACGGGCGTCCGGCGCGGCGCCCGGGTCGGCGCGGCAGCTCCTCGCGCACCAGCCCGGCGGCCGTCAGGTCGGCCGTCAGCGCCATGATCGTGCTGCGGTTCAGACCCAGCGACTCGGCGAGGACGGCGCGCGACGCGGGCCCGCGCAGGTGGACGAACCGCAGCAGCGTCCCGAGGTTGTGCCGGCGGATCTCCTCCGGCGACGGCCCGGCCTTCATGCCGGCAGCCCGAGGTCCCCGGTGCGCCCGGAGGTGATCAGCTCGACGACCTGCCGGTGCGTGACGTCGGCGGTGCGGACCTGCGCGGCCGTCCGGCCGAGGTACAGCGCGACGATCCGGTCGGAGACGGCGAACACGTCGTTCATGTTGTGCGAGACGAGCACGACCGCGAGGCCCTTGTCGGCGAGCCGCCGGACGAGTTCCAGCACCTGCTGCGTCTGCGCGACGCCGAGCGCGGCGGCGGGCTCGTCCAGCACGACGAGGCGGCTGTCCCACAGCACCGCGCGGGCGATCGCGACGGTCTGCCGCTGCCCGCCCGACAGCTCCGACACCCGGCGGCGCACCGACCCGACCGTCCGGACCGACAGGCTCGCGAGCGTCCGCCGCGCGGCCTCCTCCATCGCCGTCTCGTCCAGCGCGAGGCCGTTGCTGCGCTCCCGGCCGAGGAACATGTTCTCGACGACGTCGAGGTTCTCGCAGAGCGCGAGGTCCTGGTGGACGACCTCGATCCCGAGCGCGGCGGCGTCGCGGGGGCTGCGCGGCCGGACGGGCTCGCCGTTGAACCGGTACTCCCCCGCGTCGAACCCGTGGACGCCGCCGATCCCCTTGACGAGCGTGGTCTTGCCCGCGCCGTTGTCGCCGACGAGCGCGGTGACCTCGCCCGGGTAGGCGGTGAGCGCGACGTCGTGCAGCACCCGCACCGGCCCGAAGCTCTTGTCGATGCCGCGCAGGTCCAGGACGGGTCGCACCGCCGTTGCGTGTGACATTCCGAGGGGCTCCCACCGTGCCGCACGATCCTGGCCGGTGAGCCTAGCATCGGGCGGTTCGGGGACGGATCGGGCTGATCCGTCCCCGAACCTGGCGGCCCGCGTCACCGTCCCGTGGACGAGCGGCGCCGGCGCGCGGTGGCGTCGATGCTGGCCGCGAGCAGCAGGACGACTCCCGTGATGAGGAAGTTGAGGTAGGCCTTCGTCCCGAGCAGCCCGAGCCCGTTGTCGATGATCGCGATGACGAGGCCGCCGAGGACGGCGTCGCGGGCCCGGCCGCGTCCGCCGAACAGGCTCGTCCCGCCGATGACGGCCGCGCCGACCGCGTAGAGCAGCGTGTTCCCGCCGCCGGAGTCGGTGGCGACCGAGTTCAGCCGGGACGCCGCGACGATGCCGCTGACCGCCGCGAGCGCCGAGGAGATCATGAACACCGAGATCTTGATCCGGGTCACGTTGATGCCCGCGCGGCGGGCGGCCTCGGCGTTGCCGCCGACTGCGTAGATGTGGCGCCCGAACGACGTCCGGCCGAGCACGAACGTGCAGATGATCAGCAGGACGGCCACGAGCGGCACGCCCCACGGCACCCCGGCCAGCGTGACGAGCGGGCTCGGCGCGCGGTCCAGGCTGAGCAGGTACGTCCCGGCCAGCAGCACGACTGCGACCACCGCGACCCGCGCCGCGACCAGTTCGACCGGGCTGGCCGCCAGGCCGCGCGACCGCTGCCGCTGCCAGCGCCGGAGCTGCGTCGCGGCGTAGCCGACGGCGCACACGACGGCCGCCGTCCAGCCGAGCCAGAGCGGCATGTTCTTGTTGGCGAGCGCGACGATCACGTCGTCGTGGACGGGCACCGTGCCGCCCTCGCCGATCAGCCGCAGCGTGATGCCCTGGAGGCCGAGGAAGAACGCGAGGCTGACGACGAACGATGGAATCCGCACCACCGCGATCAGCCAGCCGAGCACCGTCCCGATGACGATGCCGATGGCGATGGCCGCGATCACCGCGACGTACCAGGGCTGCCCGGAGTCCACGATGAGCTTGGCCATCACGGCCGCGCACACGCCGCTCGCGACGCCCGCCGACAGGTCGATCTCGCCGAGCAGCAGGACGAAGACCAGGCCCATCGCGAGGATCGTCACCGGCAGCGCCTGCGTGGACAGGTTCGCGATGTTGCCCTTGCTGAGGAACGTGTCGGGCCGCAGCGCGGTGAACAGGACGATCAGCCCGGCGAGGCCGAGGATGGCCGGGATGGCGCCGAGGTCGCCGGAGCGCACCCGCAGCCAGTAGTCGCCGACGGCGGACCGCACGTCGGCCGTGCGGTGGTCGGCCGCGAAGTCGGAGTCGGCGAGCTTCACGCCGGGCCCCTTGCTCGCAGGGAGGTCAGTGGACATCGCGTCCCCCATCAGATGGTCTCTGCGGCGGTGGCCGGGGCGAGTCCGATGTCGCCCGACCGACCCGCGGTGATCAGCTCCACGACCTGCCCGGTCGTGACGTCCTCGCGCCGCACCTCCGCCGCGACGCGGCCGAGGTAGAGCGCGGTGATCCGGTCGGCCACCTCGAACACGTCGATCATGTTGTGCGAGATGAGCGCGACGGCGTGGCCGGTGTCGGCGAGCCGCCGGACGAGGTCGAGGACCTGCCGGGTCTGCGCGACGCCGAGCGCGGCGGTGGGCTCGTCCAGGATGACGACCTTGGAGTCCCACAGGGCGGCCTTGGCGATGGCGACGGTCTGCCGCTGCCCGCCCGACAGGCTCGCGACCTGCTGCCGGACCGACTTCACGGTCCGGACCGACAGGCGCGCGAGCGTCTCGCGCGCGGCCTGCTCCATCGAGTCCTCGTCGAGGACCAGGCCCCGCGTGCGCTCGCGGCCGAGGAACATGTTCTGGACGATGTCGAGATTGTCGGCCAGCGCGAGGTCCTGGTAAACCACCTCGATGCCGAGGTCGGCGGCGTCGCGCGGGCTGTCGATCCGGACCGGGCGGCCGTCGAACTCGACGGTGCCGCCGTCGATCGGGTGAATGCCCGCGATGCACTTGATCAGGGTGGACTTGCCCGCGCCGTTGTCGCCGACGAGGGCCATCACCTCGCCCTGGCGCAGCGTGAAGTCCACGTCGTGGAGCACGTGGACCGGCCCGAAGCTCTTGTTCACTCCGGCCAGGCGCAGGACGGGTTCGCCGTTCTCTGCCACGGATCCTCCTTGCGGTCCGGTGGCCCCGGGCGGACCCCTCGGCGGAGGGGTCCGCCGCGAGGCCGGGCGGGGGTCGTCACCGGTGAGCGCGGGCGGGCGCGCTCACCGGCGCGGGGGTGGGGTCACTGGATCCCGGCGTCGGCGCACTTCTTGGCGTAGGCGCCCTTGCACAGGTCGGCCTTGTTGACGAAGCCGTCGTCCACGACCTTCTTGACCCCGTCCTTGAAGGTGGGGATCACGGGGATGAACACCGACGGGACGTCGCGCTTGCCCTGCGGGTCGTTGATCGTGCTGTTGGTCGCGGCCTTCTCGCCCTTCAGCAGCGACAGCGCCAGCTTGGCGGCGGCGTCGGCCTCCTGGTTGACGGGCTTGTAGACGGTCATGCACTGCGTGCCGTCGAGGATGTTCTGCAGGCCCTGGAGGCTCGCGTCCTGGCCGGTCACCGGGACCTTGCCGGCCTCGCCGTTCTTCTTCAGGATCGAGATGGCCGAGTTGCCGAGGCCGTCGTTGGCGGCCAGCACGCCGTCGATCTTGCCGCCCTGCTGGGTGAAGATCTGCTCGAAGATCGTCGCGGCCTTCTGGTTGTCCCAGTCGGGGACGGCCTGCTCGGCGACCTTGGTGTAGTTCGGCACCTTGTCCAGGATGTTGTGGGCGCCCTGGGCGAACAGCGTCGCGTTGTTGTCGGTGGCCGCGCCGTTGAGGTAGGCGATGTTGGCCTTCTTGTCGCCGAGGCACTTCTGGAGGCCCTTGGCGAGTTCCTCGCCGACCTTCACGCTGTCGAACGAGACGTAGTAGTCGGCGACGCCGCCGAGGGTGAGCCGGTCGTAGTCGATCGTCTTGACGCCCTGCGACTGCGCCTTGCGCTCGACGGCGGCGGCGGAGTTGGAGTCCAGGCCGTCCACGAGCAGGACGGTCACGCCACTGGTGATCATCTGGTCGGCGATCGTCTGGAAGCGCTGCGTCGAGCCTTCGGCGTTCTGGATGTCGTACTTGACGCCGGCGGCCTTGAACGCCTTCTCCAGCAGCGGGCGGTCGAAGCTCTCGTAGCGGACGGACGACTTGGTGTCGGGCAGGATCACGCCGATCTTGCCCTTGGCAGCGGCGTCCGATCCGGAGCCGGAGCCCTTGTCGTCGCCGCACGCGGTGAGCGAGAGGGCGGCGGCCACGGAGACGGCCGCGAAACCGAGGATCCCCTTGCGCATGATCCCGGGTCCTTTCTGGGGGCGGCCGCGAAGGCCGGAGGGGTGGGACCGGCCGGTGATCGAGATCACAGCGACCGAATGTTGTACCCGGCAACTTATGTCGCCCGTCGGCGGATTGCCAGAGGTCGAACCGACCAATTTGTTGTCGGCAGTAACAATCCAGTAACAGGCCCGTCACCTGGGCGAAGAGGTCGTACGCCCGTCACAGTACGTCGCGTGCGGGCATGACCGGGCCGGGTGGGGCGATGGGTGGGAGACCTCGCATATGTTCGCGAAGCCAACGATTGCCGGATCCGGACGGCGGCCGGGGCGGGGGGTCAGCGGGGACGTTCGGCGACCGTGATCATGCAGCTCCCGTCCCGGGACGGACCGGAGCGTCGCTGCATGACCACGTCGTTCACTGGACGGCGAGCACCAGCGCGACCCGTTCGGCCGCGACGGTCACGTCGGCCGCGGGCGCGATGCGCTCCGCCCACGACCACCAGAACCACCAGCCGTCCGGCCCTTCCTCCGCGAGAATGTTCTCCGAGAGGGCCGACGCGTCCGGATTGGTGACGTGCAGGCTCGGCGCCTGGTCCCGGGGCAGCGTGATCCGCACGCGGAACCCGCGCCCGGCCAGCTCGGCGCCCAGCATCTCCAGATACTCCATCCGCGACTTGAGCAGCGCGGCTGTTCCCGTTTCGTCAGGCGTCATCCCTTGTCGCTCCTGTGGAATCCGCATGGCCCGACAACGGCTCAGCCTCCCCCCTGGCCGGGCTCCACGCAAGCACTTCCGGCAGGTCAGCGGCGGGTCGGCAGCCGGTTCGCCCGATCTGGCCGAGACGAGGCATTCGATTCGATGCGGTTCGCGGTAAGTTGCGCGTACTGACGTACACGGAGGATGGGGGCACGATGACCGTGGGCGCCGGCGGGAACCAGGACTGGACCCGGCCCGACCAGCCGCTGCCGGCGCGGCCCGCCGCCGCGCCGCCCGCCTACCCCGAGGCCCCGGCCTACCCCGAGCCGCCCGCCGACGCCGCGCCCCCGGCGCCGGCCCGCGAGGACACGGCGAACTGGCACCGCTTCCACTACCCGGTCGGCGTCTTCCTCGCGGCGTTCGGCATCGCAACCCTGGCGACGACCGCGCTGGACGTCGCCGGACGCCGCGCCGACCTCGGCGCCTACGTCGGGTCCGGTCTCGGGCTGCCCGCGCTGGTCGCGGTGAAGGCGGTGCAGTTCGCGCTCGTCCTCGTGGCCGCCGCCGCGCTGGCCCGCCGCCGCGACGTGTGGTTCCTGCCCGCGCTCGCCGCCTGGGCCGCCGGGTACGGCGTGTTCGCGGCGCTGGACGTGGTCCACGGCAAGTGGCTCGCGCTCGGCCTGCACCTGGTCTACCTGGCGGGGTTCGCGGCGGTGCTGGCCGTCTCCTACAGCCTCAGCGTGAAGGCCCGCGCCGCCGGGTCGTCGGGGCAGCAGCCGCTGCCGGTGCTGCCCGGCCGCACGCAGGAACTCGCGCTCGCCGCGATGAACAAGTGGCGCCAGCAGCGACCCGAGCCCGCGCCCGCGCCCGCGCCGGAGGACCGGACGATGCCGCATCCGCTGCCGTCCAACGACCCCGCGCCGACCCGTCCGCAGGCGCTGCCGCCGCGCCGGTCCCCCGACGAGACGCTGCTCGACCCGCCGGAGCAGCCCTGACCGTCAGGTCTCCAGCCAGGCGACGGCCGTCATCGTGCCGGGCGCGACCTCGGTGAACCCGCCGTCCCGGACGGCCACGGCCGAGCGCTTCACGCACGTCTCCCACGGGACGCCGTGGACGACGCGCACGCGCGTCCCCGCGTCCGTCCAGGCCCGCAGTTTCCGTCCGGGCAACGCGCGCAGCAGGAGCTGGGCGGCGTGCCCGCACTGCGCCGCCGCCTTCCCCGTCGTGATCGTCACGCCGGGGTTCAAAGCGATCGCCGCGTAGGGCGCAGGCGGGACGGGCGGCTCGTCCCCGACTTCCAGGTCCAGCCCCGCCACCTGGAGCTTCGCCAGCGCGGGCGGCACGTCGGCGACCGGCGACGGCACGAACGCGCGGACCTCCGCGCCGCCGCACACCACCGTCACGCCCGGCAACTCCTGCGCCTGCGGCCAGCGGACGCCGCGCGCCCGCCGGGTGACCTTGCGGATCCGCCGCGCCTCCCACTCGGCGACGGCCGCGTGCCACTCCCCGTCCGGCGCGGCGGCGCGCGGGTCGGTGAGCAGCCGCGCGACGGCCGTCGCGGCGGCGGCGCACACCGCGTCGTGGCCGGGCGGGTCCGCCTTCTCCACGCGGACGACGAGCTGCATCGCCCACGGCGGGTCGTCGCGGGGGTCGTGTTCGGGTCGCACGGGGCGAGTATTCCACCCCCGGTGAGCGGCGCCACGCCGGACGGACGGGGCGGAAACCGCGACCGTACGTCCCGGAGATGGACAATGGCGGAGACAGCGCGCGACAACGGGCCTTCCGGAGGGGGCGGCGGATGACGCGAGCAGGCGACCCGGCCGGGGGCCGGGCATGACGGCGACGGCGCCCGGGGAGACGGTGCCGGGCATCGGGACGTTCTTCGTCGGGATCGACGTCGCGCCCGGCCGGTACCGGTGCACGGAGGCCAAGGGCGGCTGGTGGGTGCGGTTCACCGGGCCGGGCGGCGGGGAGCCGGTCGGGTCGTGGCCGCTGCCGCCGGGCCCGGCCGAGGTCGAGATCTCCCCCACCGACTTCGCGTTCGAGACGCACGTCGCGTCGGACTGGGAGCGGGTGGGCGCCCCGCTCGGGCTTCCGGCGCGGGCGCTGCCGGGCGAGGCGCGTCCGGTCGCGGACCCGACGCTGCGCGCGGACCTGGACCGCATCGTGCGGCGCGGGCGCCCGCTGGTGTGGTTCGGGCCGCTGGCGCTGCTCGCGCTCGGCGCCGGGGCGGCGGCGCTGCTCGGCGCGTGGCTGGTGCCGCTGGCGCTGGTCGCGGTCCTGCTGTGGGCGATCGTGCCGGGCGTGACGCTGGACGCCCGCCGCGCCCGCGAACTGGACCGGCGGCGGGACCGGTACGTCGTCCCCGAGGACCTGGACGCCCCGGCGCTGGCGCTGCTGGCGCGGGCGCAGCGGGCGATCGACACCGTCCTGACCGCCGAGGTGCACCGGGAGGGGCTGCTCGACGCGATCGACAACGCGGTGACGCTGCCCCGGCAGGAGTGGGAGATCGCGCAGATCCTCGCCCGGCAGGCGCGGCTGCGGACGGCGCGCGACGCCGACACCGTCGAGGACGAGTTCCCCGAGGTCGAGGCGGCGCTGCGTCCGCTGCGCGAGAAGCTGGACCAGTCGGTCGGGGCGGTGACGCGCCGCGTGGAGGCGCTGGAGCGCTACGCCGAGCGGGCCGTCGCGGCGGACGATGCGCTGCGCGCGCAGCACCGGCTGGAGGCGCTGACCCGGGACGCGCACGAGTACGACGCGCTGCTCGCCGACGCGACGCGCGACGAGCTGGCGATCCCGGCCATCGAGCGGCTGACCGAGCAGGGCGACGCGCTGGTGCGGGCGCTGCGCGAGCGGCTGGCCGCGGCGGCGGAGGCGGGCGGCGACCTCCCGCTCCCCGTCGACCCGCCCGCCGAGCCCTGACGCCGAGCCCGCGAGGCCGGTCACTGAAGCAAGCGAAGCGCCCGGTATGCCCCGGCATAATGGCGCGGGTGACCACTGCGAACTCCGGGCGTCCCGGCACGGCGCGGCGCCGCCGGGGACGCGGCGACGCGGCCCTGGCCTCGCGCCGCCGCGAGCACCTCGTGCGCCTCGCGGCCGGCCTCTTCGCCGAGAAGGGCTTCCAGGCCACGACGGTCCGCGACATCGCCAAGGAGGCCGGGATCCTGTCCGGCAGCCTCTACCACCACTTCGACTCCAAGGAGTCGATCGTGGACGAGCTGCTGACGGCGTACTTCGCGGAGACCACGGCGGCGTCGCGCGCGGCCGTGGAGGCGGGCGAGGACGCCCGCGCGACGCTCACCGCGCTCGTCCACGCGGCGTTCGCGTCGCTGGAGCCGCACCGCGCGGCGATCACCGTGCTGCAGAACGACTGGAACCACCTGCGGAGCACTGCGCGGTTCGCCTACGTCGCGCGGTCGGAGGCCGAGATCGAGGCGCTGTGGGTCGACACGATCCGCCGGGGCCAGCGCGACGGGCTGTTCCGCGCCGACCTCGACCCCGGGCTGACCCACCGGATGATCCGCGACGCGGTGCGGGCGGCGGTGCGCTGGGCCGGCCGGGACGAGCGGACGGACGCCGCGCGGCTCGCCGAGCACCATCTCGGGATCGTCCTCGACGGCGTCCGTGCACGCTGACGGGCGCACGGACAGGCGCCCCGAGCCGTCCGGCCGGTCCCGCACACCGTCGTTCTCCTGCTGTTTCGCCGCTTTTCGCGGCGTCCTGCCTGCACGGGCGGGCTCGGGATGAGATCGTGTCGTTCGTCACATTTCGCCGAACACCGGTGACGTTTCGGGTCCGGATAACGCTGTTACCTAGGAGCACACGGGGGAGGCGACATGACGGCTGAGCGGGACACCGCAGGTCTGGACGAAGAGCCGACCGCCGCCGCCACGGCGGCGGCGGTGCGCGGGCTGCAGGATCAGTTCCCTGGCGTCCGCGTCTGGTACGGCAAGGCCACCCGGTCGTGGTGGGCGCTCGTCCCGCTGGGCGGGGGCTCACGGCTGCTGGAGGCCGCCGCGCCGCAGACGCTGCGCGACGCGATCCTGAACGCGCGGGCGCTCGGCTGAGCGCCCGCGCGCCGGGCGCTCGGCCGGGCGCGGTCAGAACGCGAACTGGACGGCCGCGCGGTCCTTCGTGATCGGCGCGACGAACTCGTCGAGGATCGCCCGGTGGACCGGGTGGTCCCGGTACACGAGGTAGGCGTCCCGGTCGGCGAAGTCCGCGACGACCGCGAAGTCGTAGCTGGCCGCGTTGACGCCCGCGTCCAGCCCGACGGAGTACGCGGCGATCTCCGGGATCGCGTCCGGGAGCGCGCGCAGCCGCCGCGCCAGATCCTCCTGCTGCTCGACCGTCGTCCCCTCGTTCCACCGGAACACGACCACATGCCTGAAACCGCTCATGGGATCACCGTAGCGGCCGCCGCGAGCGCGACTTAACGTACGAAACGGGGAATGAGTTCCCGGGGATCACGGTTGCGCCGGTCGGAGGTGTCTCTGGTGGAGCGTGCGAAGCCGCCCGGACCGGTCTGGCCCGCCGGGGCGGGGACGGGAACGGTCGCCGTCCTCCTCGCCGTCCCGGCCGTCCCGGACTCGCCCGGCTGGCTGCGCCGGGCGTCGGTGCTGGTCACCGGGGAGCCGCTGGCGCCCGCGCACGCCGTCGTCCTCGCGCTCGCGCTGCTGCTCGTCGCGCGCGGGATCCTGCTGCGCCGCCGCGCCGCGCTCGCCGGCGTGCTCGCCCTGATCGGTCTCGGACTCGTCGCGGTGCTCGCCGGGGACGACGCGCCGTGGCGCGGCCCGCTGCTCGCCGCCGTCCTGGTGGCGCTGTGGCTGCGGCGCGCCGACTATCCGGTGCGTCCGCACCCGGCGCGGGTCCGGACGGCGGCGGTCGTCGGCGGCGCGCTCATCGTCGGCACGGCCCTCGGCGCGGTGCTGGTCGGCGGCGTCGCGGTCGGGAGCGTGGGCCGCGACCTGGCGTCCGGGCTCGGCGCGACCGGCGCGCACATCGAGGGCGCGGACTGGCTGCCGGGCGTCCTCGCGACGCTCGGCGGGGCCGGGCTGCTCGCGCTCGTCCTGACCCTGCTCGCGCCCGACCCGGCTCCCGCGCCCGGCGACGACGCCGAACGCCGCCGCGTCGCGCTGCTCGTCGCGCACTCGGGGTCCGACACGCTCGCGCCGTTCGCGCTGCGCCGCGACAAGTCCTACGTCTTCAGCCCGGACGGCCGCGCCGCGATCGGTTACCGCGTGCTGTTCGGCATCGCGGCGGCGGGCGGCGACCCGGTCGGCGACCCCGCGTCGCACCGCGCGGCGATCGCGGCGTTCCTGGAGCTGTGCCGGACGTCGGGCTGGCGTCCGGCGGTGCTCGGCGCGCGTCCCGAACTGGTCCCCGCGTGGGACGGCCTGCGCGCCATCGGCGTCGGCGACGAGGTGCTGCTGCGGCCCGCCGGGTTCGCGCTGACCGGACGGCGGATGCGCAACGTCCGCCAAGCCGTCCAGCGGTCGGTGAACGCGGGCGTCACGACCGAGGTGCTGGCCGAGCGGGACCTGTCCCCCGGGCTGCGCGGGAAGCTGCTGGACGTCGCCCGCTCGTCCCTCGGCGGCGCCGCCGAGCGCGGCTTCTCGATGAACCTGGACGAGCTGCTGACCGGCCGCCACCCCGGCACGGTCGTCGCCGTCGCCTACGACCGCGCGGGCGAGCCGGTCGGCTTCCAGCGCTACGCCCGCGCCGGGAACGCGCTCAGCCTGGACGCGATGCGGCGGCGGCCCGGCGGCCCGAACGGCGTCAACGAGCGGCTGATCGCCGAGACCCTCGCGTACGCGGCCGACCGGGGCCTGGACGTCGTGTCGCTGAACTTCGCGGCGTTCCGCACGCTGCTGGAGACCGAGGATCGAAACCCGCTGGAGCGCGCCGGGTACAGGGCGATCCACCTGCTGGACCCGTGGATCGCGGTGGAGTCGCTGTTCCTGTTCAACCGCAAGTTCCGGCCGGACTATCAGCCGCGCTGCGTGCTGTTCCGCGCCTGGACCGATCTCGTGCCGGTCGCGGCGGCGCTGCTCGCGCTGGAGTTCGGGCGGACGCGGCCGGGGCACGTCGCGCCCGTCCCCGAGCCCGAGCCCGCCGGACGGCTCGGGCATCTCTGAGCCGACCCCGCGTCGTCCCGGCGGACGCCGATCGAGCATGATTCGGTTTCGACCCTCCAGAGAGGACGGACCGGACATGTCGCCAGTCACAGGGTTCTGCGATCCGGCCTTCGCGACGGTGCGGGACGCCTTCGAGCGCAACTTCGCGGCGGGCCGCGAGCTGGGCGCGGCCGTCGCCGTCTACGTGGGCGACCGCAAGGTCGTGGACCTGTGGGGAGGCAGCGCGGACCGGCGCACCGGCCGCCCCTGGGAGGAGTCGACGCCCTGCTTCGCGTTCTCGTGCACCAAGGCCGTCACGGCGACGGCCGCGCTGCACCTGGCCGAGCGCGGCGGCGTCGACCTGGACGGCCCGGTGACGGCGTGGTGGCCGGAGTACGGGCAGCGCGGCAAGGAGGGCACGACCGCCGCGCACCTGCTGTCGCACCAGGACGGCCTGCCCGCGTTCGCGCGTCCGGTGGGCGCCGAGGAGGCCGCCGACGCCGACGCCGCGTCGGCGATCCTCGCGGCGCAGGAGCCCGAGTGGACGCCCGGCACGGCCCACGGCTACCACCCGCTCACCTTCGGCTGGCTGGCCGGGGAGATCGTCCGCCGGGTCGCCGGGGTGCCGGTCGGCGCGTACGCGCGGCGCGAGTTCGCCGGGGACCTGGACCTGTGGGTCGGCGCCCCGGACGACGTCATCGCGCGGGCCGCGCGGCTCGCGCCGGGCGGCGAGCAGAACGCGGGACCCGTCGTCCCGACCGACGACCCGGAGATCCTCGCCGAGCTGCGCAAAGCGATGACCGATCCGGAGAGCATGTTCGTGCGGGCGCTCAGCGCGCCGATGCCCGGCAAGGGCGGCTTCAACAACCCGGTCGTGCTGCGGGCGGGCTGGCCGTCGGCGGGCATGACCGCGACGGCGCGGTCGCTGGCCGCGTTCTACCGCGACCTGTCCGCCGGGCGGATCCTCAAGCCGGACACGCTCGCCGAGGCGCTGCGCCCGCGCGCCCACGGCCCGGACCGGACGCTCGTCGTGGACTCGTCGTTCGGCCTCGGCTACATGCGTCCCGCGACGATGCTGCCGGTCCCGGCGGCGGGCCGCGCGACGGCGTTCGGGCACCCCGGCGCGGGCGGCTCGCTCGGGCTCGGCGACCCGGCGGCCGGGCTGGCGTTCGCCTACCTGCCGAACCGGATGGGCCCGCAGCTCGCCGGGGACCCGCGCGCGGTCGCGCTGCTGGACGCCGCGTACGCCGCGCTCGCGTAACGTCCCGGGGCATGGAGATCGCCGAGCCGCCGGGGTGGCCGCGCACGCCCGCCGAGGCCGAGGCCGTCCAGGACGCGCTGCGCCCCCGTCTCGACCTGCGCGGCCCCGGGCCGCGCCGCCCCGCGACGGTCGCCGGGCTGGACGTGTCCTACGCGGGCGACGGCCACGACACCGGCGCCCCGCTCGCGGCGGCGGCCGTGGTGCTGGCGACGGCGACGCTGGAGGTCGTCGCGTCGTCCGTCGCGACCGGGACGGCCGCCTTCCCCTACGTGCCGGGCCTGTTCGCGTTCCGCGAGCTGCCCGCGCTGCTCGACGCGCTGCGCGGCCTCCCGGCGGCACCGGACGTCCTGGTCTGCGACGGCTACGGGCTCGCCCATCCGCGCCGGTTCGGGCTGGCGTGCCATGTCGGCGTGCTCACCGGGCTGCCCGCGTTCGGCGTCGCGAAGACCGCGTTCGTCGGCGAGTGGGAGCCGCCGGGCGAGCGGCGCGGCGACAGCGGGCCGCTGCTGCTGGACGGCGCCGAGGTCGGCCGCGTCCTGCGCACGCGGGACGGCGTCAAGCCGGTGTTCGTGTCCGTCGGCCACCGGATGGACCTGGACACCGCGTGCGCGCTGACGCTCGCGCTCACGCCCGAGTACCGGCTGCCCGAGACGACGCGGCGCGCCGACCGGCTGTCACGCGACGCGCTGCGCTGAGTCGGGCGGACGCAGCGCCGTCCAGCCCTCGGCGCGTTCGAGCTGCCCGGCGAGCGCGATCAGCAGCGCCTCGCCGGAGTCGGGGCCGAGGAGCTGCGCGCCGATCGGCAGCCCGGTGTCGCTGAGCCCGGCCGGGACGTTCACGCCGGGCCAGCCGAGGACGTTCCACGGCCACGCGTACGGGCACGCCGCCGCGACGCCCGACTGCGTCCGCCGGTAGCCCGCGCCGTCGAACGCGCCGACCTTCAGCGGGAGCTGCGCGGTCGTCGGGGTGAGGACGACGTCGGCGTACCGGAAGATCCGTCCCGCGCGCCGCCGGAACGACGGGTCGAGCCGCCGCGCGAGCGGGAGCATGCGGCGGCCGACGACCCGGCCCAGGCGCGCCTCGGCGGCGGTGCGGGCCTCGGGGCGGGCGCCGGTGAGGCCGTCCAGCCAGTCCGCCGCGCCCGCCGTGCCGCGCGGGACGAGCCCGAGCCCGATCAGCCCGTAGTCGGGGTCGGCGGGGAACACCGCGTGGCCGAGGTCGGCGAGGCGCCGCGCGATCCGCTCGACGGCCGCCCGGATCTGCGGGTCCAGCCTCCCGCTGACGCCGAACGCGGTCTTGAACGACACCGCGACGCGCAGCCGTCCGGGGTCGCGGCGCGCGGCGGCGGCGAACGGCGCGGCCGGCGGGTCGAGGCGGTGGACGTCCTCGGGACGGCTGCCGGTCAGGACGTCCAGCAGCAGCGCCGCGTCCTCGACGCTGCGCGCCAGCGGCCCGTGGACGGTGATGCCGTGGAACTGCTCGCGGTGCGGGAAGCCGGACACGCGCCCGCGCTGCGGCTTGATGCCGACGAGGTGCGTCCAGGCGGCGGGGATGCGGACGGACCCGGCGCCGTCCGAGCCGACGGCGGCGGGCACCATCCCGGCCGCGACCGCCGCCGCCGACCCGCCGGACGAGCCGCCCGGCGAATAGTCGGGGTTCCACGGGTTGCGGGCCGCCCCGAAGCCGGGCGACTCGCTGAACGGCCAGAGCCCGACCTCGCAGGTGGTCGTCTTCCCGACGATGATCGCCCCGGCGGCGCGGAGCCGGCGGACGAGTTCGGCGTCCTCGGTCTTCGGCCGGTGGTCGGCGCGGATCGCGAACGGGGTCGTCTCGCCCGCGACGTCGGTGTCGTCCTTGACCGCGACCGGGACGCCGAGCAGCGGGAGCCGTTCGCCGCCGGCGCGCCGCCGGTCGGCCTCCTCGGCCTCGGCGGCGGCGCGCTCGCGGACGACCCGGAACGCGCCGAGCCCCGCCAGCGCGTCGATGCGCTCCAGCGACGCCGTGACCAGCTCCTTCGCCGACACCTCGCCCCGATCGAGCAGTTCCGCCTGCGCGGCCAGGCCCAGCCCGTCCATACGCCCTCCCGTGTCGTTCGTTCGTACGAACGATAGACCGGGGCGAGACGCGAATGGAAGACTGGCCGGGTGAAGCCCCGCGACCGCATCCTCGCCTCGGCGCTCCGCCTCATCGGCGAGCAGGGCGTCGGCGCCGTGACCAACCGCGCGGTCGCCCGCGCCGCCGGGGTGTCGCTCGGCTCGCTGACCTACCACTTCCCGAGCCAGTCCGACCTGCTGCGCGAGGCGCTGCGGACGTTCGTGGACGACGAGATCGAGCGCATCCGCGCCCGCGTCGAGCAGTTGCGCGCGAGCGGCGCCGACCCCGCGCAGGCCGCCGAGGAGGTCGAGAGGGCGATCGTCGAGTTCGCCACCGGCCCCGAGCAGATCGCCAACCTCGAACTGCACCTGCACGCCGCGCGCGACCCGGCCGTCCGCGAGACCTCGGCCCGCTCGGTCGCCGCCTACGACCGGCTCGCCACCGCCGTCCTCACCGCGCTCGGCGTCGCCGAGCCGCAGCGGCACGCGCCCGCCGTCGTCGCGCTGCTCTACGGGCTCGCGGTCCGCCGCCTGGCCACCGGCGAGGGCGCGGCGGGCACCGCCGACGCGGTCCGGCTGCTGCTCGGCGACGCGATCGGCCGCTAGACGACGGCGTGCCGGCGGCCCGGCCGCGTCCGGTCGATCTGCGCGAGCCGCCACTCCTGGTAGGCGACCAGCCGGGCGCGGACCGGCCCCGGCGGCGTCTCCCGCCGCGCCCGCCGCCGCGCGCCGCGCGAGATCAGCGACCCGCTCTCCTCCGGCGGCAGCACCCGGCGCGCGTGGACCCGGTACCCGTGCCGGACGGCGAAGTACAGCACGACCGCCGCGACGAAGTTCACGGCGACCTTCGCGACCGTCCCGCCGAGGAAGGCCAGGAACGGCGCGTCGAACAGCCAGTGCATCGCGATCGCGGCGAGGATCAGGCCCGCGCCCGTCCAGCGGCGCCCGATGAGCGCGTAGCCGACGCCCGCGCCCGCGACGGCCGACATCGTCCAGTGCGAGCCGAGCCCGGTGATCAGCACACGGCCGAGGAACGACTGGACGACCGCCGCCCCCTGGTCCACGCCGCCGCCGAACGGCACCGCCTGGAGCCCGTAGATCACGTTCTCGGCGGCCTGGAACCCGAGCCCGGCCAGCGCGCCGAAGATCATGCCGTCCACCGGGCCGCGCACGACGTGCGGGACGGCGAGCGCGAGCAGCGCGATCCCCGCCGCCTTCAGCAGCTCCTCGTTCAGCGGGGCCGACAGCGCCGCGCCCCACGCCGACGAGAAGCCGAGCGACCCGACCTTCGCCCACACCGCGAGCAGGCCGTCGTTGGCGGTCACCGACGCGCCGCTCGCCGCCGTCGCGCCCCACACGAGCGCGGCCAGGGACGTCCCGAACGGCGGCGCGTGGATCGGCCGCAGCCGCCGCAGCAGCGTGAACCCGATCATCGCGACCGCGCCCTGGAGCACCACGCCCAGCACGAACGCGCCGGGGAACACCGTGATCGCCCCGGCGTACAGCGACCAGAGCGCGACCAGGCCCGCCGCCGCGAGGACGCCGAACGCGACGTGCGCGACGACCGACACCCCGTCCGGCCGGGACGCGCGCCGCAGCGGCACGGCGGGCGCGGTCACCGCGCGGTCCCGGTGAAGCGCAGCGACCCGACGACCCGCGCGGCGGCGTCCAGGTCGTCCGGGGACCCGCCGAGCACGGTCGCCTCGACGGCCGCCGTCCCGTCGGGGTGCGGCAGGACGGTCGCGGAGCCGAGGTCGGCGCCGACCTGCAGCGGGCCGCTCAGCCCGTCCCGGTACGGACGCGGGACGCCGAGCCGCGCGTCGGGATCGCCGATCCGCACGACGTCGCGCAGCCCCTCCCAGAGCTGCCCGGGGCTCGTCCCGGCGGGCGGCGCGACGAGCGAGATCGCGAGGTCGGTCCCCGCCCGCTCCAGCTTGTAGGACTGGGCCGGGTCGCTGCCGGACTTGCGCAGCGACCAGCCGGGGCCGACCGCGAAGCGCGCCTCGGTCGTCCCGGAGCCGAGCGTCAGGCGGGACCCGTCGCGCAGCGGCTCGGCGGACGAGCCGAGCGCGCGGCTCAGCAGCGGCCAGCCGACGACGAGGACGGCACCGGCCGCCAGCAGCGCGACCAGGCCGCGAGCGCGTGGGTTCACATGTGCTGGGGTGTCCCGCCCGAAGGACGGTCATGCCCATGTCTTCCCCAAAACGCCGTCCAGCGTCCGGGCCGCCGCGCCGCGACCGACCCGGTCCGCAGCGCCAGCCGCACCTGCGCGCCGCCGAGCGCGGACCGCTCGACGGCCAGCCGCCCGCCGGTCGCGGCGGCGGCGCGGCGGGCGATGTCCAGGCCGAGGCCGGTGGAGCCGCCGCCGCTGGCGCCGCGCCGCAGCGCCGCGCCCGGGTCGGCGATGCCGGGGCCGCCGTCGGCGACCGTGATCGCGACGCCGCCGGGTCCGTGCGCGAGCGCGACCGCGCAGGCCGTGCCCTCCGGGGTGTGCCGGAAGACGTTGCCGAGCAGGGCGTCCACGGCGGCGGCCAGCTCGGCGGCGGGCAGCGGGACGGGCGCGGGACCGGGCGCGCCGGTCAGCGCGAGCGGCCGGCCCTCGTCCTCGGCGAGCACCGACCAGAACGCCACGCGGTCGCGCAGCACGGCCGCCGCGTCGCAGTTCCCGCGCGCGGTGGGCCGCCGGACGGCCCGGATCACCTCGTCCACCTCCCGCTCCACCCGGTCCACCGACGCGCGGGCGCGGGCGGCGTCCGGGCCGTCCCCGAGCGCCTCGGCGTTGAGGCGCAGCGCGGCGAGCGGGGTGCGCAGCCGGTGCGACAGGTCGGCGGCCATCTCGCGTTCGGCGGCGAGCAGCCGGACGACCTGGTCGGCCATCGCGTTGAACGCCAGCGCGGCCTCGACCACCTCGGGCGGGCCGTCGGGGTCGACGCGGACGCCGAGCTCGCCCGCCCCGAACGCGGTCGCGGCGCCCGCGAGCCGCCGGGTGGAGCGGATCATCCGGCGGCCGAGCCGGTCGGCGACCGCGACGGACCCGGCGACCAGCGCCACCGCGACCGCCGTGATCACCAGCCAGGCCGCCGGGACGCCCTGCGAAGCCGTCCCCGCCGGGACGAACACCTCGACCACGGCGGTGCGGCCGTCGGGGAGCCATACCGGGTCCAGCACCGCGTAACCGCCGCGCACCCGGACGGTGTCGGCGACGCCCGTCCGGACGACCGCGTCCAGCGGCGCGGCCCCGGCGCGTCCGGGCACACCGCCGGGGACCGTCCGGCCGCCCGGCAGATGGACGACCGCGTGCCGCGCCGCGCCCGCCCGCGTCCCGGCGACGGCGCGGGCCAGGGCGGCGCGGTCGGCGGTCCCGGTGCCGCCCGACCAGGCCGCCGCGACCGGACGGCGCAGTTCCCCCGCCTCCCGCACCGCGTCGGCGAGCGCCCGGTCCCGCGCGATCTCCCGGACGGTCAGCGCCAGCGGGATGAGGAACGCCAGCGCCACCATCGACGTGACGGCGAGCGAGACCAGGACGAGCGTCCGCCTCATGACGCGGGCGCCGCCAGCCGCACCCCGACGCCGCGCACGGTGTGCAGGTAGCGCGGCGCGGCGGCGGTCTCGCCGAGCTTGCGGCGCAGCCACGACAGGTGGACGTCGATCGTCTGGTCGCCGCCGTAGGTCTGCCGCCACACCTCGGCGAGCAGTTCGCGGCGCGCGACGACCCGTCCGGGCCGGGCCGCCAGGTACGCCAGCAGGTCGTACTCGCGGCGGGTCAGTTCGAGCGGGACGCCGTCCAGCGACGCCTCCCGCCGGTCGGGGCGCAGCAGCAGGCCGCCGACGCGCAGGTCGGCGGCGGCGCCGGGGCGGCCGGCGCGGCGCAGCACGGCGGCCAGCCGCGCGACCAGGTGCTCGGCGGAGAACGGCTTGACGAGGTAGTCGTCGGCGCCCGCATTCAGCAGCCGCACCATCTCGGGCTCGTCGTCGCGGGCGGTCGCGACGACGACCGGCACGTCGGACACGCCGCGCAGCATCCGCAGCGCCGCGCCGCCGTCCAGGTCGGGCAGGCCGAGATCGAGCACGACCACGTCCGGCGGGCTCCCGGCGACCTCGCGCAGCGCGTCCACCGCCGTCCCGGCGCTGCGGACCGCGTGGCCGCGCGCGGTCAGTTCACGGATGAGGGCGGCTCGGACGTCCGCGTCGTCCTCCACCACCAGAACGGTCGCCATGCTGGCACGTTATGCCACGATCGTCGGACATGTCCCCTTGTGGAAGGACCCCACCGTGCACGACGCCGAACCGCCGCCCGGCGGCACTCCCCCGCCCTGGTACTCCTACGGCTCCCCGCAGGGCTACGACCCCCGGTACGGCTACGGGCCGCCCGGCAACCCCGGCGGCCCGCGCGGCACGGTCGCGGGCGACGACGTCAACTGGGCCCTCGGCGTCTACATCGGCTCGCTCGTCATGGGCTTCATCGCGCCGCTCGTCATCTACTTCGTCAAGCGCCGCGAGTCCGGCTTCGTCCGCTTCCACGCCGCGCAGGCCCTGAACTACGGGCTCACGGTCACGATCCAGCTCCTCGTCCCGCTGCTCATCCTGATCCCGCTGGCGATCGTGCTGGACGCGCCCCTGCTGCTTCTCCCCCTCATCCCGCTGTTCCTCTTCCACGTCATCGCGCAGTACGTCTTCCTCATCCTCGCGGCGGTGAAGGCGGGCCGCGGCGAGTACTGGCGCATCCCCACCTTCACCTGCTTCCGGATGATCCGCTGAGCCGGGCGACGGCGCGGACGGGGGACCCGTCGGCGGCCAGGCTCAGCGGGAACAGCAGCGCCTCGGCGCTGCGGCCCGCCGCCCGCGCGACCGCGACCCGTTCCACCCGGGTCAGGTTCTCGGCGATCACCGCGCCCGCGCCGCACAGGACGCGGTGCGCGGCGAGGTCGAAGGAGTCGTCGCCGGGCGGCGGGGTGCGGTCGACGCTCAGCGCGTCGATCCCGACCGTCCGGACGCCCGCCGCGACGATCGCCTCGGCCGTCTCCGGCGCCAGATAGGGGTGCGCGAGGTAACGCCCGGTCCCCCAGTGCTCCGACCAGCCCGTCAGCACGAGCAGCACGACGCCCGGCCGCAGCCCGGCGGGCAGCGCCTCCGGGCCGATCGGCGCGCGGGGCTCCCGGCCGCGCGCGTCCAGCACCTCCGCCGGGCCCGCGAACCGCTCCAGCGGGAGCTGGTCGAGCCGGGGCAGCGCGTCGTCGATGTGGAACGGCGCGTCCACGTGCGTCCCGGACTGCGAGCCGAGGTGCAGCCGCTGCACGTTGACGCCGTCGCGAGCGACGGTCAGCGCCGACGCGACCGCCACCTCCGGATCGCCCGGGTACACCGGCATCCCCGTGCGCAGCGGGACCGACAGATCGACCAGCTCGGCGGCTTCCACGCGCCGCACGATAGCGTGCAGGCGTGCTGCCGCTCGTGACCGCTGTCCGGTACGTGACGCCCCTGCGCGAGGGCGGATCGCTGCCCGGCATCGTCGAGGCCGACGACCTCGGCACCTATGTGATGAAGTTCCACGGCGCCGGGCAGGGCCGCAAGGCGCTGGTCGCCGAGGTGGTCGCGGGCGAGCTGGGCCGCCGGCTGGGCCTGCGCGTGCCGCGCCTCGTCGTCATCGACCTCGATCCGCTGATCGGACGGCACGAGCCCGACCCCGACGTCCAGGACCTGCTCAAGGCCAGCACCGGCTGGAACCTCGGCGTGGACTACCTGCCGCGCTCGTTCGGGTTCGACCCGCTCGGCTGGGAGGTCGACGCCGCGTTCGCGTCCCGGGTGCTGTGGTTCGACGCGTTCATCGGCAACGTGGACCGGAGCTGGCGCAACCCGAACCTGCTCGTCTGGCACGGCGACGTCTGGCTCATCGACCACGGCGCGAGCCTCATCTTCCACCACGCGTGGGCGAACGCGGCGCGGTTGTTCAGCGGCCCCTACGACGTGGACGACCACGTCCTCGCGCCCCGCGCGACCGAGCTGGCGGCGGCCGAGGCCGAGTTCGCCCCGCAGATCACCGAGGACCTGCTGCGCGACGTCGTGGCGCTCGTCCCGGACGCGTGGCTGGACGGCGAACCCGGCTTCGACGGACCCGGCGCCGTCCGCGACGCCTACGTCGAGATCCTGCTGAAACGCGCCGCCGAGCCCCGAACATGGCTGCCGTCCCTGGACGCCGCCGCGAACCGGCCCCGGACGGCGCCCCGGCGCGGCGCGAACCGTCCGGGACGGCTCGGGGGTCCGGCGTGAGCACCGTCTTCGAGTACGCGGCGCTGCGCGTCGTGCCGTGCCAGGAGCGCGGCGAGGGCGTCAACGTCGGCGTCGTCCTGTACTGCCGCGCGCTGGACTACCTCGCGTGCCGCGCCGAACCCGACCGGGACCGGCTGCGCGCCCTGGACCCGGACCTGGACCTCGGCGCCGTCCGCCGCTCGCTGGACGGCGTGGACGCCCTCTGCCGCGGCGGCGACGCGGCCGGGCAGGCCGCCGCCGAGCCCCCCGGCGCGCGGTTCCGCTGGCTGACGGCCCCGCGCAGCACCGTCGTCCAGCCCGGACCCGTCCACGCGGGCCTCACCGACGACCCGGCCGCCGAGCTGGACCGGCTGGTGGCGCGGCTCGTCCGGTGACTCAGTCCCACTCCCAGCGGATGCCGTGGTACCCGGCAGGCATCCCGAATTCGATGAAGTGGACGCTGCGGTAGCTCGACAGCCGCAGCTCCGCGTCGTCGCGCAGGTCCGACTGCCCGTCGGGCCGCCAGCTCCGGTAGCAGCGGGCGGGCAGCATCGCCGGATGGAACCGCACCTCGATCAGGTACTCGTGCTGCGGGGTGTGGAAGCCGCGCCCCTCCTCGGTGATCGGCGGCCCGGTCTCCTCGAACCCGAACCCGTACTCCAGCAGGTAGGTCTCGCCGCGCCGCAGCGCCCGGTCGAACAGCAGCTCGGCGGCGATGAGGCCGCTGGTCTCGTCCACGCGGACGCGCCCGAACCGGCAGCCGCGCGCCCACCGCGACGACGGGACGGCCCCGTGCGGGTGGTGGTAGACGGCGACCCACCGGTCCACGCCGCGCTGCTGGGCCTGGAACACGACGCGGGTGCGGTTCTCGGCGAGCTGCCGGTCGCGGCCGAGGGTGTACTGGTCGTGCAGGCTGAGGCCGGTGACGCCGCGGTCGCCCCGGTCGCCGATCTCGTCCAGCAGGTCCCGGACGACCGGCTCGGGGCACAGTTCCTCCAGCGACCGCCACACGCCCGTGCTGCGTTCGGGCACCGGCCGCAGCAGCGTCACCAGCGAGTGGCGCGGCAGGTCGAGGATGGTCTCCAGGCCGCGCACCGCGCGCAGCGAGTCCGACCGCTCCGGACGGGTCCGGCCGCGCTGCCAGTAGCTGAGCGTGGACAGGCTGATCGCGACGCCCTCGGCGGCCAGCCGGCGCCGGACGGCCTCCAGGCTGAGCCCGCGCGCCTGGATCGCGGCGTGCAGCGCCGCGTTGAACGGGCCGTGCCGCAGGGCCTGCGACAGGTCGTGCGACAGGTCGTGCTCGCTGGTGGCGTGCATCTTCGGCCTCCGGATCCAATCCGGCCGGCCCCCGACGGCCCCTGACTTCTGATCTTGCTCGGTCGACACTCACTGTAAGTCGGCGGCCTGCGGAAACCAAGCGAATGCGGTCAATCCCATTCCCACTCCAGCCCGGCGCTCCCCCGCCGGACGTCGGCGAGCGCGAGGTGGGCGCTGCCGGACGTCCCGACCCACAGCTCGCCGAGCGGGTGCCGGGCGCGCCCGTCGGCGGCGGTGAAGCCGTAGCAGCGGGCGGGCAGCACCGCCGGGTCGAACTGGACGATCGCGAGGTAGTCGCGGACGGGCCGGGGGAACACGCGCCGGTAGCGCCGCGCCGTCCCGCCGCGCCGACGCGGGTCGGCGGGGCGCAGCCCGTACTCCACGACGGCGGTCTCGCCCGGCCCGAGCACCCGGTCGAAGATCAGCTCGAAGCCGAGCAGGCCGCCCGCGTCCCGGACCCGTCCCGGCCGGCAGTACCGCAGCCCGGTCAGCTCGGCGCCCGCCGCGGGAACGGGATGGACGCAGACGACGCGGTCCACGTCATCGCCGGTGGAGCGCAGCACCTCGCGCACGGTCAGCCCGGCGGCGCGCCGGTCGGGGCCGAGCCGGTGGACGTCGTGGACGCTCAGCCGCTCGAGGCGCCGGTCGCCGGACCGGTCGAACTGCGCGACGAGCCGGGTGTAGCCGTCCGGATCCGGCCAGAGCCCGGCCGAGTCGGGGGCCGGGTCGTCCAGCCGGGCCGTGAGCGTGCCCGGCTCCACCGCGAGGATCTCCTCCAGCGCGGCGACGACCGCCCGGGACCGGGGCCGGGTGCGTCCGCGCTGCCAGTGGCTGAGCGTCGCGACGCTCACCGTCAGGCCGCGCCGGGCCAGCCGGTGCCGGATGCGCTCCAGGGTGAGCCCGGACTCGTGGACGGCGACGCGCAGTGCTGCGGGGAAGTCCACGCCCGGACGTTACCCCGATCAGAACAGAACGGACATGAAAGTGCCGGTCTCGCGCAGCCCGACGCGGCGGTACGCGGCCCGCGCCCGCGTGTTGTAGTCGTTGACGTACAGCGAGACGGTCGGCGCGACGGTCCGCAGCGCCTCCTCGACGAGCGCCGCCATGCCCGCGACCGACAGGCCGCGTCCGCGCAGCTCGGGCGGCACCCACACGCCCTGCACCTGGCACGCGCGCGGGGTCACGGCGCCGATCTCGGCCTTGAACATGACGCGGCCGTCCTCGATCCGGGCGAACGCGCGGCCCGCGCGGATCAGCTCGGCGACCCGCGCCCGGTACAGCACGCCGCCGTCGCCGACGTTCGGGGAGACGCCCACCTCCTCGGTGAACATCTTCACGCAGGCCGGGTAGACGAGGTCGAAGTCGTCCATCGTGACCCGGCGCAGCGCGGGGTCCCCCGGCACCGGGGGCGGGCTGGACGTCGCCATCACCGGCTGCGCCGCCCGGACGGCCCGCGCCGGCCCCCAGTACGGCCCGAGGATCTCCCACATCTCCCCGACCGCGTCCACCGGCCCGACGATGGACGAGCAGCGGCGCCCCTGCGCGTGGGCGCGCTCGGCGAACGCCCGGACGGCCGCGGCCCCGGCGTTCACCGGGATGAGGTTGGCGCCCGCGTAGCAGACCGCCGTGAGCCGCCCTTCGCGCAGGTAGCCCCACATCTGCGCGCCGAGGCGCCGCGGGTCCAGTCCGGCCGCGTGGACGCGCGACCCGACGAACACGTTCGCGACCGGGTCGGCGTCCAGCAGCGCGAGCACGTCGTCGCGGTACCGGTCGTCGAGGAGCCGCACCGGCGGCGACCCCAGCATCCGCATCGTCACCGGCTCCGGTGGAACCGAGGCGCGTGCGGCCTCAGCGCTGTCATGACCACGACGTCAAGCCTATGACGTCGGCGATCGTCAGTGCGCGACGGCCCGGCTCGCGGCGGGCGGCGGGCCCGCCGTGCAGGTGGCGTCCACGCCGGGCCCGGCCGGGGGCAGCGTGCCGTCGCGCAGGTAGGCCGCCACGACGCCGTCCACGCACCGGTCGCCGCCGAGCGTGACGCCGTGGTCGCCGCCGCCCGCCTGGACGAGCAGCCGCGAGTTCGGGAACCGCTCGTGCGTCTCGACGGCGCCGTCGTAGGGCGTCGCGGCGTCGTCGGACGCCTGGACGAGCAGCGGCGCCGCCGTCCCGCCGACCGCCGGCGCGGGCCCCCCGGTGAGCGGCCAGTAGGCGCAGGGCGCGTTGTACCAGGTGTTGCCCCACGTCTCGAACCGGTAGCCCTGCCGGAACTGCCGGACGCTGTCGCGGTGCCAGACGCGCCAGTCGCGCGGCCACGCCGCGTCGCGGCACTGCGTGGCGGTGTAGACGGCGAAGTTGTTCTGGTCGAGCCGGGACGGCGGCTTCCACTCGCGCCGCAGCCCGGAGGTGTCGCCGCGCAGGTAGTCCGCCAGGGCGTGCGCGTGGCGGCTCCAGGTGGTCTGGGTGTAGCCGTCGTTGAGGAACAGGTCGTCCAGCTCCGACGGCCCGACGAGCCCGAACGCGGGCCGCGCCTTCAGCCGCGCCCGCGCCTTCTCGTAGGACGCCCGGACGGCCTCGGCGTCCCCGCCGAGGCGGTAGACGCTCCGGTTGCGGGCGATCCACGCGAAGTACTGCCGGATCCGCTTCTCGAACGCGACGTTCTGCCCGAGGTTGTCGGCGTACCAGACGCCGCTCGGCTTGACGACGCTGTCCAGGACGAAGCGCCCGACCCGTCCGGGGTAGCGCGACGCGTACACCGCGCCGAGGTAGCTGCCGTAGGAGTAGCCGAAGTAGTTGACGCGGGACGCGCCGAGCGCGGCCCGGATCGCGTCCATGTCGCCGACCCAGTCGGCCGTGCCGAGGTGCGGGAGGTAGCGCGCGTACCGGCGCCCGCAGTCGCGCGCGTAGGCGCGGGCGCGGGCGCGCCAGGCGTTCTCCTCGGCCGTGCTCGCCGGACGCGTGTCCGCGCGCGGCCTGCCGGGGTTCAGGTAGGACGTGTCGCAGACGAGCGCGGGCCGGCTCGCGCCGACGCCGCGCGGGTCGAAGCCGATCCAGTCGTAGGCCGCGACGACGTCGGGCGCGAACGCGACGCGGAAGTCGGCGGGCATGTCGCGGCCGTGCGCGCCGGGCCCGCCCCGGTTGAGCAGGACGACGCCCTGGCTCCGCGCGGCGGTGTGCCGGAGCCGGGTCAGCGCCAGCGTGATCATCGTGCCGCCGGGACGGGCGTGGTCGAGCGGCACCCGGAGCGTCCCGCAGTCGAGGCCGCGCAGCCGCGTCCCCTCGACGGGGTCCTGGTTCGGGCACGGCGCCCACGCCACGGCGGGCGGGGCGCCGGCGGCGGCCGTGCCCTCCCGGGCCGGGAGGCTGGAGGTGAGGGTGGCGGCGGCGAGGCAGGCGGCGGCGCCCCCGAGGGCGCCCTTGCCGAGGGTGGTCAGCACCCGTCGATTTCTACCGGTGGACGGTCCGGCGTCCCGGACAGGCGACGAGTCCCGCGATTCGCGACAGATGCGAAGGAAACAGAGCAGGCCGGTCACGGAATCCCGTGACCGGCCCGCGCCGTGGAACTTACGGACGTCCGATGAGCAGGTTCTTGCTCGGCAGGTCGGCGACGGCGGCCTTGGCCGTCGCGCCCGGCACCGGGTCGTTCAGCGCGGGCAGCGCCGCGCAGACGAGGTCGGCGGTCCGGCCCGGCTTGCGCGCCGGGAGGCTGCCGTTGGTGAGGTAGGCGGCGACGCGGTCGTCGAGGCAGGCGTTGCCGTTCAGCGTGTTCGCGTGGGTCTTGCCGCCCTTCTCGGCGATGAGCCGCGCCGCCGGGAACAGCGAGCGCATCTGCGGGCCGCCCGGGTACGGGGTGGCCGCGTCCAGCGTGGACTGCACGAGCAGCATCGACGGGGCCTTCTTCGACCCGACCGGGAATGTCTTCTTGCCCTGGACGTGCCAGAAGTGGATCGGCGCGTTGAACCAGGTGTTCGACCACGAGTTGAACCGGATGCCCGACGCGTACTGGCGCGTGGCGTCGTCATGCCAGGTCTTCCAGCTCGCGGGCCACGGGGCGTCCACGGCCTGGACGGCGTTGTAGACCGCGAAGCCGTTGTCGCCGCCGCCCTCCGACAGCCAGTCCAGCAGCGGGGCGGGGTCCTTCTTGGTCGCCCACGCCGACAGCGCCTCGGCGAACGGGATGTAGTACCCGGTGTTGTAGCCGGCGCTGAGGACGGTGTCGTCCAGCTCGTCCGGGCCGATCTTCTTGCCGATCGGGCTCTTCTTCGCCGCCGCGCGGATCGCGTAGTACTTCTTCTCGACGGCCTTCTCGGACGCGCCCAGGTGGTAGATCGAGTCGTACTTGGCGATCCAGCTCCACCAGAGCTTCATGTTGCGCTCGAACGCGACGTTCTGGCTGAGCTGGCCCTTGTACCAGACCTCGCGCGTGTCCACGTTGCCGTCGAGCACCATGCGCTTGACGTGCGTCGGGAACAGCGTGGCGTAGGTGGAGCCGAGGTAGGTGCCGTAGGAGAAGCCGTAGTAGCTGATCTGCTTGGCGCCGAGGGCCGCGCGGATCGCGTCGATGTCCTGCGCGGCGTCGGTCGTCCGCATGTACGGCAGCAGCCAGCCGTACTTCTTCGCGCACGCGTCCGCGTACTTCTTCGACCGGGCGAGCCAGACCTTCTCGTCCTTGGCGCCGGACGGCACGTAGTCCGGCCGGACGGGGTCGGAGTAGTTCGGCACGCACGACAGCGCGGGCTTGCTCGACTCGACGCCGCGCGGGTCGAAGCCGATGATGTCGTACTTGGCGGCGACCTCGGGCGGCAGCCAGGCCGCGAGCCCGCCGGACAGGTACAGCCCGGCGCCGCCCGGTCCGCCGGGGTTGCCGAGCAGGACGCCCTGGTAGTCCTTCGCCGTGTGCTTCACACGCGACACCGCGACGGAGATCTTCTTCCCGTTCGGCTTCCGGTAATCGAGCGGGACGCTCACCTGGCCGCACTCGGCGTTCTTCAGGTAGGAGCCGCCCGTCACGTCGGTCGGACAGGCCGACCACGCCACCTTCCCGGCCTGGGCCGGGGCGCCCGCGGGCGCGGCGGCGGTGGCGACGGCGGCCGGGCCGCCCACCGCGACCGCCGCGGCGGCGGTGATCACTACGAGCCTTTTCACGAAACCCCCTTGTCGGCGGGCGCCCGGGACGAGCGGGGGCCGGGCGCGCCGCGGACGCTGATAGTGCGCAAACCGAGAGGATTGTGGCGAGTTGGGCAGTTCACCCGGGGGGTCCTGCGGCAAGCGATGCGCAATCGTGACGAACTTCGTGAAACTCTGTGATCTTCGGAAACGTTTCAGGGCCCCGGGATGACCCGGGGCCCTGACTCGTGACGCGTCAGCGCAGGACGTCCAGCTTCGGCGGGAGCGTCGCCGTCTTCGCCGCCGTCCTGGCCGCCGCCGTCGCGCCCGGCGGCACCGGGTCACCGAGCTGCGGCACGTGCACGGTCCGCCGCTCCGGCCGCTTCCCGGTCAGGAAGTAGGCGTCGAAGTAGGCGTCCACGGCCGCCGAGCCCCGGTGGACGATGCAGTGCGTGCGGTCGCCGTCCTGGACGACCAGCCGCGCGTCCGGCAGCCGCCGCTGCATGTCCAGCGCGCCCGCGTACGGGGTCGCCGCGTCGTCCGTCGCCTCGAACATGAGGATGTTCTCGGGGAAGTTCCGGACCTTGCCGATGTCCACGGGCGTCCGCGCCTTGCCCCGCCACGTGAGGCACGGCGCGTTGAACCACGCGTTGCTCCACGTCAGGAACGGGTGCCTGCGGTTGATGCGGTCGTTGTCGCGCTGCCACTTCTTCCAGTCCAGCGGCCACTGGACGTCGGTGCACTGCGTGGCGAGGTACATCGCCCAGCCGTTGTCGTCCGCGCCGCCGGTCGTGCCCGCGCCGAACGTCCCGGCGAACGTCTCCAGGTCGCCCGCCTTGTAGGCCGCGAGGCCCGCCGCGTACGTGCCCCACACGGCCTGGCTGCGCCGGTAGGCCGCGTTCTGGACGACGTCGTCCAGCTCGTCGGGTCCGACCGCGACCTCCTGGCCGTCGAGCGTCTGCTCGACGGGGTCGGTCGCGAGCTTCTTGCGCAGGCCGTAGTAGAACGCGCGCACCTCGGCCTGGGTCGCGCCCAGGTGGTAGATCGCGTCGTACTTGGCGATCCAGCCGAAGTAGTAGTCGATGTTCTTGTCGAACGCGACGTCCTGGTCGAGGTTCGCCTGGTACCAGACGCCCTTCGGGCCGACGACGCCGTCCATCACCATCTTGCCGACCTTGTCGGGGTACAGGGTGGCGTAGACAGCGCCGAGGTACGTCCCGTAGGACGCGCCGTAGTAGTCGAGCTTCTTGTTGCCGAGCGCCTTGCGGATCGACTCCACGTCGCGCGCCGAGTCGATCGTCGTGACGTGGTCGAGCAGCCCGATCTTGTCGGCCGCCGCGCACTTGGCCGCGTAGTCCTTGGACCGCTTCAGCCAGACGTCGACCGACTTGGGGTCCCCGGTCCCGTACGCCGGACGCGGCGCGTTGTAGGTCTCGGGGTCGCAGCTCAGCGCGGGGACGCTGCTGCCGACGCCGCGCGGGTCGAACCCGATGACGTTGTAGGCGGCCTGCATGGCCGGGGAGTTCTGCGCGAACACGCGGGCGCCGAAGGGGGCGCCGCTGCCGCCGGGACCGCCGGGGTTGACGACGAGGTCGCCCTTGGCCGGGCCGGACCCGGTGTGCGGCGTCCGGGTCACCTCGATCGTGATCGTGGTGCCGTTCGGACGGGAGTAGTCCAGGGGGACCTTCAGCTCCGCGCAGCGGATGGTCTCGGAGACCTTCACCTTGCTCAGCGCGTCGTACGGCTTGACGGCGGCGACGATGTCCGCGGAGCACGGGTGCCAGGCGAGCCCGGCCGCCGGTTCGCCGCCCGGAGCCGCCAGGGCGGGGGACGCGGCGGCGCCGGCGAGCCCGGTGAGGCTCAGTCCCGCCACCGCTGCGGCGCTGACGAACTTCTTCACGAATCCTCCTCCTGCGCGGCCCCCGAGCGAAGGGACCTCGATGCGCATTCCGGGAGGATCCTTGTCATTCCGGCATTTGTGGCGGCAGAGGCCGGAACGAAGGGATGCGGGATCGTGACCCGACCGAGTCCGTACCGTGAGCCGCGAACCCGGATTCCACCGAAACGGCCCCCGGGCGGACCCGGGGGCCGGGCAGCGCGACCTGCGGAAACACCAAAGGCTCCGGTGTCATCGTCCGTTGCGGACGATGACACCGGAGCCTGCGCCGAGGGGTCTCAGGGGTGTCCCCCTGAGAGAGCACCGCGGGCTTCGGCGAAGCCGGTCCCGCAGGGCACTCGAAGCCCGCCTCTGGCTCGGAACGGCGGAACGTTCCGGACCTGCGGTGCGACGGCGGGCGGATCAGCCCACGGTCACCTCCGCGCCGGGACCCGACACCGAACCGTCCTCGCCGACCTCGATGCCCATCTCCTCGGCGATGCGCATCGCCTCTTCGATGAGCGTCTCCACGATCTGCGCCTCCGGGACGGTCTTGACGACCTCGCCGCGCACGAAGATCTGGCCCTTGCCGTTGCCGGACGCGACCCCGAGGTCGGCCTCGCGCGCCTCGCCCGGACCGTTCACCACGCAGCCCATCACCGCGACGCGCAGCGGCACCGGGAAGCCCTTGAGCCCGGCCGACACCTCTTCGGCGAGCGTGTAGACGTCCACCTGGGCGCGTCCGCACGACGGGCACGACACGATCTCCAGCCCGCGCTGGCGCAGCCCGAGCGATTCGAGGATCTGCGTGCCGACCTTGACCTCTTCGACCGGCGGCGCCGACAGCGACACGCGGATCGTGTCGCCGATGCCCTGCGACAGCAGCGCGCCGAACGCGACGGCCGACTTGATCGTCCCCTGGAAAGCCGGGCCCGCCTCGGTCACGCCGAGGTGCAGCGGGTAGTCGCAGGCGGCGGCGAGCTGCCGGTACGCCTCGATCATCACGACCGGGTCGTTGTGCTTCACCGAGATCTTGATGTCGCGGAAGTCGTGCTCCTCGAACAGCGAGCACTCCCACAGCGCGGACTCCACCAGCGCCTCGGGCGTCGCCTTGCCGTACTTCTCCAGCAGCCGCTTGTCCAGCGAGCCGGCGTTCACGCCGATGCGGATCGGGACGCCCGCGTCGCGCGCGGCCCGCGCGATCTCGCCGACCTTGTCGTCGAACTTCTTGATGTTGCCCGGGTTCACCCGGACGGCCGCGCAGCCCGCCTCGATCGCGGCGAACACGTACTTGGGCTGGAAGTGGATGTCGGCGATCACCGGGATCGGCGACTTGCGCGCGATGGCCGGGAGCGCGTCCGCGTCGTCCTGCGACGGGACCGCGACGCGGACGATCTGGCAGCCGGACGCGGTCAGCTCCGCGATCTGCTGGAGCGTGCTGTTGACGTCGGCGGTCAGCGTCGTGGTCATGGACTGCACCGAGACCGGGGCGTCACCGCCCACCGGCACGCTGCCGACCATGATCTGACGGGACGCGCGACGCGGAACCGAAGGCTCTTTCGTGCCCCCGCTCTCGCCGCGCACCGTCGGAATACCCAGTGAAACGCTCATCCCTCTCCTCCGCTCGCCCCTTCAACCCTAAGCTCCCCGCCGACGTGACATGACGCGGACGTCCGACCAATGGGGTGACATCACAGAAACGTACAGTGACCGATTACGGTCCCTTAGGGTCACCCTGGCACCGCCAGCGGATTCACGACGTCCGCGATGATCAGCAGTACCCCGAGCCCCACCAGCACGATGACCGCCAGATACGTCAGCGGCATGATGCGGCGCAGGTCGACCGTCCCGGAGTCGGGCCGTCCCCGCGCGCGGTTCACGGCGGCGCGGATCCGCTCGTAAGCGACGACCGCGAGGTGCCCGCCGTCCAGCGGCAGCAGCGGGACGACGTTCAGCGCGCCGAGGAAGAGGTTCACCGACACGACCAGCGACAGGTAGAGCGCGATCTTCTCCCGCCACGAGCCGTGCGCGGAGAAGATCTGCCCGGACGCCTGCGTCGCGCCGACCACGCTGCCGACCTGGCCGCCCGGCGTCCGCGCCCGCTCGGGCGAGAACAGGCGCGGGAGCGCGTTCGGCAGGTCGGCGAGGGCCGTGCCCATCGCCCGGACGGTGCCGCCGACGGCGTCCGCCGCGAACTCCGCCGCGCCGAGCGGTCCGCGCCGGTCCCAGCCCGCGCCGACGACGCGCGCCGACATGCCGAGGAACGGCGCGCCCGCGACCGCCGCGAGCCGGGGACGCAGCGTCAGCGTCCCGGCGCCCGGCCGCTGCACCACCACGGGCACGGTCTGCCCCGGCCGCGCGTCGCCGATGGCGTCGCGCAGGTCCGTCCAGTCCGCCACGGGCCGTCCGCCGAACCGGACGACCCGGTCCCCCGCCCGCATCCCCGCCGCCAGCGCCGGCGACGGCGGACGCCCCGGCCCGCACTTCCCCGACAGGTCGGCGGGCACGCACGTGCTGATCGCGTCGGCCGTGGCGGTCGCCGTACCGGGATCGCGGACGCCGACCGTCATCGCCATCACCATGAGCAGCACGAACGCGAACACGAAGTTCACGACGACGCCCGCGCCGATGACGATCACCCGGCGCCCCGGCGGCTGCCGGAAGAACGCGCGGTCCCGGTCCTCCGGCGGGACGTCCTCGAGCGGCGTGTACCCGACGATCCGGACGAACCCGCCGAGCGGGATCGCCTTCACGCCGTACTCGGTCTCCCCGCGCCGCCACGACCACAGCGTCGGCCCGAAGCCCACGAAGTACTGCGTGGCCTTCATCCCGAACCGCTTGGCGGTCAGCAGGTGGCCGCCCTCGTGCAGCATGACGGTCGCGAGCAGCGCCACAACGAACGCCACCGCGCCCGAGAAGTAGGCCATCGGGCCTCCTCCGTCGTGGGACCGACGGCGCGGCGTCCGGTCAGCCCGCCCCGGTCAGCTCCCCGGCCCGGGTCCGCGCCCAGGCGTCGGCGGCGAGCACGTCGTCCAGCGAGGGCGACGGTTCCGCGCCCGTCCGCCCGGCCTCATGCTCCTCCACTACCCGCGCGATGGTGTCGACTATCCCGGTGAACGGCAGCCGTCCCGCGCGGAACGCCTCCACGCACACCTCGTTGGACGCGTTGTAGACGGCCGGGAACGTCCCGCCGAGCCCGCCCGCGCGCCGCGCGAGCGCCACCGCGGGGAACGCCTCGTCGTCCAGCGGGAACAGCTCCCAGGTGTGCGCGGCCGTCCAGTCCAGGGACGGCGCGGCGTCGGGGACGCGGTCGGGCCAGTCCAGGCCGAGGGCGATCGGCAGCCGCATGTCGGGCGGGCTGGTCTGGGCGAGCGTGGACCCGTCCGTGAACTCCACCATCGAGTGGATCACCGACTGCGGGTGGACCATCACGCCGATGCGGTCCATCGGGACGTCGAAAAGCAGGTGCGCCTCGATGACCTCCAGGCCCTTGTTGACCAGCGTCGCCGAGTTGATCGTCACGACCGGGCCCATGTCCCAGGTCGGGTGGTTCAGCGCCTCGTCCGGCGTGACCCCGGCCAGTTCGGCGCGCGTCCGGCCGCGGAACGGGCCGCCGCTCGCCGTCAGGACGAGCCGCCGCACCTCCTCGGCCCGGCCGCCGCGCAGGCACTGCGCGAGCGCCGAGTGCTCGGAGTCCACCGGGACGATCTGCCCGGGGCGCGCACGCTGCTTCACCAGCGGGCCGCCGACGATCAGGGACTCCTTGTTGGCGAGCGCGAGCGTCCGTCCGGCGTCCAGCGCGGCGAGCGTGGACGCGAGCCCGAGCGCGCCGGTCACGCCGTTCAGCACGACGTCGCACGGCAGCGTCGCGGCCTCGGCGACCGCGTCCGGCCCGGCGACGATCTTCGGGATCGGATGGTCGCCGGTCGCGTAGCCGCCCTTGCTCGCCGCCGCGTAGAACGCGAGCTGGAGATCCTGGGCGGCGGACGCCCGCGCGACCGCCACCACGTCCGGGCGGAACTCCAGCGCCTGCTCGGCGAGCAGGTCCACCCGGCCGCCGCCCGCCGCCAGCGCGACGACGCGGAACCGGTCGGGGTTGCGGCGGATCACGTCGAGGGCCTGGGTGCCGATGGAGCCGGTCGAGCCGAGCACGACGACGTCGCGGGGCGTGCGGCGGGGGCCGTCGTGCGGCAAGGGGGTGATGCCGGCGGTGCGGTCGGCGCTGAAGTCGGTAGGAGGCGTCACGGTGCCCATTGTCGTGCACGTCACCGGCCGTTGTCCCGCCGTGCGGCCCGCCGCCCGCGACCGTGGACTTTGCCGGACCTTGTACGGGCCGTAACAGAGGTAACACTTGGGGCGACATATAAAGGAAACCACTGACAGCGACGGCGAGAGGAGGGGACAGATGGTCGCATCGCACGAACCGGGGTTCGACCCGACCGGGCTGGACGCCGCGCAGCGCCACGGCGACGCCTGCGTCGTCTGCCGCAAGCGCTGGCCGCGGCCGCGCGTGCGCGTGGGCCACGTCCCCGGCGGCGGCGGGGTCTACGCGTGCGACGAGTGCGCGACCATGCTGCCCGGCCTCACCGTCCGGCGCCCCGACCGCGGCCCCGACGGGCCGTCCGTCGCGGCGGGCCGGGTGCCGGTCCGTCCCGGCGAACGCGGCGGGCGGTCGCGCGGCGGACGGTGACCGTACGCGGTCAGCGGACTTTCCTGGAAGAAGGGTGACCCGGGCATTCGGGGGGAGGCCCGGGACCACCCGTGCGGTACACCGGCTGGGGGCGGCCGGTCGTGCCGAGGCGGGCTCCGGCGCTCGCCGGTCCTACGGGACCGGCTTCGCCGGAGCCCGCACTGCTTTCCCTGGGACCCGTGGTCGTTCAGAGCCGACCTGAGCCGTCCGCGAGCGCAGCAGGCCGGGACTTCGATCAACCCAGCTTGGTGGCCTCGATCCAGACGCGCGTCCACTCGATGTAGTCCGTGCACTTGCGCTCGCCCTTGTCGGGGCCGCCGCCGCAGACGGCCGTGGGCGTGCGGGCGAAGACGATGCGGTCGAGCCGGCCTCGGTCCCCGACGCGGTAGGCGACGCAGAAGCCGGACTTGGCGCGCTCCCCCGAGCACGCCTGCGGGTTGGCGGGCGCGACGCCGGACCACTCGGCGACCTGCTGCTGGACGTCCGGCGTCGCCGTCCACCGCAGCCACTCGTACATGCAGTTCGGGTGCGCCGCGCGGGCGCCGACCATCCACGCGGTCGCCCAGCCGGTCACGCCCTCGGCCGGGTCGGTCGTGCGGACGCCGTGCCCGGCGCGTCCGAGGACGTCCGCCTGGTAGGGCGACCCGACGCCGAGCACCGCGCCGTCCGCCGCGAACGCCGACACGGCCGACGCCGGGGTCTTCCAGTACGCGCGGACGCTCGGCCGCTGCTTGGCCAGGATCCCCCGCACCGCCGCGAGCTGCCGGGGCGACAGCGAGTACACGTCCTTGATCTTCAGCTTGCGGTCGTGCTGCTTCAGGTACAGCGCGACGTCGGCGACGCTGAGCGGGGTGTCGCGCATGACGAGCCGTCCCGCGTACCGCCGCGCCTGGTCCGGGTCGTACACCGCGCCCCAGCTCGACGGCGGCGCCACGGTCCGCGCGTCGTACATCAGGACGTTGGAGCCCCACGTGTAGGGGACGCCGTAGACCTTCCCGTCCTGGCGCAGCAGGTTCCGCAGCTTCGGTTCGAGCTTCTTGTAGCCGTCCACGAGGTCGGTGTTGACCGGCGCGACCTGGCGGCCCGCGACGAGCCGTCCCGCGACCTCGGGCGGGGCGAGGACGCCGTCGTAGCGCCGCGCCGGGTTGCTCACGAGGTCGGTCATCTCCTGGGCGTCGCGGGCGGTGCGCCAGCTCACCGTGCAGCCCGTCCGCTCCTGGAAGGGGGTGACCCAGTCGACGCGGCGGTCGGTGCCGCCGTTCTCGATGTCGCCGGGCAGCACGACGAGGTTCAGCTCGCCCTCGCCGCCGCCGACCGTTCCGGCGACGGGCGCGGCCTCGGCCTTGTGCCCCTCGCCGCCGCCGCATCCGCCGAGCGCCAGGACCAGCGCGGCCAGCCCCGCCGCCGCGCCCGTCCGGCGGGTCCCGCGCGCGGCCCCCGGCCCGACCTTCAGCCGCATGTCGCTCCCGATCCGTCCCCCGGATCCCCCGCGTCGATCCGGCCCCATCGGCGCAGCGTAGCGTCTTCCGGCTCGGGCGGTTCCGGCGGCCCCGCGACCCGGTCCGACCGAAATGCCGGACAGAAGGGCGCCGATGACCCGGGAAAAAGCGGAAAAGGACCGTTCCGGACGCATTTTCCGGCACCCCGCGCACCCTTTATCGGGTGCGCCCTTTATGAAGCGGCCGTCACGGCCCGGGTGGACGGTGGGTGCCGGCGTCCGCGCCGCGTTCCGTGCGCTGGAGGGGGAACGCTGCGGGTGCCCGGCCCCGGGCCGTGACGGCTATCCGGCGGCGGTGGCGAGGTGGGGAACGGCGGTCACCTCTCGGTGCCGCCCGGCCACGCGACCACCGGGACCCGAGGAGACGGCGGCGGTGTGACGCCCTCGATGCGGAGGAGGTTCGAGGGGCGCCGCTCGTCCCGTCGGGGGTCTGCGGGGGGACGCGCCGGGACCTGCGCGTCCGGTGTGCGGGGCCGGTCCACCGGGCTTGCCGTGGACGCGGTCCCTTCGATCCTGGCGATGAGGTGCTGCGGGGTCGTGGCCTCCACGAACGTCCGGTCGGCGCTCCCGCGCGGCGGCAGCGCCCACCAGTGGCCCGTGTAGGGGCCGTACCAGACGGCCCATCCGGGGAAGCGGCGACGGAGTGCCTCGACCTCCGCGGCGTGCTCGTCTGCGGTCATAACAGGCTCCCCTGCGGCGGGCCGGAACGACCCTTTATCTTTTTCGCCACATTTAATTGGAACAATCAGATTGTGTCGCCCGACACAGGGCCAGTCAATGGCCGTGGCGATGATTTGTCGATACCATGAAGACAACGATTAACGACAAAAACCAACAACGGTAAACATTCTTCAGAAACCCGGCGAACAGGGCATTTTCACAGCGCGTCGACCCATCGCCACGGACCGTGAGTGAACGAAATTTGTCCAGTTTTGAGAGTTTAGTCCACTTGTGAATTGACACGCATTCACCCGGCCGCGCTTCCGGCGCTGATCAGGCCGTCCCCTAGGATTTCGGAACGATCTCCGAAGGGACGGGCCGGCATGGATCTCGGACTGAACGGCCGCCGCGCGGCGGTCGCGGCGGCGTCGGGCGGACTCGGGCTGGGCAGCGCGCGGGCGCTGCTCGCCGAGGGCGCCCGGGTGGCGATCTGCGGCCGGGACGAGGCCCGGATCACCGCGGCGGCGGCCGAACTCGGCCCGGACGCCCACCCGATCGTCGCCGACGTCGGCACCCCGGAGGGCGCGACCGCGTTCGTGGCCGCGGCGCGCGCGGCGCTCGGCGGCGTGGACGTCCTCGTCACCAACGCGGGCGGCCCGCCCCCCGGCGGCTTCGCCGCGACGCCCGTGGACGCCTACCGCGCGGCCCTCGACCTCAACCTGATGTCGACGGTCGCGATGTGCCACGCGGCCGTCCCGGAGATGCGCGAGCGCGGCTGGGGCCGGATCGTGGCGATCACGTCGGTGGCGGTGCGCCAGCCGAACCCGAACCTCATCCTGTCCAACACGGCGCGGGCCGGGGCGACGGCGTTCCTGAAGACACTCGCGCGGGAGGTCGCGGCCGACGGCGTCACGGTGAACTCGCTCCAGCCGGGCCTGCACGCGACCGACCGCCTGCGGCAGCTCTGGGACGGCGACCTGGAGGCGGCGGCCCGCGAGGTGCCGACGCGGACGACCGGCTCGCCGGAGGACTTCGGCGCGTTCGTCGCCTACCTGTGCTCGCGGCAGGCCGCGTTCGTCACCGGCGCCTCGATCCAGGTGGACGGCGGCCAGTACGCCGGCCTGCTCTGACCGCGGAGCCCCGGCCCGCGCGGGCCGGGGCTCGGCAGTCCGTCAGGCCGCCCGGCGGCCCTGGAACGGCAGGTAGTGGTCGGCGCGGCGCGGCCGGGCGGGCAGCCCGGTGGACTCGACCGCGAGGATCCGGTCGAACCGGAACGCGCGGATGCCGCGCCGCATCCGGCACCACCCGACCAGGTACCAGTGGTCGCGGTGGACGAGGCACGTCACCGGCTCGACCTCGCGGATCGTGACGTTCGCGCCCGCGTCGCCGTAGCAGAGCCGGACGACGCGGTGCTCGGTGATGGCCGAGGCGATGACGCGGGCGCGGTCGGCCGTGGCCGCGTCCTGCGCCGTCGTGAGGGTGTCGAGGGTCTCGGCGGCGACCGCGTCGAAGCCGTCCTCGGCGTCGAGGAGGGCGCGCAGGGCGCGGCGCGCGGTCGCGGCCTGCGGGCCGGCGCCGAGGTGGGCCAGGGAGAGCGCCAGCGAGGCGATCTCGGCGGCGGTGAGCGCGTTGTCGTTCACCCGGCGGGCGGCCGGGTCGGAGGGGTGCGTCGCAACGTTCGCCATGGTTCGATTATATGTTCGAGTACTGACATTTCCCAGGGCACGGACGGCCTACTTGAGCAGATCACGGCCGTACGGGACACTGACCCCCTAAAATCCGCAAATCTGCGGATGACGGGGTTCGACGGGGGTGTGTCGCGTGAGTGAGGCCGCCGCGCGCCCGCCCCTGGACCGCGACGCCGTGGACGACGCCCTGCGCGTCCAGCGCGACGAGCGCGACCGGGTGAGCGCGGCCCTGCTGGACCTGGAGGCGCAGCCCGGTTACCGGCTGCTGACCGGAGCGTCCGTCACCGGCGCGACCGCCCTCGCGCGCGAGGAGATTCGCGCCCGCGCCGCCGAGCTGTGGGACTGGTTCGACCGGTACACGCGGACGCTGCGCGCCACCGAGGACCTGCGCGCCCGGCACGGCCGTCCGGGACGCGCCGAGCTGGCCGAGCTGACGCGGCTGCTGACCGGGCCGTCCGTCGCGCCGCCCGAGCACGAGGTCCCGCTCGCCGACCGGACGCTGCTCGCCGCTCCCCCGCCCCCGCTCACCCTGGCGGCCGTCGTCGAGCGGATGACCGCGCTGTACGAGGACGTCGTCCGGCGCGTCGCGGCGGTGGACGGCGCGTGGTCGGCGCTGCTGCCCGCGCTGGAGCGCGCCGAGGCCGCGCGGCGCGAGGTCGGCACGCTGGCCGCCGAGTTGGGCGGCGACCCCGAGGCCGCGCGGCTGACCGGCGAGCTGGACCGCGTCGCCGCGACCGTCCGCGCCGACCCGCTGGCGACGGCGCCCCCGGAGCTGGACCGGCTGGGCGCCGACCTCGCCGCATTGCGCGACCGGCTGCGCGCCGCCGTCCGGATGCGCGCCGAGGCGGCGGCCCGGCTCGCCGCGCTGGACGACGCGGTCGCGCTCGTCCGCGCCGAGGAGGACGACGCCCGCCGCACCCGCGCCGACGTGCTCACCAGGATCTCCGCGCCGCCGCCGCCCGACGTCCCGGCGCTGGCCGCCGCGCTCGCCGACCGGTGCGCGGCCGTCCGGGGGCTCGGCGCGGCGGGCCGCTGGCGCGCGCTGACCGACCGCGTCGCCGAGTTGGAGGACGCCGCCGCCGACGCGCTGCGCCGCGTCCGCGAGGCCCGCGACCTGGCCGCCGGGCTCACCGAGCGCCGCGACGAGCTGCGCGGACGGCTGGAGGCGTACCGGATGAAGGCGGCCAGGCTCGGCCACGCCGAGGACGCCGACCTCGCCGGACGGTACGCACGGACCCGGGAGCTGCTGTGGTCGGCGCCGTGCGACCTGCGGCGGGCGACGGTGGCGCTGTCGGGCTATCAGGAGGCCGTCTCCGCGCGGGCGAAGGGATCGGATCGTTGAGTCGCTGCACCCAGCCGGGCTGTCCGGGCAACATTGAGGACGGTTACTGCGTCATATGCGGTATGCCTCCTTCCTCCGGCACTCCGGCGCCGCCGACCACGCGGTCCGCCCCGTCCGGCGCGCCGCGCTGCACGGTGCCGGGCTGCGCGGGGACGATCACCGACGGCTACTGCGACGTCTGCGGCATGCCGCCCGGCCAGGGCTCCGAGCCCGCGCCGCCGACCGTGGCCAGCGCGCCCGCGAGCGGCGCGTCCCGGGGCAGCCGGGGCACCGGCTCGGTGCGGACGGGCAGCGCGCGGACCGGGTCGTCGCGGTCGTCCGGACGGCGCGGGATGCTCGGCGCGGGCCTGGTGGAGGTGCCGCGCGTCCCCTACCGCGACCCGTCCACGGCGGTGCTCGCGGACGCCGAGGTCGCCGAGAACAAGCGGTTCTGCGGCAACTGCGGCGAGCCGGTCGGCCGGGGGCGCGGCGACCGGCCCGGCCGCGCCGAGGGCTTCTGCCCGAAGTGCGGGACGCGGTTCTCGTTCACGCCGAAGCTCGTGGCGGGCGACCTGGTCGGCGGGCAGTACGAGGTGCTCGGCTGCCTCGCGCACGGCGGGCTCGGCTGGATCTACCTCGCCAAGGACCGCAACGTCAGCGACCGGTGGGTGGTGCTGAAGGGCCTGCTGGACACCGGCGACGTCGACTCGCTGGCCGCGGCGGCGGCCGAGCGCGCGTTCCTCGCCGAGGTCGAGCACCCCAACATCGTCAAGATCTACAACTTCGTGCAGCACGCGGGCGACGGCTACATCGTCATGGAGTACGTCGGCGGCCGGTCGCTGAAGGAGATCCTGTCGGCGACGCGCGCGACCGGCGCCGACGCGCTCCCGCTCGGCCAGGCCATCGCCTACGCGCTCGAAGTGCTCCAGGCGTTCGGGTACCTGCACGCGCAGGGCCTGCTGTACTGCGACTTCAAGCCCGACAACGTCATCCAGTCCGAGGAGCAGCTCCGGCTGATCGACCTCGGCGGCGTCCGGCGCGTGGACGACCAGGTCAGCGCGATCTACGGGACGGTCGGCTACCAGGCGCCGGAGATCTCCGACGTCGGGCCGTCGGTCACGTCCGACCTCTACACCGTCGGGCGGACGCTCGCGGTGCTCAGCTTCCCCTTCCGCGGCTACACCGGGAAGTACGCGACGAGCCTTCCCGCGCGGGCGGAGGTCCCGCTGCTGGTGCGGCACGAGTCGTTCGACCGGTTCCTGCGCCGCGCGACGCACCGCGACCCGGCCGAGCGATTCCAGGACGCCGCCGAGATGGCCGAGCAGCTCACCGGCGTGCTGCGCGAGGTGCTGGCGGTGGAGGACGGCCGGCCGCGTCCGGCGCCGTCCGGGCTGTTCGGCCCGGAGCGGACGGTGCCGGGCACCGAGGGCGACGCGGGGACGGCGCTGCCGCCGGTCGCGCCCGCCGAGGCCGCCGCCGCGCTGCCCGTCCCGCTGGTGGACGGCGCGGACCCGGCGGCCGGTTTCCTCGCGGGCCTGACCGCGCTCGAACCCGCGCAGCTCGCGGCGGCCGTCGCGGCGGCGCCCCGGCAGACGCCCGAGGTGCGGCTGACGCTGGCCCGCGTGAAGATCGAGCTGGGCGACGCGGCGGGCGCGTGGACGGCCCTGGACGAGGTCGCCGACGAGCTGCCCGGCGACTGGCGCATCGAGTGGTACCGGGCCGTCGCGCTGCTGGCGGCGGGCCGGCTCGCCGAGGCCGAGCCGCGCTTCGACCGGCTCTACGGGCTGGTGCCGGGCGAGGCCGCGCCGAAGATCGCGCTCGCCTACTGCCGCGAGGTCTCGGCGCCGCGCGAGGCCGCCCGCCTCTACGACCTGGTGTGGCGCACCGATCAGGGCCATATCAACGCCGCGTTCGGCCTCGCCCGCGTCTACCTGCGGGCGGGCGACCGGACGTCGGCGGTCGCGGTGCTGGACTCGGTGCCGCGCACGTCGATCCGGCACGTCCACGCGCAGGCGGCGGCGGTCGCGACGGCCGTGCGCGGACGGCCCGAGGGCGAGCCCGCGCCCGCCGAGCTCATCGGCGCGGGCGACCGGCTCGCCGCGCTGGACCTGGACGAGCGGCGCCGCGACCGGCTCGCCGCCGAGGTCCTGGAGGCCGCGCTCGGCACCGTCCGGCGCGGCGGGACGGCGCAGGGTTCGGTGCTCGGCGTGCCGCTGGCCGAGCAGCCGCTGCGCCGCCGCCTGGAGGAGACCTACCGGGCGCTCGCCCGGCACACCCGCGACCGCGAGGACCGGCGCGGGCTGATCGACGCCGCCAACGCGGTCCGGCCGAGGACGCTGCTGTGACGGAGGAACAGGGCATGGGCAAGACGGCGGACGCGCTCTGTCCCGCCTGCGCGGAGGTCGTCTACTCCGGCGACGAGTTCTGCGAGGCGTGCGGGCACCGGCTGGGCGGCGCGGCGGCGCCCCCGGCGCCGACCGCACCGGCGTGCGCGGGCTGCGCCGCCACGGCCGTGGACGCCGACGGCTACTGCGGCGTGTGCGGGCTGAAACAGCCCGCCGCGCGCGACCACTTCGAGGTCGAGGTGCCGGGCGCGGCGGGCGTGAGCGACCGGGGCCGCCGGCACAGCCGCAACGAGGACTACCTGACGCTGGTGCCGTCACCTGGCGGGTTCGCGGCGGTGGTGTGCGACGGCGTGGGCTCGTCCCCCGACCCCGACCGGGCGTCGCGGGCCGCCGCCGAGGCGGGGTCGGCGGCGCTCGCCGCGCGGCTGGCGGCGGGCGAGGACCCCGAGGCCGCGACGCACGCCGCCGTGCTGCGCGCCGCCGAGGCCGTCGCGGCGCTCGCCCCGTCGCCGCACGAGGCGCCGTCGTGCACCTACGTGTCGGCGGTGACCGGCCCCGGCACGGTGACGGTCGGCTGGGTCGGCGACAGCCGCGCCTACTGGCTCGCCTCCGGCGGCGGGACGGCCGGGGACGACGTGCTCGGGCCGTCCCGGCAGCTCACCGACGACGACTCGTGGGCCGCGATCATGGTGGCGCGCGGCGCGCTGACCGAGGCCGAGGCCGAGGCGCACCCGAACGCCCATGTGATCACCGGCTGGCTCGGCGCGGACGCCGAGCAGGTCACCCCGCACGTGCGGACGTTCGCCGTCGACCGGCCCGGGACCGTCCTCGTGTGCAGCGACGGCCTCTGGAACTACTTCCCGGCGGCGGACGGGCTCGCGGCCGTCGCGGGCGACGCCGCGCCGCTGGAGGCGGCCCGGACGCTCGTCCGGCACGCGCTGGAGGCCGGCGGACGCGACAACATCACGGTGACCCTGCTGCCGGTCACCGCCAGGAACGGAGCGGGTGCCCCATGAGCGAGCCGCGGTTCGACATCAGTGTCGACCAGAACAAGTACCTCCCGGCGGGCGGGACGCGGGTCCACGCGATCGTGTCGGTGGAGGCGAGCGGCGGGGCGGTGGCCGCGCCGTCCGGGGCCGCCGCCGAGGTGATCATCATCGACACGTCCGGGTCGATGGCGTACCCGGCGACCAAGCTGCGGTCGGCCGTGGACGCGGCGGTCGCGGCCGTGGACACGCTGCGCGACGGCGTGCACTTCGCCATCGTCGCGGGGAACGACACCGCGCGCATGGTGTACCCGGCGACGAACGAGCTGGTGAAAGCCAGTGAGGCGACCCGCGCGAAGGCCCGCGCCGCCCTGCGCAAGCTGAAGGCGTTCGGTGGGACGGCGATCGGTTCCTGGCTGCGGCTCGCGGACGAGCTGTTCGACGCCCACCAGGACGGCGTCCGGCACGCGATCCTGCTCACCGACGGCAAGAACCAGCACGAGACGGACGAGGAGCTGGACGCCGTCCTGTTCCGCTGCGGCGGGCGGTTCGTCTGCGACTGCCGGGGCGTCGGCACCGACTGGAAGGTCGCCGAGCTGCGCCGCGTCGCGTCGGCGCTGCTCGGGAGCGTGGACATCGTCGCCGACCCGCAGGACCTGGTCGCCGACTTCCAGGCGATGACCGAGGCGGCGATGGGCAAGGCCGTCGCGGACGTCCTGCTGCGCGTGTGGACGCCCCAGACCGCGACGCTGACGTTCGTCAAGCAGGTCATGCCGTCGGTGGAGGACCTGACCGGGCGGCGCGTCCCGTCCGGACCGCAGGCGGGCGACTACCCGCTCGGCGCGTGGGGCGCGGAGAGCCGCGACTACCACGTCTGCGTCGAGGTGGCCCCGAACGAGGTCGGCAAGGAACTGCGCGCGGCGTGGGTGAAGCTCGTCGTGCCGGGCGGCGCCGGACAGGAGGAGAAGGTGCTCGCGTCCGGGAACGTCCTCGCCGCGTGGACGGACGACGAGGCCGAGTCCACCCGCATCAACCCGCGCGTCGCCCACTACACCGGCCAGGCCGAACTCGCCGACGTCATCCAGCAGGGGCTGCGCGCCCGCGAGGAGGGCGACCTCGCCACCGCCACGGCGCGGCTCGGCCGGGCCGTCCAGCTCGCCGACGAGGCCGGCAACGACCCGATCACCGCGCTGCTGCGCAAGGTCGTGGACGTGGAGGACGCCGCGACCGGCACCGTCCGGCTGAAGCGCGACGTCGACAAGGCCGACGAGATGTCGCTCGACACGCGGTCCACCAAGACCGTGCGGACGCGCGGCGGCGGGGCCTGATGGCGGTCTGCCCCGCCGGTCACACCTCCGCCGCCGCCGACTACTGCGACGTCTGCGGCGAGCTGATCGGCGCCGCCCCCGCACGGGCCCCCGTCTGCCCGGACTGCGGCACGCCCGGCGTGGACCGGTTCTGCGAGGCGTGCGGCTACGACTTCGCGACCGGACGCGGCGCGCCCACCCGCACCGCCGGCTGGGTCGCGGTCGTCGCCGCCGACCCCGCCTACTTCGCGACCGTCCGCGCCGGGGACGGCCCCGACACCGGCGGCCTCGCGTTCCCGTCCCACGCGCCGGAGCGGACGATCCCGCTGACCGGCCCCGAGGTCCGCATCGGACGGCGCGGCGGCTCCGACACCCCCGAGATCGACCTGCGCGAGCCGCCCGGCGACCCCGGCGTGTCCCGCCGGCACGCGGTGCTGCTCGCCCGGCCCGGCGGCTGGACGCTCGTCGACCGGGGTTCCACGAACCGGACCTGCGTGAACGGATCGGCCGACCCCGTCCCGTTCCACGCCGAGGTCCCGGTCGGCGACGGCGACCGCATCCATGTGGGCGCCTGGACCACGATCACGCTCCGGGAGATCCGATGACGGCCGTCCAGCAGGCACCCCCGACCCGGCAGGAGCCGCGCCGCCGTCCCGGGCCGCGCCGGTTCGCGCCGCGCACCGCCGCCGCGCGGATCCGCGCGCTCGCCGCGCTCGTCGTGGTCGCGCTGGCCGCGACGCTCGCGGCGACGTGGATCGCCGTGTCCGACGCGCGGCACGGCATGCGCGTCATCGGGCACGACGCGGGACCGCAGGTCGTCGCGACCAGCGACCTGTACTTCCAGCTCACCGACATGGACGCCCAGCTCGCGACGGCGCTGCTCATCGGCGGGTCGCAGGGGCTCGGCGTCACCCGCGACCAGGCCCTCGCCCGCTACGACCAGGACCGCGCGAAGGCGGCGGCGGCGCTGTTGCAGGCCGCCAAGCTCGCCGACGAGCCGTCCGAGGCCGCGACCGCGCAGGCCGTCGTGATGTCGCTCGGCGCGTACGAGCGGATCGCCGGGCAGGCGCTGCTGCTGGACCGGCAGGCCGGGCACACCGCCGGGCCGCCGTCGTCGCGCGTCCTCGACCTGTACCGGCAGGCCACCGACCTGATGAAGCTGGACGTCCTGCCGAAGGCCTACAACCTGACGCTGGACGACGGCACGCTCGTCCGGCACACCTACGAGGACGAGCGCGCGGCCGTCCGCGCCGGGATCGTCGCGGTCGTCGTGACGGGCCTGCTGCTGGTGGCGCTGCTGGTCGTCCTTCAGGTGTTCCTCACGCGCCGGTTCCGGCGGCTGCTCAACCCGGCGCTGGCGCTCGCGACGCTCGTCGCGCTCGCGCTCACCGGGACGGCCGCGGCCGTGCTGTCCGGCCAGGCCGCCGACCTGCGGCGCGCCAAGGTGGACGGGTTCGACTCCGTCCTCGCGCTGTCGCGGGCGCGCGCGATCGGCAACAGCGCCAACGCCGACCAGACGCGCTTCCTCCTGGACCCCGAGCGCGCCGACACCTACGAGCAGCAGTACATGACGAAGGCGCAGTCCGTCCTGTACCTGAAGGCGGGCAACCTCGCCGCCTACAACCAGGCCGTGCAGCGGCAGGCGGCGCGGACCGGGTTCCTCGGCTTCCTCGGCGCGGAGGCCGCGCGGCGCGGCGTCCCCGGCCAGGACGCGGCGTTCGGCGCGGTGCTGACGACCTACAAGGCCTACCAGGCCGACGACCGCCGCATCCGGGACCTCGTCGCGGCGGGCCGCCGGGACGAGGCCGTCCGGGCGCGGCTCGACGCGGCGGCGGGCTCGTCGTCGGGCGACTTCGCGACGTACGACCGGGCTTTGGTGAAACTGATCGGGATCCACCGGACGGCGTTCGACGACGCCGTCCGCGACGGCGACGGCGGCACCCGGCACTGGGACGCCGGGCTGCCCGTCGCGGGCCTGGTGATCGTGGCGCTCGTCCTCGCGGGCGTGCGGCCCCGGCTGGCGGAGTACCGGTGACGACCTTGCGGAGGAGACAGATGCGGATCACGGCGCTCGTCCTGGCGGCGGGTGCCGCGCTCGCCACCGCCGGTTGCGCGGTGGCGGGCGCCGACGGCGACTCGATCACCCGCAAGGACGCGCTGGTCGTCGGCGTCAACCCCGACCAGCCGGGCCTCGGCCTGCGCACCGGCGGCACCTACAGCGGCTTCGACGTCGATGTCGCCCGGCAGATCGCGCGGCGCCTCGGCGTCGGGACGGTGACGTTCAAGCCCGTCACGTCCGCGACCCGCGAGAGCCTGCTGCGGTCGGGCGCGGTGGACATGGTCGTGGCCAGCTACTCGATCACACCGGAGCGCAAGACGAAGGTGCTCTTCGGCGGGCCGTACTACGTGGCGCACCAGGACATTCTGGTCCGCAAGGACGAGAGCGGCATCCGGAACGTCCGGGACCTCAAGGGCCGGCGGCTGTGCGAGGTGCCCGGCTCGGTGTCGTTCCCGCGCGTGACGCGCGAGCGCGGCGTGCCCGCCGTGTCCGTCCGCGCCGACACCTACGGCGAGTGCCTGGGCAAGCTGCGGTCCGGGGAACTGGACGCGGTCTCCACCGACGACCTCATCCTCGCCGGGCTCGCCGCGCAGGCGGCCCGCGACGGGGGCACGCCGCTGCGGATCGTCGGCGCACCGATTTCCGAGGAGCCGTACGGCGTCGGGCTGAACAGCGCGGACATCGACGGCTGCGAGGCCGTCAACAAGGCGATCACGACGATGTACCAGGACGGCACGGCCGCGCGCCTGCTGCGGACTTGGTTCGGTCCGGTCGGGCTGCGGGCGACGACGACGGTGCCGCAGTTCGAGGGCTGCGACTGATACCACGGACCTTTTCGACTAAACGGTCACTGTTATCAGGCCGTTCCGTAAGTACCGGACGTCACTCAAGATCGTTAGCGTCGCGAGCATCATCCGGGTTCCGAGGGAGCGGCATGACGACCATCGTCCTGGTGATGATGTGCGTCGCGGTCGGGGCCTTGGAGCTGTACGCCGGACGGCAGGGCCGCGACCGCGAACGCGCGTACGTCCGGCGCATCGACGCCCTCCAGGACCAGGTCACCCGGCAGAACGACGCGCTCGCGACCGTCGGGGAGCGGCTCTCGGCGGAGCTGGCGAAGGTCCAGCGCGACCTCCTGCCCGGCCTGGGCTCGCGCGTCGACGACACCGCCGGGCAGGTCGCCGAACTGGCCGGACTCGTCCGGCAGGCCGAGGCGTACGTCCGCGCGCAGGCGGGCCGGATGCACGACCTGGAGCAGCAGCGCGTCACGCTCGCCGCGCTGCGCCGCAAGCTCGGCGAGGTGGAGGGCGCCGTGCGCGCGCTGGACCGTGCCGGGACCGGCGCCGTCGAGGGCAAGGTCGACACCGCGCTGGACCGGCTCGCCGACCTCGCCCGGGGCGGCGGCGAGATCCTCGACCTCCAGCGCACGCTCACCCGCACGCTGGAGGAGGTCGAGGACGTCGTCGCCGAACTCCTCCGCCTCACCGAGGGCGAACTGGACGACGCCGTCGCGGGCGCGGTCACCGGCCGCACGCCCGCCGCCGTGCCCGTCCGCGCCACCGGACGGCTCTGGACCCGCGACGACCAGGTCCGCGACATCCTCGCCGAGGTGTACGAACGGGCCGTCCGGGCGAGCGGGCTGGAGATCCGGTTCCGCGCCGACAACGCCGCGCGCCGCCGCTACTTCTTCGGCGGACGCCGCGTCGAGGACCTCGGTGGAACGTTCACGGCGCTGCTGATCTCGACCGGCGCGGACCTGCGCTCGGGCGCGCGTCCCGCCGGGCTGGCCCGCGCCCCCGAGGACGAGGCGTCGCTCAAGGCCCTGCTGCGCACGGTGTTCGAATGCACCGGCGCGGTCGCGCAGATCGGGCCGCTGCTGACCGTCCGGACGCGCGAGGAGCTGCTGTGCGCCGTCCTGACGCCCGACCAGGGTTTGGAGCTGGAGAACGACGAGCTGTACTTCGACCCGGCCGCCGCCGCGCAGCGCCTACGGCTCCTGCCGCCGCATCAGGTGTGGGACCTGACGGCCTGGGGCGCGAGGGCGTAGGCGCGCACCGTCCGGTCGTGCGGCGGCCCGATCCGGACGAACACCGGACACGACGCGGCGCCCGTCCGTCCGTCGACCTCCGCGCACAACCCGATCCCCGCCGCCCGGTCCAGCAGGACGACGTTCTCCACCGCTCGCGCGGCCCGCACCGCGTACGGCACCGAGTCGGCGTCGTCGGCGCGGACGAGTTCCTCGAACGTGAGGCGCCGCGCGAACCGGACGAGCGCCGCGGCGTCCACGATGCGCGTCCCGGCGGCCTCGGCGGGGCCCGCGATGACGATCCCGAAGCTCGGATCCTCGCGTCCCCGCACGTAGATCTCGCGATCCGGCTCCAGGCCGCGCGCCCGCCGCGCGAGCTGCACGCCGAACCCGGCGTCGTCGGCGAGGAACGCGGGCGGGCCCGGACCGCCGTCGGGCACCCGCACGGCCCCGGCGGGCGGTCGCCAGCCCGGCAGGTAGACGCCGAGCCCGCGCAGGAGCAACCGCCAGACCGGACGGCCGGTGACGTCGGGAACGAACTCGCCGCCGGACCCCCGGGCGCCGCGCGGCAACGACTCCTGCGCGCCGTTCATGCGCCCATCTTCCGTCCCGCCCCCCGCCCGCACAAGACCAGCTGCCCGCACTCATGGACGCGTGCGGACGGCGACCAGATAGGAACCGGCGACTGCGGCCGTCCACAGGACGAGATGCAGCGCGATCCCGGGGAACGCGTGCGTGAACGCCTCGGTGCCGTCATGGGCGGCCTTCTCCCAGGCGAGCAGGGGGACGGCGAGCCGGCGCAGCGGGCCGAGCCCCAGCAGGACGGCGGCGGTGAGCAGCCCCAGAAGGCTCACCAGCCCGGCCGCCGGACTGGGAATCATGACGCGGGCCGTCCACGCCCCGAGAGCGGTCGCCGCCGCGCACGCCAGCGCCGCCAGGCCCAGCCCGGTGAGCATGACCGGGACCGGCACGCCCGCGTTCCGCGCCTGTGCCATCGGCACGACGAGCACGAGGACGCCGAGGACGAGGTTGGCGAGCAGGGCCGCCGCCAGATCGGCGACGTGGCGGCGGCGGACGGCGAGGGCCGCCAGGTCGCGTTGCCCGTCCGGCTGGGTGTCGATGAGTGTGCGCGCCGTCCAGGCCCAGAGCGGGAACAGGAAGGCCGGCACGTCGCCGAGTCCCCCGGTCGCCAGGCGAAGGCCGTCCGGACCGGACGGCCCCTGCGTGAGCACGACGAGCACGAGCAGCAGCGCCGGGACCAGCGCGTAGAGGACGCGCGACGACCGCACATAACCGTGCAGGACGAACCGGACGAGCGCGATCACGACAGTCTCCGGACTCGATGACCCGCCGCACGCAGACCCTCTTCAACAGTCTCCGCCTGTGCCTCTTCGACGGTCACTTCGAGCCGTGCGTACCGTTCTCCACGCGAAGCCCGCCCGGGTTCCCCTGCCTTCTCGGCCGCGTCAAGGACGCGGATCGTCCGATCGGCCACCAGGAGACGGTCGCGATCGCGGATCGGGCCGAGCACGCCCTGGTGATCGCTGATGACGACGGTCGCGCCGTCGGCGGCCCGCTCGGCGACCAGCGCGGGCAGCTCGTCCCGGGTCCTCGCGTCGAGCCCGGCGAACGGCTCGTCGAGGATCAGCAGGTCGGGCTCGTGGAGCAGGGCTTGCGCGAGCCCGACCTTCTGGGCACTGCCCTTCGACAGCTCGGGCAGCCGGACATCGAGAAGATGAGCGAACCCCAGCCGTTCGGACCATGCGCCGATGACGTCGTCACGCCGCTTGCGCAAAGCGGCCATGTGCGTCAGATAGGCCCGGACGGTGAACGGCTGGGCGACGGGAAACCGCTCCGGCGCGTAACCGACGCGCCGAGGACGTCCGGTCACCCTTCCACGCCGTGGCCGCCGCAGCCCTGCCACCAAGCGGAGGAAGGTCGATTTGCCCGCGCCATTGACGCCGGTCACCTCGACGACCCGTCCCGGAGCCAGTTCGAGCGTCACATCACGAAGAATCCACGGACCGCGCCGGTGGTAGCGGAAGCCGACGTCATCGAGGCGCATGGTCCCGGGACGCTATCGACGTCCGCGTAAGCGGATCATCAAGCTCACATCGGCGAACGCCTCATCCGCGACTCGAACGAGCGCCGCTCCGACCGGACGGGTTTCCGCAGCCGCACTCGTCCGGCGTGGAGACAGGCGGCGGAGCGCGCGAAGGCGGAGAATCCAGCTCATGAGCGGTTGTGTGTTCTGCGAGATCATCCGGGGAGAGCGGCCGGCGCACCGAGTACTGGACGCGCCCGACGCGGTCGCGTTCCTGGACACACGCCCCCTGTTCAAAGGGCACACGCTCCTGGTCCCGCGCACGCACTACGAGACGCTGGTCGACCTCCCCGAGACCGAGATCGGCCCCTTCTTCACGCATGCGCGAATGCTTGCCGCCGCGATGGAAACGGCCCTCGGCGCCGCGGGATCGTTCGTCGCCGCCAACAACCGCATCAGCCAGAGCGTCCCGCACCTCCACGTCCACGTCGTCCCGCGCAACCCGAAAGACGGCCTGCGCGGCTTCTTCTGGCCTCGCCACAAGTACGCGTCCGAAGCCGAGGCCGCCGAGTACGCCGAGCGCCTGAGCACCGCGCTGAACCAGCCATAACCCCACGCCCCACCCGCATCACCCGCATCACCCGCATCACCCGCATCACCCGCATCACCCGCATCACCCGCGAGCCTGCCCCCACCCGTCGCTCAGCGCCCAGCCGCCCCGGTAAGCCCGGCCCCGATCGGAGCATGGCAATGCATGCGCTCCAGGCTGACGCGACGTGCGCGCCGAGCCGCCGCCGCGACCGGACGCCGGGCGAGGAACAGTCGAAGCGGGACGGGATCTCGGCGAGCACGCCGAACGTTGTCAGGACGGGGAAACGCGCATGACGGCGGCATGACGGGGAAGGCAGTGCCGAAGCCATCGGCGGCACGGGGAAGGACGAGAACGGCAGCTCCCGCAGGCACACGATCCGGCGGTCAGCGAACCGGTCACGCACGTATCCCTTGAATCGCCGCACGGTGTCCTGGCGGGGGATGGCTCCTGTCATTCGCCCGTCGTATTTTGGTGCTGCCAGGAAGGAGACCGGCCATGTCCGAGTCGGTTCCCGCTCTCCACCCCGACGAGTCCGTCGAGTTCCGCCTCTCCGCCGAACAACATGTGGTGCTCAGCGAGGCCGCCGCTCTCCTCGGGTGGACGGTACCCGAGTTCATTCTCTGTACCGCTCTGGACCGTGCTGAACGCGATCTCCACGCCCAGGCCGTCACCGCCGCACCAACCGGCGAAGAAACGACCCACGCCCCATTCACGGTCTTTCTCACGACGAACCCGTAGCCGAACTCCCCCAGGCGACCCCGCCGCCAGAGCGAACGTCATAGATTCGGCCGGACGCAATACCGAATCGCTTTACCCCAAAATCCTGCCCACCCAGCCGGGCGAAGCCCCGGCGAAGGCGTGCCGCCTCATGAGAGGGCACCCGCGCCACAACCATCATCCCGGCACCGGGCGGCGGCCTGGCCGCCCGCGGCGGCGGTACCCGCGCCCGCCCGGGGGAAGGACGATCAGTCCGGCGAGCCGTCCACCGCACCGAAGATCACTGAAGACACTTCGAGATAGAGCTGCTCGGGATAAGGGACATACCCAACCGCCTTGAGCGCCTGCCACTGCCCAGCGGTTTCCAAGACGAAGTCCCCGTACCCGAGGATGCGTCCGAGCGGCGTCCGTTCCAACGTGATGTCGGTGACCTTGCTGAGCGGAGCCATGCCAACGTTCCGATTGAAAATCCCCGAAACGGCCATGACCCGATGCTCGGTAACGAGAAAGAAGTCGATCGACCAGCCGAGAACACGCCACACAAGGTGCCCGAGCGACAACAACCACAACCACCACACGAGCCAGAACCCAGTGAACGCCGACACCGCAGCACAGGCCAACAACGACCCCACCGCACCGGACGCGGCAGGCAAGAGCACCGCCGGATGCTTGCGCACCGCGATGACCCGACCCTCATACGACATCAGATACTTGTCGATGACCCGCGACCGGGAGTCCCGGTAAACGATCATCTCTTGCAGATTCACGGTGGCGGCATCCTCGTCATGATCCGTGGACTACCACCGTAGCCGAACCCCGCCGACACGGGGAGACACCGACCAGCCACACCCACCCCAACCCGCACCCACTCCCCCGACCACCCACCCGCACCCACGTCCACCAACCCACCAAGCGGACAACCTTTCGACCCTGGGCATCGGCGGACTTCACACGCACGGCCGGTACTGGCGGGCCTGGCTGGCTTGGACAGCGCGAGGTTGGCGGGTGAGGTTGGCGGGTGAGGTTGGCGGGTGAGGTTGGCGGGTGAGGTTGGCGGGTGAGGTTGGCGGGTGAGGTTGGCGGGTGAGGACGCGGTTCAGAGAGTGCGACTCGGACGGCACGGCTCGGTGGGCGCGGGTCGGAGGGTGCGGGTCCGAGGGTTGTGTACTGGGTGGGTTCAGCGTGCGGTCTTCTTTCGGCCGCGGGGGCGGTGGGGACGCGGGTTGTAGTCGGACTGGACGGTCAGCCACGCATCGGCGAGGGCCTCGTTCGGGTCGTTGTGGAAGAACAGGCGTCCGGGCTCGCCCCAGAACCAGCCCAGGCGCGGGTCGCTGTCGAGCTGCAGAAGGAGCTGCCGGTCGCCGGGGTCGTCCGGACGGCGCAGGAAGCCGCTGTCCTCGACCAGGCTCGGCCAGCCGCCGAGCTGGTGCGCGGGCTCGTCGTACCAAAGGCTGCGGTGCCACGCCCTGTGCAGTTCCTCGTAGACAGGCGCGAAGCCCACATAGACGGTATCCAGGCTGCGGACGAGCAGCTCGCGGGGTGAAGGCAGCGACAGGAACGGCATGACGCCGAACGCGAGTCCCGGTGCGGGTGCTTCGTCCCGCACGGCCGGGGCTCCGGTGAGGACGCGCCAGCCGTCGCGTTCGTCCGGACGCCCCCACGGACGGGGCGGCGCCCCCCGGAAGTAGAAGGACGCCGACCCTTTCGCCGGCAGACCCGGCAGAACTGCGACCGATGCCAGTGCGGCGCAGTCGAGGGTCGCGAGGTGGTCGAGCGGACGCCCGTCCGCCACCGGCGGAGGCACCCCGGGCGGCAGGGACGGCGCGCCGCCGAGCCGCACGGCCGTCCCCGCCCCGGCGCGGAGCCGCAGCGCGGGCCGCGCCAGGGACAGGACGATCGCCACGACCTCGGGGACGAGATGCAGGGAGAACAGGCGGCCGAGCCGCCGTCGCTGAGCGGTGATGTGGTCCATGCCACTCAGCGTTCAGCAGCGGAGCACGCGCCGCCAAGCGTCCGTTGAAGCTGTGGATAACTTCAGTGAGTCTCCAGCGCGTCCGCGAGCTGCACCAGGAAGCGGTCGACCTCCTGCTCGTCGTAGCTCGGCAGCAACCGGACGGCCGGGAACTTCGTCTCCCGCACGTCGCGCGGGGACAGCGGAGGCTTCGCCCCCTGCAACCCGGCGATGACCCGGTCGAGGAACGCGTCCACCTCGCGCACGTCGTAACCGCCGCGCACCCGATGGCCCGTGAACCGAATGTTGTGGATCCACTTCGCCAGCGAGGCCGGTTCGATCACGGCGCGCCGCGGCCGACCGGTACCCACGGGCTGCCCGCCGCGCAGTTCCGTCGCGCACTCCACGAGCAGCGCTTCGACCGCGCGCCGGTCGTATCCGCGCACGACGACGTCGAACCGGGCCGCGCGCACCTCGTCGGCGGCCATGGTCCTCTCGCCCCGCAGCGCACGGGTGATCCGCTCCATGAAAGCGTCGACCTGGGCGCGGTCGTAACCGCGCATCACCACAGGCAGGCGCTTTCTCGCTATCGCCGTCATCCGGCTCCTCAGCAGTGTTCGCCTGATTCAGCGGTGGCCCCGTACACCACTTTCCGTCGTCCGAGCGGGCGACGGGAACAGCCTTGCGTGACGCGGACCACCCGTGCAAGCGAACTCACGGATCTCGGCGGCGGAGGTTCATGGGCGGACCCACGATCTGTGAGGCGTTACACGCGGATCGCATGCGAACGACTCCGGCACGGCGTTTTCACCGGCCCCCGAAGGCCCGGACGGCCACCGAACGAGATTCGTCACATGGCCCGCGACCTGGGAGAACAGGCCTCGCTTTGGGCATGTTGACAATTCTTCAAGGTCTCCGTCACCGATTTTAGGCTGGCCGGATCCGGCCAGTGACGCGACAGAACCGGCGGCCGATGCCTCACCCCGACTGCGCGGCGAGCTGCCCGCAGGCCCCGTCGATCTCCCGTCCGCGCGTGTCGCGGACCGTGACCGCGACGCCGTGCGCTTCGAGCCGGCGGACGAACTCGCGCTCGTCCTCCGGGCGCGACGCCGTCCACTTCGACCCGGGCGTCGGGTTCAGCGGGATCAGGTTGACGTGGACGAGATGCCCGCGCAGCAGCCGTCCGAGCAGGTCCGCGCGCCACGCCTGGTCGTTCACGTCCTTGATCAGCGCGTACTCGATCGACACCCGCCGTCCGCTGCGCTCGGCGTACGCCCACGCGGCGTCGAGCACCTCGGCGACCTTCCAGCGGTTGTTGATCGGCACGAGGTCGTCGCGCAGCTCGTCGTCCGGCGCGTGCAGCGAGACCGCGAGCCGGACCGACAGGTCCTCGGCTGCCAGCTTCTCGATCGCCGGGACGAGCCCGACCGTCGACACCGTCACCGACCGCTGGGAGATCCCGAGGCCCGCGGGCGCCGGGTCGGTGATGCGCCGGACCGCGCCGAGCACGGCCTTGTAGTTCGCCAGCGGCTCGCCCATCCCCATGAAGACGATGTTGGAGACGCGTCCAGGACCGCCCGCCACGCGTCCGCGCGCGAGCGCCCGCGCCCCCGCCGCCACCTGCTCCACGATCTCGGCGGTGGACAGGTTGCGGGTCAACCCGGCCTGGCCCGTCGCGCAGAACGGGCAGTTCATCCCGCATCCGGCCTGCGAGGAGACGCACATCGTGGCCCGGTCCGGGTAGCGCATCAGGACGGACTCGAACAGAACGCCGTCGAACGCCTTCCACACCGTCTTGAGCGTGCGGCCGTCGTCGCAGGCCAGTTCCCGGACGGAGTCCAGCAGCGGCGGCAGCAGCTCGCCGGTGAGCCGTTCCCGCGCGTCCGCCGGGAGATCGGTCATCTCGGCCGGGTCGTTCACCAGGCGCGCGAAGTAGTGCCGCGAGAGCTGGTCCGCGCGGAACGGCTTCTCGCCGAGTTCGGCGACGGCCGCGCGGCGCTCGGCGAGGCTGAGGTCGGCGAGGTGCCGCGGCGGCTTGGCCCGCCGGGGCGCGGCGAACACCAGCTTGGCCGGGGTCTTCGCGGGCGTGGCGGACCCGCCGGAGGGTTCGGTGAGGGAAGACATGGTCCGTCCAGTGTCGCAAACGCGCGCCGATGCCCGCGCCATCGCCCGCCCCGCCGCGAACGGGCATGCCGGCGGCCGGGACCGGGCACGTTCCGGCACGTACGGGCCCCCGGGCGGGCTAAGGTCTCGATCATGTCGGTATTGCGCAGGGGAACCGCTTCGGCGCGGCGCGCCGAAGCGGGGGCCGTCCGGACGGAGACCAGCCCGTACGGCGCCCGTCGTCTCGTGATCGAGAGCGACGGGATCGTCACCTCGGCGTCCCTCCTGGACAAGCAGGACAAAGTGGTCGGCGCGGTCTGGGTGGCCAACCACGAGGAGGCCCCCGCGGGCCCCGACCAGGTCCGCCTCGACGCCGGGTTCGCCCCGCTCATGCCCGCCACGCACATCCGGTCCCGCGCCGGACGCGGCCCGCTCGTCGGCGACGACCTGGACGTCGTCTGGTTCGAGGAGGGCGACGGTGTCGCGGTGCTGGAGGACGGCGCGCCCCTGTTCGTCATCCCCGGCTGGTCCGACATCGGCCGCGGCATCCCCGGCTACAGCCGCGGCGCGACCGCGCAGAGCCCCTACGCGTTCCCGCTGAGCGACGAGATCGACGCGTTCGAGGTCAGGATCGAGCGGGCCCGGCGGCACTGGGACGACGTGGCGTCCGACGAGTCCTGGGCCGACTTCCAGCAGTCGGTGCTCGGCCACCTCCTGCAGCGCCTCGGCCCCGGCGGGCACTACTGGCACGACGTCGGACGCGGGCTCACCGGCGGCGCCGCCCCCACGGTCGGGCTCAGCGAGCGTCCCCCGCAGCACGACCGCGACCACGCCGTGCTGAGCACCGTCGGGATGAGCCGGCAGCGGATGCCCACGATCGAGCTGTACGAGGACGACGTCTCCCCGCACGCGCGCATCGAGCTGGCGGTGGCGACCTCCCTACCGGCCCGGCGTGCGGGCAGCATCTTCCCGTGGCTGGCGCAGTACCCGTGGCGCTCGGTGACGTGGTTCGCCCCGGGCGACGTGGTCAAGTGGTACCACGAGGCCCGGACATTCCCGCTCGGCGGCGAGGACACGGCCTGGGAGGGCGTCCTGCTCCTGGACGACCCGAGCCGCCTCGCCGGACCCGTCCCGCCCGGCCTGACGGGCCTGTCGTTCGACGGCGACCCGGTCCGGTGGCTGTGGCTCGTCCCCATCACCGGGGAGGAGCACCGCTACGCCAAGAGCGAGGGCTCGGAGGCGCTGATCCGCCGTCTCGCCCAGCAGGGACGGTCCTGGATCGTCTCCTGACCGCCGGAAAGTACTGACGCGAAGGCCACAGAAATCAGGCCGGGACGAACAGCTCCAGCAGCAGCCACACGACGGGCGCGGTCGCGATCAGCGAGTCCAGCCGGTCCATGACGCCGCCGTGGCCCGGCAGCAGATTGCCCATGTCCTTGATGCCGAGATCGCGCTTGATCACCGACTCCATGAGGTCGCCGACGGTCGCGGTGACGACGGCGGCGAGCCCGACCAGCACGCCCGGCCATACCCGGTGGTCGTCCAGCAACCACCACATCAGCCACGTCGCGACGAGCATGCAGGTCAGCGCCGAGCCGCTGACGCCCTCCCAGGTCTTCTTCGGGCTGATCCTCGGCGCGAGCTTGTGCCGTCCGAGATAGGTGCCCGCGAAGTACCCGCCGATGTCGCTCGCGACGGTCGTGGCGATGAAGATGACGATCCGGTGGTCGCCGTCGTCGGGCCGCATCAGCAGCGCGACGATCCCGCCCATCAGCACCAGATAACCGGTCACGAACACACCGGCCGTCATGTCCCGGACGTAGCCGTCGCTGCCCGCGAGCATCCGCGCGATCATCACCGCGAGGACGGTGAGCGCGACGACCGCCACCAGCCCTTTCGCGTCCCAGAAGTACGCGGCCAGCGGCGAGGCCGCCATTCCCGCCACGATCGGCGGGAACGGCACCTGGATCTCGCGCGCTTTGAGGGCGTCGGCCAGTTCCCGCGCCCCGAGGCACAGGAACACGATCATCACCGCGAGGAAGATCTCCTTCACGGTGTAGAGGGAGACCAGGACGAGCGCGCCGAGGGAGATCCCGACCACGAACGCGATCGGGAGGTTCCGCCCCCCGCCCTTCTTCGGCGCGGGCGCCTCGGCTCCGTCGTCCGGCCCGGCAGGGGTGGTCACAAGGTCACCGGTCTTGTCGACGTCCATCAGACTTCGAGCAGCTCGGCCTTCTTGTGCTCCAGAAGCTCGTCGATCTGCGCCACGTACCGCTGCGTCGCGTCGTCGAGCTCCTTCTCCGCGCGACGGACGTCGTCCTCGCCGGCCTCGCCGTCCTTGGCGAGCTTCTCCAGCGTGTCCTTGGCGCGCCGCCGGATGTTGCGGACGGACACCTTCGCGTCCTCGGCCTTGGTCCCCGCGACCTTGATGAACTCGCGCCGGCGCTCCTCCGACAGCTCGGGGAAGACGACGCGGATGACGTTGCCGTCATTGGTCGGGTTCACACCGAGGTCGCTGTCGCGGATCGCCCGCTCGACCGCTGCGGACGACGACTTGTCGAAGACCTGGACGACGACCATCCGCGGTTCGGGCAGCGTGAACGACGCGAGCTGGTTGACCGGCGTCGGCGTGCCGTAGTACTCCGCGGTGATCTTGTTGAACATGGCGGGGGTGACGCGTCCGGTGCGGATGGTCTGGAAGTCCTCCTTGGCGACCGCGACCGCCTTCTCCATCTTCTCCTCGGCTTCGAGGAGGGTCTCGTCGATCACTTCGACTCCCGGTTCACCTTGGTCGTCCGTTTATGTCCCGCTCGTACGCGGTCAGCCGTCCGCCGGGCTGACCAGTGTGCCGATCTTCTCACCGCGAACGGCCCGGACGATGTTGCCCTGCCCCATCAGATCGAACACGACGATGGGAAGCGCGTTGTCCATGCACAGGCTGATGGCCGTGGCGTCCATGACCTTCAGGCCCCGCTGCAGGACTTCACCGTAGTCCAGCCGGTCGAACTTGACCGCGTCCGGATTCTTCCGCGGGTCCGCGTCGTACACGCCGTCCACCTGCGTCGCCTTGAGCACCGCGTCCGCGCCGATCTCCAGCGCGCGCTGCGCGGCGGTGGTGTCGGTGGAGAAGAACGGCTGGCCGAGGCCCGCGCCGAAGATCACGACGCGGCCCTTCTCCAGGTGGCGCATCGCGCGGCGCGGGATGTACGGCTCGGCGACCTGACTCATCGTGATCGCCGTCTGGACGCGGGTGTCGAGGCCCAGCTTCTCCAGGAAGTCCTGCAGCGCCAGGCAGTTGATCACGGTGCCGATCATGCCCATGTAGTCGCCGCGGCCCCGGTCCATGCCGCGTTCGGCGAGCTGCGCGCCGCGGAACATGTTGCCGCCGCCGCACACCACCGCCACCTGCACGCCGTCCCGGACGGCCTCGGCGACGGCCTCGGCGACGTGCTGGACGACCGCCGGGTCGATGCCGAGCGGGTCCCCCCCGGCGAACGCCTCGCCGGACAGCTTCAGCAGAACGCGCTTCCAGCCCGCACGCGGGGCATGGGCGGACGGCGAGGCCGCCGCCGTGTCAGTGGTGGTCTTCTCCGGCACGTCGGCGGCCTCCCTGTCGCGTTCTGAAAAAATCGGTCCCGGTTACTCGGGGACCTAGGCCTGGCCGACCTTGAAGCGGGCGAAACGGACGACGTTGACGCCCGCCTCGTCCAGAACCTTGGCAATGGTCTTCTTGCCGTCCTTGACGAACGCCTGCTCCAGCAGGACGAAGTCGCGGAAGTAGGCGTTGACCCGACCCTCGACGATCTTGGGGATCGCCTGCTCGGGCTTGCCCTCGTCGCGGGTGAGCTGCTCGGCGAGCGCCCGCTCCTTCTCGATCGCCTCGGCCGGGATGTCGTCCCGGGTGAGGTACTTCGGCGACATCGCGGCGACCTGCTGCGCGACGTCCTTGGCGACCTCGGCGTTCTCCTTGTCCAGCTCGACCAGCACACCGGTGGTCGGCGGCAGGGACGGGTCGGACTTGTGCAGGTAGCTCGCCACGTACGCGCCCTTGTAGTGCGCGAGGCGGCCGATCTCCAGCTTCTCGCCGATCTTGGCGCTGGCCTCCTGGACCAGGGCCTCGACGGTCTTGCCGGGCTCGATCTCGGCGGCCAGCAGGGCCGCCGCGTCCGCGACGCCGCTGGTGGACGCGAACTCGACGAGCCGGTCGGCCAGCGCGATGAACTCGGCGTTCTTGGCGACGAAGTCGGTCTCGCACTTGATCTCCAGGAGGGCGCCGTCGCCCTGGCCCTGGAAGTACTGCGCGATGAGGCCGTTGGCGGCGGTGCGCTCGGCACGCTTGCCGACGTCCTTGGCGCCCTTGAGACGCAGGATCTCGACGGCCTTGTCGAAGTCGCCCTCGGCCTCGGTGAGAGCGTTTTTACAGGCCATCATGCCGGAGCCGGTCAGTTCGCGGAGCCGCTTGACGTCGGCGGCGGTGAAGTCAGCCATCGTTCTTTCGTCTCTGTGTGGTGGAAAGACTGTGGGCGACCGGTCCCCGGGATCGCTCCCGGGGACCGCGTGTCGTCAGGCCTGCTCGGCGGCGCCGTCGGCGGCCGGCTCGGCGGGCTGCTCGGTCTCGACCTCGGCCGCGGCCTCAGCCGGGGCGGCCTCGGTCTCGGTCTCGGCCGGGGCGGCGGGGGCCTCGGCCTCGGCGGCCGGCTGCTCGGCCGGCTGCTCGGCGGGGGCCTGCTCCTTGTTCTCCAGCAGGTCGCGCTCCCACTCGGTGAGCGGCTCGGCGGCGGCCCCGGCCTCGGCGGGCTTCTCGTCGCCGCCGGTAGCGGCGCCCGCGCGGGCGATGAGACCGTCGGCGACGGCGTCGGCGACCACCCGGGTCAGCATGCTGACGCTGCGGATCGCGTCGTCGTTGCCGGGGATCGGGTAGTCGACCTCGTCGGGGTCGCAGTTGGTGTCCAGGATCGCGACGACCGGGATGCCGAGCTTCTTGGCCTCGTTGACCGCGATGTGCTCCTTCTTGGTGTCCACGATCCAGACGGCGCTCGGCACCTTGGCCATGTCGCGGATACCGCCGAGGGTGCGCTCCAGCTTGTCCTTCTCGCGGCGAAGGCCGAGGAGCTCCTTCTTGGTCATGCCGGAGCCGGCCACGTCGTCGTAGTCGATCTCCTCCAGCTCCTTGAGCCGCGTGAGCCGCTTGTGGACGGTGGAGAAGTTGGTGAGCATGCCGCCCAGCCAGCGCTGGTTGACGTAGGGCATCCCGACCCGCGCGGCCTGCTCGGCGATGGCCTCCTGGGCCTGCTTCTTCGTGCCGACGAACAGGATCGTGCCGCCGTGCGCGACCGTGGCCTTGACGAACTCGAAGGCGCGGTCGATGTAGGACAGCGACTGCTGCAGGTCGATGATGTAGATGCCGTTGCGCTCAGTGAGGATGAAGCGCTTCATCTTCGGGTTCCACCGACGCGTCTGGTGGCCGAAGTGAACGCCGCTCTCCAGGAGCTGCCGCATCGTGACGACGGGTGCCATGTCCCGTTGTTCCTTCCTGAGGCCCGGGTCGTTCTCCCGGGCGGTTCGGTTAGGTCTGCGCTCCGGCACGACCCCACCGCGCTGGGCGGACCGAGGGATCGCACCCCACCGGCTCTCGGAACCAGGTGACGTGTGAGCGCGTGGATTCGGCCGCCCGGGTCTGGACCCACGCAGCCGTATCTCGATTCTATGGGATGAGCGCCGTGCGAGTGGAATCAGCCGGGTCGGGAGGCGGGTTATCCACAGATCGGCCGACCGGTGGCGGGGGCGTGGGGCGGCTCGGCAGGCTCGGCCTCATGACTTCGTTCGCGTTGTTCTTCCTGGTCCTGCTGACCGCGTCGCCCGGCTCCGGTGCCGACGGCGGGGGGTGGCGGTGGCCGCTCGGTCCGCCGGCTCCCGCGGTCGTCCGGGGGTTCGCGCCGCCCGCCGTCCCGTGGGGCGCCGGGCATCGGGGGGTCGATCTGGCGGCGCGTCCCGGTCTGCCGGTGTTCGCGGCCGGGGCGGGACGGGTCTCCTACGCGGGGCGGCTCGCCGGGCGCGGCGTCGTCGCGATCAACCATGGGACGTTGCGGACGACGTATCTGCCGGTCGTCCCGTCGGTGCGGGTGGGCGGTGTCGTCTCGGCGGGGTCGCGGATCGGCGTGGTCGAGGACGCGTTGCCGCCGCATTGCGCACTGGCCTGCCTGCACTGGGGGTTGCGGCGTGGGGCGGTCTACCTGAATCCGCTCGACCTGGTGCAGCGGCGGGTGCGTCTTCTTCCGCGCTGGTCGGCGCCGCCGACGCCGGACGCCGTTGTGGCCTCGCGTCCCGCTCGGTCCGGGCTGCGCGCGGCGACGACCGGGGGCGCCTTGGTGACGGGGATGCTGCTGGCGTTCGTTCTGCTGTTCCTGTGGCGGCAGGTGCGGCTTCGGGCGACGTTCGTCCGGCGGCGCGCGCCCGCGCAGGTCATCGACCTGGCCCGCGAACGGCGCCTGCGCCGGGCCCGCTGACCTCGCCGCGCCCTCGCCCGTACGTGCTGGGCACGTGACTACACGGGCGGACGTCTGGAGGCGGCGCGGCGGCGGTCGTCTCCTCGCACGGCCGCAACGACGCGATCTAGCCACGTCCAGCACTCAACGCAAACGAGAAGGGAGGTCGGCAAGGTCGCGCCAACAGCGCAGCTAACCGAAAACAGCGGCAACCGACCGGCACGGCGGGCGATGCGCGCACCGGCTGCGCTGTCGGTTCGCCGTAGCGGGCTCCCGCGCAAGCCCCGGCGGCCTGCGAGGACGACAGCCCTTCGGCCCGTTCGGGCGCAGGGCGCTGCGTAAGTCCGCCAGCGCACGGAGCTTGGACGAGCCCGCGCAGGTCAGCGGGACGATCACGAGTCCGCCGCGCCCCTCGGGTGGGCTTGCCGGTGAACCTTCTTGAGACGTTCGACGGACACCTGCGTATAGAGCTGGGTCGTCCGGAGCGACGAGTGCCCGAGGATCTCCTGGACGCTCCGCAGATCGGCTCCGCCCTCCAACAGGTGCGTCGCGGCGCTGTGCCGCAGGCCGTGCGGACCGAGATCGGGGACGTCGCCGGCCGCCGCGATCCGGGCGTGGACGATCCGCCGTGCGATCGACGCATGGAGCCTTCCGCCGCGCGCTCCAAGGAACAGCGCGTTGCCGCTCTGCTCGGTGGCGAGGACGGGACGTCCCGCGCGCAGCCATTCCTCCACGGCCTGGACGGCGGTCTCCGCGATCGGGACCGTCCGCTCCTTGTCGCCCTTGCCGATGACACGCACGGTTCTGCGGCCGGTGTCGAGGTCGCCGATGTCCATGCCGCACAGTTCGCTCACACGGACGCCGGTCGCATAGAAGACCTCCAAGACAGCAAGGTCTCGCGACCCTTGCGGCCCTTCAGCCTCCACCGTGTCCAGAAGGTGCGCGGCCTGGTCCTGCGACAGGACCGAAGGCAGATCCCGATTCAGGCGCGGTGTACCGAGCAGCACGCCCGGATCTTCCGCGAGAACACCCTTCCGGTGCAGGAAGCGGGTGAACGCGCGCACGGCCGCCGTCCGCCGCGCGAGCGTCGCCCGGGACATCCCGTCGGCATGCTGCCGCGCGAGCCAGGCGCGCAGGACGGCCACACCGAGTTCGTCCGGGCCGCCGAGCCCCACCGTGTCGGCGTGCCGGGCGAGGTCGCGAAGGTCGCCGAGGTACGCGCGGAGCGTGTGCGGCGACAGTCCGCGCTCCGAGCGGAGATGGCGCTCGAACTCCCGCAGCTCTCGGTACAGCGGTCCAGGCTCGTCGTCGGTCGTCACAGGGCCACGCTGATCTTTCTCGCCGCCGATTGCAAGCGCCGACGCCGCTCCCCCGCCGTCCTGCCGAATGCCGCACGACACTCGACACCCAAACCCACCCATATGCCGCGAATTCAACCACCCTGGGGCCGAGTTGTCCCCAGAACCACTTTCTATTCGAGACGGCGCACTGGATTCGGAAGGGTCGATGGCGGAGGTGAGAGCGATGTCAACGAAGACCAACGCCGCGCACGTTCTGGGGGCACGCGGCGAGATCGCCGCCATGCGGCACCTGACGCGCCTCGGCTGGACCATCCTCGACCGCAACTGGCGGTGCGCGGAGGGCGAGCTGGACATCATCGCCCACGACGGGCGGCGTTACGTGGTCTGCGAGGTGAAGACGCGCAGCGGAGCGCGCTTCGGCCACCCGCTGGAAGCGATCACGGCCGGCAAGGCCGAACGGCTGCGCCGCCTGACCCAGCGCTGGGCCGCCGAGCACCAGGTGCCCATCACACAAGTACGGATCGACGTCCTCGGCCTGCTGTGCGCGGACGACGACGGCTTCCTGATCGACCACATCCAGGAGGTCTGCTGATGCGCCCGCCCGTCCCGCCCCACGACGGTCCGAACCAGCCCGCGGCCATGCCTCCCTGACAACCCCCGCGTGCACGAGGACCCACACCGCGGTCCGACACCAAGCACGGACCAAGACCGCCCTCAGCCTTGAGTCGGCCGCACAAGCGCCATGTCCACCACGCGCCAATCCCACGCAGAAAGCCCACGCACGGAACACGCACAGGAGCCCACGCACACAGTCCGCGCGCCGGCCCACGCGCGTGGTCCTCGTCCGCGACCGACGTGCAAGCGCAACTCGCCGCGCCTGAGCCACGCGGGAGGTTCAGCGAGTCCACCGCATGGAGCCAGCGCGCGGATCCACGTGGATCCACGTGCGGAGGTCACGTGCGGGGTCACGTGTGTGAACCGCACCGTAGGTCACGTGCGGGCGGATTCGCGGTCTGCCACGAGACCGGTACGCGCACCGCAGCTCCGCGTGGTGCCCTGCGCGTGCCCACCCGTCTGCCTGTGCGGCTGTCTCGATCAAGCTCGCCGCTTCCCTCTTCAAGATCAAGGAGTTCTCATGACGCTCGCCAGAACACGATCGGTGTCCCTCCTCGGAGTCGAGGGGTTCGTCGTGGACGTCGAAGCCGCGATCACGAGCGGCATCCCCGGCATGCATCTCGTCGGCCTGCCCGACACCGCGCTGAGCGAGTCCCGCGACCGCGTCCGCGCCGCGATCTTCAACTCGGGCGAGGAATGGCCCAACCGGCATGTGACAGTGTCCCTTTTCCCCGCGAGCATGCCGAAACGGGGATCGCTTTTCGATCTGGCGATCGCGCTGGTGCTGCTCGCCGCAGCCGAAGCGGTTCCGCCGCGCTCATGCGCGGGACTCGTCGTCATCGGTGAGTTGGGGCTCGACGGCCGCGTCCGCCCCGTCCCGGGCATCCTGCCCGCTCTGCTGGTCGCCACGAAGGCCGGTTGCCGCACCGCCGTCGTGCCGAAGGCGAACCAGGCCGAGGCGGAGCTGGTGCCGGACCTGGAGGTCATCGGGGCGCAGACGCTGCGCGGCCTGCTCGCCGTCCTGCGGGACGAACCGCCGCCTCCCGAGGAGGCGGAGCCGTTCCCGGCCGTCCCGAACGGCATGCCGGCGCGTCCGCCCGATCGGCGTCCGAGGGTGGACCTCGCGGACGTCCGGGGTCAGGCCGAGGGACGCCGCGCCCTGGAGATCAGCGCCGCGGGCGGCCATCATCTCTACTTCTCCGGCCCGCCGGGCTGCGGGAAGACCATGCTGGCCGAACGGCTGCCGACCCTCCTCCCGCCGCTGGAACAGGACGCCGCGCTGGAGGTGACGGCGATCCATTCCGTGGCGGGCACCCTGCCGCCCGGACAACCGCTGATCACCCATCCGCCGTTCCACGCACCGCACCACACCGCGAGCGAGCCCGCGCTCGTGGGCGGCGGGTCCGGCCGGTCTCTCCAGCCGGGAGCCGCGTCCCTCGCGCACCGCGGCGTCCTGTTCATCGACGAGGCTGCGGAGTTCAAGCAAGGCGTCCTCGACGTCCTGCGGCAACCGCTGGAGGACGGCGAGGTGCGGATCGCCCGAGCGGAAGGGACGGCACGGTTCCCGGCCCGGTTCACGATGATCCTGGCGGCCAACCCGTGCCCGTGCGCGGCGGCGAACCGACGTGACTGCACCTGCGCTCCCGCGCTGCGCCGCAAGTACCAATCGCGGTTGTCGGGGCCGCTACTGGACCGTGTCGACCTGAAACTGGAACTCTCGCCCGCGAGCCGCGCCGAACTGCGCTACGACCTGGACTTCGCCGAGAGCAGCGACGTGGTCGCCGAACGCGTGGCGGCGGCACGGGACCGGACCGCCAAACGCCTCGCGGACACCCCATGGCGCTCGAACTCCGAGATCCCGGGCCCCGAACTGCGGCGCCGCTTCACGCCGTCCGCCGACGCCATGCGCGCGATCGACGACGCGCTGCAGAACGGAAGCCTCAGCGCACGCGGCATGGACCGGGTCCTGCGCGTCGCCTGGACGATCGCGGACCTGGCGGACCGCGACGAACCCGACGCCGACGACGTCGGCGGAGCACTGGCACTACGGATGGGACAGGGCACATGAACGAGCGCATCGCACGAGCCGCGCTGACGGCCCTCGCCGAGCCCGGCGACCGCCTGCTCAACCGCCTCATCGACTGGAGCGGACCGCCGGGCGCGCTCGCGACGATCCGCGACGGGACGCTCCCGGACGGCATCGCGCAGACCCGCGAGGAGAAGCACAAGGCGGTGACACGGCTCGAACACTGGCGCCGTCGCCTGCCGACCGTGGACACCGAGGCGGACCTGACGATCGCCGAACAGCTCGGCGTCCGGTTGGTGTGTCCCGGCGATCCGGAGTGGCCGACGACGCTGGAGGATCTCGGCGACGAACGTCCCTACGCGCTCTGGCTGCGCGGCCCCAGCGACCTTCGCAACGGGTGCCTGCGGTCGGTCGCGATGGTCGGCGCCCGCGCGTCCACGCCCTACGGGACGCGCATCGCCGCCGAACTCGCCGCGCGGCTCGCCGAGAAGGACTGGACGATCGTCTCCGGCGGCGCGATGGGCATCGACGCGGCAGCGCACCGCGGCGCACTCGCCGCCGACGGATCAACGCTCGCGGTCCTCGCCAACGGCGTGGACGTCCCCTATCCGGCCTCGCACGAAGGACTGTTCGCCGAACTCGCGAGCCGTGGCCTGCTGGTGAGCGAGTCACCACCCGGAACGACGCCGCGCAGATCGAGGTTCCTAGTCCGCAACCGGGTCATCGCGGCGCTCACGCGCGGCACAGTCGTGGTCGAGGCGGCCTGGCGGAGCGGAGCACTGAACACCGCATCCTGGGCGCGACGCCTCGGCCGCGAGGTGATGGCCGTCCCAGGCCCGGTGACGTCAGGCGCGTCCGAAGGCTGCCACCGCCTGCTGCGCGATTCGCCGCCCGCGCTGCTCGTCACGCGCCCCGAAGAGGTGATCGAGGCCCTCGGCCGTCTCGGCGCCGACCTGGCTCCCCCACCGCGCGACCCGGTCCTCCCCCGCGACCGTCTGGACCCGATGACACGAACGGTCCTCGAATCCCTGCCCGCCCGCGGCGCCGCAGGCCCCGCCCAACTCGCCGCACGCGCGGGCCTCGACCTGACCGCCGTCAACGCAAAACTCGGCCTCCTCGCCGCAGGCGGCTTCGTCGAACGAACACCCGGAGGCTGGCGCCTCACCGCCCTCGCCAAAGACCGCTCCTGACCGCCCGCAACTCCAACCCATCCCGCCCGCTCACCACGAACCAAAGAAAGCCACCCATGTCCCGCAGTCCACGCATGACCAGCGCGCCGCTCATCATCAGCCGCATCACCCACCCCGAGCGTCCCCGTCCTCAGAATGCGAGAACTCTCCCGCTCAACCCGCGACAGTTCGCCGCCCGACCGCCCCCAGCAGGCTCACGTACGAGAGCATTACGACGAAGTTCTCAGCTCGAGATGGTCCGGCAGTCGTCGCCGTGCGCCGAGTGGAGGCCAGCAGCGTTGGCCGCCGTCACGTGGGTCGGCCTGAGCACGTGTCGTCACGGGCGCGGGCAAGCCTGGCGCGCGGGCCAACGCGGACACGGACCCACGCCAGCCGACGGGGACGTAGGTCCGTGCGGGCGCAGCCTGACGCCGGGCGACGTTTGCGCCGGAACGGCCTGAGCGACGGAAGGCCTAACGCTGGTCGTCGCGAACGCGGGCAAGCCTGGGGTGTGGGCCGACGCGGGGCGGCCTGAGCCCCGGAACGTCCTGAGCACGGGCCAGCGCGGGCACGGGAACGGCCTGGGGCGGGCCGACGCGCACGCGGGCCGACACCGGCCGACGGCACGTGCCCCGGCTACGTGCTGCGGCACCGCGTGCCGGTCGGCATGACGGGCTGGGCGCAGGTCCACGGGCTGCGCGGCGGACACGGGACCGCGTGGGCGCGGCCCGGCGCCGGGCGGCCTGAGCGGTCGGAACGGCCTGAGCATGGGTCGGTGCGGGCACGGGAACGGCCTGGGGGCGGGCCGACGCGGACAAGGCGCCGACGACGCCGACCGACGGGGGCACGGGACCGTGCGGGCGCGGCCCGATGCGGAGCGGCCTGAGCGCTGGAACCGGCCTAAGCGCTGGTCGTCGCTAACGCAGCAAGCCTTCGGCGCGGGGCGGCCCGAGCGCCGAACGTCCTGGGCACGGGCCAGCGCGGGCACGGGAACAGCCTGGGGGCGCGCCAACGCGCACGCGGGCCGACGCCGGCTGGCGGGGACGCGGGACCGCGGGCGTGGCCCGACGCCGGGTGGCCTGAGCGGTCGGAACGTCTTGAGCTCGGGTCGTCGCGGGCGCGGGCAAGCCTGGGGGCGGGCCGACGCAGACGCGGACCCGCGACACTGGCCGATGGGGACGCAGGACAGTGTGGGCGCGGCCCGACGCGGGGCGGCCTAAGCGCCGAACGTCCTGAGCACGGGCCAACGCAGGCACAGGAACGGCCTAGGGCGGGCCGACGCGGACACGGACCGACGTTGGCTGGCCGGGGCTCGGGACCGTGTGGGCGCGGCCCGGCGCCGAGCGGCCTTTGCGCCACGCCAGGCGGTCTTTGCACCGGAACGGCCTGAGCACAGGCCGACGCGGGCACGGGCACGCTTGGGCGCGAGCCGACGCGGGCGCGGACCGACGTCGGCTGGCGGGGGCACGGGACCGTGCTGGCGCAGCCCGACGCGGGCTGGCCTGAGCGGCCGGAACGTCCTGAGCATGGGTCGGCGCGGGCACGGGAACGGCCTGGGGCGGGCCGACGCGCACGCGGGCCGACACCGCCCCACGGCACGTGCCCGGCTACGTGCTGCGGCACCGCGTGCCGACCGGCACGACGGGCTGGGCACGGGTCCACGGGCCGCGCGGCGGACACGAGACCACGTGGCGCGACCCGCGCCGGGCGTCCTGAGCGGCCGGAACGGCCGGAACGGCCTGGGGCGGGCCGACGCGGACACGGGCCGACGCCGACCGACGGGGACGCGGGACCATGTGGGCGCGGCCTGACACCGGGCGGCCCTTACGCCACTCGGCGTCCTTTGCGCGGGAACGGCCTGAGCGCGGGGTCATCGTCTCGGGCGCGGCCAAGCTGGGCGCGGCCCGACGCCAGCCGGCGAGGACGCAAGACTGTGTGGGCGCGGCCTGACACCGGCCGGCGGGGACGCAGGACCGTGGCGGCACGGCCCGACGCCGGGGGGCGTTCGCGCCGGAACAGCCTGAGCGCGGGGTCATCGTCGTGGGCACGGTTCGTCGCGGGCACGGACCGACGTCGGCCAGCGGGACCGTGGGGGCGCGGAGAGGGCCTGAGCGCGAGAACGGCTCCAGGACGGGCCGACACGGGCGGTCTGAGCACGGGAACGGCCTAGGCGCGGGACGGCGTGGGCGCGGGACGGCCTGGGCTTGGGCTGGAGTGGGACGCGGGGCGGCCTGGGGTGGGGTGGGTTCGGGTGATGGCGGCGGGTCAGTCGGTGGACGGGAGTTCGAAGTCGCTCTTGGCGATTTCTTCGACGTTGACGTCCTTGAAGGTGACTACTCGGACGTTCTTGACGAAGCGTGCCGGGCGGTACATGTCCCATACCCAGGCGTCCTGCATCGCTACCTCGAAGAAGACCTCGCCGTTTTCGGTGTCCCGGACCTGGAGGTCGACCGAGTTGGTGAGGTAGAAGCGGCGTTCCGTCTCGACGACGTAGCTGAACAAGCCCACCACGTCGCGGTACTCCCGGTAGAGCTGCAGCTCCATCTCGGTCTCGTACTTCTCGAGGTCCTCTGCAGACACTTATGCGCTCACTTCCGGTGAATCCCCCTGCCACCGGGCGACTCTTCACCAGCCCGCCATCCAGCATGATCATCCGCTAGTGATCCTGCTATCGCACACTGTATCGCTCTCGCAATCTTCGCAGCAGCTCGCGAGGGGCCGGGGGTCTGTGGAGTCCGGCCCGACACAGCAGCGAAGAGTGTAGCCCGATGGCAGGTTCGTCGCCTGGCGAGTCAGCGTGTCCACAGCGTCCCCGCGGCAGCGGGGGGCGGCAGGTCAGGGTTCTGTTTCGACCTCCGCACCCGATCTTTGAGAGGGCGGCACGCGTGACCGGCCATGTGAGTTCGCGGCTCACCACGTCGAGCCGCGGAACGCCCGCCACGGAGAACCCGCATCCCGCCAGGTCAGGGGCCTATCGCAGGCGTCGCGGAAGCACCTGGAGGCACGGCGAGCGACACGATGTTCCGGGTTTCGGCGGGCGTCGCGGCGGGCGGATGGACGGCCGACGGCCGAACACACGGCGGTCTCGGACCCACGCGCATGACGCAGGCGGCGGGCGGATGGACGGCCGAGGAGACGGCGGTCTCGGATCCGCGTGCACGGCGCGGGCAGACGGGCGTCGCGGCGGGCGGGCGGACGCCCGACGGCCGAGCACACGGCGGTCTCGGTTTCACGGGCAGAGCGCGGGCGGCGGGCGTGCGGCGGGCGGGCCGATCGGCGGCCGGACGGCCGGCCGGACGGGCGGGCGGGCGGGCGGCCGGCGGCCGAGGAGATGGCGATCTCGCATTCACGGGCGGGGCGCGGGCGGACGGGTGTCGCGGCCGTCGGGCGGGGGCGCTGGGGACGCTGGGGGGCGTGGCGCGGCCAGCTTGGTGGTCGGCGGGTGGGTGATCGTCGTGGGCATCTCGCGCGAGCACGTCGGGCTGCGGTGAGCGACGCGGCGTTCTGGTGTCACGGACCCGCGGGCGACTGGACGTTGTGGCGGCGAACCGGGGTGTGGCCGGAGGGGCGAAGGCGCGGGGTTTTCGTTCGTGGGCCGGTCCTTGTGAGGGACGCGCGGGCTGGGACGGGGAGTTCTTTTTGGGTTTGCGGGGTGTTCGTAAGGGCTGTGCGCTTCGTTTGACAAAGCGGATTTGGTTTGTTGGTTCGTTTGCTTGAGTCGCTCGGGTTTGGTCCGCTTCCTTTGACTTCAGTACTTCATTGGGCGTTGGGGATTGTGCTGTAGCGCGTGTTTGGTGGGCGGCTTTCTCCGGGCGTACGGCGGGGATGCGTGGGGCGGCGGTGGGGTCCTGGGCGTTCGGGGGTTTTGGAGGCGGGGGCTCGTGGTTTTTCGGGGGCTTTAGTACAGGCAAAGCGCCCTGTAAGAGGACGGCCTTACGATCCCCGAAGGAGTATTTTTGCGCTGCGTTTGGGGAAATTCACATGCCTCATGAGGACAAGCTCCGCGAATACCTTCGGCGGGCTACCAACGACCTCTACCATGCGCGGGAGCAGGTGCGCGCGCTGGAGTCGGAGAAGTCCGAGCCCATCGCCATCGTGGGCATGGCCTGCCGGTATCCCGGCGGTGTCGCCTCGCCGGGGGAGCTTTGGGAGCTCGCCGCCGCCGGCCGGGACGCGGTGTCGGAATTTCCCGAGGACCGCGGGTGGAACGTCGACACCCTTTATGATCCCGATCCTGAAGTGCCTCATACCAGTTATGCGCGGCACGGTGGGTTTCTGCACGAGGCCGGCGAGTTCGACGCCGAGTTCTTCGGGATCAATCCGCGTGAGGCTCTTTCCATGGACCCGCAGCAGCGTCTTCTGCTGGAGGCCTCCTGGGAGGCCGCGGAGAGCGCCGGCCTCGACCCTCGTGGGCTTCGTAATAGCAGTACCGGGGTGTTCGTGGGTGTGATGTACCACGACTACGGAGCGCGGATCGTCCGGCCGCCCGCCGAGATGGAGGGGTATCTCGGGCAGGGCAGTGCCGGAAGTGTCGCTTCGGGACGGATCGCGCACGCTTTCGGGTTCCACGGGCCAGCGGTGACGGTCGACACGGCCTGTTCGTCGTCGCTCGTCGCCCTGCACCTGGCCGCGCGGGCGCTGCGGGCCGGTGAGTGCGAGATGGCGCTGGCGGGCGGTGTCACCGTGATGGCGACGCCTTCGGTGTTCCTGGAGTTCAGCAGGCAGCGCGGGCTGGCGGCGGACGGTCGCTGCAAGTCCTTCGCCGCCGCCGCCGACGGGACGGGCTGGGGCGAGGGCGTCGGGCTCGTCCTGCTCGAACGTTTGTCGGACGCCGAGCGGCTCGGCCACCGGGTCCTCGCGATCGTCCGCGGGTCGGCGATCAACCAGGACGGGACGACCAGCCAGCTCTCGGCGCCCAACGGGCCGTCCCAGCAGCGCGTCATCGAGCAGGCCCTCGCTAGCGCGGGGCTCACCGCCGACGAGGTTGACGCTGTCGAGGCGCATGGCACTGGCACCAAGCTCGGCGACCCGATCGAGGCGCAGGCCCTTCTCGGCACCTACGGACGCCACCACACGTCCGACCGTCCGGCCTACCTGGGGTCCATCAAATCCAACATCGGGCATACCCAAGCGGCGGCCGGGGTCGCGGGCATCATCAAGATGGTCGAGGCGATGCGCCACGGCGTCCTCCCCAAGACCTTGCACGTGGACGCTCCGTCCCCGCACGTCGACTGGAGCGCGGGGCACGTCGCCCTGCTCGTGGAGCCGACGCCGTGGCCGGAGACCGGACGTCCGCGCCGGGCCGCCGTGTCGTCCTTCGGGATCAGCGGGACCAACGCCCACGTCATCCTGGAAGCGCCACCCAAAGCCGAGCCGGACGCGGACGGCGGCGTCGGCGGTCCGGTCGCGCTGCCGCTGTCGGCGCGGACCCCCGAGGCGCTGCGGGCCGTCGGCGCACGCCTCGGCGCCCATCTCGCCGCGCACCCGGACGCGACGCCCGCCGCACTCGCCGCGCCCCTGGCCGCGCGGACGCTGTTCGACCGGCGCGCCGTCGTCGTCGCCGACGGGGACGACCGGGAAGCACTCGGACGCGCCCTCGCCGCTCTCGCGGCCGGTGACCCCGACCCTGCGCTGGTCACCGGCGAGGTCCGGGACGGCGGGCTCGTCTACCTGCTCAGCGGGCAGGGCAGCCAGATGCCCGGCATGGGACGCGGCCTCTACGACACCTCACCCGTTTTCGCTGAAGCCTTCGACACCGTCTGCGCCGCCTTCGACCCGCACCTGGACGCGTCCCTCAAGGACGTAATCCTGTCCGGCAACGACCTGATCAACGACACCGCCTACGCCCAACCAGCCCTGTTCACCGTGCAGGTCGCCCTCCACCACCTCCTGCGGCACCACGGCATCACACCCGACGTCCTCATCGGGCACTCCCTCGGCGAACTCACCGCCGCCCACCTCGCCGGGCTCTGGACCCTCACCGACGCCACAACCCTCATCGCCACACGCGGACGCCTGATGAGCGCGCTCCCACCCGGCGGCGGAATGCTCACCGTCCACGCGCCCGAAGCCGACCTGCCGCCGCTCCCCGACGACGTCACCGTCGCCGCCGTCAACTCCCCCACCGCGACCGTCCTGTCCGGTGACCTCGACGCCCTCGAAGAGTTCGCCACGGTCCTGGACGAGCACGGAATCAAACACCAGCGACTCGTCGTGAGCCACGCCTTCCACTCGTCCCTCATGGAGCCCATGCTCGACGAGTTCCAGAAGGTCGCCGAAAGCCTCACCTACCACCCGACCACCATCCCGATCATCTCCAACCTCACCGGACGCACAGCGACCGACGAACAACTCAGCAACCCCGCCTACTGGACCGACCAGATCAGGAACGCGGTCCGCTTCCACGACGGCCTCACCCACCTCCACACCACCCACAACCCCGCCCTCTACCTCGAACTCGGCCCCCGCCCGACGCTCACCACGCTCACCCACCAGATCCTCGACGACGCGACCGTCCGGCCCGTCCTCGACCACCGGCGTCCCGACGGCATCGCGTTCCTCGCCGCCGTGGCCCAGGTGCACGCCGGCACCCGCAAGCGCGTCGAATGGACGAACCCGAAGTCCAGCCTCGGGGACCCGCCGCCGACCTACCCGTTCCAGCGCACCCGCTACTGGCTCGACGCCCCGCCCGGCGGCGCGGGCGACGCCACGGAACTGGGACTGAGCCCGGCCGACCACGCGCTGCTGACGACCGAGGCCCTGCTGCCCGACGGACGCTGGCAGGCCACGGCACGCCTCACCCGGGAAACGCAGCCGTGGCTCGCCGACCACGCCGTCCACGGCACGCCGCTGCTCCCCGGCACCGCCTTCCTCGACCTCGCCCTCCACGCCGGGCACGCCACCGGCTGCCCCGCCGTCGAGGAGCTGACGCTCCAGGCCCCGCTGACGCTCACCGCCGCGCGGACGGTCCATGTGGCCGTGGACGCGCCGGGAGAGGACGGACGCCGCGCCTTCTCCGTCCATTCCCGCCCGGACAGCGACGCATCCACGTGGATCACGCACGCGACCGGCGTCCTGGCTCCCGAAACGGCCACCACGAAGCCGCCCGCGCCCGAGAATGGCGTGTCCGTCGACATCACGGGCCTCTACGAGCGCCTCGCCGACCAGGGCTACACCTACGGACCCGCGTTCCAGAACCTCCGCGAACTCCACCGCGACGACACGACCCTGCACGCGCACGTCCAGCTCCCGCCCGGCACCTCCACCACCGACTACGGACTCCACCCCGCGCTCCTGGACGCCGCCCTCCACGCACTGGCGACCGACCAGGACGGCAGCGGGATCAGCCTGCCGTTCTCCTGGACCGGCGTCCGGCTCCACGCGACCGGGGCCGACACCCTCCGCGTCACGCTCGTCCCGCTGCGGCCCGACACGGTCAGCCTGCACGCCGCGGACCCGGCCGGGCAGCCGGTCCTGACCGTCGAGGAACTCACGCTGCGTCCGCTGACCGGCGACCTCACCGACGATGCGCCGGCCGCGCCGGACCTCTTCCACCTGGCGTGGCATCCGGTGCCGGACGCCGAGCCGGAACCCGTCGAGGACGCGGTCTTCCTCGGAACGCCTCCCGAGGGCGCCGAGGCGACGTCCCACGCCGGGTTCGCCGAGTTCGCCGCCGCCCTCGACGGCACCGCCCCCGCCGAGGTGGTCGCGCTCCCATCGCTGTTCGCCGCCACCTGCGCGCACGGCGACGGCTGCGGCTGCCCCGAGCGCGTGACGGCGACGGCCGCCGCGGCGCTGCGGCTGCTCCAGGACTGGGCGGCCGACGAGCGGCTCTCCGACAGCACGCTCACGCTGGTCACGCAGCGCGCCCAGGTTCTTCCCGGCGACGGTGACGAGTCGTCGCTCGCCCAGGCCGCGGTCTGGGGCATGGCCCGCAGCGCGCAGAACGAGCACCCGGGACGGTTCCGCCTGCTGGACGTCGACAGGCTGGAACTCGACGCGCTCCCGCGCGCCCTGGCCACGGCCCGGTCGCTCGACGAGCCGCAGCTCGCAACCCGCGACGGCTCGCTGTTCCAGGCGCGGCTGGCGAACAGCCGCGAGGAGTTCCTGATCCCGCCCGGCGACTCCGGCTGGCAGTTGGTGACCACGGGCCGCACCGGATCGCTGGACGACATCGCCCTGGCCCCGACCGACCCGCCCGAGGAGCCGCTCGGGCCGGACGACGTCCGGATCCGCACCCACGCGGGCGGCCTGAACTTCCGCGACGTCCTGGTGTCGCTGGGGATGGTGAACGCCAAGGCGCCGATCGGCGGCGAGGAGGCCGGAACGGTCATCGAGGTCGGGGCGAACGTGACGGCCCTCGAACCGGGCGACCGGGTGACCGGGATGTTCTCGCGCGGCGGGATCGGGCCGGTCGCGACGACCGACCACCGCCTGGTCATGAAGATCCCCGACGACTGGACGTTCCCGCAGGCCGCCACCATCCCCGTCGCGTTCCTCACCGCCTACTACGGACTCGTGACACTCGGCGGCCTCAAGAAGGGCCAGAAAGTCCTCATCCACACCGCGACAGGCGGTGTCGGGCAGGCCGCGCTCCAGATCGCACGACTCCACGGCGCCGAGATCTACGCCACCGCCAGCCCCCGCAAATGGCCCGTCCTGCGCGAATTCGGCCTTGACGACGACCACATCGCCAACAGCCGCGCCACCGACTACGAACAGCAGTTCCGTCAGACCGCGCCCGACGGCATCGACATCGTCCTCAACAGCCTCGCCAACGAACACATCGACGTCTCACTCCGCCTCCTCAACCCCCACGGCCACTTCGTGGAAATGGGCAAGACCGACATCCGCACCCCCCAGCAACTCGCCCACCACCCCCACATCCACTACCAGCCCTTCGACATCATCGACGCCGACACCGCCCGCGTGCAGGAACTCTTCACGCTCCTCCGCACCCACTTCGACCGGCGCACCCTCACCCCGCTGCCCTGCACGAGCCACCCCGTCACGCGGACGCGGCAGGCCATCCGGACGCTCTCGCAGGCCCAGCACATCGGCAAGGTCACGCTCAGCCTCCCGCAGCCCGCGAGGCCCGGAACCGTGCTGATCACCGGCGGCACCGGCACGCTCGGCTCCCTCGTCGCGGAGCACCTGGCGACCCGGCACCCCGCCCGCCATCTGCTCCTGGTCAGCAGGAAGGGTCCGCAGGCCCCGGGGGCGCAAGAGCTGAAGACCAGGCTGGAAGGCCTCGGCGCGCAGGTCACCATCGCCGCGTGCGACACCGCCGACCCCGACGCCCTCGCCGGCCTCCTCGCCACGATCCCCGACGAGCGTCCGCTGCGGGTCGTCATCCACGCCGCGGGAGTCCTGCGGGACGCGCCGCTCGAAGGCCAGACGCCCGAGCACCTCGCGACGGTGTTCCGTCCCAAGGTGGACGCGGCCTGGAACCTGCACCGGCAGACCGAGGACCTGGACGCCTTCGTCCTCTTCTCCTCCGCAGCAGGGACACTCGGCAACCCGGGACAGGCCAACTACGCCGCCGCCAACGCCTACCTCGACGCGCTCGCCCACCTCCGCCACACCCAGAACCGACCGGCGACGTCCATCGCCTGGGGGCTCTGGGAGCAGGCCAGCGGGATGACCGCCGGCCTCACCGAGACCGACCTCGCCCGGCTCCGCCGCAGTGGCGTCACGCCGCTCAGCGACGCGCACGGCCTCGAACTCCTCGACACCGCGCTCCGCCTCAACGAACCCCACACCGTCGCCACGCCCATCACGGCGACCACGACCGCGCACCACCCGTCTCCCCTCCTGCGCGGCCTCGCCCCGGCGGCCCTCCGGACCGCCGTCTCCGCCGCGTCCGGCGGAGGCGCCGCGGCGGCCGACGACCTCACCGCGAAGCTGTCCGGGCTCACCGCGGACCGGCAGCGCGGGCACGTCCTCGGCCTGGTCCAGTCGCACGCCGCAGCGGTCCTCGGCCATCCCGCGCCGCACACGATCGCCCCGGACAAACCGTTCAAGGACCTGGGCTTCGACTCCCTCACCGCCGTCGAACTGCGCAACCGCCTCAACAACGCCACACAGCTCCGCCTCCCGCCCACCCTGATCTTCGACCACCCCACCCCCACCGCGCTCGCCGCACAACTCCTCACCCAACTCGCGCCGCCCACGGCGGGCTCGGTGCCCGGGATTCTCGCCGAGCTGGACGGCCTGGACGCGGCGCTGGCGGAGGTGCCCGCCGACGACGCGGACCGGTCCGCCGTCACGGCGCGGCTCGAAGCCCTGCTGTGGAAGTGGACCGGCGCCGACGACGCGCCGGACGACGACGCGGGCGGCGATCTCGCCTCCGCCACCGACGACGAGATCTTCGACGTCATCGAGAACGAGCTCGGCCTCTCCTGACCCGCCTTCACGTGAGGAATCCCCATGTCCAACGAAGAGAAGATCCGGGACTATCTGAAGCGCGTGACGGCCGACCTGCGCCGCACCCGGCAGCGCGTCCGTGAGGTCGAGGCGGAGAAGTACGAGCCGATCGCGATCGTCGGCATGGCCTGCCGGTTCCCCGGCGACGTGCGTTCGGCCGACGACCTGTGGGACCTGGTGGCCGAAGGACGGGACGGGATCTCGGAGTTCCCGACGAACCGCGGCTGGGCGACCGACCTGTACGACCCCGATCCCGACCATCCGGGCACGACCTACACCCGGCTGGGCGGTTTCCTGCACGACGCCGACACGTTCGACGCGGCGTTCTTCGGCATCAGCCCGCGCGAGGCCCTGGCGATGGACCCGCAGCAGCGGCTCCTGCTGGAGACGGCCTGGGAGACGGTGGAGAGCGCGGGCTTCGACCCGTCCCGGCTGCGCGGGCAGAGCGTCGGGGTGTTCACGGGCGTGCTGTCCAGCCACTACGGGTCCCATCTGCTGATCGAGACGCCCGAGGAGATCCAGGGCTACCTGTCGACGGGCATCAGCAACAGCGTCGCGTCGGGCCGGGTCGCGTACACGTTCGGGTTCGAGGGCCCGGCCGTGACGATCGACACGGCCTGCTCGTCGTCGCTGGTCGCGATGCATCTCGCGGCGCACTCGCTGCGGTCGGGCGAGTGCACGATGGCGCTCGCGGGCGGCGTGACGATCATGGCCGCGCCGACCCCGTTCGTGGACTTCAGCCGTCAGCGCGGCCTGGCTCCCGACGGTCGCTGCAAGCCGTTCGCCGCCGCCGCCGACGGCACCGGCTGGGGCGAGGGCGTCGGCCTCCTCCTGCTGGAGCGCCTCAGCGACGCGCAGCGCAACGGCCACCGGGTCCTGTCGGTCATCAAGGGTTCGGCCGTCAACCAGGACGGCGCGAGCAACGGGCTCGCCGCCCCGAACGGGCCGTCCCAGCAGCGCGTGATCGAGCTGGCGCTCGCGAACGCCCGGCTCACCGCCGACCAGGTGGACGCCGTCGAGGCGCACGGCACCGGCACCCGGCTCGGCGACCCGATCGAGGCGCAGGCCCTGCTCAACACCTACGGCCGCCAGCACCCGGCCGACCTGCCGCTCCATCTCGGGTCGATCAAGTCGAACATCGGGCACGCCCAGGCGGCGGCCGGCGTCGCGGGCGTGATCAAGATGGTGCAGGCGATGCGGCACGGGCTGCTGCCGGAGTCGCTGAACCTGGACGAGCCGTCCCCGCACGTCGACTGGAGCGCCGGGAACGTCGCGCTGCTCGACCGGGCGCGGCCGTGGCCGGAGACCGGGCACCCCCGCCGGGCCGCCGTGTCGTCGTTCGGCATCAGCGGGACGAACGCGCACCTCATCCTGGAGGAGCCACCCGCGCCCACCGAAGACGTCCCGGCCGCCGAGCCGCGCACGCCCGCCGTCGCGTTGCCGCTGTCGGCGACGACGCCCGAGGCGCTGCGCGAGGCCGCCGTCCGGCTCGACGCCCGGTTGGCCGCAGACCCGGAGCTGGTTCCGGCCGACCTGGCCGCGCCCCTCGCCGGACGGACGCTGTTCGACCACCGGGCCGTGATCGTCACCGGCCGGGACGACCGCGCGGAGATGTCGGCCACCCTCGCCGCCCTGGCCGCCGGGACGCCGCACCGGTCGCTGGTCCTCGGCCCGGAGGCGTTGCCGAGCGGTGGCGGGACGGTGTTCGTGTTCCCCGGCCAGGGCTCGCAGTGGGCGGGGATGGGCGTCCAGCTCATCGCCGAATCCCCGGTGTTCGCCGCCGCGATCGACGAGTGCGCCCAGGCGCTCCGGCCGTACACCGGCTGGGACCTGCACGACGTCCTGGCCGCGCCCGAACTCCCCACCGCCGCCGACGTCATCCAGCCGACGCTGTTCGCCTTGATGGTGGCTCTCGCGCGCCTGTGGGAACACCACGGCATCCGCCCCGACGCCGTCATCGGCCACAGCCAGGGCGAGATCGCCGCCGCCCACATCGCGGGGGCGCTCACCCTCGATGACGCCGCCCGGATCGTCACCAAGCGCGCCCAGGCCCTCACGACGATCACCGACAGCGGCCGCATGGTGTCCGTCCCCCTCAGCAGCGCCGACGCGCAGGCGCTCATCACGCGCCTCGACCTCACCGGCGACCTCCACGTCGCCGCGCTCAACGGCCCCCAGCACACCATCGTCGCCGGAACGACGCCGTCGGCCGAGGCGCTCGTCGCGCACTGCGCGGCGGAGAACATCGACGCGCGGATGATCGCGGTCGACTACGCCTCGCACACGCCGCACATGCACGCCCTGCGCGCCCGGCTCCTCAGCGACCTCGGCGCCGTCACGCCCCAACAGGCCGCCATTCCGTTCCACTCGACGCTGACCGGCGAACTCGTCGAGGACACCACCACCCTTGACGCCGCCTACTGGTACGACAACCTCGCCAACCCGGTCCAGTTCCACCCGACCCTGACGGCGCTCGCCGCGAACCACACCGCGTTCATCGAGGCCAGCCCGCACCCGATCCTCGTCCCGGCGATCCTCGACACCGTCCTGCCGCCCGTCACCGCCCAGCCCACCCTGCGCCGCGACCACGGCGGCCACCGCCAGTTCCTCACCTCGCTCGCCGCCCACCACACCCACGCGGCGGCACCCGCCACGGACTGGCACGCGCCGTCCACCGCCAACACCCAGGCCCCCACCTACCCGTTCCAGCGCCGGCGTTTCTGGCTCGACGGGGGCTCGCCGATCACGAAGGTCTCGGGGCTCGGGCTCACCTCGGCGGAGCACCCGCTGCTGGGCGCGGCAGTCGAGCACCCGGACGGCGCGATGGCGTTCACCGCGCGCCTCTCGCTCGACACGCAGCCGTGGCTGGCCGACCACGCCGTCCAGGGCACGCCGCTGCTCCCCGGTACGGCCTTCCTCGACCTCGCGCTGCACGCCGGTCACCTCGCGGGCTGCGCCATGGTCGAGGAACTGACGTTGCAGGCGCCGCTGGTGTTCGCGTCGCCCGATCCCTGGGATCTGCACGTCACGGTGAGCGCGCCCGGCGACGACGGACGCCGCACCTTCGCCGTCCACTCCAGGCCGGACGCCGTGCCCGAGTGGACCGCCAACGCGACCGGTGTCCTGGCGCCCGAGACGGTCGCTAACACGCCCGCGCCCGCACCGGAAACCGGCACGACCGTCGACATCACCGGCCTCTACGAGCGGCTCGCCGACCAGGGCTACAACTACGGCCCGGCGTTCCAGAACCTCCACGAGCTGCACCGCGACGACAGCACGCTGTACGCGCACGTCCGGCTCCCATCGGACACCTCCACCACCGACTACGGGCTCCATCCCGCGCTCTTGGACGCGGCCCTCCACGCTCTGGCGGCCGGCCAGGAAGACGGCGGCGGTGTGAGCCTTCCCTTCGCGTGGAGCGGTGTGCGGCTGCACGCGGCCGGTGCCGACACCCTCCGCGTCACGCTGACCAGGCGCGGCGACGACGCCGTCGCGCTGTACGCCACGGACCCGGCCGGGCAGCCGGTCCTGACCGTCGAGGAACTCACGCTGCGCCCGCTCGGCGCGGACCTGACGAGCGTCGCGACGGCCCCAGCCGTCCACGACCTGTTCCATCTCGCATGGCATCCGCTCGCGGAGTCGGCTCCGGCCGAGCCCGCCGAGGCGGCGTTCCTGGCGGACGGCGTCGCGGAGCTGGCCGAGGGCGACGTGCCCGCGGACGTGGTCGCGCCGCCGTCGCTGTTCGCGACGTCCTGCGCGCACGGCACCGACGACTGCGGCTGCCCCGAAGCGGTCCTTTCCGCGACGGCCTCGGCACTGGCCCTGGTGCGGGAATGGCTGACGACACCGGCCGTCGACCGGAGCCGCCTCACGCTCGTCACCCGCCGCGCCCAGGCGCTCCCGGGCGACGAAGGCGAACTTTCGCTGGCCCAGGCCGCGGTCTGGGGCCTGGTCCGCAGCGCGCAGAACGAGCACCCGGGGCGGTTCGGTCTCCTGGACGTCGGCGGCGACGTGGAGCGCGACGCGATCCTGCGCGCCGTCGCGGTGGCACGGGCGACCGACGAGCCGCAGCTCGCACTGCGCGGCGAGACGCTGCACCAGGGCCGGCTGGCCGACAGCCGCAAGGAGTACCTGATCCCGCCGGAGGGCGACGGCTGGCAGCTCGAAAAGATCGTCCGCACGGGGACGCTGGAGGACGTCGTCCTCCAGCCGACGTCCCTGCACGAGGAGCCGGTGGGGCCGGACGACGTCCGGATCCGCACCCACGCGGGCGGCCTGAACTTCCGGGACGTCCTGGCGTCGCTCGGCATGGTCAACGCCCGCACGCCCATCGGCGGCGAAGAAGCCGGGGTCGTCACCGAGGTCGGCGCGAACGTCACCGCGTTCGCGCCGGGCGACCGGGTCGCCGGGCTGTTCACCCATGCCGGGATCGGACCGGTCGCGATGACCGACCACCGCCTGGTCATGAAGATCCCCGACGACTGGACGTTCCCGCAGGCCGCCACGGTTCCGGTCGCGTTCCTCACCGCCTACTACGGGCTGGTCACGCTCGGCGGAATCAAAAAGGGCCAGAAGGTCCTGATCCACACGGCCACCGGCGGTGTCGGGCAGGCGGCACTCCAGATCGCCCGGCTGCACGGTGCCGAGATCTACGCGACCGCCAGCCCGCGCAAATGGCCGGTCCTGCGTGCGTTCGGGCTGGACGACGACCACATCGCCAACAGCCGCGCCACCGACTACGAACAGCAGTTCCGCCGGACCGCGCCCGACGGCATCGACATCGTCCTCAACAGCCTCGCCAACGAGCACACCGACGCCTCACTCCGCCTCCTCAACCCCCACGGCCACTTCGTGGAAATGGGCAAGACCGACATCCGGACGCCCGACCAGCTCACCCACCACCCCGATATCCATTACCAGCCGTTCGACCTCATGGACGCGGGCACGGCGCACCTCCACGAGATGCTCACCGTTCTGCGCGACCTTTTCGCCGGCGGTACGCTCGCGCCGCTCCCCTGCACGAGCTTCCCGGTCACCCGCACGCACCACGCCATCCGGACGCTCTCGCAGGCCCGGCACATCGGCAAGGTCACGATCAGCGTGCCGCAGCCATCCCGGCCCGGCACGGTCCTGATCACGGGCGGCACCGGCACGCTCGGCGCGCTGGTCGCCGAGCACCTGGTCACGCGGCACGACGCGCGGCGTCTTCTGCTCGTCAGCAGGCGAGGCCCCGACGCTCCCGGCGCGGACGACCTGAGGACGCGCCTGGAGAACCTCGGCGCGCACGTCACGATCGCCGCGTGCGACGTCGCCGATGCCGACGCGCTCGCCGCGCTTCTCGCGGCCGTTCCCGAGGAACACCCGCTGCGGACAGTCATCCACGCGGCGGGAGTGCTGCGGGACGCGCCCCTGGAAAGCCAGACCGAAGAGCATCTCGCCGCAGTTTTCCGTCCCAAGGTGGACGCCGCCTGGAACCTCCACCGGCAGACCGAGGACCTGGACGCGTTCGTCCTCTTCTCCTCGGCCGCGGGAACCCTCGGCAATCCGGGGCAGGCCAACTACGCCGCCGCGAACACCTACCTCGACGCGCTCGCCGCCCTCCGCCGCGCCCAGAACCTCCCCGCCACCTCCATCGCGTGGGGGCTCTGGGAGCAGGCCAGCGGCATGACCGCCGACCTCACGGCGACCGACCTCGACCGGCTCCGCCGCAGCGGCGTCACGCCGCTCAGCGACGCGCACGGCCTCGAACTCCTCGACACCGCGCTCCGCCTCGACGAGCCGCACGCGATCGCCGCGCCCATCACGGCCGCCACCACCGCGCACCACCCGTCACCGCTCCTGCGCGGCCTCGCCCCCGCGACGCGCCGCACCGCGACGACCGGCGCTCCGGCGGCCGGTTCGCTCACCGGTCTCGCCCACGAGCTGGCGTCGCTGACCGCCGAGGAGCAGGCGCGGCGCATGCTGGAGGTCGTCCGGACGGAGGCCGCCGCCGTCCTCGGCCACCCGAACCCCGCCGCCGTCGCCCCCGACCGGCCGTTCAAGGAACTGGGCTTCGATTCCCTCACCGCCGTCGAACTGCGCAACCGCCTCAACAACGCCACGCAGCTCCGCCTCCCGCCCACGCTGATCTTCGACCACCCGAGCCCGGAGGCGCTCGCCGCGCAGCTCCGCACGCAGCTCGCGCCGCGCGCCGCCGCCCCGGCGTCGCCCGGCGCGGCCCGGGTGACGGTCGGGGACGACGAGCCGATCGCGATCGTCGGGATGGGCTGCCGCTACCCCGGCGACGTCCGCACGCCGCAGGAGCTGTGGGCGCTCGTCACCGGCGAGGTCGACGCGCTCACCGCGTTCCCGGCCGACCGGGGGTGGCCCGCGAACCTGTTCGACCCCGATCCCGCGCAGCCGAACACCAGCTACACCGACCAGGGCGGGTTCCTCCACGACGCGGGCGACTTCGACCCCGCCTTCTTCGGCATCAGCCCGCGCGAGGCGCTCGCCATGGACCCGCAGCAGCGGCTCCTGCTGGAGACCGCCTGGGAGACCCTCGAAAGCGCGGGCCTCGACCCGGCCCGGCTGCGCGAGCGCGCGGTCGGCGTCTACGCGGGCGCGCTGGCCAGCAACTACGGCGCGCACCTGCTGTTCGAGGCGCCCGAGGACGTCTCGGGCTACCTGTCGACGGGCATCAGCAACAGTGTCGCGTCCGGCCGGATCTCCTACGCGTTCGGCTTCCAAGGCCCGGCCGTCACCATCGACACCGCGTGCTCGTCCTCGCTGGTCGCGATGCACCTCGCCGCGCAGGCGCTGCGGTCGGGCGAATGCGAGATGGCGCTCGCCGGGGGCGTGACGATCATGGCGGCGCCGACGCCGTTCCTGGAGTTCAGCCGGCAGCGCGGGCTCGCCCCGGACGGGCGCTGCAAGCCGTTCGCCGCCGCCGCCGACGGCACCGGCTTCGCCGAAGGGGTCGGGCTCGTCCTGCTCGAACGTCTCTCCGACGCCCAGAGGCTCGGCCACCCCGTCCTCGCCGTCGTGCGCGGGTCGGCCGTCAACCAGGACGGGGCGAGCAACGGGCTGTCCGCGCCGAACGGGCCGTCCCAGGAGCGCGTCATCCGCCAGGCGCTGGCCAACGCCCGCCTGACGCCCGACGACGTCGACCTCATCGAGGGCCACGGCACCGGCACCACGCTCGGCGACCCGATCGAGGCGCAGGCGCTCCTCAACACCTACGGCCGCCGCGAGACGGCCGACCGGCCCGCCTACCTCGGTTCGATCAAGTCCAACATCGGGCACACGCAGGCCGCCGCAGGGATCGCGAGCGTCATCAAGAGCGTCTACGCGCTCCAGCAGGGCGTTCTGCCCCGGACGCTGCACATCGACGAGCCGACCGAGCACGTCGACTGGACGGCGGGCCACGTCGCGCTGCTCGACCGGGCGCGGCCCTGGCCGGAGGTCGGACGCGCGCGCCGGGCCGCCGTGTCCTCGTTCGGGATCAGCGGGACGAACGCCCACCTCATCCTGGAGGAGCCGCCCGCGCCCGACCCGGTCGAAGCCCCGCAGGACGAGCTGCCCGCGGTCGCGCTCCCCCTGTCGGCCAAGACGCCGGAGGCGCTGCACGACGCCGCCCGCCGGCTCGCCGTCCGCCTGGCGTCCGACGCGGACCTGACTCCGGCCGCGCTCGCCGCCCCCCTCGCCGGACGGACGCTGTTCGACCACCGGGCCGTGATCGTCACCGGACGCGACGACCGCGCGGAGGCCGCCGCCGCGCTCACCGCCCTCGCCGCCGGGGAGTTCCACGACGGCCTGGTGACGCGGACGGGCGACCTGCCGGGCGGCGTCGGGACGGTGTTCGTGTTCCCCGGCCAGGGCTCGCAGTGGGCGGGGATGGGCGTCCAGCTCATGGCCGAGTCGCCGTTGTTCGCCGCCGCGATCGACGAGTGCGCGGAAGCGCTCCGGCCCTACACCGGCTGGGATCTGCGCGACGTCCTCGCCGCGCCGGACGTGCCGACCGCCATCGACGTCATCCAGCCGACGCTGTTCGCGTTGATGGTGGCGCTGGCGAGGCTGTGGGAGCACCACGGGATCCGCCCCGACGCGGTCATCGGGCACAGCCAGGGAGAAATCGCCGCCGCCCACATCGCGGGCGCACTCACCCTCGACGACGCCGCCCGGATCGTCACCAAGCGCGCCCAGGCCCTCACCACGCTCACCGACAGCGGGCGCATGGTCTCCGTAGCGCTGAGTCCAGCGGACGCCGAAGCCCTCATCGCCCGTCTCGATCTCACCGGGGACCTCCACGTCGCCGCGCTCAACGCCCCGGCCCGCACGGTCGTGGCCGGAACGACGCCGTCGGCCGAGGCGTTCGTCGCGCACTGCGAGGCGGAGAACCTCGACGCCCGGATGATCCCGGTCGACTACGCCTCGCACACACCCCACATGCACGCCCTCCGCGAGCAGATCCTCAGCGACCTCGGAACCGTGACCCCCCGGCAGGCCACGATCCCGTTCCACTCCACGCTGACGGGCGGGCTCGTCGAGGACACCACGGCTCTCGACGCCACGTACTGGTACGAGAACCTGGCCAACCCCGTCCAGTTCCACCCGACCCTCACCGCGCTCGCCGCCGACCACGCCGCGTTCATCGAAGCGAGCCCGCACCCGGTGCTGGTCCAGGCGATCCGTGAGACGGTCGAGCCTCCGGTGTCGGCGCACCCGACACTGCGCCGCGACCACGGCGGCCACCGCCAGTTCCTCAGTTCCCTCGCTGCGCACCACGTCCACGCGGCCACGCCCACCACGGGCTGGCACGCGCCGTCCGCGACCGGCGTCCAGCCGCCCACCTACCCGTTCCAGCGCCAGCGCTACTGGCTGACGTCGACGGGCGCGGGCAACGCGTCCGGCCTCGGGCTGAGCCCGGCCGACCACCCGCTGCTGGCCACCACGACGCCGCTGCCGGACGATCGCTGGCAGGCCACCGCGCGGCTCTCCCTGGACACGCTCCCGTGGTTCCCCGACCACGCCGTGCTCGCGACGCCGCTGCTGCCCGGGGCCGCCTTCCTCGACCTCGCCCTGCACGCCGGCCGGGCGGTCGGCTGCCCCGCGGTGGAGGAGCTCACCCTGAACGCCCCGCTGATCCTCAGCGGGACCGCGCCGCGCGACCTGCACCTCACTGTCGCCGCGCCGGACGAGCAGGGCCGCCGCCGGCTGACGTTCCACTCGCGCACCGGAACCGGCGACGACGCCTGGGTCGAGCACGGGACCGGCGTCCTCGGCCCGGACGAGGAGCCGCTGCCCGCCCGGGTCGAGCCCCCGGCGGCGGACGCGGTCGACGTCTCCGGCCTGTACGACCGGCTCGCCGACCAGGGCTACAACTACGGCCCGGCGTTCCAGAACCTCCGCGAACTCCACCGCGACGGGGCCACGTTGCACGCCCGCGTCGCGCTGGACCCCGACGTCGCCGCCGACGGCTACGGCGTCCACCCGGCCCTGTTCGACGCGGCCCTGCACGCGCTGGCGGTCCGGGACACGGGGTCCGGCGAGATCCCGCTGCCGTTCGCGTGGCGTGACGTCGTCCTCGCCGCGACGGACGCCGCGGAACTGCACGTCCAGATCACCGACGTCGGCGAACGGACGGTCCGGATCGACGCGTGGGACCCGTCCGGCGTCCCGGTCCTCTCCGTGGGCGCGCTGACGCTGCGGGCCGTGAGCGCCGAGGAGTTCCTGCGGGCGTTCGCGGCCGCCGCGGACCGCTCGCTGTTCGAGATCGTCTGGGGCGCCGCCGAAACCGCCGAAGCCCCGGCCGAGCCGCCGGTCCCGCTGGACGCCGCGACCACGCTCGACGCCCTCGCCGAGCGGCCGCCCGCGCACGTGCTGCTCGACGTCCCGTCCGGCGGGGACGACCCGGCGCTCGTCCGGGCCGCGACCGCCGAGGTCCTGGACGTCGTCCGCCGCTGGGTGGCGGACGAGCGCTTCGCGGACGCCCGGCTGGTGGTCCGCACCCGCGACGCCGTGGCCGTCGCGGACGAGGACGTCGCGCCGGCCCAGGCTCCGGTGTGGGGCCTGGTCCGCGCGGCGCAGTCGGAGAACCCCGGCCAGCTCGTCCTGGTGGACACCGACGGGAGCCCGGCGTCGGCGGACGCGCTCGCCGCGGCCGTCGCGATCGGCCATCCGCAGGTGACGTTGCGCGAGGGCCGCGCGCTGATCCCGCGCCTGGTCCCGGTCGCACGTCCGGCGTCCCCCGCGTCGCTCCCGGGTCAGGGCACGGTCCTGATCACGGGCGGCACCGGCACGCTCGGCGCGCTGGTCGCCGAGCACCTGGTCACCCGGCACGACGCGCGGCACCTTCTGCTGGTCAGCAGGCGAGGACCCGACGCCCCCGGCGCGGACGACCTGAAAACCCGGCTGGAGGACCTCGGCGCACAGGTCACCATCGCCGCATGCGACACCGCCGACCCCGAGGCCCTCGCCGACCTTCTCGCCGCCATCCCCGAGGAACACCCGCTCAAGACCGTCGTGCACGCGGCGGGCGTCCTCCAGGACGCGCCCCTCGAAGGCCAGACCGACGAGCACCTCGCGACGGTGTTCCCGTCCAAGGTCGACGCCGCGTGGAACCTGCACCGGCAGACCCGGGACCTCGACGCGTTCATCCTGTTCTCGTCCGCCGCAGGAACGCTCGGCAATCCCGGGCAGGCGAACTACGCCGCCGCCAACACCTACCTCGACGCCCTCGCCCACCACCGCCGCGCCCACGACCTCCCCGCGACGTCCATCGCGTGGGGACTCTGGGAGCAGACCAGCGGCATGACCGCCGACCTCAGCCCGGCCGACATCGCACGCCTCCGCCGGACGGGCCTCGTCCCGCTCTCCGACGCGCACGGCCTCGAACTCCTCGACGCCGCCCTGGCCCTCGGCCGCCCGTACCTGCTCGCCGCGACGCTCACGACGGGCGGCGCCGCCGACCACCCGTCCCCGCTGCTGCGCAGCCTCGCGCCGAAGACCCGCCGGGCCTCGGGCGGCGCGGGCGCGGCCCTGCTCCAGCAGCTCGCCGAGCTGAACGAGGAGCAGCGGCTGCGGCACCTGCTCGGCGTCGTCCGGACGCAGGCCGCCGCCGTCCTCGGCCACGCCGCCCCGGACACCATCGCCGCAGCCCGCCCGTTCAAGGAGCTGGGCTTCGACTCCCTCACCGCCGTCGAACTCCGCAACCGCCTCGGCAGTGCGACGCAGCTCCGCCTCCCGCCGACGCTCGTGTTCGACCACCCGAGCCCGGAGGCGCTCGCCGCGTACCTGCTGTCGCGGATCACCGAGCAGCCCGCCCGCGCCGGGACGGCCCGCCGCGCGGCCGCCGCCGACGAGCCGATCGCGATCGTCGGGATGGGCTGCCACTACCCCGGCGACGTGCACACGCCGCGCGACCTGTGGGCGCTCGTCACCGGCGAAGCCGACGCCATCACCGCGTTCCCCGCCGACCGCGGCTGGCCCGCGAACCTCTTCCACCCCGACCCCGCGCAGCCGAACACCAGCTACACCAACCAGGGCGGATTCCTGAACAACGCGGGCGACTTCGACCCGGGCTTCTTCAGCATCAGCCCCCGCGAAGCCGTCGCGATGGACCCGCAGCAGCGGCTCCTGCTGGAAACCGCCTGGGAGACTCTCGAAAACGCCGGCCTGGACCCGAGCAAGCTGCGGCGCAGTCCGATCGGCGTCTACACGGGGGTCCTGAGCAGCGACTACGGGATCCGGATGCTGAACGACGGCCCCGAAGAGTTCGAGGGCTACCTCCTGACGTCCAACAGCGGCAGCGTGGCGTCGGGCCGGATCTCCTACGCGTTCGGCTTCGAGGGTCCCGCCGTCACGGTCGACACGGCGTGCTCGTCGTCGCTGGTCGCGATGCACCTCGCCGCGCAGGCGCTGCGGTCGGGCGAGTGCGAGATGGCGCTGGCGGGCGGCGTCACCGTGATGGCGACGCCGTCGATCTTCGTGGAGTTCAGCCGACAGCGGGGGCTCGCCCCCGACGGCCGCTGCAAGCCGTTCGCCGCCGCCGCCGACGGGACGGGCTTCGCCGAGGGCGCCGGGCTCGTGCTCCTGGAACGCCTCTCCGACGCCGAGCGCAACGGCCACCCCGTCCTCGCGGTCCTGCGGGGCTCGGCGGTGAACCAGGACGGGGCGAGCAACGGCCTGTCGGCGCCCAACGGGCCGTCCCAGGAACGCGTGATCGAGCAGGCGCTCGCGAACGCCCGGCTCACCGCCGACCAGGTCGACCTCATCGAGGGCCACGGCACGGGGACCACCCTGGGCGACCCGATCGAGGCACAGGCCCTGCTCAACACCTACGGCCGTCATCACACCGCCGACCGGCCCGCCTACCTCGGGTCGATCAAGTCCAACATCGGGCACACCCAGGCCGCGGCCGGGGCCGCGGGCGTCATCAAGGCCGTCTACGCGCTCCGGCACGGCGTCCTGCCCCGCACGCTGCACGTCGACGAGCCGTCACCGCACGTCGACTGGACCACCGCGAGCCTCTCGCTGCTGGCGGAGTCCGCGCCCTGGCCCGAGACCGGGGGCCCGCGCCGCGCGGCCGTCTCGTCGTTCGGGATCAGCGGCACCAACGCGCACCTCATCCTCGAACAGGCCCCGGAGCCCGCCGGCGTCCCGGACGCTCCCGGGCCGCGCACGGCGGCGCTCACGCTCTCGGCCAAGGACCCGGAGGCGCTGCGCGCGGCGGCCGGACGGCTCCACGACCACCTCGCCGCCCACCCGGAGACGGAACCGGCCGCGCTCGCCGCGCCCCTGGCCGCGCGGACGCTGTTCGACCACCGCGCGGTCGTCGTCACCGACGGCGCGGACCCGGCCGGGGCCCACCGGGCGCTCACTGCGCTCGCGACCGGACGGCCCCACCCGGCGGTCATCACCGGCGTCCCGGACGGCACGGGCGAGGGCGTCGCGTTCCTGCTCAGCGGCCAGGGCAGCCAGATGCCCGGCATGGGACGCGGCCTCTACGACACCTCACCCGTCTTCGCCGAAGCCTTCGACACCGTCTGCGCCGCCTTCGACCCGCACCTGGACACGTCCCTCAAAGACGTAATCCTGTCCGGCGACGAACTGATCAACGACACCGCCTACGCCCAGCCGGGGCTGTTCACGGTGCAGGTCGCCCTCCACCACCTGCTCCGGCACCACGGCATCACGCCCGACGTCCTCATCGGACACTCCCTCGGCGAACTCACCGCCGCCCACCTGGCCGGACTCTGGAGCCTCGGCGACGCCACGGCCCTGGTCGCGGCGCGCGCCCGGCTGATGAGCGCGCTCCCCCCGGGCGGCGCGATGCTCACGGTGCGGACGCCCGTGGACGCCCTGCCGCCGCTGCCCGCAACGATCGCCGTCGCGGCCGTCAACACGCCGCTCTCGACCGTGCTGTCCGGCCCGCTCGACGCGCTCGACGCGTTCGCGGCGGTCCTGGACGAGCACGGGATCAAGCACCAGCGGCTCGTGGTCAGCCACGCGTTCCACTCGTCCCTGATGGAACCCATGCTCGCCGAGTTCCGCGAGGTGGCGGCGGGCCTCACCTACCACCCGACCACCGTCCCGATCGTCTCCAACCTCACCGGGGAGACCGCCACCGACGAACGGCTCGGCGATCCGGGGTACTGGACCGACCACATCCGCGGCACCGTCCGTTTCCACGACGGCCTCACCCACCTCCACGCGACCCACAACCCCGCCGTCTACCTCGAACTCGGCCCCCGACCCACGCTCAGCACCCTCACCCGCCAGGCTCTCGGCGACGACGCGACCGTCCAGCCCGTCCTGGACCACCGGCTGGCCGACGATGTCGCGTTCCTGACCGCCCTCGCCCACGTGCACACCGGCACGCGGGTCCCGGTGGACTGGCGGGCCGCTCCGGCCGCGTCCGCCGAGCCGCTCCCCACCTACCCGTTCCAGCACCGCACCTACTGGTACGAGTCGCCGGCCGACGACCGGAGCACGGCCGCCGAGCCCGCCCAGGGGACGGCGCTGTGGTCCGCGATCGACCGGCAGGACGTGGCCGCGTTCTCCGCCGCCCTCGACGTCGACCTGGACGACCCCGGCAAGCGCCGCCTCCTCGCCGAGCTCCTGCCCGCGATGTCGGCGTGGCGGCGCAGCGGGGCGTGGTGGCACGAGCCGTCCTGGCAGCGGGTCCCCGTCACGTCCGACGCGTCGCTGTCGGGCACGTGGCTGCTCCTTCGGCCCGAGCCGGGCGACGCGCCGGACGACGAGCTGATCGACGCGCTGACGCGGACGCTCGCCGAGCGCGGCGCCGAACCGGTCCCGGTGGACGTCCCCGCCGATCCGGACGCCGACGCCGACCGGCTCGCCGGGGCGATCGTCCGGGCGGCGCACGGCACGGCGGTCGCGGGCATCCTCTGCCTGACCGCCCTCACCACCGGCCGCGACGGCGCGCCGGCGCCCGAGCCGTTCCCGCTCCACCACCAGGTCGTCGCCCTGCCCGAGGCGCTGGCCCGCGCGGGCGTCGGCGCGCCGCTGTGGTTCGTCACGCGGGGGGCCGTCGCCGAGGACCCCGCCGGGCCGCCCGCCGACGCCCCGCTCGCCCAGTGGTGGAGCGTCATCGAGACGACCAAGCGCAGCAGCCCGCGCGGCGACCTGCGCGCCGTGGACCTGCCGCGCGCGTTCCCCGGACGGTCGGCCCGGTCGTTCGCGACCGCGCTCACCGGCACCGACGAGATGGCCGTGGTGCGGGAGAACGGGGTGTTCGTCCGCCGCCTCGTGCGGGCCGCGTTCACCCCGGAGGGCACGGGCTGGACCCCGGACGGGACGGTCCTCGTCACGGGCGGCACCCGTGGCCTCGGCGCGGAGACCGCACGCTGGCTCGCCGCTGCGGGCGCCGCCCGGATCGTCCTGGTCCGCGACCCCGCAGACCCCGAGGACGACGCGCCCGCCGGGTTCACTACCCTCACCTGCGACCTCGCCGACCCGGCCGCCGTCGCGGACCTGTTCGCCGGTCTTCCCGCCGAGCCGCCGCTCACCGCGGTCTTCCACACCGCGGCGGTGCCGTCCGGCGACGACCCGGACCCGCGCGGCGCGGCGGCCCTGCGCGCGGCGTGGAACCTGCACGACGCGACGGCCGACCGGCCGCTGTCGGCGTTCGTCCTGTTCGCCCCGCTGACGGCGTCGGCCGCGGTCTGCGCCACGCGGCCGGGCGACCTGGCGGCCGGGGCGTTCCACGAGTCCCTCGCCCGGAGCCGGCGCCGGAGCGGGCTCGCCGCGACGTCGATCCTGTGGGGTCCGGTGGAGCGGCCCGCGACGTCCGCCGAGAACCCGCCCGGACTGCGTCCCGTCCGCGCGGCCCTCGCGCTCCGCGACCTGCCGCGCGTCCTCGGCGGGACGGCCTCCCAGCTCGTCGTGGCGGAGGTCGGCGACGGCTTCCCCGGCGCGGCGGCCGGGACGGCGCGCGAGCCCGAGCCCGCCGCGCACGACGGCGACCCCGAAGGGCTGCTGCTGCGGCTCGAAGGACGGTCGCCGCAGGAACGGGCGGGGCTGCTGCTGGAGTTCGTGCTCACCGCCACGGCCGAGGCCCTCGGCCACGACACCGGCCGGTCCGTCCCGCCCGAGGCCGACTTCCTCGACCTCGGGATCACCTCGCTCGGCGCCCTCACCATGCGCGACCGCCTGGCGCGGGCGACGGGCCTGTCCCTGCCGCCGAGCGCGGTGTACGACCTGCCGACCCCGTCCGCGCTGGCCGAGTACCTCGGCGCGGAACTGGCCGGCGCCTAGCCCTCTGCCTCTGCCTCTGCCTCTACGGACCAGGAGAAACCATGAACGACCATGTCGTGATCGTCGGAGCGGGGCCGGGCGGTCTCATGCTCGCCTGCGAGCTGGGGCTGGCGGGCGTCCGGACCACGGTGCTCGAAAAGCGCACCGGACGCTCCCACGAGTCGGGCGGGGCGCTGCTGCACGCGCGCTGCGTCGAAACCCTCAAGCAGCGCGGCATCGCCGACCGGTTCGGCGACGCCGACACTCCGCGCTGGAACCGCACCCACTTCGGGCTGATGTACATCGACCTGGACAACGGACTCGCCGAGACCGAGTACGACATGCTCGTCCCGCAGGTCCGCACCGAGGAGCTGCTGGAGGAGCGCGCCCGGGAACTCGGCGTGGAGGTCCTGCTCGGGCAGGAGGTCACCGGGGTCGAGCAGGACGCGGACGGCGTCACGGTCGGCGTCCGGTCCGCGGACGGCGAGCGGACGCTGCGCTGCGCGTACCTGGTCGGCGCCGACGGCGTCCGGAGCACCGTCGCCCGGCTGTGCGGGTTCGAGTACGAGCAGTTCGCGCCGTCCTACTACGGCGTGACGGCCGACGTCGGCGACTTCGCGGGCAACCACGACCGGTTCGTCAAGGGCCTGTACCCGAACGGGCAGCTCGGCATCCTGCCGCTCCAGGCGGGCCGGATCCGGATCATGACGGTGGAGTTCGTCGGCGAGCCTGCGGGCCCCGAGGTCCCGGTGACGCGCGACGAAGTGCTCGCCAGCGTCCGCCGCATCGCCGGGGACGCGCCCGACATCGAGGAACCGAGCTGGATGGCGCGCAACGGGCACCCGACGCGCGTCGCGCGCTCCTACCGGGACGGCCGCGTGCTGCTCGTCGGCGACTCCGCCCACTCGCACCCGCCGTCCTCGGGCAACGGCATGGTCACCACGATCCACGACGCCGCGAACCTCGGCTGGAAGCTCGCCGCCGAGGTCCAGGGGCGGGCGCCGGAAGGGTTGCTGGACAGCTACCACGCCGAACGCCGTCCGATCGGGCGCCGTGCCTGCGTGCGCGCCCAGGCGCAGGTGGCGGCCATGCACCCGCTGGAGCACGTCGAGCCGCTGCGGGAGGTCCTGGCGGGGCTCATCACGATTCCGGAGGTGCGCAAGTACCTCGTCCAGTACGTCACCGAGGTCGGCTACGCCTTCGACTACCCGGGCCTGCCCGCGGACGTGGAGCGGCACGAACTCATCGGCACGCGGTTCCAGGACGTCCCCGTCACGCGTCCCGACGGCACCGCCCTGACGACCTACGAACTCCTCACCACCGGCCGGGGGCTCGTGCTGAACCTGACCGGCAAGCCCGGCGCCCTGCCGGACGTCACCGGCGACGTGGACGTCGTGACCGTCGAGCCGACGCCGGAGCTGGACGCCCGGGCGGTGCTCGTCCGGCCCGACGGGTTCGTCGCCTGGGCGGACCGCGACACCGCCGGCGACGCCGGCCTGGACCTCGCCCTGCGGACCTGGTTCGGCGCGACGACCTCGGCTTAAGCGGCCATTGAGCGGAAATTTACGGATCCCCGAGAAGATGGCCGTGGCAATTTCGTGAATTGCCACGGCCGCCCGTCCCGCGAAAAAGAGGTATTCCATGAGCAACGACGCCCCCCGCGTTCTGGGGACCGCCGCCCACGTCGCCCGCCTGCTGGGCGGAGACAGCAGCGTGCACAGCCTCTACGGCCCCGAGGGCTCGCCCGTCTACCATTTCCTCACGCGCTATGACGAGGCCGACGCCGAGGCGATGCTGGAGATCGCCGAAGGCAAGAAGGGCACGCTGCTGGAACTGGCGTGCGGCTCGGGACGGCTCACCTTCCCGTTCCTGGAGAACGGCTTCGACGCGGTCGGCCTGGACATGTCGCCGCACATGCTCAGCCTGTTCGCCGAGCGCCTGGAGGAGGAGAAGGAGGACGGCACCGACTACAGCGACCGCGTCTCCACCGTCCAGGGCGACATGACGAGCTTCTCCCTCGACCGCACGTTCGACTTCATCACGCTCGGCGCGAACGCGGTCAGCTACCTCGGCCCCGACCAGCGCGCGTCGCTGTTCGCCTCCGTCCGCGAGCATCTCGCGGCCGACGGCCGGTTCCTGATGACCCTCATCGAGTTCCCGGGCATCGAGAAGCGCACCGAGCCGTTCGAGACGCAGGCGATCGTCGCGACCGGCGCGGACGCCGACATCCCGATGCTCCTCACGCTGCTCGACTTCGTGGACCCGGTGGAGTCGCTGCGCTCCAGCAACTTCCTCGCCCAGCGGGTGGAGGACGGCGCGATCGTCGACGCGAAGATCTTCACCGCCCTCTCCCACGTGCTCCCGGCCGCCCCGCTCCGCGCGGAGATCGAGGCGGCCGGCATGCGGGTGCTGCAGCAGCACGAGGTGATCAGCCAGTTCCAGATCCAGGCGTCCTTCGCGATCACGCCGAAGATCTACCTGCTCGAAGCCGGGCTGTAGCGGTCAGGCCCCGCCCGGGGGGCTCTCCTGCGGAGGGCCGCCCGGGGACGTCCGGCCGAGCCCGGCGAACGACTCGCCGCCGTTCGCGCCCCACAGGTGGGTGATGGCGTCGAGCGTGCAGTAGTCGCGGAAGAGGACGATCTTGCCGTCGCGGATGCGGAGCACCTGGATGTAGGGGGCCTGGAACCGCTCGCCCGTGACGGTGTCCTCGGTCTGGGACAGGAACTCGGCGACGACGACCTCGGGGTCGTCGGTCACGTAGATCACCTCGTCGAGGTGGGCCACCAGGCGGCGCGTGCCCCGCTTGGCGTTCTCCAGCGCGGCGGCCGTCACGGCCCGGATGGTCTCCCTGCCGACGAACCGGTTGGGCATCCCGTCGGTGGCGAAGGGGACCTCCAGGACGCCGTCCTCGGCGAACAGCTCGGCCTGGCCGTCCGCGTCGAGTTCGGAAATGCGTTCCTGCTTGAGTACGAAAACGTCCCGTGGTGACATTGACGTCCCGTCAGTCATAAACACCTGCTTTTCGGGGTTTCGTGGGCTGATTCTGCCTGCTACGGCAGCCTGACCCATAAAACAGCATACCACTTAATTGCCCCTTTGGCCTTACTAAAATGATCTTGCACATGCCGGTTCCGGTCTGGTATCAAAAGTCCCATAAGTCAGGATGGCCAGCTACGAGGGATCGCCGATGCATGAGCCCATCGCCATTGTTGGAATTTCCTGCAGACTTCCGGGGGGCAACGATCCGCATCGGTTCTGGCGGCTGCTGCGCGAGGGACGCGAAGCCGTCGGGCCGGCGCCGGAGGGGCGCTGGAGCGATGTCGCGCCGGAACTGCGCCGCGGCGGATTCCTCGACCGGATCGACGGCATCGACCTGCGGTTCTTCGGAGTCTCGCCGCGTGAGGCCGCGGTCATGGACCCCCAGCAGCGGCTGGTGCTCGAACTCGGCTGGGAGGCGCTGGAGGACGCGCGCGTCCTTCCCGGGAACCTGCGCGGATCGCGCACCGGGGTCTACGTCGGGGCCATCTGGGACGACTACGCCGCGCTGCTGCGGAGCCACGGAGCGGCGACCGTCACGCAGCACACGCTCGCCGGGACGCAGCGCGGCATCATCGCCAACCGCCTGTCGTACACGCTCGGCCTGCACGGTCCCAGCCTGACGGTCGACACCGGGCAGAGTTCGTCTCTCGTCGCGGTGCAACTGGCCTGCGAAAGCCTGCGGCGCGGCACGGCGGAAAGGGCGATCGCGGGGGGCGTCAATCTGAACGTCCTCGGCGCGGGGACGCTCGGCGCGGAGAAATTCGGCGCGCTTTCGCCCGACGGCCGCTGCCACACCTTCGACGAGCGCGCCAACGGCTACGTCCGCGGCGAGGGCGGCGCGCTGGTCGTCCTCCGGCCGCTGGCGGACGCCCTGGCCGACGGCGACCGGATCTACTGCACGATCCTCGGCGGGGCGGTGAACAACGACGGCGCGACCGACGCCCTGACCGTCCCCGGCCGGCGCGGGCAGGAGGAGGTCCTGCGCAGCGCCTACCGGGACGCCGGGGTGTCGCCCGCCGACGTCCAGTACGTGGAGCTGCACGGGACGGGGACCCGGGTCGGCGACCCGATCGAGGCCGCCGCGCTCGGCGCGGTCCTCGGCGCGGGGCGCGGCGACGGGGAGCGGCTGCTGGTCGGGTCGGCCAAGACGAACGTCGGCCACCTCGAAGGCGCGGCGGGCGTCACCGGCCTGGTCAAGGCGGCGTTGAGCCTGCGGCACGGGGAGATCCCCGCGAGCCTCAACTTCGTCCGGCCGAACCCGGAGATCCCGCTCGACGACCTGCGGCTGACCGTCCAGACCGGGCTGACGCCGTGGCCGGAGGCGCGCGGCGCGGTGCTGGCGGGGGTGTCGTCGTTCGGCATGGGCGGCACCAACTGCCATCTGGTGCTCGGCGGCGCGCCCGCGGCCGAGCGCGCGGCGGCGCCGCGTCCCGTTCCGGCGACGGTGCCGTGGCTCATCTCGGGCCGCTCGCCGAAGGCCGTCCGCGCCCAGGCCGCCAAGCTCCTGGACTTCCTGGCCGAACGGCCCGCGTCGGCCGCCGACGTCGCCGCGTCCCTGGCCACGACCCGGACGGCCTTCGAGCACCGGGCCGCCGTCGTCGGGAACGACCGCGCGGAACTCGAAACGGCGCTGCGCGACCTGGCCGAGTCCGGGACCGGCGCCGTTTCGGGCCGGACCACCGACGGCGGCCTGGCCGTCCTGTTCACCGGGCAGGGCGCGCAGCGGATCGGCATGGGCCGTGAACTGGCGGGGGCGTTCCCGGCCTTCGCCGCCGCGCTCGACGCCGCCTGCGCCGAACTCGACCGGCACCTGCCGCGTCCGCTGCGCGAGGTCATGTGGGCCGACGCGGACTCCGACGACGCGGCGCTCTTGGACCAGACGCGGTACGCCCAGGCGGCGCTGTTCGCCGTCGAGGTCGCGCTGTACCGGCTGGCCGAGTCGTTCGGCGTCCGGCCCGGGCACGTCGCCGGCCACTCCATCGGGGAGTTCGCCGCCGCCCACGCGGCGGGCGTGCTGTCCCTGGCCGACGCCGCCGCGCTCGTCGCGGCCCGCGGCGCGTTCATGCAGGACCTGCCCGCGGGCGGCGCGATGGTGTCGGTGCGCGCCTCCGCCGACGAAGTGCGGGACGTGCTGACCGGCGCGGTGGGGCTCGCGGCCGTCAACGGGCCGCGGTCGGTGGTGCTGTCCGGCCCCGAGGACGAGACGCTGGCGGTCGCGGCGGCGCTGGAGGCCGCGGGACGCCGGACGCGGCGGCTCAAGGTCAGCCACGCGTTCCACTCGGCGTTGATGGAGCCGATGCTCGACCGGTTCCGCGCGGTGGCGGCGGGCGTGGAGTTCCGGACGCCGCGGATGCCCGTCGTGTCCATGCTCACCGGGCGCGTCGCGGACGACGACCTGCGCGACCCGGAGTACTGGGTGCGGCAGATCCGCGAGGCCGTGCGGTTCGCGGACTGCGTGACCGTGCTGCGCGACGCGGGCGTCCGGACGTTCCTGGAACTCGGCCCCGGCAAGGTGCTGACGGCCCTCGCGGAAGAGAACCTGGACGCCGAGGACACCCTGTTCCTGCCGTCGCTGCTCGACGGCGTGGAGGAACGGACGTTCGTGACGGCGCTGGCGGGCCTGCACGGGCAGGGCGTGGCGGTCGACTGGCGCGCGCTGCTCGGCGACGGGACCGCCGACCTGCCCACCTACGCCTTCCAGCGGCGGCGCGCCTGGCCCGAGCCGGCGGGCGCTGCTGACGCCGCGAGCGCCCCGGCGCCCGCCGCGCCGGAACCGGAGGCGGAAGAGGACGAGGGCGACGACGGCCCGTTCTCGCGGCGCGGTCTCGCCGCGCTCGGCGCCGCCGAGGCGCACCGCAGGTTCGTGGACCTGGTGCGGGTCGGCATCAACGCCACGCTCGGCTACGGCGCGGACGACACGCTCGACCTGCGCGACACCTTCAAGGAACTGGGCTTCGACTCGCTGTCCGGCCTGGAGCTGCGCAACCGGCTCCAGGCCATGAGCGGGCTCCGGCTGCCCACCACGATGATCTTCGACTGGCCGACGCCGCTCGGCCTGGTCGAGCGGCTGCGGAGCGATCTGCTGGAGGAGCCGGGCGAGGTCCCGCCCGCGCCGCTCGCTCCCGCCGTGACGGACGAGCCCGTCGCGATCGTCGGGATCGGGTGCCGCTTTCCCGGCGGCGTCCGGTCGGCGGACGACCTGTGGCGGCTGGTCGGCGACGGCCGCGACGCGATCACCGAGTTCCCCGGCAACCGCGGGTGGGACCTGCGGGCGCTGCTCGACGGCGACCCCGACCGGCCCGGCGGATCCTCGACGCGGTACGGCGGTTTCCTGCACGACGCCGACACGTTCGACGCGGCGTTCTTCGGCCTCAGCCCGCGCGAGGCCACCGCGATGGACCCGCAGCAGCGACTCGTCCTGGAGACGTCCTGGGAGACGTTCGAGCACGCCGGGATCGACCCGTCGGAGCTGGCCCGGCGGCCGGTGGGCGTGTTCGTCGGCGCGACCGCGCACGGCTACGGGCCCGAGCTGCGCGAGTCGGTCGAGGGGTACGACGGGTTCCGGCTCACCGGCAGCACGGTCAGCGTCGCGTCGGGCCGGGTCGCGTACTCGTTCGGCTTCGAGGGTCCGGCCGTGACGATCGACACGGCCTGTTCGTCGTCGCTGGTGGCTCTGCATCTGGCGGCGCGGTCGCTGCGTTCGGGTGAGTGCGAGATGGCGCTCGCCGGGGGCGTCACCGTGATGAGTTCGCCCGGCATGTTCCTGGAGTTCAGCCGTCAGCGAGGCCTGGCCCCCGACGGCCGCTGCAAGCCGTTCGCCGCGTCCGCCGACGGCACCGGCTGGGGTGAGGGCGTCGGGCTCGTGCTGCTCGAACGGCTGTCGGACGCGGAGCGGAACGGGCACACGGTGCTGGCCGTCCTGCGCGGCTCGGCGATCAACCAGGACGGCGCCAGCAACGGCTTGTCGGCCCCCAACGGGCCGTCCCAAGAACGCGTCATCCACCAAGCCCTCGCCAACGCGGGACTCACCGCCGACGAGATCGACGCGGTCGAGGCGCACGGCACGGGCACCACTTTGGGCGACCCGATCGAGGCGCAGGCGCTTCTGAACACCTACGGCCGCCACCACACGGACGACCAGCCGCTCTATCTGGGCTCCGTCAAGTCCAACATCGGGCATACCCAGGCGGCGGCGGGCGTCGCCGGTGTCATCAAGATGGTGCAGGCCATGCGCCACGGCGTCCTCCCGAGGACGCTGCATCTGGACGAGCCGTCACCGCACGTCGACTGGACGACCGGCCACCTGTCCCTGCTCGCCGACGCCACGCCCTGGCCGGAGACCGGGCGTCCGCGCCGGGCCGCCGTGTCGTCCTTCGGGATCAGCGGCACCAACGCCCATGTCGTCCTTGAAGCACCGCCCATGGCCGCGCCGGACGCGGAGCCCGACGGACCCGTGGCGCCGACGGTCGCGCTGCCGCTGTCGGCCAAGACGCCCGCGGCACTCCGGGCGGCGGCGGGACGGCTGGCCGAACATCTCGCCGCGCACCCGGGGACCGTCCCGTCCGAGCTGGCCGGCGCGCTGGCCGGGCGGGCGATCCTCGGCCGCCGGGCCGTGGTCGTCGCCGGGCGCGACGACCACGCCGAGGCCGTCGCCGCCCTGACGGCCCTCGCCGAGGACCGCCCGCACCCGTCGCTGGTCCTCGGCCCGGAGACGCTGCCGAGCGGTGGCGGGACGGTCTTCGTCTTCCCCGGCCAGGGCTCCCAATGGGCGGGAATGGGCGTCCAGCTCATCGCCGAATCCCCGGTGTTCGCCGCCGCGATCGAGGAGTGCGCCCAGGCTCTCCGGCCCTACACCGGCTGGGACCTGCACGACGTCCTGGCCGCTCCGGACGTCCCGACCGCCATCGACGTCATCCAGCCGACGCTGTTCGCGCTGATGGTCGCCCTCGCGCGCCTGTGGGAACACCACGGCGTCCACCCCGGCGCCGTCATCGGCCACAGCCAGGGCGAGATCGCCGCCGCTCACATCGCGGGCGCGCTCACCCTCGACGACGCCGCACGCATCGTCACCAAACGCGCCCAGGCCCTCACCACGCTCACCGACAGCGGACGCATGGTCTCCGTCCCCCTGAGCCCTGCGGACGCCGAAGCGCTCATCACGCGCCTCGGCCTGACCGGCGACCTGCACGTCGCCGCGCTCAACGCCCCGACCCGCACGGTCGTCGCCGGGACGACCCCGGCCGCCGAAGCCCTCATCGCGCACTGCGAGACCGAGAGCATCGACGCCCGGATGATCCCGGTCGACTACGCCTCCCACACACCCCACATGCACGCCCTGCGCGCACAGCTCCTCAACGACCTCGGCGCCGTCGCCCCGCAGCAGGCCGCGATCCCGTTCTATTCGACGCTGACGGGCGGACTCGTCGAGGACACGACGACGCTCGACGCCACGTACTGGTACGACAACCTCGCCAACCCCGTCCAGTTCCACCCCACCCTCACCGAACTCGCCGCCCGGCACTCCACGTTCATCGAGACCAGCCCCCACCCCGTCCTGGTCCCCGCCATCCGCGAGACGGTCGAACCGCCGGTCTCAGCGCACCCGACCCTGCGCCGCGACGACGGCGGCCACCGCCGATTCCTCACCTCGCTCGCCGCCCACCACACCCACGCGGCCGCACCCGTCCGCCCGGCGGCGCCGGCCCGGCCGTCCACCTCGCTGCCGACCTACCCGTTCGAAGCGGAGCGGTACTGGCTCGCCCCCGCTCCGGCGACCGCGAACGCGGCGGGTCTCGGCCTCGGCCCGGCCGACCACCCCCTGCTCGCCACCACCACCGCGCTCCCGGACGGCCGCTGGCAGGCCACCGGGCTCCTCGCGCCCGACGCGCCGCCGTGGCTCGCCGACCACGCCGTCCACGGCACCCCCCTGCTGCCCGGGACGGCGTTCCTCGACCTCGCCCTGCACGCGGGCCAGGCCGTCGGCTGCCCCACCGTGGACGAACTCACGCTCCAGGCCCCGCTCACCGAGGACGGCGTCCGCGATCTCCACGTCGCGGTCACCGCGCCCGACGAACAGGGCCTGCGGCGGATCACCGTCCACTCGCGTCCGCACGACGGCGACGAAGGCTGGACCGAACACGCCGCGGGCGTCCTCGCCCCGGCCGCCGCGGAACCGGTGGCCGCCGTCATGTCCTGGCCGCCGCAGGGCGCCGCGCCCACCGATCTCGGCGGCCTCTACCCGGCGCTCGCCGAACGCGGCTACGACTACGGCCCCGCGTTCCAGAACCTCCGCGAACTCCGCGTCGCGGGGAACGTGCTGCACGCCCGCGTCCAGGTCGGGCCCGGGACGCCGGTCGCGGGCCACGGCCTGCACCCGGCGCTCCTGGACGCCGCGCTCCATGCCCTGCTGCAGGCGACCGTCCTGCGGGAGGACGGCCCGGTCAGCCTGCCGTTCTCCTGGTCGGGGGTCCGCCTGCACGCCACGGGCGCCGACATGCTCCACGTCACGCTGACGCCGCTGCGGCCCGGCACGGTCTCCCTGCACGCCGCGGACCCGGCCGGCGCGCCCGTGCTGACCGTCGCCGAACTGGCCCTGCGCCCGCTCACCGCCGACCTGGCCGCCCGTCCGACGTCCCCGGCCGCGAACGACCTGTTCCGGACGGTCTGGCGGCCGATCGAGACCGCCGTGACCGACCGGCCCGACCCGGTCCTCATCGGCGACGTCCCGGGCGGCTACGCGTCCCTGGCCGAGCTGAGCGCCGCCGTGGCGAGCGGCGCGGCGCAGGCCCCCGCCGACGTCGTGGCGCTGCCGAGCGTGCTGGCCGCCATCTGCGGCCGGGACCTGGACGACTGCGACTGCCCCGACGCGGTCGCCGGCGCCACCGCCGACGCGCTCGCGCTGCTCCAGGAATGGCTGGACGCCCCCCACCTGCACGGCGGCACCCTCACCGTCTGCACCGGCCGCGCGCACGCGCTGCCCGGCGACGACCATCCGATCCATCTGCCGCACAGCGCCGTCTGGGGCCTGGTCCGCACCGCCCAGAACGAGCACCCCGGCCAGTTCCATCTGCTGGACACGGCCACCGAGGACGTCACCGCGATCGCCGGTGCCGTCGCCGCCGCCCACGCCCTCGGCGAATCGCAGTTGGCGGTGCGGGAGGCCGGCACGTTCCGGCCCCGTCTGGTCCGGGCCGGGACGGACCGGCTGCTTCCGGACGCGCCGTCCGGCTGGCGCCTGGACATCTCCGGACGGACCGGCACGTTCGATGACCTCATGGTCGTCCCGTCCGAGGCGCGGGACGCCGCGCTGCTCCCCCACCAGGTGCGGATCGCGGTGCGGGCGGCCGGGGTGAACTTCCGCGACGTCTTCGTGACGCTCGCGATGCGGGAGGGCGAGACCGGCCTCGGGCTGGAGGGCGCGGGCGTCGTCCTGGAGGTCGGGGCGGACGTCACCGACTTCGCCCCCGGCGACCGCGTTCTCGGCCTGTTCGAGCACGCCTTCGCGTCCGTCGCGGTCGCCGACGTCCGGCACCTGGCCCCGCTGCCCGCCGACTGGACGTTCGAGCAGGGCGCGTCCGTCCCGATCGTGTTCCTCACCGCCTACTACGGGCTGGTCGACCTCGCCGATGTCCGGCCCGGCGAGACCGTGCTCGTGCACGCGGCGGCCGGCGGCGTCGGGACGGCCGCCGTCCAGCTCGCGCGGCATCTCGGCGCGGAGGTGTACGGGACGGCCAGCGCCGGGAAGCGCGCCGCCCTGCACGACCTCGGCCTGGACGACGCCCACATCGGGGACTCGCGTGCCCTCACGTTCGAGGCGGAGTTCCTGGACCGGACGGACGGGCGGGGCGTCGACGTCGTCGTGAACTCCCTCGCGCGCGAGTTCGTCGACGCGTCCCTGCGGCTGCTGCCGCGCGGCGGACGGTTCGTCGAGATCGGCAAGACCGACATCCGCGATCCCGCGACGGTCGCCGCCGACCATCCCGGCGTCGGCTACGACGCGTTCGACCTGCTGACCGTCCCGCCCGACCGGATCCGCGGGATGCTCGACGCCCTCGGCGGCCTGTTCGCGTCGGGCGCGCTGCGTCCGCCGCCCGTCCGCTCGTGGGACCTGCTCGACGCGCGTTCCGCGCTGCGGCACCTCCAGGAGGGCGCGAACGTCGGGAAGGTCGTGCTGCTGCCGCCGCGTCCGCTGGACCCGGACGGCACCGTCCTCATCACGGGCGGGACGGGCACGCTCGGCGGGGTCGTCGCGCGGCACCTGGTCACCGTCCACGGGGCGCGGCGGCTGCTGCTCACCAGCCGCCGCGGCCCCGGGAGCCCCGGCGCGGACGAGCTGGCCGCCGAACTGGAGGGCCTCGGCGCGCACGTCACGGTCGCGGCGTGCGACGCGTCCGACCCGGACGCCCTGGACGCGCTCCTGTCGGCCGTCCCCGCCGACCATCCCCTCACGGCCGTCGTGCACGCGGCGGGCATCCTGCGGGACGCCCCGGTGACCGGCCTGACCGCCGACCGGGTCGCCGAGGTGCTGCGCCCGAAGGTCCACTCGGCGTGGCACCTGCACCAGCAGACCCGGGACCTCGACCTCGCGGCGTTCGTGTTGTTCTCGTCGGCGGTCGGCGTGCTCGGCAATCCCGGGCAGGCGAACTACGCCGCCGCCAACACCTACCTCGACGCCCTCGCCCACGAGCGCCGCGCGCACGGCCTCGCCGCCGTGTCGGTGTCGTGGGGGCTGTGGGAGCGCAGCAGCGGGATGACCGGCGAGCTGACCGCCGCCGACCTCGCCCGGCTGCGCCGCGCGGGGCTCACGCCGCTCGCCGACGAACGGGCGCTCGCGCTGCTGGACGCCGCGCTGCAGCTCGGCCCGCCGCACCTGGTCGCCACGCCGCTTCCGGCACGCACGGCCGCCGAGCATCCGTCGCCGCTGCTGCGCGACCTCACGTCCGCCTCGCTGCGCGCCGCCGCGAGCGGGGGCGCGGCGTCGTCCGCGTCGTGGCCGGACCTGATCGCCGCGCTGCCCGCCGACGAGCGGCGCGCCCGCGTCCGCGCCGACGTCCGCGCTCAGGTCGGCGTGGTCCTCGGCCACGCCGCGCCCGACGCCCTCGACGCCGGACGCGCCTTCAAGGAACTCGGTTTCGACTCGCTGACCGCCGTCGAGCTGCGCAACCGGCTCAACACGCTGACCGGCCGGCGGCTGCCGACCACGCTCGTGTTCGACCGGCCGACCATCGACAGCCTCACCGGCTACCTCCTGGACGAGCTCTTCGCCGGGGAGAGCGCCGAAGCCCGGGTCGTCGCCGCACCGGCCGCCGACGCGTCGGACCCTGTCGTCGTGGTCGCGATGAGCTGCCGCTACCCGGGCGGCGCGAACACTCCGGACGCCCTGTGGCGGCTGGCGCTGGAGGAGGTCGACGCCATCGGCGCGTTCCCGGCCGACCGCGGCTGGAGCGGCGACCTCTTCGACCCCGATCCGGACCGTCCGGGGACGTCGTACTCCCGGCACGGCGGGTTCCTCTACGACGCGGGCGAGTTCGACGCCGAGTTCTTCGGCATCAGCCCGCGCGAGGCCCTCGCGATGGACCCGCAGCAGCGGGTGCTGCTGGAGACGTCGTGGGAGGCGATGGAGAGCGCCGGGCTCGACCCCGCTTCGCTGCGCGGGCGGCCGGTGGGGGTGTTCGTCGGCGCCATCTCGCAGGACTACGGGCCGCGGATGCACCAGGGGACGCGGGACGTCGGCGGGTACCTGCTGACCGGCACCACCACGAGCGCCATCTCCGGACGGGTCGCGTACTCGTTCGGGTTCGAGGGTCCGGCCGTGACGATCGACACGGCCTGCTCGTCGTCGCTGGTCGCTCTGCACCTGGCGGCGCGATCTTTGCGTTCGGGCGAATGCGAGATGGCGCTCGCCGGAGGCGTCACCGTGATGAGCTCGCCCGGCATGTTCCTGGAGTTCAGCCGCCAGCGCGGACTGGCTCCCGACGGCCGCTGCAAGCCGTTCGCCGCCGCCGCCGACGGGACGAGCTTCGCCGAGGGCGCGGGCCTGGTCATCCTGGAGCGGCTGTCGGACGCCCGGCGCAACGGGCACACGGTGCTCGCGGTCCTGCGCGGCTCGGCGATCAACCAGGACGGCGCCAGCAACGGACTCTCCGCGCCCAACGGGCCGTCCCAAGAGCGCGTCATCCACCAGGCCCTCGCCAACGCAGGGCTCACCGCCGACCAGATCGACGCCGTCGAAGCACACGGCACCGGCACCACCCTGGGCGACCCCATCGAAGCGCAGGCGCTTCTCAACACCTACGGACGCCACCACACGAACGACCAGCCGCTCCACCTCGGCTCCATCAAATCCAACATCGGCCACAGCCAGGCCGCCGCCGGAATCGCGGGCGTCATCAAGATGGTGCAGGCCATGCGCCACGGCACCCTGCCCAAGACCCTGCACCTGGACGAGCCGTCACCCCACGTCGACTGGACCACCGGCCACCTGTCCCTGCTCGCCGACACCACGCCCTGGCCCGACACCGACCGTCCCCGCCGGGCCGCCGTCTCGTCCTTCGGGATCAGCGGGACCAACGCCCACGTCATCCTGGAAGCACCGCCCGAAGCCGAACCGGCCGCGGAAGGGACCGGGCCGCCCGTCGTCGCGCTGCCGCTGTCGGCGCGGACCCCGGAGGCGCTGCGGGCCGCCGGCGCACGCCTCGGCGCCCATCTCGCCGCGCACCCGGACGCGACGCCGGGCGCGCTGGCGGGGACGCTGGCCGCGCGGACGTCGTTCGACCGCCGCGCGGTCGTGGTCGCCGAGCGCGACGACCGGGAGGTGCTCTCCGAGGCGCTGGCCGCGCTCACGGTGGGCGAGGAACACCCCGCGCTGGTCACCGGTAGGGTCCGCGACGGCGGGCTGGCCTACCTGCTCAGCGGGCAGGGCAGCCAGATGCCCGGCATGGGACACGGGCTCTACGACACCTCGGCCGTGTTCGCCGAAGCCTTCGACACGGTGTGCGCGGCCTTCGACCCGCACTTGGATCAACCGCTGAAGGACGTCATCTTCAGCGACAGCGACCTCATCAACGACACCGCCTACGCCCAACCCGCATTGTTCGCCCTACAAGTCGCCCTCCACCAGCTTCTCCGGCACCACGGCGTCACCCCCGACGTCCTCATCGGGCACTCCCTCGGCGAACTCACCGCCGCCCACCTGGCCGGACTCTGGACCCTCACCGACGCCACGGCCCTGGTCGCGGCGCGTGCCCGCCTGATGGGGGCGCTCCCTGCGGGCGGCGGAATGCTCACCGTCCAGGCGCCCGAGTCCGCGCTCCCGCCCCTGCCCGACGACGTCGCCGTCGCCGCCGTGAACTCCCCCACCGCGACCGTCCTGTCCGGCGATCTCGACGCCCTCGAACGCGTCGCCGGGCAGCTCACCGAGCAGGGCGTCACCACCCGGCGGCTGACCGTCAGCCACGCCTTCCACTCGCCGCTGATGGAACCGATCCTCGCCGAGTTCGGGGAAGTGGCGGCGGGGCTCACCTACCACCCGACCACCGTCCCGATCGTCTCCAACCTCACCGGGCGCACCGCCACCGACGAGGAACTCCACGACCCCGCGTACTGGACCGACCACATCCGCAACACCGTCCGCTTCCACGACGGCCTCACCCACCTCCACACCACTCACGACCCCGCCCTCTACCTCGAACTCGGCCCCCGCCCCACCCTCACCACGCTCACCCACCAGACGCTCGCCGACGCGGCCGACGTCGAGCCCGTCCTGGACCACCGGCTGGCCGACGACGTCGCGTTCCTCACCGCCCTCGCGCACCTCCACACGCGGGGCCGGGCCGTGCTGCCGCCGTCGGGGCCCGCGCCGGACACGCCGCCGCCGACCTACCCGTTCCAGCGCCGCCGGTTCTGGCTCGCCGCGTCCGCGGGGGCGATCGAGGACGTCGCCGAACTCGGGCTCGGACCGGCCGACCATCCGCTTCTCGCCACGGCCACGCCGCTGCCGGACGGGCGGTGGCAGGCCACCGCGCGGCTCTCCCTGGAGACGCAGCCGTGGCTCGCCGACCACGCCGTCCACGGCACTCCGCTGCTGCCCGGCACCGCGTTCCTCGACCTCGCCCTCCACGCCGGGCGCGTCACCGGCTGCCCGACGGTCGAGGAACTGACCCTTCAGACGCCGCTGTTCCTCGCGTCCGGCCGCCCCCGCGACGTGCACCTCACCGTCACGCCGCCCGACGAGGCGGGCCGGCGCGCGCTCACCGTGCACGGCCGGGCGGGCGACGACGCGACGTGGACCGAGCACGCCACGGGCGTCCTCGCCCCGGCTCGCGTGTTCCCCGCGCCGCCGGCGACCGAGCCGCCCGCCGGGGCGGAGGCCGTCGACCTCGTCGACGTGTACGAGCGCCTCGCCGAGCACGGCTACGACTACGGGCCCGCGTTCCAGAACCTGCGCGACCTCCGCCGCGACGGCTCCGTCCTCTACGGGACCGTGCGCCTCGGGCCGGACCTCGCCACGTCCGGCTACGGCCCGCACCCGGCGCTGCTGGACGCCGCGCTGCATCCGCTCGCGATCCAGGGCCTCGCGGACGGGGAGACGCCGCTGCCGTTCTCCTGGCGCGACGTGCAGGCCGTCCCGTCGGACGCCGCCGAACTGCGGGTCCGGATCACGGTGACGGAACCGGGCACCGTGGCCGTCGTCGCCGTCGACTCCTTCGGCGAGCCGGTCGTGTCGGTGCGGGCGCTGGCGATGCGGCCCGTCTCCGCCGACGAGTTCCGCCGCGCGTTCACCGACCGGGACGCCCCGTCCCTGTTCACCGTCCGCTGGTCCCCGGTCCCGCCGGGCGGCGCGCCGCACGCGCCGGACCGGGTGCTGGAGGTCGCCTCCGACGGCGGGCCGCGCGCGGTGACGGGACGCGTCCTGGACGGCGTCCGGGCCTGGCTGCGCGAGGACCGGCCCGCGGACGCCCGGCTGCTGGTCGTCACCCGCGCCGCGATCGCCTCCGAGACTCTCGACCTGGCGCAGGCTCCCGTCTGGGGACTGGTGCGCACCGCCCAGGCCGAACATCCCGACCGGATCGTCCTGCTGGACGCGGACGGGGACGTGACGGCCGACGACGCGGCGGCGGCACTCGCCACCGGCCTCCCCCACCTCGCGCTGCGCGACGGACGTCTTCTCTGCCCGGAACTGGCCCGGCACCCGTCCGAGCCGGGACGCCTCACCGGCGACGGCACGGTCCTGGTCACGGGCGGCACCGGCACGCTCGGCGCACTGGTCGCCGAACACCTCGCCACCCGGCACGACGCGCGGCACCTGCTCCTGGTCAGCCGACGCGGCCCCGACGCCCCCTGCGCCGACGACCTGAAAGCCCGACTCGAAGAACTCGGCGCACAGGTCACCATCGCCGCGTGCGACACCGCCGACCCCGACGCCCTCGCCGACCTCCTCGCCGCCATCCCCGAAGAACACCCGCTGCGCGTCGTCGTCCACGCGGCCGGAGTCCTGCGGGACGCGCCGCTGGAAAGCCAGACCGACGAGCACCTCGCCGCAGTGTTCCCGCCCAAGGTCGACGCGGCCTGGAACCTGCATCGGCAGACCCGCGACCTGGACGCCTTCATCCTGTTCTCCTCAGCGGCCGGGGTCCTCGGCAACGCGGGACAGGCGAACTACGCCGCCGCCAACACCTACCTCGACGCCCTCGCCCACCACCGCCACTCCCAGAACCTCCCCGCGACGTCCATCGCCTGGGGACTCTGGGAACACAGCAGCGGCATGACCACCGACCTCACCCCGGCCGACCTCGCCCGGCTCCGCCGCTCCGGCATCACCCCCCTCACCGACGCGCAGGGCCTGGCTCTCCTCGACGCCGCCCTCGGCTCCGCCGAACCGCACCTGGTGGCCGCCCCGATCGTCCCCCGCGCGCCGCGCACCGCCGCGAAGCCCGCGCCGCGGGCCACCGGCCTCGGTCAGCGTCTCGCCGGACGGCCCGAGGCCGAGCAGACGCACGTCCTCACCGACCTGGTGCGCACCCACGTCGCGGCGGTCCTGGGCCTGGAGAGCGGCGCCGCCCCGGACCTCGACGTCCCGTTCAAGGACCTCGGCTTCGACTCGCTCGCCGCCGTCGAACTGCGCAACCTGCTCAGCAAGGCGACCGATCTGCGGCTCACCACGACGCTGGTCTTCGACCATCCGACCCCCGGCGCGCTCGCGGCGCACCTGCGGTCCGAGCTGACCGGCGCGGGCCGGGCGGCGGCCGCGGTCGCGCCCGCCCGGGGCGCCGCGCCGGACGAGCCCATCGCCATCGTCGGCATGGGCTGCCGCTACCCGGGCGGCGTCCGGTCGCCGCGCGACCTGTGGCGGCTGGTCGCCGGGGGCGTCGACGCGGTCGGCCCGTTCCCCGCCGACCGCGGCTGGGACGACGACCTCTTCGACCCCGACCCCGACCGCACCGGCAAGTCCTACGCCCGGCACGGCGGGTTCCTCTACGACGCGGGCGACTTCGACGCCGGCTTCTTCGGCATCAGCCCGCGCGAGGCCCTCGCGATGGACCCGCAGCACCGGCTGCTGCTGGAGACGTCGTGGGAGGCGATGGAGAACGCGGGCCTCGACCCGGCCGGGCTGCGCGGCCGTCCGGTCGGCGTGTTCACGGGCGTCATGTACGACGACTACGGCTCGCGGGTCGCGCGGTCGTCCGGTTCGCTGGAGGGCTACCTGGTCAGCGGGAGCGCGGGCAGCATCGCGTCCGGACGGGTGGCGTACACGTTCGGGTTCGAGGGTCCGGCCGTCACCATCGACACGGCCTGCTCGTCGTCGCTCGTCGCGGCGCATCTGGCGGCGCAGGCCCTGCGCTCGGGCGAGTGCGAGATGGCGCTCGCCGGGGGCGTCACCGTCATGGCGACGCCGTCGGTGTTCCTGGAGTTCAGCCGTCAGCGCGGCCTGGCCCCCGACGGCCGCTGCAAGCCGTTCGCCGCGTCCGCCGACGGCACCGGCTGGGGCGAGGGCGTGGGCGTGCTGCTGCTGGAGCGGCTCAGCGACGCCGAACGCCACGGCCACCCGGTTCTGGCGGTCCTGCGCGGTTCGGCGGTGAACCAGGACGGGGCGAGCAACGGGCTCTCCGCGCCCAACGGGCCGTCCCAGGAACGCGTCATCCACCAGGCCCTCGCCAACGCACGCCTGACCCCCGACGAGATCGACGCCGTCGAAGCGCACGGCACCGGAACCACCCTGGGCGACCCCATCGAGGCACAGGCGCTTCTCAACACCTACGGCCGCCACCACACCGCGGAACTCCCCGTCCATCTGGGAGCCGTCAAGTCCAACATCGGGCACACCCAGGCCGCCGCGGGCGTCGCGGGCGTCATCAAGATGGTTCAGGCCATGCGCCACGGCACGCTGCCCAAGACCCTGCACCTGGACGAACCCTCGCCCCACGTCGACTGGACCACCGGCCACCTGTCCCTCCTGGCCGAAGCCGCGCCGTGGCCCGAGACCGGACGTCCGCGCCGCGCCGCCGTCTCGTCCTTCGGCATCAGCGGCACCAACGCCCACGTCATCCTGGAGCAGGCCCCGGACCTCGAACCGGCCGCTCCGGACACGCCGGAGACGGTGATCGTCCCGCTGTCGGCCAAGGAACCGGCCGCGCTGCGCGACGCGGCGGCGCGGCTCGGCGCGCACGTCGCCGAGCACCCCGACCTCACCCCCGGCGACCTGGCGGGGAGCCTGTCCGCCCGGTCCCGGCTCGCGCACCGCGCCGCGGTGATCGTGGGATGCGACGACCGGGACGTCCTCACCGGGGCGCTGGCCGCGCTCGCGGCGGACGAGCCGCACCCCGCCCTGGTCACGGGCCTTCCGGAGCGGGACGGCGGGCTGGTCTACCTTCTCAGCGGGCAGGGCAGCCAGACGCCCGGCATGGGACGCGGCCTCTACGACACCTCGCCCGTCTTCGCCGAAGCCTTCGACACGGTGTGCGCAGCCTTCGACCCGCACCTGGACCAACCGCTGAAAGACGTCATCTTCAGCGACAGCGACCTCATCAACGACACCGCCTACGCCCAACCCGCGTTGTTCACGCTGCAAGTCGCTCTCCACCACCTCCTCCGCCACCACGGCGTCACCCCCGATCACCTGCTCGGACACTCCCTCGGCGAACTCACCGCCGCTCACCTCGCCGGGCTGTGGAGCCTCACCGACGCCACGGCCCTGGTCGCGGCGCGTGCCCGCCTCATGAGCGCGCTCCCGCCCGGCGGCGGAATGCTCACCGTCCACGCATCCGAGGCCGACCTGCCGCCGCTGCCCGACGACCTCGCGATCGCCGCCGTCAACGGACCCCGCTCCACCGTGCTGTCCGGCCCTGTCGACGCCCTCGACCGCTTCACCGCGTCCCTGGACGAGCGGGCCGTCAAGCACCGCCGGCTCACCGTCAGCCACGCCTTCCACTCGCCGCTCATGGAGCCCATGCTCGCCGAGTTCCGGAAGGTCGCCGAAAGCCTCACCTACCACCCGACCACCGTCCCGATCGTCTCCAACGTCACCGGGGAGACAGCCACCGCCGAGCAGCTCGGCGACGCCGCGTACTGGACGGACCAGATCAGGAGCGCGGTCCGCTTCCACGACGGCCTCACCCACCTCCACACCGCCCACCACCCCGCCCTCTACCTCGAACTCGGCCCGCGCCCCACGCTCACCGCGCTCGCCCGCTCCCTCGGCGACGCCGTCGTCCAGCCCACCCTCGACCCGCGCGGCCCCGAGGACGTCGTCTTCCTGACCGCGCTCGCGCACACCGCCGCCGCGCCGGCCGCGCCCGCCCGGCGCATCGACCCGCCGCCCACCTACGCGTTCCAGCACCGCCGCTACTGGCTCGCCGGGGAGTCCTCCCCGGAGACCGCGGCCGGCCTGGGCCTGGACGGCTCCGACCACCCCCTGCTCGGCGCGGCCGTCGAACTCCCGGACGACGCCGTCGCGTTCACCGCGCGGCTCGCGCCGGGGGCGCACCCGTGGCTGCTCGACCACGCCGTCCACGGGACGCCGCTGCTGCCCGCCGCCGCGCTGCTCGACCTGGCCCTGCACGCGGGCCGGCTCGTCGGGAGTCCCGCGCTGGACGACCTCACGCTGCACGCGGCCCTGATCCTCGCGCCGGACGATCCCCGCGACCTCCAGCTCGTCGTCGGCGCGCCCGACGAGGGCGGGGCCAGGCCCGTGACCGTCCGGTCCCGTCCGCACGGCCCCGACGGCGAGTGGACCCTGCACGCGACCGGCGCGCTCGGCGCCGGCGACCCCGGCCCGGTGGCCGTCCCGCCGGTCCCGGCCGACGCCGAGACCGTGGACGTCACCGACGCCTACCCGACGCTCGCGGAACGCGGCTACGACTACGGTCCGGCCTTCCAGAACCTGGACGAGCTGCGCACGGCCGGCGCCGCGCTTCACGCCCGCGTCAGCCTCGGCGAGGACGCCGACCCGGCGGGCTACGGCGTCCACCCGGCGCTGCTGGACGCCGCGCTGCACCCCCTGGCGCTGGGCGACGCCGCGGGCGAAGGACGGCTCGTCCTGCCGTACGCGTGGTCGGACGTCCGCCTGCACGCCTCGGACGCCACCGACCTCCGCGTCGCGATCGAACCGGCGGGCGACGACGCCTTCACGCTCACGGCGTCCGCCCCGGACGGCACGCCGGTCCTCACCGTGGGTTCCCTGACCGTCCGGGCGCTGCCCGCCGACGCGCTCGCCCGGCGGCGGCGGGATCCGCTGTACGCGCTGACCTGGTCCGCCGCGCCGCCGGACGCCGAACCGCTCGCGGCCGACCCCGTCGTGCTCACCGCCGAGGACCTCCCCGACACCGTGGACGCCGTCCGGCCGACCGCCGAGCGGATGCTGGCGGAGCTGAACGAACGGCTGGCCGCCGACGACGCCCCGCTCGCGGTCGTCACGACCCGGGCCGTCGCGACCGGACCCGGCGAGGCGCCGAACCTGGCGCACGCGGCGCTGTGGGGCCTGGTCCGCACCGCGCAGTCCGAGCACGCCGGCCGGATCACGCTGGTCGACACCGACGGGAGCCCGGCCTCGGCGGCGGCGCTCGCGACGGCCGTCGCGAGCGGGCATCCGCAGCTCGCGCTGCGCGAGGGCCGCGCGCTGGTGCCGCTGCTCGCCGCGCTTCCCGCCGCGGCGGACGCCCCGGCCCGGACGGGCACGACGCTGATCACGGGCGGCACGGGTGCGCTCGGCGCACTGGTCGCCGAGCACCTCGCCACCCGGCATGAGGCCCGGCACCTGCTCCTGGTCAGCCGACGCGGCCCCGACGCCCCCGGCGCGACCGACCTGAAGACCCGGCTGGAAGCCCTAGGCGCACAGGTCACGATCGCCGCCTGCGACACCGCCGACCCCGACGCCCTCGCCGACCTTCTCGCCGCCATCCCCGAGGAACACCCGCTGAAGACCGTGATCCACGCAGCGGGCGCCCTCAAGGACGCACCGCTGATCAGCCAGACACCCGACCACCTCGCGACGGTGTTCCGTCCCAAGGTCGACGCGGCCTGGAACCTGCACCAGCAGACCCACGATCTGGACGCGTTCATCCTCTTCTCCTCGGCAGCCGGAACCCTCGGCACCCCAGGACAGGCCAACTACGCCGCCGCCAACACCTACCTCGACGCCCTCGCCCACCTCCGCCACTCCCAGAACCTCCCCGCGACGTCCATCGCCTGGGGACTCTGGGAACACGCCAGCGGCATGACCGCCGGCCTCACGGCGGCGGACCTCAACCGGCTCCGCCGCTCCGGCATCGCCCCCCTCACCGACGCGCAGGGCCTGGAACTCTTCGACGCGGCTCTCGCCACCGACCACCCCGCCCCCGTCCCGATCGCCCTGAACGCCCCCGCCCTGCGCGCCGCGGCCGTCGAGGGGACGGTTCCCGCCGTCCTCCGGGACCTGTTCCCGGCTCGGTCCGCGCGGCGGGGCGCGGCACCCGCCGCGACCTGGCCCGGCCGTCTCTCCGGCCGGACGCCCGAGGAGCAGGCCGGCCTGCTCGTCAGCCTCATCGGCGGCCAGGTCGCGGAGGTGCTCGCGCACGACACGGCCGCCGCCATCGCGCCCGACCGGGGCCTGTTCGACATGGGCCTGGATTCCCTGACAGCGCTAGACCTCCAGAACCGCCTGTCCCGGGCGACGGGGCTCCGGCTCCCGTCCACGCTGGTGTTCGACTACCCGACGCTCCGCGAACTCGGCGACTTCCTGCGCGAACGCCTCACCACGGGGACGTCCGACGGCGCGGCCGACCACCTGGCCGCGCTCACCGACCTGGAGTCGGCGTTCGCGACGCTCCCCGACGACGAGCTGTGCACCGCCGCCGCCCGCCGCCTGCGGGACCTGCTGGACCGGATCACCGCCCACGGCAAGGACGACGGCGAACCGTTCACCGACGCCGACGACGACGCGCTGTTCGCCTTCCTCGACGGGGACGCCCGCTGAGAAAGGCCCGGGTCCCGGGGGCGAACCCCCGGGACCCGGGCCTTGCGGTGAACGGTCCGATCAGAAGGACGCGACGGCCGTCAGCGGACGTCGGCGCGGACGCGGACCCGCCCGGTGTCGCGGGCGAGGATCGTCCGCTGCGCCTCGCGCAGCTTGAAACCGGGCTCCAGGCCGAGTTCCCGGTCCAGGGTCTCCCACGCCATCCGGTAGACGCGCAGCGCGTCGGCGCGGCGGCCCGAGCTGTGCAGGGCGCGCATGAGCTGCTCGTAGAAGACCTCGTTGAACGGATGGTCGTTGATGAGCCCGTACAGGACGCTGACCAGCTCGCGGTGCCGGCCGAGCATCAGCTTGGCCTCCACCTGCATCTCCAGGCACTCCACCCGGATCTCCTCGACACGGGTGAGGAGGCTGCGGCCGATCGGGCCGAGCGTCAGGCCGCCGAGCATCGGCCCGCACCACAGGCCGAGGGCCCGCTCGAACCGTGCGAGCGCCTCCTCGCAGCGGTCCCGCATCAGCAGCGTGCGGCCCGACCGGACGAGGTCCTGGAACACCAGGTAGTCGACGTCCTCGGGGTCCACGCGCAGGAGGTAGCCCGGCGCCTGCGTGACGATCGGGTTCTCCCGCACGCCGGGCCGCAGCAGCAGCTTGCGCAGTTGCGAGATGTAGACGTGCAGGGCGGGCACCGCGCGCAGCGGCGGCGACTCGTCCCAGATCTCCCCGATCAGCTCCTTCGTCGAGACGATCTGGTTCGCGCGGACGAGCAGCACCGCGAGGGCGATCTCCATCTTCTGTGCCCGGATGACGTGCACGGTGTCGCCGTCGATCAGCCTGATCGGCCCGAGGGCCTGATATTTCATGCGTTGCTTCCTCCACGTATCCGTGCGGCCAGCGCGAGCGGAGTCGGATGCTCGAAGACCTCCGCCAGCGGCACCACCACCCCGGTGAGTTCCTCGACCCGCTGCCCGAGCAGCGCGCCCTGCAGCGAGTTGCCGCCGCTGAGGAAGAAGTTGGTGTGCGGGTCGGGGTCGGGAAGTTCGAGCAGGTCACGCCAGAAGCCGAGCAGGGCGCCGACGAGTTCGTCGTCGGTGGTCTCCGCGCCGCCGGAGGGGGCGGCGGCGGTCCGCCGCGCGGCCAGCCGCGTCAGCGCCGGGTAGTCGACCTTGTCGTTGGCGGTCGTCGGGAGCGCGTCGAGCACGGCGAACTCGGCGGGGACCATGGCGCGGGGCAGGCGGTCGCCCGCCCATCCCCACAGTTCCTCGGGCGACGGGGCCGTCGCGGCGGCGGTGACGAACGCGACGAGCCGTCCGTCGCCGCTCGGGTCGCCGTCGAGGACGACGGCCGCCGAACGCAGGTCCGGGTGCCCGGCCAGCGCCGCCTCGATCTCGCCGAGCTCGATCCGGTTGCCGCGCAGCTTGATCTGCCGGTCGCTGCGGCCGAGCAGGACGAGCGTGCCGTCGGCCCGCCAGTACGCGGTGTCGCCCGTCCGGTAGTGGCGGCCGATGCCCGGCGCGTCCGGGAACCGCTCGGCGGTCAGCTCGGGACGGCCGTGGTAGCCCCGGGCGAGCCCGCCGCCGGCGATGCACAGCTCGCCGCGCACCCCGATCGGGAGTTCCCGTCCGTCCGCGTCCAGGATGTGGACGCGCGTGTCGCGGATGGGACGGCCCACGTCCAGCCGGCCTTCGACCGGGCCGGGGACGACCGCGGACGTCGACCAGATCGTCGTCTCCGTCGGCCCGTAGACGTGGTGCAGCTCGCAACCGGTGGCCAGCAGCGCGCGGGCCGACTCGGGCGGGAGCGGCTCGCCGCCGCTGAGCACCTGACGGCCGCCGAGCGCGGGCCCCGCCTCCGCCAGGACGGCCCGCCACGTCGTCGGCGTCGCCTGGACGGCGTCGGCGCCGTGCCGTTCGATCACCTCGGCGAGCAGACGTCCGTTCACCCGGGCCTCGTCGGGCGCGACCACGACCCGGCCGCCCGACGCGAGCGGCACGAACAGCTCCAGGCCGGAGATGTCGAACGCGAACGTCGTCAGCCAGACCGTGGCGTGGTCGTCGCCCGCGCCCAGCTCGGCGGCGAAGTGCGCGACGAGGTTCGCCAGCGCGCCCCGCCCGACCAGCGTGCCCTTCGGCCTGCCCGTCGACCCGGAGGTGTACATGAGGTAGGCCAGCGCGCCCTGATCGTCGTCGGGGACGGCGGCGTCCGGGGCGGCGGCCGTCGCCGGGACGGCGGGGATCTCCACCACGACGGGCGCCGCCGCGGAAGGCAGGCGGCCCGACCACAGCAGCGTTCCGGCCCCGGAGTCTTCGAGCTGGTAGGCGACGCGCGGCGCGGGATGATCGGGGTCGACCGGCAGGTACGCCGCGCCCGTCAGCCACACGCCGAGGACCGCGGCGGCCAGTTCGGGGCCGCGGGGGGCGGCGACGGCGACGATGTCCCCCGGGCCGACGCCGGGCAGGGCGTCGCGGACGGCCAGCGCCCCCGCCCACAGCCCGGCCCGGGTCACCGCGCGGTCGCCGTCCAGGACGGCCGGAGCGTCCGGGTCCGCGACCGCCCGCGCGTGGATCTCGCGGAGCACCCCGGGCGCGGCGTCGGCGGAGGTCGCGTTGGCGGCCCCGATGACGGCCTCGTCCCGCTCGCTCCACACCCGCAGCGACCCGACGGGCGCGTCGGGGTCGGCGTCCAGGGTGTGCAGCAGCCGCTCGTAGCGCTCGATCATCAGCGCGACGTCGTCGGGGTCGAACAACTCGGTCCGGTAGACCGCGCGGATCCGGACGCCGTCGGCCGCCGACATCACGAACAGCTCCAGGTCGAACTTGGCGGAGCCGTTCTCCAGGTGCAGCGGCTCGGCCTTGACGCCGCCGAGCACGAACGGCGGGATCGCCGGGCCCTCGACGTAGTTGAACGCGTGCTGGAACAGCATGTTGCGCCAGGAGTCCCCGGAGCGGCGGACGGTGCGCGTGAGCCCGTCCACCGGGACGTCGGCGTGGGTGAGCGCGTCGAAGTAGGCGTCGCGGGTGCGGCGCACGAAGTCCCGCACGGACTCGGCCGGGTCGATCGTCGTCCGCAGCGGGAGCACGTTGACGTGGTAGCCGATCGCCCGCGGGTCGGTGCGCGGCCGGGTCCCGGCCGGGACGCCCACGACCAGCTCGGGGCCGGCGCCGTGCGCGTCGAGGAGCAGCAGGTAGGCGGCGAGCAGGACGACGGTCTCGGGCGCGCGGACCGTGCGCTGCACCCGCCGCACGGCCGCGACCGCGGACTCGGGGAGGTTGCGCAGCAGGTGGTCCCCGGCCAGGTTCGGCGCGGGGCCGTCGGGGCGTCCGCACGCCAGTTCCGCGGGCCGGGCGACGTGGCCGTCCAGCAGTTCGCGCCAGTACGCCTCGCTCTCGGGACGGGCGGGCGGGTCCGTCAGCGCGGGCACGACGGCCGTGAGGTCGGCCGGCACCAGGCCCTCCGCGACGAGCCCGCCGTAGGCGCTCGCGAACTCCTCCACGAACACCGGGATGGAGGTGGCGTCGAAGACCAGGTGGTGGACGACGAAGCACAGAGTGTCGCCCGGCTCACCGTCCAGCACGGCGACGCGGATCAGGGGTTCGCCGGTGAAGGCGAACGGTTCCGCGACGAACGGGGCCAGCTCGTCCTCGGGCGCCTCCCCGGTGGACGGCACCCGCGTCACGCCGAGGTCGACCGACGCGGCGGGCAGGACCGTCCGGGTGAGGGCGGCACCCTCCGCCCGGAAGACGGTGCGCAGCGACTCGTGCCGCCGGACCAGGGCGGTCAGCGCCCCCCGGACGGCCCGCAGCGAGAGCCGTCCGTCCGTGCGGAACGCGAAGGCGAGATTGTTGGGCACTCCGTCGGGGACCATCCGGTCCAGCAGCCAGAGCGCCTCTTCTTTCACCGAGGCCGGGGACGTCATCGCTCCTCCTCGTCCAGCAGGTCGTTGATCGCCGCGACGACGCCCGCGTCGCGCAGCAGTTCGGCGTGCGGCAGGTCGAAGCGGACCTCGCGGGCGACGGTCCCCGCCCGCACGGCGTCCGGGAGGGTGTTGAGCCCGTTGTGCTCGGTGGCGGAGGTGATCGCGGTCGCGGTCGCCCAGCCCCGCGCGGGGTCGAGTTCGGCCGCCGACACGAGGTAGGACAGGAACGCTCCGAAACCGCCGAGCAGTTCGGCGGCGCGGTCGGGCGCGAGCCCGATCGCGGCGAGCGCTGGCTCGCCGTGGGCCACGACGAGCCCGGACAGCGTCGCGGCCAGTTCCGGCATCCCGTCGATGTCGCGCAGCGCCGCGTCGCCCTCCCGGCGCGCGGTCTCCACCTGCGCGGCGGTCATGAAGCCCGCGAGCGCGCCGACGGCGTCCTGGAAGTGGCGGTGCAGGAGCGCCGGGTGCGGCACCTCCGGGTCGAACACGATCAGTCCGGGGGCCTCCTGCCACGCCGCGACGCGCTCGGCCAGGCCCGCGGCGAACACGCTGCCGACGCAGTAGCCGAGGACGCGGCGCACGGTCAGCCCGGACGCCCGGACGTCGGCGGCCCACCGGTCGAGGTGGTCCTCGGCGGTCCGGTCGCCGGGGGCGGGAGGCCGGGTCTCCCAGACGGCGCAGGAGGTCGAGACCTTCGGGATCAGATCGCTGAACGAGCCGACCGTCCGTCCCGTCGTCGCGGAGAAGTCGGAAGCGAGAATCAGGTCCGCGGATGCGGAACTGCGAAGCACGTTGTACGCCGCTGGCTGTTCCATAACGCCTCGTGATCTGAATCGGTGCCAGGTCTTAAACCCGGACAAGCGTCGCATCCGAGGCAGGACGGCCGGTACCCCTAATCCGACCGCCCCGCGCCGCTTCACGACCTGCCACTAGGGGGCGATAGGGGCTTCTGCGGCACGGTCCGGCGCGCCTACGATCCCGACCGGAACACCATTCCCGAAATCCGGAACGAGCCTCACTTTTCACTGGGAGTAGACGTGGGCGTGGACGGCAGCTGGCATCTCACCCTCGACAGCGCGATGGGGAAGCAGGAATTCGACTTCGAATTGAACGCCGAGGGAACGACACTGACCGGTACGGGAACGGCGGAAGGACGGGAGGTCGTTCCGGAGATCATCGGCGGCGCGCTGGACGGCGACACCGCGACGTGGAAACTCAAGGTCCGCAAGCCGATGCGGATCACGCTGACGTTCACCGTCGAGGTCTCCGGCGACGAGATGACCGGCAAGTCCAAGGCCGGGATCTTCGGCAGCTTCCCGGTCGTCGGCCGGCGGAACTGACCGATGACCGCACCCCCGAGGCGGACTGATCCCGCCCGGCCGTTCGCGGGCGCCGCCGCCGTCGTGACGGGCGGCGGCTCCGGGATCGGGCTGGCGACCGCGCGGATGCTGGCCGAGCGCGGGGCCGCGGTGGCCTGCGTGGACGTCGATCCGTCCGCCGTCGCCGAGCCGCTCGTCGCCGTGCGCGGGGACATCGCCGACGACGGCGTCGGCGCGGCCGTCGCCGCGGCGGCCGAGCGGCTCGGCGCCATCGACGTCCTCGTCAACCACGCCGGACGGCTGGCGCGCGGATCGTTCGAGGCCAACGACCTCGACGAGTGGCGGCGCGTGTTCGAGGTGAACGTCCTCGGGCTGGTCCGGGTCAGCCGGGCGGCGATGCCGTGGCTGCGCGAGTCCGCCAAGAAGGGGCGGGATCCCGCGATCGTCAACACCTGCTCGGTCACCGCGCTCGTCGGGATGCCGGGCGGCGCGGTCTACGGCGCGTCCAAGGGCGCGGTGTACTCGCTGACGCTGTCCATGGCCGCCGACCTGCTGGCCGAGGGCATCCGCGTGAACTGCGTGGCGCCCGGCCCGGTCGACACCCCGTGGGTCCGGCGGGAACTCGCCGCCGCCCCCGATCCGGAGGCGGCGCTGGCGGCGGTGCACGCCCGGCAGCCCAACGGCCGGCTGATCACCGCCGAGGAGGTCGCCGAGAGCATCTGCCACCTGGCCGGTCCGCTGTCGGCGGCCACCACCGGGACCGTGCACGTCATCGACGGCGGGCTGCGCGGGCTCCGGGTGCCGTCCCGCCCCTAGCGGAGCTTGCTTGACACTGTGACACTCAGACGTCAGGATGTCAGAATGTCATCGAGGAAGGCGCCAGAGGATCGGCGCGACGAGATCCTCACCGCGGCCATGAAGGCGTTCGGCCACTACGGGTACCGGCGCACCTCCATGGAGCTGATCGCCCAGGCCGCCGGTGTCTCGCGTCCCGCGCTCTACCAGCACTTCAGCGGCAAGGAGGACGTCTTCCGCGCGATGGGCGCCCGCATGCTCGACGAGGTGCTGGACGCGGCGCGGGGGGCGGCGGACGCGCCGGGCACGCTGGTCGACCGGCTCTACGCGGTCCTGTCGATCAAGCTCGCCGTCGTGGTGGGCTCGGTCGACGCCGGGCACCGGACCGAACTGCTCAACGAGGCCGGGGTGATCGCCGCCGACCTGCTGGTCTCCTTCAAGGATCGCTTCGCGACTCTCATCGAGGATCTGCTCGCCGGAGCGCCCGGCGAGCTGAACCATCTCCGCAAGGTCATGTCGGCGCACGACTGCGCCGGCCTGCTGCTCGACACCGTCGTCGGCATCAGCCAGGCCGACGCCCCGCCCGAGGTGCTCCACCGGCGGCTCCACCAGATGGTGGAGCTGACGGTGTTCGGGCTGGGCCTCGAACCGATGGCGACAGCGGCCCCCTGAAACCCGGCACCGACCTCTCCCAAGGAGACCCGAAGCACATGGATGCCGCTACCGTGTACCGCCGCCGATGGCTGATGCTCAGCGTGCTGAGCCTCTGCCTGGTGATCAGCGGACTCGACGCGCTCGTCATCGCCATGGCGGTTCCCAAGATCCAGGAGGATCTGGGCGCCACCGTCGGGCAGATGCAGTGGTCGGTCGACGCCTACACCCTGACCTTCGGCGGCCTGCTGCTGCTCGCCGGCACCCTGGGTGACCGCTTCGGTCACAAGCTGATGCTGCTGGGCGGTCTCGTCCTGATCCTCGCGTTCTCGGTCGCGGCGGCGTTCGCCGGCGGCCCCGAGACGCTCATCGTCTTCCGCGCCGGGATGGGGCTCGGCTCGGCGATGGTCATGCCCGCGACGCTCGCCATCATCAAGCACGTCTTCCCCGTGGAGGAGCAGGCCAAGGCCATCGGCGTCTGGTCCGGCGCCGCGGGCATCGGCATCCCGCTCGGCCCGGTGATCGGCGGGCTGCTGCTCGACCACTTCTGGTGGGGCTCGATCTTCCTCATCAACATCCCGGTCGTCGCCATCGCCCTGATCGGCGGGTTCCTGCTGATCCCGTCGTGGCGCTCGGAGCGTCCCATCAAGCTGGACCTGGTCGGCGCGTTCCTGTCGGTCGCGGGCCTGGTCACCGTCGTCTACGGGCTCATCGAGGCGCCCGAGCGCGGCTGGGGCAGCGCGGTGACGCTCGGCTCCCTGGTCGGCGGGGCCGTGCTGCTCGCCGCCTTCGTCGCCTGGGAGGCGCGCTCGCGCACCCCGATGCTCCCCCTGTCGCTGTTCGCCAACCGCCGCTTCAGCGGCTCCGCCGCGGCCCTGACGTGCCAGGCGTTCGCGCTGTTCGGCAGCCTGTTCGTGCTCACCCAGTACTTCCAGATCGCGCGCCACCACGACCCCCTCGCCTCGGGCGTGCGCATGCTGGCGATCTGCACCCTGATCATCTCCTCGCCGCTGGCGCCGAACGTCGTGAAGATGATCGGCGACAAGCTCACCATCATCACCGGGCTCGTGATCATCGCGGTGGGCGCGATCTGGCTGTCGACCGCCGACGTCGGCGCCGAGACCACGGTCCTCATCAGCCTCGGCGTGATGGGCTTCGGGATCGGCCTGTCCATCCCGCCCTCGGTGGACGGCATCCTCGCCAACGCCCCGAGCGACCAGGCGGGCACCGCCTCCGCGGTCAACGACACCGCGCTCCAGGTCGGCGGCGCCATCGGCGTCGCGGTGCTGGGCACGGCGATGACCTCGGCGTACCAGAACGCGCTGCCGTCCCTGGACGCGCTGTCGGCCGCCGACCGGGCCGGCGTCCGCGACTCCCTCGGCAGCGCGCTCGCGGTCACCGCCCGGCTCGGGAACGGCGGCGCCCGGCTGGCGGCCGACGCCACCGACGCCTTCGGCTCGGGCATGTCGGCGGCTGCCATCACCAGCGCGTGCGTCGCGCTCGTCGGCGTGGTGCTCACCGCGGTGCTGATGCCGCGCGGCGAGAAGAACCCGGCCAAGGCGCACGCCGTGCCGGAACCGGCCACCGAAGGAGCCGCTCCGCTCGGAAGCGGAATCGGCGACTGACGAACCCGCTCTCGGCCGGATCGCTCGTGCAGAGCGGTCCGGCCGAAGTGTTTCAGGTGTCATATCCGGCAGATCACGGCATCACCGGTAGGGGGTCGCGCCCGGATTAGGGGGTGGTAGGGGCACACACGACACCAGGCGAGGGATATTATCCCGATTGGCCGGTTAAGAGCGTTTCGTGACCGCCGGGCCAAGGAATGCTGGAACCCGTCGAGGGAGATCGCTGTGGATTTCAGCCTGTTCTATTTCGCCGACACAGGTCTGACGCTGAAGAATAGATATCAGCTCCTGCTCGAAGGAGCGAAGTTCGCCGATAGTCGGGGTTTCTCCGCCGTCTGGACACCGGAACGTCATTTTCACTCCTTCGGCGGCCTCTACCCCAATCCGGCGGTGACGTCCGCGGCGGTCGCCGCCATCACCGAGCGCGTCTCCATCCGCGCGGGCAGCGTGGTCGCGCCCCTCCACCACCCCGTGCGCATCGCCGAGGAGTGGTCCGTCGTGGACAACCTCTCCGGCGGCCGCGTCGGGGTCTCGTTCGCGTCCGGCTGGAACGCCGTGGACTTCGCTCTGCGTTCGGAGAACTTCACCGACAGCAAGCGAATTCTCATCGAGACGGTGGAGACCGTCCGGCGCCTGTGGCGGCAGGAGGAACTGGAATTCGTGGACGGCACCGGCGGCACGTCCGCGGTGAAGATCTTCCCGCAGCCCGTCCAGCCCGAACTCCCGGTCTGGCTGACGAGCGCCGGGTCGCTGGAGACGTTCGAGAAGGCGGGCGAGATGGGCGTCGGAGTCCTCACCCACCTGCTCGGCCAGGACCTCGACGGCCTCGCGGCCAAGATCGCCGCGTATCGCCGGAAATACACCGAGCACCACGGGGCCGACGGCGGCCAGGGCAACGTCGCGCTGATGCTGCACACCTACATCGGCACCGACCGCGACGAGGTCCGGGAGCTGGTCCGCGAACCGTTCAGCGCGTACCTGCGCAGCTCGATCGGCCTCTTCGCACGGGCGATCAGCGCCGACATGCCCGGCGTCGACCTGAACCGCCTCACCCCCGCCGACCTGGACTTCCTCGTCGCCCGCTCCTTCGACCGGTACTTCGACACGGGCGGCCTGTTCGGCACCGTCCAGGACGCGCTGAAGACCGTGACGACGCTCAAGGACCTCGGCGTGGACGACCTGGCCTGCCTCATCGACTTCGGCGTCGACACCGACCTGGCGCTGGAGGGGCTCACCCGGCTGGACGAGGTGCGCCGCCTGCAAGGCTGAGCGCCGCAAGCCGAGCCTCGGCTCGCAAGGGGCAGGCGCCACCCCCGCCAACCCTGTCCCCGTGCCGTTGACGCCGATTTCTTGCTCGTTCAACCGAGCGGTGAGAGAGTCGGCTCCGGGACCCGTGTGACCGCTCAGCCCACTCCGACCTGCCCGGCGCCTGCGGGGGTACAACAAGCGATGGAACGCGAAGCAGAGTTCAGAGTCCTGTCATCTCTCCTGTCCGACGCCCTGCGCGGCAAGGGCGGCGCCGCACTCGTCACCGGTCCCGCCGGATACGGCAAGACCACCCTGCTGCGGGCGTTCGGCGGGGCGGCGGCCGCGCGCGGCGCCGTCTTCCTCAGCGCGACCGCCACCCGCACCGACAACGACCCCTGGGAGTTGTTCGACCAGATCCTCCGTCACCCGGCGATCCCCTCGACGGTGCCGGGCGCGCTGTCGCACGACCTCGCCGAGGGCGGCGACCGGACGCTGTCGGCCGCGCAACTGCACGAGATCTGGAAGCCCGTCCAGGAACTCGCCCGGGACACGCCCGTCGTGATCGCCGTGGACGACGCCCACCACGCCGACGACACCGCGCTGCGCGGCCTGCTGTACCTCTCCCGCAGGCTCGAAGCCGCGCCGATCGTGGTCGTGGCGGCGCTGTCGTCGTGTCCGCTGGACGAGCGCGCCCTGTTCTCCGCCGAGATGAGCAGCCAGCCGCACTGCCGCCACGTCCAGCTCGGGCCGCTGTCGGCGGCGGACGTGGCCGACATGGTGGCCGACGACCACGGCCCGGAGGCGGCGGAGTTCGACCGCCTCAGCGGCGGCAACCCGCTGCTGCTCGGCGCGCTCATCGAGGACGCGCGCGACCGCGGCGCGTCCGCCCGGCCCGGCTCGATCGCCGGGGACCACTACGTCAAGGCGGTGTGGCGCTTCCTGCACCGCGGCCACCCGGCGCTCGTCGCGCTCGCGCAGGCCGTCGCGGTGCTGGGCGAGGCGGGCTCCCCCGCGCTGCTCGGCGAGACCCTCGCCATCGACCCGATGGTCGCCGCGCAGGGCCTGAACACGCTGGAGGCCGGCGGGCTGGTCGACGCAGCGGGCTTTCGCGACGAAAGGGCGCGCGACGCGCTCTACGCCAAAGTCCCGGCCAGGGAACGGACCAAAATGCTCCTGCGGGCCGCCGCCGTCCTCCAGCAGGAGGGGGCGCCCGCCCTCCGCGTCGCCCGGCTGCTCGCCGCCGCCGACGACATCGGCGAACCGTGGATGGTCGGCGTCCTGCGCAACGCCGCCGACCAGGAGCAGCGCGACGGGGACTTCCCCTGCGCCGTCCGGTACCTGCGGCTCGCCCGGCAGGCCGTCGCGCGGGGCAGCGCGGAGGAAGCGCAGATCACCTCCGACCTCGCCGCCGTGGAATGGCAGCTCGACCCGCTCTCGGTCGTCCGGCTCCTCCCCGACCTGGAGGCCGCCGCGTGGGCCGGGCACCTCCGGTCCGACCAGACCGAGAACCTCGTCACCTACCTGCTCTGGCACGGCCAGCGCGAGAAGGCGATCACGCACCTCACCGACCGGGAGGGCAACGTCCGGCCCACCGGCTGGACGTCCAGGTTCCGTTCGTGGCTCTACCCGGCGCTGTTGACCGGCGTGGGCGGCGCGCCCGCCGACGAGCGGTCCGTCGAGGTCGCCGTGATCGGCGGCGCGCGGATCGACGACGACATCCTGATCGCCGCCGAGCAGGCGCTGCTCAACACCCGGCTGGACGACTCTGCGCTGGTGCCCGCCCTCACGGCGCTCGCCGTGCTCGTCTACACCGAGCGCCTCGACCGGGCCGGGGTCTGGATCGACACGCTGCTGAAGGCGGCCGACCGGCGCGGTTCGGTGACCTGGCGGGCGCTGGTGTCCACCGCCAACTCCCTCATCGACGTCCGCCGAGGCGTGCTGCGCTCGGCCACCACCCACGCCAACCGCGCCCTCAGCCTCATCTCCCACCGGAGCTGGGGCATGGCCATCGGCCTGCCGCTGTCCAGCGCGCTGGACGCGGCCACCGGCCGGGGCCGGCACGACATCGCCGCGTCGCTCCTCACCGTCCCGCTGCCCGACGGGATCTTCAACACCCTCTCCGGCCTCTACTACATGCACGCCCGCGGGTGTCACCACGCCGCGATCGGCCGGCACATGACCGCCCTCGCCGACTTCGACTCCTGCGGCGACCTCATGCGGGAATGGGAGATCGACCAGCCCGCGCTGATCCCGTGGCGCAGCGACGCGGCCCTGGCCGGGCTGCGGCTCGGCCGCACCGCCTACGCGCGCTCCCTGCTGGCCGAGCAGGACGAGCTGACCCAGCCGTGGGACATGCGCACCCGCGCCGCGACGCTCCGGGTGCGGGCGCTGCTGGCCGAGGGACGGGACCGGGTCGCCCTCCTGACCGAAGCCACGACCACCGCCGAGCAGACCGCCGATCTGGTCGGGCTCGCGACCGGCCTGGTCGATCTCAGCCGCGCGCAGCGGACCGTGGGCGACACCGACGCCGCCCGCACCACCGGCCTGCGGGCCCAACTGCTGATCGAGCAGTCCGGTCTGGAGGCACTGGCCCGGCAGCTCCCCCGCGACGTGCTCACCGCGAAGAAGACGCGCGCCGAGCGGAAACCGAAGCCGCCGCAGCCCGCGCCGTCCACCCGCGAGCTGAGCGACGCCGAGCAGCGCGTCGCGTCACTGGCGGCGGCCGGCTTCTCCAACCGCGAGATCGCCAGCGAGCTGTTCATCACCGTCAGCACGGTCGAGCAGCATCTCACCCGGGTCTACCGGAAGCTGAAGGTCACGCGCCGTCCTCTTCTCGCCAAGGCCCTGAACAGTCACGCCTGACGGTGCCCGGCACCGCCCCGTCGACGCCCGTCAATCGGCCTCCCGGACACGCCAGGCCGGGGGCGTCAGCACCCGCTCGACGCCCGCGTGCGGGGCGAGCCCGACCAGCTCGTCGAACAGGTCGCCGTCGACCCGGTCGACCAGCCGCCCGCCGCTCTCGGCCAGCGCCCAGAACCGGCTGCCGTGGAACACCAGCGGCCGTTCTCCCGGACGGTCGCCGACCGCGCGCACCTCCAGCAGGACGATCGCGTGGTCGCCCGCGGCCACCTCGCCCGCCACCGCGCACTCCAGCCAGGCGACCGCGCCCCGCAGGAACACCGCCCCGCTCTCGGCCGCCGCCCAGTCCGCGCCCGTGAATCGGTCCATCGCCGGACCCGCGAGCGCCCGGCACAGCGTCCCGGCGCCCTCGGCGAGGACGCTGATCCCGACCGTCCCGGCGGCGCGCAGCCCCGGCCACGTCCGCGACGCGGACGTCACGCTCACCGACACCATCGCCGGGGACAGCGACACCGAGGTGAACGAACTGACGGCCATGCCGACGGGCTCCCCGTCGGGTCCAACCGCGCAGACCGCGACCACACCGCTCGGAAAGCCGCCGAACACGCGCCGCAGGTCCGTCTCCGCCGCCGGCACCCGGAGCCGCGGCCGCCACACCGTCATCCGTCCCCCTCCCCGTCGATCTGCCCGCTCGATCTCCCTGGGAGGATTCTCAGACCCCGTCCGACCGCTGCCAACCCCTGTTTTCGCCTACCCCTTAGGGGGTTCGGTCCAAGGACCCCGACCCGTTTCCCGCCGGAACCGTCCCGCCGTGCCCGCGCTGCGCCCGTCCGACGTTGACGTAGGAGAACCGGTGCTCGGGGCAGGGCCCGTGCTCCAGCAGGGCCGCCGAGTGGTCGGGTGTCACGTAACCCTTATGGACGTCGAAGCCGTAGTCGGGGAAACGGTCGTGGAGGTCCACCATGAGGCGGTCGCGCGTGACCTTGGCGATCACCGACGCCGCCGCCACGCACGCCGCCACCCGGTCGCCCTTGATCACCGGGAGGCCCGGGACGTCCAGGCCGGGGACGCGGAAGCCGTCGCTCAGCACGTAGTCGGGACGGACCGGCAGCGCCGCCAGCGCCCGGCGCATCCCGGCGATGTTGCACCGGTGGACGCCGGTGCGGTCGATGTCGTGGCACGGGATCACGACCGCGCTCCACGCCTCCGCGCGCGCCACGACCTCGGCGTAGATCTGCTCGCGCCGCGCCGGGGTGAGCAGCTTGGAGTCCGTCAGGCCCTCGATGACGCCCCGCCGGCCGGACGGGAGGACCACCGCGCCGACGACGAGCGGCCCCGCGCAGGCGCCCCGGCCCGCCTCGTCCACACCCGCGACACGGTGGAAGCCGGCGTGCGCCAGCGACCGCTCGTACGCGTACAGACCCGCGTCACGGCGCGGCGTGAAGCGAAGGGGACGGTCCATGCACCGCAGGGTACGTCCCCCCGCCGACACCCGAGTCCGAGCGCGGACGGGCCGCATCCCGGCGACCAGGGACGCCGCCGCCCGGCGTGACCGAGATCACGCCGCGACGGTTCAGGAGCGCTGGTTGCGGCGGACGCGCAGGCGGCGCCACAGCAGCGTCACCGGGACCGCGCCCACGAAGCCCGCCGCGAGCGGCGTTCCGGGCAGGACGGTCGCGGACGCGCGGATGCCGGGCTGCTCGAACGTCGACGGGATCCCGAGCCCGCCCATGTGCCCCACGGGCCAGACGATCACGAACGCGCGTCCGATCACCTTGTCGACCGGGATCGCGCCGCCGCCCGGGTCGCCCCGGTGGTTGCGCGAGTCCCAGGACAGGTCCCGGTGGTCGCCCATGACCCAGATGTGGCCCTTGGGGACCGTCACGTCGAACGCGGTCTCCGACGGCCGGTTCTGCTCATGCGTCACCGGGTCGGTGTAGAGGTAGGACTCCTCGGTGAGCGGCTTGCCGTTGACCGTCACGCGGCCCGCGGTGCAGCACTTCACCCGGTCGCCCGCGACGCCGATGACGCGCTTGATGTAGTCCTTCTCGTTCGGCGCTACGCCGAACGCGGTCCCGATCGCGTGCAGCACCTTGGAGACCGGGTTCGACGGCTTCGGCACCGTGGTCTCCGGGTCCCAGGAGTCGAGCCCGTTGAAGACGACGATGTCGCCCGGCTCGATCGACCGCGTGTGGTAGACGATCTTGTTGACGAGCACCCGGTCGCCGACCTGCAGCGTGTTCTCCATCGACCCCGAGGGGATGTAGAACGCCTGCACGGCGAACGCCTTGATCACGAGCGCCAGCACGATCGCGACGACGATCAGGACCGGCAGCTCCTTCCAGAACGAGCCCGGCTTCTTGCGCTTCGGCTCGTCCTCGGCGGCGGTGTCCTCGCCAGGGGTCACGGTCTCCTCATCTTCGGGCACCGCGCCCTCGGCCTCGGATCGCACGTCTCTCCGATCGTCCTCGCTTGTCATCAGGGCGAAAGCCTAGCGGCGCGCACGCCCCCGCACCGCGCGCACGCGCGTGTCGCCGCCAGAACGCCAACGCCCCGGGAACCACCTGCGTTCCCGGGGCGCGGGCGAACGGTCAGAAGTCCCGCTTCTCCTTGATGCGCGCGGCCTTGCCCCGCAGGTTGCGGAGGTAGTACAGCTTCGCGCGGCGGACGTCGCCGCGGACGACCACTTCCAGCTTCTCGATGTGCGGGCTGTTCAGCGGCCAGGTGCGCTCGACGCCGTAGCCGCCCTTGCTCACCTTGCGGACGGTGAACGTCTCGCGGGCGCCGCCGCCCTGGCGGCGGATGACCACGCCCTCGAAGACCTGGACGCGGGTGACCTTGCCCTCGGTGATGCGCGCGTGCACCTTCACCGTGTCGCCGGGACGGAAGGCCGGGTGGTCGGAACGCAGCGCGGCCTTCTCGATCTCCTGGATCAGGGTGTGCATGACTTCCTCAAGGGTCGAACGCGGACGTCGAGAGGCTCCGGTGCCTGCGCTGAGGTGGGGCGTCGCGCCGCGAGAGGCGGAACAAGATCGTGCCGTGTGCAGGGCACACGGAACATCTCAGTGTGCCATATCTTCGTCGTCCACCGGAAAACCGGTGTCGGCGAGGACGGCCCGGTCGCGGGCGTCCAGCCCGTCCCGGTCGAGACGGGCGAGCAGTTCGGGGCGGTGCCGGGCGGTGCGGCGCAGCGCCTCGTCCCGCCGCCAGCGCGCGATGGCGCCGTGGTGGCCCGACAGCAGGACGTCCGGGACGGCGCGGTCCCGCCAGACGGGCGGCTTGGTGTAGACGGGCCCTTCGAGCAGCGACTCCATCGAGCCCGGCGCGAAGGAGTCGTCGGCGACGGACTCGGCGTTGCCGAGGACGCCGGGCAGCAGCCGTCCGATCGCCTCGACCATGACGAGCACGGCCACCTCCCCGCCCGCGAGGACGAAGTCGCCGAGGCTGACCTCGTCCACCCGCATCCGGGTGGCGGCGTCGGCGACGACGCGCGAGTCGATGCCCTCATAGCGCCCGCAGGCGAACAGCAGCCACGGCTCACCGGCGAGTTCGGCCGCGGTGGCCTGGGTGAACGGGCGTCCGCTGGGCGTCGGGACGACGAGCCGGGGCAGCTCCGGACCCGGCGCGACGGCGTCGAGCGCCGCACCCCACGGTTCGGGCTTCATCACCATGCCGGGACCGCCGCCGTAGGGCGTGTCGTCCACGGTCCGGTGCCGGTCGTGGGCCCACTGCCGCAGGTCGTGGACGGCGACGTCCAGCAGCCCGGCGCGGCGCGCCTTGCCGAGCAGGGAGATCTCCAGCGGCGCGAAGTACTCCGGGAAGATCGAGACGATGTCGAGTTTCATGGCCTTCCTCGCGCGCCGGCTCAGACCGCCCCGTCGTCCAGGAGGCCGGGCGGAGGGGTCACGACGACGCGTCCCGCGGTCAGGTCGACCTCGGGGACGAGCGCGGACACGAACGGGATCAGCGCGTCGTCGGCGCCGGGACGCCGGACGACCAGCAGATCCTGCCCGTGGTGCAGGACGTCGGTGACGGTGCCGACATCCGCGCCCGCGTCCGTGACGACCGCGAGCCCGACCAGATCACGGTCGTGGAACTCGTCGGGGTCGGACGGGGCGGGGATGTCGGCGGGGTCGACGACCAGCCACACGCCGCGCAGTTCCTCGGCGGCGGTGCGGTCGCCGACCCCGGCGAAGCGCAGGAGCAGGCGCCCTGAATGCGGGCGCACCTGGGCCACGGTGAGCGGCCCGGCGGTGGCGGGATCGGTCGCGATCACGGTGCCGACGGCGAACCGGAGATCCGGGTCGTCGGTCCGCACGTCGATCTGGACCTCGCCGCGCACACCGTGCGCGCGTCCGACCCGGCCGACGACGAGCCGCTCGCCGGACGGCCGGGGCGCGGCCCGGCGGGGCGCCACGGTCAGCGGACCTCGTTCACGTCGAGGAGGTCCACCCGCACGTACCGGCCCCCGGAAAGGGCGCTGATCACGGTGCGCAGGGCCTTGGCGGTGCGTCCGCTGCGGCCGATGACCTTGCCGAGGTCATCGGGGTGCACGCGCACCTCGAGGACCCGGCCGCCCCTGATGCGGCGGGCGCGGACCAGGACGTCGTCCGGGCTCTCCACGATCCCCCGCACCAGGTGCTCCAGCGCTTCTTCGAGCACGTCAGCCCTCGACTTCGCTACTGCCGTCGGCGGTCGCGGCCGGCTCGGCCGACTCGGCCTGCTTCGCCTCGGTCGGCTTCGGCTCGGTCTTCTTCGGCTCGGACTTCTTGCGGGTGCGCGGCGCGGGGGCCTCGCCCGCGTCGGTGCCCATGGACTCCTTGACGGCCGCCTCGAAGACGGCCTTCTTGTCCTGGCCCGGCTCGGCGACCTTGAGGGTGCCCTCGGCACCCGGCTCGCCCTTGAACTTCTGCCAGTCACCGGTGATCTTCAGCAGGTTGAGCACCGGCTCGGTCGGCTGCGCGCCGACGCCCAGCCAGTACTGCGCCCGCTCGGAGTCGATCCGGATGAGCGAGGGCTCCTGCTTGGGCTGGTAGAGCCCGATCTCCTCGATGGCGCGACCGTCCCGCTTGGTGCGGGCGTCGGCCACGACGATCCGGTACTGCGGGTTCCGGATCTTCCCCAGACGCTTGAGCTTGATCTTGACTGCCACGGGTGTGGTGTTCTCCAGACTTGGTACAGGTGCCCGATCCGGGCCAGGTGGGGAAACACCGGCGCCATGCGGGCAGAGGACTCCGGCTGCGCAGGACGAGAGAGGGCGCCTCGCGCTGATCCGGGATTTCCAGTGTCACATTCTGCCAGACGATCCGAGCGGCGGCGCAATCGCGCGGTCACGGCGGCGGCCCGGGCGTGGCGTCCGCCTCGCAATTCCGGAGGAAGCGGACGCCACGGCCGTCACTTCTTCTTGCGGCCCTGCAGCTTGCCGAGGTCGGGCATCGTGAAGCCGGGCGGAAGCTGGCCGCCGCCGAGCCCGGGGGGAAGCTGCCCGCCGCCGAGGCCGGGCGGAAGGCCCTGGGGGGCGCCGTCGGGCGCCCCGGCGGGCGTCTCGGCGCGCCCGGCGGCGCGCTTGCGCGGGTCGCCGCTGCGCTGCTTGCCCTTCTTCTTGGCCGCCTTGGCGGCCTGCTTGGCCTTGCGGCGGCCGGGTGTACCGGGCAGGCCCATGCCGCCCGCCATCTGCCGGACCATCTTCTGCGCGTCGAAGAACCGGGTGACCAGGCTGCTGACCTCGCCGACGCCGACGCCCGAGCCGCGCGCGATGCGCGCCCGCCGCGACCCGTTGATGATCTTGGGGTTGCTGCGCTCGTCCGGCGTCATCGAGCGGATGATCGCGGCGACGCGGTCGAGGTCCTTGTCGTCGATCTGGCTGATCTGGTCCCGGACCTGGCCCATGCCGGGCATCATCCCGAGCAGGTTCCCGATCGGCCCGAGCTTGCGGATCATCATCATCTGCTCGAGGAAGTCCTCCAGGGTGAAGTCCTCACCCGAGACGAACTTCGTGGACATCCGCTGCGCCTGCTCGGCGTCGAACGCCTGCTCGGCCTGCTCGATCAGGGTGAGGACGTCGCCCATGTCGAGGATGCGCCCGGCCATGCGGTCGGGGTGGAAGACGCTGAAGTCCTCCAGCTTCTCGCCGGTGGACGCGAACATGATCGGCCGGCCGGTGATGTGCCGTACCGACAGCGCCGCGCCGCCGCGCGCGTCGCCGTCGAGCTTGGTGAGGACGACGCCGTCGAAGCCGACGCCGTCCATGAACGCCTGGGCGGTGTTCACGGCGTCCTGGCCGACCATCGCGTCGACGACGAACAGCACCTCGTCGGGGCTGACGGCGTCGCGGATGTCGACGGCCTGCTGCATCATCTCGGCGTCGATGCCGAGGCGGCCCGCGGTGTCGATGACGACGACGTCGTGCAGGGCGCGGTTGGCGTGCTCGATGGAGCGGCGCGCCACGTCCACCGGGTCGCCGACGCCGCTGCCGGGCTCGGGCGCGAACACCGGCACCCCGGCGCGCTCGCCGACGACCTGGAGTTGCTGGACGGCGTTGGGCCGCTGGAGGTCGGCGGCGACGAGCAGCGGCGTGTGGTCGGCGGCCTTCAGCCAGCGGGCGAGCTTGCCGGCGAGGGTCGTCTTGCCCGCGCCCTGGAGGCCCGCGAGCATGATCACGGTCGGCGGGTTCTTGGCGTAGCGGATCTCGCGGGTCTCGCCGCCGAGGATGGTGACCAGTTCCTCGTTGACGATCTTGACGACCTGCTGCGCCGGGTTGAGCGCCTGCGAGACCTCGGCCCCGGCCGCCCGCTCCCTGATCCGGGCGATGAAGTCCTTGACGACGGGCAGCGCCACGTCGGCTTCGAGCAGCGCGACACGGATCTCGCGGGCCGTCGCGTTGATGTCGGCCTCGGAGAGCCGGCCCTTGCTGCGCAGCGACGAGAAGACCGTCGTCAACCGGTCGGAGAGCGTCTCGAACACGTGTCTGGACCCGTCCTTGGAAAGCTTCTGGGATCGCCCTTCAGACTATCGGGTCGCGCGCGCCGGTCGCCCGGTCGAAGATCGCCGGGTCAGCGCAGCGCCGTGAGGACGCGTTGCCGGACGTCGGAGAGCACGGCCGGGTCGGCGGGGGGCTTGCCGTCGCCGTCCACGACGTAGAAGACGTCCACGGCCTCGGCGCCGAGCGTGTCGACGCGCGCCGCGCGGACCTGGAGGCCGCACGCTCCGATGGCCTGGCCGACCCGCCACAGCAGGCCGGGACGGTCGTGCGCGCGGACCTCGATCACGGTGGCGACGGCCGAGGCGTCCTCCACGACCGTCACGCGGGGCGGCGCGACGGGCACGCCTGGACGGACCCGGACGGACCGGGCGCGGCGTTCGAGCCGTTCGGCGACGTCCAGCCGGTCGGCGAGCAGGCGGCGCAGGTCGGCCTCCAGCGCGGCGGGCTCGGGCGGCGTCCCGAACTCGGGCAGCGCGGTGAACTCCAGGACGGCCGTGCCGTGGTCGGGCACGGACGTGATGCGGGCGCCGCGGACGACGAGCCGGTGCAGCGCGAGCACGCCCGCGACGCGCCACAGCAGCCCCGGACGGTCCGGCGCCGCGATCGTGATCTCCGACCCGGCGATGCGGACGGCGGCCCCGTCGTGCCGGACGAGCGCGGGCCGGGGGGCGGGCGGCGGCGGCAGGACGTCGCCGGACAGGGCGGCGCGGACGCGGCGGGTCAGCTCGGCGATCTGCCCGGCCTTCCACGCGTTCCAGGCCGTCGGCCCGGTGGCCTTGGCGTCGGCGACGGCGAGCGCGGCGAGCAGGTCCAGCAGTTCGATCTCGCGCCCCGGGACGGTGGCGACGGCGGCGAGCACGGTCTCGATCGTCGCCGGATCGTCGATGTCGCGGCGCGTGGCGGTGTCGGGCAGCAGCAGGTGGTACCGGACGGCGGTCTCCAGCACGGCCACGTCCCCGGCGTCGAAGCCGAGGTCGGCGGCGATGTCGCGGGCCAGGGCCGCGCCCGTCACCGAGTGGTCGCCGGGCGAGCCCTTGCCGATGTCGTGCAGGAGCGCGCCGGCGAGCAGCAGGTCGGGCCGGGCGACCTCGCGGGTCAGCGCGGCGGCCCCGGCGGCGGCCTCGACCAGGTGGCGGTCCACGGTGTAGCGGTGGAAGGGGTTGCGCTGCGGACGGTTGCGGACGCGCTCCCATACCGGCAGCAGCCGCACGATGAGACCGGCCTGGTCGAGGTCCTCCCACACCGGGATCGCGGCGGGCCCGGCGCCGAGCAGCGCGACCAGGGCGTCGCGGGCGGCGGCGGGCCAGGGCGCGGCGGGCAGGGCGGCGTGCTCGGCGAGCCGGCCGACGGTGGCGGGCGCGAGCGGCAGCCCGGCGTGGGCCGCGCCGGCGGCGACGCGCAGGACGAGCGCGGGGTCGGCGAGGTCGGCGCCGCGCGCGAGGACGACCGCGCCGTCCTGCTCGACGGCGCCGTCGGCGACCGGGCGGCGCTCGGCGGGGGCCTTGCCCCGGCGGCGCGGCGCGAGGAACCGGTCCACGTGGTGCCAGAGGTGGTCGGAGGCGTGGACGACCGTCCGGGCGGCCTCGGCGGTGGCGCGCAGCAGCCGGTCGGCGTCGCCGAGCCCGAGCGCGGCGGCGACGGGGTTCTGCTCCTGGAGGACGAGCCGGTCGGCGGACCGCCCGGTCTGGTCGTGCAGGGCGTGCCGGACGTCCAGCAGCAGGTCGTGGGCGGCGCGGACGCGCGCGTCGGGCGCGGACGCCACCCAGGACGCGCCGACGGCCTGCATGACGTGGACGTCGCGCAGCCCGCCGTGCGCCTCCTTCAGGTCGGGTTCGAGGAGGAAGGCCAGCTCGCCCTGCGACTCCCAGCGCGTCCGGCACATCTCGCCCAGTTCGGCCAGGCGGGACCGGGCGTCGGCGCGCCAGTCGGCGAGGACGGCGGCGCGCAGTTCGTCGGCCAGCGCGTGCTCGCCCGCGACGCGGCGGGCCGACAGCAGCCCGAGCGCGGCCTTCATGTCGGCGCGGGCGACCTTGCGGGCCTCGGCGACGGTCCGCACCGAGTGGTCGAGGCGGAGCCCGGCGTCCCAGATCGGGTACCAGAGGCGGTCGGCGAGGGCGGCGACGTCGGACCGTCCCCGGTGGACGAGCACGAGGTCCAGGTCCCCGCCGGGGGTCAGCTCGCGGCGGCCGAGGCTGCCGACGGCGACGAGCGCGACGCCCTCGGGGACGCCGTCCCCGGCGGCCAGCAGGCCCGCGAGCCAGTCGTCCAGGTCCGCGCAGCGCTCGGCCCGCGCCGCCGCGAGGGCTGCGCGGGCCGAGTCGGGGGCCACTTCCACTACAGGGCTTCCGGGCCGGTCTCTCCGGTGCGGACGCGGACGATCGTGTCCACCGGGACCGCCCAGACCTTGCCGTCGCCGATCTTCTCGGTGCGGGCGGCCTTGACGATCACGTCGATGATCTCGTCGGCGTCGGCCTCGTCGACCAGCACCTCGACGCGGAGCTTGGGCACGAGGTCGACCTTGTACTCGGCGCCCCGGTAGACCTCGGTGTGGCCCTTCTGGCGGCCGAAGCCGCTGGCCTCGCTGACGGTGAGGCCCTTGACCCCGGCCGTCTCCAGGGCCGCCTTGACCTCGTCCAGCTTGAACGGCTTGATGACCGCCGTGATCAGCTTCACGCTTCCGCCTCCACCTTCGTCTGGTCGCTGCCGCTGCCGGCGAGCGTGCCGTGGGAAATCGCCGACCCGGCGTGGACGCTGCCGAAATCGTAGGCCGTCTCGGCGTGGGCGGCGCTGTCGATGCCGGAGATCTCGTCCTCGGCGTCGATCCGGAAGCCCATCGTGAGGTCGATGACCTTGGCGATGATGAACGTGACGACGAACGAGTAGACGATCGTGACGGCGACCGCGATCGCCTGCTTGCCGAGCAGTTCCAGCCCGCCGCCGGCGAACAGGCCCTTGGCGCCCGCCGGGTTGACGGCGGTGCTGCCGAGGAAGCCGATGAGCAGGGCGCCGATGATGCCGCCGACCATGTGGACGCCGACGACGTCGAGCGAGTCGTCGTAGCCGAGCTTGTACTTCAGGCTGACGGCGAAGGCGCAGACCGCGCCCGCGATCAGGCCGAGGACGAGCGCGCCGACCGGGGTGACGTAGGCGCAGGCCGGGGTGATCGCGACGAGCCCGGCGACGAAGCCGGACGCGATGCCGAGCGTCGTGGACGCGCCGTCGCGCAGCTTCTCCACCACGATCCAGCCGAAGCCCGCCGCGCAGGTGGCGACCATCGTGTTGATCAGCGCGACGCCCGCGATGTCGTTGGCCGCGAGGGCGGAGCCGGCGTTGAACCCGAACCAGCCGAAGAACAGCAGACCCGCGCCGAGGAGGACGAAGGGCAGGTTGTGCGGGCGCATCGGGTCCTTCGGCCAGCCGCGCCGCTTGCCGAGGACGAGCACGACCGCGAGGGCCGCGACGCCGGCGTTGATGTGGACGACCGTGCCGCCCGCGAAGTCGAGCGCCTTGACCTTGTCCATGATCCAGCCGCCGCCCCAGACCCAGTGGGCGATCGGCGCGTAGACGAGGGTGACCCAGACGAGGGAGAACACCACCCACGCGCCGAACTTGGTGCGGTCGGCGAGCGCGCCGCTGATCAGCGCGACCGTGATGATGGCGAAGGTCGCCTGGAACGCCACGAAGACGAGGCTCGGGATGCCGGTGCCGTCGTCGAGGGTGGCGGTCTTCTCCAGGCCGACGAGACCCCAGTCGTCGAGGCCGCCGATGAACTTGTTGGCGCCGCCGCCGTCGGAGAAGGCGATGGAGTAGCCGTAGACCACCCATGCCATGCCCACGACGGCGATGCTGACGAAGCTCATCATCATCATGTTGAGCACGCTCTTGGCTCGGCTCATCCCCCCGTAGAAGAACGCGAGCCCCGGGGTCATGAGCAGGACGAGCGCTGTGCTCGCCAACATCCAGGCAGTGTTGCCGCTGTCGATTTTCATCTCGGGGGCTGTCCCTCCTCGGCCACATGATTCTGTTGGCTCAGAGACTCCGGCCCAGCCGTTTCGCCAGGGGGGCGGCAATGTTTCGATGGTGTGAAACCACACCAGTGAGTGTTTCGACCGTGTTTCGGACGGATCACCGAACCAGTTGACGCTAGGGAACTTTGCCAGTGAGCGACGGTGTCAGGGCCCGGTTCCTCGTCTGCTCCTGACAAAAACACTCCGCCCGCGCGGTAACGCGCGGACGGAGTGTCAGGCCGTGCGGACGCTCAGTCGCCCAGGATCGCGTCCACGAAGGCTTCCGGTTCGAAGGGCGCGAGGTCGTCCGCGCCTTCGCCGAGGCCGACGAGTTTCACCGGGACGCCCAGCTCCCGCTGCACCTGGACGACGATGCCGCCCTTGGCGGTGCCGTCCAGCTTCGTGAGCACCACGCCCGTGACGTTCACCACTTCGGCGAACACCCGCGCCTGCTGCATCCCGTTCTGGCCGGTGGTGGCGTCCAGGACGAGCAGGATCTCGTCGATCGGGCTCTGCTTCTCGATGACCCGCTTGACCTTGCCCAGCTCGTCCATCAGGCCGGTCTTGGTGTGCAGACGGCCCGCGGTGTCCACGATGACCGTGTCGGTCTTGTCGTCGATGCCCCTCTTGACCGCGTCGAAGGCGACGCTGGCCGGGTCGGCGCCCTCCTCGCGCCGGACGACCGGGGCGCCGACCCGCGACCCCCACGTTTCGAGCTGGTCGGCGGCTGCGGCGCGGAAGGTGTCGGCGGCGCCGAGGACGACCGAGCGCCCGTCCCCGACCAGGACGCGCGCGAGCTTGCCGCAGGTCGTGGTCTTGCCGGTGCCGTTGACGCCGACGACGAGCACGACGGCGGGCCGGGTGCCGTGCGGCGCCGTTCGCACCGCGCGGTCCACGTCCGGGCCGATCTGCTTGACCAGCTCGTCCCGGAGCATGCCGCGCACCTCCTCGGGGGTGCGGGTGCCGAGCACCTGGACGCGGGTGCGCAGGTCCTCGGCGATCTGCCGGGACACCGCGACGCCCATGTCGGCGCCGATCAGCGTGTCCTCGATCTCCTCCCATGCCTCGTCGTCCAGGGTGTCGCGCGACAGCAGGCCGAGCAGCGCCTTGCCGAACGTGCCCTGGGAGCGGGCGAGCCGGGCGCGCAGCCGGACGAGCCGGCCCGCGCCGGGCGGCGGCTTCTCGATCTCCGGTTCGGGCCGGGCCGGCGGTACCGGCGGCGGCTTCTCGATGACCGGGGCGGCGGCGCGGCCGTCCCCGGTGGCGGCCTCCCCCGCCTCCGCGCGGGGCCGTTCCTCCGGTTCTACGGGTGGGCGCGGCCTGCGGCGCGCGGGACGCAGGAACATGACGCCGCCGACGACCACGATCAGGGCGGCGAGCACGGCGAAGAGGATGACGTATTCCATAGCCCGTCCAGTTTTCCAGACGGGCCGCGCTCGGCCGAACAGGAGCCGGTCGCGGCGCGGTCAGACGGCGTCGTGGTCGCGCAGCCGCTGGCTGATCACCTGGGTGACGCCGTCGCCGCGCATCGACACGCCGTACAGCGCGTCGGCGCCCTCCATCGTGCGCTTCTGGTGGGTGATCACGATGAGCTGGGACGACTCGCGCAGTTCCTCGAACACCGTGATGAGCCGCTGCGTGTTGGTGTCGTCCAGCGCGGCCTCGACCTCGTCCAGCACGTAGAACGGCGACGGACGGGCCTTGAACACCGCGACGAGGAACGCGATGGCCACCAGCGACCGCTCCCCGCCCGACAGCAGCGACAGCCGCTTCACCTTCTTGCCCGGCGGGCGCGCCGACACCTCGACGCCGGTGGCGAGCATGTCGTCGGGCTCGGTCAGCGACAGGCTGCCCTCGCCGCCGGGGAACAGCCGCGCGAAGATCCGGACGAACTCGCGCTCGGTGTCGGCGTAGGCGGAGCCGAACACCTCCTGGACGCGGTCGTCGACCTCCTTGACGACGTTCATCAGCTCCCGCCGCGTCTTCTTGAGGTCTTCGAGCTGCGTGGTGAGGAACGCGTGCCGTTCCTCCAGCGCGGCGAACTCCTCCAGCGCGAGCGGGTTGACCTTGCCGAGCTGGGTGAGCTGGCGTTCGGCGGTCTTGGCGCGCTTCTCCTGCACGGCCCGGTCGTAGGGCTGCGGCACGGCGTCGTCCGCCGCTTCGGGGCCGGGCGGGACGTCCTGGTCCGGCCCGTACTCGGCGACGAGCGCCTCCACCTCCAGCCCGAACTCCTCCAGCGCCCGCTGCTCGTACTGCTCCAGCCGCAGCCGCTGCTCGGCGCGCGCGACCTCGCTGCCGTGGACGACGTTGACGAGCCGTTCCAGCGTGCTCGACAGCTCCCGCACCTGGCCGCGCACGACGCGCAGCTCGGAGTCGCGGGCGGCGCGGGCGCGCTCGGCGTCCTCGCGCCGCGCGACGGCGTCGGCCAGCGACCGTTCGATGTGCTCCAGCGCGGTCAGCGCGCCCCGGTGGACGGCTGCGGCGAGTTTCGCCTGCTCCTCCCGGCGGGCGCGGCGGCGGGCGGCGCGCGACCGTTCCTCGCGCTCGCGGCGGGCGCCGTGCTCCAGCGCGTCCGCGCGCCCTGCGATGGCCTGCACGCGTTCCTCGGCGGTGCGGACGGTCAGCCGCGCCTCCATCTCCACCGACCGCAGCTCCTGGCAGCGGGCGTTCAGCTCGTCGCGCGCGGCGGTGTCGTCGTTCGCCTCGTCGGCGACCTCGGCGGCCTCCTCGGCCTCGGCCAGGCGCAGCGCCAGTTCCTCGGCGGCCTCGGTGTCGGCGGCGAGCGCGTCGGTGGCGGCGTCCAGCGACTTCGACAGCCGCTCGGTCTCGCCGAGCGCGGCCCGCGCGTCGGCCTCCAGCCGCGCGGCGCGGCGGGCCTCCTGCGCGACCTCCGCCTCGGCCGCGCGGACGCGGGCGCGCACCCGGTCCAGTTCGGCCTGCGCGTGGTTGACGCCGGTCTGCGCCTCGGCGGCGGCGGCCTGCGCGGCGTCCAGCGCGGCCTGCGCGTCCTGCTCGGCGGCGGCGGACGCGGCGAGCGCGGCGGCCGTCTCGACGGCGGCGGCCTCGGCGGCGGTGAGGTCGGCGGCGGTCTCGTCCAGGGTGGCGCGCATCTGGAGCAGGCCCTGCGCGCCGCCCGCCGCGCCGCCGCGCGCCCAGTGCGCGCCGACGAGGTCGCCGTCGCGGGTGACGGCGCGCAGCGCGGGAGCGCGCCGGATCAGCGCCGTCGCGGCGGCCAGGTCGTCGGCGACCGCGACGTCGCCGAGCAGGTGCCGCAGCGCGGGCCGGACGGCATCGGGGACGGTCACCGCGTCGATCACGTAGTCCACGCCGTCGATCCGGTCGGCGGCGGCGTCGGCTCCCCCGCCGACGAGCAGCCCGGCGCGGCCCGCGTCGCGGTCGCGCAGCAGCGCCAGCGCGGCCTCGGCGGTGTCCAGCGACCCGACGGCGACCGCCCCGGCCGCGTCGCCGAGCGCCGCCGCGACGGCCGTCTCGTAGCCGGGACGGACGGTCAGCAGCGCCGCGACCGTCCCGAGCACGCCGGGCAGCGACCCGTCGCCGGACGCCGCGAGCAGCGCCTCACCGCCGTCCGCCGCCGTCGCGAGCGTCAGGTTCAGCGCCTCGACGCGGGCCTGGAGCGCGGCGACGCGCTTCTGCGCGGCCTGGTCGGCGGAGCGGGCCGCCGTGACGGCCGCCCGCGCGTCCTGCACGCCCCGCCGGGGCGCCTCGACGGCGGCGCGGGCGGCCTCGGCGGCGTCCCGGGCGGCGGCGAGGGCGTCCTGCGCGGTCTCGTGCGCGGCGGCCAGCTCGGGATCGACGGCGGTCTCGGACGCGAACGCCGCGAACTCCTCCTGCGCGATCTCGGCGCGGCGCTCGGCCTCGGCGCGGGCGTCGGTGAGCCGTCCGATCTCGGCCTGCCCGGCCTGGGCCTTGCTGCGCAGCGCCTCGACGCGTCCGCGCAGCCGGGCCAGGCCCTCGCGCCGGTCGGCGGCGGCGCGGGCGGCGGCCTGGAGGCGGCGCTCCTCGGTCGTCAGGGCGTCCTCGGCGGCGGACCGTTCCCGGACGGCGCCGTCCAGCCCGTCCTGCGCCTCCTCCAGCGCGGCGCGCAGCATCTCCTCGCGCTCGCGGACCTCGGCGGCCTCGCGTTCCATGTCCTCGGGATCGCGGCCCCGGCGTTCCTCGGCACGGTCCTCGGCGGTGTTGCGGTGCCGCTCGGCGGCGAGGTCGGCGACGCCGCGCAGCCGCTCCTTCAGCGCCGACAGCCGGAACCACACGTCCTGGACCTGCGCGTACTGCGGCGCGGCCTCGGCCTCTTCCTCTTCGAGGAGGGCCTCGCGCTCCTGCGTCTCGGCGAGCGCCCGTTCGGTCTCGACGCGGCGCTCGCGGATCCGCGACTCGTCGGCGGCCTCCTGGTCGAGCTTCGTCCGCAGCGCGACGAGGTCGTCGGCGAGCAGCCGCGCGCGGGCGTCGCGCAGGTCCGCCTGGATCACGGCCGCGCGCCGCGCGATCTCCGCCTGCCGACCGAGCGGCTTGAGCTGGCGGCGCAGCTCGCCGGTGAGGTCGGTGACGCGGTTGAGGTTGGCCTGCATCGCGTCGAGCTTGCGGAGCGCCTTCTCCTTGCGCTTGCGGTGCTTGAGGACGCCCGCCGCCTCCTCGATCACCGCGCGCCGTCCCTCGGGCCCCGCGTGCAGCACCCGGTCGAGCTGGCCCTGCCCGATGATGACGTGCATCTCGCGGCCGATGCCCGAGTCCGACAGCAGCTCCTGGATGTCCAGCAGCCGGCAGGAGTCGCCGTTGATGGCGTACTCGCTCTGCCCCGACCGGAACATCAGCCGGCTGATCGTGACCTCGGAGTAGTCGATGGGCAGCGCGCCGTCGGAGTTGTCGATCGTCAGCACGACCTCCGCGCGGCCCAGCGGGGCGCGGTTGGCGGTGCCGGCGAAGATGACGTCCTCCATCTTGCCGCCGCGCAGCGACTTTGCGCCCTGCTCCCCCATCACCCAGGCGAGGGCGTCCACCACGTTGGACTTGCCCGATCCGTTGGGGCCGACGACGGCGGTGATGCCCGGCTCGAACCGCAGCGTGGTCGAGGACGCGAACGATTTGAATCCGCGCAGCGTCAGAGTCTTCAGGTACACGGCGCCGTCGACCTCCTCCCCGGGAACCCGTCGAACGATACCGGCGACGGGCCCCGGACACGGGCTTCGCCGACGCGACGTGCCGGGAACGGGGGACGTGGATGATCAGCAGACGGCTGGTGCTGGCCGGGCTCGGCGGCGCGGGCGGGCTCGCGGCGGCGGGCCTCGGCGGCGTCGGGCTCGTGGAGGCGCGCGTCCTGCCGGGCAGGGTCCGGCTCGACCGGGCGCTCGGACGCTGCGGGTCGTTGCCGCCCGTCCCGTCCGAGCAGGCGGACGTCCGCGAGGAACGCTGGCGGTCGGCCGCGCGCGGCACCGACGTCGCGATGACGGTCGTCACGCCGCGCGGGGTCCCGGCGCGCGGCCTGCCCGTCGTCGTCGCGCTGCACGGCGCGGGCGGCGACCACCGGGCCGTCCTCGTGCTGTGTCTGGACCGCTACCTCGCGCACGCCGTCGCGCACGGCACGCCCCCGTTCGCCGTTGTCGGCGTGGACGGCGGCGCGACGTACTGGCACCGCCGCGCGACCGGCGACGACCCGCTCGCGATGATCACCGGCGAGGTGCTGCCGCGGCTCGCCCGGCGCGGCCTGCGCACCGACCGGATCGGCCTGCTCGGCTGGTCGATGGGCGGCTACGGCGCGCTGCTGGCCGCCGAACGCCTCGGCGCCGGGCGTGTCGCCGCCGTCGCCGCGTCCTCGCCCGCGCTGTTCGCCTCGCTGGAGGCCGCGCGCGGCGCGAACCGCACCGCGTTCGACGACGCGGACGACTTCGCGCGCAACGACGTCTTCGCCGGACTGGACGCGCTGCGCCCGGTTCCGGCATGGATCGACTGCGGCACCAGCGACACGTTCGCCCCGCGCGCCGGCCGCCTGCGCGACCGGCTGCGGCCGAAACCCGCGGGCGGCCTGTTCGGCGGCTGCCACGACGGGCCGTACTGGATGCGCCGCGCCCCCGGCCACCTCGACTTCCTCGGTCGCCGGCTGGCCCGCGGCGTCTAACGGGCGGCCTGCCGTCCGGTGCGCGAACGGCAGGCGAACACGTGCATACAACGGGCAAACAAAAGGGACGCTCGCATAGCGGCGTCCCTGTCGTTGTTCTCGGTTCGGACGCTGATCAGGTCAGCGCCGGTTCACGGTCCTTCACCGTGAGCGACAGAACGTCGTCGCCGTTCGCCGTCGCAAGCGCGTCGTTCTCGTCCTGAAGCCGTACAAGCTCGGCTTCCAGATCCCGTACGCGCTGCTGAAGACGCCGCATCTCCGCGACCATCCGGGGGTCGGGACCGCCGACGTGGCCGAGTAGAGCCTTCGCCATGACTAAGGGTCCTCCACGCTGAGTAACCAGCAGGAATCGCGCCCGCAGAAGAGTTGTCGGTGCGCGTTTCATCTAGAGTCGCACCAGCGCGTGTCCGGGTCAAGATGGACATCACGGGCCGGTAACAACCTGTCTTCTCCAGTTTAGCAGGTTTAAACCGTGTCTCCCTACCCGATCACCTCTCCACGAAACCGGAGAGGCCCCCGCGCGGCTCCGACCAGCGGGATGCCGCTCCTTCGACGGTTCCAGGACGCCCGGGCGCGTCGGGCGCGGCGAGCACCGCCAGCAGCGCCTCGCACGCCGCGCGCGGGCCCTCGGCGATGACCTCGACGCGCCCGTCCCGCAGGTTGGACGCGCTGCCGACCAGGCCGAACTCCAGCGCCCGCGACCGCACCCACCAGCGGAAGCCCACGCCCTGCACGTGCCCGCGCACCCAGACGGTGAGCCGCGCCGCGTCGGTCGTCATCGGCGGTCCCTTCAGAACCGCGCCCGGCGCGGGAGCGGCTGGCAGACGGGGCAGGTGAAGGACGAACGGTTCATGAACGCGTCGCGGCGGATCGGTGCGCCGCACCGGCGGCACGGCTCCCCCTCGCGCCCGTAGGCCTCCAGCGAGCGGTCGAAGTAGCCGCTCTCGCCGTTGACGTTGACGTACAGCCGGTCGAACGAGGTGCCGCCCGCCGCGAGCGCCAGCGCCATGACCTCCCGCGCGCCCGCCAGCACCCGTTCGGACTCGGCGACCGTCAGCGTCTCGGTCGGCCGCGCCCCGTGCAGCTTCGCCCGCCACAGCGCCTCGTCGGCGTAGATGTTGCCGACGCCGCTGATGAGCGACTGGTCCAGCAGGGCGCGTTTGAGGCCGGTGCGGCGGCGGCGCAGGCGGCGGACGAACCCGGCGTCGTCGAACGCGTCCTCGATCGGGTCGGGCGCGATGTGCCGGATCGGTTCGGGAACGGTCTCGCCGGACGCGCCCGGGACCAGGTCGGCGACCAGGACGTGCCCGAACGTCCGCTGGTCCACGAAGCGCAGGTCCAGGCCGCCGTCGGCGAACGTCAGCCGGACCCGCAGGTGCTTCTCGCGCTCGCGGTCCGGCTCGCCGACCAGGAGCTGCCCGCTCATCCCGAGGTGGGCGAGCAGGGCCTCCGACGGCGCGGCGCCGTCCCCGGTGAACAGCGGCAGCCACAGGTACTTGCCGCGCCGCCGCACGTCCGCGACCTCGGCACCCGCGAGCCGTCCGGCGAAGTCGCCCGCGCCGGCGGTGTGGCGGCGCACGGCGCGCGGGTGCAGGACCTCGGCGGCGGCGACCGTCCGGCGCGCGACCCAGCGTTCCAGGCCGCGCCGGACGGTCTCGACCTCGGGCAGCTCAGGCATCGCCGGCGGCGGCGTCCGCGCCGGCGGCACGGCGGGCGGTGTCGGCGCGAATCGCCGTCCACGCCGCCTCGGCCGCGTGCTGCTCGGCCTCCTTCTTGCTGCGTCCCTCGCCCGTCCCGTAGGCGGTGCCGCCGACGCGCACCGACGCGCGGAACGTCTTCTGGTGGTCGGGGCCGCTCTCGGTGACGTGGTACTCCGGCACGCCCAGTTCCTCCACGGCCGTCAACTCCTGGAGCGAGGTCTTCCAGTCCAGGCCCGCGCCGAGCCCGGCCGACCGGGCGATGAGGCCGTCGAACAGGCGGTGGACGAGCGCGGCGGCCTCCTCCAGGCCCCGGTCCACGTAGACGGCGCCGATCAGCGCCTCCAGCGTGTCGGCGAGGATCGACGCCTTGTCGCGTCCGCCGGTGCCCTCCTCGCCGCGGCCGAGCCGGATGTGGGCGCCGACGCCGAGGGCGCGCGCCACCCCGGCGAGCGCCCGCATGTTGACGACGGCGGCGCGCAGCTTGGCGAGCTGCCCCTCGGGCAGGTCGGGATGGCCGCGGAACAGCGTGTCGGTGACGACGAGCCCGAGCACCGAGTCGCCGAGGAACTCCAGGCGCTCGTTGGTCGGCAGGCCGCCGTTCTCGTAGGCGTAGCTGCGGTGCGTCAGCGCGCGGTCCAGCAGCCCGGGGGTGACCGCGACGCCGAGCGCGCGGGTCAGTTCCGCCGTGTCGGCGGCATGGCCGGGTTTCCTCCCGCTCACGTGCCCTCCTCGGAGCAGCGGCGACCGCGGTCGCCGACGGGGCGCGTGACGGACGGAACACCCGGCGGTCTGGGAAGGTCCGCGGAGACGAGGTGCGCGCCGGTGGTGGAGCGGGCCCGGCGTGTACCACGGCTCCGGGCGCGGTCCCCGGAGACGGCCTTGGCACCGGCGTCAGCGCCGATGACGGACCGGACGGCGGGCGCCGTCCGGGACGGGCGCGGTCGCGGGGGACGGCCGGTGACCGTCCCCCGCGCTCGCGGCGTTCAGGACGACGGGCTGATGACCTGCCGCCGGTCGTAGGTGCCGCACGTGGCGCAGGCCGTGTGCGGCAGCTTCTTGTCACGGCACGTCGGGCACTCGACCAGGGTCGGCGCGACGGCCTTCCACTGCGAGCGCCGGTGGCGCGTGTTGCTGCGGGACTTCTTCCGCTTCGGGACGGCCACGTCAGCCCTCCTGCTTTCCTTCTCGTGGGTCGATCGGTCCGCGAGGGCCTTCGCCCCCGCTCCCCCTGGGGGAGGAGCCCGGCGCTGCGTTCGGCGTTGCGCCGTCGCCGGTCAGGTCTTTGAGCGCCGCCCAGCGCGGGTCGGCGACATCGTGGTGGTGGTCGGGCTCGGCGTCCGCCAGCCGTGCACCGCACTCCGGGCACAGGCCGGGACAGTCGTCCCGGCACAGCGGGGACAGCGGCAGCGCGAGCACCACCGCGTCCCGGAGCACCGGTTCGAGGTCGATCAGATCGTCCTCGAGCCGGAGTTCGTCGTCCTCGGCGTTCCCGCCGGAGCGGGTGTCAGGATAGACGAAGAGTTCCTGGAAGTCCGCCTCGAAGGTCGAGGAGATCGGGTCCAGGCAGCGGGCGCACTCCCCCGTGAGCGGCACCGTCGCCGTGCCGCTGACGAGCACGCCTTCGAGGACGGCCTCCAGCAGCAGGTCCAGTTCGATGTCCGCGCCCTCGGGCACGCCGACCAGCTCGACGCCGAAGTCGGCCGGGGCCGGCACCTTGTGCTTCTCCCGGCGGGACGAGCCCGGCTGCCTGCCGAGAGCCCGGGTGTCGAGCACCAGCGGGGCGCTTGGATCGAGGCGAGACAGCGGAGACTCCAACGCTCAAGAGGAAGAGACGGCCCGGTGTTCGAGCACGGCGGATCACGGCCGCCGTGCGGCCGGTACACCAGCGTATCCGACGGCGGGAGCGGCCCCCAACTCGGCGGGCGCGGCCCCGGTCACTCCTGGAGGCGCTCGGCGAGGCGCCGGTGGACCATCTCGGGGATGAGCCCGGTGACGTCGCCCCGGTATTTGACGATCTCCTTCATCAGGCTCGACGAGAGGTAGGAGTACAGCGGATTGGTCGACATGAACAGCGTCTCGACGCCCGCCATGCGGTGGTTCATCTGCGCCATCTGCAACTCGTACTCGTAGTCGCTGACGGCCCGCAGCCCCTTCACGATCACCGGGATGTCGTTCTGGCGGCAGAAGTCGACCAGTAGACCGTGCCAAGTGTCGATCCGGATGTTGCCGTACTCCCGGGTGACCTCTTCGAGCATCGCGACGCGCTCGTCGATGGTGAAGAGGCTCTTCTTCGTCTTGTTGATGAGGACGGCGACGACGACCTCGTCGAACAGCCGCGACGCCCGGCTGATGATGTCGAGGTGTCCGTTGGTGACGGGGTCGAACGATCCGGGACATACGACGCGGCGCACGGGGTGGCTCCCATCCTGGCGACTCTGCCTTAAGTGCAGGTGAGGACCCTGCGGCGCGACGGTACCAAATCCGTCTCAAGCGACTTCCACCCGGGCTTCAGTCCCTCAGGGCGCCGAGGATCCGCGCGGCGAGCCGTCCGGACTCGATGCCGTAGCCGTCCGCCTCGGTCATCACCGCGACCGCGTACTTCGGGTGGTCGCCGGAGTCGAAGCCGATGAACCAGCGGTCGTTGTAGGACGCGCCGTCGATGTCGGCCGTGCCGGTCTTGCCGCCGCCGACCGGGCCGCCGCGCAGCGTCTTCCCGGTGCCGGTCCGGACGACCTCGCGCATCATCTCCAGCAGGTCGGCCGCCTGGTCGCTCGTCAGCGGGCGCGACATCCGGCGCGGGCGGGCCTCCTCGACCACGCTGCCGTCCGCGCCGCGCAGCCTGGCGATCAGGTGGGGCCGCATGACGGAGCCGTCGTTGATCGTCGCGGCCGCGACCAGCGCCATCTGGAGCGGCGTGGCGACCGTGCTGCCCTGGCCGATCGAGCCGAGCGCGCTCAGCGACGGCTGGTCGGTGCGCTGGAACGAGCTGGCGGCGGACGTCATGCCCTTCTCGATCGGGACGCCGGCGTAGAAGCCGTACTCGCGCGCCCGGTCGGCGATGGCGGTGTTGCCGGGATCCTCCGCGCCCATCCGCGCGAACGTGGTGTTGCACGACTGGGCGTAGGCGTCCAGCAGCGGGATCGCGGACCGGTCGCAGAGGCCGCCGATGTCGCCCTCGTCGTTGTTGATCGGACGGGTCGTGCCCGGCGGGAGGTAGCTGCGCCCGGTCCGGACGGACGTGGACGTCGTCGCGCCCCCCGCGAGGTCGGCGGCGGACACGATCGTCTTGAACGTCGAGCCCGGCGGGAACACCTCGCCGGTGGCCTTGTCCAGCAGCGGCTTGCGGGGCGCGGCGTTGAGCCGGTCGAACGCGCGCTGCGCCGCCTTGGCGTTCAGCGTGGACACCTCCCCCGCGTCGTAGGACGGGTAGGACGCCAGGACGCGGATCGCGCCGGTCGACGCGTCCAGCACCACGGCCGCGCCGCGCCGGGCGCCGCTGCCGCGCAGGGCGGCGTAGGCGGCGCGCTGGGCGTCGGGGTCGATCGTGGTGTCGACGGTGCCGCCGGGGACGTGCCTGCCGGTCAGCTTGTCCAGGAAGCTCGTCGTCGCGAGCCGCGCGTCGGTGCCGTCGAGGATGTGGTTGGCCGCGTTCTCCACTCCGGTCTGCGCGAACAGCGAGAAGTAGCCGGTGACGGGCGAGAACACGATGCTGTCCTTGTAGCGGCGCTCGTAGCGGTGGCCCGCGACCGGCACCGACCACGCCAGCCGCTCGCCGCCCGCCGTGATCGGCCCCCGGTCGGTGGTGTTGCGGTCCTGGAACTGGCGGGCGTTGAGCGCGTTGTCGCGCAGGTCCTGGGCCTGGAATCCCTGGACGTACGTCACGTTCACGAGCAGCGCGACGACCATGATCAGGGTGAGGATCCACGCCCGTCTGACGGCCTTGTCGATGCCGTCCATGTCCGACCTCCGTCCCCGGGGAGCACAGTCTGATCCTCTCCAGGGAACGAACGATCAACCCGTGGCGCGCCCGTACCAGAAGATCGCCTCGCCGTAGCGGCGGTCGCGTTCGGCGGCGTACCCGTCCGGCCAGACCTGCGCGGGGCCGCGCGCGGACCGTTCGAGGACGACCAGCGCGTCGTCGGCGAGCCAGCCGTTGTCGCGCAGCGCGGCCAGCAGGTCCAGGACGGCCGCGTCGGCGAGCGCGTAGGGCGGGTCGGCGAACACCAGGTCGTAGGGGGCGTCCGGGGCGCGGCGGACGACGCGCTCCACCCGGTCGGCGACGACCTCCGCGCCGGGCAGGGCGAGCGCGGCGGCGTTCTGCCGGACGACCTTCACCGCGCGCGGATGCGCCTCGACCAGCAGCGCGTGCGCGGCCCCGCGCGACAGCGCCTCCAGGCCGACCGCGCCGGACCCGGCGAACAGGTCGGCGGCGCGCAGCCCGTCCAGCGGGCCGAGCAGGGCGCCGACCGTCGCGAACAGGCCCTCGCGGGCGCGGTCGCTCGTGGGACGGGTGTCGCGCCCGGCCGGAACGGCCAGCCGCCGTCCGCCCGCGCTGCCCGCGATGACCCTGCTCATGCGGTGATGTTATGAGAAAAGAGCGGGCGAGGCGTCCCCACCCCAGGGCGCCCCGCCCGCGGCTCTGCGATCGGGCCGGCGCGTCAGGCCAGCGCCCAGCGGGCCTGTGTGCGGACTCCGGGGTCGGGGTCGTTGAGGGTCTCGGTCAGCGCGGTGACCGCGCCGGGGACCTCGCCCGCCCACTGCTCCAGCGACTGGACGGCGGCGCGCCGCACGTCCACGATCGTGTCGCGCAGCGCGCGGCCGAGGGCGGGCACGGCCGTGTCCGGGTCGGCGGACCCGAGGGCCAGAGCCGCGCGGCGCCGGACCTGCCAGCTCCCGTGCCCGAGCGCGGCGACGACGCGGACGTCCAGCGGTTCGGGCACGCCGAGCCCGGCGGCGGCGTCGAGCGCGGCCATCCGCACCACGGCGTCGTGGTCGTCCAGCAGGTGGGCGAGCGTGCTCAGCGGGACGCCCGCGTCGGCGGGCTCGGCGAGCCGCGCCAGCCCGTCCACGACGGCGACGCGGACGTCGCGGGACGGGTCGTCGGCGGCCTGCGCGGTCTCGGCGACGGCGCGCAGCGCGACCAGCCCGAGGACGGCCTGGACGCGGATCTGCACCTCGTCGTCGGCCAGCCCCTGCGCGTACAACTCCAGGGCGGCGCCGACGAGCCGGCCGAGGAGCATCGAGGCGGACTCGCGGGTCTGCGCGTCGAGGCCGCGCCGGGCGGCCAGGTGCAGCGCGGCGACGCCCTCCTCGCCGAGGAACACCTCGGGCAGGCCGTGCAGGAGCCGGGCGGCGAGCCGGCGGACCTCGGCGTCGTCGTCGCTCAGCGCCCAGGCCAGCGCGTCTCCGGTGGCGCGGGACGCGGTGCCGCGCCGGACGGACCGGCCGAGCACCCGCAGCGCGGCGGTGCGGACCTCCGGTTCACGGTCGGCGAGGTAGGGACGCAGGTCGTCCAGACCGGGGTCGGTCAGGCGGTGCAGTTCGATGACGCGGTCGAGCAGGCCGGGCGCGCGGTGCTCGCGGGTCTCGGGCCGCTCACGGCGGTGGCGGCGGACGGTGCGGGAACGGTCGGTCAAGGTCATGGCGGTCTCCGGGAAGCCGTCGGATCCGGTCGGTCGGCGCGGGATCAACGACGGGAACACAGCGCGCTCGCCTGCCGCCGGAGGTCCACATGGCGGCGGACGGTCAGGAGCTCGTTCGGAGTCACGTGTTCCATGATGACGCCTCGCCCGACCGTAGTCAACCAAATAAGTAGGATTACTAGGCTTTTTCCAGGAACCCGGCGCGCTCCTCGTCCAGCAGTGTCGCCAGCTCCGCCGCGAGCCCCGGGTGCCGCGCCAGCTCCGGATCGCCCGCGACCAGCGCGGACGCCGCGTCGCGGGCGGCGTTGATGACGTCCTCGTCGCGCAGCAGCGTCAGCAGCCGCAGGCTGGACGACCGGCCCGCCTGCGCGGCGCCCAGCACGTCGCCCTCCCGGCGCTGCTCCAGGTCGAGGCGCGACAGCTTGAACCCGTCCGTCGTGGACGCCACCGCGTCCAGCCGCTCGCGCGCCTTGCTCCCCGGCTCGGCGTCGGTGACCAGCAGGCACAACCCCGGCAGCCCGCCGCGCCCGACCCGGCCGCGCAACTGGTGGAGCTGGGACACGCCGAACCGGTCGGCGTCCATGATGACCATCACGGTGGCGTTCGGGACGTCCACGCCGACCTCGATCACCGTCGTGGCCAGCAGGACGTCCAGTTCGCCCGCCGTGAAGCGCGCCATGACGGCGTCCTTCTCGTCCGGGACGAGCCGCCCGTGCAGCACTCCGATCCGCAGGCCGGGCAGCAGGTCGTCCAGCTTGGGCAGCAGATCCATGATCCCGAGCGGGGACCGGCGCTCGCCGTCGTCCACGGGGACGTCGCCCTCATCGCCGTTTCCGATCCGCGGGCACACCAGATAGATCTGCCGCCCCCCGCGCGCCTCCTCGGCGATCCGCTCCCAGACGCGCGCGAGGAAGTTCGGCTTCTCCGGCGGCACGACGACCGTCTGAATCCCGGCCCGTCCCGCCGGGAGCTGCCCCAGCACCGACGTCTCCAGATCCCCGAACACGGTCATCGCCACAGTGCGCGGAATGGGCGTCGCCGTCATCACCAGCACATGAGGCCGCCCGGCACCGCCCTTCTCCCGGAGCGCGTCACGCTGCTCCACGCCGAACCGGTGCTGCTCGTCCACCACGACGAGCCCGAGATCGGCGAACCCCACCTTCTCCTGCAACAGCGCATGCGTCCCGACGACGATCCCCGCAGCCCCCGACGCCACGTCCAGCAACGCCGCCCGCCGCGCCTTGGCCCCGAGCGACCCGGTCACCAGCGCGACCCGCGTCGCCGTCTCCGCCCCGCCGATCTCCCCCGCCTGCCCGAGGTCCCCGAGCATCGCGCGGATCGACCGGAAGTGCTGCTGCGCGAGCACCTCCGTGGGCGCGAGCAACGCCGCCTGCCCGCCCCCGTCCACCACCTGCAACATCGCCCGAACCGCCACAATTGTCTTACCGGCGCCCACATCGCCCTGGAGGAGGCGGTGCATGGGGTGGGCCCGGGTCAGGTCGGCGGCGATCTCGGCGCCGACGGTGCGCTGGCCCTCGGTCAGGGTGAAGGGGAGACGGCGGTCGAAGGCGTCCAGGAGGCCGCCGGACGCCGTGGGGCGCGGGACGGCCGGGAGCGCGGCGGCGGCGCGGCGGCGCTGGGCCAGGGCGATCTGGACGACGAAGGCCTCGTCCCATTTGAGGCGGGCGCGGGCGCGGGACAGTTCGTCCCAGGTCTTCGGGCGGTGGATGCCCTCGTAGGCCTCGGCCAGGCCGATCAGGGCGCGGGACGCGAGCAGGTCGGCGGGCATCGGGTCCGGGCCGAGGTCGGCGCGGTCGAGCGCGACCTCGATGGACTTGCCGATCGTCTCGATGTCCAGGCCCTTGGTGGACGGGTAGATCGGGATGATCTCGTCCGCCCACTCCTGCGCGGCCTCCTCGCCCGCGCGGTCGGGCACGACCTTGTACTGGGGGTGGGCGAGCTGGCGGCGGGGGCGGCCCGAGCGCGGCCGGTAGGTGCTGATCTTGCCGGCGAACAGGCCGCGCGTGCCGGGCGACAGTTCCTTCTCGGGACGGTAGGAGCCGCGCCGTCCGAAGAAGCTGAGCGACAGTTCGCCGGTGCCGTCGGTGACGGTGATCTCCAGGACGTAGCCGGGGCTGCGGTTCAGGGAGCGGCCCTGCACCTTGACGACCTCGGCCATGACCGTGACGTGCTCGTCGTCGCGCAGGTCGGCGAGCGGCGTCAGCTCGCCCCGGTGCGCGTAGCGGCGCGGGTAGTGGTGCAGGAGGTCCCCGACCGTGTGCAGGTCGAGGCCCTTGGCGAGCACCTTCGCGGTCTTGTCCCCGATGACTTTGTGCAGCGGCTCGTCGAGATTCGGCACGTCGTCCATTCAAGCCCATCCCGGGGACGGTCACTCCACGCCGACCATCAGCGGGTACAGCTCCTGGCCGCCGTCGTACACGCCGACCTCGACGTCCGGGTGGCGGTCGCGCAGGTGGTCCTCGAGGACGCCGACGATCCCGGCGGCGGCGTGGACGCCCGCGATGAGCGTGACGAGTTCGCCGCCGCCCGACAGCATCCGGTCCAGGACGCTGCGCGCGGCGGTCCCCTGGTCGGCGGCGATCAGCGCGACGTCGCCCTCGATGAGGCCGAGGACGTCGCCGGGGCGGCACAGCCCGACCGACGTCATCGCCTCCTCCCCCGCGATCTGCAACTGCCCGAACCGCGTCGCGCCCGCCGCGCGGGTCATCGCGATGACGTCCTCGCCGAAGCGGCGCAGCGGGTCGTGGACGGCCAGCGCCGCGAGCCCCTGCACCGACGCCTTGGTCGGGACGACGGCGATGCGGGCCCCGGCGTCGCGGGCGCGTTCGGCGGCGGCCTCGGCGAGCGCGAGGACCTCGGGTTCGTTGGGCAGGACGGCCACCTCGTCGCCCGCCGCGAGGATCGCCTCGGCGAGGACGGCGAGCGGCGGGACCGCGCCGGGCTCGCGCCGCACGACCCGCGCCCCGCAGCTCTCGAACAGCGCGGCCAGGCCCCCGGCGGCGGTGACGGCGACGACGGCGCGGCCGGCGTGCGGGCCGGGGCGGTGCGCGCCGTCGTCGCCGGGCCGCGGCGCGTGCAGGTAGGTGACGCGGACGCGGTGCGGACGGCCCGCCGAAAGGCCCGCCTCGAGCGCGGCGCCCGCGTCGTCGACGTGGACGTGGACGTTCCAGAGCCCGTCCCCGCCGACGACGACGAGCGAGTCGCCGAGCCCGTCCAGGGTCTCGCGCAGCGCGGGGACGGCGGCGTCGGCGGCGTCGAGCAGGTACATGACCTCGTAGCCGGGCCCGGGTCCGGGCGGGGGCGCGGCGGGTTCGGCGCGGACGTTCCCCGGGACGCGCGCCGGGACGTCGTAGTGCTCGGGGTACTCGTCGGTGACGACGGCGACGAGCGCGTCCAGCACGACGCAGAGCCCGGCCGCCCCGGCGTCCACGACCCCGGCGGACGCGAGCGCGCCGAGCTGCCGGGGCGTCTCGCGCAGCGCCCGGCGCGCGTCGGCGGCGGCTGCGCGGACGGCGTCGGCGAGCGGCGCGTCCGGCCCGGCCGCCGCCGTCGCGAGGACGCTGAGGATCGTCCCCTCGACCGGGTGCTCGACCGAGCGGCGGGCCAGCTCGGACGCGTGGCGCAGCGCGGCGCCGAACGCGGGGCCGTCGGCCGGCCCGGTGTCGGCGAGCCGGTCGGCGAGGCCGCGCAGGACCTGGCTGAGGATCACGCCGGAGTTGCCGCGCGCGGCGAGCAGCGCGCCGCGCGCCAGCGCCCGCCAGGTCGCGCCGGTGTCGGCGGCGGGCACCGCGTCCAGGGCGTCGGCGGCGCCGAGGACGGTCAGGTGCAGGTTCGTGCCGGTGTCGCCGTCGGGCACCGGGAAGACGTTGAGGGCGTCCAGGTCGCCGCGCACGCCGCCGAGAGCGTCGGCGGCGAGCCGGCACCAGCGCCGCACCGCGGCCCCGTCGAGAACGCCGAGGACGTCGCCCACTCTCGCTCCCCTCCCGCGCCGGTTCCGCTCGTGTACCCCGGTGTTCCCCTCTGTACCGCGCCGGACGTGCCGGGCGGAAGCGGGAACGTGCCGATTCGCGTCGCGGTCCCGGGGTCGGCTAGTCTGGCCCGTGCGCCTTATCCGAGGCGCCGCTGCGAGCATCCCGGCGTCGACCGCCGGCCCGCTCGCCCTCACTGCTTCGACACCCACTTGGAGTTTCCGTGGCTTCCGTCTGCGACGTCTGCGGCAAGGGACCCGGTTTCGGCATGCGCGTCTCCCACTCGCACCGCCGCACCCCGCGCCGCTGGAACCCCAACATCCAGCGCGTCCGCGCCGTCGTGAACGGCGGGACCAAGCGGATCAACGCGTGCACCTCGTGCATCAAGGCGGGCAAGGTCACCAAGCCGTCCGTCTGACCGGCGCTCTCGCACCGGCCCCGTCGACCTCCGGTCCGGGGCCGGTCGTCGTGTTCCCGGGGGCTCACGGGTAGTAGGAGGCGAGCCGGACGCCCGGCGCGGTGTCGGCCGGGGGCGGGGTGACCTTGGCGGGCGCGGGGCCGCCGTCCTTGCCGATCAGTCCGGCGTCGTGGGCGAGCAGGCCGAAGACCGACGCGCAGGCGAGCAGCAGCAGGGCCAGCACGATCACCGCGCGCCGCGTCGGCCGCCCGGTGCCGGGGTGCGCCTCGTCCAGCATTGCCTTCCGCCCTTCCCGCCGGAGTCCGCCCGGCCGGGGCATCATGGCACGAACAGCAGGTTACTGGTGCGGAACTGTCCGTCAGTGCGCAAATCCGGTGGTCAGGCGGTACGTTCCGCGCGGATCCGCCACGCGTGGTCGACCGGGCCGATGCCCGCGCCGAGCGGGAACCCGGCGGCGATCGCTCCGGTGACGTACTCCTTGGCGCGCGCGACGGCGGTCGGGACGTCCGCTCCGAGCGCCAGCTCGGACGCCAGGGCGGACGCGAGCGTGCAGCCCGTCCCGTGGGTGTGCCGGTTGTCGTGGCGCGGCGCGGTGAAGCGGTACTCGCGTTCGCCGTCGAACAGCAGGTCGGCGGGTTCTCCGGGCAGGTGGCCGCCCTTGACGAGCACCCAGGCGGGGCCGAGCGCCTTGACGGCCTCGGCGGCGGGGCGCAGGCCGGTCTCGTCCACGACCTTGACGCCGGTGAGCTGCTCGACCTCCCAGAGGTTCGGCGTGACGACGGTCGCGACCGGCAGCAGGACGCTCCGTACGGCGTCCACGGCGGACGGCTGGAGCAGCGCGTCGCCGTGCTTGGACACGCCGACCGGGTCCACCACGACGGGCGCCGCGACGGAGGCGAGGACGTCCGCGACGGTCTCGACGAGCGCGGCGGACGCGAGCATCCCGGTCTTCACCGCGTGGACGCCGATGTCGGAGAGCACCGAGTCGAGCTGGGCGCGGACGGCCTCGGGCGGCAGTTCCCAGTAGCCCTGGACGCCGACGGAGTTCTGCGCGGTGACGGCGGCGACGACGCTCATCCCGTGGACGCCGAGCGCGAGCATCGTCTTCAGGTCGGCCTGGATCCCGGCGCCGCCGCCGGAGTCGGAGCCGGCGATCGTCAGGACGAGCGGCGGCGTGTTCTGCGGCATACCGCCTACTTTACGGGGATCAGATCCGGTCGCAGGTGACCCGGTTGAGGACGCACGACGACGGGCTGTGCGGCTTGCCCGTCGCGCGGAACACGACCTTGACCGAGGCGCCGGGCTGGAGGGCGGGCGCCGTCCCGGGGCTGCGCACCCACGCGCGGCGGCCGAGCGCGACGACCTCCGCGCCCGTCGCGGACACGACGCGCGCCTTCGGGATGGTGAACGCCAGCGCCCAGCGCTGCACGGCCCGCTCGCCCCGGTTGGTGACGGTGACGCTCGCGGTGAACGCCCCGGTCTGGCGTTTCAGGAGGGCGAAGTCGACGACGAGCCCGTCGGCGCGGGCGCTGCGGCGGCGCTGGGAGACCTGGCTGTCGTGGATGCCCTGGGCCTTGGGCTCGCGGGCGGGCGGGGCGAAGTTCAGCGAGATCTGCTTGGTGCTGTAGGCGTAGGAGACGACGCCGATCGCGATCGTGAGGGCGAGGATCGGGAGCAGGGGGACCGGGACGCGCCGGCGCGGGCGCTCGTCGGCGGCGGGGGCCTGCGGCGGGGGTTCCGCGCGCGGGGGGCCGTCGCCGGGCGGCGGGTCGTCGTCCGGTTCCCCGAATCTGGTGTGTCGTCCCATCCCGTTCCTCATCGCGATCAGAGGATGTATACCAAAGCCGCCTCAACCCTGCCTACCGGATGAGGAATCGCGCAGCCCGCCGCGCTCTCGCCTTCATACCCCCAAAACACCCCGGCTACCTGGGACGACGCGGGAAATGATCCCAGCCGCCGCCCTCGTACGGACGGCCGTCGACCAGGACCCCCGCCCCGGCGGCGACGCGGCCGACGGCCGTCCACGCGGCGGGGACGCGGCCGGGCGGGAACGCGGCGGCGAACCCGTGGTCCTCCCCGCCGGTGAGCACGTGCCGGACGCCGTCCGCGCCGAGCACCGCGGGCACGGGCAGCGCCGCCGTGTCGATCTCGACGCGCACGCCGGACGCCGCCGCGACGTGCCCGAGGTCGCGCACGAGGCCGTCGCTGACGTCGATGAGGGCCGTCGCGCCCGCCGCCCGCGCCTCCGCGCCCGCTGCGTAGGGCGGCCGGGGACGGCGGTGCGCGGCGAGCAGTTCGGCGGGGCCGGACGCGCCGCGCTCCAGCAGGGCGAGCCCGGCGGCCGAGCACCCGAGCGCGCCCCGGACCGCGACGACGTCGCCCGGCCGCGCGCCGGAGCGGGTGAGCGGCGGCGCGCCGCCGAGGTCGCCGAGCGCGGTGATCGCGAGCGTGACGGCGTCGGCGCCCACGACGTCGCCGCCGACGATGGACGCGCCCGCCGCCGCGCACTCGGCCGCGAGCCCCGCGTACAGCTCCTCGACCCACGCGGCGGGCGTCTCGGGCGGCAGCGCGAGCCCGACGAGCAGCGCGGTCGGCCGGGCGCCCATCGCGACGACGTCGGCGAGGTTCTGCGCGGCGGCCTTGTGCCCGATGTCGGCGGGGCCGGACCAGTCGCGGCGGAAGTGGCGGCCCTCGACCAGGAGGTCGGCGGTGGCGACGACGCGGCCGTCGGGCGCGGCCACCACGGCGGCGTCGTCGCCGGGGCCGAGCGCGACCGCCGGGGCCTGCGGAAGGCCCCGGATGAGCCGGGCGATCAGCCCGAACTCGCCGAGGTCGCCGACCCGTTCGCCCGTCCCGCCCATCCGGCCCCGATTCCATTACGTCCCTTGTGACCGCCTTCGACCCCGGGGGGCCGTCGTGGCGCACAACACGATACGGTGACCGTCCGACCGTTGAATCTCCGCCCGGGGAGGACGTGATGGTGCAGGCCTACATCCTCATCCAGACCGAGGTGGGAAAGGCCGCCGACGTCGCGGACCAGATCTCCGGGATCGCCGGCGTGATCAAGGCGGAGGACGTCACCGGCCCGTACGACGTGATCGTGCGCGCCGAGGCCCGGGACGTGGACGAGCTGGGCAAGCTCGTCGTCTCCCGCGTCCAGCGGATCGAGGGCATCACCCGGACGCTGACCTGCCCGATCGTCCGTGTCTGAGCGAACGGTCCCCGCGTTCCTGGCGGTCCCGCTGCTCGCGGCGGCCCTGGCCGGATGCGGCGCGGGAGCGGTCTCGGTGCCCGTCCCGTCGGCCGACGCGGCGACCACCCGGTTGTGCCGGGGGCTGCGGCTGCCCGAGCGCGTCCACGGCGAGAAGCCGCGCGACACCTCGCCCGCGTCGCCGCTGACGACGGCGTGGGGGTCGCCCGCGGTCGCGCTGCGCTGCGGGGTGCCGCTCCCGGCGGGGCTGCGGCCGACGTCGCAGCTCCAGACCGTCAACGGGCTGTCGTGGTTCGGGGTCCCGGCCGACCGTCCGGTCACCTGGACGGCCGTCGGACGCCAGGCGTACGTCGAGGTGACCATTCCGGCGAAGTACGCCCCGCCCGGCGACGTGCTCATCGAACTGGGTACGGCGATCTCGGCCACGATTCCGGCCAAGCCCGAGGGGCAACTTTAAGAGGTCCGGCTACGCTGGCGGGCGATGGGCGTGGACTGGGTCAGGATGCGGCCCCTGCCGGGCGTTCCCCGCGCCGTGCTCGACGGCCTGGTCGAGGCGCAGGCCGACTGGTACGCGGCGTCCGGGGCGCTGCCCGACGATCTGCGGCACCTGCCCGTCCCGCCGAAGCCGCGCGCCGACCCGGCCGAGCTGCGCCGCCATGTGGAACGGGACGGCACGTCGAGCTTCCGCGTCGCCGCGTTCGCGCTGAACCCGGTGTTCCCGGCCGAATGGCGGCGCGCGGCGTTTCGCTCCCACCTCCCCGGCGACCTGTCCCGGCGGCTGGCCCGCTGGACGCGGCATCTCGCGGAGGTGCGGGCCGGGCGGCACCGCCCCTATCTGCGGGCGTGGCACGCGCACGTGACCGTCCGCAACCTGGTGGACGAGTGGACGCCGCTGCGCGAGCGCGCGTTCGAGGCCCGGGACCGTGCCACCGCGTGGGCGGCCCGGCCGGAGCTGGCGGAGATCCGGGAGCGGATCCTCGCGCTGCCCGTCCCGGTGCCGCCGCCCGCGCCGCGCTGGGACGACCCGCCCGCCGGCGGCCTGCCGCTCCCGTTCGAGGTCGGGCCGTTCGCGGCGCTGGCGCGCGAATGGAACCGGCGCGTCCCGCGAGCGCAGAAGGCGTACGTGACGCCGCCGGTCGGATTCGCGTCGTTCCTGGCCGCCGCCGTCGACGACGCGTGGCTGGACGCCTGCCTGTCGTGGCTGGACGACGCGGTCCGCGACGGATGCGGCGTCCTGCTCTGGTGACACCCGGCTTGCCATTCGGTGAGTCATTTGTCGCGATGGCGATAATCGCACCGTGGGTAATTATCCGATAGCGACATGTCATCAGGAAGAGACGGAGGCCACGTGATGCACGTGATCCCCTTCGATCGCTCCCGGCTCCCGTTCGCGCGCCGCCTGGCCGAGGCGGCGCGGCTCGCCTACAGGGAACCCGGCGCGGTGCGGCGGCAGGCCGCCGCGTGGGGCTTCCCCGAGGTGCGGACGTTCTGCGTCCCGCACCGGGTGCCCTTCCCGCTGGAGGACACGCAGGCGTTCGCGATGGGGAACGCGGAGACGGTCGTCGTGGCGTTCCGGGGCACCGAGCCCGGCGAACTGCGCGACTGGCTGACGGACTGCGGCGCACTCATGGTGCCGTACGCGTCCGGAGACGGGATGGTCCACCTCGGGTTCGAGCAGGCGCTGGACGCGGTGTGGCCGGAGATCCTCACGGCCGTCCGGGAGCTGCGCACCGGGAACCAGAAGCTCTGGTTCACCGGCCACAGCCTCGGCGGCGCGCTGGCGATGCTGGCGGCGGCGCGGATGTACTTCGCCGACCCGCGCCTGCTCGCGGACGGCGTCTACACGTTCGGGCAGCCCCGGACGTGCGACCCGATCCTCGCCCGCGCCTACGACACGGCGTTCAAGGGGCGGATGTTCCGGTTCGTCAACAACAGCGACATCGTGCCGAAGCTCCCGCCCGACCCGCTGTACCGGCACGTGGCGCTGGAGCAGTACTTCGACGCGTCGGGGCGGCTGCTCCCCCGTCCGCCGTCGCTGCTCGTCCGGGTGTGCGACGCGCTGCGCGGCCATCTGCGCAGCCCGGCGTCGTTCGGCGTGGACGCCTTCCGCGACCACGGCATCGGCGCCTACATCCAGTGCCTGACGGCCAACAGCGAACCCGCCCGCGAAGAGGACGTCCCCCGGGCCGCCTGAGCCCGGCGGCGGCGCGCCGGGGCACCGCGCCCCGGCACGCCGAGCACCGTCGTCCGGCGACGTCATCCGGCGACGTCATCCGGCGACGTCATCCGGCGACGTCATCCGGCGACGTCCAGGGACACCTTGGTCCAGCCGGGCTCGCGCCGGTCGAACGCCTCGAACGCGTCCAGGACGTGCGGCAGCTCCTCCTGCTGCGTGATGATCGTCGTCGGGTCGGCGGCCCCGGTGGCGATCTTGGACAGCAGGCCCGGCACGTACCGGCGGTGGTTGCAGTTCCCCGCCTGGACGGTCAGGTTCCGGTTCATCATCGTCCCGATCGGGAACCGGTCGAAGCCGGGCGGGTAGACGCCGACGATGCCGACCGTCCCGGCCTTCGCGACCGCGTCCACGGCCCACCGGATCGCCTGGCTCGGCGCGTCGCCCGGCCGCCACAGGTCGCCCTGGACGTTCGTCTCGGGCGCCGCGACGTGGACCTCGGCGTCGTACCGCTCGATGTGCTCCCCGGCCGGCCCGGCGGCGGGCCCCCCGGACGGGCGCTGCGCGTCCACGCCGACCGCGTCGATGACCCGGTCCGCGCCGACGCCGCCGGTCATGTCCTTGATGGACGCGACGGGGTCCTCGGCGTTGAAGTCGATGGTCTCGGCGTTCTGCAGCCGGGCCGTCTCCAGCCGGTCGGCGTTGCCGTCCACGATGAGGACGCGGCCCGCGCCCTGCATCCGCGCCGACAGCGCGGCGAGCTGTCCGACCGGCCCCGCGCCGAAGATCGCGACGACGTCGCCGGGCGTCACCTGCGCGAGCCGCGCCCCGAACCACGCGGTCGGGAAGATGTCGCTGACCATCAGCGCCTGCTCGTCGCTCACCCCGGGCGGGATCGGGACGATGTTGGTGTGCGCGAACGGCACCCGCGCGTACTCGGCCTGCAACCCGTCGAACGGCCCGGTGGACAGCGGGCCGCCGTAGAAGGACGTCCCGGCCTCGCGGCCCTGCGGGTTCACCACGTCGCACTGGGCGTAGTAGCCCGCGCGGCAGTAGACGCACCGGCCGCAGCCGAGCGTGGACGGGATCACCACCCGGTCGCCGACGGAGAAGTTGCGGACCTCCGGCCCCAAATCCTCCACGACGCCCACGGCCTCGTGGCCGAGGATCGTCCCGGGCCGCATTCCCGGCATCGTGCCGCGCACGAAGTGCAGGTCGGTGCCGCAGATCGCGCTCCCGGTGATCCGGACGATCGCGTCCGCGGGCTCCTGGAGCTTCGGTTCGGGCACGTCCTCCACGGTGATGTCCCCGACGCCCTGCCAGATCACGGCCTTCATAGCGGTTGCCTCCTGGTAAGCGGGTTCAGCGAAGTGCGGCCCCTTGCCAGTGACGCGGCGGCTGACACATGGGCGCGTCAGCCGGGGCCGAGGCGCGCGGCCGTCTCCAGCAGCAGGGCGTGGACGAACGCCTGCGGCAGGTTCGCGCGGAGCTGCCGCTGCCGGACGTCGTACTCCTCGGTGAACAGCCCGGTCGTGCCGCAGCCGGAGCGGACGCGCTCGAACCGGGCGCGGGCCGCCGCCGTGTCGCCCGCGCGGTGCTCGGCGAGGGCGAGCAGGAAGCCGCAGAGCATGAACGCGCCCTCGGCCTCACCGAGCGGACGGTCCCCGACGCGGTACCGGTAGACGAACCCGTCCTCGGTGAGGCCGTCCCGGATCTCGCGCAGCGTCGCGTCCGTCCCGGCGGACAGGGCGTCGCGGATCATCGGGACGAGCAGCGCCGCGTCCACCCGGTCGTCGCCGGGCGCGCGGCGCCAGTACCCGCGACGCGTGAGGCCCGTGGCGGCCGTCCGGTCGAGGATCGCGTCGGCCAGGGACCGCCACCCGTCGGCCTCGGCGGGGGTCGCGAGGGACGCGGCGGCGGCGCGCAGGCCCGCGACGCAGGCGAGCCGCGAGTGCGTCCAGAGCCGATCTTCGGTCTCCCACACGCCCGCGTCGGGCCGCTCCCAGCGCCGGGCGATTACGTCGGCGGCGACGCGCGCGGCCGAGGCGGCGTCCTCGGTGAGCCGTCCGGCGGACGCGGCCGTCGCGAACAGGTGCAGCGCCTCCCCGACCGCGTCGAGCTGGAACTGCCGGTTCACGCGGTTGCCGACGACGACGTCCGAGCCGGGATAGCCGGGCAGGCCGACGCGGCGCTCGTCCGGGACGGGCCCGCCGTGGACGGTGTAGGCGGGGCGCAGCCGGTCGCCGTCGGCGAGGACCCGCGCGGAGACGAACGCGACCGCCGAATCCAGCAGCTCCAGGCGGGCGCCGTGCGCGGCGACGGCCTCGCCCGCGTAGCACTGGTCGCGGATCCAGGCGTAGCGGTAGTCGTAGTTGCGGCCCGCGCCGGACCGCTCGGGCAGCGAGGTCGTGACGGCGGCGGCCATCCCTCCCGACGCGGCCGTCAGCCCGTGCAGGACGGCGTAGGCGAGGCGGCAGTCGGCGGGCGCGGCCGTGTTTATTGCAATCCCGGCCTGCTGCGCTCGCTGGCGCTCGCTCCGCAACCGTGCTTGTGCGAGTGCTGCATCGCTTCGCGATCTTCCCGCCCGTGGGGACTCGCCTTCGGCGTCGTCCCCACGGGCGCTCAGTTAACGCACTCGCGCGACGGCTGAGCACTCCTCATGGCCGAAAACGCACTTGCGCGACGGCTGAGCCTTTCCGACGCGACCGGATGCGGCGGTTACCGTGGCGCCACCGCCGTCGAGATCGGGGAGCGCGACCTGCGCCGGCTGCTCGGCGCAGCGCCGGACGCGTCCAGACGCGCCCGTGTCGTCGGCCGAGGCGACACGGGAACCACCGCACGCAGCTGTGCCAGCATCCTCAGCCGTCGCGCGAGCGCGTTAACTGAGCGCCCGGGGACGAAGCCGAAGGCGAGTCCCCGGGCGGGAAGATCGCGAAGCGATGCCGCGCTCGCACCGGGCTCGGTTGCGGAGCGAGCGCCAGCGAGCGCAGCAGGCCGAGAGCGCAATGAACCCGGCCGGCTCACCGGGAGCGCAGGTAGGCGGCGCCGCCGACGCCCGCCAGGCCCGCCGCCCCGGCGGCGAGCAGCCCCCGGTGCTCGGACGCCCAGCGCTGGAGGCTGCGCGGGTGCGCGCGGTCGTCGAAGTCGCCGTGCGCGCCGAAGTCGTGGCCGCCGGTGTCGTCGGCGGGCCGCCACAGGTTGGCGGGCGCGTCCGGGTCGGCGGGACGTCCGGTCTGCTGGGAGCCGTAGCCCGTCCGGGCGAGGTAGCGGTCCAGCAGGCCGGGCGCGATCCGGTTGCCGAGGATCGTCCCGACCGTGCTGCCGCCGACCCAGTACTCGCGGCGGCGCGGGTGCGCGGCGGCGTGGACGAGCGCCCGCGCCGCCACCTCCGGCTGGTAGATCGGCGGGACGGGCTGCGGACGGTCCGGCAGCCGGTTCTCCACCCAGTCGAACTGTGGGGTGTTCACGGCGGGCATGTGGACGATCGTCGCGCGCACGTGCGACCGGCGGTGCAGCAGTTCGGTCCGCACCGACTCGTGCATCCCCTGGACGGCGTGCTTGGCGCCGCAGTACGCCGACTGGAGCGGGATCCCGCGCTTGGCGAGCGCCGAGCCGGTCTGGACGATCGTCCCGTGGTCGCGCGGCAGCATCCGGTCCAGCGCGGCGCGCGTCCCGTGGACGAACCCGAGGTAGGTGACCTCGGTGACGCGGCGGAACTCCTCCGGGGCGATCTCGGTGAAGGGCGCGAACACCGAGGTGAACGCGACGTTGATCCAGACGTCGATGGGGCCGAGTTCGGTCTCGACGCGGTCGGCGGCGGCGTCGACCTGCGCGAAGTCGGCGACGTCCACGGGAATGGGCAGCGCGGTGCCGCCCGCGTCCCGGACGTCGCGGGCCGCCGCGCCGAGCCCGGTCGCCCCGCGCGCCAGCAGCGCGACCCGGTCCCCCCGCGCGCCGAGCAGCCGCGCCGTCGCGCGGCCGATGCCGCCGCTAGCCCCGGTGAGGACGACGACGCGCGGCGCTCGCTGCCGAGCCATGATGTCCACCTTCCTCCTGCTGAACGTGCGGGGGCGGCCTACCCGAGGGGGCGGTGTCCTAACGAGCGCCGTGTCAAAGGCGATTTCACGGGCACGGGACCCCACATGGGGAAAATCGCATCGGAAGCGCTGATCGAACGGCTCATCGACTGGGGGGTCGACACGATCTTCGGCCTGCCCGGGGACGGCATCAACGGCATCATGGAGGGCCTGCGCCGCCACAAGGACAAGATCAGGTTCGTGCTCGTCCGGCACGAGGAGGCGGCGGCCTTCATGGCCACCGGGTACGCCAAGGCCACCGGGAAGATCGGCGTGTGCCTGGCGACGTCGGGGCCGGGCGCCGTCCACCTGCTGAACGGGCTCTACGACGCCAAGCTCGACCACACGCCCGTCCTCGCGATCACGGGGATGCAGGAGACGTCCGTCCTCGGCACCGGGTACCAGCAGGAGGTCCACACCGAACACCTCTTCGCGGACGTCTCGGAGTACAACCTGGTCGTGGACAACCCCGCGCAGCTCCCCGGCGTGGTGGACCTCGCCGTCCGGACGGCCCTGGCCCGGCGCGGCGTCGCCCACCTGACGTTCCCGAACGACGTCCAGATCGCCGACGCCGACGCCGACCCGTACGCGCACGTCGCGCCCGCCCGACCGCCCGCGACGGCCCCGGTGTTCCTGGAGCCGCCCGGGGTGCCGCGCGCGTCCGACCTGCGCGCCGCCGCGAACGTCCTCAACGACGGGTCCAAGGTCGCGCTGCTGGTCGGGGTCGGCGCGCTGCACGCCCGCGACGAGGTCCTGGCCGTCGCCGAGACGCTCGGCGCCCCGGTGATCAAGACGCTGCCCGGCAAGGCCGTCATCCCGGACGACTCGCCGTACGCGGTGGGCGGGATCGGCCTGCTCGGCACCCGTCCCGGCGAAGAGCTGATCGAGGAGTGCGACACGCTCTTCATGGTCGGCACGAACTTCCCCTACACCCAGCACCTGCCCGAGCCGGGCAAGGTCCGGGTCGTCCAGCTCGAAGCCGACCCGTCGCGCGCCGGGGCGCGGATGCCCACCGAGGTCCCGATGATCGGCGACGCCAAGGAGGGCCTGGCGGCGCTGCTGCCGCTGCTGGAGCGCAAGAAGAAGCGCGGCCACCTGGAGAAGTTCCAGAAGTCGATGGACAAGTGGCGCAAGGACATGGACGCGCTGGAGAACCCCAAGCGCACGCCGATCGCGCCGCAGTACGTCATGGGCGTGCTGGACGACCTCGCCGCCGACGACGCGATCCTCACCTGCGACAGCGGCACGATCGCGACCTGGGCCGCGCGGCACTGGACGATCCGGGGCGACCGGGGCTTCTACCTGTCGGGCAACCTCGCGACGATGGCGCCCGGCCTGCCGTACTCCATCGCGATCCAGCACGCGTTCCCCGGCCGCCAGGTCATCGCCTACGTCGGCGACGGCGGGTTCTCGATGCTGATGGCGGACTTCATCACCGCCGTCCACCACCGCCTGCCCATCAAGGTGATCATAAACAACAACAACTCGCTGGGGCAGATCCTCTGGGAGCAGATGGTCCTCGGCTACCCCGAGTTCGGCATCCGGTACTCCGACGAGCCGGTCGCGGACTTCGCCGCCTGGGCGCGGTCGTGCGGCGGCTGCGGGCTGAAGGTCACCGACCCGCGCGACGTGGAGAAGGCCGTGCTGGAGGCGCTGAACCACGACGGCCCGGCGCTGGTGGACGTCCAGGTCGACCCGGACGAGCCGCCGATGCCCGGCAAGATCCAGTACGACCAGGCCAAGAAGTTCGGCAAGGCGTTCCTCAAGGGGCAGCCGCGCCGGTCGTCCATCGCGACGACGCTGTTCAAGGACAAGATCCAGCAGTTCGGGAAGTGAGCGGCGGGCACCGGGTCAGCGGACCCGGTGCCGCTGTGTTCACTGCAATCCCGGCCTGCTGCGCTCGCTAGCGCTCGCTCCGCAACCGTGCTTGGTGCGAGCGCTGCATCGCTTCGCGATCTTCCCGCCCGGGGACTCGCCTCCGGCTTCGTCCCCGGGCGCTCAGGTAACGCGCTCACGCGAGGGCTTGCGCGGGGCGGTCGGCACCGTTGGCGTCGGCCTGGGGTTCGCCCACGGCGTCCAGCAGGCGGAGGTAGCAGGGCAGGTCGAAGCCGTACTCGCCCGCCGCGACAGGGCAGTCCACGGCGGCGCGGACGCGGCGCAGGCCGCCGGTGTCGTCCGACGACACCGGCTCCTCGAACCAGCCGAGCGGCGGCGCGCGCGATCTCCACCGCCTGCGCGGGGCGGTAGGTGCCGTTGGCGTCGGCGTACAGCTCGGCGCGGCCCGCCGCGACGTCGTGGACGAGCCGCAGCCGGTGCAGGTCGGCCCGTCCGTCGCCGAATTTTGATCTTGACGGCCGTGATGCCGTACGCGAGCCGGCCTTCGGCCTGCTCGCGTATCCGGGCATCGTCGTAGGTGGTGAACCCGCCCGAGGCGTAGACCCGGACGGACGCGTCCGGCGCCGCGCCGAGCAGCCGGCGCAGGTCGCGCTCCCCGATCTCGACGGCGGTGGCGCCACGGTAACCGCCGCATCCGGTCGCGTCGGAAAGGCTCAGCCGTCGCGCAAGTGCGTTTTCGGCCATGAGGAGTGCTCAGCCGTCGCGCGAGTGCGTTAACTGAGCGCCCGTGGGGACGACGCCGAAGGCGAGTCCCCACGGGCGGGAAGATCGCGAAGCGATGCAGCACTCGCACAAGCACGGTTGCGGAGCGAGCGCTAGCGAGCGGAGCAGGCCGGGTTTGCAGTTAACACAGCGTCCCGGAGCAGTTCGGCGAGGTGGCGGGGCGCGGCGTCGGTGCCGGCCTCGATCTGGGTGCGGCAGGAGAAGCCGTCGGCGAGGACGGCCGTCCCGGACGGCGCGGAGCGCACGGCGGGCCAGAGTCCGAGTTCGGCGGCCCCGACCGACACGTCGTAGTGGCCGCGCTCGAAGCCGAAGTTCCCCGCCAGGCCGCAGCAGCCGACGTCCAGGACCTCGGTGTCCACCCCGGCCCGCGCGAGCACCGCGCGGTCGGCGTCGAAGCCCATGATCGCGTGGTGGTGGCAGTGCGGCTGGGCGATCGCCTTGACCTGTTTCGCCTTCGGGAACGGGACGTCGTGCTCGTCCAGCAGTTCGGCGAGCGTGCGCGTCCGGTCGCGCAGGAGCCCGATCTCCGGGTCGCCCGCGAGCAGTTCCGGCGCGTCCGCGCGGAACACGGCCGCGCAGCTCGGTTCGAGCACGACGACCTCCTCGCCCGCGCGCAGCCGGGGGCCGAGCGCGCGGGCCGTCCGGCGCAGGACGCGGGCGGCGGTGCCGAGCTGGCCGGTGGAGATCCAGGTCAGGCCGCAGCACAGGCCGTCGCGGGCCGTCCCGAGCGGGGACGGGCGCGGCGGCACCTCCACCCGGAACCCCGCCTTCTCCAGCACCTCGACGGCCGCCTTCCCGGCCTCGGGATGGAACGAGTCGGTGAACGTGTCCGGCCACAGCACGACCGGGCCGCGCCAGCCCGACCCCTGCGGGCGCCGCCGCCGGAACCAGTCGCTGAACCGCTCCCCCGCGAACCGCGGCAGCTCGCGCCGCCGGTCCACGCCGCCCGCCGCCTTGACGACCCGCGCCAGCCCCGGCGCGTGCGTCACCGCGTTCACCGCGCGCGGCGCGGCGCTCGCGAGGCCCGCCCACAGCGGCAGCCAGCCCATCGCGTAGTGCGCGGGCGGACGGATCCGTCCTTCGTAGTGATGGGACAGGAACTCGGCCTTGTAGGTGGCCATGTCCACGCCGACTGGGCAGTCGTGGCGGCAGCCCTTGCAGGCCAGGCAGAGGTCGAGCGCGTCGGCGACGTCCTTCGAGCGCCACCCGTCCTGGATCACCTCGCCGCGCATCATCTCGTTTAGCAGTCGGGCGCGGCCCCGCGTCGCGTGCTTCTCCTCGCCCGTCACGCGGTAGCTCGGGCACATGACGCCGCCGGAACTGCTGCGGCAGTTGCCGATCCCGACGCAGCGCGCGGCGGCGTGGGTGAAGCGGTGGTCGTCGTTCGGGTAGGAGAAGGAGGTCTCCGGCTCGGACGGGTGGTAGCCGTGCCGGTCCAGGTGGTCGTCCAGCCGTTCGGGCCGCTGCTCGCGGGACGGCGTCGCGACCTTGCCCGGGTTCATCCGGTCGTCCGGGTCGAAGATCGCCTTGAAGCGGCCGAACAGCGCGACCATGTCGTCGCCGAACATCAGCGGCAGCAGCTCGGCGCGGGACTGGCCGTCGCCGTGCTCCCCCGACAGCGACCCGCCGTAGGACACGACGAGCCGCGCCGCGCGCTGCACGAAGTCGCGGTAGCGCGCGATGCCCGCGTCGTCGGACAGGTCGAACGGGATGCGCGTGTGGACGCAGCCCTGCCCGAAATGACCGTAGAGGGAGATGGGTTCGAGGCCGAACTCGTCCACCAGCGCGCGGAAGTCCCGCAGGTAGTCGCCGAGCTTGTCGGGCGGGACGGCGGCGTCCTCCCACCCTTCGTGGGTGTCCGGCTCGCCGGGCGGGTAGGCGGTCGCGCCCAGCCCCGCTTCACGCACCTTCCACAGCTTGCGCTCCTCCGCCGGGTCGTGCCGGTCCTGGACGCGCGGCGAGTTCGGCGACGTCCCGAGGGCCTCCACCAGCGCGTCGGCGCGCTCGTCGGCCTCCCGCTGCGACCGGCCGCCGAACCGGACCATCAGCCAGCCCGCGCCCGCCGGCAGCTCGCGCCGGACGTCAGTGCTCATCAGCGCGTCGGCGCGGGCGAGGCGGACCAGCTCGTCGTCCAGGCCCTCCAGCGCCAGCGGCTCGTGCGCGGCGACGGCCGGGACGGCGTCGGCCGCCGCCGCGATGTCGTCGTAGCCGAGGACGACCAGCGCCCTGGCCTTCGGCGCCTCGAACAGCCGGATCTCGGCGTGCAGCACGGTGACCAGCGTGCCCTCCGAGCCGACCAGCGCGCGGGCGACGTTGAAGCGGTTCTCGGGCAGCAGCTCGTCCAGGCTGTAGCCGGAGACGCGGCGCGGGATGTCGGGGTACCGGGTACGCAGCAGCGCCAGGCCGTCGTCGCGCAGCACCCGCAGCTCCCGGTAGATCTCGGCGCGGCGGCCCCCTGCGGCGAGGATCCGGGCGTACTCGTCGTCGTCGGTCGGGCCGACCCACGTCCGGACGCCGTCGTAGGTCAGGATCTCCAGCCGCTCCACCGACGCGGTCATTCGTCCGTAGGCCTGCGCGGTCGCGCCGCACGAGTCGTTGCCGACCATTCCGCCGATCGTGCAGGTCGCGTGCGTGGACGGCCGCGGCCCGACGGTCAGGCCGTGCGGTTCCAGGGCGGTGTTGAGGTCGTCCAGGCAGGCGCCGGGCTCCACGACCGCGGTCCGCGCGCCGGTGTCCAGTTCGACGAGCCGGTTGCAGTTCTTGGACCAGTCGATGACGACGGCCGTGTTGCAGCACTGCCCGGCGAGGCTCGTCCCGCCGCCGCGCGACAGCACCGGGACGCGGTGCTCCCGGCACACCGCGACGGCCTCGGCGCCCGCGTCCACCGTGTCCGGCACCACCACGCCGATCGGGGGCCACCGGTAGTTCGACGCGTCGTGCGCGTACATCGCCCGCGACCCCGCGTCGAACCGGACCTCTCCCGCCACACGCTCCCGCAGATCCCGTTCCAGCCGCTCCATGCCCGCGCGCCTACCCGAACGGAACGGGTCGAACCCGGCGGCCGGTCGGGCAAGGGCGCACCAAGAGTCCTTGGCCCGCCCCGGACTCTGCGCGGGGCGGCGGCCGGGAACGGGACAGGAAGCCGTGCGAAGGAGGCCAGGGTGAAGCAGAAGATCGCGCCGGACGTGGCGGACCTGTGGGACGAGTTCCACGGGGCGGTGAACATGACCTCGGAGGAACTGCGGGAGTGGCTGCTGACCGACGCGTCGGGCGTGGACGCGCTGCCCGCCGCCCCCGGCTCGGGCGTGCCCGACCTCGGGCGCCATGTCGCGCTCATCCTCCGCAAGCGGAAGATGGACCTGACCCGCGAGGACGTCGACACGATGCGCCGCGTCGTGGACCGGATCAACGATTACCTGGCGAACCCGCCCGCCGAGGGCGCGTCCCGCGAGTCGTGGCGGCACGGGCTGATGAACCTCGGCCACGACCCGCTGAAGCCGGACCCGCACGGCGACGTCTGAGCGCTCAGCCGGCCGGGCGCGGCGGCGGGGCCGCGAGGAAGTCCGCCGGGGGCGCGAAGAACAGCCCGCCGGTGACCGGCGTGGACACGTCGAGGATCCGGTCGGACGTCCCCGGCGGGACGCCGACGACCATGCGGGTCAGCATGGTCTCGATCACGCCGGGATCGGCCGCGTACCCCGCGAAGTAGGTGCCGTACTCCGCCTTCGCGATGGAGCCGAACGGCATGTTGTCGCGGACGATCTTCCGTTCGGTGCCGTCGGCGTCCTCGACCGTGGCGAGGGCGACGTGCGCGTCGGGGGCCTTCAGGTCGTCGGGGATCTCCACGTCGTCGGCCCGGTGGCGGCCGATCGCGCGGTCCCGGTCCGCGCCCGGCAGCTCCGTCCACCGGGCGAGGTCGTGCACGTACTTCTGCACCAGCAGGTACGAACCGCCCGCGAAAGACGGATCGTCGGCGCCGACGAGCGCCGCCGCGCCCGCCGCCGCGCCGGTGGGGTTCTCGGTGCCGTCCACGTAGCCGAGCAGGTCGCGCCGGTCGTAGTAGCGGAAGCCGGTGACCTCGTCCACGACGTCGGCCGCCGCGCCGAGCCGTCCGGCGATCCGGCGGCCCAGCTCGAAGCAGGTGAACGGCCGCCGGGCGCGCAGGTGGACGAACAGGTCGCCGGGCGTCGCGGGCGCGCGGTGGCGCGGGCCGGTGATCTCGCGGAACGGGTGCAGGCGCGCCGGACGCGGCCCGGTGAACAGCCGGTCCCACAGGTCCGATCCGATGCCGACGACGCAGGTCAGCTCCTCGTCGGGGAGCGGGAAGCCGACCGAGCGGATCATCCCGGCGACGTCCGGCAGCAGGGCGTGGACGTCCGCCTCGCCGCCCGGCCGGACGACGAAGGTGAGGAACAGCGCGCTGTCGGTGAGCGGGGCGAGCACGTTCTGGGGCTCGGGCAACGGGGGGTCTCCTTGCGGGGGGATCAGTTCGCGGGGCCGAGCCGCACGGCCTGCACGGCGGCCACCAGTTCGGCGACGGACCGGGGATCGGTCAGCGACCGGCCGGTGAGGTCGCGGATCCGGCGCATCCGGTACCGGACGGTGTTCGGGTGGCAGTGCAGCACCTGCGCGGCCCGGTCCGCCGAGCCGCCGTTGCCGAGGTAGGCCTCCAGGGTCTCCAGCAGGAAGTCCCGTTCTTCGGCGGGCTGGTCCAGCAGGGCGCCGAGGACCTCGTCGGCCAGCCGCCGTCCCTCGTCCGGGTCGTGCGCGAGGAGCGCGGTGAGCGGGCTGGACCCGAACGCGCGGACCCGCGCGGTGCCGGGCGGGAGGGCGGCGAGCGCCGTCCGGGCGAGGTGCAGGGCGCGCGGGGTGTCGACCAGCGACCGGTAGAGCGGGCTCACGCCGGTGCGGGCGGCGGCGCTCTCGCGCAGCGCGGCGAGCATCGGATCGAGTTGGTCGTCGCGCAACGAGACCACGCCCGCCTGGAGCGTCGGGGTGAGCTGCCACGCCGAGACGACGCCGAGCCGCGCGAGCCGCCGTTCGACGCCGACCAGGCCCTCCTCGGCGAGGCCGCGCGTCTCCGCCGCGACGACGGCGAGCTTCCCGTCGAGCGCCAGGCCGAGCAGCTTCCCGGCCTCCCAGGGACCGGCGTCGGCCACGCGATGGCCGGTGAACAGCGCCTCCACCAGCGCCGACCGCCGCCGCTGCCGCGCGACCAGCAGCTCCGCGCTCGCGGCCCGGTAGGCCTCGGTGAGCCGGACCGCGTGCTCGTCGGCGACGCGCCACAGGAGCCCGGCGACGTCGACGAGCGCGTCCGCCCGCGCGCCGGCGCGGGCGCGGCCGACGAGCAGGTCCCACAGCATCGCGCAGGCGATCCGGTACGCCTGGAGCACCTCCGGCAGCGGCGCGCCCTGGTGCGCCCGGCGGGCTCCGGTCTCCTCGGGCGCGGCCTGGTCGGGGGTGGCGGTGCCGCCGAGCGCGTCGACCATGAACCGCAGGTTGACCGCGATGGAGCGGTGCAGGTCCGCGCGCGGGACGATCTTCTCGTCCCGGTAGAGCGCGATCCGGTCGCAGACGGCCGCGCACACGTCGTCGATCAGGCGCGGCAGGCGGGTCTCGGCCCAGGCGACGAGTTCGGCCGTGCCCTGCGCCACGCGGTCCCCTTTCCCGGCGAACGGAAATCGGTTCCGTTCTGAATTCGACGTTCTACTGTCCGTCCGGAAAAGTGTCAAGCGGCAGGCGCCGTCGTCGGGTGCCACAAAAGGTTTTGTCGCGTCCGACAACGACCGGGGCCGACACTCCACGGCCATTTTTCGGGCGATAAAGGTGTGTTTGAATCGGCGGGCACTGGCGCGGCGGCGGGAGGCGGGCGATGGACGAGCGGCACGAGGACCGGGAGCCGGAATTCAAGCCCTACCGCCACCCGGCCGCCGGGTGGGGCGCGGCGCGGAGCGTGGCGGGTTTCGTGCTGCGGCAGCGCGAGCCGATCGACGGTCCGCGCGCCCTCCTGCGGATGAACCAGGGGAAGGGCGGCTTCGACTGCCCCGGCTGCGCGTGGCCCGACGATCCCCACGGCCTGCACCTGGACGTCTGCGAGAACGGCGTCAAGCACGTCACGTGGGAGATGACCGGCAAGCGCGTCGGCCGTGAGTTCTTCGCCGCCCATCCGGTGCGCGAGCTGGCCACGTGGAGCGACAGCGACCTTGAGGCGCAGGGACGGCTGACCGAACCGCTGTCCTACGACCCCGAGACCGACCGCTACGTCCCGATCTCCTGGCCGGACGCGTTCGCGCTGGTCGGACGCGCCCTTCGCGACCTCGACAGCCCCGACCGGGCCGCGTTCTACACCTCCGGACGACTCGGCAACGAGGCCACGTTCCTCTACCAGCTCATGGCCCGCGAACTGGGCACCAACAACCTCCCCGACTGCTCGAACATGTGCCACGAGGCGAGCGGACGGGCGCTGACGGCGGCGATCGGCACCGGGAAGGGCACGGTCGACGTCCACGACTGGGAGCGCGCCGACGCGATCTTCGTGTTCGGGGTGAACGCCGCGTCCAACGCGCCCCGGATGCTGACCGCGCTCGCGGAGGCCTACCGGCGGGGCGCGCAGGTCGTCCACGTCAACCCGCTGGTCGAGGCGGGCGCGACGCGGACGATCATCCCGCACGAGTTCGCCCGCATGGCGACGCTCCGCGCCACGCCGACGTCGACGATGAACGTCCAGCCGCGCATCGGCGGGGACATGGCGCTGGTCCGGGGCGTCGCGAAAGCCCTGCTGGAGACCGGCGCCGAGGCGCTGGACACCGCCTTCCTCGCGACCCACACCACCGGCTTCGAGGAGTACCGGGCCGTCTGCGCCCGGACGCCGTGGGCCGAGATCGAGCACCAGTCCGGCGTCGCCGTCGCCGAGATCCGCGCGCTCGCCGGGATCTACCGCGCCGCCGACCGCGCCATCGTGAGCTGGTGCCTCGGCGTGACGCAGCACGAGCACGGCGTCGACACCGTCCGCGAGATCATGAACCTGCTGCTCCTGCGGGGGAACATCGGCCGGGAGGGCGCCGGGCCGTCCCCCGTGCGCGGGCACAGCAACGTGCAGGGCAACCGGACGTGCGGCATCGACCACCGTCCCGACCCCGCGTTCCTCGACCGGCTCGGCGCGGTCTGCGGGATCGACCCGCCCCGCCGCCACGGGCTCGACACCGTCGCCGTGATCGAGGCGATGCGCCGGGGCGAGGTGACGGTGTTCGTCGGCATGGGCGGCAACTTCGCGCTCGCCGCGCCGGACACGCCCTACACGGCCGCGGCGCTGCGGAACTGCGACCTGACCGTCCAGGTCAGCACGAAGCTCAACCGCAGCCACCTCGAACACGGCCGCCGCGCGCTGATCCTGCCGTGCCTCGGCCGCACCGAGAAGGACCACCAGGCGGCGGGCGTGCAGGCCACGTCGGTCGAGGACGCGATGAGCATGGTCCACCTGTCGACCGGCATGAAGCGTCCCGCGTCGCCGCACCTGCTGTCCGAGCCCGCGATCATCGCGGGGATGGCCCGCGCGGCGCTGCCGGACAGCGCGACGCCGTGGGAGCGCTACGTCGAGGACTACGACCGGATCCGCGACACGATGGCGCGGGTCCTGGACGGATTCGAGGACTTCAACGACCGCGTCCGGCAGCCGCGCGGGTTCCGGCTCCACCAGCCCGCGCGGGACCGCGTGTTCCACACCGCGTCGCGGCGGGCGGAGTTCTCGACGGCGGACCTCCCGGACGTCGTCCCCGCGCCCGGCACGCTCGCGCTCGGCACCATGCGGTCGCACGACCAGTGGAACACGACGATCTACTCGAACGACGACCGCTACCGCGGCATCAAGAACCTGCGGACGTTGATCTTCATGAACGCCGACGACCTGCGCGAACGCGGCCTGACCGCGTTCGACGAGGTCGACGTCACGAGCATCGCGAAGGACGGCGGCACACGCTCCCTGCGGCGCTACCGCGCGGTGCCCTACGACATCCCCCGGGGCTGCGCGGCCGGGTACATGCCCGAGATGAACGTCCTGTGCGCGATCGGCGACTACAGCACGCAGAGCGACCAGCCGCTGATGAAGCACCTCAAGGTCACCGTGGAGCGGTCCGCCTAACGGCACCGGCCCCGGACGATCACGGCGGCCCCCACGCCCGCGACCACCCCGACCACGGTGTCGACGGCCCGCGCCGTGACCATCGCGACCGGGTCGCCCGGCGCCGCCAGCTCGGTCATCACCATGATCAGCGGCGTGAAGAACCCGAGCGCCAGCCAGTAGTGGCGGGCCATGAACAGTTCGGTCGGGAACAGCAGGACGATCACCGCGAGCGCCGACCAGGACGCGTCCGGGCCCGGCAGCAGCAGCGACGCGGTGACGGCCAGCCCGACGAACGTGCCGAGGACCCGGTGGACGCTGCGCTCCACGATCGGGCCGAGGCCCGGGTGGCGCGGGTCGCGCGGGTCGGCGGCGGCCAGCGGGACGGCGGCCGACGCCATCGCCCAGTTCGCGTGCTCGACGCCCAGCAGCAGGCCCACCGCCCCGGCGGCGGCGATGGCGCCCGCGTACCGGACGGCGTGGACGAGCGCGCAGCGCGCGTTCACGCAGGTCACCGGCGTGATCGCGGCGGTGCCCCGGGTGCCTCCGGTCAGCCCGATGAGGACGGACAGCAGGATCGCCCCGGCGCAGATCCCGAGCGCCGTCCAGGGCGCGGCCCGTCCGGCGGGCACCAGCGCGACCGCGCCCAGCGCGAAGATCCCGAAGAACGGGCCGCGCGGAGTGAGGTCGAGCCGGGTCGTCACCAGCGCGCCCGCAAAGGAGAACGCCGCCTCGGCGCACACGAGGACCCAGGCCGGCGCGTGGAGGACGGACAGCAGCACGCCGAGCGCGACGCCGGCGAACAGGATCGCGCCCGCCTGCGCCTGGTGCCGGAGCCGGACGCCGCGCGGCTCGGCCCGTCCGTACATGCCGGTGAACGACCCGAACGCCGCGTAGATGATCAGGTCGGGGCGGCCGGCGGCGAGCAGCGCGGCGCCGGGCACGAGCAGCCCGGCGGCGACCCGGGCCGCGTGCCGCCGGTCCGCCCGGACGGTCCCGGGATCGGCGCGCGGGAGCACGCGCAGCCGGGCAGCCCGCACGAAGGTCTCCGATCATTCCGCGTTCCGGGGAGATCCGGGCCCCCGACGATTCTCGGGCCTTTTTTAACACTTCCGAGATTGGACGGCAAAACGCGGTCGTGGGGCGGGCGGGATTCGAACCCGCTCAGCGCTGCGGCACCTGCTTTACAGGCAGGCCCGACTCTCCGAACGTCGGCGCCGCCCCGCGAGAAAGGGGGATGGTGCGGCTCCCGGGATTCGAACCCGGAACGTCCACCTCCTGAAGGTGGCCCCTCTGCCGGTTGGGGTAGAGCCGCGCGTCGTGCCGGGGCGGCGTCGCCTCCGGGTCCCGCGCGGCCGTGACGGCTCAGCGATAGCGGCGGGAGACCGGGAACGACGCCTGGCGCAGTCGTAGCTTCACGGCGTTCTCCTTCCTGGTCTCGGTGTGCCGACGTCCGCAACGATGCCAGCCGGGGCGAACCCGGCGCAACGCATTAAAGGTCGAGCGTGAGCCGTCCGCCGGACGCGCGGGAGACGCAGATCAGCAGCCCGTCGTCGGCCGCGTCGGCGACGGCGCGCTCGTCGGCGTCGCCCGCGAGCAGCCCGACCCGGCACGTCCCGCAGAACCCCTGGCGGCACGAGTACGCCACGCCCGGGACGGCCTCGCGGATCACGTCCAGCGCGGACCGGTCCGCCGGGACGGGCAGGACGACGCCCGTCCGGGCCAACTCGACCTCGAACGGCCGTCCGTCGGTGATCGGCGCGGGCGCGAACCGCTCGAAGTGCAGCGTGGCGCCGTCGGGGAACGCTCCGCGCACCGCGTCGAGCATCGGCGCGGGCCCGCAGCAGTACACGGCCGTGCCGGGCGTGACGCCGGCCAACAGATCCGCGCCGGACGGCGTGCCGTGCTCGTCGTCGGTCCGGACGATCACGCGCTCGGACGGCAGGTCGGCGAGTTCGCCGAGGAACGCGAGCGAGGCGCGGGACCGTCCGGTGTAGACGAGCGTCCAGTCGGCGCCCGCCCGGTGCGCCGCCCGCACCATCGGCAGGATCGGCGTGATGCCGATGCCGCCCGCGACGAACCGGTACCGCTCGCGGGCGAGGAACGGGAACGCGTTGCGCGGCCCCGTCACCGTCAGCTCGTCGCCCGCCGCGACCGCGTCGTGGACCTCCCGCGAGCCGCCCGCGCCCGCCGGCAGCCGCCGGACGGCGATCCGGTACGACGTCCGGTCGGCGGGGTCGCCGCACAGCGAGTACTGGCGGCGGCGCCCGGACGGCAGCAGCACGTCCAGGTGGCCGCCCGGCCACCAGCGCGGCAGGTCACGGCCGTCGGGGGCCTCGAACCGCAGCGACACGACGTCCTCGGCCTCCGGCACGACCGCGCGGACGACGAGCCGCAGGCTCCGGTCCACCGGCCGGATCGGCGGCGGCGGCGCCGTCCGCAGCGCCATGAGGCGCTCCAGCCCGCCGAACAGCGTGTGGACGGCCACCCAGAACGGGTCGCGGGGACGCCGTCCGAACAGCGACGGCGGAATGCGGTCCTTCAGGTCGCCGCTCACCGCAACGCCGCCTGGGCGGCCGGGGACGACGCCAGGTACGCGAGCGCCTGCACGGTCGAGCCCTCGTTCAGCGGGGTGTAGTCGCGCCGCAGATACCGCCGGATCGACGCGAACAGCGCCCGCCGGCTCGGGCTCAACCCGGCCGGGCCGGTGCGCCGAAGATGGCCGAGCCCGCCGCGCACGCGTCCCCGGACGACCGGGTCGGCGGCCAGCAGGTACCGGTGCCCGCGCTGCCACAGCGACCCGAGCATGAACAGCGTCTCGCTCATCGCCCGCAGCCGCGCCGCGTACGAGCCGTCCAGGTGCATGAACAGGTCGTGCGCGACGTGCCGGTGCTCGACCTCCTCGGCGCCGTGCCAGCGCAGCAGGTCCAGCATCGTCGGGTCGGCCCCGGCACGGTCCAGCGCGGACGCGTTGAGGACCCAGTCGCCGAGCACGCCGGTGAAGTGCTCGATCGCCGCGATGATCGCGACGCGCTCGAACAGCCAGGCGCGCAGCGGCTCGCCGGTGAGGTCTCGGTCGCCGAGCAGGCCCTCGAACATGAAGTCCACCTGCCGCACGAACGGCCCGACGTCCAGGCCCTGCGCGCCGAAGTGCTCCAGGACGCCCTCGTGCGACGTGGCGTGGACGGCCTCCTGCCCGATGAAGCCGAGCACGTCCTCGCGGAGCCGGTCGTCGCGAATGTACGGGAGCGCCTGCTTGAAGACGCGGATGAACCACTCCTCGCCCGCGGGCAGCAGCAGGTGCAGCACGTTGATGAGGTGCGAGGCCACGGGGTCTCGGGGGATCCAGTGCAGCGGCACACCGGTCCAGTCGAAGCGCACGTCGCGGGCCTGGAGGACGATGCCCTCCGGCTCGTCGGGCCGTACGGTCATTGGGGGCCTCCCCCGGGGGTGGGTCAGCGAGGACTTATCGACAACTCGTCCAGAACCGTACCTTCGTCCCTATCATCCAACAACAGACCGTTTGGTGAGGCTTGTCACCGGACCGCACCTCACCGCCGCCCCATAATGGGCGGGTGACCGGTGCGAGGGGGACGCGCATGGCCTGGCTGCTGCTCGCGGGAGCGATCCTCTGCGAGGTGACCGCGACCGTCTCCCTGCGGCTCTCCGACGGGTTCGCCCGCCCCCTGCCGAGCGTGATCGTCGTCGTCGGCTACCTGGCGTCGTTCGCGTGCCTGTCCCTGGTCCTGAAGGCCGGGATGCCGGTCGGCGTCGTCTACGGGATCTGGTCGGCGTGCGGCGTCGCGCTGGTCGCGCTCATCGGCGCGGTTTTCCTCGGCGAGACGCTCACCTGGATCCAGATCGCGGGCGTCGCGCTCGTCATCGGCGGCGTCGTCGCGCTGGAGGCCGGCGCCTAGAAGGCGGGCGTCGGGTCGGGCATCAGCATCGGCCCGGTGATCCGGAACCGCTCCACCCCGCGCCGCGTGAGGTGGACGCGCAGGTCGATCCAGCCCGCGGCCGCGCCGCTCCCGCAGTCCCGTCCGGCGGCCGGGAAGTGCAGGTCGCCCGCCGACAGTTTCGCGCCCGCGACGAGCACCGGCAGCAGGATCCGCGAGCCCGCCGTCAGCCGCGCGATCGTGCAGCCCCCGACGGCCCGGCCCCGGTCCGCGCCGCGCACCGCCTGCGCCGCGACCGCCGCGTGCCGCGCCGTCCCCGGGACGAGCCCGCCGAGCATCGCCGGTCCCGGCGCGCACCCGCCCGCCGCCGCGAGCCCCGCCGCGTCCGGCGCGCAGCCGATCACCCCGGGGTGCCCGGACGGTCCCGGACGCCCGTCCGCCCGGCCGAGCGCCAGCACGTCCACCACGATCACGTCGCCCGGCTCGGCGCCGACGACGTCCAGCGGCCCGCACAGCAGCGGCTCCGAGCCCCGCTCGCGCGCCGGGCAGTCCAGCCGGACCGACCCGCCCGTGATGACCTCCGCGACGGCCGGGAGGTCGGGGTGCCAGCGGTCGTGGCCGGGGACGGCGCGGGCCGTGCTCGTGAAGGGGACCGGAGCGGGCGGCGCCAGGGTCGGGGCGCTGGGCGACGGGAGCACGGATCAGATCCTTCCGGAACGGCGGATGCTACTCATGATCCTGCCGAAACACCTGTTACCACGGGGTTTCGCTCATCGAAAGCTTGAGTAAGGCCGCATTCACCGGCACGTCAACATCCGCGCGGACCGCGTCAGCGCAGCCCCGAAGGACGGCGCAGGGCCGTCCGCACGAGCCGGTCCACCAGCGCCGGGTAGTCCAGCCCGCTCGCCTTCCACATCTGCGGGAAGGCCGACGTCGGCGTGCAGCCCGGCATCGTGTTGATCTCGTTGAGGATCCACTCGCCGTCGGCCGAGAGGAAGAAGTCCACCCGGGCCAGGCCCTCGCAGTCCAGCGCCTCGAACGCCCGCGCGGCCAGGCGCCGCACCTCCTCGACGGCGGCGGGCGGCAGGTCCGGCGGGATCGCCATCCGCGTCGTCCCGTCGAGGTACTTGGTCTCAAAGTCGTAGAACGCGTGCTCGCCGCCGACCAGCACCTCGGCGGGCAGCGACGCCTCGGGCGGGCCGTCGTCCAGGCCCTCCAGCACGCCGCACTCGATCTCCCGGCCGGTGATCGCCGCCTCCACGATCACCTTCGGGTCGTGCTCGCGGGCGAACTCGACGGCCGCCTCCAGGTCCGCCTCGGCGGTGACCCGGGTGATGCCCATGCTCGACCCCGCCCGCGCCGGCTTGACGAACACCGGCAGGCCGAGTTCCTTGATCTCGTCCAGCTTGCGCTTGCGCTCGCGCCGCCACTCGCGGTCGCCGACCAGCACGTACGGGCCGACGGGCAGGCCGCGCGCCTCCCACACGAGCTTCATGAAGCCCTTGTCCATGCCGACCGCGCTGGCGAGCACGCCCGCGCCCGCGTACCGGACGCCGGCCAGCTCCAGCAGGCCCTGGATCGTCCCGTCCTCGCCGAACGGGCCGTGCAGCAGCGGCAGGACGACGTCCACCGCGCCGAGCGCGACCGGCACCCGGCCCGGCTCGACCACCAGCAGCCCGCCCATGCCCGGGTCCATCGGCAGCGTCACCGCGCCGCCGGACCCGTCGACCTCGGGCAGCCGGCCGTCCGCGATCTCCAGCGACGCCGCCGACTCGACCAGCACCCACCGGCCGTCGCGGGCGATGCCGATCGGCACGACGTCGTACTTCTCCGGATCCATCGCGGCCATCACGGCGCCCGCGGTGACGCAGGAGATGGCGTGCTCGGAGCTGCGTCCGCCGAACACCACGGCCACGCGGATCTTGGAGGAAACCTCGGACATGGCTCCTGACCCTATCTGCTCCGGGACCGGTGATCGTTTTACATGCCGTAGCGCTCGGCCTTCGGGCTGCGGGAGATCAGGGAGATCGCGGCCTCCTTGATCGGCATCCCGTGGTACAGCACCGCCGCGACGGCCTCGGCGATCGGCATCTCCACGTTGTGCTTGCGCGCCAGCTCCAGCACCGCCTCCGACGACTTCACGCCCTCGGCCGTCTGCTTCGTCACCGCGATCACCTCGTCCAGGGTCATGCCCCGGCCGAGGTTCTCCCCGAACGTCCGGTTCCGCGACAGCGGGGACGAGCACGTCCCGATGAGGTCGCCCATGCCCGCCAGGCCCGCGAACGTGTGCTCGTCCGCGCCGAGCGCCGCGCCGAGCCGCGCGATCTCGGCGAGGCCGCGCGTCATCAGCAGCGCCTGCGTGCTCGCGCCGAATCCCAGCCCGACCGACATGCCGACGCACAGCGCCACGATGTTCTTGACGGCGCCGCCGAGCTCGCAGCCCACGACGTCCGTCGTCGTGTAGACGCGGAAGTACGGCGTCATCGTCGCGGCCTGCAACCGCCGCGCCTGCGCCTCGTCCACGCACGCCGCGACCGCCGCGCCCGGCTGCCCGGACGCGATCTCGCGCGCCAGGTTCGGGCCGCAGAACACCGCGATGCGCTCCGCCGGGACGTCCGCCGCCTCCCGGACGACCTCCGACATCAGCCGGGACGTCCCGAGTTCCACGCCCTTCATCAGGCTGACGACCAGCGCGTCCGGCGGCAGGTGCGGCCCCCACGCGGCGAGGTTGGCGCGCAGCGTCTGCGCCGGGACGGCCACCGCGACGACGTCGGCGCCGTCCAGCGCCTCCGCCGGGTCCGCCGTGGCGCGCAGCGTCTCGGGCAGCGTGATCCCCGGCAGGTAGTCGGGGTTCTCGTGCCGCTCGTTGATCGCCGCGACGGCCTCGGGGCGGCGGCCCCACAGCACGGCGTCGCCGCCCGCGTCGCAGAACAGCTTCGCCATCACGGTGCCCCACGAGCCCGCGCCCATCACGGCCGTCCGGACGGTCACGACCGGTCCTCCCCGTCCGCCGCGGCTCGCCGCTGCGCGACGACCTTGTGGTGGTCGTACAGCTCGGCGGGCGGCTCGGCGCCGCGCAGCTCGCCGAGCAGCCCGGCGATGTCGCGCATGATGTCGTCGGTCGCCGCGCGCAGGACGCTCTTGGTCAGCGGCTCCCCCGCGTACTTCGACAGGTCCACCGGCGGCCCCGCGATCACCTTCATCGTCTTGCGCGGGAACGGGTGGAAGCCCCGGCGCAGCGTCCCGGCCAGGCCCGTCCGCTCGACCTTGGTGTAGGGCAGCAGCTCGTGCGCGCCCCAGGACGCGACCGGGACGACCTTCGCGCCCGTCTTCAGCGCCATCCGCGCGACGCCCGTCTGCCCGGTCATCGGCCACAGCTCGGGGTCGCGGGTGCAGCTCCCCTCCGGGTAGAACATCAGGCACTCGCCGCGCCGCAGCGCCGCCTCGGCGTCGCGCAGCGCCAGCGCCGCGTCGGCGCGGTCGCGGTAGACGGGGATCTGGCCCGTCCCGCGCAGCACGGCCCGGAACACGGGAACGTCGAACAGCGACGACTTCGCCAGGTACACCGGGTAGCGGCCCGCCTCGTAGACGAAGTGGGCGAGGGCCAGCGGGTCGGACTCGGAGATGTGGTTGGCCGCGATGATGACCCCGCCCTCGTGCGGCACGTTCCGGGCGCCCCGCCAGTCGCGCCGCAGCAGCCCGTAGAGCAGCGGGCGCAGGATGACGATCGTGATCCTCCGCCACGTCGGCGAATAACCGTCGGTCATGCCCGTCCCTTCTTCCTCCCGGCCGCGCCGGGGCGCGGGGGGTCCTCCAGTGTCGCGGGTGTCTCCGCATAGTGTCGAGTCGCCATGTCTACAGCAGCGCAGAGTGCGCCCTCACTCCGTTGGTCGCTCGTCGTGCCGGTCAAGGTGCTGGCGCGGGCCAAGACCCGCATGTCCGCCGCCGCCGGGCCGCACCGCGCGGCGCTGGCGCTGGCGGTCGCGGCGGACACGGTCGCGGCGGCGCTGCGCTGCCCGCTCGTGGACGCTGTGACGGTCGTCACCGACGATCCCCTTCCCGCCGCCGAACTGGCCGCGCTCGGCGCCCGCGTCGTCCCCGACGAGCCGGACGCCGGGCTGAACCCCGCCCTCGCGCACGGCGCCCGCCGCGCCCGCGAGGCCGCGCCCGCCGCCGCGGTCGGCGCCCTGTCGGCCGACCTGCCCGCGCTGCGTCCCGCCGAGCTGGCGAAAGTGCTGGCCGCCGCCGCGACGGCGCCGGAGGCGTTCGTGCCGGACGCGGCGGCCGTCGGGACGACGCTCTACACGGCCCGCCCCGGCACGGTGTTCGCGCCGGCGTTCGGCGGCGCCTCGCGCGCCGCGCACCGGGCGCGGGGCGTCCGGGAGCTGCTGCTGGACGGTACCGACAGCGTACGCCGCGACGTCGACACCCCGGCGGACCTGCGGGCCGCGCTCGTCCTCGGCACCGGCCCGCGCACGGCGGCGGTGGCGGCGCTGCTGCCCGGGCTCGCCGGCGAGACGCCGCGTCCCGCCCGATAAAGTCGGCGCCATGCAGGCGACGGTGCGGACGTTCGACACGGAGACCCAGACGGGCAGCGTGCTGCTCGACGACGGCACGGAACTGCACTTCGACGCGGACGCGTTCGCGGCGGGGGGCCTGCGGCTGCTGCGGCTCGGGCAGCGGGTCCGGCTCGGCGTGGAGGACGACGGCCGCATCGGCGCCGTGACCCTGGCGACCTTCCCCCTCCCGTGACGGCGAACGCCCGGCCCCGCACGAGGCGGGACCGGGCGCGTGGCGCGTCGCGATCTACTTGTTGCCGGCGACCAGGTTCTTGAAGTCCGCGCCCGCCTTGAACTTGGGCACGGACGTCGCGGGAACATTGATGGTCTTGCCCGTTGCGGGATTCCGGGCCGTACGAGCAGGCCGGTCGGCCTTCTCGAAGGACCCGAAGCCGGTGATCGCGACCTTGTCGCCCTTGGCGACCGTGGCCTGGATCGTCTCCAGGATCACGTCGACGGCTTCGGCTGCGGCCTTCTTGCTCCCCAGCCGGTCAGAGATGGCGTCGACCAGCTCTCGTTTGTTCATGGGTTACTCCTCTGTTCCCCCCTTGCCCGAACGAAACTAAGGGAGCGTCGGCGAGGACACAATCACCTGAACGCGTAACGTTCCGTGTCGCAGGCGTTTTTGTCGGCCTCGCCCCTGTCTCGCCCGGGCGCCGGATCAACGCCGGCCACCCGGCACGTTATCGGGCGGCGGGCGGGGGCCGGAAATCGGCGAGGAACGCGTCGAGCCGCCGGGCGGCCAGCGCGGTGTCGCGTTTGGCCAGGTCGGTGATCACCAGGAGCTGCCGGATCAGCCGCCGGCGGTCCTGCGCGGGGAGGGGCGCGACGAGCCGGTGGGCGTCGCGGAGCCGCCGCGCGAGGCGGGTCAGCTCGGGGTCGTCCCACTGCGGTCCGTGCTCGGGGACCATGTGCGCGCGTCCTCCCTGGGGGCGTGCCGGGCGGCCCCGCTCACCGTCGATTGTCGCCGGTGTGCGGGGCCGGACGGCACGCCGGGGGGGCGCCTGCGGCCGGTGCGCTCAGGAGGTCGTCGGGAGCAGCGGCGACCGGGACGTCTCGAACTCCGCGATGTCGTCGGCGTGGCGGAGCGTCAGGCCGATGTCGTCCAGGCCCTCCAGCAGCCGCCAGCGGGTGTAGTCGTCGATCTCGAACGGGACGGCCAGGTCGCCCGCGCGGACCTCGCGCCGCTCCAGGTCGACGGTGATCTCCGCCGTCGGGTCCTGCTCGGCGCGGCTCTGCAGTTCCTCGACGGTCTCGGTGGGCAGGACGACCGGCAGCAGCCCCATCTTCGTGGAGTTGTTGCGGAAGATGTCCCCGAAGCGCGGCGCGATGACGACCCGGAACCCGTACTGCTGGAGCGCCCAGACGGCGTGCTCGCGCGACGACCCGGTGCCGAAGTCCGTGCCCGCGACCAGGATCGTCGCGCCGTCGTACTGCGGCTGGTTCAGCACGAACGCGGGGTCCTCGCGCCAGGCGGAGAACAGGCCTTTCTCGAACCCGGTGCGGCTGACCTGCTTGAGCCAGACCGCCGGGATGATCTGGTCGGTGTCCACGTTGCTGCGGCGCAGCGGGACCGCGCGCCCGGTGTGGGTGGTGAAGGCTTCCATGTCCGAGGCTCCTTACAGGTCGGCGGGGGCGGCCAGGCGGCCGGTGACGGCGGTCGCGGCGGCGACGGCGGGCGAGACCAGGTGGGTGCGCCCGCCGGGCCCCTGGCGGCCCTCGAAGTTGCGGTTGGACGTGGACGCGCTGCGCTCGCCGGGCGTGAGCTTGTCGGGGTTCATCGCCAGGCACATCGAGCAGCCCGCCTCGCGCCACTGCGCGCCGGACGCCGCGATGACCTCGTGCAGGCCCTCGGCCTCGGCCTGCTTCTTGACCTCCATCGAGCCGGGGACGACGAGCATCCGCACCCCGTCGGCCACGCGGCGGCCGTTCAGGACGTCCGCGACGGCCCGCAGGTCCTCGATGCGGCCGTTGGTGCAGGACCCGACGAACACGGTGTCGACGGCGATGTCGCGCAGCGGCGTCCCGGCCGTCAGGCCCATGTACTCCAGGGCGCGCTCGGCGGCCTGGCGCTCCGCGGCGTCCCCGATCGCGGCCGGGTCGGGCACGGACGCGCCGAGCGGCAGGCCCTGGCCGGGGTTGGTGCCCCAGGTCACGAAGGGGGTCAGCGTGGAGGCGTCGATGACGACCTCCTTGTCGAACACGGCGTCCTCGTCGGTGGCGAGGGACTTCCAGTACTCGACGGCCTCGTCCCACGCGGCGCCCCGCGGGGCGTGCGGACGGCCCTTGAGGTAGGCGAACGTGGTCTCGTCCGGGGCGATCAGCCCGGCGCGCGCCCCGGCCTCGATGGACATGTTGCAGACCGTCATGCGACCTTCCATCGACAGCGACCGGATGGCCTCGCCCCGGTACTCGATGATGTGGCCCTGGCCGCCGCCGGTGCCGATCTCGGCGATGATCGCGAGGATGAGGTCCTTGGCGGTGACGCCCGCGGGCAGCGCGCCGTCCACCGTGACGGCCATCATCTTCGGCTTGACCTGCGGCAGCGTCTGGGTCGCGAGGACGTGCTCGACCTCGCTGGTCCCGATGCCGTGCGCGAGCGCGCCGAACGCGCCGTGGGTGGAGGTGTGCGAGTCGCCGCACACGACCGTCATGCCGGGCTGGGTCAGCCCGAGCTGCGGCCCGATCACGTGGACGATGCCCTGCCCGGCGTCGCCCATCGGGTGCAGCCGGATCCCGAACTCGGCGCAGTTCTTGCGCAGCGTCTCGACCTGCGTCCGCGACACGGGGTCGGCGATCGGTGCGAGCAGGTCGGTGGTCGGGACGTTGTGGTCCTCGGTCGCGATCGTCAGATCGGGCCGCCGCACCTTGCGCTCCGCCAGGCGCAGCCCGTCGAACGCCTGCGGGCTCGTCACCTCGTGGACGAGGTGCAGGTCGATGTACAGGAGATCCGGTTCGCCGTCGGCACGTCGCACGACGTGCGCGTCGTACACCTTGTCGGCCAGTGTGCGGCCCATCGCTCCACCTCACCTGAAGACTCGTCCCCGGTCGCGTCGGTGCGCCGGGGTCCCGTTCGCCTGACTTGCATCTCAAATGACGAGACGGCAATATCAAGACATGGACAACTCTAGCGGAGTCGGCGTACTCGACAAAGCGGTTCTCGTGCTGAACGCGCTGGAAGCCGGGCCGGCGTCCCTCGCGCAGCTCGTCCAGACCACCGGTCTGGCCCGGCCCACCGCGCACCGGCTCGCCGTCGCGCTGGAGCACCACCGGCTCGTCCACCGCGACACGCAGGGCCGGTTCATCCTCGGCCCGCGCCTCGCCGAACTGGCCGTCGCGGCCGGCGAGGACCGGCTGCTGGCCATCGCCCAGCCGATCCTGACCCAGCTCCGGGACCTGACGGGCGAGAGCGCGTCGCTGTTCCGGCGGCAGGGCGACGTCCGGGTGTGCGTCGCCGCCGCCGAGCGCGCGAGCGGCCTGCGCGACACGATCCCGGTCGGCGCGGCGCTGCCGATGGCCGCCGGCTCGGCCGCGCAGATCCTGCTGGCCTGGGAGGAGCCGGACCGGATGCACCGGGGCCTGCGCGGCGCCAAGTTCGAGGCGACGACGCTCGCGGCCGTCCGGCGGCGCGGCTGGGCGCAGAGCGTCGGCGAGCGCGAGCCCGGCGTCGGCTCGGTGTCGGCCCCCGTGCGCGGCGCGGGCGGACGGGTCATCGCCGCCGTCTCGGTGTCCGGCCCGCTGGAACGTTTGACGCGCTCCCCCGGCCGTCTGCACGCCGGCCCGGTGGTCGCCGCCGCCGAGAAGATCACCGAGGGGATGCGGCGCGGGGCGTCCTGACCGTCCCACGACCATTCCTGCATCAATACTGGGAAGGTTGGAAAGTATCGTGGACGAAATGGAGCATTCCCGAGAAAGAGCCTGAAATGACCGCGTCGGACTCCCCCGGCGGCTGGGCGGGGCGGCTGCTGGCCGAGGGCGAGGACCCGGACCCGCGCTTCACGCTGGCCAACGAGCGGACGTTCCTCGCCTGGATCCGCACCGCCCTCGCCCTCATCGCGGGCGGCATCGGCCTCGCCGTGAGCGGCGACCTGGTGGCCGACCCGCTGCGGACCGTCCTCGCCGTCGGCTGCTCGGCGACCGGCGCGCTGGCTGCGCTGCTCGCCTTCCGCCGCTGGCTGACCACCGAGCGCGCCCTGCGCCGCGCCGAGACCCTCCCACCGCCCGCCCTGGCCCCCTTCATGTCCTACGGCCTGGCGGCCCTGGCGGTGGCCGCGCTGGTCGCGCTGCTGGTGACGCGATGACCGTCCGGGACCCGGGGGCGCAGCCGGAACGCACCGCCCTGGCCTGGTCCCGCACGACGCTCTCGCTCGTCGCCGGCGGGCTGCTCTGCGTGCGCTTCGCGCCGTCCGGCACCGCGGCGGGCCTGGCGGCGGCCGTGGTGTGCGGCGCCGCGGCCGTCCACCTGTACCGGACGCGCCGCCGCCACGCGGTCCGCCGCCACCTGCTGGACACGGGCGGCCCGGTCGCCGACCCCGGTTCGGTCCTCCTGATGACGGCGGTGACGCTGGCGCTCGGCATGATGGGAGTCGTCTTCGCCCTCGGCTGAGGAGGATCCGCGTGCCGCCGTTCGCCAGCATCGCCACCGACTTCGGCGCCGCCTACACGGCGATCTGCTCCGGGGTCGTGCAACGCCTGGCGCCGTCGGCGAAGGTGCTGATCCTGACGGACGAGATCACGCCCTACGCGATCGTGGAAGGCGCCCTCCTCCTACGCCAGGCCCTCCCCTACCTGCCCGAAGGCGTCCACATGGCGGTGGTGGACCCCGGCGTGGGCACGCCCCGCCACCCGATCGCCGTCCGCACCCGGCGAGGCGACGTCCTGGTGGGCCCCGACAACGGCCTCCTGATGCCCGCCGCCGAGGCACTGGGCGGCGCGACGGCGGCGTTCGTCCTGGAGGACCCGGCGTACAGGCTCCCCGAGCCGTCCACGACGTTCCACGCCCGCGACATCTTCGCCCCCGCGACCGCGCACCTCCTGAACGGCGTGGACCCGGCCGCCTTCGGACCCGAGACCGCCCCGCTCCCGCTGGACCTGCCGGGCCCGGAGCACGGCGACGACGGAACCCTGACGATGACCGTCCTGTACGAGGACCGCTACGGAAGCCTGATCCTCTCCGCCGAGGCGAAAGATCTGGGTCCCCCGAGGTTCGGCACCCCCGCGACTCTCTCCTGGACATCGTCGGACGGAACCCCGACGGCGATCCGCGTCACCTACGAGGAGACGTTCGGCAGCGTCCACCCGGGCGACCCGCTCCTGTGGACGGACTCCTCGGGCGCCCTCGGCCTGGCGGTCAACCAGGGCTCGGCGGCGCACCGCTACGGCCTGACCGCGGGCACGGTCCTGACCCTGCGTCCGCCGAACGGGGACTCATGAACGATCTCCAGGTGGTCGCCTGGGTCCATGTGATCGAGGGCCGGCTGGTGGCAGTCCGCTCCAGAGGCCGCGACCTGCTCTACCTCCCCGGCGGCAAGACGGAACCGGGCGAGGACGACCGGACGGCGCTGTCCCGCGAAGTGGAAGAGGAGGTCACCGCGAAGATTCCGGCGGCGGCGTTCACCGAGCTGGGCACGATCCGAGCGGAAGCCCACGACCAGCCGAACCACACGCACGTCCGCATGACCTGCTACACGGCCGATTACCGGGGCAGGCTGACCCCGGCGGGCGAAGTGGACGAGATCGTCCTCCTGACCCCCGCAGAGCGCCCCCGCCTGGCCCCGGCATCGCGAGCAGCACTGGACCTGGCCCTGAAGAACGACTTGCTCGGCCGGACGGAAGAAAGAACACCCGCAACCGAAGGGTGAGGGCCGCCAGAACGTCGTCCCCGAGCTGAGCCCAGGAACATCGAGAAGGTGGGCGAAACTCACCGAACAGAGGTACCCCCGAGCGGATTCGAACCGCCGTTACCGCCTTGAGAGGGCGGCGTCCTAGGCCACTAGACGACGGGGGCGCGGGACCGGGCGCCACGGCGCCCGAACACCCACAAGCTTAGCCCGATGCCGCTCACTGCGCGAACCGCCGCAGGACCCCGCCCGCAGGAACGGCGGGCTGGACGGCGCCAGCGCGGGCACGCCGGCCCTTTGACACTTCTGGCCGCTATCGGACCCACGCCGGCGAGATCCCGGCGATCGACCGGCACCGACAGTAAAGAAACAGTAATGTCGGCATCCGCCACCGCAATTTCAGCAAAGCAACAGGAGAGGCTGGAAGTGCCGCATCCGACTGCGGGCAAAATGCCCGCACGCATGGCGATCATCGCGATCACCATGGTCGTCCTCGGAGCCCTCGGGCTTTCCGCAATGACCGTCCCGGCCCGAGCGGGAACGGGTGACAACTACCCCGAACCGTGGCGCTCGGCCGCCCAGGACTCCTATGTGGACTCCTGGGGTTATTACAACCGCGAATGCACGTCCTGGGTCGCCTGGGCCCTCCACGACCGAAACGGCTTCGAGATGCCGCGAGCGATCGGGAACGCCGCCAACTGGGGACCGTGGGCGAGTTCTCACGGCTATGCCGTCAACATGACGCCAGCCGCCGGTTCGGTGGCGTGGTGGAACGCCAATCATGTCGCATGGGTCGAGGCGGTCAACGGCGACAGCGTCACCATCCAGGAGTACAACTACGGCTACTCGGGACGCTACAACCGCCGGGTGATCAACCGCACGAGCGCGAGCGGATACATCCACTTCAAGGACATCGCTCCGCCCAGGCCCCCGGCGCCGGGCGCGCTGAAGAACGGCGGTTTCGAGACGTCGGGGAACTGGAGCGCGTCGAGCATCGGCTTCGCCCGCTACACCAGGACGACCGGGGGGATCGCGCCGCACGGCGGGTCCTACTTCGCGGCCGTGAGCAACGCCTCCGGGGGCGGCAGCCTCAAGCAGGACGTCCAGGGCACGGTCAAGCCGGGCTACTCGTACTGCGCGACCGCCCGGGTCACATCCCGCACCAGGGACGGCGCCCACGGCAGCATGGCCATGTGGTTCCTGGGCGGCACCCAGGAGAGCACCGGCGTCGGCTTCTCGCGGCTCGTCAAAGGCACCTGGAAACTGATCCGCACGTGCCAGACGGCGAAGTACGCGCACACCGCGATCCGGGTCGAGTTCTATCCGAGCGTCAACACGGCGGACCTGGGAATCGACGACGTCGACCTGCGCGCCGACATGGTGAAGAACGGCGGCTTCAACAACGGCCCCGACAACTGGACCAACACGGGCTCCGCGAACTTCATCACCTACGCCGGCGGATACGAAGGCTCACGCTACATGGCCACCAACGCCAAAAAGGCCGGCGACAGCATCCGCCAGGACATCGCCGTGACGATTCCAGCGGGCCGGCGCTTCTGCCTCGACGCCATGGTCCAAACGGCCGGCGGCGGCACCCACGGCGCGGTGGACATGGCGCTGTGGGGCCTGAACGGATCGGAGAAGGCCAACTTCAACACGGGCCCGATGACGACCGCGGGCTGGCGCAACATCTCCGCCTGCCGGACCTTCCAGCACGGCCAGACCACCCTGCGAGTCCAGTTCTACCCACAGGTCGGCGGCAAGACCATCGACATCGACGCGGTGTTCCTGCGGCAGATGTAGGCCCGCGCGACCGTTCATCGAAGCCCGGACGCGAGGGAGCTTGTTTGCACCCGAAGAAGAGGGGCAGAGCGGAGGGCGTCGGAACGGAGCGGTCCGCGACGGGCGGACCCCCGGAGGGAGGAGACATGGCCACCGTAGAGCAGTCGATCGACGTGGACGTCCCGGTGCGCACGGCGTACGACCAGTGGACGCAGTTCGAGGAGTTCCCCCGCTTCATGGAGGGCGTGGAACACGTCGAACAGACGACGTCCACCAAGACGCACTGGGTGACGAAGATCGCGGGCGTGACACGGGAGTTCGACGCGGAGATCACCGAACAGCTCCCGGACGAGCGGATCGCGTGGAAGTCCACGGACGGCCCCAAGCAGGCGGGCGTGGTGACGTTCCACCGCCTGGCCCCGGACAAGACGCGCGTGATGCTCCAGCTCGAACACGACCCCGAGGGTCTGGCCGAGAAGGCGGGCGAGGCCCTGAAGCTCATCCCGCACCGCGCGAAGGGCGACCTGGAGCGCTTCAAGTCGTTCGTCGAGGACCACGGCAACGAAACCGGAGCCTGGCGCGGCGAAGTCCCCCAGAACCCCACCCACTGACACCAAAATGAGAAGGAGCCCCGGCAAAAGCCGGGGCTCCTTCTCATGAAACGCAAGAACAGAACGAACCAACAACCTGCGCCCGACCAGGTGAGGGCCGCCAGGCCCGAACACCGGGGGTTCCAGGGGGTCGTCCCCCTGGGCGAGCACAGGAACACCGGGAAGTTGAGCGAAGCTCAACGAACAGGGGTACCCCCGAGCGGATTCGAACCGCCGTTACCGCCTTGAGAGGGCGGCGTCCTAGGCCACTAGACGACGGGGGCTTGCCTTGGTCCCTTACGGGATCCGCTGGGGTACCAGGACTCGAACCTAGACTAACTGAACCAGAATCAGTCGTGCTGCCGATTACACCATACCCCAGTGCCGTGAGCTGGCCCTTCCGGTTCGAACCGGCCGGGTCGCTCGCGCCTCGATGAGAATACAGGAGTCCGGGGCGCGGACCAAAACGGTTTGGGCGGCGGGACGCCGTCCGCCCCGGGCGGTCCGGGGCGGCGGCGCGGGGGTCACTCGCGGGCGACGACGCGGTTGGTGAGGTCGCCGACGCCTTCGACGGTGACGGTGACCTCGTCTCCGATGTCGAGGGGGCCGACGCCGGCGGGGGTGCCGGTGAGGATGACGTCGCCGGGCAGCAGCGTCATGACCTGGCTGACGTAAGCGACGAGGTCGGGGATCGAGTGCAGGAGTTGCGACGTCCGGGCGTCCTGCCGGGTCTCGCCGTTGACGCGCGTGGTGAGGGCGACGTCGGACGGGTCGAGTTCGGTCTCGATCCACGGCCCGAGGGGGCAGAAGGTGTCGAAGCCCTTGGCGCGCGTCCACTGCCCGTCGCGTTGCTGGAGGTCGCGGGCGGTGACGTCGTTGGCGCACGTGTAGCCGAGGATGACGTCGGCGGCGCGCGCGGCGGGGACCTCGCGGCAGAGCCGGCCGATGACGACGGCCAGCTCGCCTTCGTAGTCGACGCGCTCGGACAGCTTCTCCGGGTAGGCGACGGCCTCGCCGGGCCCGATGACGGCGGTGGACGGCTTGCTGAACAGCACCGGCTCGGCGGGCGGTTCGGCGCCCATCTCGCGAGCGTGGTCGGCGTAGTTCTTGCCGATGGCGATGACCTTGCTCGGCAGGATGGGCGCCAGCAGCCGCACGTCGGCGAGGGGGAACCGGTGCCCGGTGAAGGTCAGCTCCCCGAAGGGGTGGGCGCGGACGGCGGCGATGGTGTTCTCTTCCACCACTCCGAAAGACACGCTCTCGTCGATGGCGAACCTCGCGATACGCATGCGGGGCAGCCTATCGGGCGGCTCCGGACGGGCATCCGGGCCGGTCAGAACCCGCAGGACCGTCCGTTGACCCGGCAGTCACGGGGCGTGGCGGGCGTGCCCTCGACACCGAAGCGGACCTCGAAGGACGCGCCGGCGGGGATCGGCGCGGCGCCGGGCGCCTGCTGGATCTCGGCCTTCGCGCCGCCGTGGACGAGCCGTCCGCCCCAGACGTTCTTCACGTTGCCGTCCGGGGCGCTGAACGTCAGCTTCCACTTGGCGAGCGGCTTGCCGGTGGTGTTGGTGAAGACGATGCGGCCTTCGTAGTACCCGGCGTCCTGTTCCACGAGCTGGTACGTCACGCCGCCGCTGCCGGTGACGACGGGCGCGGGCGGCTCTCCGGGCGTCGGCTCCCCGGGCGTCGGCTCCACGCCGGGTTCCCCGACGGTCGGCGTCACGACGGGCGGGGTGCCGGTCGGCTCGGCCACCGGCGCGCCGGGCTCCTCGGACGCCGTGCCGGACGGGCTCGCGGGCGGCGCCGCGACGGACGCGCCGCCCTTCGGCGTCCCGTCCCCGGACCGGTTGGCGAACACGAGCACGCCCCCGACGATGAGCAGCAGCAGGACCAGCGCCGCTCCCCCGCCGATCAGCAGGCCGCGACGGCCTCCGGACGGCCCCGGCGGCGGCACGGGCGCCAGTCCGGGCGCGAGCGTCGCGTCGGGCGGCGGCGCCGCATGACCGACGGGCGGCACAGGCAGCGGCGCGGCGTGAGCGGCGGGCGGGCCGGGCACCTCGGGGCGCGGAGGCGGCGGCGCGGCCCCGGCGGCCACCACGGGCACCGGCGGCGGCGCGGGCGGCTCCGCGGCGTCCTCGGCGCCGAACTGGGCCGTCCAGGGCCCGGGTTCGGGCACGGGACGGTCCACGATCGTCGCGGGCGCGTCCTCGTCCGGCTCCGGGTCGTCCTCGGGCAGGTCGGTGACCGTGGCGCCGGTCAGCGGCGCGTCGGTGAGCGTCGCGGGCGGCGCGTCGGTCAGCGTCTCGTCGGCCGCGGGAGCGCCGGGCAGGGCGAACTCGGCGGTGGTCCTGTGGTCCGGGGGGACGTATCCGGATTCCTCGCCGCTCACTTCGTCATCCTCCAGGCTCCGGCCGGGTCGCTCACCTGCATCCGACGACGGCGGAGCGCATTAGGTTCACCGGGGCGCGGCGTTCTCCAGCGCGCGCCGCGCGGCCTGCCGCTGCTGCCGGTTGAGCATGTCGGTGATCAACCCGATACCGGCGGGCGTGGCGGCCTCGGGCGAGCCGGTGAGCCAGCGCGCGGCCTCGGCGAGCAGGACGCCGGGGTCGGGCGTCCCGGCGCCGGGCCGGTCGGCGAGGTGGTCGGCGAGCCGGCCGAGGACGGCGCCGAGCCGCAGCCGCGCGCCGGGGCGGCCCGCCTCGGCGGCCTCGCGGAACCACTGGGCGGCCGTCCAGAGGTCTCCGGCGCGTTCGCAGACCTCGCCGACGCGGAAGGCGGCCTCGGCGTAGCGTCCGTCCGCGGCGGACCCGGGCGTGCCGGGGCTCCAGGATCGGACGTCCATGACGATCACTCCGTGGTGCGGTTCGGTTCCGGCTCGGTGTGGCCGGGGCCACATATCGTCGCGCCAGAAGCACAAAAATGCCAGCACTTCCCCCGAATCACCCAGGATTTTTCATCCCAATCGAACAATCCGCCGAGGTCACATCGGGTCACGACCCCGGAACGCCGCGCCGCCGCGGCCGGATATGGTCGTCCCGACCGCCGAGCCAAGGGGAGATCATGTCCGTCGTCAAGATCAACGTGCTGACCGTGGACCCCGCCATGCGCGACGAGCTGGAGCGCCGGTTCGCCGGACGGGCCGGCCTGGTGGAGTCGGCCGACGGCTTCGAGGGGTTCGAGCTGCTGCGCCCGGTGGACGGCACCGACCGCTACCTCGTCTACACCCGCTGGCGCAGCGAGGACGACTTCCGCGCCTGGACCGAGAGCCAGGCGTTCCAGCGCGGCCACGCCCGCGCCGCCGCCGAGAGCGGGCACGGCCATGGGCACGGCGGCCCGGCCTCGTCCGCCGCCGAGCAGTGGAGTTTCGAGATCATCGAGACCGCCGCGCCGAAGAACGCCTGACCGCTACCGGACGACCAAATCCTGATAGTCGGGGTGCTTCTCGATCCACGCCCGGATGAACGGGCACAGCGGCACGACCCCGAGCCCGCGGGAGCGCACGTCGTCCAGCGCTCCCCGGGCCAGGGCGCCGCCCACGCCCTGCCCCTCGAACGCGGGATCGACCTCGGTGTGGGTGAAGACGACGGCGTCCGGCCGCGTCCGGTACTCGGCGAACCCGGCCAGGACGCCGTCCTGGTGGATCTCGTACCGGCCCGCCGCGCCGTTGTCGGTGATCGTTCGGTTCATGCCCCGATTGTGCCCGGCGATCAGCCCGCCTCGTAGCCCGCGTTCAGCAGGCAGTAGCTCACGGCCTCCTCCAGCGCCTGCCAGGACGCGGCGATGACGTTGTCCTCGACGCCCACCGTCCCCCACTCGCGGGTGCCGTCGCTGGACTCGATGAGGACGCGGGTCCGGGCGCTCGTCCCGTGCGAGCCCTCCAGGATGCGGACCTTGTAGTCCACCAGCTCCATCGTCGCCAGCTCCGGGTAGAGGCGGCCGAGCGCGATCCGCAGCGCGTTGTCCAGCGCGTTGACCGGCCCGTTGCCCTCACCGGTCGCGATGATCCGCTCGCCCTTGGCGTGGAGCTTGACGGTGGCCTCGCTCACCATGACGCCGTCCGCGCGGCGCTCCACGATCGTCCGCCACGACTCGACCTCGAAGTGCCGCTGCCGGACGCCGGTCAGCTCCTCGCGCAGCAGCAGCTCGAAGGACGCGTCGGCGGCCTCGAACGTGTGCCCGGTGGCCTCCAGCTCCTTCACCCGGTCCACGACGCGCTTGGCCTTCTCGCCCGACAGGTCGTAGCCCAGCTCGCGGCCCTTCAGCTCCACCGACGCGCGCCCGGCCATGCCGGACACGAGCATCCGCATGTCGTTGCCGACGGCCGCCGGGTCGATGTGCTGGTACAGGTTCGGGTCCACCTTGATGGCGGACGCGTGCAGCCCGGCCTTGTGCGCGAACGCCGACAGCCCGACGTAGGGCTGCTGCGAGCTGGGCGCGACGTTCGTGATCTCCGAGACGGCGTGCGCGATCCGCGTCATCCGGGTGAGCTGCTCGTTCGACACCAGGTCCATGCCGCGCTTGAGCTGGAGGTTCCCGACCAGCGTGAACAGGTTGGCGTTCCCGCTGCGCTCCCCGTACCCGTTGGCGCAGCCCTGGACGTGGGTGACGCCCGCCCGGACGGCCGCGAGCGAGTTCGCGACCGCGCAGCCGGAGTCGTCGTGGCAGTGGATGCCGACGCGCGCGCCCGTCCCGACGACGTCGTGGACGACGTCGGCCAGCTCGTCGGGCAGCATCCCGCCGTTGGTGTCGCAGAGCGCGACCACGTCCGCGCCCGCCTCCGCGGCCGTCCGGACGACCTCCAGCGCGTACGCCCGGTTGGCGCGGTACCCGTCGAAGAAGTGCTCGGCGTCCAGGAACACCCGCCGGCCCTCCGCGCGCAGGTGGGAGACCGTGTCGCGGATCATCGCGAGGTTCTCCTCCAGCGTCGTCCGCAGGGCCAGCTCGACGTGCCGGTCGTGGCTCTTGGCCACGAGCGTCACGACGGCGGCGCCCGAGTCGCGCAGCGCGGCCACCTGGGGGTCGTCGGCGGCGCGCGTCCCGGCCCGGCGGGTCGCGCCGAACGCGGTGAGCTGCGCGTTCTTCAGGTCGAGCTCGGTCAGAGCCCGCCGGAAGAACTCGGTGTCCTTGGGGTTGGCACCGGGCCAGCCGCCCTCGATGAACCCCACGCCGAGCCCGTCGAGGTGCCGCGCGATCGCGAGCTTGTCGGCGACGGTGAGGTTCAGGCCCTCCTGCTGGGACCCGTCGCGCAGGGTGGTGTCGTAGAGGTGGAAGGCGTCGCGTTGCATGGGTCGTGGTGACCTTTCGGGGATGGTCCCGGCGGGAGACGGAGGCGCTGGAGGCAAACAAAAAGACCCCCCACGGACGTGAGAGGTCTGCGCGCCGGCGATGTCCCGTCAGGTGCCGGCGCGCCGGCCGATAATGAGGTGACCGATACGCATGATGGTTCCAGTGTGCCACAGCGATCACACCGCCGTCACATGCCCGTCTCGGCCGGCGAGACGGGCACGCGGCGACGACGTCAGACGATCTTGTGCACCCAGCCGTACGGGTCGGGGCGGGTGCCGTACTGGATGCCGACCAGTTCCTCGCGCAGGCGCATCGACACCGGACCGGGCTCGGCACCGATCGTCCACTCGCGGTCGGCGGACTTCACCGCGCCGACCGGACTGATGATCGCGGCGGTGCCGCAGCCGAACACCTCGCTGATCTGGCCGGACTCGCAGCCCGCCTGCCACTCCTCGATGCTGATCTTGCCCTCCTCGGCGGGGATGCCGAGGTCGGGCGCGAGCTTGAGCATGGAGTCGCGGGTGACGCCGGGCAGCAGCGTGCCGGTGAGCGCCGGGGTGAGCAGCCGGGCCTGCGCGCCCGAGCCGTAGACGAACATGAGGTTCATCGACCCGACCTCCTCGACCCAGCGGTGCTCCACCGCGTCGAGCCAGACGACCTGGTCGCAGCCGTTGGCGACGGCCTGCGCCTGGCCCGCGAACGACGCCGCGTAGTTGCCGCCGGTCTTGGCCTCGCCCGTCCCGCCGGCGGCGGCGCGCGTGTAGTCCTGCGACAGCCACACCGTGACGGGCTTGATCCCGTTCTTGTAGTACAGCCCCGACGGCGACGCGATCACCGCGAACGTGAACTCCTGCGCGGGCTGGTTCACGCCGAGCGCCCGCGTCGTGGCGAACATGAACGGACGCAGGTACAGGCTGTAGCCGTCGGCCGTCGGCACCCAGTCGCGGTCGACCCGGACGAGCTGCTCCAGCGCCGCGACGAACAGCTCCTCGGGGATCTCCGGCATCGCCATCCGCCGCGCGGACCGGTTCATCCGGGCCGCGTTCATGAACGGGCGGAACGTGACGATCGAGCCGTCGTCCTGCCGGTAGGCCTTCAGGCCCTCGAACAGCTCCTGCGCGTAGTGCAGGACCTGGCTCGCCGGGTCCAGCGCGATCGGTCCGTACGGCCGCAGCCGCGCGTCGTGCCAGCCGCGCTCGGCGTCGTACTGGATCGTGACCATGTGGTCGGTGAAGTAGCGGCCCCACCCGGGGTCGGCCAGGATCCGCTCCCGCTCGGCGGCGGGGACGGGCTGCTCGTTCAGCGTGACGTCGAAGTCCGGGATGGTGCTCATCGCGTTGGGTCCTCTCGCGGATCGCCGCCCGGCCTCCTCGCCGCCGCGGCATGGTCCATCATCTGCCAAATCGACTCCTCGCGGCCACGGCGCACGACGAAAACCGGGCGCGCCGCAGGGGCGCGCCCGGAGGTCGGTCCCGCCGGAACCCGGCGGGGAGGCGCGCCGCTAGCCCGATACTCGCTTGGCGATGGCGTCGCCGATCTGCGCGGTGGACCGGGCGCCGAGCCCGGCCCGCTCGCTCAGGTCGTCGGAGACGGCGCGCTCGACGCGGCGCGCGGCGTCCGCCGCGCCGACGTGGTCGAGGAGCATCGCGACGGACAGGATCGTCGCGGTCGGGTCGGCCTTGCCCTGGCCCGCGATGTCGGGGGCGCTGCCGTGGACCGGCTCGAACATCGACGGCGCGGCGCCGCCGGGGTTGACGTTGCCGGACGCGGCGAGCCCGATGCCGCCCGCGATGGCCGCGCCGATGTCGGTGATGATGTCGCCGAACAGGTTGTCGGTGACGACGACGTCGAACCGCTGCGGCTGGTTGACGAAGAACATGGTGGCCGCGTCGACGTGGCAGTAGTCCACGCTGACCTGCGGGTACTCCGCGCCGACCTGCTTGACGACCCGCTGGTACAGCTCGCCGGCGAAGGTGAGCACGTTGTCCTTGTGGACCAAGGTCAGCTTCTTGCGGGGCCGCGCGGCGGCCTTCTCGAACGCGTACCGGACGACCCGCTCCACGCCGAACGCCGTGTTGACGCTCTCCTGCGTGGCGATCTCGTGCGGCGTGCCCTTGCGCAGGACCCCGCCGACGCCGGTGTACGGCCCCTCGGTGCCCTCCCGGACGACGATCATGTCGATGTCGTCGGGGCCGACGTCCGCGAGCGGCGTCCGCACGCCCGGGAACAGCTTCACCGGGCGCAGGTTGACGTAGTGGTCCAGCTCGAACCGGGCGCGCAGCAGCAGCCCGCGCTCCAGCACCCCGCTCGGGACCGACGGGTCGCCGACCGCGCCGAGCAGGATGACGTCCTGGCCGCGCAGTTCCTCCAGCACCGAGTCGGGCAGGGTCTCGCCCGTCCGGTGCCAGCGCGCGGCGCCGAGGTCGTAGTGCGTCTGCTCGAACGTCAGGCCGGACGCGGGGCCGATCGCCGCGAGGACCTTGAGTCCCTCGGCGACGACTTCCGGGCCGATCCCGTCACCGGGGATGACCGCGAGGCGGATGCTGCGGGAAGGCATGGCGGCACTCTACTGCAAACGTCTCAAGAACTGGTCATTGGTCTCACAGACCGAGACGGCTGCGTCAGCCGCGCCGGTCCAGGGACTTCTGCAGGGCCGAGCGCAGGTCGCGGTCGGTGTCGTGGTCGCTGGCGTTCATGGCGTGCTCCATCCGGGCGGAACGGTGTCTGAAGGAGGCGCCGGGTCGGCTGCGTGGATCGCACGGCCTGGCTCCGGACGGGGACCGGCGGGGCTGCGGACGGTGGTCGCGGGCCGCCGCGGGTCCCTTCCACGGTACCTCCGACATGGCGGAACGTCCCAGCAGGCGTCCGTTCATCTCACATGCCGAGACGAGAACGGCCCCCGCGCCCGGAGGACGCGGGGGCCGCACGACCCGGAGGGTCAGGCTTCGAGGTCCACCCGGCGGCCCATGTCCGCGCCGACCTCGGCCGAGATCGCGTCCACGAGCTGCGTCTGGACGGCCGAGTCGACGGTCAGCGCGATCAGCGCCTTGCCGCCCTTGGCGTCCCGGCCGACCTGCATGCCGGCGATGTTGACCTCCGCGTCGCCGAGCAGCTTGCCGACCGCCCCGACGATGCCGGGCCGGTCGGTGTAGGAGAAGAACGCCATGTGCGCGGTGGGCACCAGCTCCATCGCGTACCCGTTGATCTCGATGATCCGCTCGGCGTGCCGGGGGCCGGTCAGCGTGCCCGACACCGACACGACCTCGCCGTCGGCCATCGTGCCGCGCACCTGGACGACGTTGCGCCAGTCGGGGCTGTCCTCGCTGGTGGTCAGCGTGACCTCGACGCCCCGGTCGCGGGCGAGCAGCGGCGCGTTGACGAACGTGACCGACTCCTCGGTGACGTCCAGGAAGACGCCCTTCAGCGCGGCCAGCTCCAGCACCTTGACGTCGTGCGCGGTGATCTCGCCGCGCACCACGACGTCGAGCCGGACCGGGACGCCCCCGGCGAGCGCGGTGAAGATGCGGCCGAGCTTCTCGGCGAGCGGGAGGCCGGGCTTGACGTCCTCGGCGACGGCGCCGCCCTGGACGTTCACGGCGTCCGGCACGAACTCGCCCGACAGCGCCAGCTTGACCGAGCGCGCGACCTGCGTGCCCGCCTTCTCCTGCGCCTCGTGGGTGCTCGCGCCGAGGTGCGGGGTGACGACCACGTTGTCGTGGTGGAACAGGGGGCTGTCGGTGCAGGGCTCGGTGCTGAACACGTCGATGCCCGCGCCCGCGACCCGGCCGTCCTTGATCGCCAGCTCCAGCGCGGCCTCGTCCACGATCCCGCCGCGCGCGGCGTTCACGATGCGGACCGACGGCTTGACCTGGTGCAGCTCGCGGTCGCCGATGAGGCCGAGGGTCTCGGGCGTCTTCGGCAGGTGGACGGTGATGAAGTCGCTATCGCGCAGCAGCTCGTCCAGCGTGACGAGCTTGACGCCGAGCTGCGCCGCGCGGGCGGCCTGCACGTACGGGTCGTAGGCGACGACGTTCATCTCGAACGCGGCGAGGCGCTGGGCGACGAGGACGCCGATGCGGCCGAGGCCGAGGACGCCGACGGTCTTGCCCGCCAGCTCGACGCCGGTGTACTTGGAGCGCTTCCACTCGCCCTGCTTGAGGGCGGCGTGGCCCTGTGGCACGTTCCGGGCAGTGGCCAGGAGCAGCGCGATGGCGTGCTCGGCGGCGGTGACGATGTTGGACGTGGGCGCGTTGACGACCATGACGCCGGCCTTGGTGGCGGCCTCGACGTCGACGTTGTCGAGGCCGACGCCCGCGCGCGCCACGACCCGCAGCCTGCGGGCGGCGGCGAACACCTCGGCGTTGACCTTGGTGGCGCTGCGGACGATCAGGGCGTCGACGTCGGCGACGGCGGGGAGCAGCAGGCCGCGGTCGGCGCCGTCGACGTGCCGGACCTCGAAGTCCGATTCGAGGACGGCGATGCCGGCCGGGGAGAGTTCTTCTGCGACGAGGACGACGGGCTTGCTCAAGGAAGAGTCCTTACACACGTGGGCTTGTGGGGTGCTGTGATGCCGCGAGTCCACCTCGTCGTGCGCTCGCCTCCAGCGAGTCTATCCCCCGGGCGCGCACCCGTTCGCGATCGCGGTGACACACACCCGAACACCCTATATGCCGTGAAAATCCGGTATTCCCGGAATCACGCGGCATGGGGTTCGGGCTGTGCCGCCAGAACCGTCGCCACCCGGTCGATGTCGCCGATCTCGACGTGCGGGACGTCCGCGAAGATCCGCAGCGGCCCCGGCGGCAGCCCCAGCTCGGCCGCCACCCGCACCCCGACCGCGTGCAGCGGGATGCACGTCAGGTACGCCAGGTTCACGTTCAGGGTCCGGAACATGGCCGTCATGACCAGCCGGTAGCCCCGGATACGGAACGACAGCGCCGTCACGCACGGCATCGCGTCGCCCGGCGGGCCCGGGACGGTCAGCGAGATCCACGCGCTCGTCGTCCACGGCCGCGCCCGCAGCAGCTCCACCACCCAGCGGAGCTGCCCCGCGCCGTGCGCGCCGCCCGTCCCGGCGGGCAGCGGGGCCGGGGCCTGGTCGCGCGCCCGCGCGATCAGCCGCCGGTCCCCGTACTCGCGCAGGACGGGGTCCTCCCAGCTCAGGGAGGCGATCTCGAACATGATCGGCGGCCCTTCGATGACGGGTCCGGGATCGTCCATCCCGGCCTCGCCCGCCGCCCATACGTGCCGGAGGAGTCCGATCCAGGCTCCGCCGCAGGTCTCGTAGCGGTGGACTCCGAACTCCACCGCGCGTTCCCGGCCTCCGCGATCAGTCACCAGCCTCGCCCCAACCGCCGCTCGGGACGCGGGCTACGGGAGTGACGCTGCTGCGCTGCGAGACGCGCCGCGGCCCTCACGACTTCTGTTGTAATTATCGGTCAGAGAACGCGAAATGGGTAGGGATTTCTTTCCACGGAGCCATCCGCTTTCGCGCGGCGGCGTCGCCGTGGAGGATCACGAAGCCCCCGTCGCGGTAGACCTCCCGGTAACCGGCGTCCCGCAGGAGCCGGACGCGGTCGCGCTGCCGCTCCACCGAGACGAACGGGAACTCGTGCGCCCCGACGTCGGCGGCGACCCACTCGGCCCCGCGCGGCACCTGGTCCCAGAGCAGGACGCGGGTGCGGCCGGTGAGGGCGGGGCCGAGGTGGTTGGCGGCCTCGACCTCCACGCCGTCGGGGACGTGCGCGACGGCCCGCGCGGCGGCGGCGCCCCGCGCGTCCCGGACGTACAGGCTCGGCTCGGCCAGCTTCTTGAACCCGAAGACGGGGACGAGCGCGCAGGTCACGACGAGGATCCCGCCGAAGACCGCCCTGCCGTTCCAGCGCGGGCCGGCGCGGTCGCGCAGCCGGGCGGCGCCGTCGGCGGCGGCGAGCGCCAGCACCGCGACCAGGAACGCGTTGTAGTGGTAGTGCGGCGCCCACCAGTTCTCGAACCGGTCGGCGAGCATCCGCTCGGCGAGCAGCGGCACGACCGCGAGCGTCAGCGGGGACAGCAGCGGCAGCAGCAGGAACGGCAGGACGAGCAGCGCCATCGTCGCGAGCTTCTCCGGCGGGGCGCCGAGCGCGAGCACCAGGTCCCAGGGCCGGGTGACGGCGTGCCGCGCGACGCCCGGCAGATCGTCCCCGAGCCCGCCGTAGGCCCAGTAGTAGCGGTTGTCGCCGCCGAACTCGGCGATGAGCACCTGGGACGCCGCCCACGTCGCCGCGAGCCCGCAGGCGGCGAACAGGGCGCCCGCGCGCCGCTCCCCGCGCCGGGTCAGCAGGACGAGCCCGAACCCGGCGACGAGCAGCCCCATGTCCTCCTTGGCGAGCAGCAGCGCGGCGGCGGCGAGGACGGCCTGCCCGCGCCGTCCGGCGTCCCAGCGCTCGATCATGAGCGCCGACAGCGGCGGGACGAACGCGACCTCGTGGAAGTCGAACGTCAGCGCCTCGGCGACCGGCCACGACAGCGCGTACGCGGCGGCGACGGCGTAAGCGGCGCGCTCGCCGACGCGCCGCGCCGCGAACCGGAACACCGGCACGACGGCCAGCGCGAACAGCACGGCCTGCGCGGCGAGCAGCGTCGCGGGCCCGTCGTGCAGCCGGTAGAGGGGCGCGAGGACGGCCAGCAGCGGCGAGAAGTGGTCGCCGAGGATCGAGAAGCCCGGCCCGAAGCCGTTGTGGACGCCCTTCACCGGCGCGACCGGCGCCCCGAGCCTGCTGTAGGACCGGACGGCCTGGTCGAAGATCACCAGGTCGTAGGTGGTGGTGCGGAACGTCCGCAGGCGCAGCAGCGCGTAGACCGTGTAGACGGCGGCCGTCGCGACGACGAGCGCGACGAGCGCGGGACGCCGCCGGGGGATGCGAGGCGTCCGGCCGGACCGCGCGGCCCTCCGCTCCCCCACCGTGAACGCCTCGGCCACGTGCCCGGACGCTACCAGGAGACCGCGCCGTGCGCGCGGCCGGTCCCGGCCCTCAGCGGCCGGGTTCGGGGGTGCCCGCGGGCTGCGGCGCGGCGACGGCCTCGCAGTGGTCGAGCCAGCGCACCTCGGCCTCCGCCTGGAAGATCATCGAGTCCAGCACCAGCCCCCACGCGCGGGCCTCCCGGTCGGCGGGGGCGCGGTCGGCGTCGGCGCGGGCGCGGGTGAGGTCGCGCAGCGTGCGCAGGGTGGCGGCGCGCTGGACGCGGACGACGTCGGCGACGTCCACGCCCGGGGTCGTCACGGCCATCGCGAGCTTGATCGCCAGCTCGTCGCGGGGCCGGTCGGCGCGCGCCAGCGGGGTGGCGAACCAGCCCCGGACGTCGTCGTGCCCGGCCGGGGTGATGCGGTACACGAAGCGGCCCTCGCGGTCGGCGCCGACGCGGGTGATGAGGGCGTCGCGTTCGAGCCGCGCGAGCGTGGAGTAGACCTGCCCGATGTTCAGGGGCCAGGACGCCCCCGTGGAGGACTCGAAGTCGGCGCGGAGCTGGTAGCCGTAGCGGGGGCCGCGGGCCAGGAGCGCGAGCAGGCCGTGACGGATCGACATGCCAGCCAAGTATGCATACCGGGTATCCGGCGGGCAATACCGCGTATGCAGAACGGTGCGTGTCGTCCCGAAAACAGCGGGTCCGCCGCCCCCGGAAGCGGGGACGGCGGACCCGGTGCGGCGGCCGACGGTCAGTCGTTCAGCCAGCTCATCATCGGGCGCAGGGACGCGCCCGTCTTCTCGATCGGGTGCTCGGCCAGCTCCTGGCGGAACTTGCCGAACTGCACCTGGCCGCCCTCGAACTCGGCCATCAGCTCCTTGGCGAACTCGCCGGACTGGATCTCGGCGAGGATCCGCTTCATCTCGGCCTTGGTCTCGGCCGTCACGACGCGCGGGCCGCGCGTGTAGCCGCCGAACTCGGCGGTGTCCGACACCGACCAGTACATCTTCGACAGCCCGCCCTCGTAGATCAGGTCCACGATGAGCTTCATCTCGTGCAGGCACTCGAAGTAGGCGACCTCGGGCTGGTAGCCGGCCTCGATCAGCACCTCGAACCCGGTCTTGATCAGCTCGGACACGCCGCCGCACAGCACGGCCTGCTCGCCGAACAGGTCGGTCTCGGTCTCCTCGGTGAACGTGGTGCGGATGCCGCCCGCGCGCAGGCCGCCGATGCCCTTGGCGTAGGACAGCGCCAGCGGCCAGGCGTTCCCGGACGCGTCGGACTCGACGGCCACGATCACCGGCACGCCGCGCCCGGCGGTGAACTGGCGGCGCACGAGGTGGCCGGGGCCCTTCGGCGCGACCATGCAGACGTCCACGCCCGCCGGGGGCTCGATCAGCCCGTAGCGGATGTTCAGGCCGTGGCCGAAGAACAGCGCGTCGCCCTCGACCAGCGCCGGCTTGATGTCCTTCTCGTAGATCCCGCGCTGGAGGTGGTCCGGCGCGAGGATCATGATCAGGTCGGCCTCCTCGGCGGCCTCGGCCGGGGTGAGGACGCGCAGGCCCTCGGCCTCGGCCTTCTCCCGGCTCTTGGAGCCCTCGGGGAGGCCGATGCGGACGTCCACCCCCGAGTCCCGCAGGGACAGCGCGTGCGCGTGCCCCTGGCTGCCGTACCCGATGACCGCGACGTGCCGGCCCTGGATGACGCTCAGGTCCGCGTCGTCGTCATAGAACATCTCAGCCACTGTGCTGTTCTGCCTTTCGTTGTGTGCGGTTCACGCGGCCGCCGGCCGGGTCCGTGCGGTCAGGCGCTGCGCTCGATCGCGCGCAGCGACCGGTCGGTGATGGAGCGGGCCCCGCGGCCGATGGCCACCATGCCCGACTGGACCAGCTCCTTGATGCCGAACGGTTCGAGGATGCGGATCAGCGCGTCCAGTTTGTCGCGGTTGCCGGTCGCCTCGACGGTCACCGCGTCCGGCGCGACGTCCACGACCTTCGCGCGGAAGAGCTGGACGGTCTCCAGCACCTGCGAGCGGGTCTCGGCGTCCGCGCGGACCTTGATGAGGACCAGCTCGCGCTGCACCGAGCTGCCCGCGTCCAGCTCGACGATCTTCAGGACGTTCACCAGCTTGTTGAGCTGCTTGGTGACCTGCTCCAGCGGCAGGCCCTCGACGTTCACCACGATCGTCATCCGGGAGATCTCCGGGTGCTCGGTGGTGCCGACGGCCAGCGACTCGATGTTGAACCCGCGGCGGGCGAACAGGGCCGCGACGCGCGTGAGGATGCCGGGGGTGTTCTCCACCAGCACCGACAGGGTGTGCTGCGTCATCGCGGTCAGTCTCCGTTCTCCCACTCGGGGGCCAGGTCCCGAGCGATCTTGATGTCGTCGTTGGAGGTGCCGGCCGCGACCATCGGCCAGACCATCGCGTCCGGGTGGACGACGAAGTCGATCACGACCGGGGTGTCGTTGATCTCCATCGCCTTGGCGATGACGGCGTCGACGTCCTCGGGCCGCTCGCACCGGAGCCCGACGCAACCGTACGCCTCCGCGAGCTTCACGAAGTCGGGGACCCGGTTGGTGTGCAGTTTGGTGTTGGAGTAGCGGCCGTCGTAGAACAGGGTCTGCCACTGGCGGACCATGCCGAGGTTGCCGTTGTTGATGACGGCGATCTTGACCGGGATGCCCTCCAGGACGCAGGTCGCCAGCTCCTGGTTGGTCATCTGGAAGCAGCCGTCGCCGTCGATCGCCCAGACCTGGGTGTCGGGCGCGCCGACCTTGGCGCCCATCGCGGCCGGGACGGCGTAGCCCATCGTCCCCGCGCCGCCGGAGTTCAGGAACGCGCCCGGACGCTCGTACTTGATGAACTGCGCGGCCCACATCTGGTGCTGGCCGACGCCCGCGACGTAGTAGGCGTCCGGGCCGACCAGCGTGCCGATCCGCTCGATGACCTGCTGCGGGGACAGCGAGCCGTCCTCGGGCAGGTCGTAGCCGAGCGGGTAGGTGTCGCGCCAGGCGTTGAGCTGCCGCCACCAGGCCGCGTAGTCGCCGGTGCGGCCCGCGTCGTGCTCGGCCTGCACCGCGACGATCAGGTCGGCGATGACCTCGCGGGCGTCGCCGACGATCGGGACGTCCGCGTGCCGGTTCTTGGAGATCTCCGCCGGGTCGATGTCGGCGTGGACGATCCTCGCGTCCGGCGCGAAGCTGTCCAGCATCCCGGTGACGCGGTCGTCGAACCGGGCGCCGATCGCGACGAGCAGGTCCGAGCGCTGGAGCGCGCCGACCGCGCCGACCGCGCCGTGCATGCCCGGCATCCCCATGTGCTGGGGGTGGCTGTCGGGGAATGCGCCCTTGGCCATCAGCGTGGTGACGACGGGGACGCCCGTCAGCTCCGCGAGGACCTTCAGCTCCGCCGACGCGCCCGCCTTCAGGACGCCGCCGCCGACGTAGAGCACCGGCCGCTCGGCCCCGGTGATCAGCCGCGCCGCCTCCCGCACCTGCTTGGAGTGCGGACGGGTCACCGGACGGTACCCCGGCAGGTGCATCTGGACGGGCCACTCGAAGTCGAACGTGGCCTGGAGCGCGTCCTTGGCGATGTCCACCAGGACCGGTCCCGGACGGCCCGTGGAGGCGATGTGGAACGCCTCCACGATCGTCCGGGCGATGTCCTTGGCGTCGGTGACGAGGAAGTTGTGCTTGGTGATCGGCATCGTGATCCCGGCGATGTCGGCCTCCTGGAAGCCGTCGGTGCCGATCAGCGAGGTCGCCACCTGCCCGGTGATCGCGACGATCGGGACGGAGTCCATGTAGGCGTCCGAGATCGGGGTCACGAGGTTCGTCGCGCCCGGGCCGCTCGTCGCCATGCAGACGCCGACCTTCCCGGTCACCATCGCATAGCCCTGCGCCGCGTGCCCCGCGCCCTGCTCGTGCCGGACGAGGATGTGCCGCAGCTTCACCGAGTCGTAGAGCGGGTCGTAGGCCGGGAGGATGGCGCCGCCGGGAATGCCGAACACGGTGTCGACGCCGACGTTCTCCAGAGCGCGGACCAGCGCCTGGGCTCCCGTCATCTGTTCGGTCGTCATGTCCTTGGGTTTCCTTGGGGAGGGGTGGGCCTTCCGAACACGAGGGCTGGAGAGGCAGCACGGCCAACAAAAAACCCCCGCCGCCGGATGGCGGTCGAGGGGCGCGCGCAGGGGTGAAGACTTGATCAGCCTGCGCGCCGACCAAGTACTACGATGAGGTTGAGACTGCTCTGCACGTAGGCCACTCTCGCCGACTTCGCCGCCACGGTCAAATCCGTGGACACAATATCTCAGCTCGTGAGACGGACATCCCGCCGGGGGCCGGTTCCGGGCGAAAACCCCCGGTCAGCCGGGTGACAGCGCCGAGCCGGCCGCCGAGTCCGCCTGCTCCCCCGCGTCGGTGAGGCCGTCCGCGCCGAGCGGGCGGCTCGGACGCAGGTTGGTGCGCACCAGCGGCTCGACCCGGCCGACCGTCATCGGACGGGCCACCAGGAACCCCTGCCCGCGCGGGCAGCCCATCGCGCGCAGCCGGTCCAGTTGCTCGGGCCGCTCGATGCCCTCGGCGACGACCGTCAGCCCGAGGTCGCGGCCGAGCCGGACGATCGTCTCGGTCAGCAGCGTCAGCGTCTCGTCCGAGCCGAGGCCCGCCACGAACGACGGGTCGATCTTGATGATGTCGACCGGGAGCTGCCCGAGGTAGGCCAGCGACGCGTACCCGGTGCCGAAGTCGTCGATCGCCAGCCGGACGCCGAGGTCGCGCAGCGCCGACAGCCGCCGGACGTTCTGCCCGCCGTCCTCGACCAGGACCTCCTCGCGGACCTCGACCGTCAGCGCCTGCGGCGGCAGCCCCGTCTCGGCCAGCGCCCCGGCGACCGATTCCACGAAGCGCGGCGCGGCGATCTGCCGGGCGGTGAAGTTCACCGACAGGCCGACCTCGAACGACTCCTCCCGCCACCGCGCGACCTCGCGGCACGCGCGGCGCAGCACCCAGTCGCCGAGCGGGATCATCAGCCCGGACTCCTCGGCGGGCGCGATGAACTCCTCCGGCGGCACCGACTCCCCGGCCCGCCACCAGCGCACCAGCGCCTCGACGCCGGTCACGCGGGACGTCGCCAACTCCACCACCGGCTGGAACTCGACGGTGAACTGCTCGTCGGCGAGGGCGCGCTGCAGGTCGCTGCCGAGTTCGAGGCGGCGGACGACGTCGGTGTGCATGTGCGGCGCGTACACCTCGACGCGGGCGCCGCCCAGCTCCTTGGCACGGGCCATCGCGAGGTCGCCGTTGCGGATGAGGTCGGCGGCGTCCCGGCGGAGCCTGCGGCCCGCGTCCCCCCGGGCGGTGTCGGCGCCGCCCGCGCTCACGTCGCCGACGCCGACGTCGCCCGCGAACGCGATGCCGATGCTCGCCGACAGCGCGATGTCCTTGCCGCCCACCCGGTACGGCTCGGCCGACAGCAGCCGCAGCATCCGCTCGGCCAGCTCGACGGCCGCCTGCGAGTCCGTGCCGCCCGGCCCGTCGGCGGGGAGCTGGACGAGCACCGCGAACTCGTCCCCGCCCCATCGCGCGACCGTGTCGTCGGCCTGCACCGTGCCGCGCAGCCGCCGCGCGGCCTGGGCGAGGACCTGGTCGCCCGCCGCGTGCCCGGCCGAGTCGTTGACGGCGGTGAACCCGTCGATGTCGACGAACAGCACGGCGACGCGCCCCTCGTCCGGACGGGACAGGACCTCGCGGGTGCGCTCCTCGAAGTAGGCGCGGTTCGGCAGGCCGGTGAGGCCGTCGTGGAAGGTCAGGTGCGCGACCTGGCGCTGGAGGGCGGCCTGCTCGCTGAGGTCGCGGGTCGTGATCAGCAGGCTGGGCGCGCCGAGGCCGCCGTAGCGGGAGATCGTGGACTCGGTCGGCAGCCAGGTGCCGTCCGCGGCCCGGACGCGGCACGCGACCCGCATCGAGCCGGGCGGGACGAACCCGGGCCCGGCGTCCTCGTCCTCGGGGGCGTCGGCGTCGGGGTCGGCGCCGACGAAGGAGAGGAACGCGGCCCGGACGCGCGGCAGGTCCTCGGGGTGGACGACCTCGTGCAGCGACCGGCCGACCAGCTCGTCGGGCGTGTACCGGTAGGTCCGCAGCGCGCCGCCGCTCGCGAACTGGACGACGCCGTCGGTGTCGCAGATGACGACGGCGTCGTTGATGCTCTCCGACAGGGCGCGGAAGTCGTCGTCGCCCGCCGCGACCGTGCGGCGCAGCGCGTCGTTCTCGCGCAGCAGCGCCGCGAGCCGGGCCAGCAGCACGAGCGTCGCCAGGCCCGCGACGACGGACACGACCGGTTCCATGCCGTGGCCGGCGGTCAGCGAGCGGCCCGCCACGAACAGCGTCGCCGCGGCGGCCACCGCCGCGACGCCGACGCCCGGACCGACCATGCGGCCGGGCGGCTCGGCGGGGGCGCCGGGGTCGCCGGGCTCGGCGGCGCGGCCCGTCCACGGGACGAGCAGCAGCAGCGCCAGGCCCGCGATGCGCAGGATGTCGGACGGGTCGTCCGCCGGGTCCCCACCGCGCAGCCGGACGACGGTCGTCACGATGTCGGCGACGGCGAACGCGCCGAGCGCCCCGTAGCCCATCCACGCCGAGCGGCGCCCGCCGCGCGCGGCGCCGAGCACGAACGGCAGCGCCCCGCAGACGAGCACGATGTCGATCAGCGGGTACAGCAGTTCCAGCAGGAACGACGACGCCGACTCGCCCGACCGGTGGTAGAGGTCCCCGAACAGCACGACCCAGCCGAGGACGAACAGGGCGCTGCCGCAGACGTAGGTGTCGGCGACGTAGCGGACCCACGTCCCGGCGTCGCGCGCCGGCCGGATCGGCGCGATCAGCCCCGCGACCAGCGCGATGACCGCGCCGAGGTAGAACAGGTCGGGCGCCGACAGCGACAGCGCGCTGCGGGACTGGACGGTCGCGGAGATCGCCGACCCGATCGCGCCCGCGCACCACGCCGCCGCGCCGAGCCCGAACCAGCGCCAGGACGTGCGGCGCGGGTGCGGCGCGGCGGGCTCGGGGTCCCCCGGCGCCCGGTCGCCGCCGAAGCGCGGGATCCCGGCGCGCAGGCCCCGCCGGAACACCCCGACCGGGCCGGGCTGCGCGACGGCCTTGACCGGCGCGGGCGGCGGCGCGGGCTCGGGGTCGTCGGACGGCGGCCCGGGACGGCGCCGCGAGGCCAGCAGCAGGGACGCGGCGGCGGCGCCCGCCGCGACGGCCTCGGTCCAGGCGAGGAACGCGACGCCGCCCCACTCCAGCATCGAGCCGAGGGCGTACACGACGGCCGCGGCGGCGACCAGGGCGACGGGCACCGCGCCGCGCGGTGCCCGCCGGGGAAAGCCGCCGCTCATCGCGCCTCGTGTCCCTTCCTGCCCCTCGGGGAAGGGGCGTCCCACGGTTGCCTTGCGGGACTGGTGGTGGATTTGTCGGTGATGTGTGTCCGGCGCCCGGACGAACGTCCGGAGCCGCGTGGACGTGCCCGGCGCGGTGGCGCGGTCGCTCGGTCCCGACCGCGCGAGGCCGGTCCAGCGCCGTTGCTGCGGTGCGGGATCACCGTGATGTTCACCGTACGTTCCGTAGGTCACGGTGCGATTGAGGCTCAGCCTCCACCCGGCGACAAAGGGCGGCGCGGAACCGCCCGCGGGTGGGCAAACCCCCTGATCATGGGCCAGAGAGCGCGGCGGTGGACCGTGCCGATCCGCCAGGCCCATCGAACCGCACAGCGACGGACATCACGCCCTTTTGTCGGTCAATCCCACCAGAACGTCCAGCAGCGGGTGCCGACGAGCGCGTCGGCGTACTCGTCCAGGCCGAGGCCGCTCTGGTCGATGTTGTCCGGGCAGAACGCGTAGTGCTCGGCGGCGACCGCGCGGGCATGCTCGACCGTCGCGGGCGGCGCCGCGACCGACAGGTTCAGCGTGTCGAAGCCGACCTCCACGACCCGCGCGCCGAACCGGTCCTCCCAGGAGCGGACGACGGCCGCGAGGTCGCCGATGGCGTTGGTGTGGTTGCACGGGCCGTCCCAGCCGGACATGGCCAGCGCGTCGGCGCCCCGGTCCACCGGGACCAGGCCGACGCGCCGCTTCTCGCCGAGGAACAGGGCCAGCTCGCGGGCCTCCTCGTCGGGGTCGCCCGCCATCGCGCCGGGCGCCGCGAGCCCCGGCCACGCGCCGGCCGGGCCGTCGTCCTCCAGGTACTCCGCCCACAGCTCGGCGAGCGCCTCGGCCGGGTCGACCTCGTCCACGTCGTCGACCGGGACGAACCCCAGCTCCTCCGCCAGCCACGGCCGCGCCGAGTCGCCGCTGAGGCCGCTCAGCAGCAGCGGGTAGAGGCCGGTCTTCTCGCGTTCGCCGTAGAGCCGCGTCCAGAGACCGGACGCGTCCGGAAGCTCGTCGGCGGTGAGCCACAGGATCGGGCGGCCGGCCCAGCGCGGCTCGGTGAATCCGTCGCAGGCGTGGACGACGACGCCCGCGGGGAGCCCGTCCGGGACGGACGGGAACGGGGGGTGAATGACTGCCATGCGGGAACCGTAGCCGCCGCCCCCGACAGTCCGGGCGGAAATCCCGTGGCGGTCCGGCGACCGCCACGGGACTCCTCGCGGTACGCGCCGGTCAGGACACGCCGAGCTTCTCCAGGATCAGCGCGCGGGCGCGGCCCGCGTCGGCCTGGCCCCGGCTGGCCTTCATCACCGCGCCGACGAGAGCGCCCGCAGCGGCGACCTTCCCGCCGCGCACTTTGTCGGCCACGGCCGCGTTGTCGGCGATGACCTGGTCCACGATCGCGCCGAGCGCCCCGTCGTCGGACACGACCTTCAGGCCGCGCGCGGCGACGACGTCGTCCGGCTCGCCCTCGCCCGCGAGGACGCCCTCGAACGCCTGCCGGGCCAGCTTGTCGTTCAGCTCGCCCGCCGCGACCATCGCCTGGACGCGCGCGACCTGCACCGGCGTGATCGGCAGCTCGGCCAGCTCCACGCCGAGCGCGGTGGCGCGCCGCGACAGCTCGTTCATCCACCACTTGCGCGCCGCGCCCGCGTCCGCGCCCGCCGCGATCGTCTCCTCGATGAGGTCGAGGGCCCCGGCGTTGACGACGTCGCGCAACTCCAGGTCCGACAGGCCCCACTCGCCCTGCACCCGGCGGCGGCGCGCGGCGGGCAGCTCGGGCAGCGCCGCGCGCAGCTCGTCCACCCACTCCCGCGACGGCGCCATCGGGACGAGGTCGGGCTCGGGGAAGTACCGGTAGTCCTGCGCCTCTTCCTTGCTGCGCCCGGACGTGGTGGTGCCGGTGTCCTCGTGGAAGTGCCGGGTCTCCTGGACGATCTTCCCGCCCGCGTCCAGCACGCCCGCCTGCCGCTCGATCTCCGACCGGACGGCCCGCTCCACCGACCGCAGCGAGTTGACGTTCTTGGTCTCGGTGCGCGTCCCCCACTCGGCGGCGCCGCGCGGCATCAGCGACACGTTGACGTCGCAGCGCAGCGAGCCCTGCTCCATCCGGACGTCGGAGACGCCGAGCGCGCGGACCAGCTCGCGCAGCTCGGTCACGTAGGCGCGGGCGACGAGCGGGGCCTTGTCGCCGGTCGCGGGGATCGGCCGGGTGACGATCTCGACGAGCGGGATCCCGGCGCGGTTGTAGTCCACCAGCGAGTAGTCGGCGCCGTGGATGCGGCCGGTGGAGCCGCCGACGTGCAGCGACTTGCCGGTGTCCTCCTCCATGTGGACGCGCTCGATCTCGACGCGGTACGTGTCGCCCTCGACCTCGACCTCCAGGTACCCGTCGACGCACAGCGGCTCGTCGTACTGGGAGATCTGGTAGTCCTTCGGCATGTCCGGATAGAAGTAGTTCTTCCGGGCGAACCGGCACCACTCCACGATGTCGCAGTTCAGCGCCAGGCCGATCTTGATGATGCCCTCGATCGCCGCGCGGTTGGTGACCGGCAGCGACCCGGGCAGCCCGAGGCACACCGGGCAGACCTGGGTGTTCGGGTCGGCGCCGAACTCCGTCCGGCAGCCGCAGAACATCTTCGACGCCGTGCCCAGCTCGATGTGGGTCTCCAGGCCGAGCACCGGCTCGTACTTGGCCAGCGCCGCGTCGTACGTCGTCACCGTGGGCGCGCTCATCGGGCAGCCTCCGCGAGGTCGGGGGCCTTGGCCAGCAGGGGGCCGCCCCAGCGGTCTTCGAGGGCCCGCTCCACGGCGGCGCCGACGCGGTACGCGCGGTCGTCGCCGAGGACGGGCGCCATGATCTGCAGGCCGACGGGCAGGCCGTCGTCGGCGAGGCCGCACGGGACGGAGATCGCCGCGTTGCCCGCCAGGTCGGACGGGATCGTCCACAGGTCGGCCAGGTACATGGCCATCGGGTCGTCGGCGCGCTCGCCGATCGGGAAGGCGGTGGACGGCGTCGTCGGCGAGACCAGGACGTCCACGCGCTCGAACGCGGCGTCGAAGTCGCGGTTGACGAGCGTCCGGACCTGCTGCGCCTTGCCGTAGTAGGCGTCGTAGTAGCCCGACGACAGCGCGTAGGTGCCGAGCATGATCCGGCGCTTGACCTCGGGGCCGAAGCCCTCCGCGCGGGTCAGCGCCATGACCTCCTCGGCGCTGCGGGAGCCGTCGTCGCCGACGCGCAGGCCGTAGCGCATCGCGTCGAAGCGGGCGAGGTTGGACGACACCTCCGACGGCGCGATGATGTAGTAGGCGGGCAGCGCGTAGGTGAAGTGCGGGCACGACACCTCGACGACCTTCGCGCCGAGCGACTCCAGCAGCGCGACGGCCTCGGTGAACCGGGCCGTGACGCCGTCGTCGCCGCCGGACCCGGCGAACTCCTTGACGACGCCGACCGTGAGGCCCGCGACGTCCGCGCGCCGCGCCGCCTCGGCCACCGGCGGGACGGGCCGGTCGATCGACGTCGAGTCGCGCGGGTCGTGGCCGCTCATCGTCTCGTGCAGCAGCGCCGCGTCCAGGACGTTGCGGGCGAACGGGCCGGGGGTGTCCAGCGACGACGCGAACGCGATCACGCCGTAGCGGGACGACCCGCCGTAGGTCGGCTTCATGCCCACGATGCCGGTGACGGCGGCGGGCTGGCGGATCGAGCCGCCCGTGTCGGTGCCCGTCGCGAGCGGCGCCTCATAAGCCGCGACCGCCGCCGACGACCCGCCGGACGAGCCGCCCGGGATCCGCGACAGGTCCCACGGGTTGCGGGTCACCCGGTAGGCGCTGTTCTCGGTGGACGAGCCCATCGCGAACTCGTCCATGTTCGTCTTGCCGATGATCACCAGGCCCGCCGCGCGCAGCCGCTCGGTGATCGTCGCGTCGTAGGGCGGGCGCCACCCCTCCAGGATCTTCGACCCGGCGGTCGTGGGCATGTCCGTGGTGGTGAAGACGTCCTTGTGGGCGATCGGGACGCCCGCGAGCGGGCCCAGTTCCTCGCCCGCCGCGCGCCGCTCGTCCACCGCGCGGGCCTGCGCGCGGACGTTCTCCGGATCGACGTGCAGGAACGCGCCGACCGCGCCGTCCACGGCCGCGATGCGGTCCAGGTGGGCGTCGGCGACCTCGGCGGCCGAGGTCTCCCCCGCCGCGATCAGCGCGCCGAGTTCGGCGGCGGTCCTGCCGACCAGTTCGTTCACGCTCACGCCTCCTCGTCCAGGATCCGCGGGACCCGGAACCGCTGCTCCTCCACGGCGGGCGCGCCCGCGAGCGCCTGCTCCGGCGCCAGCGACGGGCGGACCTCGTCGGGCCGGTAGACGTTGGTCAGCGGCAGGGCGTGCGAGGTCGGCGGGATGTCCTCCGCGGCGACCTCCTGCACCCGCGCGACCGCGGAGATGATCTGGTCGAGCTGGGCGGCGAGACGATCGAGCTCGTCGTCGCCGAGCGCCAGCCGGGACAGCCGGGCGAGGTGCGCGACCTCGGCACGGGTGATCGCGGACATGTGCGAACCGTTTCCTGGATGGAGTTTCCCCGGGCCGGAGGCATCATGGCGCGCCTCATGGCCCGAATGTGAAGTGTGCTGTTCCGTCCATCCTAGGGCGCCGGACGGCGTCGGCGCCTTCCGGTAACGGCGCGGACGCCGTTTCGAAGCCGTGCTGAGGGAACGGGTCCCCCGTACGTCTGTGGACGACGGAGGGAGGTCGCCGTGACGATCGGCGGCAGCATCGCATTGATCATCATCGGGGCGATCCTGGCCTACGCGGTGAACTACGACATCAGCGGACTCGACATCAAGGTGGTCGGCTACATCCTGATCCTCGGCGGGCTGATCGGCCTGGTCTTCGGCGTGGTCCGGATGGCTAGCGCCCGGCGGCGGGTCGTGGAGCGGCCGGTGGACGTGCGCGAGCGCCGGTACTACCAGGAGTACGAGGACGCCCCGCCGGACCGCCGGTACTGAGCGGGCGGGGCGCCGGGTCAGGCGGCGGGCTCGGGGGCCCGCTCCATCCGGCGGCGGAGCCAGTCGGTGGCGGTCGCGGCGTCCATCGGGCGGCCGAAGTGGTAGCCCTGCGCGGCGTCGCAGCCGAGTTCGCGCAGCGCGCCGGCGGTGCCGGGGTCCTCGACGCCCTCGGCGACCGAGCGCAGCCCGAGGGTGCGGACGAGGTCGATGATCGACCGGACGATCACCGCGTCGTCGGGCGACCGGGTCAGCCGCCGCACGAACGACGCGTCGATCTTGATCTCCTCGACGGGCAGCCGCCGCAGCCGCACCAGCGAGGAGTAGCCGGTGCCGAAGTCGTCCAGGCTGAGCGGGATGCCGAGCCGGGCGAGCTTGCCGACCGTCTCGGACGCGTACGCCGACTCGTTCATGAGGATCCGCTCGGTGATCTCCAGTTGGAGCGCGGCGGCGGGCAGGCCGTGCCGGGCCAGGCCGTCCTCGACGACCTCGGTGAGGCCCGCGTCGAACAGGTCGCGGCCCGAGGCGTTCACCGCGACCTGGACGGTCAGGTTCTCGCGCCACCACGCGGCGGTCTGCGCCAGCGCGGCGTTCACGACGTAGCCGGTGATCGACCGCATCAGGTACGTCTGCTCGGCGACCGACAGGAACCGCTCCGGCCCGATCAGGCCCTCGTCGGGGTGGCGCCAGCGCAGCAGGGCCTCCATGCCGACGAGCTTGCCGTCCCGCAGCGCGACCTTCGGCTGGTAGAACAGCTCCAGTTCGCCACGGTCCACGGCGCGGCGCAGGTCGCCGAGCATCCGCAGCCGGGCCGGGGAGTTGCGGTCCTGCGCGGGCGCGTAGACCTCGACGCCGCTGCGCGTCTGCTTGGCGTGGTACATCGCGACGTCCGCGCGCTTCAGCAGGGTCTCGAAGTCCTGCGCGTGGTCGGGGCACAGCGCGATGCCGACGCTGCCGTCCAGGTCGAACGTCATGCCGTCCAGCCGGACGGGCTCGCTCAGCGCGGCGCGCAGCCGGGCGGCGACCTCGCGGGCGGCGGCCTCGTCGCGGACCGACGGCAGCAGCACCGCGAACTCGTCCCCGCCGAGCCGCGCGACCAGGTCGCCGGGCCGGACGGCGTGGGTGAGGCGGTGCGCGACGAGTTGGAGCAGCCGGTCCCCGGTGAGGTGCCCGAGCGTGTCGTTGACCTCCTTGAAACGGTCCAGGTCGAGCAGGAACAGCGCCGCGCGGGCGCGCTCGCCGTCGCGGCGGCGTCCCGCGACGGCCCGGACGGCGCGCCGGTCGGCGGTGCGGACGTGCGCCAGGGCCTCTTCGGTCCGCAGCGTGAGCAGCTTGCGGTTCGGCAGGCCGGTGAGGCCGTCGTGCAGCGCCTGGTGCTCGCGCCGCACCGACGCGGACGCGTTGAGGTAGACGGCGATGAACGGCAGGACGATCAGCGGCAGGAACGCGGCCGAACGGTCCATCGCGGTGACGACGAGCGGCGCCAGCCCGAGCAGCGCCAGATGCACGAGCACCTGGTAGGCCAGGTCGCCGCGCACCGCGCGCAGCAGGGAGATCCGCTCGTGCAGCGCGACGGCGCCCGCGACCAGCGCGTCGTTGCAGGCGAAGTAGGCGGCCCCGGCGAGCGCGATGGCGGCGAGGTCGTCGCCGTCGGGGACCCAGGGGTGGAGCGGGGTGCCGCCCGTCCCGAACGCCGTCAGGACGAGCTGCCCGGCGGCCAGGCTCAGCGCGTACTGGGCGACGTTGAAGCCGATGCGGTGCGGGGCGCGGCGCCAGAGCCCGCCGCACACGATCAGCGAGACCGCCCGCAGCGCGAGCGCGGCGGGCAGTCCCGCGTACAGCAGGGCGGCGAACGAGAAGGTGGTCGCGGTGCTGGCGCCGCTGTCCTCGGTCGAGCCCGGCGTGACGATCGGACGCAGTTCGCCGACCAGGACCAGGCAGGCGAGGATCCCGAACACGGGGCTCGTCGCGAGCGCGTCCCGCGCGCCGCCGCCGAGCCCGGCGAACGCCGCCGCGCACACGGCGAAGCCGAGCACGGTGACGGTCGTGAGGTAGATCCACAGCGGGGAGCCCCGGCGCGGCGGCGTGTTCCGCGTGTTGTTCGGGTCCTTCATCACCATCTCGGGGGGTTCGGGAACCTTGATGACAGGGAGGGTACGACCTGGAACCAACCTCGCGAAACCGATTGCGCACGTTCCGTTATGCCGTTTCCTGGTGATGCGCCCCGAAAAGCCCGGCCAGCGGTACGCTTGGGTAACTTTACGCTGGTAGGACCGGCCGGGGCGCGAGGCGTCATTCCTCCGGCGTGATCGCGGCGTTCGTGGCCGCTTCCGGCCCCTGGCCGAGAAGGATCCGGAACCCGGTTTCGTCCAGGACGGGCACTCCGAGCTTGACCGCCTTGTCATATTTCGACCCCGGACTGTCGCCGACGACGACGAATCCGGTCTTCTTCGAGACCGAGCCGGTGACCTTGCCGCCGCGGTCCTGGACGGCCTCGGTCGCCGAGTCGCGGCTGAACTCCTCCAGCGACCCGGTGATCACCACGCTGACGCCCTCCAGCGGGCGCGGCCCGGCCGAGCCCTCGTCGGCCATCCGCACGCCCGCCTCGGCCCACTTGCGGACGATCTCCTGGTGCCAGTCCACCTCGAACCACCGCTTGATGGACGCCGCGATCGTCGGGCCGACGCCCTCGACCGTCGCCAGTTCCTCCTCGGTGGCGGCGCGGATCGCGTCCATCGACCGCAGCGAACGGGCCAGGTCCTGCGCGGCGCGCGGCCCGACGTGCCGGATCGACAGCGCGACGAGCACCCGCCACAGCGGCTGCTGCTTGGCCTTCTCCAACTCCTCGAAGAGCTTCTCGACCGTCTTCTTCGGCTCGCCCTCCTTGGTGGCGAAGAACGTGACGATCTTCTGGTCGCCGGTCTTGTCGTCGATGCGGGGCAGGCCCGTCCGCTGCTCCCGGACGACGGACCGGATCGGGAGCAGGTCGTCGACCGTCAGATGGAACAGGTCGCCCTCGTTGCGGACCGGCGGCTCGGCCGGCTCCAGCGGCTGCGTCAGCGCGGTCGCCGCGACGTACCCGAGCGCCTCGATGTCCAGGGCGTTGCGGCTGGCGACGAAGAACAGCCGCTCGCGGAGCTGCGCCGGGCAGTACTGCGCGTTCGGGCAGCGGATGTCGACGTCGCCCTCTTTCTGGTAGGCGAGCGTCGTGTCGCACTCGGGGCACGTCTCGGGCATGGCGAACTCGCGTTCGGAGCCGTCCCGCAGGTCCGCGACGGGCGCGACGATCTCGGGGATCACGTCGCCCGCCTTGCGCAGCACGACGGTGTCGCCGATGCGGACGCCCTTGCGCTTCACCTCGCTGCCGTTGTGCAGCGTCGCGTACGCGACCACCGACCCGGCGACCTTGATCGGCTCCATCACGCCGTAGGGGGTGACCCGCCCGGTGCGGCCGACCCCGACCTTGATGTCGAGCAGCCTGGTGTTGACCTCGTCCGGCGGGAACTTCCACGCGATCGCCCAGCGCGGGGCGCGCGAGGTGGACCCGAGGCGCCGCTGGAGCGGGAACTGGTCCACCTTCACGACGACGCCGTCGATCTCGTAGGACGGTTCGTGCCGGTTCTCGCCGTAATGGGCGATGTACTCGCGGACGGCGTCCAGATCCGGCAGCACCTTGTACCGGTCGCTGACCGGCAGGCCCCAGCCGCGCATCATCTCGTACGCCTCGGCCTGGCTGTCGGGGTGGTCGCCGCCCTCCCACCGGCCGAACCCGTGGACCAGCATCTCCAGCGGGCGCTGCGCCGTGACGCGCGGGTCCTTCTGCCGCAGCGACCCCGCCGCCGCGTTGCGCGGGTTGGCGAACGGCGGCTGGCCCGCCTCGACCTGCAACTCGTTGACCTGCTGGAACCCCTCGACGGGCAGGAAGACCTCGCCGCGCACCTCCAGCAGCTCCGGCCAGCCCTCCCCGGTCAGCCGGTCGGGGATCGCGTCGATCGTGCGGACGTTGTTCGTGACGTCCTCGCCGGTGCGCCCGTCGCCGCGCGTCACGCCGCGCACGAGCCGTCCGTTCTCGTAGACCAGGGCGATGGCCAGCCCGTCGATCTTCAGCTCGCACAGGTACGCCGCGACCTCGCCGACCTCCTTCAGGACGCGCTCGTCCCAGGAGAGCAGTTCGTCGGCGTTGCGCGCGTTGGCCAGGCTCTGCATCCGCTCCAGGTGCTCGACCGCCGCGAACTCGGTGACGAACGGCGCGCCCACCCGCTGCGTCGGCGAGTCCGGCGTGACGAGTTCGGGATGCGCGGCCTCCAGCGCCTGGATCTCCCGCATCAGGTCGTCGTACTCGGCGTCGCTCAGCGTCGGCCGGTCGAGGACGTAGTAGCGGTAGTTGGCCTCGTCGATCCGCTCGGTCAGCTCGGCGTGCCGCGCCGCAGCGCCGTCGGGATGTCCATCGCTCAAGGTCATGGCCCTATTCTCCCCGGACCCACTGACAATTCTCGACTGCGCCGGGCCGGGCTCAGTCGGCCGCCTCGTGCAGCATCCGGGCGGTGTCGCGGCAGCGTTTCAGGGCCGTCCGGACGTACCGGGGCGACGCGCCCGCCATCCCGCACGCCGGAGTGATCACGACCTGCTCGGCCAGCCGGGCGGGCGCGAAGCCGAGCCGCCGCCACAGTTCGCGGACGGGCCGCGCGGTCGCCGCGAGCGGCGGCAGCGCCGTGTCCGTCGCGGGGACGGCGCCGAGGAACAGCCCGACGCCCGCGTCGATCGCCTCGCCGACCGGGTCGTCGTCGCGCTCGGGGATCAGCGCGAGGTCGATCGAGAGCGCGTCGAACCCGGCCCCGCGCAGCAGCCCGTACGGGACGCGCCGGGCGCAGCAGTGCGCGATCGTGAACACGTCGCCCGCCTGCTCGCGCACCGCGCGCAACGCCTCCTGCGCGACGGGCGCCTCCACCGGCCGCAGCCGGGACAGGCCGCTCGCGGTCGGGACCGTCCCGGCGAGGACGGCCGGCAGCGACGGCTCGTCGATCTGGAGCAGCACGGTCGCGCCGGGCAGGCGGCGCCGCACGTCGGCGACGTGCCGGGCGACGCCCTCGGCCAGCGACGCGGTGAGGTCCCGGACGGCGCCGGGGTCCTTCAGCGCGCGGTCGCCGGTGCGCAGCTCGATCGCGGCGGCCAGCGTCCACGGCCCGCACACCTGGATCTTGAACGGGCCGTCGTGCGCGCCCGCGGTCTCCTCCAGGACGTCGAGGTCGCGGTGCAGGTGGTCGAGGGAGCGGCGCGTGTCGCGTCCCGGCCGGTCCCCGAACCGCCAGCCGGACGGCTCGACCCGCACCGCGAGGTCCACCAGCAGCCCGGCCGTGCGGCCGATCAGGTCCGCGCCGACCCCGCGTCCCGGCAGTTCCGGCAGATGCGGCAGTTCGGGCAGCTCGCCGAGGACGACGCGCAGCGCCTCGGCGCCGTCCTCGCCCGGATACGAACCGACGCCGGTGGCCGTCCCGGGCCCCCACGGAAAAGTCGTCACGGGCGCAGAGTAGTGGTGATCGTCGCCGAGCCGAGGACGCGGTCGCCGTCGTAGAGCGCGGCCGTCTGGCCGGGGGCGACGCCGCGCGCGGGGGCGGCGAGCAGCAGCCGCAGGCCGTCGGCGGCGGGCTCGACCGTGCACGGGTGGACCTCGCCGTGCGCGCGGAGCTGGACGGCGCACCCGAACGGCCCGGCGGGCGCGGGCGCGAGCCACACCGGCGGGCCGGTCGTGATCTCGGTGACGTCCAGGGCCTCGCGCGGGCCGACCGTGACCGTGTTCGTCGCCGGGGAGATGTCCAGGACGTAGCGCGGCCTGCCGTCGGGCGCGGGCGTCCCGATGCGCAGGCCGCGCCGCTGCCCGATCGTGTAGGCGTAGGCGCCGTCGTGGTCGCCGACGCGGGTGCCGCCGGCGTCCACGATCGGGCCGGGCGCGGTCCCGAGCCGCTCGGCGAGGAAGCCGCGCGTGTCGCCGTCGGCGATGAAGCAGACGTCGTGGCTGTCGGGCTTGGCCGCGACCTGGATGCCGCGCCGGTCGGCCTCGCGCCGGATCTCGGCCTTGGTCGTGTCGCCGAGCGGGAACAGCGCGTGCCTGAGCTGCTCGGGCGTGCAGACGGCGAGGACGTAGGACTGGTCCTTGCCGGGATCGACGCCGCGGCGCAGGACCGTCCCGTCCGAGCGGGCGTAGTGCCCGGTGCAGACGGCGTCGAACCCGAGCGCGAGCGCCCGGTCCAGCAGCGCCGCGAACTTGATCTTCTCGTTGCAGCGCAGGCACGGGTTGGGGGTGCGGCCCGCCGCGTACTCGCTGACGAAGTCCTCGACGACGTCGCGGTGGAAGCGCTCGGCGAGGTCCCAGACGTAGAACGGGATGCCGATGGCGTCGGCGGCGCGGCGCGCGTCCCTGGCGTCCTCCAGGGTGCAGCACCCGCGCGCTCCGGAGCGGTAGGACTGGGGATTGCTGGACAGGGCCATGTGGACGCCGGTGACGTCGTGCCCCGCCTCGGCGGCGCGGGCGGCCGCCACCGCGGAGTCGACGCCGCCGGACATGGCGGCCAGTACGCGCAGAGTCATAGCCCCTCCAGGGTAGGCGGTGACCTTGGTGACGCGGCCACGGAATAACGCGCGGCCCGCGTACGATGTGACGCGCCATGGGAATCTTTCGCCGCCCCCGCGACATGTCCGCCGCCGCCCCCGCGGCCATCAGCGAGTTCTGGGAGTGGTGGGCGCAGGCCCGCCCGTCCATCGAGTCCGCGCTGGAGCGGCAGCAGGACGACGACGACGTCGACGGCCTCCCGACCGAGCTGGTCGAGGAACTGTCGCACCGCGTCGGGCGGATCCACCCCGACCTGGAGTGGGAGATCGGCGGGTCGGACGGGCGCGGCCCCGCGCTGACCGTCACCGGCGGCGGCGACCCGGCGCTGCGCGGGCTGGCCGAGCGCTGGCACCGGGCCGTTCCCCGGTCGGCGGGCGCGCACTGGCGGTACTACCCCGCGCGCCAGCCCGACCCGGAGATGCTGGCGCAGCGGCTCGTCCTCGGCGACCACGAGTTCGACCTGGAGTACGCGCGGTTCGGGATGCGCGCCGACCAGGCCCGCGCCCGCGTGGACATCACCGCCTACCACCCCGACTTCCTCTTCGTGTCGGAGGAGCAGCGGCTCCAGGTGGCGCGGCACCTGCTGGACTGGGCGCTCGGCGAGGACGACGCGGCCCGCTGGATCGGCCGCGTCACCACCGCCGAGGAGGCGCCGATCGACGCGCTGCCGCCCGCGCTGCTCGCGGCGGTCGTGGAGCAGGTCGCCGAGCCGTTCGCCGACCAGGCGTGGCTGACCGGCGAGGGCCGGACGCCGCGCGGGCACCCGTCCCGGGTCATGGTCCGGTTCCCGCTGCACCGGCAGGACCATCCGCTGTGCGACCTGCACGTGACGGTGACCGTCCCCTACCGGCACGCCAACCCCGACCGGCTGCCGGTGGAGCCGTCGTCGGGCGCGCTGCGCAAGTTCGAGAAGCGGTTCGGGTCGCTCGGCGACCAGGCGGTGCTCGCGGCGATCGAGACGGGCGACGGCCTGCGCGTCTTCCACCTGTACGCCGATCCGGGGTCGTCGGCGCTGGCCGAGCTGGACCAGGTCGCGGCGGGCTGGGACGAGGGCAAGGCCAAGGTCGCGTCCGCGCCGGACCCGGCGTGGAGCGCCCTGGCCCCCTACCGTCCCTGACCGCTCAGCGCGCGGCCTCGACCTTGCGCCAGCGCGCCTCGCACAGCGAGTAGGCGCCGAACACGACGAGGCCGAGCGCGACGGCGACGAGCAGCCACGGCCCGGCGGGCGTGCCGGCGAACTCGCGGAGGGTGCCGTCCAGGCCGCGCGCCTGGTTCGGGTCGAAGGCGATCGCCGCGCGGGCCAGGAAGACGCCGACGCCGCCGAAGACCAGGCCGCGCGCGCTGCGTCCGACGATCCCGAGCGTCTTGACGACCGGCGCGGCGGTGGGGCCCATCGGGCGGAGCTTCTTCAGGAACGTCCGCCGGACGGCCCCGACGATGTTCCCGATGCCCCAGGCCACGAAGCCGAGCCCGACGGCGAGGACGAGCCACCGTCCGCCCGGGTGCTCCATCGCCCGCGCCGTGTAGGAGTGGGACTGCTGGTCGCTGGACTGCCCGCCCTGCCCGAGGACGAACCCGAGCATCCCGGCGAACGCGGCGGTGTAGAAGACGCCCCGGCCGAAGGACGCGAGCCGTTTCACGGGCTTGCGGCCGTCGGCCTGCGGCTGCCCGTAGGCGGCCTCGGAGAACCGCCACAGGGCGAGACCGAGGAAGCCGAGCGTCAGCGCCCACAGCACGACCGTCCCGCCCGGCTTCTCGCCGACGAGTTGGAGCGCGCCCTTCTTGTCCGCCTGCTCGCCGCCGTCGCCGAGGCCGATCTGCACGGCCAGCCAGCCGATGAGCAGGTAGATGGCGCCGCGCGCCGCCAGCCCTGCGCGCGACAGCCGGTGGAACCAGGGATGCCCGGCGGCCCGGCGGAACCCGTCCCCGGCCGCCGTCGTGACCTGCTGCGTCGACGTCATCAGTCGTTCTCCTCCCACGTCGGCGGCAGGGTGCCCGCCTGGCGGGGCGGCAAACGCCCGGTCAGGTGAGGCCGGCGCGGCGGGCCCGCTCCACGACGGGCGCGATGGCGGCGGCGAGCGCGGCGACGTCGGCCTCGGTGGAGGTGTGCCCGAGCGTGAACCGCAGCGAGCCGCGCGCCCGCGCCGGGTCGGCGCCCATCGCCAGCAGGACGTGGCTCGGCTGCGCGACGCCCGCCGAGCACGCCGAGCCGGTGGAGCAGGCGATGCCGCGCGCGTCCAGGAGCATGAGCAGCGCGTCGCCCTCGCAGCCGGGGAAGGAGAAGTGGGCGTTGCCGGGCAGCCGGTCGGCGGGGTGGCCGTTGAGGACGGCGTCGGGCACGGCCGCGCGGACGGCGCCGATCAGCGCGTCCCGCAGCACCGCCAGGCGCGCGGCCTCGGCGTCCCGGCGGGCGACGGACTCCTGGACGGCGGCGGCGAACCCGGCGATGGCGGGCGTGTTGAGCGTCCCGGACCGGACGTCGCGCTCCTGCCCGCCGCCGTGCAGGACGGGCACCGGATCGGCGTCCAGGCGGGGGCCGGGCTTGGCGAGCAGCAGCGCGCCGACGCCGAGCGGGCCGCCGAGCTTGTGGCCGCTCAGCGTGAGCGCGGCGGCGCCGGACGCCCCGAACGCGACGGGCAGGTGCGGCGCGGCCTGGACGGCGTCGGTGTGGAACGGCACCCCGTGCTCGGCGGCGACGGCGGCCAGTTCGGCGACGGGCTGGACGGTCCCGACCTCGCTGTTGGCCCACATGACGGTGGCGAGGGCGACGTCGGTCCCGTCGCCGAGCGCGTCCCGCAGGGTCTCGGGGGCGATCCGGCCGTGCTCGTCGCAGGGCAGCCACTCCACGACGGCCCCCTCGTGCTCGGCGAGCCACTGGACGGCGTCCAGCACCGCGTGGTGCTCGACGGCGCCCGCGAGGATCCGGCGGCGGCGCGGGTCGGCGGCCCGCCGCGACCAGTAGATCCCCTTGACGGCCAGGTTGTCGGCCTCGGTGCCACCGGAGGTGAACACGACCTCGCTCGGCCGGGCGTCGAACGCCTCGGCGACGATCTCGCGGGCCTCCTCGACGGCGCGCCGGGCACGGCGGCCCGCCGCGTGCAGCGACGACGCGTTGCCGAGGCCGCTCAGCTCGGCGGTCATCGCGGCGACGGCCGCCGGGAGCATCGGGGTCGTCGCGGCATGGTCGAGGTAGGTCACCACAGCACCAACAGTAGCCGCGCGGCGGCGGTTCCCTTCCGCCGGGAATGACCGTGGGGCCGGGCGTGTTGGCGACTGTACCGTCCGGTCGGTACAGTGGAGTCCGCCATGAGGAAGAACGCCCTGCTCGATGCCGCCGAGTCCCTGCTGTCCGAGCAGGGGACCCAGGCGCTCACGCTCGCCGCCGTCGCCGACCGCGCGGGCGTCAGCAAGGGCGGGCTCCTCTACCACTTCCCCACCAAGGAAGCGCTGGTCCAGGCACTGGTCGGCCGCGTCATCGAGGATTTCGACGACCTCATCGGGTCGTACATCGACGACACTCCGGGGGCGTACACGCGCGCCTACGTCCGGGCGACGTTCGAGATCCTCACCGGCGAGGCCCGCGCGTACCGGCGCTGGTCGGCGATCATGGCGGCGGCGACGGACCCCGAGCTGGCCGCGCCGCTGAACGCCGCGATGCGCCGCTGGCACGGGCATCCCGACCCGTCCGATCCGGATCCGGCGGCGTCGGCGATCGTGCGGCTGGCGGCCGAGGGGCTGTGGGAAGTGGTCAGCCACGCCCCGGGCCTCTACGACGACGAGCAGCTCGCCGCGCTGGAGCGCCGGATGCTCGCGCTGCTGGACCGCTGACCTTCCGTCCTTGAACTCGCCCGGCCTCGGGTAGGCCGGGCGTCCGCACGTCTCCGGGCGAGTCCCGGCCGATCAGAGAAAGAGGTGAGCCATGCTGCGCCGTGCCCGCGCTGGAACGTTCCTGACCTTCCTGCTGGCCGGGCTGCTCTGCGGGGTCTGGACGGCCCGGATGCCCGCGCTGGCGGCGAAGTTCCACGCGGACGAGGGCGCCGTCGGCGTCGTCGTCCTCGTCTGGGGGCTCGGGGCGCTGGCCGCCATGCAGGGCTTGCGCGCGGTCCTCGCGCGCTTCGGCAGCCGCGCCGTCCTGCGGGTGTCGCTGCCGCTGACCGCGCTGTCCTACCTCGGCGTCGCGTTCGCGCCGGACTACGCGGCGCTGCTCGTCGCCGTCGGCGTGTTCGGGATGGCGTTCGGGGTCACCGACGTCTCGATGAACGCGCAGGGCAGCGTCGTGGAGCAGGCCTACGGCCGGTCGGTGATGAGCGGCATGCACGCCGGCTGGTGCGTCGGCGCGATGAGCGGCGGCCTGCTCGGCGTCGCGACCGCCGCCGCCGGGCTCGGGTTCACCCCGACCGTGCTCATGGCCGCGCTGGCCGCGCTGCCCGCCGGGATCGCGCTCGGCCCGACCTACCTGCCCGACCGCGCCCGGTCCCGCGCGGCGGCCGGACGCCGGACGCGGATGCCGCTCGCCGTCTACATCATCGGCGGCCTCGCGTTCATCGCGTTCATGACCGAGGGCTCGATCGCCGACTGGAGCGGCCTGTTCCTGCACGACGAGCTCGGCACCACGCAGGCCGTCGCCGCGCTCGGCTACCCGATGTTCGAGCTGGCCATGCTGTTCGGACGGCTCGTCGGGGACCGGCTGCGCATGCGGCTCGGCACCCGCCGCCTGCTGGCGTGGGCCGGGTTCGGCACGGCCGCCGCGATGACGGTCGTGGTCACCGCCCCGTCCGCGCCGGTCGCGATCGGCGGGTTCTTCGTCACCGGGCTCGTGATCTGCACGGTCGTCCCGACGACGATCTCGCTGGCCGGGTCCGCCGCGCCGGACGCCCCGGCGGCGGCCGTCGCCCAGGTCGGCGCGATGGGCTACGGCGGGCTGCTGCTCGGCCCGGTCGTGATCGGGTTCCTGTCGCAGGCCACGTCGCTGCGGTTCGGCGTGGGCGTCGCGGTGCTGCTGGCGCTGGTCGTCGGGTTCGGGGCGCGGTACGTCCCGCTCGGCGGACGCCGCGACGTCGCGGCCCGCGCGCCGCTGCCCGTCCCCGAGCCGGAGGCGGGAACCGTCGCCGCCTGAACCGTCCTTTCGTGACCGGCATCCGATAGAAACGGACGTCGATCACGGGAAGAGGGCGCGATGACGGACTGGCGGGTTCCGGGATACAGCGAGCTGGGCGAACTCGGGCGGGGCGGCCAGGGACGGGTCGTCCTCGCCCGGCACGACGCCACCGGCCGCACCGCCGCGATCAAGTACCTGGCCCCGGACCTGGCCGCCGACGCGACGTTCCGCGACCGGCTCCGGGACGAGGCGGGCCTGCTGAGCCGTCTCGACCATCCGCACGTCACGCGGCTGTACGGGCTGGTCGAGGCGGGCGACGGCGCCGCGATCGTCATGGAGGCCGTGGACGGCGTACCGCTGCGCACCGTCCTGGACGAACGCGCCCCGCTGGCCCCGGAGGCGGCGCTGGCCGTCCTCAGCGGGTCGCTGCGGGGGCTGGCGGCGGCGCACGCGCTCGGGATCGTCCACCGCGACTACAAGCCCGCCAACGTGATCGTCCGGGCGGACGGGCTGAGCAAGCTCATCGACTTCGGCATCGCCGCCGACGCCGGGGCCGCCGACCGCTCCGGCACCCCCGCCTACATGGCGCCCGAGCAGTGGCGGGGCGAGCCCGCGTCGCCGGCCACGGACGTGTACGCCGCGACGGCCGTCTTCTACGAGTGCGTGACGGGGCACAAGCCGTTCTCGGCGCCGAACCGCGCCACGCTGATGAACGCGCACCTCGGCGCGCCGGTGCCGCTGGACGGGCTGCCGCCGGGCGTCCGGCCGCTGGTGGAGCGGGGGCTCGCCAAGGACCCGTGGAGCCGTCCGGCGGGCGCCGCCGCGTTCGCCGCCGAACTGGCCGCCGCCGCGGGCGCCGCGTACGGGCCGGACTGGGAGCACCGGGGCGCCCGCGCGCTCGCCGGGGCCGCCGCGACGGTCGCGGCGGCGTTCCCGCTGGCGGCGCTCGGGCTGGCCCCGGCCGGAAGCGCGGCGAGCGCGGGGGCCGGCGCGGGCGCGGCGGGGCAGGGCGCGGCGCTGGCCGGGATCGGCGGCGCGAAGGGCGCGGCGCTCGCGGCCGGGGCGGCGGTCGCCGTCGCCGCGGCGGGCGGCGGCGCCGTCTACGTGGCGACGCGCGACGAGGCCAAGCCGCCCGCCCTCGCCTACACGACGGCCGCGCTGAACGAGCCGGGCGATCCGCTGACGCTCACCGGGACGCTCCCCCGCGTCACCGGCGGGCGCGCGGGCCTGGCCCAGAAGATCAACGCGGCGCTGCGCGCACCCGTGGACGCCCGCGCCGCCGACTACCGCAAGGGCCTCGCGCAGTTCGGCCCGAGCCCGACCAAGATGATCGTCAAGCCCGCGTACCTGATGCGCGGGCCGCGCTACCTGTCGGTCAAGTACGAGATCACGCAGCAGGGCGAGCGGCTGACGCACTCGACGTGGGCGCGGGCGCGGACCGTCACCGTGGACCTCGCGACCGGACGGGCCGTCCCCGTGGCGGCGATCTTCCTGCCCGCCGGGCTCACCGCGTCCGGCCTGCGAACGTTCGTGGAACGCCTGCGCGTCCGGCCGGACTCCAACTTCGCCTGCCTGGAGGAGACCGCGCCCGCCGTCCTGACGCGCGAGCAGCTCGAAGGGCGGGACGGCGCCGTCCAGCTCGCCCTGGAACCCGACGATCTGCACGTCATGGTGGACCTCGTCGCGCTCGGCGGCATCACCGCGTGCGGGCAGGACGACCTGCGCGTCCCCTACAGCGAGCTGACGGGCCTGGTGAACCCGCAGGTCACCGCCGCGCCGACGCCGAAGCGGTCCTGAGAACGCCGAAGCCCCGGCGACGGGAACGTCGCCGGGGCGTCAGGCTGAGCCACCGTCACTTGCGCTTGGTGATCTCCTCGGTGAGCTGCGGGGCCACCTGGAACAGGTCGCCCACGACGCCGAAGTCGACCAGCTCGAAGATCGGAGCCTCGGAGTCCTTGTTGATCGCGATGATCGTCTTCGAGGTCTGCATCCCGGCCCGGTGCTGGATCGCCCCGGAGATGCCGACCGCGATGTAGAGCTGCGGCGACACCGTCTTGCCGGTCTGGCCGACCTGGAACTGGTGCGGGTACCAGCCCGCGTCCGTCGCGGCCCGGGAGGCGCCGACGGCCGCGCCGAGCGAGTCGGCCAGGCCCTCGATGATCTTGAAGTTCTCGGCGTTGCCGACACCGCGGCCGCCGGAGACGACGATCGCGGCCTCGGTCAGGTCCGGGCGCTCGCCCTTCTCCTGGACGACCTTCTCCACGATCTTGGTGCCCTTGTCGGTGTCCGACAGGGCCACGGTCACCTGCTCCTCGGCCGGGGTCGCGGGGGCGGCCTCGGCGGCGACGGCGTTCGGGCGCACCGCGATGACGGGCGTGCCCGTGGTGACCTTGGCGTGCGCGATGGTGCCGCCGCCGAAGATCGAGTGCTCGGCGACGAAGCCGTCGGCCACGTCCACGACGTCGGTGAGCACACCGGAGCCGATCTTGACGGCGAGCCGCCCGGCGACCTCCTTGCCCTCACCGGTCGCGGCGACCAGCACGGCCGCCGGGGACTTCTCCTGGACGAGCTGCGCGAGCAGCGCGGCCTTCGGGGCGACGACGTAGGAGGCCAGCTCCTCGTCCGCGCCGACGTAGACCTTCTGCGCGCCGTACTCGGCCAGCTTGTCCTTCGCGCCGTCGTAGCCGGCGCCGACCCATACGGCCGAAGCCTCGCCGAGCCGGTTGGCCAGCGTCAGCAGCTCCAGCGTGACCTTCTTGACCTCGCCGTCGACATGATCGACGAGAACGAGAATCTCTGCCATGTTCCCTGACTCCCCTTCCGCGCTCAGACGAACTTCTTCGAGGCGAGGAAGTCGGCGATCTTCGTGCCGCCGTCACCCTCGTCGCTGACGATCTGACCCTGCGCGCGCGGCGGGGCCTCGGCGAAGTCGACCACGGCGGTCGCCGCGTTGGCGAGCCCGACCTGGCCGGCGTCGATCCCGGCGTCGGCGACGCCGAGCGTCTCGACCGGCTTCTTCTTGGCCGCCATGATCCCCTTGAAGGAGGGGTAGCGCGGCTCGTTGATCTTCTCGACGACGCTGACGACCGCGGGCAGGGTCGCCTCGACGCGGTCGAAGCCGTAGTCGGTGATCCGCTGGGCCTTGATGGAGGAGCCCTCGATCTCGACCTTGTTGGCCAGCGAGACCTGCGGGACGCCCAGCCGCTCGGCGAGCATGGCGGCGAGCACGCCGGTGCGCGCGTCGGTCGACTCCGAGCCGAGGATCACGAGGTCGAAGCCGGTGCGGCCGAGGACCTGCGCGATGGCGTAGGAGGTCTGCAGGGCGTCGGACCCGGCGAGCGCGTCGTCCAGCACGTGGACGGCCTTGTCCGCACCCATCGCCAGCGCCTTGCGGATGGACTCGGTGGCCTTGCCGGGACCAAGGGTGACGACGGTCACCTCTCCGCCCTGGGCCTCCTTGATGCGCAGCCCCTCCTCGATGGCGTACTCATCGAGTTCGTTGATCACACCGTCCGCGGCAGCGCGGTCGAGCGTGCTGTCTTCGGACTTCAGCTTGCGCGGGCTCTCCGTATCGGGAACCTGCTTCACCAGGACGACGATGTTCATGGCCGGTGGCCGACCTCCCTGCACTCCATTGGCCGCCCGAGGAGCGGACTGAGGTGCGCCGCCCGGGGCGGGTCGACGCGTGAGTCGCAACACAGCCTGCCAAAGACCCGAACGCGCTTCGGACGGCGGGTCCTCGTTTCGACCGTGCGATCCTGATGTTACCGATCGGTAGCCTGGTGGCAAATCCAGGTCGGTGAGACCTTACCCACGCTCCACGACGACTGTTCCGTTGTGCGAAAACCGTCCCCCGGACAGCTCACTTCATGCCAACGGGCGCGCGGAAATGTCCGCGGGGACAGTCATCCGATCCTCGCCTGGAGCCGCGCGAGCGACGCCTCCAGCGAACTCTGGGTCCCGTAGAGCGGGGCGAAGCTGGGCTGGAGCGACAGCGCCGCCGCCAGGACGACGAACGCCGCGAGGCCGAGGACGATCCCCGCCGCCGCGATGCGGTGCGGGACGCGGGCCGTCCGCAGGAACGCCCGCTCCAGCCGCTTGCGGGGCAGGGACGCGCCGGGGGCCGTCCACAGCGCGACCGTGCCGGCGCCCGCGCCGAGCGCGGCGGCGTCCAGCGGCTCGATCTCCGCGCCGCCGACGGCCAGCCCGATCAGGGCGAGCGTCCCGGCGACCGCGACGGCGGCGGCGTAGGGCAGCGCGCCGACCGTCCGCCCGACCGCCGCGACCGCTCCCCAGGCGCGCGGCCGGACGCCCGTCGCGCGCAGCACCGTCACGGCGCCGAGCGACAGGACCGTCCCGGGGACGGGCGCGAGCACGCTCACCCCCGCGGCGATCACCACGACCAGCACGGCCAGCAGCCGCGCCCACCCGTGCGCGACCGCCAGCTCGTGCCGCGCCCGCGCGTCGTCCACCCCCCGGACCGGCACCCCGCCCTCTGCCCGCACCGGGCTCTCGTCGTGCGCGGGCGGGGCGGCCGCGGGGCGGGCGGACGGTTCGGCGGGGCGCGGGGACGGGACGGGCGTCGTGCCGAGGTCGAGCGCGGCGACCTCGGTGACCAGGTCGGCGGCCGTCGCGCCGGGCTCGGCGGCGGTCCGCAGCACGCGGGCCAGCGGGGCGGGCGGTTCCCCGGCGGCGGCCGTCACCGTGCGCGCCCAGGCGGCCAGGTCGGCGGCAGGGTCGCCGGGGACGAGCCCGACGTCGATCACGACCGGCGCGCCGTCCACGACCAGGATCGTGTCCGGGCCGAGGGCGCCGTGCGCGAGGCCCTCCGCGTGGATCGCCGCGAGCGCCTTGGCCAGGCCGAGCGCGAGGGTCCGCAGCGCGCCGCCCCGGACGGCGCCCTGTTCGGCGAGTTCGGCGGTCAGCGGGCGGCCCGGGACGAACCGGAACACCAGGTAGGCCGTGCCCGCGTCCGTTCCCCCGTCCAGCACGTCGGCGGCGTAGGGGCTGCGGATCGCGGCGAGGCGCGCGACGTCCGGCGGCGGCTCCTCCGGGCGCAGGAAGCGGATGGCCACGTCGCGTCCGTCCGGCCCGGCCGCGCGGTAGCCGCCGTGCGCGCCGTCGGACAGGGGCCGCAGCAGCCGGTACTCGCCGAGTCGTTCCCGTGTCTCCCCGCTCATGGGTCCGCCACTTTACTGATAGCGGCGCGCCCGCGGCGTCACACGAACGGGATGCCGCCGTCGACGAGGTCGCGGACGCTGCCGCGCAGGTCGTCCAGGCTCCGGCTCATGCCGTCGACGGGCGTGGTGTCGGGCGGACGGCCCTGCGACAGCACGACGAGCACGGCCGCGAACACGCCGAGCACGACCGTCCCGCCGAGCGCGACCTCCGAGCGCGGCAGCAGCGCCCCCCACACGCGGGCGAGCTGGCGGCGCGGCGCCCCGCTGCCCGGCGCGAGCGACAGCAGCAGGATGACCAGCATCGCCGCGTACGCGGTCGCGGTGGACGCGCCCATGTCCGGTTTGACGAACATGAGCGCGACGAGCAGCACCAGCCCCGCGAACAGGCTGAGCCCCGACAGCAGCGCGGTCGTCAGGACGGCGCCGGGCAGGTGCAGCGGCGAGCGGATGGCCGCGCCGACGGCGTCGCCCGTCCGGGGCCCGCGCCGGGTGCGGCGGTCCTCCATGCCCTTGGCGGCCTTGTCGGCGGCGCGCAGCACGAGGACGCCCGTCACCGTCACCAGCACGGCCAGCACCGGCGTCATCCGGGCGAAGCCGAGCAGCGCGACGAGGACGAGCCCGCTCATCACCCGGTACAGCGCGAACGGCTTGCGCCGCTCGGGCTCGGGGCCGGCGTGCGGGGCCGGCCGCTGCTGGTGCGGCGGCGGCTGCGGCGGAGGCTGCTGCGGCGGACGGTACGGGTCGTAGGGGGCGGGCGCCTGAGGCGGCGGGGTCGGCGCCGTCGCGGGCGGGTAGCCCGACCGGTCGTAGGGGTTCTCGAACGGGTTCGTGCCGGACGGGCCGAACTGCCGTCCCGTCTCGTGGGGCGCGGGGCCGGGCGGCGGGACGGGCGGCGGCGCCACGGGCGGCAGCAGCCCCCGGAAGTCCTTCGGCTGGAGCGTCGGCGCCGGCGCCGGCACGGGCGCCGGGGCGGCGAACGCCTCGGGCCGGTCGTTGCCGGTCTCCACGATCGTCTCGGCCGGGCCGGCGGTGTTGCGCGCCGGGTAGTGGTCGTCGATCCGGGTGCCGTCGGTGATCGTGGAGTCGATGTGGATGCGCCGCGCGATCTGGACGAGGTCGACGGCGGTCGGCCGCTCGGCCGGGTGCCGCGCCATCGCCGACCGCAGCATGGGCAGCAGGGCGGCGGGCACGCCGTCCAGGTCCGGCGTCCCCGACATGATCTTGTAGAAGATCGACTCGAAGGTGCCGGAGCCGAACGGGGGCCGTCCGGTCGCGGCGTAGGCGACCGTCCCGGCCCAGGCGTGGACGTCGGAGGGCGGCCCCGCGTCCTCCCCCTCGATGATCTCCGGGGCGAGGTAGCCGGGCGTGCCGATGACCATGCCGGTCGCGGTGAGCCGGGTCGCGTCGGCGCCCTGGGCGATGCCGAAGTCGATGACGACGGGCTCGCCGTCCACCAGCATGACGTTGCCGGGCTTCATGTCGCGGTGGACGATGCCCGCCCCGTGGATCGCCGACAGCGCCGACGCCAGCCCGAGCGCGAGCCGTTGCAGCCCGGCCGGGTCGATCGGGCCGCGCTCCTCGACGATCTCCTCCAGCGTCCGGCCCGGGACGTACTGGGTGACGATGTAGGGCCGCTCGGCGGTGACGTCGGCGTCCAGGATCTCCGCGACGTGCGGGCTGTGGACGCGCCGCATCGAGTCGACCTCGCGGGCGAGCCGCCGCCGCGCCGTCGCGTCCCCCGCGACCGCCGGCCGCAGGACCTTGATCGCCACGTTCCGCCCGACGGGGTCGGCGCCGAGGTGGACGACGCCCATGCCGCCTTCTCCGAGGGTCTGGAGAACGCGGTACTCGCCGATCATCTCCCCGGACGTGACAGCCCCCTTCATCGTTTCCGAAACCCTACCCTCGCGCATCGCGCGCGGCGGTCTCCACCCGGCGCCCCCCGGCGCCGGGCGTCCGCCGCGTCCGCGGCGCGGTCACGATGCCCCCGTGTCCCCATGGACTGTTGGACGTCCCGGAAGCCCGATGCGTTCCGGCGCGGGGTGAGAGAAGGGTTTCCCCGGGGCTAGCTCGCCCGCGCGGCGACGCGGGCGCGGCGCTCCTCGCGGCGCGTCTCGAACTTGGTGGCCGCCGCGTCGAGCTGCTCCATGAACTCGGCCAGCTCGTCGCGGGCCTTGGCGCCGTCGCCGGTGAACGTCCGTTCGAACACGCCCCACTTGCGCAGGCACGGGGTGAGGACGTCGTCGTGGTGCAGCCGCAGATCGTAGATGCCCGCGTTGGCGATCATCACGGACTTGCGCAGGAAGCCGTCGATGCCGTGGCCGGGCATCTGGAAGTCCTTGACGACCTCGGTGATCGCCCGCATCGTCTCGTTCGGCGCGACCTCCAGCGCCGCCGCCATGAGGTTCCGGTAGAAGATCATGTGCAGGTTCTCGTCCTTGGCGACGCGCGTGAGCATCTGCTCGCAGACCGGGTCGCCGGACGCCTTGCCGGTGTTGCGGTGCGCGACGCGCGTGGCCAGCTCCTGGAACGAGACATAGGCGTTGCCGTGCAGGAACGCGGTGCCGTGCGCGGCCTCGTAGCCGAGCTGCATGTGCTTCATGCGGGCGCGTTCCAACGCGACCGGGTCGACGGCGCGGGTGACCGTCAGGTAGTCGCGGATGACGATGCCGTGCCGGTTCTCCTCGGCCGTCCACCGGTTCACCCAGGTGCCCCACGGGCCGTCGGCGCCGAAGACGTTGGCGATGGCCCGGTGGTAGCCGGGCAGGTTGTCCTCGGTGAGCAGGTTGACGATCAGCGACTCGCGCGCCACGTCGCTGAGCGTGGAGTCCTCGGGGGTCCAGCCGTCGCCGTCGAGGAGGCCGTCGTAGTCACGGCCGCGCGACCACGGGACGTACTGGTGGGGGAACCACTCGTCCGCGGTGGACAGGTGCCGGTTCAGCTCCTGCTCGGCCACCTGCTCCAGTTCGAGCATCAGGCCGGTCTGGAACTTCTCCTCGGGGGTGACGGACATGCTGTTCCTTCGCTGGGTGGACGGCGGGGGGCGGGGCTCCCGCTTCCGGACGGCGCCGCGCCGTCGGAGGGGACCCGGCCGCGCAACCTACTAAAGCGTAGGTTCGATGGTGGCCAGGAGTGCCGATTCCCGTCAAGCTCCCCGACCACAAGCGAATCGCGGTTTTCTTGTAGCCCACCGGCAAACAGACGGCGCCCGACCCGTCGCCGAGTGCGCGTCTACGCGCTTCCGGACTGGGTCGCGGCGGCCTGCCGCCACATCCGGTTCGCCGCCGCGCGCAGCAGCGGGCGCGGCATCAGCCGCAGCGCGGGCAGCGCCGCCTTGTACTGCGCGCCCGGCACGCACTGCGCGCGGCCCGCCTCGACGGCCGCCAGGCCCGCGTGCGCGACATCCTCGCGGCGCAGCCAGAGCAGGTTCGGCGGCGTCTCCTCGTCGGTGCGGGTGAAGCCGGGGCACAGAGCCGTCACGTGGACGCCCCGTCCCGCCACCTCCGCGTGCAGGCTCTCGGAGAACGCCGTGACGTACGCCTTCGTCGCGCCGTACGTCGCGCTGCCCGGTGACGGCGTGTAACCGGCCATCGACGCGACGTTCAGGACGCCGCCCCTGCCACGTTCCAGCATTCCCGGCAAAGCGGCGTGGGTGAGCCGGACGAGCGCCGTCACGTTCAGCTCGATCTGGCGGAGCTGGTCGTCCAGGCCGGTGTCGGCGAACGCGCCGAACGCGCCGAAGCCCGCGTTGTTGACCAGCAGGTCCACGGGGTCGGCGCGCAGCCGGTCCTCCACGGCCGCGCGCTGCCCGGGATCGGTGAGGTCGGCGGCGACGACCTCGACCGCGACGCGGTACCGCTCGACCAGGTCGCGGGCGAGCGCGTCCAGGAGGTCGCCGCGCCGCGCGACGATCACGAGGCTTGTGCCGCGCCGGGCGAGGAGCCGCGCGAAGCTCTCGCCGATGCCGCTGGACGCGCCCGTCACGAGCGCCGATCGGTACGCCTGTCGCATGGCGGCTGATGCTACCGACCGGGGACAGGTTTGACCGGGAAAGTAGCGGGTAACCCCGAACGCGAGGGTTGAGGGCTCTGGACGCCGGGGTCGTCCGGGATGTTTGCGGTACATCTCGGACGGCCCCGGCTTCTCTCGTCAGCGGCCGGTGAACTCGGCCTTGCCCTTCTCCAGGAACGCCGTCATCCCGATCGCCCGGTCCTCGGTGGCGAACAGCGCGGCGAACTGGACGCGCTCGATCTCCAGCCCGGTCGCCAGATCGACCTCCAGGCCCGTGTCGATCGCCTCCTTGGCCGCCCGCAGCGCCGCCGCGGGCCCGCCGACGAACGTCCGCGCCCAGGCGACCGCCTCGGCGTACACGCGGTCGTCGGGGACGACCCGGTCCACCAGGCCGAGCGACAGGGCCTCGTCGGCCTGCACGTGCCGTCCCGAGAAGACCAGGTCCTTGGCGCGCGACGGCCCGACGAGCCGGGCGAGCCGCTGCGTCCCGCCCGCGCCGGGGATGATGCCGAGCTGGATCTCCGGCTGCCCCACCTTCGCGCCCTCGCCCGCCACCCGGAAGTCGGCCGTCAGCGCGACCTCCAGGCCGCCGCCGAGCGCGTAGCCGGTGATCGCGGCGATCACGGGCTTCGGGATCGCGGCGAGGGCCGTCGTGAACTCCTGGAGCCGCCGCGACCGGGCGCCCGCCATGTCGGCCGCCGACAGCGCCGCCATCTCCTTGATGTCCGCGCCCGCCGCGAACACCCGCTCCCCGCCGTACAGGACGACCGCCGCCACCGCGTCGTCGTCGCCCACCCGCGCCGCCGCCTCGGTCAACTCGGCCTGCATCTGCGCGTTCAGGGCGTTCATCTTCGGCCGGTCCAGCCGGATCGTCGCGACGCCGTCCTCGATCTCCACCCGCACGAACTCGCCCACGTCCGCCCCTTCCCGCACGCTCGGTCATCGTCACGGTCACCGTCGCGGCGAGCTTAACGAGCGTTCTGTCGGACGCCTGTGGCAGGCTCGTGCGACACGACCCCTCGACCTCCGGGAACCGCCGATCATGCTCGTCGCGCACGCCGCCTGGCACGGGGGTGCGCTGTGCCTGTGGGCCGAGCGCACCGGCCCCCCGGACGACGGCGGCGACGGCGCGCACCCGTTCGCCACCCGCACGTTCCGGGGGACGTCCTACGAGCCGCTGGTGGCCGGGGCGCCGCGCGTCACGCTCACGCTGACCCTGCCGACCCTGGACGGCCTGCCGCTCCCCTCCCCCGAACTCGGGCCGCGCCCGCACGCGGGCGATCCGGGGCTCGCGGCGTGGCGCGTCCCCGCGCTCGTCCTCGACCCGTTCGCCGCGACCGCGCTGCTGCACGCCGCCGAGGACGCGGGCGACGTCGTCCCCGGCTCGGACCTGCGCTACCTGTGCCTGCTCGCCGCCGAGGCCGGCCGGCTCGCCGCGCGCGGCCGGGTGCTGCCCGCGCTCGTCCGCGAGGACGGCGACCTCGCCGCGCGCTGGCGGCCCGTCCTGGACGACGCCGCCCGGCTGCGCGACCTCGTCCGCGCCATGCCCGGCGCGTGCCGCGCGGCCGACGGCGGACGCCCCGCCGCCGACGTCCTGCGCGAAGCCCTCGACGGCCTGACCGACACGGCCGTCCGGGGCGTCGTGCCGCACCCCCTGCTGCCCGCGCGCCGCGGCCGCGAGCCCGACCGGGTGCCCCTGGCCGAACGCTGGATCGCCGCGCTCACCGGCCCCTACCCGGCCGTCGCCCGCGAACCCGGCGACGACCCCGCCGACCTCATCGCCGAACTCGACGCCTGGGCGACGGCGACGCGACGCCCGTCCGGCCCGCTCGGCGTGTGCTTCCGGCTGGCCGAGCCGGGCGCCGAGAACACCGACGCCTGGCGCGTCGAGTTCGCGCTGCGCAGCGCGAACGACCCGAGCCTCTACGTCCCCGCGTCCCTGGTCTGGGCGGGCGAGGCCCCGACCCTGGCCGGCGCCGACGACGCCCTCCTGACCGGCCTGGCCCGCGCCCTGCGCCTGTTCCCCGACCTCGCCCCGGCCCTCGACACCCCGACACCCACCGAACTCCCCCTCACGACAGCCGGCGCGTTCCGCTTCCTGCGCCAGACCGCACCCGTCCTCCAGGCGGCCAGCTTCGCCGTCCTGCTCCCCACCTGGGCGGGCCGCACCCGCCTCGGCCTCAAGCTCACCGCCCGCGCCGACCCCGAACCGGGCGCGGCGACCTCCTCGGGCTTCGGCCTCCAGGACATGGTCGACGTCCGCTGGGACCTCGCCCTCGGCGACGCGACGATCGACGAGGACGAACTAGCCGAACTGGCCCGCCTGAAAGCCCCGCTCGTCCGCCTGCGGGGCCGCTGGGTCGAACTGGACGAAGAACAACTCGAAGCCGCCCTCGACTTCCTCCGCCGCCCCCGCACCACCCGGATGCCCGTCGCGGCAGCCCTGCGCGCAGCCGTCCACGCCGGCGACCCGTCCCTCCCCCTGCACGCCGTCGACGCCGACGGCCCCTTCGGCGACCTCCTCTCCGGCACCGCCGACCACCGCTTGACCCCGCTCCCCACCCCGCCCGACGTCGAGGCGGAGCTGCGGCCCTACCAGCGGCGCGGCCTCGCCTGGCTGGCCTTCATGGACCGGCTCGGTCTCGGCGCGCTCCTCGCCGACGACATGGGACTGGGGAAGACGATTTCGGTCTTGTCTCTTTTGTCCCGCGAGCGGACGGACGGCGCCGTCCCGCCCACGCTCGCGGTCCTGCCGATGTCGCTGGTGGGGAACTGGCAGCGGGAGGCGGCGCGGTTCACGCCGAAGTTGCGGGTGTACGTGCATCACGGGGGTGGGCGGCGGCGCGGGGACGGGCTGGCCGAGGCCGTGCGGGACGTCGATCTGGTGCTGACGACGTACGGGACGGCCGCGCGGGACGCCGAGGCGCTGGCGGGGGTCGCGTGGCGGCGGGTCGTGTGCGATGAGGCGCAGGCGCTCAAGAACAGCGGGACGCGGCAGGCCAGGGCGGTGCGGGGCATTCCGGCGCGGACGCGGCTCGCGCTGACCGGGACGCCCGTCGAGAACCATCTGACCGAGCTGTGGTCGATCATGGAGTTCGCCAATCCGGGGCTGCTCGGGCCGCGCGCGGCGTTCCGGGAGCGGTTCGCGGTGCCGATCGAGAAGGACGGCGACGAGCAGGCCGCCCGCGCGCTGCGCAGGATCACGCAGCCGTTCGTGCTGCGGCGGCTGAAGACCGATCCGGCGATCATCTCGGACCTGCCGGAGAAGCAGGAGATGAAGGTCTACTGCAACCTGACGGCCGAGCAGGCGTCGCTGTACCAGGCGACGCTGGAGGACATGTTGCTCCAGATTGCCGAGGCGGACGCCAAGCAGCGGCGCGGGCTCGTCCTCGCGACGATGGCGAAGCTCAAGCAGGTCTGCAACCATCCGGCGCAGTTGCTCAAGGACGGGTCGCGGCTGCCCGGACGGTCGGGGAAGCTGGAGCGGCTGGAGGAGATCTGCGCGGAGGTGCTGGCGCAGGGCGAGAAGGCGCTGGTGTTCACCCAGTACGCCGAGTTCGGGTCGATGCTGCGGCCGTATCTGGCGGCGCGGCTGGAGCGGCCGGTGCTGTGGCTGCACGGCGGGACGTCCCGGCAGGCGCGCGACGACCTCGTCCGGCACTTCCAGGAGGACGACGAGCCCGCGATCTTCCTGCTGTCGCTGAAGGCCGCCGGGACGGGCCTGACGCTGACGGCCGCGAACCACGTCGTCCATGTGGACCGCTGGTGGAACCCGGCCGTGGAGGACCAGGCCACCGACCGCGCGTTCCGCATCGGGCAGACGCGCGACGTGCAGGTCCGCAAGTTCGTGTGCGCGGGGACGCTGGAGGAGCGCGTGGACGAGATGATCGAGCGCAAGAAGTCGCTGGCCGAGGCGATCGTCGGCACCGGGGAGGACTGGCTCGCCGACCTGTCCGTCGCGGAGCTGCGCGACGTCCTGCGCCTGTCCCCCGACGCGGTGAGCGGCTGATGGCGCCCGACCGGTGGTGGTCGCGCAGGTTCCTGAGCCTGGTGGACGCCGACGGTGACGGCGAGGTGCGGAACCTGCGCGTCGCGCCCTGCGAGGTGACCGCGCGGGTGGACGGCCACGACGTCGCGCTCGGCATCGACGCGGTCGACCCGGCGGGCTGGGCGGCGGTGGACGCGGCGCTGGCCGGGCATCCGGTCGTGCGGGCGCGGCTGCTGGAGGGGGACGTCCCGCCGGAGATCGAGCTGGTGTTCGCCGAGGCGGGCCGTCCGCTGTTCCCGATGCACGCGGAGGCGCTGCACGTCATGTGCGGCTGCGACGACTGGGGCGACGGGTCGTGCGCGCACGCGGGGGCGGCGCTGCGGGCGCTCGCGGACGCGTTCGACGCCGACCCGTTCCTCATCCTGGAGTGGAACGGACGCGCCCGGGACGACCTGCTGACCGCGCTGCGCCGCCTTCCCGCCGCACCTGAGCGGGACGAGCCCGGCGAGCCCCTCGACGCGGGAACGTTCTGGACGGCGCCGCTCGGCCTGGCCGCGCTGCGCGACGCGCCGCCCGCGCCCCCGGCGCCGCCCGGCCTGGTCCTGCGGGTCGCGGCGCCGCCTCCGGTGAAGGTGCGCCGCCGCGACCTCGCGGACGTCCTCGCCCCGGCCTACGACGCGCTCGCCGGGGACGACTAGCTCAGCTCACGCCGGGCGGCTTCTCGCCGTACTTCCAGCCCGCCTTGATGTGCTCGCGGACCGGCTCGAACTCGCCGATCGTCTTGTGCTCCTCGGTCGGGATCCCGTACTTCCCGGAGAAGTGCGTGCCGAGGAACCCGGACGCGACCGCGACCGCGATCATGAGCAGGCCGCCGACCGGGACGCCCGCCGCGAAGAACGCGACGGCCAGCCCGATGAGCACGACCGCGCCGCCGCAGCCGAAGCCGAGCGACGTCCGCTTGTTGTTGTCGTGCCGCGCCTTGCACGCGGTGCAGCGCGGGACCTCCAGCGTCTTCTTCTGCCAGGTCGTGCGGGTGCCGCCCGGCACGTACTGCCGCTGGACGTTGGAGTGCATCCCCTGCTTGAACGTGCTCGGCTCGTCGAAGGGGCGTTCCTTGCAGAAGTAGCAGAGCGAGTACGTGAGGTTGTTGCGGACGGTCGTCAGGTTCTCCTCGATGCGCGTCCGCGTCGCGACCGTGGCGGCGCCGGCCCGCGCCCGTTCGAGCAGCGCGACGGCCGTCCCGTAGTCCTTGGTGTCGTTGACGTGCATGACCACGCACCGCATCGCGCTCCCGGCGACGTCGTCGCGGGCGCCCTGGAGCAGGGGGTGGTCGGCGGGCAGCAGTTCCACGAGCCCATGCAGGACGGGTTCGGCCTGGTCCAGGAGACGCCGCGCCTCGTCCGCGCCCCGGGACACGTCGGCCTGCGCGGCCTTCAGCGCGTTGTCGGCGAGGCTGCGGACGAGCGCGGTGTCCGGCGTGACGGCGGCGCGGACGGCGTCGTCCAGCACAGCGCCGTCGAACCCGCTGCGCCGCGCGATGCCGATGTGGGCGGCGGCGGTGCGGCGCTGCCCGTCGCGGGCGCTCTCGGCGGCGAGCCGGGCGCTGATCGACAGCAGCGCGCCGGGCAGGTCGCGGCGCAGGTCGGCGGACGTGACGTTCGCCAGGCGCGGGTCGTTGAGGTCGGCGATCCGGGCGTCCAGCAGGGACCAGAACGTGGTCTCGGCCAGGAGCTGGTTCCAGGACGCGTAGGCGGCGGTCCAAAGCCGTCCCTGCGCGTCGTCGAACGGCCCGCCGCGCCGGGCGTCCAGGGCGCGGGCGTGGGCGAGGACGGCGATGTTGTGGACGGCGACGGCCGCCGCCCGTCCCCCGTCGGCCGCGCGCCACGCCGCCTCGGCGGCGGCGAAGTCCCCGCGCCGGAGCGCGTCGAGGGCGTCGTCGCGTCCGCTGCGGTCCATCGGCCAGAACCAGAAGAACTCGTCCTCCAGCCGCCGGACGGGGTCGCGGAGCCGCTGGAGCGCCTCCTCGACGGCGTTCTGGTCGGGCGGCTCGGGCAGCGGCAGCAGCGGCGAGCCCGAGCCGGACGCGGTGCCGAGCCGGGCCTGGACGCGCTGCTGCTCGGAGTGCTTGCGGATGTCGCGGGCCGTCGCGGTCACCGCGAGGCCGGTGACGCGGAACGGGTTCTGCGCGTAGAGGTCGGGGCCCGCGTCGGCGAAGAACATCCCGGCGTCGGTGTCGGTGCTCACGATCCTCCCGTCGCCGAGATCCGCAGGGTGACCGTCCGGTTGCGGGCGTCGCCGGCCGCTCCCTTGAAGGGCCGCAGTTCGCCGCCGAGCGAGGAGACGGCGAACCGGCCGGTCGGGATGCCCGCCGACGTCCGCAGCGCCTCCCGGACGACGGCGGCCCGGACGGACCCGAGTTCGGCGTTGGCGGTGTAGTCGCCGCCCGCGCCGTCGGTGTGCCCGATGATCGTGACGCGCAGCCGGTCGGCCTGCGGGCGCAGCCGCCGGCCGAGCGCGGCGAGCACGGCCCGGCCGCGCGGCGACAGCGTCGCGCCCTCATCGAACAACCCGCGCCGGAACGTGACCGACAGTTCCCCGGCCTGCCGGACGACGCGGACGCCGGGAACGCGCAGGTCCAGGCCGTCCAGCGGCGCGGCGGGAGCGGGCCCGGCGAGCGAGGGCGGAGGCGGCGGCGCGGCGGGCGCCACCGCGACCGGGTCGGAGTCGGACGCGCGGGTGACGGCGAACGCCCCGCCGCCCGCGACGAGCGCCACCACGATCGCCGCCACGGCCGCCGGCCACCCGAACCGGGAGACGCGCCGGCCGCGCAGCGCCGCGACGCGGGCGCGGGCCGCGATGACGTCCGGGTCGCCGGGGGCGAGGCGCTCGGCCTCGGCCCAGTGCCGGTCGGCCGCGTCCAGGTCGCCCTGCTGGGCGCGGACGCGGGCGAGCAGGTCCAGCACCGGCGCCGTCCGCTCGCCGTCGGGGAACGCCTGCTCCAGCAGGTCGCGCGCCTCGGCGAGCCGGCCGGCCCGCGCGAGCCGCGTCGCCTGCGCGAGCGCGACCTCCCGGGCGGCGAGCCGGGCGGTCGCGTGCAGCTCGGAGATTTCGGTCATCGGCCCCGCCGCACGGTGCTGAACGGGTCGGGCGCGGGCGGCGGCGTCGGGAGCTGGCGGCTGAGCATCGCGTTGACGTGCCGCAGCGTCGCGATGTCGCGGCCGGCGGCGGCGCGCCGTCCGGTCTCCACGAGCTGCTGCGCCTCCTGCGGGTCGTTCATCTCGCCGGTGAGGGACTGGAGTTCGTCGAACGCCAGCAGCGCCAGCTCGCCGGTCTCGTCCATGACCCGCAGCGCGAGCTGCCGCATCTCCTCGGCGCGCTGGCGCAGCAGGTCGGCGTCGTGCGCGGTGATCGCCGCCTCGACGGCCTCCTCGGCGGACGCGAGCATCCGCGCGTGGTTCGGCCCGCCGCTGTTGCGGACGACCTGCCGGACGGCCTCGGTGATCTCGCGGACCTCCTGGACCAGGCGCGGCCACTCCAGCTCGTCCTCGGCCTCGTCGATGGCGGCCTTGAGGTCGAGCAGCCGCTTCCCACAGGTCGTGGCGGCGTCGGGGTCGACGCGGGCGGCGTCCACCATCGCGTCGATGTCGGCGACGATGTTCTCGGCGTCGATCCGGGCGAGGACCTCGCGGGCCCGCTCGTCGCGGTACTCGTCGGCCTGCCGCCGGACCGCCGCGAGCCGCTGCTTCTCGGCCGCCGCGTCGCGCGCCAGTTCCTCGTGAGTCGGGACGCTCTCGGTCTGGAGGTTGATCGCGTGCTCGAACTCCTCGTCCAGGATCGGCACGTACGCGCGGGCGACGACGAGCCGCGACTCGTCGATGACGAGCGTCAGGTCGACCTCGCTGCCCTCGGGGACGTCCCGGCGGACCTGCTGCGGGTCGACCTCCAGCCGTCCGATGCGCCGGTTGCGGTCGGCGCGGTGGTGCTCGCCCTCCAGCACCGGGATCCGGATCATGCCCTCCGACGCGCCCCGGCTGAGCCCGACCGCCGTGCGCAGCAGGACGCGGCGGCGCGCGGGCAGCGGCGTGCCGCGCCGGATCAGCCACTCGACCTCGTTGCCCGCGAGGCCGACGCCGATCGAGTGGGTCAGCGGCGGCTGGGTGTCCACGACGCCGACGGTGTAGGTCAGCGTGTTCGGCGTGATGTCGCGCAGCCCGCCGGTCGCGTCGGAGAACTCGATCGTGAACGTGTTCGCGCGGCCCCGCTCGGCCCACAGCGTCGTGGTGAACGCGCCGTCGCCGGTCAGCGGGATCCGGCCGCTGCGCCACGGCGGGAGCGCGTCGCTGACGAACTCGACGGCGCAGCCCGCCACCGGCCCGCCGGTCACCTTCCCGCCGACGAACGGCTCGGTGTCGGGCCCCATCGGCTTGTACTCCAGCTCGACCGCGTACGCGCCGGGCGCGATCGGGACGGGCGGCGCCGACGACGCCGCCGCGTCCAGCCGCTGGCCCGCCGCGAAGATCGCCGCGCCGCGCGCCACGACCGTCATCGGGTCCTGGCTGTGGTCGAGCGGGATGCCGAGGCCGTCCTTGGGGTCGGCGAGGCGCTCGCGCAGGTACGGGGTGAGCGTCGGGCCGCCGACCAGCAGCACCTTCTGGAGGTCGCCGGGCCCGAGACGGCTCTCGGTGAGCGCCTTGCGGCACAGGTTCACCGACCGGACGATGAACGGCTCGATCAGCCGCTCCACGTCGGCGCGGCGCAGGTCGTACTCGAAGTCGAACTCGCGGCCCGCGTCGTCCAGGAGGTCCTCCAGGACGATCGCGGCGGACTCGGCGCGCGACAGCTCGATCTTGGCGGACTCGGCCGCGCCCTTCAGCTTGGCGATCATGCCGGTGCGGCGCTCGTTGCCGCGCCGCAGGTCGCCGACGCGGTGGTCCTGGGTCAGCGCCGGGATCAGCAGCTTCTCCACGATCGCCCAGTCGATGAGCTTGCCGCCGAGGAAGTTGTCGCCCCGGTGGTTGACGACCGTGAACTCGCCGTCGCGCACGTTGACCACGGCGGCGTCGAACGTCCCGCCGCCGAAGTCGTAGACGAGCCAGAACGCGTCCTCCTCGGACTGGAACCCGTAGGCGAGCGCGGCGGCCGTCGGCTCCTGGAGCAGCGGCGCGTAGGTGAGCCCGGCGAGTTCGGCGGCGCGGCGCGTGGCGTCGCAGGCGCTCAGCTCGAACGCGGCGGGCACGGTGATCACGGCCGAGGTGATGTCCTCGCCGGTGGCCATCGCCACGTCGCGGCGCAGCGACTTCAGCACCTCCGCCGACAGCTCCTCCGGCTCCATCGTCCGGTTGGCGGCGCTGAACAGCTTGGGCTGGCCGGTCGTGCCCATCCGCAGCTTGAACTCGACACAGGTGTTCTCGGTGTCGACCTCGCTGCGCTCCTTGGCGGCGCGGCCGACCGACAGCCGTCCGCGCCGGTCGACCATGACGGCCGACGGCGTCGTGTCCGAGCCCGCGTTGTTCTTGATGATCTCGGCGCCGACGCCCTGGATCTTGGCGATGGCGCTGTTGGTGGTGCCGAGATCGATACCGAAGTCGATCGTGGTCCTGGTCATCGGGTGTGCGTTTCCTCCGCTCCGGCTGCCTGCTCCTCGGACTTCTCCGGCGTCCCCACGATCACCTCGCCCATCTGGAGGGTCCGCCCGTGCAGGAACACGCTCGGGCGGAGGGTCTCGATGACCTCCTCCCGGCGCAGCCCCGGCGTGGCCTCGTAGGCGGCGACGGAGATCGACAGTCCGGGGTCGAAGGGCTCGTGCAGGTGGTCCCTGATCACGATCCCGGCGTCGGCGAGCGTGTCCCAGGCGGTGTCCACATGGCGGACGAGCGCGCGGGGCGGGTCGGGGGTGGCCGCCAGCTTCGCCCGCAGCCGCCACACGCTCGTCGCGAGGTCGGCGGCCGAGGAGCCGGTCAGGCCGTCCCCGGTCGGCGCGGTGTCGGGGGCGGGTTCGGGCGCGTCCACCGCCGTCCGCTGCGCCGCCGCCTCGGCCTCGATCGCGCGGACGAGGTCGGCGAGGACCGCGAGCGCGTCGTCGGGCCACGGCGCGGGCCTGATGCGGAACTCCCGCGGTCGCGCCCACTGCCGCGCGGCGGCCCTCAGCCGCCCCGGTCCGGTCCGCATGGCGCCCGGTCCTCCTGATCGCCGGTGATGAAAGGGGGGTCGACGCCGCCGTCCACCACGGGGACGCCCGAGCGACGTTCCCCTGTCACCACGGGTGGCCGTTCTCTGCATGGCGGGGCGGCCAACGCCGAAAGCCTAGGCGTCGGCCCCGACGCACCGAGGGGAAACGACCGGACTCGGCCAGTTCCCCCGGTGACGCGAACTTTCCGCGCTCCCGCCGCGATCAAAAGGGAGGTGCACTCTGCCCGGCGGCCCGTCACAGGTCGATCGCGTAGTCCAGCACGACGCGGTCGGCGGGGATGACGATGTCCCGGCACACCTCCATGACGTGTCCCTCGGAGATCAGCCGCCGCGTGATCGTGACGACCGGCGTCCCGGCGGCCATGCGCAGGGTCTCGGCCTCCTCCGGCGTCGGCATCCGCGCGCCGACCGACTCCTCGACGCGGGTGACCGCGCGGCCGAGGAAGCCGAGCTGGGCGAGCGTCCCGCCGGGCCAGGGCTCGCGCGCGGGGTCGGCGACGGGCGTCCCGCCGACGAGCGACCACGGCAGGTAGTTCACCGAGATCTGGTGCGGCCTGCCGCGCGAATAGAACACGAACCGGCGCCGCAGCAGCTCCGTCCGCACCGGCAGCTCGAACAGCGCGGCGAGGTCGGGCTCGGCGCGGACGCGCGTGAACTCGCGGTCGAGCCGGTACTCGTTCCACGCGATGCGCTGGTCGTGGGTGAACGTCGTCGCGGGCTCGGGGGCGGGTTCGGGCGCGGCGCCGGCGAACCGCCGGTACCGGTCCATCGCGACGCGCCGGACGGGCGGCGCCGCCCGCACGACCGTCCCGCCGCCGCGCCGCGTCTCCACCAGGCCCTCGCCGCGCAGCAGCGCGACGGCCTGCCGGACGACGATCTCCGACACGCCGTGCAGCGCGACGAGCTGCGCCAGCGTCGGCAGCCGCGCGCCGGGCGGATGCAGGCCGTCGCGGATCCCCTCGCGCAGCGTGTCGGCAATGCGTTGGTAGGCCGGACGCTCTGCCACCGGCGTCACCTCCTTCGTCCCGGCAGGCACGCCCCGCGGGCGCGAGCGCTCCGGGCGCTATCCCGAGGGAGACGGTCCGCTTACGGATAGCTTGACACTCCTTTGACCGAGTACGACTTTTGTATACAGAAGAACCTCCTCGGGGAAAGGACGGCCTTGATGGGCGACTTCGCGGAACAGAAGGCGGCCATCGAACGCGAGTTCCCCGGCTGGCTCGTCTGGCGCAGCGACGCCGGGCGCTGGTACGCCACGCGCGGCGGGGATCTCACCGAGGAGCGGTTGCGGTCCGGCGCCGCGACCACGCTGTCCGCCGACGACGCGGCGGGCCTGCGGTCCCGGCTCGCCGCCGAGGAAGGCTGACCGGTGGGGGTGGACGGCGGCCGGCCCGGTCCGCGAGCGGGGGCGGACCGGACCGGACCGCGCCCCGGCGCGGTCGGCCGGGACGGCAGCGACGTCTGGCGTCCCGGTGAGCAAGGAGTGGAGTCCCGGTCGGCGGGGTGGTCCTCACCGCGCGGGACAGGAGAACGTGACCGCACGGACCCCGCATCGGCGCGACCCCCGCGTGGGAGGGTCCGTGCGGTCGCACCCGGCCGGCCGCCGCGCACTAGGCTGCGCGGCATGGTCCCCGACGTCTCCGCGCAGCGCCTGCACCGCGTTCCCGGCCGGTTCGTGGTCGAGCACCTGGCGCACGTGACGCTGCCCGAGGACGACGAGTGGATCGCGCTGGTGCGCGCCCCGGAGGGCCTGACGGTCGTCCGGGAGGCGCCGCCGTGGTCGGAGGCCGAGCACTGGACGGGCTTCTACGGCGACTCCCCGCACGGGACGGACGTGCCGGGCATGCTCGCCGCGCTGGTCGGCCCGCTCGCCGCCGCGGCCGTCCCGGTGTTCGTCGCGTCCACCTACCACGCCGACCTGGTACTGGTCCCCGAGCACCGCGCCGACGAGGCCGCGCGCGTCCTCGCCGACGCCGGCCACCGCCTGGTCGTCCGCCCCGCCTGACCGTCCGGCCAGCCCGACACCGCCGGACGCCCGCCCGGCGCGGTCAGCGGGCGGGGCGGGTGCGGTGCGGGAGGCGGTCGATGAGCCAGCGCGGGCCGACGACGGCCGCGCCCGCCGCCTCGCAGCGCGCCCGCAGCTCGCGGTCGGCGGTCACGACGACGCGGCGTGCGCCCGGGTCCGGGGACGAGACCAGATCCACGATGTGGTCGTCGCCGCTGCCCGGCGCGGCCGTCACGTGGACGCCGGGGGACGGCTCGCCCGCGACCGTCCGCGCCTGACCCTCCACGACGAGCACCACGTCCGGCATGACGGTCGTGTAAGGGACGAGCCCGGCGGGCAGCCCGCGCACCCCGGAGGCCAGCGCGGCGAGGTCGTCGCGGAGCCGCGCGTTGGCCCCGGCGCGGTCCTTCCACCAGCCGTCCGCGCGGGCGCCGACGACGTTGGCGGCGTCCACGACGAGTTCGACGCGGACGAGCGCGTCCCGGAACGGCGGCCAGGAGCGGCGGAACGGCGGGAACAGCCGGTGGCCGTCCACGGCGTCCGCGCGGATCCACTTGGCGCGCCGCGTCTCGCGCGACGCGGCCCGCACGTCCCCGCGCTCGGCGACGGACCCGATCACCGACGTGAACGACCAGCCGCCGTGGTCCTCGGCGGACGCGCCGTGCAGCCGCACCGACGCGACATCCAGCGTGCACTCCTCGGACGTCTCGCGCAGCGCGCCGGCCACCGGGTCCTCATGGCTGTGCAGCGCGCCGCCGAACATGCCCCAGGTGCCGCCGCCGATCCCCCACCAGGCGCGCTGCTGGAGCAGGACGCGGACGACGCCGTCGCCGTCCCGGTGGAAGACGAGCAGGCCCGAGGCCCCGAACCGTCCCCAGTGGGTGTGCCCCTGCCCGCATCGGGACCATCCGTCCCCGTCGCCGTCCGCCATGCCCCGACCCTAACCATCCGAGTCAGGGAGACCGGGGTCACATGTCCATGTACTTTTCAACAATGATTAGGTCTACCTAATCTTAGGGCGCTCACTTCCGCCGACGGATTGCCGACCGAAGGAGTTCCCCCCACCATGAACGCACGTCTCAACCAAGCCCAGCCTTATGTTCTCGGCCTGTTCCGCATCGTCGTCGGGCTGCTGTTCGCCTGCCACGGCGCCGCGTCGCTGTTCGGCGTCCTCGGCGGCGCCCAGGGCGGCGGCAGCATCGACGCCTGGACGTGGCCCGGCTGGTACGCCGCCGTGATCCAGCTCGTCGGCGGCGGCCTCGTCCTGCTCGGCCTCGGGACGCGCCCCGCCGCGCTCGTCGCCTCGGGCTCGATGGCCTACGCCTACTTCAAGGTCCACCAGCCCGACGCGTTCTGGCCGATCCAGAACCACGGCGAGCCCGCCGCGATGTTCTGCTGGACGCTGTTCCTGCTCGTCTTCACCGGCCCCGGGGCGTTCGCGCTGGACGGGCTGCTGGCCCGGCGCGTCCCGCAGCCGGCCCCCGCGACGGCCTAGCCGCCGGTGCACGGCCGTCAGCGCTGACGGCCGTGTACCGTGGCGGTGATCTTGCGCCGCCGCCCCCCGATTCGAGGTCGCCATGGCCGTCGCCCCGTTGGACCCCGGCGATCCGGACGAGATCGGCGGCTACCGGCTCGCCGGGCGCCTCGGCGAGGGCGGCCAGGGCGTCGTCTACCTCGCGACCGGCTCCGACGGCGAACGCGTCGCGGTGAAGGTGCTGAAGACCGCCGACCGGGCGGCGCGGGCGAGGTTCGCGCGCGAGATGGCCGCCGCGCGCCGCGTCGCACCGTTCTGCACGGCCGCCGTGCTGGACGCGTCCGCCGACGGCCCCCTCCCCTACCTGGTGTCGGAGTTCGTGGACGGCCCGTCCCTCGCCGACCGCGTCGCCGCCCGGGGGCCGTTGGACGGCGACGACCTGCACCGGCTCGCCGTCGCCGCCGCCGGCGCGCTCGCCGCGATCCACGCGGCCGGGATCGTCCACCGCGACCTCAAGCCCGCCAACGTCCTGCTCGGCCCGGACGGACCCCGCGTCGTGGACTTCGGCATCGCCCGCGCCATCGACGCCGACACCAGCACCGGGCTCGTCGGGACGCCCGCGTACTTCGCCCCCGAGTGGCTGGACGGCGCCGCGCCGACCGCCGCGTCCGACGTGTTCGCCTGGGCCGGGACGATGGTGTTCGCGGCGACGGGCCGTCCGCCGTTCGGGCGCGCGGCGTCGATCCCGGCCGTCCTGCACCGCATCGCGCACGGCGAACCCGACCTGGACGGCGTGCCCGCGCCGCTGCGCGCGGTGCTGGCGGACTGCCTCGACAAGGACCCGGCGCGCCGTCCGGACGCCCGGCGCCTCATGACCCGGCTGGTCGACCCGGCCGAGACCACGCACGTGGCCGACCCGGTGCCGCCGCGCCGCGCCCGGCCGCTGCGGTGGACCGTCGCGTGCGCGCTGCTCGCGGGCGCCGGCTGGGGCGCGGTGTCCGCCTGGCCGGACGGCGGCGGCGGTAAGCCGCACCGCGAGCGCCCGGCGGCGGCCGTGTCGAGCACGACGTACTCCTCGTCGTCCACGACCGTGACCACGTCCGGCGACCCGATCGAGCCCGTGGCGTCGGCGACCGCCGCGTTCGCCGGCACCTGGACCGGGACGCTGCGGCGCGGCGAGGGGTTCGGCGAGCCCGCGTCCACGACCGAGGTCACGCTCACTCTGCGGGCGGGCAGCGGACGCGGCACGATCGCCTACCGCGCGTGGGGTTGCACGAACACGCTGGCCGTCCTGTCGGTGAGCGGCGACGCGCTCTACGCGCAGGAGTCCCCGCCGGGCGGGCGGACGAACCGGGCGTCCTGCGCGGGCGGGACCGTCACGCTGACGCGCACCGGCGCGGGCCTCGCGTACTCCGGCCGGACGCTCGTCGCGATCTCCGGCACCCTGCGCCGGTGACCCCGCCGGGCGCGGCGACGGCATTGCATAGGCTGGCCCCATGGTGGACCCCGGTTCAGTCGTCACCCTCGTCCGGCAGGCGCGCGAACGCCGCACGGCCCCGCTCGTCCTCGAACTCGACCTGACCGACGGCCTGGTCGAGACGTCGCCGCCCGACGCGGTCTCGGCGCTGCTGTCGATGCGCCGCACGCACCTGCGCGACGTCCTGGACGGCCTGCGCCGCGCCCGGACCGACCCCCGCGTGAAGGCGCTCGTCGCCAAGGTCACGCCCGGCCTCGCGCTCGCGCAGGCGCAGGAGCTGCGCGACGCCGTCACCGCGTTCCGGGAGGCGGGCAAGCTGACCGTGGCGTGGGCGGAGACGTTCGGCGAGGGCGGGCAGGGGACCGTCCCGTACTACCTCGCGAGCGCGTTCGAGCAGGTCTGGATGCAGCCGACCGGCGAACTCGGGCTGACCGGCGTCGCGCTGGAGGAGCCGTTCTTCGCGGGCGCGGCGGAGAAGCTCGGCGTCCGGCCGCAGTTCGCCAAGCGGTCGGAGTACAAGACGATGGCGAACACGTTCATGGAGCGCGGCTACACGCCCGAGCACGAGGAGTCGTCGCGGCGGCTCGTGGAGTCGCTCGGCGAGCAGATCACGGCGGACGTCGCGGCGGCGCGCGGCCGGTCCGCCGCCGAGGTCCGGGCCTGCGTGGACTCCGGTCCGCTGCTGGCGTCCGAGGCGCTGTCCACCGGCCTGGTCGACCGGCTCGGCTACCGCGACGAGGTGTACGCGCACGTCCGCGCGAAGGTCGGCGGGGAGCCGCTGCTGCGGTACGTCACCCGCTACCAGCGCACGCAGTCGGTCGCGCGGCGCCTCCCCCAGCCCGGCCGCCGGGACGGGATCGCGCTGATCAACGGCATCGGCCCGATCCGCCTCGGTCGCAGCGGGCGCGGCGGGCCGCTCCCGTCGCAGGGTCCGGCGATGGGTTCGGACACGATCGGTGCGGCGTTCCGCGCGGCCGTCCGCGACGAGCACGTCAAGGCGATCGTGTTCCGCGTGAACAGCCCCGGCGGGTCGGCGGTCGCGTCCGACGCGATCTGGCGCGAGGTCGTGCTGGCGCGCGAGGCGGGCAAACCGGTCGTGGTGTCGATGGGGAACGTCGCGGCGTCCGGCGGCTACTACGTCGCGATGGCGGCGGACACGATCGTCGCGCAGCCCGGGACGATCACCGGGTCCATCGGCGTGGTCGTCGGGAAGGCCGTGGTCAGCGACCTGCTGGACCGGCTCGGCGTCGGGCTCGGGCACGTCGCGTCCGGCGAGCACGCGCGGATGTTCTCGGCGACCAAGGAGTTCAGCGACGACGAGTGGGCGCGCATCGACGGCTCCCTCGACGCGATCTACGCCGACTTCACCGGCAAGGTCGCCGACGGGCGCGGCCTGTCGCGCGACCGCGTCCACGAACTGGCGCGCGGCCGGGTCTGGACGGGCGCCGACGCCCGCGAGAACGGCCTGGTGGACGAACTCGGCGGCCTCGACCACGCGTTCGACCTCGCCCGCTCCCGCGCCGGCCTGCGCGCGGACGCGCCCGTCCGGACGTTCCCGCACACCTCGCCCCTGGACCGGCTGCGTCCGCCCGAGTCCAGCGACGACCGGACGGCCGCCGCCGCGCGGTTCGACGCGTTCTCCGGCTGGGGCGCGCTGCGCGGCGTCGCGGCCCGCCTCGGCCTGCCCGCCGCCGGCCCGCTCACGCTCCCCGGCCACTGGGAGTTCCGCTGACCGCGAGCCGCCCGGCGCGCGACGACTTCACCGCGGCCATGGCCGGGTTCGCGACCGGCGTGATCGTCCTGACCGTCCGCGACGGCCGCGACGACCACGGCGTGACGGTCTCGTCGTTCCTGTCGGTGTCGGCCGATCCCCCGACCGTCCTCGCGAGCCTGACGACGACGTCCTACCTCGCCGAGGTCCTGACCCGCCGCGACCGCTGGGCCGCGACGATCCTGTCCGCCGGCCAACGCGCCCTGGCGGGCCGCTTCGCGATGTCGGGCCGCCCCGGCGCCCGCGTCCTCCTGGCCGCCGAGCCCCACCACCGCGGCACGGCGTCGGACGCGCTGATCCTCGACGGCGGCGTGGCGGCCTTCGAATGCGCGACCCGCGACCGCGTCCCCGCCGGCGACCACACCCTCTTCATCGCCGACGTCCTCGCCATCGACCCCGCCCCGTCCGCCCCGGCCCCCCTCCTCCGCGTCAACCACCGCTACGTCACCCCCGAACCCCGATAATGAGTCCATGACGACCAGCTGGCCCGGCCGGCACGAGCCGACGACTCTCGACGAATACCTCGCGCTCGACGCGGAGATGCGGCGCGAGGTCGAACTAGTCGATGGCACGATCACACCCCGCGAAAAAAGGGATAGAAGGCACCAGAAAACCGGCTTCCGCCTCGCCGAGGCGATCGAATCGGCCGTCGCGAAGGCACGCCGCGACCACCAGCGAGGCGGCGAGCCGCCCTGCATCGAGGTCAACACCGAGGTGGACGTCGTCCTGTGGGAGGTGCCGCCGACCATCCGCAAGCCGGACGTGGTCGTTCACCACTGCCTGGACGATTTCGAAGAACTCGCGGCGCGCGACGTGCTGATCGTCGTCGAAGTGGTGTCCCGTTGGTCGCAGTCGCGCGATCGAATCCACAAGATGGGTGAATACGCCAAAGCAGGAATTCCCCACTATCTCATCGTGGAATTCGACGGGATCGGCGCCCTGACCCTCGAACACTACGCGCTTCTCGCCGTCGACCAGCATTACTCCCGTCTCGGCACCGCTCATCGAGACCGGAGCGGCCTGGCGCTCAGCATCACCGACCCCTTCCCCCTCCGCATCCAGTGGAATGAACTGGAGACCGGCCCGCCGACGTGACACTCGTCAGGGCGGGGTGACGTGTTGGAGGAGGCCGTGGACGAACTCGGCGCGGTGGGTTCCGTCGTGCCAGGGGATCAGGACGGTCCAGCGGGTCGGGGCCGAGCCCTCCTGGTCGCGGGCGCCGGGGAAGCGTTCGGAGACGTCGGACACCACGCAGGACCAGGGGGTCAGGTCGGGCGGGGGCGGCAGGTCGGGGGTCGGGCTGGACGGCGGGCGGATCAGCCAGTCGTTCCAGACGTCGCCGCCGGGGCCGGTCAGGACCTCGAACAGCAGGTCGGGCCAGAGTGGGAGGGGCCAGCGGGCGACGCCGCAGGTCAGGTCGCCGAAGCGGCGGCGGGCCGTGGTTGCGGGCGGGCCCAGGGCCCATCGGTAGCGGGTCAGGCCGCGGGGGGCGCGCGGGACGTGGGCCATCGCCAGCCAGCGGCGGTAGGCCGCGCGCATCTCGGCGCGCGTCGCGTCCAGTTCGGTGAGGGCCTCTTCGACGCGTTCGGGCGCCAGGTCCGCCATGCGCGGCAGGAGCGTGAACTGGAACTCGCGCACCCCGAAGTCGACGGCCATGCGGAACGGTCTACCAGAGGGCGCGGGGACGGGGCCCCCGTGGCCGCCCGTCCCCGCGCCGGGTCAGGAGGCCCGTTGGGCGGCCTTCGGTCCGCCGGCCCTGCCGACGTTCTTCGGGCGGAACGCGGCGCACGCCTTGTCCGCCGCCTGGAACGTGGGCGAGTCCGGGTCGATGCCCATGTTCTTGTCGATCATCGGCGGTTCGCCGTTGCCGGACGGGTCGGGGAACTGCGGGAAGCCGTGCGTCCGCATGCACTGCGCGTACTTGAGCTGCTGCGCGGCGGGCCACGGGTTCTCCATGTGCGGCTGCTGCCCGCCGCCGGGCGGGGCGCCGACGTACTTGTGGCACGCCTTGTCCGCCGCCTTGAAGACCGGGGACTGCGCCTGGTCGCGGGTGATGCCGACGCCGCCGGACGCGTCGGGGTCCTTGAAGTCGGGCACGCCGTTGCGGCGCATGCACCGCGCGAACTCCAGGAGGTCCGGCTTGCCGGTCGCGGCCGTGGCGGACGGCTTCGACGTCCCGAGGCTCGGCACCGCCTTCCCCGGCGTCTTCCCCGAGCACGCCGCGTCCAGCAGCGCGACGGCGATCAGCACGGCGATCAACTTGGTGGTCATGACCCCACCCTGACGGCCGGGCGTTTGCGCGACCGTGAACGCGGGCGTTAACGATGGTGTTACACCCCGCGCGGTAGGACTTGCGGTCATGCGAGTGCTCGTGGCGGAGGACGAACGGGACCTGGCCGACCTGGTCGCCGAGGGCCTGCGGCGGCACGCGATGGCGGTCGACGTGGCCTACGACGGGACGGCCGCCGTCGAGCGCCTGGTCGTGAACGACTACGACGTCCTGGTCCTGGACCGCGACCTGCCCGGGGTCCACGGCGACGTCGTCTGCCGCGACCTGGTGGAGAACGGAGCGCGCACGCGGATCCTCATGCTGACGGCCGCCGCGTCGGTGTCCGAGCGCGTCGCGGGGCTCGGGCTCGGCGCCGACGACTACCTGCCCAAGCCGTTCGACTACGGCGAGCTGGTCGCGCGCGTGCAGGCGCTCGGCCGGCGCAGCCACACGCCGTCCCCGCCCGTCCTGCGGCGCGGCGGCATCACGCTGGACCCCCGGCGCGTGCAGGCGTTCCGCGACGGACGGTTCCTGCGGCTGTCCCTGAAGGAGTTCGCGGTGCTGGAAGTGCTGATGCGCGCGAACGGGACGGTCGTGAGCGCCGAGACGCTGCTGGAGAAGGCATGGGACGAGCACGCGGACCCGTTCACGACGGCCGTCCGGGTCGTGATGAGCCGGCTGCGGACCAAGCTCGGCGACCCGCCGTGCATCGAGACCGTCAAAGGCGCCGGATACCGATTGTGATCCCGGCGTCGCTCCGGACCGTCCGGATGCGGCTCACGCTGTTCTCCAGCGGCCTGTTCCTGCTGACGTCGCTGGTCGCGCTGACGGTCGTGAACCTGCTCCTGCGGGAGATGCTGCAACACCGCGTGGACGGGCTCGTCAAGCAGGGCGGCGACATCCCGCCGCCCATCGACGCCGCCGGGCCGCCGCGGATGTTCGCGGGCAGCGCCGTCATCCAGTCGCTGCCCGACCAGGTCCTCCACTACCAGTGGGGCGTGACGGCCGCGACGATGGCGGTGCTGACGGTGGTGTCGCTCGTCCTCGGCCGGTGGATCGCCGGGCGGATGCTGCGCCCGCTGCACGACATCACCGCCGCCGCGCGCGACCTGTCGCTGTCCAACCTGCACGAGCGGATCGCGCTGGACGGCCCCCGCGACGAGCTGAAGGACCTCGCCGACACCTTCGACGAGATGCTGGAACGCCTGGAACGGTCGGTGCGGGCGCAGCGGCGGTTCATCGCCAACGCCGCGCACGAGCTGCGGACGCCGCTCGCCGTGCAGCGCGCCGCGATCCAGATCGGGCTGGACGACCCGCTGCCCGACCGGCTCGTCCCGGTCCGGACGAAGCTGCTCACCGCCAACCGCCGGACGGAACGGCTGATCGACGCGCTGCTCATCCTCGCGCAGGCCGAGCACGGGCTGGACGAGACCGAACCGGTGGCGCTGGACGCCCTCGCCCGCCAGGCCGCCGAGGAACTGCCCGCCGGGGACGTGACGGTGACGCTCGCGACCGAGCGCGCCGTCGTCGCGGGCGATCCGGTGCTGCTGAACCGGCTGCTGGCGAACGTGCTGGGCAACGCCGTCCGGTACAACCGGCCGGGCGGGACGGTGCTGCTCGCGCTGTCGGCGGCGGGGACGCTCACCGTCCGCAACACCGGACCGGACGTCCCCGCCGACCGCGTCGCCGAGCTGTTCCAGCCGTTCCGCCGCCTGCACGCCGACCGCTCGGCGGCCGACGGGACGGGGCTCGGGCTGTCGATCGTCGCGTCCATCGCGCAGGCGCACGGGGCGTCCGTCGGCGCGCGGCCGAACCCGGGCGGCGGGCTGGAACTCGCCCTCCGGTTCCCCGTGCTCTGACTCAGGACTCCAGCGCGGCGGGCAGCCGCTCCAGCAGGCCGCGCAGGTCGTCGGCGTGCTCCTCCTCCTGCGCGAGGATCTGCTCGAACAGCCGCCGCGTCGTCGGGTCGTCGTCGCCGAGCCACTGGACGATCTCGGTGTAGGACGCGACGGCGATCCGCTCCGCGACCAGGTCCTCCTTGATCATCTCGGCGAGGTCCAGGCTCGCGTCGTACTCGGCGTGCGCGCGGGCCGTCAGCGTGTCGGGCGCGAAGTCCGGCTCGCCGCCGAGCTGGACGATCCGCTCGGCGAGCAGGTCCGCGTGCTCCTGCTCCTCGGCGGCGTGCTCGGCGAATTCCGCCGCGACGCCCTCGGCGTGGATGCCGGTCGCGGTGAACCGGTGCCGCTTGTACCGCAGGACGCACACGATCTCGGTCGCCAGCGCCTCGTTGAGCACCTGGATCACGCGCTGGACGTCCGCGCCGTACGCCGACGTCACCGGCCCCTTGGCGATCTCCTCGCGCGCCCGTTCGCGCAGCACCTTCATGTCGGTCAGGAACTCGGCCATTCGCGCCTCCCCGTTGCCCGGTCGGATGGACGCGACCCGTCGTACCCACCGTGCGCGGTTCACACCTGCCGCACGCCGTCCTTCCAGACGGCGGCCGTCAGCGGCACGCCCGGACGGTAGGCGAGGTGGATGTGGCCGGGCGCGTCGAGAAGCTGGGCGTCGGCGCGGGCGCCGGGCGAGAGGCGTCCCACGTCCGCGCGCCGCAGCGCCCGCGCCCCGCCCGCCGTCGCGGCGAGGACGGCCTCCGCCGGGCTCATCCCCATCTCCCGGACGGCCAGCGCCACGCAGAACGCCATGCTGGAGCTGTAGCCGGACCCGGGGTTGCAGTCGGTGGCGAGCGCGACGGCGGCGCCCGCGTCCAGCAGCCGCCGCGCGTCCGGATACGGCTGACGGGTCGAGAACTCCACGGCGGGCAGCAGCGTCGCGACCGTCGGGGACGACGCGAGGGCGTCCACGTCGGCGTCGTCCAGGAACGTGCAGTGGTCGGCGGACGCGGCGCCGGCCTCGACCGCGAGCCGCACGCCGGGACCGGGCCCAAGCTGGTTGGCGTGGACGCGCGGCACGAGCCCCGCCGCCGCGCCCGCCGCGAGGACCGTCCGGGCCTGCGCGGCATCGAACGCGCCGCGCTCGCAGAACACGTCGATCCAGCGCGCGTGGGGCGCGCACGCCGCCACCATCGCGCCCGACACCAGCCGCACGTACCCGCCCGGGTCGCCGTCGTACTCGGGCGGGACGACGTGCGCGCCGAGGAACGTCACCTCGCCGGTCACCTCCGCCGCGATCCGCACGCACCGCGCCTCCTGCTCGACCGTCAGCCCGTACCCGGACTTGCACTCGACGGTCGTCGTGCCCTGCCGCGCCATCTCCGCGACGAGCCGCCGCAGATTCCCGCGCAGCACGTCGTCGGACGCGGCCCGCGTCGCCGCGACGGTCGTCCTGATCCCGCCCGCCGCATACGGACGACCCGTCATCCGCGCCGCGAACTCGTCCGCGCGATCCCCCGCGAACACCAGATGAGCATGCGAATCAACGAACCCCGGCAGGACACACCGCCCGCCCGCGTCCACCGCTTCATCAGCCGCAGGAGCATCACCCGACGGCCCCACCCACGCGACGCGCCCGCCGTCGAACACGACCGCCGCGTCCCGCAGCACCCCGAGCGCCCCGTCCCCCGCCGCCGGATCCCCCGTGACCAACTCCCCGATCCCCCGGATCACCACACTCACAGCGCCTCCCGCACGCCAGCGGCGCGCCCGAAGCCGCGCGCTTCCCTCGTCGCTCTGGTCGCAAGCTCCCGACGCTCCTCAGTCCAGCGCACGGCGCGCGCCGCAGGCGCGCTCACAGGGCCTCCCGGAGGGCGGACGGGACGTCGATCGTCCGGTGGCGGCCGTCGCGGACGATCTCGCGACCGGACGCGACCACCGTCGTGACGTCGGCGGCGGAGGCGGCGAAGACGGCCGTCTCGGCGGACGGGGCGCCGCCGGCGGTGCGGGGCGAGTCGAGGCGCAGCGTCACCAGGTCGGCGTGCGCGCCGGGTTCCAGGCGTCCGGCGGACGGCCAGCCGAGCGCGGCGTGCCCGTGCCATGTCGCGGCGGCCAGCAGGGCGCTCGCCCGGAAGTGGCCGCGCTCGCCGGTCCGCAGCCGTTCGTGCAGTTCCACCGAGCGCGCCTCTTCCAGCAGGTCCACGACGGCGTGCTGGTCGGAGCCGACGCACAGCGGGGCGCCGGCGCGGGCGAGGTCCCCGGACGGCCCGAGCCCGTCGGCGAGGTCGCGTTCGGTCGTCGGGCACAGGCAGACGGTCGTGCCCGTCCCGCCGAGCAGCGCGATGTCGGCGGCGTCGAGATGGGTCGCGTGGACGGCCGTCGTCAGCGGCCCGAGCGCGCCCGCGTCGCCGAGCAGCCGCACCGGCGTGACCCCGTAGGCGTCCAGGCATTCGGCGTTCTCGGCGGGCTGCTCGGACACGTGGACGTGCAGCGGCATCCCGTGCTCGCGCGCGAAGTCCGCGACGACGGGCAGTTCGGCGCGCGGGACGGCCCGCACGGAGTGGATCGCCGCGCCGATCCGCACGTCCGGCCCGGCCCGGGACAGGAGCGCGCGGACGCGGTCGCGCCAGGCTCCGGCGGTGCCGTCCCCGAACCGGCGCTGCGTCCCGGCGAGCGGCGTGCGCGGGGCGCCGCTGAGGTAGCAGGCGTCGAGCAGCGTGATCCGGATCCCGGCCGCCGACGCCGCCGCGAGCAGCGCGTCGCCCATCGCGTTCGGCTCGGGGTGGGCGTCGCCGCCGGGCCGGTGGTGCAGGTAGTGGAACTCGCCGACGCAGGTGATCCCGGCGAGCGCCATCTCGGCGTACACGGCCGTCGCGAGCGCCTGATAGGACGCGGGGTCGAGCCGGTCGGCGACGGCGTACATGCGCTCCCGCCACGTCCAGAACGTGCCCCGCCCGGCTTGGACGCCGCCGCGCAGCGCCCGGTGGAAGGCGTGCGAGTGGGCGTTGGCGAGGCCGGGGATCGTGAGGCCGGGCAGGTACCGCGCGTCCGGCGGCGCCGCCAAGCCGGGGACGACCCGGACGAACCGGTCGCCGTCGGCCTCCAGCAGTACGCCGGGCAGGACGGTGTCGTCCACCCACGCGTACTCGGCGAACCACCGCATCACGCCCCCGCGAGGTCGGCCAGGACGGCGGTGAGCGCCGCGACGCCCGCCGCCACGTCGGACGGCTCGGCGTGCTCGGCCGGCGCATGCGACACACCGGTCGGATTCCGAACGAACAGCATCGCCGTCGGGAGCCGCGCGGCGAGGACGCCCGCGTCGTGCCCCGCCCCGGTCGGCAGCACCGGCACCCCACCGAGCACCCGGATGATCCGGTCCAGCAGCTCCCGCCGGAACGCCACGGCCGGGCTGTAGGACTCCTCGGCGACGTCCACCGCCACGCCGTGCGCGGACGCGGCGTCCCGCGCGGCCCGCGCCACCTCGGCGACGGTGCGGCGGACGGCGTCGTCCACCGGCCCCCGCGCGTCCAGCCACGCCGTGACCGACGACGGGATCGCGTTCACCCCGCCCGGCACGATCTCCGCCTTCCCGACCGTCGCGACCGCGCCGAACCGCTCGGCCGCCGACCGCGCCGCGAGGACGGTCCGCGCGAACGGCAGCATCGGGTCGCGGCGGTCGGCGAGCGCGGTGGTGCCCGCGTGGTCGCCCGCGCCGGTGAAGCCGAACCGCCAGCGGCCGTGCGGGACGATCGCGCTCGCCGCCCCCACCGGGACGTCCAGCCCGCGCCCCTGCTCGATGTGCAGTTCCACGAAGCACGCGCACCGGCCGAGCAGGTCGTCGTCCGGGCCGATCAGCGCCGGGTCGAGCCCGTGCTCGGCGAGGACGGCCGCGAACGAGCGCCCGGAACCGTCGCGCAGCCCCCGCGCCCGGTCCGGGTCGATGGTCCCGGTGAGCAGCCGCGACCCGAGGCACGCGACGCCGAACCGCGCGCCCTCCTCCTCGGCGAACGCCGCGACCCCGACGGGCCGGGACGGCACCGCGCCCCGCGCCCGCAGCGCGTCGATCGCCGCGAACGCCGAGACCACCCCGAGCGGCCCGTCGAACGCGCCGCCGCCCGGCACCGAGTCCAGATGGCTGCCGGTGAGGACGGCCCCGCCGCGCCGCCCGTCCGGCGGGAGCCACCACGCGAACAGGTTGCCGTTCGCGTCCCGCTCGACGGGCAGCGCCCGCCGCCGCGCCTGCTCGGCGAACCACGCGCGGCACTCCAGCTCCGGCGGCGTGAACGCGAAACGCCGGTAGCCGCCCGCCGGATCCCGGCCGACGGGCAGCAGTTCCGCCCACATCGCGTCGAACGTCACGGGACGTGCACGCCTCGCTCCACAGCCACCTCGGCGGCCCGTTCGTACCCGGCGTCCACGTGCCGCATGACGCCCGTGCCCGGGTCGTTGGTCAGCACCCGTTCGAGTTTGCGCGCGGCGAGGTCGGTGCCGTCGGCGACGCAGACCTGGCCCGCGTGGATCGACCGTCCGATCCCGACGCCGCCGCCGTGGTGGATCGACACCCACGTCGCCCCGGACGCCGTGTTGAGCAGCGCGTTCAGCAGCGGCCAGTCCGCGATGGCGTCGGAGCCGTCGGCCATCGCCTCGGTCTCCCGGTACGGCGACGCGACCGACCCGCAGTCCAGATGGTCGCGGCCGAGGACGATCGGCGCGCTGATCTCGCCGCGCGCGACGAGGTCGTTGAACACCGCGCCCGCCTTGTCCCGTTCGCCGTAGCCGAGCCAGCAGATCCGCGCCGGAAGCCCTTGGAACCGCACCCGCTCCCCCGCCAGCCGGATCCACCGCGCGAGCGGTTCGTTCTCGGGGAAGAGGTCGAGGATCGCGCGGTCGGTGCGGGCGATGTCGGCCGGGTCGCCCGACAGCGCCGCCCACCGGAACGGCCCCCTGCCCTCGCAGAACAGCGGCCGGATGTAGGCCGGGACGAACCCGGGGAAGTCGAACGCCCGCGCGTACCCGGCCGTCCGCGCCTCGCCCCGGATCGAGTTGCCGTAGTCGAAGACCTCGGCGCCCGCGTCCTGGAACCCGACCATCGCCGCGACGTGCTCGGCCATCGACTCCCGCGCCCGCGCGGTGAACCCGGCCGGGTCCCGGTCGCGCTCGGCGGCCCAGGACTCGAACGCGACGCCGCGCGGCAGGTAGGCGAGCGGGTCGTGCGCGCTGGTCTGGTCGGTGACGACGTCGATCGGCGCGCCCCGCCGCAGCAGTTCCGGGACGACGTCCGCCGCGTTCCCGAGCACCCCGATCGACAGCGCCCGCCGCTCCGCCTTCGCCGCCTCGGCCAGCCGCAGCGCCTCGTCCAGCGAGTCGGCGCGGACGTCGCAGTAGCCGTGCGCGACCCGCCGGTCGATGCGGGACGGGTCGCACTCAACGCACAGCGCCACCCCGCCGTTCATCGTGACCGCGAGCGGCTGCGCGCCGCCCATCCCGCCGAGCCCGGCCGTCAGCGTGATCGTCCCGGCGAGGCTCCCGCCGAACCGCTTCGCCGCGACGGCCGCGAACGTCTCGTAGGTGCCCTGGAGGATGCCCTGCGTGCCGATGTAGATCCACGACCCGGCCGTCATCTGCCCGTACATCGTGAGCCCGTCGGCCTCCAGCCGCCGGAACTCCTCCCACGTCGCCCACTCCGGGACGAGGTTGGAGTTGGCGATGAGTACGCGCGGCGCCCACTCGTGCGTCCGGAAGATCCCGACCGGCTTGCCGGACTGGACGAGCAGCGTCTCGTCCCCGTCCAGGCGGGCGAGCGCCCCGGTGATCCGGTCGAACGCGTCCCAGCTCCGCGCGGCCCGTCCGGTCCCGCCGTAGACGACCAGCTCGTCGGGATGCTCGGCGACCTCGGGATCCAGGTTGTTCATGAGCATCCGCAGCGCGGCCTCCTGCGGCCAGCCGCGCGCGGTGAGCGCGGAGCCGCGCGGCGCGCGGACGGGACGGGGACCGGACATGGCGGGGCTCCTTCAGGCGAGCGGGCCGGTGACGGACTCGGCGGCGGCGACGAGCGCGCCGTCCCGGACGAGCGCGGTCGCGGCGTCGATCTCGGGCGACAGATGGCGGTCCGGGCCGGGCGGCGGGACGTGCCGGCGCAGCGCCGCGAGGACGGCCGCGGTCGCCGGGCCGGGGCTCAGCGGGGCGCGCAGGTCCAGCGCGCGGGCGGCGGTGAACAGCTCGATCGCGACGACGCGCGCGTACCCGTCCACGGCCCGGCGCAGCTTGCGGGCGGCGTTCCAGCCGAGGGACACGTGGTCCTCCTGCATCGCCGACGACGGGATCGAGTCGACGCTCGCCGGGACGGCCAGCCGTTTCAGCTCCGCCACGATCGACGCCTGCGTGTACTGGGCGATCATGTGGCCGGAGTCGACGCCGGGGTCGGCGGCGAGGAAAGGCGGCAGCCCGAACGAGCGGGCCTTGTCGAGCATCCGGTCGGTGCGGCGCTCGGCCATCGACGCGGCGTCGGCGATCGGGATCGCGAGGAAGTCCAGGGCGTAGGCGATCGGGGCGCCGTGGAAGTTGCCGTTGGACTCCACGCGTCCGTCCGACAGCACGACCGGGTTGTCCACGGCCGCCGCCAGCTCGCGGTCGGCGACCAGCGCGGCGTGCGCGACGGTGTCCCGGAACGCGCCGTTCACCTGCGGCGCGCAGCGCAGCGAGTAGGCGTCCTGGACGCGCGTGTCGTCCGGCCCCCGGTGGGACTCCACGATCGGGGACCCGGCGAGCAGCAGCCGCAGGTTCGCCGCCGACGCGGCCTGCCCCGGATGCGGGCGCAGCGCCTGGAGGTCGGCGTCGAAGACGCGGTCGGTGCCGAGCAGCGCCTCGACGCTCATCGCGGTCGCGATGTCGGCGGCGGTGAGCAGGCCGCGCAGGTCGTGCAGGGCGAGGACGAGCATGCCGAGCATCCCGTCCGTGCCGTTGAGCAGCGCGAGCCCTTCCTTGGCCCCGAGTTCGACGGGACGCAGGTCGGCTCGCTTCAGCGCGTCGGCGGCGGGGATGAGGCGGTCGTCGGCGTCCCGGACCCGTCCCTCGCCGAGCAGCGCCAGCGCGACGTGCGCGAGCGGCGCGAGGTCCCCCGAGCAGCCGAGGCTGCCGTACTCGTGGACGACCGGCGTGATCCCCGCGTTGAGCAGCGCCGCGAGCGCGCGGGCCGTCTCCGGCCGGGCCCCGGTGCGGCCGGTGGCGAGCGTCTTCAGCCGCAGCAGCATCATCGCCCGGACGACCTCGCGCTCCACCTCCGGGCCCGTCCCGGCCGCGTGCGACCGGACGATGTTGAGCTGGAGCCGCGTCCGCAGCTCCGGCGGGATGTGCCGGGACGCGAGCGCGCCGAACCCCGTCGACACCCCGTAGACGGGCGTCGGCCGCGCCGCCAGCTCCTCGATGTGCGCCCGTGACGCGGCCATGGCGCCCTCGGCGGCGGCCGACAGCCCGACCCGCGCGCCGTCCCGTGCCACCGCCACGACCTCGGCGGGCGACGGCGGTTCCGTCCCCACCTCGATGCTCTGTGCCCCCATAACGGACGTCATACCCACCATTGGACCGATGCGAAGCGGCCCCGGACGAGCCCGCCGCGACCCGAACCGTCTCGGATACGAGACAATCGAGGACGTGGACCAGGTACCGGCCGCCCGGCGGACCCTCGCGGTGCTGCGGCTGCTCGCGGCGTCGGCCGGCCCCCTGCCCGCCTCCTCGATCGCCCGCGACCTCGGCCTGCCGCGCTCCAGCACCTACCACCTGCTGGCGGAAATGGCCGCCGAAGGCTTCGTCGTGGCGCTGCCCGAGGAACGCCGCTGGGGCCTCGGCGTGGCCGCGTTCGAGGTCGGCTCGGCCTACCTGCGGCACGGCCCGCTGGAACGCCTGGCCCGCCCGCTGCTGCGCCGCCTGGTGGACCGGACGGGCGAGATCGTCCAGCTCGGCGTCCTACACGGCGCCGACACGCTCTACCTGCTGAAAGAGCAGCCGCCCCGGCACGCGACGCTGGTCACGGACGTGGGCGTCCGCATCCCCGCGCACCTCACCGCCAGCGGCCGGTCGATGCTCGCGCACCTCCCCGCCGCCCAGCTCCGCGCCCTCTACCCCGCCCCGCTCGTCACCCGGACGACCGACGGCCCCACCACCCTGACCGCCCTCCGCCGCGCCCTGCGCGAGGACGCCGCACGCGGCTGGTCCGCCGAGGACGGCCTGGTCACCGAGGGCTTCGCGAGCATCGCGGCGTGCGCCTTCGACCACACGGGCCACCCGGCGGCCGCGATCACCGTCACGTTCCGCCGCGCCGCCCGTCCTTCGGAAACCTGGCCCGACCTGGCGGCGCCGGTAAAGGCCGCCGCCGCGTCTTTGACGACCCGCCTCACCGGCCGCCCGCCCGTTAGTAGACCGTGAAAATAACCGTCCACGCACAGTGCGGTGCCAAAGATTGGACAGAAAGGAAAGTTGGGAAAAACCGCCTCGCAGCAGTTCCGCAGAACACTTGTCTTCAGCCGGGATCTCGGTTTTTTCACACAACTGCCGCCCCTTTCGCGTCCTCCTGCCGTAGTCTCCGCAAGGACGGCCGAGGAACCTCCGAAAGGACAGCGACATGGCCCGCCCCCCGAAGAAGACGACCCCCAACGAGTCCTTCGCCCAGTACTACGGAAACGAAATCCGGGAGAATCGGGAGAAGAAGGGCTGGACACAGGGAGAGTTGGCCGCAAAGATCATCTGCGACGACTCCCAGGTCAGCCGCTACGAACTCGGCCACGCCATCCCCGCGCCGACGACGGCCCGGCTCCTCGACGAGTTGTTCGGGACGGGCGACTACTTCACCCGCCACCGCGAGGTCGCCCACGTCTCGCGCGTCCCCGAGGGCGCGCGGGCGCTGGCGTACCACGAGAAGATGTCCAAGTCGATCAAAGCGTTCTCGCACGCGGCCGTCGTCGGCCTCTTGCAGACGGAGTCCTACGTCAGGGCGCTCGCCCTTGACGGCCCGATCCCGCAGGCCGCGGACGCGGTCATCGAAGTGCGGAGCCGCCGCCAGGGAATCCTGAACGGCGACGACCCCGCCAGGCTGCTGGCGATCATGGACGAGGAAGTGTTCCGGCGTCTCGCGAACCAGCCGGATCTCGCCCGCGAGCAGATCGACGCGATCCTCAAGCGGACTGAGCAGTGGAATGTGCAGGTTCAGATCGTCCCGCAGACGAACGTCACCTACCCCGGCGTTCTCGGTGACCTCCATCTGATGGAACACCGCAAGGACGGCCTGATGGCGGCCTGGCAGGAGGGATTCGGCAGGACCGGTCGCGTCATCGAAGACCCCGATATGATCGAGGAACTCGTGGACACCTACGACCTCATCAGGTCAAAGGCCATGTCCACCGAAGAGAGCGTCCAACTGCTGAAGAACATCCGGGAGTCTTTGTGAGCACGTTCGAACCCCGCAACTGGCGCAAGTCCCGCCACTCCGGAGGCGAGTTCAACAACTGCGTCGAGGCCGGATCCGACCAGGGCCGAGTGGGTATCCGCGACACCACCGACCGCCAAGCAGGCGCGATCACCCTCCCCGCCCCCCACTTCGCCGCCGTCCTGGCCGCCGCCCGCACCGGCGCCCTTGACCTCTGACCCACCCGAAACCCCCGCCCCGGCGGGGGTTTCTCCATGCGCGCCCGCCCCAGTGGAGAGGTGCAAAGACGTGCAAAGCTCGCACGATGATCCTAGGATCCTGCTGACTTTCTTCTGCAAGAGCCCCGATTCGTACCCCAACCCGGACTGCCCCTCCTTCTACCGGTCGAGCGACGGGGGCTGGTACGGGCAGGGCGAGGTGCGAGACGAGCCCGGCGTGCGTGACCAGATCCAGAACATGAAGCCCCATGAGGGGTACCTGTGGTTCCCCGACAAGCTGATGGACGAGTTCGTCCGGCAGTTCGCGAAGGAGCGCTATGGAGTTGATCTCGGCTGAGACCCGGGACGAGCTGTTCGACACCTTCGAGTTCGAGGCGCTTCATCTGGAGCTTCGCGACCACTACGCCACCGGCGGCGGAGAAGCCGACAAGTTCGCCGCCTGGAAGGCCGGCAAGCCGTGGGACGAGGCGGAGTACCGGGAGTGGATGAGGCCCTGGTGCGACAAGCTCCGCGCGGCGACGTCGAGCGGGCGCGTCTACCGGGACGCGAAGCTGGTGTCGGAACCGCTCTCCGACTACCACAGGTGGGGCTACCCGCTCGCGGGGATGCTGTTCGAGGCCGGTCAGCAGGTGAGGTTCGTTCCACGGCGGCTCGTGTCGACCATCGCGCTGCCGGGGAACGATTGCTGGGTCTTCGACCGCAAGACCGTCGTCTTCAACGTGTTCAACGGCGCCGATGACGTCGTGGAGCGCCAGCGCTACACCGAACCCGAGGTCGTCGGGTTCTGCCTGGCCGCGTTCGAGGCCGTGTGGGAGCTGGGGATTCCCCAGCCCGAGTACAAGCCCGGCTGACGTCGGCTTTCCATGTCCGTCCCGGCAGAGGACGCCAAGAGGGCGTTCGGCGCGAGGCTTCGGGGCTTGCGCAAGGCGAAGGGCCTGTCAGGTCTGGAGTTGGCCGGCCTGACGGGCATCCCCAATTGGAAGATCTCCCGGATCGAGGGCGGCAAGCAGGGCGTCAAGTCCGGCGAACTCGCGGCCTGGTGCCGTGCGTGCGGCGCCGACGAGCAGTACGAGGATCTGGTGATCGTCCAGAGCCAGGTCCATGACATGTGGGTGGAGTGGAAGCGCGAGCTGCGCAAGGGCCAGAAACTCCTGCACGAGAACGAAGACGCCCTCTACCGGCAGACCAAGCTGCTCATCGTCTATGAGTCGAAGTGCGTCCCCGGCATCCTGCAGACGCACGGGTACGTGTTCGGCTTGTTCAAGACGGCCGAAGCGCTCTACGGCCTGCCCGAACGCGAGGCCCGGGCTGCGGCCGACGCGAGGCTTCCCAAGCAAAGTCTGGTCACAGCGGCGTCGGCGAAGAACGGCTACCACTTCGTCATCGAGCCATGGGTGCTCGAACTCGTCTTCGGCGACGTGAACGTCATGCTGGAACAGCTCACCTTCCTGTCCGCGGTGACGCTGCTCCCGAACGTCTCTCTCGGGATCATCCCTCCGGGCGCGACGCGCGCTGTTCCGCCCGGCGAGCCGTTCTACATGTTCGACGGTTCGATGGTGCGGTCCCCGATGTGGTCGGCGGGCTTCAAGACGAGTCGGCCCGAGGAGATCGACACCTTCAAAAGGGCCTTCAACCTGCTGCGCGGCATGGCGGTCTACGGTGCCGAGGCACGCGAGCTGATCGAGCAGGCCAGGCAAAAACTGCAAACAAGTGCAAATCTCTAGCCGAGTCGCATGACGCCTTTCTACCTTCGGTGAGCAGAGGGGGCCAGCGCGAACAGGCCGGCTCCGACATCAGAACCCCGGACGGGCGGACTTCCCATCCGGGCTTGCTCGACCACGCGCCGCCGTGGCGCGGGGAACACGGCAGAGGAGAAAGTCATGCGGAACGGCGACCTGTACACCCTCGACATCTCCGGAGCGACCTGGACCAAGCCGTGCGGCGGGAACGTCGGCGACCCCGACGCCCCCGAGAGCTGCATGGAGTTCGCCACGCTCCCCGACGGCGCCATCGCGATCCGCGACTCCAAGCGCCCCGACCTCACCCCGATGCGCTTCAGCGCCGACGAGCTGACCGCCTTCCTCGGCGCCATCTGACCATTCGTCCCGACCCCCTCTGGCAGGCTGACCGGCATGACGAACAAGACCGACTGGAACGACCTGCCGCAGGGGGTACGGGACGCCGTCCGCGAGCAGGCGGGTGGCATCGCGGCGGTCAGGACGATTTCGGCGGGCTGGAACTCCGAAGCGAGCCTCGTCGCCGAAACCGGGTCCGGCCCGCTGTTCGTCAAGGGTGCGCGCCTGGCCGACACCCTCAAGGTCGTCCAGCTTCGCCGGGAGATCTCGATCAACCCGTACGTCACCCACCTGTCTCCCGAGATCCGCTTCCACGTCGAGGCCGGCGGCTGGCTGGTCGCTGCCTTCAATTTCGTCAACGGGCGGAGGGCGGACTACTCGCCGTGCTCCCCTGACATCCCACGGGTGTTCGAAGCGCTGGACGCGCTGAGCCACACCCCCCGCCCCGACGTCGAGCTGAAGTACGCCGATCAGGTGTATTCCAGCCAGGGCGACGTCGCGCTCCTGCGCCGAGTCAGCGGCGACAGCCTGGTGCACGGCGACCTCACCCCGGCCAACGTGCTCGTGACGCCCGAACGCGTCTTCCTGCTCGACTGGGCTCGCCCCACCCGCGGAGCGTCCTGGCTCGACGCGGTGAGCATGGCCCACTTCATGATCACCTGCGGGCACTCGCCCCGGGACGCCGAGGCCATCGCCGCACAGCTGCGCGGGTGGAAGGACCTCGGCCCTGGCGACCTCGACGCCATCGTCCACCACGGAAGCGCCGTCCGGTCCGCCTGGGGCCTGAAGCCGCACGCAACCGACCCCTGGACGAACGCCTCCCTCGAAGCCGCCCGCCGCTGGTGGAGCCACCGCAGAGCACTCTGACCACAGACCGGCGAAGCCGCCGCCCACACCGGCGCCCTCGACCTCTGGCCCACCCGAAACCCCCGCCCCGGCGGGGGTTTCTCCGTGCGCGCCCGGTCACCAGGAGGTGTCCCGGCGAAATCGGGACACCGGTCCTTTCACGCCCGGCGGGAGCGACTGTGAGTGTGGAACCGGTCACGGTGGGCTCAGCGGCGAACCTGCCCGGTGGTCACCGGACGAGGTTCGGCAGCCCGCTGCCAGAGCCGTCCCCGGTTCGCGTACCGACGCCGTGTGGGCGCGGCCACCGCCCGGGCGGCCCGTTCGTCCGGACCACCGCGCCCGCCGGAACGGCGCGTCACCACGGTTCGGCAGGGATCCGCCCCGGGCCCTGGCCGGGGGACGCGGGATCAGGAAGAGGGAGCGCTCATGTCTTCGTCCACCCGCACGTCCGCCTCGGCCTCCGGGCCGCGCCATAGGTCGATCACATTCGTCGGCGTGCTCGCCTTAGCGGCGGCCGGCCTGTTCTCGCTCGCCGGCCCGGCCCAGGCGTCGTCCGCCATCACGGTCTCGCGCGCCACCCTCGCGCCCGGCGAGACGATCACCGTCGACTTCGCCGTCACGCGCGACTTCGCCTCCTCGCGCGAGGGCATGGGCTTCTACGCGGGCAGCGGCCCGCTGGGCAGCCTGGACTCTTTCGCAACCGTGGCGTCGTGCGACGGACCCGTCGCGGGTTCCTGCACGACGCTTCCCGGCATCGGCTACGTCGTCCCGACCGGCCCCGTCCCCGTCGGGACCACGGTGACCGGCTCGCTGACGCTGCGCGTGAAGCCCGGCACCCCGGCCGGGAGCTTCACCCTGCGCTACCAGTTCGACGGTGAGGCTACGACGAACGGCCCCACCATCACCATCGCCGAACGTCCCGCCGACCAGATCGCCGACCTGCGCGCCCTGGTGGACGGCTTCGGCCTCCCCAACGGCCTCCGGACCGCCCTGGACGCCAAGCTCCGGAACGCCCTCGACGCGGTCGACGGCAACGACACCGCCACCGCCTGCACCGCGCTGGCCGACTTCGTCGACCTGGCCGACGCCCAGGACGGCAAGAAGCTCACCGCCGACCAGGCCGGGCGGCTCCGCGCGTCCGCGACCCGGATCCGGACCGACCTGGACTGCTGACCGGCGGGACGGCACGGGCGGGCACCTCCCGACGGAGCCGGGAGGCGCTCCCGCCCGCCGGGGTCAGGCGAGGCCGTTGTCGGTGAGCCACTTCTTGGCGACCGTGGCGGGGTCGGCCTTCTTGTCGGCCATCTCGGTGTTCATGGCCAGGAGGCCGTCGGTGGTCAGCTTGGCGGAGACGGCGTTCAGGGCCGCCTGCGCGTTGGTGTCCACCTTCGTCTTGTTGACGAGCGGGACGACGTTCTGCGCGCCGAACACGTTCTTCGGGTCGGCGAGCGACAGGAAGCCGTTCTTCTTGATCGCCGGGTCGGTGGAGAACAGGTTGGCGATCTGGACCTTGCCGTCCTTGAGGTTCGACACGGTGATCGGGCTTCCCGCACTGAGCGACTTGAAGTCCTTGAACGTCAGGCCGTAGACGGACTGGAGCCCGACCACGCCCTGCTTGCGGGTCTTGAACTCCGGCGGCCCGCCGAGGACGAACTGGCCGGCGACGGGCTTTAGGTCCTCGATCGTCTTCAGCTTGTACTTGGCGGCGGTCGCGGACGTCACGGCGAGCGTGTCCTTGTCCTCGGCCTGCGCGGGGTTCAGGATCGTCAGGTCACTCGGGAGCTTCTGCTTGAGCGCGGAGTCCACGGCGTCGCTGGTCGTGGCGGCGTCGTTCTTGTCGAGGAACGACAGCAGCGCCCCGTTGTACTCGGGGAACACCTGGATCGCGCCGCTGCGGACCTGCTTCATGTAGACCTCGCGCGAGCCGATGCCGAACTTGCGCTGGACCTTCACGCCCTTGGCCTCCAGCGCCTGCGCGTAGATCTCGCCGATCAGGCCGCTCTCGGGGAAGTCGGCGCCGCCGATCACGAGGCTGCCCCCGCCGCCGGCACCGCCCTTGCCGAGCGGGTCGTCGTCGCCTCCGCCGCAGGCGGCCAGCGCGAGGACGGCGGCGGCGAGCACGGCCGCGCCGCGGATGATCCGGGACATGTTGGGTTTCCTTCCTCCGGGGGGCGCGGTCCGCGCCCGGTCGGCAAGCGTGCGGGCGTCAGTCCGACGCGGCGGCGCGGCGGACGCCGGGCGACACCGCGAACCGGTGCAGCGCGGCGAACGCGGCCTGGGTGAGGACGGCCAGGACGATCACGAGGATCGCGCCGCCGGCCATGCTGTCGTAGTCCTGGCGCGAGTAGCCGTCCACGATGTACCGGCCGAGACCGCCGAGGCCCACGTAGGCCGCGATGGTGGCGGTCGAGACGATCTGGATGAGGGCGGTGCGCAGCCCGAGCAGGATGAGCGGCAGCGCCACCGGCAGCTCGACCTGGAACAGCACCTGCCGGCCGCGCATCCCCATGCCCTCGGCGGCGTCGCGCAGGCCCGCCTCGACCTGCTGGACCCCGGCGTAGGTGTTGACCAGGACGGGCGGCACCGCGAGCAGCACCAGCGGCACCAGGATCGGGACGATGTCCCCGGCCGTCGAGACCACGACGACGAGGATGAGCAGGCCGAGCGTCGGCAGCGCCCGCGCGGCGTTCGCCGACGACAGGACGAGGAACCCCGACACGGCGGCGGGCCGGCCGCGCCGCAGGTGGCCGAGCAGCAGCCCGAGCGGCAGCGCGATGGCCACGGTGATGGCGAAGGCGAGCAGCGAGTACCAGAGGTGCTCGGCGATCCGGTTCGGGATGCCGTCCGACCCGGACCAGCGGCCCGCGCCGCCGAACCAGCCGAACGCGTTCCACAGGGCGTTCACCGCGTCACCTCCGCGGGCCGCCGGGACCGCCGGGCGCGCTCCCACGGCATGAGGAACCGCTGGACGAGCAGCAGGAGCAGGTCCGCCAGCAGCGCCAGCACGACGATCAGGGCGATCGCGACGACGATCGGCGTCGGGTAGGCGCCGCCGGGCCACTTCATGCCGGTGACCATGAGCTGGCCGAGCCCGCCGATGCCGATGAGCGCGCCGACGCTGACCAGGCTGATGTTGGCGACGGTCGCGACGCGCAGCCCGCCCATCAGGACGGGCAGCGCGATCGGCAGCTCCACCTGGACGAGCCGGCGCAGCGGCCCGAAGCCCATCGCGACCGCCGACTGCCGGACGTGCTCGGGCACCGAGCGCAGCCCGTCCACGACGCTCGGGACGAGCACCGACAGCGTGTAGAGGGCCAGTGGGACGACCACGGTCGTGTAGGTGAGGCCAGTGAACGCGACGAACACGACGAACAGCCCGATCGCCGGGATCGCGTACAGGATGCTCGTCGCGGCCAGCACCGGCGGGTACAGCCGCCGCCACCGCGCGCAGGCCAGGCCGAGCGGCAGCGCGATCGCCAGGCCGAGGAGGACGGGCGTGAAGGACAGCACCAGGTGCTCCTTCAGCGCCTCCCAGATCACGCCGTCGTAGTTGTCGCGGACGTAGCTCCACCGCAGGAGCGGTTCACCGCCCGTCCCGAACGCGGCGGTCACCGCTCGGCCGCCTGTTCCGCGTCGCGTTCGGCGTCGAGTTCCTGGGTGAACCGGAGCCGCCGGATGCCGCGCTCGCCGCCGAGGAAGTCGCGGACGAAGTCGCTCGCGGGCGCGGCCAGCAGGTCGTCCGGCGCGGTGAACTGGGCGAGCCGTCCCCCGACCTGGAAGACCGCGATGCGGTGGCCGAGCTTCACGGCCTCGTCGATGTCGTGGGTGACGAACACGATCGTCTTCTCCAGCTCGCTCTGCAGCCGCAGGAACTCGTCCTGGAGGCTGGCGCGGACGATCGGGTCGACGGCGCTGAACGGCTCGTCCATGAGCAGGATCGGCGGGTCGGCGGCGAGCGCGCGGGCCACGCCGACGCGCTGCTGCTGGCCGCCGGAGAGCTGCGCGGGGTAGCGGCCGGCGAACGCCGGGTCCAGCCCGACGCGGTCCATGAGCGCGCGGGCCTCCGCGCGGGCCTTCTTCTTGTCGCGGCCGAGCAGGAACGGGACGGTCGCGATGTTGTCCAGGACCGTCCGGTGCGGGAACAGGCCCGCCTGCTGGATGACGTAGCCGATGCCGCGCCGCAGCGTCGGCGGGTCGACGTCCCGGACATCGCGCCCGTCGACCGTGACCGTCCCCTCGGACGCCTCGACCATCCGGTTGATCATGCGCAGCGTGGTGGTCTTGCCGCAGCCGGACGGGCCGACGAGCACGGTGATCTTGCCGGCCGGGATCTCCAGGTCGAGGCGGTCGACGGCGACGGTGCCGTCCGCGTAACGCTTGGTCACGCCCGCAAAGGTGATCAAACGACTCACGTCCTCATCGGCGCCGGTTCCCGTCGGGTGTTCACCCAGATCTATGCCCAGACTAGTCAATCCCGATCTTTTGGACACCCAGCGTGACCGAGACCCGCCAAATCTTGTGCATTTCGACCAGGATTGCCAAGAACCTACCGCAACCCCGTGGGGAAACCGCCGATTCGCCACCGAAGGGCGCATACCGGCCACCCGCGAGCACCCCGCGGGAACGTGATGATCGCCATAGCCGGACCGTCAGCGGCCGGTCGACGCGCGGGCGCGCAGCGACGGCTCCCGGACGACCCGGCGCGTCGCGGGCGTGCCCTCGATCACCTCGACGACGAGCCCGACGGCCGCCTGGACGATCCCGTCGATGTCCCAGTCGACCGTGGTGAGCGGCGGCGTCAGCAGCGCCGACATCGGGTGCGCGTCGTAGCCACAGACCGCGAGGTCGTCCGGCACGGCGAGGCCGAGGGCGCGCGTGGCGGCGTACACGCCGTAGGCGATCACGTCGGAGAAGCAGAACACGGCGGTCGGCCGGTCCGGACGGTCCAGCAGGGCGTGCGCGGCGGCCGTCGCGCCGTCCAGCGCCTGCGGGGCGACCTCCACCTCGACCCGCAGGCCGAGCCGCAGCGCCTCGGCGTGGACGTGGACGTCGGCCGGACGGTCCGGCGTGCTCGCCCGCGTCGGGGTGAGGACGCCGATGTGCCCGTGGCCGAGGTCGCGCAGGTGCTCCAGCGCGAGCGTGACGCCGCGCCGGTTGTCGAACACGACCTCGCCCTGCGCCCGTCCGCCGCGCAGGGAGTCGCCGATGGAGACGACGGGCACCGCGTCGGCCAGTTCGGCCCACAGGCCCGCGGCCGGGTCGAGGGGTTGGACGATGAGGCCGTCCACCCGCTGGTCGCGCAGCCGCCGGGCCAGCGCCCGCTCGCGGTCGGGGTCGCCGCCCGCGTCGACGATCAGCGCGTAGCGGTCGCGGGCGAGCAGCGCGCGGCCGATGCCGGTGGCGAGCGACTGCTGCCAGTAGTCCTCTAACGAGCCGCACAGCAGCCCGACCATGCCGGTGCGCCCGCTGGCGAGCGCGCGGGCGATCGGGTGCGCCTCGTAGCCGAGTTCCTCGGCCGCCGCGCGGACGCGCTCCTGGGTCTCCTCGGAGGTCTGGATGCCGCGCAGCGCGTACGACACGGCCGCCGGGGAGAGGCCCGTCGCCTGCGCCACCTCCCGGATCGTCGCCCGCTTCCGCTTGTCCGCCACGGTCCCCACATTAGGCGCCGCCTCCGACGCTTTTGATATTTCCAACTTGAATGGTAGGCTTTTGAAGCGGTTCACTGAACCGGTTCACCGCGACGTCCGGCGAAGGGGGTGCAGCATGTCCGGAACCCGGGATGCGGACGGCCCGCAGGCCGTCGACGTCCACCAGCACCTCTGGAGCCCCGCGTTCCTCGCCGCCCTCCGCGCCCGCTCCACTCCGCCTTACCTCAAGGAGTGGACTCTCTATCTCGACGGTGAGCCGCCCTTCACTGTTCACCCCGGGGACCACGACGTCGCGGCCCGCGCCGAGCTGGCCCGCGCCGACGGCCTCGGCCGCGCGCTCATCTCGCTGTCCACCCCGCTCGGCATCGAGGCGCTGCCGCCCGGCGAGGCCCGTCCGCTGCTGGACGCCTACCACGAGGGCGCCGCCGCGCTGCCCGCGCCGTTCGGCGCCTGGGCCGCCGCGAACGTCCGCACCGTCGACGCCGACGCGACCGCCGAAGCCCTCGACCAGGGCTTCGTAGGCCTCCAGCTCCCCGCCACCGCGCTCGGGAGCCCGGACGGCCTCGCCCGCTGCGCGCCCCTGCTCGACCTGCTCGAAGACCGGGACCTGCCGCTGTTCGTCCACCCCGGGCCCGCCGCGCCCGCCGGGGACGTGCCCGGCTGGTGGCCCGCGCTCGTCCCGTACGTCCAGCAGATGCACGCGTCCTGGTACGCGTTCCGCGCGTTCGGCCGCCCCCGCCACCCCCGCCTGCGCGTCTGCTTCGCCATGCTCGCCGGGCTCGCCCCGCTGCACGGCGAGCGGCTGACCGCGCGCGGCGGCGGACGCGGCGCGGTCGACCCCGACGCGTTCCTGGAGACCTCGTCCTACGGCCCGAAGGCGGCCGACGCGACCGTCCGCGCGCTCGGCGTGGACGTCGTCGTGCACGGCACCGACCGGCCCTACGCGGGACCCCGCGACCTCGCGCTCGGCGAGGCCGCACAGCACGGGTTCCGCGTGTCCAATCCGCACCGCCTGCTCACCGGAGAGGAGCGAACCCATGCCGCGTGACCTGCTCGACCACGCCGTTCCAGCGATCGGTGGCGGTTCGTGTCTGGACGGCCTGCCCGCGCGCGTCCTGGACCGGGACGAGCTGCGGGAGCTGGTGGACCGCCTGGCCGACGAGCCGGGCGTCTGGCGCCAGCACGTCGCGTTCTCCGACGACGAGCGCCACTACGCGTCGCTGTACCGGGACGAGTTCGTGGACGTCTGGCTCCTGTGCTGGACGCCCGAGAACGACACCGGCTGGCACGACCACGACGTCTCGTCCGGGGCCGTCCGCGTCGTGCAGGGCGCGCTGGAGGAGAACAACCCGCGCATCGGCGGCGACCACCTGACGACTCGCGTCGGCGAGGGGACGTCGTTCGGCTTCGGCCCGGACCACATCCACCGGCTCGTCGGCGCGGCGAACGCGAGCGTGTCCATCCACGCCTACTCGCCGCCGCTGTGGCGCCTCGGCCAGTACTCGGTGAGCCCGTCGGGCGTGATGCGGCGCGTGTCGGTCAGCTACGCCGACGAACTGCGCCCCCTGGACGACCCTGCGAACGACCCGGAGCCCGCCGGGTGACCCGCCGGGCTCCGCCCCCTGCGATCCGGGGCGGAGCCCGGCGGATCGGCACATCGTGAACGTTCCGCCACAGTAGGATTCGGCTCAGCATTTCCCCCCGAAACCACCCCGGCGGAGTCCCCCAGATGCGTTCTCGCCGCGCGCGCCGTGCCGCCGCGTTCGCCGCCCTGTGCGCGGCCCTCCCGCTGACCGGCTGCTCGGCGTTCAGCACCGACGTGCGCGGCGGCGCCGAGCCGGCCGCGGTCAGCCCGGCCCCGGCGGCCGCGGCCCCGGTGGTGATGTTCTTCGGCGACTCCTACACGGTCGGGAAGAAGGGGACGCTCCCGGAGAACACCTACGCGGCGGCGACCGCGCGGCTGCTCGGCTGGCAGGTCGTGCTGGCCGGACGCGCCGGGACGGGCTTCGTCTCGACCGGCACCGGCACGGTCGCGTTCCGGCCGCTGTTCGAGAGCCAGCTCGGCTGGCGGCCCGCGCCGGACCTGCTGATCATCTCCGGCGGGCACAACGACGCCAGGTTCCCGCCGCAGAAGGTCGCGGCGGCGGCCCGCGACCTGCTCGACCTCGCCGCGCGGCGCTGGCCGGGGACGCGGCGGCTGCTCATCGGCCCGCTGTGGGGCAACGGGTCGCCGCCGCCGGACGCGCTGGCCGTCCGGGACGCCCTGGCGCTCACCGCCGAACAATCGAAGATCCCGTTCGTGGACCCCATCTCCGAGGGCTGGATCACCGGCGACCACGGCGACGGGACGGGCAACGCGCCGCGCTACATCCTGCCCGACGGCACGCACCCGACCGTGGCGGGCGGCCGGTACGTGGCCGCCCGCCTCGTCCAGGACCTGCGCCGGCTGGGGCTCACCCACCCGGTGCGGGGCCGCTGAACGCCGCCGGTCAGGCCGGACGGGAGAGGCTGAGCGAGAAGTCGCCCGCCGCGTCCGTCCAGAACTCGGCGAGCGCGAGGCCCGCGGCCGCCAGCTCGGCGGCCAGCCGCTCCCGGCGGAACTTCGCCGAGATCTCGGTGCGCATCTCCTCGCCGCGCGCGAACCGGACGGCGAGGTCGAGCGCCGGGATCCGGACGTCCTGGTCCCGCCGCGAGCGCAGCCACATCTCGATCTGCTCCTCCCCGGCGTTCCACTTCGCGACGTGGTCGAACGCGTCCGGGTCGAAGTCGGCCCCGAGTTCCCGGTCGATGACCCGCAGGACGTTGCGGTTGAACTCGGCGGTGACCCCGGCCGCGTCGTCGTAGGCGGCGACGAGCCGGTCGGCGTCCTTGACCAGGTCGGTGCCGAGCAGCAGCGCGTCATCTGGACCCATCGTGGCGCGCAGGCCGCCGAGGAAGGAGATCCGCGCGTCGGACGGCATGTTCCCGAGCGTCCCGCCGAGGAAGGCGATGAGCCGCCGGTCGCCCGTCGGCAGCAGCGTCAGGTGCCGTTCGTAGTCGGCGACGACGGGCCGGACGGTCAGCGCCGGATGGTCGGCGGCGATCTTCCCGGCCGCGTCGGCGAGGAAGTCCCCGCTGACGTCCACCGGGACGTACGTGCGCAGCGCCGGGGCCAGCGCGTCCAGCAGGATCCGGGTCTTCTCCCCCGAGCCCGCGCCCAGCTCCAGCAGCGTCGCCGCGCCCGTCGCGGCGGCGATGTCGGCGGCGCGGGCGGTCAGGATCTCGCGCTCGCGGCGCGTCGGGTAGTACTCGGGCAGCTCGGTGATCTTCTCGAACAGCGCGCTGCCGCGCTCGTCGTAGAACCACTTGGGCGGCAGCGTCTTCGGGTCGGCGGTGAGGCCGGCCCGGACGTCGCGGCGCAACGCGGCGGCGAGGTCGTCGTCGGTCAGGAAGCGGTCCACGTGTCTCCTTCGAGTGGGGTGGTCTCGGCGCCCGAGGCGGTCGCGCGCACGAGCGCGCGGTCGGGGACGGGGCGCCAGCCGGGGGCGCCGTCGGTCGGCTCGGAGGCGATCTCGACGGCGCCCGGCGTCTCCCGGACGAACAGCGAGTCGCCACAGGTCGTCGCGGCGAGCGCGGTGCCGTCGGCGGCGAGCAGGTTGTACCGGCCGCCGGTGAGGCCGGTGACGGTCCGGACGACCTCGGCGAGCCCGGTCCCGAGGTCGGCGCCGTCCGCCCAGTAGCGCGCGGCGAGGGCGAACAGCAGGGCGGAGTCGACGGGCGCGCGGGCGTCGGGCTCGGCGGGGCCGCCCGCGGCGAGTTCGCGGAGCTTGCCCTCGACGTCGGCGAAGCCCTGGACGATCCCGTTGTGGCTGAACAGCCGCGTCCCGGCCCGGAACGGCTGGGCGCAGCTCTCGTCCACCGGGAACCCGACGGTCGCCGAGCGGACGGCCGCGACCGCGCAGCCCGTCGCGACCGAACCGGCGATCTCCCGGAACGAGACGTCCGTCCACAGCGGGTCGCGCCGCCGGAACCGCGACGGAGTAGGCCCGTCGCCGTACCAGCCGACGCCGAACCCGTCCGCGTTGAGCACGTTGCCGACGTTCATCCGGGGCGCGTACGACTGGTGCTCCAGCGAGTGGTCGCCGTCGTGCACCAGGGACCGCAGCGTGCGGGGCGGGCCGACGTAGGCGAGGTGGCGGCACATCAGCGGGCGTCCCGCGCCGTGCGGAAGCCGGTGAAGATCTGGCGGCGGATCGGGTAGTCCCAGTTCCGGAACGTCGTCCGGACGGCCACCGGGTGCGTCGCCCACGACCCGCCGCGCAGCACCTTGTACTCGGGGCCGAAGAACACCTCCGAGTACTCCTTGTACGGGAACGTCCGGAAGCCGGGGTAGCCGTGGAAGTCCGAGGACGTCCACTCCCAGACGTCGCCGACCATCCGCCGCGCCCCGTACGCCGACGCGCCCTCGGCGTAGGCGCCCGCCCGCGACGGCCGCAGCGCCCGCTGGCCGAGGTTCGCCCGGCCCTCCTCGTAGGCGTCGCCCCACGGGTAGCGGCGCGACCGCGCGGCCTCGGGGTCCCACGCGGCGGCCTTCTCCCACTCGGCCTCGGTCGGCAGCCGGCGGCCCGCCCAGCGCGCGTAGGCGTCCGCCTCGTACCAGCAGACGTGCTGGACGGGCTCGTCCGCCGGGACGGGCTCGACGCGGCCGAACCGGCGGCGCGTCCAGGCGCCGTCCTCGCGCGTCCAGAACGCGGGCGCCCGCTTGCCGGACGAGTGCCGCCACTCCCAGCCGCGCGGGTCCCACCAGCGCGGGTCGTCGTAGCCGCCGTCGTCGATGAACGCCTGGTAGGCGGCGTTGCTGACGGGTTCGACGTCTAGGTGGTAAGCGGGGAGGTCCACGATGTGGCCGGGACGTTCGTTGTCGTAGGCCCACGGATCGTCCGAGACGCCCATCGTGAACGGCCCGGCGGGGATCAGGACCTCGTTGGCCGGGGCCGGCGCGCAGGGCGCCGCCGGGACGGCGTCCTCCAGCAGCGCCGCGCCCTCGGCCCGGAGCTGGTGGGTGGCGAGCATCGTCTCGTCGTGCTGGTGCTCGTGCTGCACGACCATCCCGTAGACGAACCCGCCCGCCGTCAGCGGGTCGGGGGTGTCGAACCGGGCGCTCTCCAGCGTGTCCAGCACCCGCGCGCGGACGGTCTCGATGTACGCGCGGGCCTCGCGCGGCGGCAGCAGCGGCAGCGAAGGACGCTCGGCGCGCGGGTGCTCGAACGCGTCGTACAGGCCGTCGATCTCGGGGCGCAGCGCGTCCGCGCCCGCCGCCGCGCGCAGCAGCCACAGCTCCTCGTAGTTGCCGACGTGCGCGAGGTCCCAGACGAGCGGGGACATCAGCGGCGACACCTGCGCGGTGAGCGCGGCGTCGTCCAGCACCTCGGTGGTCAAGCCGAGGCTGCGGTCGCGCACGGCGCCCAGTTCCGCGGCGATGCGCTCTTTCAGGGCGTGGTCGTCGGTCACGACACGGCCTCCCGGGGGTTCAGGGCGCCGAGCGCGTCATCGGCGGGACAGCGGCCCCGGTCGACGTAGCGCTCGGCGTATTCGGCGACGAGCGGGCGCAGCGCGTCCGCGCCGAGGCGGGGCAGGGCGTCCAGCGCGGCGGCCAGGCAGGCGCGGGCGGCGGCGGCCAGCGGGGCGTCGCCGAGCGCGTCCCTGGCGGCCTCCTCCCACCGGTCCCGGACGGGCTCGACGGCGGCCTCGGCGACCGCCGACGCGACCGGGTCGTCCAGCAGCGCGGTCGCGACCGCCACCGGGACGGGCCAGTACCGCACCGGCAGCGCGTCGATCATCCGCAGCTCCAGCCAGCCGCGCGGCCGGACGGGCGGGAACAGCGTGGACAGGTGGTAGACGAGGTCGTCCAGCGTCGGCTCGCCCTTGGCCAGCCACTCGCCGAACGTCATGCCGGGGTCGGCGACCCAGTCGCCCGCGTCGGTGTGGACGACCATGACGCGGGCGTCCAGCGCGTAGCGGGTCCAGGACTCCTCGGGCTCCTCGCCGTCGCGCAGGACGGGCAGGGTCCGGCTCGGGTCCAGAGCGTTCCAGACGCTCTGCCGGGTGGACCGCAGGCCCGTCCGGCGCCCCCCGCGGACCGGGGAGTTGGCGAACGCGGCGACCAGGACCGGGCCGAGCGCGTGCGCGAGCCGCCAGCGCCGGGCCGCGTCGGCGGCGTCCGCGCCGATGTCGACGCACACCTGGACGGACGCGGTCGTGCACATCATCGCGAGGCCCGCGTCCTCGAACCCGCCCGCGACGAAATAATCGCGCATGCAGTGATAACGGGGATGCTCGGCCTGGAACACCGGGCCGCGCACCGGATCGACCCCGTACCCGGCGAGCGCGAGCCCGGCGGGGGCCAGGGTCTCGCGCAGGAACGTCACGTCGCTCGACAGCGCCGCGTGCAGGTCGCCGAGGCTCGGGAACGGGGCGGAACTCAGTTCCACCTGCCCGCCCGGCTCGTAGGTGACCGCGCTGCCGCCCGGCGGGGTGCCCGCCGCCGCGATCAGCGCGCGGACCCCGGCCGCGTCCACGCGGGCCGCCGGGTCGTCCACGGCGCGGACGAGCCATTCGGTCTCCGCGCCGACCGTCCCGGGCGGCCCCTTCTTGAAACAAACACCGCATATGTACTGGTAGACACCGTCCACCGTCAGTCGGCTCATCGCATCCCTCCTCCAACGAGGGAGGAGCCTTCCCCGCTGAACCGCATCAGGAATCACGACTTGTCATGAAACTTCAAAGACAAGCGGGAACCCTGGGACGGGGTTCTCAGACTTGACCCTGTCCGTTAGAGTCCGCGATACCCAGCAGTTTCACCCGCCGGAACGCAGCACGGAGGCCACATGCGAGGGGACCTGGGCTCCCTCTTCGACGCGCACGCCGGACGGCTGCACGCCTACTGCTGGTCGCTGCTCGGCGATCAGCGGGCGGCCGACGCCGTGGCGGACGCGTTCGTCGCGACCCTCCAGCACCCGCCGCGCGGCGACGACGTGCTGTGGCTCTACGCGCTCGCCCGCTCGGCCTGCGCCGAGCGCGGCGCGTTCGACGGCACGCCGCCCGCCTTCGCCGGAACCGAACCGCTGCTGCGCGCGGCGGCGGCCCTGCGCGCCGACCACCGCGAGGCGCTGCTGCTGTGGGCGGGCGAGTGGCTGAACGTGGCCGACCTCGCCCGCGTCCTCGGCGTCGCGCCCGACACCGCGCACCAGCTCCTCCAGCGGGCGCGGTCCCGGCTGGAGGCCCTGGTGCTGGACGTCCTCATGCGCGGGACGGCCCAGGCCGACCTCGACCTGATCGAGGCGTTCGAGGAGGGGCGGCTGCCGCACCTGCTCGCGCGCCGCGCCCCCGACACCGCCCCGCCCGGCCTGCGCGACCGCCTGGTGGACCTCGGCCCGGAGGACGCCCTGGCGCTCCCCCGCATGACGGCCCCGAACCCGGTCGTCCTCATCGGCCCCGGCCCGGCGCCGAAGGCCCGCAAGAGCACGCTGCCCCGGGCGGCGGGAGCCGTCGCGGGCGTCGCCGCCTCGGTCGCGGCGGCGATCGGGATCCTGGCCGCGTGGCCGGGCGGCAAGACCGCCGGGGTGAGCGCGCTGCTGCCGTCCGCCGGGAACGGCGAGACGCCGACGACGTCGCACACGATCCAGAACACGGCCGCCAACGACCCGACGCCCGGCAGGCCGACGCCCACCCGCGACGGCGGCCCGGTCACCCAGTACGAGCAGGACCCGGCGCCGATCGTCCCGCCCGCGGCGAGCCAGGGACATCAGGCGCCGCCGAAGAAGCACGCGGAGAAGAACAAGCCGGGCACGGTCGAGGAGCCGACGACGGCGCCGCCCACCTCGGGCACGCCGACCACGCCGCCGCCCTCGGACCCGCCGCCGTCCGACCCGCCGCCTTCGGACCCGCCGCCTTCGGACCCGCCGCCGTCCGACCCCCCGCCGAGCGAGCAGCCGTCGAACCCGCCCGCGTCCGACCAGCCGACGACGCCCGCCGACGACCCGGCGCCGTCCCCCTCGGGCGGCTGACCGGAGGCTTGCGCAGGTCATCTGGCTTGTCATGGTTGGATCGTGATCGCCGGGTGACTACCATGCGTGCATGATCGCGAGCGCGCCCGGCGCCGGGACGGCGGGACGGCGGGAACGCAAGAAGCAGCGCACCCGCGAAGCCCTCGTCGACGCCGCCTTCACCCTGTTCGCGGCCAAGGGCTACGACGCCACGACGGTCGAGGAGATCGCGGACGCCGTGGACGTGTCCGCGCGGACGTTCTTCCGGTACTTCGCGTCCAAGGAGGACGTGGCGCTGACCGTCCAGGAGGAGCAGCGCACGGCTCTGCTCGCCGCGCTCGCCGCCCGGCCCGCGCACGAGCCGCCGCTGACGGCGCTGCGCAACGCGGTCGTCACGGTCACGCGGCGGCACGAGTGCGACGTCCCCGGCCCCGACCGCGACCGGTTCCGGCTGCTGCTGCGGCTGCTCGGCGACGGCGGCGGGCTGCTGGCCGGGAGCCTGGAGCACGCCCAGCGCGGGCTGCGCGACATCGCGCTGATCATCGCGCGGCGGATGGGCACGGACGCGGCGTCGGACCTGCGGCCCTACGTCCTCGCGTCCACGATGGTGGCGGTCTTCCAGGCCGCGCTGATCGCCGTCAAGGACGACTCCATGGGCTACACCTCGCTCGCCGACGCCCTGTCGGACGCGTTCGCGGCCCTGATCGACGAGGCCGGCCGGCCCGGCTGATCAGCCGACGGCGGCCTCGATCTCGCCGTACTCGTCGTGCGCGTCCACCAGGGCCAGCGCGCCGACGAGCCAGGACAGCTCCTCCTCGCGCTCGCCCCGGGCCACGTCCGTCAGCAGCGTGTCGGCGCGGTCGGGCAGGCCGAGGCGGCGGGCGGCGCGGGCGGCGTGCGCGTCCAGGAACGGCCCGGCCTCGGGCCAGAAAATCTGCGCCTCGCGCAGGAAGACGGCGCGGCCCGCCTCGTCCATGCCGGGAATGTCGGCGAGCAGGGCGTCCAGCCGCCCGCCGTCGCCGCCGTCCGCGCGGTGGATCGCGTTGACGTCGCCGTTCCACCGGTCGCGCACCAGGCGGGCCGCCGCGCACAGGTTCCGCGCGCCGTCCTCGGGGTCGGGGTGCCCGGCGCGGGCGAGCGCGTCGGCGACCTCCCGCCCGTCGGCCTCGGCGAGCGGCGCGACGGCGTCGAAGCCCCGGCGCAGCATCGCGCGCATCCCGGCCATCGCGCCCTCCGACGGCGTGCTGTCGTCGGCGAGGACTCCGAGGCACAGCAGCCGGAAGATCCCGGTCGCCGAGTCCGTCACCGTGAACCCGGCCTCCTCGGTGGCGTAGCCGCTCGGGTACCGGTCCAGCAGGGCGCGCACGGTCTGCTTCGTCCGCGGGTCCATCGGCATGACGTCCCTCCTCGGTCGACGGGTCCGGCCCCGCCTCCCCCGTTCCGGCGGACGCCAAACACCCGTCCCCGCGCGGCCTTCGGCCATTACTCTGGAGACGACCCTCAGCAAGCCGAACGGAAATGGATGCGCCAGTGAGCGAGAGAGAGCCGTTCATCAGCGACGGCCTGATCATCGAGTTCATCGACGGCAAGGACGTCCCCGTGAACCACAAGGAGTTCGGTGACCGCGCCGTCGTCATGCGCGCGACGAACGACGAGGGGCCGACGCTCTACTTCACCGAGGCCGAGTGGGAGGCGTTCATCGCGGGCGTGAAGGACGGCGAGTTCGACGACCTGCTGGAGGAACCGGCCGAGAACTCCTGATCGCGTCCCGCCGGGAGGTGTCAGCCCTCCCGGCGGGTCAGCGCGGCGAACCGGTCGGCGAGGGCCCGCTCCCCGGCGGGCGTGAGGTCGCCGAGCAGGCGCAGCCGGGACATCCCGCCGTCGGGGTGCAGGCCCAGCCGGACGTGGGTGACCTCGGGCCCGCCGGCGAGCCGGAACCGGTGCCGTCCGTCGGGCTGGACGCGGGTGCGGGGCAGCAGCGGCGTCCAGCCGGCGGGGTCGCCGGCGCGCGCGTCCCGGCCGTCCAGGGTGACGTGGCCGGGCGCGTTGAACTTCAGGTGGGTCGTGTCGATCTCGGCGAGCCGGACGATCCCGGGCGCGGCGAGCCGGACGACCGCCCAGTCGTGCCCGCCGTCCCGGCGCCGCGCGGTCTCCCAGCCGCCGGACTGGTCGCGCGCCGAGCCCGGGTACAGCATCCGGTCGGGCGCGGAGTAGAAGCTGTCGGAGCAATCCACGACGCGGGCGCCGTTCTCCAGCGCGGCGAGGTCCACGGTGAGGCCGGTGAGCGGGCGGGGGTCGGGCACGACGTCGCCGTGGACGCGCAGCCGCGCCACCCCGCCGTCGGGGAAGATGTTGAGCCGGACGTGCGTGAACCGCCGCGCGACCGTCACCGGGAACGCGTGGGCGGTGCCGCCCTGGAGCGCGGCGCGCGGGACGATCTCGGTCCAGTCGGCGGCGGCCAGCTCGTCCGGTGACGGGTGGCCGTCCACCCCGCACGCCTCGACGGACGCGTGCGGCGGGTAGTTCCCGGTGAACCAGGCCGTGTCGATCACGACGCCCCGGACCACGCCGGGCAGCCCGAGCCGGACGACCGCCCAGTCGTGGCCGTAGTCGCCGGACGGGCCGGGACGGCGCCGCGCGGTCTCCCAGCCGTCGTACTCCTGGCCCTTCGGCCCGAACGTCGCCGGGCGGAACTCCGGCGCCCACGGGTTGATCAGGTTCTCCTTCTCCTCGAAGGACTCGTCGCTGGCCGCGACCACCGAGCCGCCGAGGGTCCGGACGGCGAGGTCGGGCAGGTCGGGGAAGTCGCTCACGGGGCTCCGTTCCGGGTCAGCAGGGCGCCGCGCGGGGTGTCGTCCACCGGGACGCCGCGCAGCCAGGTCGCGGCGGCGCGGCCGGCGAGTTCGCGGCCCGCGTAGGCGGTGACGGGGTTGCGGTGGTGGAGGTCGGCGGGGTCCACGACGCGGACGGCGTCCGGATCGAACGCGACCAGGTCGGCGTCGTTCCCGGCGGCGATGACGCCCTTGCGCGTCAGCCCGGCGAGGGCGGCGGGCGCGGCGGACATCCAGCCGGTGACGTCGGCGAGCGTGCGCCCGCGCTCGCGCGCCGCCGTCCAGACAGCCGCGAACCCGAGCTGGAGCGAGGACACCCCGCCCCACGCGGTCGCGAAGTCGCCTTGTTTCAGGTCGGGCGTGCAGGGCGAGTGGTCGGTGACGACGCAGGAGATCACGCCGGCCGCGAGCCCGTCCCAGAGCGCGTCGCGGTTGGCGGCGTCGCGGATCGGCGGGCAGCACTTGAACGCGGGCGTGACGGCGTCCTCGGCCGACAGCGTCAGGTAGTGCGGGCAGGTCTCGGCGGTGATCCGGACGCCGCGCGCCCGCGCCGCCGCGAGCGGTTCCAGGCAGTCGGCGGCCGACAGGTGCAGGACGTGGGCGCGGACGCCCGTCCGCTCGGCGAGGGCGATGACCCGTTCGACCGCGCGGCGCTCGGCCGACGGCGGCCGGGACGCCAGGAACGCCGGGTACGCGCCGGACGCGGGCTCGGTGAGGACGGCCGGGTCCTCCGCATGGACGATCATGAGCCCGTCGAACGCCGCGACCGCCGCGAACGCCGCCGCCATCTCCGCAGCGTCCAGCGGCGGGAACTCCGGCACGCCCGAGTCGGACATGAAGCACTTGAACCCGTACACGCCCGCGTCGTGCAGAGCCCGCAGGTCGGGCAGGTTGCCGGGCACCGCGCCGCCCCAGAACCCGACGTCCACGTGCACCTGGTCGCGGGCCGCCGCACGCTTGATCCGGAGGGCGTCCACGGTCGTGGTGGGCGGCAGCGCGTTGAGCGGCATGTCGACCAGCGTCGTCACGCCCCCGGCCGCCGCCGCGCGGGTCGCGGTCGCGAAGCCCTCCCACGCCGTGCGGCCGGGCTCGTTGACGTGGACGTGGGTGTCCACCAGGCCGGGCAGCAGCGCGAGATCGCCGAGGTCGCGGTCGGCGGCGGCGGGCAGGACGGCGTCGTAGGCGGTCACGGCGCTGATCGTCCCGGCGCGGACGGCGACGGCGGCGGGCCGTTCCCCGTCCGGCAGCACGGTCCGCCGGGAGCGCAGCACGAGGTCGTGGGTCACCAGGGTCCTCCCGGGAGGTCGCGGGCGATCGAGGCGGCGAGCGCCCGGAGCATCTGCGCCGGCCCGTTCGCGACGATCCAGGCCAGCGGGTCCCCGGCGCCGGGCGGGACGAGCGAGGTCAGCGTGCGTACGGCCGCGAACCCGGCCTGCCGCGCCTCGGCCGCGCCCAGCTCGCTCCGCCCGGCGAGCGCCACGACCGGGACCCCGGCGCGGGCGGCGGCGCGGGCCACGCCGTAGGGCGCCTTGCCGCGCAGCGACTGGTGGTCCAGCGACCCCTCACCGGTGATCACGACGGTCGCGTCGGCGAGCTTTTCGGCGAAGCCGATCAGGTCGAGGAGGTAGTCGATGCCGGGCCGGACCGTCGCGCCGAGGAACGCCAAGGCCGCGAAGCCCGCGCCGCCCGCCGCGCCCGCGCCGGGCCGCCGGGCGGCGGCCGGGTCGGGCGCCAGCGCGGCGAGCCGGGCCAGGCCCGCCTCCAGGACGGCGACGTCGCCGGGCGTCGCGCCCTTCTGCGGGCCGAAGACGGCGGCGGCGCCGTCCGGGCCGAGCAGCGGGTTGTCCACATCGGTCGCGACGACGATCTCGGCGCCGCGCAGCCGCGCCCGCACGGCCCCGAGGTCGAGGTCGGCGAGGTCGCGCAGCGCGGCGCCGCCCGGCGGCAGCGGGTTCCCGGCGGCGTCGCGGAACCGGGCGCCGAGCGCGGCGGCCAGGCCCGCGCCGCCGTCGGTGGTGGCGCTGCCGCCGAGGCCGAGGACGATCCGGGTCGCGCCGCCGCGCAGCGCCGCGTCGACCAGCTCGCCGGTGCCGCGCGTGGTGGCGGTCAGCGGGCACGGCCGCCCGCCGGGCAGGCGGCGCAGCCCGGACGCCTCGGCCAGCTCGATCACGGCGGTCGTCCCGCGCACGGCGTAGGACGCGGCGACGGGACCGCCCGCCGGGCCGGTGACGGTCGCGGTGCGCCGCGCGAACCCGGCCGCGGCGACGGCGTCCACGGTGCCGTCGCCGCCGTCGGCGACGGGCATCCGGACGACCGGCAGGCCCAGCCCGGCCAGCCCGTCGGCGATGGCCTCGGCGGCCTCGGCGGCGGTCAGCGTGCCCTTGAACTTGTCGGGCGCGACGAGGATCGTCACCAGCCCGCCAGCCAGCCGAAGTCGTCGGGGCCGACGTACTCAAGCGAGATCCAGCCGTCGTAGCCGACGTCGTCCAGCGCGGCCAGGACGCCCGGGAAGTCGACCGTGCCCGTGCCCGGACGCCCCCGGCCCGGCGCGTCCGCTACCTGCACGTGCCCGAGCGTCGGCTCGGCCGCCGCCTTCACCGGGTCGTCGCCGTTGCTCGCGAGGTGGAAGGTGTCCAGCAGGAACGCGGCGTCGGCGCCCGCGTCCCGCGCCCGCTCCACGACGGCGACCGCGTCGGCGGCCGTGGCCAGCGCGTACCCGCCGTTGAACGCGCGCGCCAGCGGCTCGATCAGCACGGTCCCCGGCAGCACGTCCGCCATGTGGACGAGGTTGGCGGTGGCCGTCGCCGCGTCGGCGTCCGCCTGCCCGTAGAGAGTGTTGAAGCGGCGCACGCCCGTCCGCTCGGCGATCCCCGCGAGGACGGGCAGGCTGGACCGGAACTCGGCGACCCGGCCGGGATGGGCGAGCACGCCGCGCTCCCCGGCGGGCATGTCGCCCGCGTAGGCGTTGAGCGCGACCAGCTCGACCCCGGCGCCGGTGACGGCCGCGCAGAACGCGTCCACCTCGGCGGCGCCGGGCACGGGCACGCCCGGCCACGGCCACCAGAACTCGACGGCACGGAACCCGGCCGCAGCGGCGGCGGCCGGGCGGTCCAGCGGCGGCAACTCCGTGAACAGGATCGAGCAGTTGACCGCGAAGCGTCTCATGGCGGGCCTCCCGTCAGCCCACGAGGTGTTCCGGCCGGACGGGCACCCGCGTGAGCGCCTTGCCGGTCGCGTCGCGGAGGGCGGCGACGATCGCGGGCGTGGACGACAGCGTCGGCGGTTCGCCCGCGCCGCGCAAGCCGTAGGGGGCGTGCGGGTCCGGGTGCTCCAGGATGTCCAGGCGCATCGGCGGCATGTCGAGGATGGTCGGGATGAGGTAGTCGGTGAACGACGGGTTCCGGATCGCGCCGCCGGCCACGACGATCTCCTCCATCACCGCGAGCCCGAGGCCCTGCGCGGTGCCACCGTGGATCTGGCCCTCCAGCGACTGCCGGTTCATGATCCGTCCGACGTCCTGGACGGCGGCCAGCTCGACCACCTTCACCAGGCCGAGTTCGACGTCCACGTCCACGACCGCGCGGTGGACGCACAGCGCGAGCTGGGTGTGGCTGGAGCCCTGGCCGGTCACCGGGTCGAGCGGCGTCGTCGGCCGGTGGTGGAACTCGCGGGTCTCCTCGATCGGGTCGGCGCCGAGGATCTCCGCGACCGTCGCGACCTCCCCCGCCGCCCGCGACACGATCACGCCGTGCCGCACCGACAAATCACTGCGGCCCGTCCGGCGCGTCGCCCGCGCGAGCAGTTCCGCGCGCACCGCCTCGCACGCCGCCTTCACCGCGCCGCCCGTCATGTACGACTGCCGGGACGCACTGGACGACCCCGCGTTGCCCACCGCGTTGTCGGCCGGGGCGATCGTCACCCGGTCCACGCCGAGTTCGGTCCGCGCGATCTGCGCCTTGAGCGTGACGAGCCCCTGCCCGACCTCGGCGGCGGCGGTGTGGACGAGCACGGTCGGCTCCCCGCCGATCGCCTCCAGCCGGACGCGCGCCGTGGACAGGTCGTCGAACCCCTCGGAGAAGCAGATGTTCTTGATCCCGACGCCGTAGCCGATCCCCCGCACGACGCCCTCGCCGTGCGTGGTCTGCGCGACGCCGCCGGGCAGGTTCCGCAGGTCGGACGTGTCGGCGACGGGCGGCAGCGGCATCGCCTCCAGCCGCTCCAGCATCGGCGCGAGCGGGGCCGGGGAGTCGATGATCTGCCCGGTGGCCAGCCGCGACCCCTGCGTGACGGCGTTGCGGTGCCGGATCTGGACGGGCGTGAGCCCGCACGCGGCGGCCAGCCTGTCCATCATCGACTCGTAGGCGAAGCACGCCTGGACGGCCCCGAACCCGCGCATCGCGCCGCACGGCGGGTTGTTGGTGTACGCGCCGTACCCGTCGATGCGGATGTTCGGGAACTCGTACGGCCCGACGCCGAGCGACGCCGCGTTGCCGACCACGTTCATGGACGACGACGTGTACGCGCCGCCGTCCAGGACGATCCGGACGTCCGCGTACAGCAGCCGTCCCTCCTTCGTTGCGCCGTACTCGTACCGCATCCACGCCGGGTGCCGGTGGACGTGCCCGAAGAACGACTCCCGCCGGTTGTAGGACATCTTCACCGGGCGTCCGGTGCGCAGCGCGAGCATCCCGGCGTGGATCTGCATCGACAGGTCCTCGCGTCCGCCGAACGCGCCGCCGACCCCGGCCATCGTCATCCGGATCTTCTCGGCGGGCAGGGCGAGGCACGGCGCGACCTGCTCGACGTCCCGGTGGATCCACTGCGTCGAGACGTACAGGTCGAGGCCGCCGTCGTCGGCCGGGACGGCGAGCCCCGCCTCCGGGCCGAGGAACGCCTGGTCCTGGATGCCGACCTCGTACTCGCCGGTGACGACGACGTCGGCCTCGGCGCGGGCGCGGTCCACGTCCCCGACCCGGACGGGCTGGTGCCGCACGATCCCGCCGTTCTCCTGCACCCGGTACCGCTCGGGGTCGGCGACGACGGCGCGGGCGTCGGTGACCGGTTCGAGCACGTCGTAGTCCACGACGATGCGGTCCAGCGCGCGGCGGGCGATCTCGGGATGGTCGGCGGCGACGAGCGCGACCGGCTCGCCCTGGTAGCGGACCTCGTCCACCGCGAGGACCGGCTGATCGGGCAGGTCGAGGCCGAACACCTTGGCGCCGGGCACGTCCTCGTGCGTCAGGACGGCGTGGACCCCGGGCGTCGCCAGCGCCGCCCCGACGTCCACCGACCGGATCCGGGCGCGCGGGTGCGGGCTGCGCAGCGTCGCGCCCCACAGCATCCCGCTCATCCACAGGTCGGAGGCGTAGGCGAACTCGCCGGTGACCTTGAGCGTGCCGTCCGGACGCGGCGGGCTGTCGCCGACGCGGCCCCGGCCGGGCGCCTCGACCCGGCCCGGCGCCTTCACGGGCGCGGCCATCTACAGCACCTCCCGCGCGAGCGCCATGAGGCGGCGGTGGGCGGCGGCGCCGCGCCGTCCGGCCTCATCCTGCGCGACGGTGACCAGCTCGTCGCCCCGTACGACCGTCGCGCCGCCGACCAGCAGCCGTTCCAGCGGCGGCGTCGCCCCGTAGGCGAACGCGAGGACGGGATCGTCGGCGGCGGCGTGGAACCCGTCCACCCGCCACAGCGCGACGTCGGCGAGCTTGCCGGGCTCCAGGGAGCCGATCTCGTCGGCGCGGCCGAGGCAGCGGGCGCCGCCGAGCGTGGCGATCTCCAGCGCCTGCCGGGCGGTGAGCGCTCGCGGCCCGTAGCGGGCGCGCTGCATGTAGAGCGCCTGGCGGATCTCGCCCGCGAGCGGGACGAACTCCGCCGACGCCGCCCCGTCCACGCCGAGCCCGACCGGGGCGCCCGCCGCGAGCAGGTGGGACACGCGGGCGATGCCGGAGCCGAGCCTCGCGTTGGAGCTGGGGCAGTGCGCGGTGCCGGTGCCGGTGTCGGCGAGCCGCTTCACGTCGTCGTCGTGCAGGTGGACGCAGTGCGCCAGCCACACGTCCTCGCCGAGCCAGCCCAGCGTCTCCATGTACTCGACGGGGGTCTGCCCGAACTCGCGGCGCGTGAAGTCCTCCTCGTCCAGCGTCTCGGCGAGGTGGGTGTGCAGCCGGACGCCCTTGTCCCGCGCCAGCGTCGCCGACTGGACGAGCAGGTCCCGCGTGACCGAGAACGGCGAGCACGGCGCGACCGCGACCCGCAGCATCGACCCCGGCGACGCGTCGTGGTGCGCGTCGATCGCGGCGGCCGTCGCGGCGAGGATCGTGTCGAGGTCCTCCACGATCTCGTCCGGCGGGAGGCCGCCGCGCGACGCGCCGAGGTCCATCGACCCCCGGCACGGGTGGAACCGGACGCCGACCTCCCGCGCCGCGTCGATCTCGGCGGCGAACAGGTCCCCGCGCCCCTTCGGGAAGATGTAATGGTGGTCGGTCGTGGTCGTGCAGCCGGACTTGGCCAGCCACGCCAGCCCGGCCGTCGCGGCGCCCGCGACGACCTCGGCGTCCATCTTCGACCACGGCCGGTACAGGGTCTTCAGCCACTCGAACAGCGTCGCGTCGGGCGCGAAGCCCTGGCTGGCCCACTGGTACAGGTGGTGGTGGGTGTTGACGAGGCCGGGCGTCGCGAGGCAGCCGGTGCCGTCGATCCGCTCCCCGCCGACGGCCGGCGCCGGGCCGGGGCCGACGGCCGTGATCCGGTCGCCCTCCACGACGATGTGGCCGCCCGGGTGCTCCGCGCCGGACACCGTGACGACGTGCGCGTTCTCGATGACGACGGTCATGCGTCCCCCCGCCGGCGCGCGGCGGCGAGGCGCACCGCGTCGAGGATCTTCTCGTAGCCCGTGCAGCGGCACAGGTTGCCCGCCAGCGCCTCGCGGATCTCGGCGTCGTCCGGCGCGGGGACGCGCGCGATGAGGTCGTGCGTCTGGACGACCAGGCCCGGCGTGCAGAACCCGCACTGCACGGCGCCCGCGTCCACGAACGCCCGCTGGACGGGGTCCAGGCCGCCGGCGCCCGCCAGGCCCTCGACCGTCCGGACGGCGCGGCCCTCGGCCTGCCCCGCCGCGACCAGGCACGAGCAGACCGGCAGGCCGTCCAGATAGACCGTGCAGGACCCGCATTCGCCCTGCTCGCAGGCGTTCTTCGAGCCCGGCAGCCCCATCCGCTCGCGGAGCAGGTAGAGCAGGCTCTCGCCCTCCCAGACGTCGTCCACGGTCGCGGCGGACCCGTTCACGGTGACGTTCACGCGCATGTCAGGACGCCTCCCTTCGCGTCTGGCCGATGTGTTCGCTCCACGCCCAGCCCAGCGTCCGGCGGGCCAGCACGCCGAGCGCGTGCGTGCGGTACGCGGCGGTGCCGCGCACGTCGTCGATCGGGGACGCCGCGCCCGCGACGAGTGCGCCGAACTTGCGGGCGACGACGTCGTCCAGCGGGCCGCCGCCGTCCCAGTCCAGGTGAGCGGCGAGGAAGTCCTCGGCCTCGCGCGCCCGCAGCGGCGTCGGCCCGGCCGATCCGATCCCGGTGCCCGCGCGCCGCCGCGCCGGGTCGAGGGCGACCGCGAACGAGCACACGGCGATCACCATCGCGTTCCGCGTGCCGATCTTGGCGAAGTACTGCGGGCCGGGCGCGGCCGGGACGCGGACCGCGCGGATCAGCTCGTCCGGCTCCAGCGCGCTGCGCTTCGGCCCGGTGTAGAACTCGCCGGCCGGGATCTCCCGGACGCCGCGCGCGGCGGACTCGGCCTCGACCGTCGCGCCGGACGCCAGCAGCGGCGGATGGCTGTCGCCCGCCGGGGACGCCGCGCCGAGGTTGCCGCCGACCGTGCCCCGGTTGCGGATCTGCGGGGAGCCGACCGTCCGCGCCGCCTGGGCCAGGCCCGGCAGCCGTCCGCCCAGCTCGGCGATGATCCGCGCGTACGGGACGCCCGCGCCGATCCGGACCGCGTCGCCGTCGGCGTCCCAGCGGCGCAGTTCGGCGACGCGGGTCAGGTCCAGCAGCGCGGCCGGGCGCCGGACGTCGAAGTTCAGCTCGACCATGACGTCGGTGCCGCCTTGGAGCGGCAGCGCGCCGGGGTGGGCGGCGCGGGCGGCGAGCGCGTCGTCCCAGGTCGTGGGCCGCAGGAATTCCATACCGTCCAGCTTTCCTCAGTTCCAGGCGAACGACGCGTCCGGCGCGTCGCCGGTCAGGACGGTTCCCTCGATCAGCCCGTACGGACGGTCGGCCGCGAGGAACACCTCGTTCGGGTTGTCGAGGCCGAACGGGCTGAGATCGACGTCGAAGTGGTGCTTGTTGGGCATCGCCATCCGCACCTCGCACAGTTCCGGACGCTCCGTCAGCGCCTTGCGCCCCATCGCGTACAGCGTCTGCTGGAGGGACAGGCTGTACGTCCCGGCGAACGCCTCCAGCAGGCAGCGCCGCGTCTCGCGGAACGACTCGGCGTAGTCGGCGGTGGCGGTGTCGCGGTGCCGCCAGCGCGCGGTGACCTCGGTCGCGAGGACGCGGTCGCGGGTGGGCGGCAGCGTCGTGTACTCGTCCTCGATGTAGCCGTGGAACTCGCTGGCCGTGGAGTTGAGGACGACCAGGTTCTTCAGCCCCGACACGACCGTCTCGGCCGCGCCGGTCCCCTCGCTGTGGACGAGCGCGGTGCGGATCTCCGTCCCGGCCCGGACGAACGAGTGCCGTTCCTCGCTGCCCGGCACGACCACCCGCTCCCACGCGTACTCCTCGATCTCCACGCGGGCGTGGTGGATCGTGGGCTGGGAGTCCGCGAAATGGCGGGCGAGCAGGAACGCGAAGTCCTCGATCTCCCCGATGCCGTGCTTGCGGGCGAACGCGAACACGGTGTTCTTCTGGCTGTCGGTGGGCAGGACGGGCGCGTTGTCGCCGGACAGGAACACCTCGTCCAGGTCCCCCGCGAGCGCCACGCTCACGTTGAGGTCCTTGAGGGAGTGGACGGGGCCGTCGCGGTCCACGCGGACGACCCGCGTCTCCGCCTTCCCGTAGCGGTTCGGACCGAGAACGATGGACATTCCTAGCTCCCTCGGTAGGTCGAGTAGGCGAACGGGCTCAGCAGCAGCGGGACGTGATGGTGCCCTTCCTCGGCGACGACGAACGCGACCGCGACCTCCGGGTAGAACGCCGAGTGCGCCGAGGTGTCGAAGGTCAGCCGGTGGACGCCGGGATGGACGGGGCCGAAGTCGCGGACCCGTCCGTCGTCGTCGGTGACGGCCGTCGCGAGGACCGTCCAGCCGTCGTCGCGGCGCTCCAGCGTCACCGCGACCCCGGCGGCGGGGCGTCCGGCCGCCGCGTCGAGGACGTGCGTGGACAGCGTCATCGGTCCCCTCCGGTGAGCCGGTCGAGCCGCAGCGCGGTGATCTTGGCGAGTTCGGCGCGGACGACGGCGCGCTCGGCGCCGGGGTCGTTGCCGAGCCGGACGCGCAGCGCCGCGAGCAGCGCGCCCGGCCCGAGCCCGGTGGCGCAGACCAGGTAGACGTGGCCGAACCTCGCCTCGTAGGCGCGGTTGCCCTCGGCGAGGGCGCGGCGCAGGTCGGCGTCGGCGTCGTCCATCCCGGACTGCTCGGCGCGCGACCAGGCGGCCTCGCGGCCGGGCCCGGCGGCGCGGTCGCCGATGCGGGGGTGAGCGGCGAGGGCGTCCGCGATGTCGTCCCAGTCGAGCCGGGCCAGCGTCGCGGCGGCGACGCGGTGCAGGTCGGCGCCGTCGCGGTAGGGGCGCCGCGCGGTCACCTCGGCCGCGAACACCGGGGACGCGCAGCAGGCGAGCAGCGCGGCGTGGGCGGCGTCGCCCGGCAGCGCGTTGAACGCGTCCACGGTCAAGGGGCCTCCTCCTCCCGGTCTCCTTGCAGTAGATCGCCGCGCGGGCGGCCGGGTCGAGGGACGAACTTCCGAACCCGCGTCCGCCGCGCCGCCGCCCTTCGTGCGTTGCTCCAAGCGTGCGGGGTAAGGGCCGTCCATGCCGCACGAGACGCCGCACCACAAATGCCGCCACGCCCACGTCCAGGGCGAGAGCGACGGCCTGATCGAGACGCAGGGCATCAACGCCGGCCCGCCGATCGACGCCCCGCCGCCGCCCGCCGCCGCGCCCGAGCCCGCCGAGGAGCCGCCCGAGCACCCGGCGACGGCGGGCGACCTCTACGACGAGCGCGTCGGCCTGCCGGGGCAGAAACCCGGCTATCCGGGCCAGCAGAACTCGATCGAGACGAGCTGACTCACCAGCGCGCGGCGCCCGCGAACGACGTCGGGGCCGGGCGCAGGCCGAGGACGGTCCGGGCCGCCGTGAGGTCCAGCGTCCGCTCGACGGCCAGGTGCGCGAGCGCGTACCGGGTCAGGCGCGGCGGTTCGCTGCGCCCGGCGAGCAGGTACGCGCCCTCGGCCGCCGCCGCGAGCGGGCGCAGCGCGGCGTGCGGCAGGTAGACCGGACGGGCGCGGACGCCCCGCTCGGCGAGGATCGCGCGCAGGGCGTCGTCCAGCGCGACCGGCTCGGCGTCGGCGACGTTGAACACGCCGCGCACCGCCGGGCCGGTCGCGGCCAGCACGCAGGCGGCGGTGAGGGTGGCGATCGAGGTGAGGCTGACGCGCTGGCGGCCCGTCCCGACGGCGGGCAGCACCGGGCCGCGCACGGCCGCCAGCACGCGCGGCAGCAGCGTCGTGTCGCCGGGGCCGTAGACCGCGTGCGGACGCAGGACGACCGCGTCCGGCCGCGCGGCGAGGACCGCCCGCTCGGCGGCGGCCTTGGACGCGCCGTACGCGTCGGGGTACCGCGCGACGGGCGCTTCGTACTCCTTCGCCCGGACGGTCGGCCGGCGCGGGTCGTACACGCTGGCCGTGCTCACGTGGACGAACCGGGCCGCCGGGAACGCCGCGAGCACCCGGCGCGTCCCGAGCAGGTTGGCGGCGAACAGCCCGGCCGCGCTCCCCCAGTCCGTGACGCTCCCCGCGCAGTGGACGACGGCGTCGACGTCCGGCGCGTCCGGCGGCGGCCCGGCCGTCATGTCCCACGACCGGTACGGCGCGCCGCCCAGATGCCCGGCGGGGACGCGGGCGCGGCGCCCGAACGCGAGCACCGCGACGCCGTGTTCGGCCAGCGCCCGGCACACCGCCCCGCCGACGAACCCGGACGCGCCCGTCACCGCGACCCTCATCGGACCAGCTCCCGGAGCGCGGCCCGGTCCAGCTTGCGGGACCGTCCGGTGCGCGGCAGCGCGGGCAGCACGACGATCTCGTCGGGCAGCGCGGCGTGGTCCAGGACGCCCGGGAGGCGGCGGCGCAGCGCGGCGGGCGTCGCCGTCCCGGTGATCGCGAGGACGACCCGCTCGTCGCCCGTCGCGGGGTCGGGGACGCCCGTGATCGCCGCCTCGTCCACGCCGGGCAGCGCCGCGACCGCCGGTTCGTACAGGCCGGGGTAGAGGTTGAACTTGCCGCGGATCAGCATGTCCTTCTTGCGGCCGGTGAGGACGAGCCGTCCCCCGTCCAGCCGGGCGAGGTCGCCGGTCGCGAGCCGGTCCAGCGGCGGGTCGCCGAGGTAGCCCCGGCACAGGTTCGGGCCGGACAGCAGCAGTTCCCCGTCGGGCGCGAGCGTCGCGTCCGCGAGCGGCGTGCCGACCAGGTCGCCGTCCGCGCCGGACGCCGTGTGCGCCAGTTTCTCGGCGGCCGTCGCGAGCGCCACCGGCAGGATCTCCGTCATCGCGTACACCGACAGCACCTCGGCGGCGGGCGCGGCGGCGACGGCGCGGCGCAGGATCGCGGCCGGGGCGGGCGCCGCGCCCAGCAGGACGTACCGGAGCGAGTCCGGCAGCCGGGGCGCGACGTCCAGGATCTCCGCGAGATGGACCGGCACGCAGAACGTGTGCGTCGCGCCGCGCGCGGCCAGGTCCCGCGCGAACCGCTCCGGGGACCCGCCGAGCGGCGGCAGCGACCAGCGCGCCCCCGCGATCAGCGCGGGCAGGCCCAGCATGAGCTGGTCGGTGTGGACGACGTCGCCCGGCCCGAGCGGCAGCCGCGCCCGGAACAGGTCGAGCGCGGCGGCCAGCGAGCCCTGCGTGTGGACGACCGCGCGCGGGTGCTCGGTCGTGCCCGACGTGAAGATCACGGCGGCGGGGGCGTCCGGATCGCCGTCCGCTCCGGGCTCGGGCGACGGCCCGCGCTCCAGCGCCGCGAGCGACAGCGCACCGCGCGGCACGCCCGGCAACCATCGTCCGGCCCGGACGTGATGCGGAATCCCGAGGTCGGCGAGGTTCGGCAGCAGCAGCCCGCGCCGCCGCGCCCACGCACGGACGGGCGCCAGCCGCGTCCCGGCGTACAGCAGCGACTCGGCCGCCGACCAGCGCGGACGCGCCAGCCGCAGCCGCGCCGCGAACATCTCGGGCCCGGCCCCCGGGTCGGCGAACACGACCACGCCGCCCGCCGCGACGACGCCGAGCGCCAGCACCAGAGACTCCGGCGACGGCCGCACCGAGAACAGCATCCGGTCGCCGTCGCGCAGCCCCGCCGCGAGCAGCCCGTGCCGGACGGCGAGCACCCGCCGCCGCAGCTCCCCGAAACTCAGCGGCGCCCCGTCCGCCGCGACGAGCGCCACGGCGTCCGGCGTCGCAGCGGCCTGATCGAGCAACCGACGAACCAGCGTCACGACGCCTCCCGAGCGGGCTGTACGAGCAGGTGGCGGTAGGCGGGGATCAGGACGTTGCGGGCGGCGGTGCGGGCGGTGACAGTGAGGGGCGCGGCGTCCAGCAGCGTTCCGGCGACGGCTCGGATCTCGGCCTGCGCGAGCGGGTAGCCGAGGCAGAAGTGCGGCCCGGCGCCGAACCAGAGCCGCCGCAGCTCCGGCGGGTGCGGACGGTCCAGGTCGAACGGGCCGTACGCGCGGCAGCAGTTGTGGGTCGCGATGAGCACGCGGTCGCCGGGCTTGACCGCCACTTTGCCGATCTTCGCCGGACGGGCGACGCTGCGGAGCATCACCGGCGTCGGCGTCGTGACGCGCATCGCCTCGTCGATCGCCGGGTCCAGCAGGTCCCGGTCGCGGGCGACGGCCGCAAGCGTCCCGGTGTCGTGCAGCAGGGCGAACAGGCGCGGCAGCAGCGTCGCGACCGTCTCGGTGCCGGTGAGGAAGAACGCCCCGGCCGCGCCGCGCGCCTCGTCCGCCGAGAGGCCGAGCGCGCGCATGCGGCCCATGACCGTCCGGTCGTCCCCGGCGGCGTAGGACGCGGCGGCGGCGTCGCCGAGCGGGTCCAGGACGGCGCGGGCGCGGGCGACCTGCGCCGGGGACAGCGTCCGGGTGCGGAGCGAGACCATCGCGACGATCCGCTCGCCGTCGGCGAACAGCCGCCGGTGGTCGACGTCCGGCAGCCCGATGACGGTGGCGATCACGGCGCCCGCGACGGTCTTGGCGACGTCCACCAGGTCCACCGCCGCGCCCCGGTCGAGGCGGGCGGCGAGGTCGGCGAGCGGCCCGGCCAGCACGCGCCCGCACAACGCGGCCGTGGACGCGGGCGTGAACAGCCCCGTCAGCCGGGCGCGCAGCGCGCGATGCGCCTCCCCCTCCATGTTGAGCAGGACGGACGGCCCGAGCACCGGCGTCCACAGGTCCCCCGGCGAGCCGGGCCCGTCCTTCCGGAACACGGTTCCGTTCATGAGGACGTCCCGCGCCGCCGCCGCGTCGTTCACCACCACGCCGACGCCGGGCACGCGCACGACCGGCCCGGCCTTGGCCAGCCCGCGCAGGAACGGGTACGCCACCGGATGCGCGGCCAGGTACAGCCGCCGCTCCCAGTTCACCGGACGTCCACGACGTCGGGCCGGTAGCGGTGGTCGGCGTACCAGCCGAGCGTCCGGACGAGCCCGAACGCCCGCAGCCGCCGCACCGACCCGTGCACGACCACGTCGGGCCGCAGCCCGTACGCCGAGGTCAGCCGCCGGACGCGGTTGACGAGCGCCCGGTCCTCGTGGACGTCCTCGATCCGCGTGCGCGGGAACCCGCCCGACAGCTCGTACAGCGCGGCCGTGATCGCCATGTTGCAGCCGGGCATCATCACGTACGGGCCGAGCGCGAGCGGGTCGCGGTTGCCGGGCCGCAGCCGTCCGAACAGCGCGGCGACGCCGATCACGGCGGGCAGCAGCCGCCGCTCCCACAGCCGCAGCGGGAACTCGTCGGTGCGCGGGCGCAGCGGGCCGCTCACCATCTCCAGCCCGTCGTCGAACGCGCGCTTGACCGCCGCGACCCAGTCCGCCGCGGGCAGGCAGTCGGCGTCGGTGCGGGCCAGATGGGTCGCGCCGGAGCGGATCGCGTGCCGCATCCCGGTGTCGGCGGCCGAGCCCGTCCCCTTCTCGGCCTCACCGACGAGCCGCAGGTCCAGCTTCGGGTGCGCGGCGGCGAACGCGCGGACGACGGCGGCCGTCCCGTCCCGGCTGCCGTTGTCCACCACCAGCACGGTGAAGTCCGGGTCGGTCTGCTCGGCGAGCCGCGCCAGCGTCGCGCCGATGGACCGTTCCTCGTCGTAGGCCGGGACGACCGTCCAGAGCCGCATCACAGCTCCGCGAACAGCACGCCGAGGCTGACGCCGCCCGCCAGCCCGAGCAGCGCGACCCGGTCGCCGGGACGGCAGCGGCCCGTCCGCAGCGCGGTCGCGAGCTGGAACGGCAGGCTCGCCGACGCCAGGTTCCCGTGCTCGGGCAGCGTGACGACGAGCTTGCCCGCCGGGATCTCCAGCATCGCCCGCAGCAGTTCCAGGTAGGGCATCGTCACCTGGTGGACGGCCACGATCGCGAAGTCGTCCCAGGTCAGGCCGGTCTTCTCCAGCGCCGTCCGGAAGATCTCCGGCCCGGCGGCGACGAAGACGTCCTTCAGCCGCCGGCCGTCGCCGCTGAAGTAGGTGAACTCGGGGTCGCGCGGATGCATGGACCCGCCGCCCGGGAGCGTTCCGACACGCCACGCGGACGAGACGGCGGCGAAGTCCCGGTAGAAGATCCCGCCGTCGGGGGCGGCCTCCAGCAGCACGGCCGCGCCGCCGTCCGACAGCGTGTAGCCGGCGAAGGCGTCCACGAACGCGGCCCGGTCGGCGACGTTCCACCGGATCGCCCGCGACGGGGACTCGCCCGTGCAGACGAGCGCCCGCTCGGCCTGGCCCGTGCGGATCAGCGCTTCCGCCGTCTGGACGCCGTTGAGGAGGCTGTTGCAGGCGTTCTTGACGTCGAAGACCGGGCAGGACGCGCCGAGTTTGGCCGCGACGATGTGCGCGGTCGCCGGTTCGATGAGGTCCTGCGACGCCGACCCGAAGACGAGCAGGTCCAGCGCGTCCGGGGTGAGCCCGCGGTCGGCGAGGGCCGTGCGGGCGGCGGCGACCGCGAGGTCGGACGCCTGCTCGCCGGGCCCGAGGACGTGCCGGGACCGGATCCCGGTCATCCGCTCCACGATCGTCGGCAGCGGCCGGAACCCGCCGCTCGCCGCCGCGACGCGGGCCTCCACCTCGGCGCTGGTCAGCGTGGCCGCGGGCAGGTGCGCCGCCGCCGCGGTGATGCGGGCTCTCATGCTCGGCCTCTCGGGGTCGGGCTCATGGGTCGTTCTCCTCGTGCTCGGTGCCGCCGTGTTCAATCCGCCGTGTTCGATGCCGCCGGTGACACCCTCGCCGGACCGCGCGTCCGGCGGCAGAGCACCCGGACGCAGGGATGAGTACGCAAAATAACCCGGTTTGTCGTGAGTACGAGAGCTGAGTACCCGGTCCGGGCCGGGTGAAGACCGCCGCCGACGCGCCCGCGCCCCGGCGGCGGCGCCCGGCCCCGGGCCGCGAATACAAGATAAAAGAACACGATATTTACCACCTCCAGAGCGCATGCGCGCTTAATCCGACATGGCGTCGCACGGGCGTCCGGCTTGGACCGTCCCGGTGCGGGACGACCCCAGGTGGCGGGGTCTTGTCGCGTCGGCCCGAAAGCATTTACTGTGTCCACGACTTTTCGGAGAGGAGCGGCGTCATGGGAAAGCACAGCAAGCCGGAGGAATGCGCGGACTGCGGAGGAACGGGAATACGCGCCGAAACGGAAGAGGGCACGCCCGTCGAGGCGCCATGTCCGGTGTGCAATGGTTCGGGGCAGAACTGAACGGGCACGGACCCGCACCTCCCTCCGCTTTTGCGCAACCTGGGGGATTTCCCGGGTCGGCGACCGCTTCGCGACGGTGAGCGATCGGTGACGCGCGGACGGGCCCCGTCCGCGCGTCCGTCCGCCCTTTCCGGGACGCGAATTCCCCGCCCCCCGCGCCCCGCGAAGTTTGCGCCGCCGCCCAGCGGCGAGGGAGAGGGCAGATGCGAAGGGAGGGCACGGAGACATGGCACGACAGAACGACGATCCCGACTTCGTGAACGACGGGATCCTCGACCCCGGCCTCACACTGGACGGCACGCCCGACGACGACCCGCTCGACCAGGGGATCACCGTCCCCGACCGCTGGTCCACCGCCGAGCGCTTCGGCGCGACCGCGGGCGAGCAGCAGAGCGGCGAGACCCTCGACCAGCGGTTCTGGCAGGAGGAACCCGACCCGGCCCTGGACACCGCCGCCCCCGGGGACGACGCGTGGGCGTCGGACACCGAGCAGCCGCCGGGCCGGATCCAGCCCGACGCGTCCGCCGACGGGCAGGTCCTCGCCGACGAGCTGCCCGGCGGGGCGCTCGGCGCCGGGCCCGAGGAGAAGGCGCTGAACTACACCGACGAGGACACCGACCGCGCGGCCGTCCAGGACGATCCGCCGGGCGAGCCGCTGGAGCAGGCCGAGGAGAGCCAGGCCCTGGACATGGCGCGCGACGCCGAGCCCCGGGACCCGCACGTCAGCGACTGACGCCGGCTCAGGCCGCCGCCCGGCACCGCGCCGCGCGGCGGCCGTCCGCCGGGCCGAAGTCGGGACGCAGCCGCGCCCCGGCGCACCGCGCGCCCGTGGCCGTGAACCCCGACCGCTCCAGCCGTAGCGTGACGGCCGGTCCCACGCGCCGGATCGTGATCACGGTGACGCGCCGGACGGCGACGCGCCGCACGGCCCCGGCGTCGTACGGCGGCCGGACGGCGTAGACGTACCGGTGGTCGGCCCGCACCCGCACGACCGACGGCCCGGCCCGCCGCGCGGTGATCGTCCCGCGGACCTTGACGGTCCCGGTGACGGGCACGGCGGTGCCCGCGACGAACGCGGTGATCCACGTCCGGCCGCGTCCGCCGGTCAGTTCCGGCCGCTGCGCGGGTTCCAGCAGCCCGGCGAGCGGCCCGGAGTCGCCCCGGTAGACGGTGCGCGGGTCGAGGCTCGCCGCCGACAGCATCCGCCGGACGTGCCAGTACGCGAGGTCCAGTTCCTCCCGCGTGAACCCGGCCATCGGCCGCGCGCGGGGCGTGACGAGCCCGAACTCGCCGTCGGCGTACCGGGCGGCGGCCGATCCGGCGAACGGCGCGGCCGGGTCGGCGAACCGTCCGGCCTGCGGCGCGTCGCCGCGCGAGACGGGCGGCTCCCACGGCCGGGCGAGCCACATGGCCGCCGAGAGGGCGGCGACGAGCAGCCCGACGATCCCCGCCCGTCCGGCCTGCCGCACCCGTTCCTCCCCTGCCGCCTCCGCCGAACAGTAGCGCCCGTCCGCCCGGTTCGCCGGATCTGTCCCGCACGGGACGAAGGGGTGGATCCACGGCGAAACCACCGACTAGACTCGCGTCTCATTCCGGGAGGGAGTCGTCCATGACCGAGTCCGCCGACATCCCGCGCGACTTCGACTTCGCCGCCGCCGACCTGCTGGCCGAACGGGTCCCGCTCGCCGAGTTCGCGGCGCTGCGCGCGTCCGGACGTCCCTGGTGGAACCCTCAGCCGCGCGGCACGACCGGCTTCGACGACGACGGCTTCTGGGTCGTCAGCAAGCACGCCCATATCCGCGCGATCAGCCGCGACCACGAGTTGTTCTCCGCGAACGCCAACGGCGTCGTCGTCCGGTTCAACGGCGTCGACCCCGACGAGCTGGCGCTCCAGCGCGAGGCCCTGCTGCTGAACCTCGATCCGCCCAAGCACACCAAGCTGCGCCGGATCGTCGCGCGCGGCTTCACGCCCCGCGTCATCGACGGGCTGCGCGGCGCCCTGGCCGAGCGCGCCGACCGGATCGTCGATGCCGCGCGGGCGAAAAGCGGCGGCGACTTCGTCTCCGAGGTGGCCGCCGAGCTGCCGCTCCAGGCGATCGCCGACCTGCTCGGCGTCCCGCAGGACGACCGGGGACGGCTGCGCGACTGGTCCGACCGGATGCTCGGCGAGGAGGACCCGGCCGTGCCCGCCGCCGAGCTGGTCGGCTACGCGATGGGCCTGGCCGAGCGGCGGCGGGCCTGCCCGGCGCACGACATCGTGACCCGGCTCGTCCAGGCGGACGTGGACGGACGCGGCCTCACCGACGACGAGTTCGGCTACTTCATGATCCTGCTGGCCGTCGCGGGCAACGAGACGACCCGCAACGCGATCACCCACGGCATGATCGCCTTCCTGGAGAACCCGGACCAGTGGGAGCTGTTCAAGGCCGAGCGCCCCGCCACGACGGCCGACGAGATCATCCGCTGGGCCACGCCCGTCACCGCCTTCCAGCGGACGGCCACCGAGGACACCGAGCTGGGCGGCGTCCCGATCCGCGCGGGCGACCGCCTCGCGCTCTACTACAGCTCCGCGAACTTCGACGAGGACGTCTTCGAGGCTCCCGAAACGTTCGACATCACGCGCGACCCGAACCCCCACCTGGCCTTCGGCGGCACCGGCGCCCACTACTGCCTGGGCGCCCACCTCGCCCGGCTGGAGGTCGCGCTGATCTTCGAGGCCGTCGCCGACCGCATGCCCGGCATCCGCGCCGCCGGACGCCCCGAACGGCTGCGCTCGGCGTGGGTCAACGGCATCCGGACGTTCCCCGTCGCGTACGCGTGAATCGGACGATGTGACGTTCGTCCCGTACTCGGAACTAACGTAGTTGACGGAAAGCGACTGATTCCGGTCTCCCGGGCCGCCCGGGTTGCGTCCGGCCTTCCAAACACTCTTAGACACCCTGCCCAATACGGGGTCGCCGGGTACCGTAAGGTCTGATTTCGACATCCACTCGCGGGGACTCCGGTGCGGACGCGCAGGGCGGCCACGCGACGGACGGGAGTGACTCGTGACAAGGGGCTTGCGTGGCTGAGGCAGTTGAGCCGTCGGATCGTCCACTGCGCGTGGCCCTGCTCTCCTACCGGAGCAAGCCGCACTGCGGCGGCCAGGGCGTGTACGTGCGGCACCTGAGCCGCGAACTGGTCGATCTCGGGCACCGCGTCGAGGTGTTCTCCGGGCAGCCGTACCCGGACCTCGACCGCGACGAGATCACCCTGACGAAGGTCCCGTCGCTGGACCTCTACCGCGACGACGACCCGTTCCGGACCCCGGCGCGCGAGGAGTTCCGCGACTGGATCGACGTCCTGGAGTTCGCCCACATGAAGTCGGGCGGCTTCCCCGAGCCGCTGACGTTCAGCCTCCGCGTGCTGCGCGAGCTGCGCCGGCGGCGGCGCGACTTCGACGTCGTCCACGACAACCAGGTCCTCGGCTGGGGCAACCTCGCCATCCCCCGGACCGGCCTGCCGATGGTCACGAGCATCCACCACCCGATCAGCGTGGACCGGCGCATCGAGCTGGAGGCCGCAGAGAACGGCCTCGCCCGGTTCGGCAAGCGCCGCTTCTACAGCTTCGTCGGGATGCAGGCGCGGGTCGCGCGGCGCGTCGGCCCGGTGCTGACGGTGTCCGGCTCGTCCAAGTTCGACATCGTCCGCGACTTCCGCGTGGACCCGTCCGACATCGAAATCCTTCCGCTCGGCGTGGACACGTCCGTCTTCCATCCGCGCGGCGAGCGCGTCCCGGGCCGGATCGTGGCGATGGCGAGCGCCGACGCCCCGATCAAGGGCGTGGACGTCCTGCTGCGCGCCGTCGCCAAGGTCGCCACCGAGCGTGACGTTCATCTCGTCGTCGTCAGCCGGCCCCGCGAGGACGGCCCGACCGAGCGCCTCGTCCGCGAGCTGGCCCTCGGCGATCGGGTACGGTTCGTGAGCGGCATCAGCGACGATGAGCTGGGCGAGCTGCTCGCCTCCGCGGAGATCGCGGTGGTCCCCTCCCGGTACGAGGGCTTCTCGCTCCCCGCCGTCGAGCACATGGCGTCCGGGACTCCGCTGGTCGCGAGCCGGGCGGGCGCGCTGCCCGAGGTCGTCGGCGACGCGGCGCCGCTGGTCGAGCCCGGCGACGTCGAGGAGCTGGCGGCGGTCCTGCTGCGGCTGCACGACTCCCCCGCCGAGCGGGAGCGGGTCGGCGCGGCGGGCCTGGAGCGCGTCCTGGAACGCTACGCCTGGCGCGCCGTGGCGCAGGCCACCGTCGACCACTACCGCGCCGCGATCGAGCGGCGGGACTACCTGCGGCGGGCCGCGGCCGGGCGCACGTCCGCGCGTTGAGATGGAGGGGCCGCCCCGGCGGCCCCCGTACGGAAGGAGCACGACCCTGCTGACCGTGGATTTCCAGCGGTTCCGCGTGGCACCCGGCGAACGCGTCCTGGACATGGGCTGCGGCGCCGGACGGCACGCGTTCGAGCTGTACCGCAGGGGTGCCGACGTGGTCGCCTTCGACCTCGACCCCGGGGAGCTGGACGGCGTCGAGAAGATGTTCGGCGCGATGCGGCTGGAGGGCGAGGTGCCCGCCGGGGCCGCCGCGACGACCGTCCAGGGCGACGCCCTGGACCTGCCGTTCCCCGACGACCACTTCGACAAGATCATCGCGTCCGAGGTGCTGGAGCACATCCCCGACGACATGCGGGCGATGCGCGAGCTGCTGCGCGTCCTCAAGCCGGGCGGGCGCCTCGCGGTGACGGTGCCGAGCTGGCTGCCCGAGCGGCTGTGCTGGGCGCTGTCGGAGGACTACCACACCGCCCCCGGCGGGCACGTCCGCATCTACACGCGGGCGGAGCTGGAGGCCAAGCTGAAGTCCCTCGGGTTCCGGGTCGGGGGGCACCACCACGCCCACGGCCTGCACGCGCCCTACTGGTGGATCAAGTGCGCGGTCGGCGTGAACAACGACGGGCACCCGCTGGCGAAGGCCTACCACCAGGTGCTCGTCTGGGACATCATGAAGCGCCCGCTGGCGACCCGCCTCGCCGAGCGCGCCCTGAACCCGGTGATCGGCAAGAGCGTCGTCGTGTACTTCACCAAGCCGGCGAACCCCGAGCGTCCCGCCGAGGCGGACAGGGAGATCGCGGATGCGGTCTGAGGCCGCGTCCACGCCGCCGTCCGTCCCCGGAGTGCTGACCGCCGACGACGTCGTCGCGACGGCGCGCAGCATCGTCGCCCAGCAGGAGCCGTCCGGCGCGATCCCGTGGTTCACCCCCACCGGGGGCATCGCGGGGCACGTGGACGCCTGGAACCACGTCGAGGCCGCGATGGCGCTGACGGTGGCGGGGCTGCACGAGCCCGCCCGCCGCGCCTACACGTGGCTGGCGAGCGTCCAGCGCCCGGACGGGTCCTGGCCCGCCAAGTGGGTGCTGGGCGAGGTCACCGAGCCGGGCGGCGAGTCCAACCAGGCCGCCTACGTCGCGGTCGGGACGTGGCACGAGCTGGAGATGACGGGCGACGAGGAGTTCGCCAAGGCGATGTGGCCGACCGTCCGGCGGGCGGTCGAGTACACGCTGGAACTCCAGACCCGGCGCGGCGAGATCCTGTGGATCCGGCACGAGAACGGCGTCGCGGCCGACGAGGCGCTGCTGACCGGCTGCTCGTCGATCTACCAGTCGCTGCGCTGCGCGGTCGCGCTCGGCGAGCGGCTCGGCGAGCCCCGGCCGGAGTGGGAGCTGGCCGCCGACCAGCTCGGGCACGTCGTCGCGGCCCACCCGGAGGCGTTCTCCGACAAGAGCCGCTGGTCGATGGACTGGTACTACCCGGTGCTCGGCGGCCCGGTGCGCGGCCCCGACGCCCGCGCGCGGCTCGCCGACGGCTGGGACACCTTCGTCGTGCCGGGCCTCGGCTGCCGCTGCGTGTCCGACCAGCCGTGGGTGACGGCGGCGGAGAGCTGCGAGCTGGTGATGGCTTTGGACGCGGCGGGCGACCGCGACCGGGCGCTGCGGCTGTTCACCGAGATCCAGCACCTGCGGCACGAGGACGGCTCGTACTGGACGGGCTGGCAGTTCGCCAACCAGCGGCACTTCCCCGGGGACCGCTCCACGTACACGGCGGCGGCGGTGATCCTGGCGGCCGACGTCCTCGCCGACGCCTCGCCGGGCGCGCGGCTGTTCAAGGAGATCGCGGGACGGCGGCTCGGCCCGTCCGCCCCCGCCGACCCCGACGCCTGCGGCTGCGCGTTGGCCCCCGTCCGCCGCTAGCGGACGTCGGCGGTGGAGACCCGCTCCAGGATCCGCAGGGATCCTTGGACGCGGCGTTCCTCGAACGCCCCGCCGGCCAGCGCCCGCTCGTAGACGTGGAAGGGCGCCTGCCCGCCGTCGGCCGGGTCGGGGAACACGTCGTGGATCGCGAGGGCGCCGCCGACCGCGACGTGCGGCGCCCAGGCGGTGTAGTCGCCCTGCGCCCACTCCTCGGCGTGGCCGCCGTCGATGAACAGCAGCGCGAGCGGCGTGCGCCAGAACCGCGCGACGGTCGCGGACGCGCCGACGATCGCGACGACCTCGTCCTCCAGCCCGGCGTTGCCGATCGTCCGGCGGAAGGTCGGGAGGGTGTCCATCCGGCCCGTCAGCGGGTCCACCAGGGACGGGTCGTGGTGCTCCCAGCCCGCCTGGTTCTCCTCCGAGCCGTGGTGGTGGTCCACGGTGACGACGGTGGAGCCGAGCACCCGCGCCGCCGCGCCGAGGTAGATCGCCGACTTGCCGCAGTAGCTGCCGACCTCCAGCAGCGGCCCGGCGACGCGCGCGCCGTACTCCAGCGCGGCGGCGTGCAGGGCGCGGCCCTCGTCGTCGGGCATGAACCCCTTGGCCGCCCGCGCCGCGCGCAGCAGATCGGCGGGAATCTCGGCGGCCGGGGGCGCGGACGCGGTGCTCTCAGTCATCGGACCTCCGGACGGGAACTCTAGCCGACCCGGTTCGTCCCGCTTTCGCCTGCGCCCCCCTTATCCTGCGTGGCACGTCCCGAGCGAGGGGAGGCCGGCCGGTGCGGGTGAGCGTCGATCCACTGGCGTGCGAGGCGAACGGCGTCTGCGCGGGCATCGCGCCGGACGTCTTCGATCTGGACGAGAACGACGAGCTGGTGATCCTGCGGCCCGAGGTCCCGGCGGCGGACGCCGACCGGGTGCGGCACGCCGTCCGGTCCTGCCCGAAGGCCGCGCTGCGCGCCGAGGATTAGCCGGAATGTTGCGCCGCTGAGCGCGCGCGCCGGTTTTCCCTGCGCCGCGCGCGATGCGGGGCGGCGGCGTCCGTGCTGGAATGGACGCCCCTACGAAGTGATCATGGAGGCGGGGTGGAGCGTCCACGCGGACGGCGGCTGGTGGCGGCGGCTCTCGTCGCGGGGCTGCCCGCGGCGCTCGTGCCGGGCGGGCCCGCCGACGCGGCGGCCCCGCAGGTCCGGATCCACGACGTCCAGGGCGGCCGGGCGGTGTCGCCGCTGGACGGCCGGACGGTCCAGGCCGTGCCGGGCGTCGTGACGGCCGTCGTGCCGAACGGCTTCTGGATGCAGGACGAGCACCCGGACCGCAGCGAGGCGACGTCCGAGGGCGTGTTCGTCCACACCGTCACCCCGCCGCGCGCGACCGTCGGCGACGCGGTGCGGGTGACCGGGCGGGCCGGCGAGTACCGTCCGGGCGGCCCGGCGTCGGCGAACCTGTCGCGGACCCAGATCGAGGCGGCGGCCGTCACGGTGGAGCGGCACGGCGTGCCGCTGCCGCCGCCGGTCGTCGTCGGTCCCGGCGGCCGTCGGCCGCCCGCCGCGCTCTACCGGGGCCCGGCCCGCGCCGCCGAGGGAACGGCGCGGCTCGACCCGCGCCGCGACGCCCTGGACTTCTACGAGGCGCTGGAAGGGATGCGGGTCCGCATCAAGGACGCGGTCGCGGTCGGCCCGTCGCGCGGCGGCGAGGTGCCGGTGCTGCCCGCGAACGGCCGGGGCGTCCCGGGCCGGACGGCGCGCGGCGGCGTGCGCAGCGAGACCGGCCCCTCCCCCGCCCGGATCGTCCTGGACGACGCGCTCGCCCCGCTGCCCTCGCTGGACGTCGGGGACCGGCTGCCCGGCGCGTCCGACGGCGTCCTGGACTACGGCTTCGGCGACTACACGCTGCTGCTCACCGCGACGCCGCCGCGCGTGGCCGCCGAGCCGTCCCGCGAGACGACCCGCGTCCAGCGCGCCGGGGAGCTGGCGGTCGCGACGCTCGCGCTGGACGGCGTCAACCCCGACACCCCCGCCGACCGGCTCGTCGCGCTCGCCGCCGACATCGTCCACGGCCTGAACGCGCCCGACCTCATCACCGTCTCGGGCCTCCAGGACAACACCGGCCCCGACGACGACGGCACGACCGCCGCCGACCAGTCCGTCGCCGAGCTGATCAACGCGATCAGCGCGCTCGGCGGGCCCGCCTACGACTGGCGGTCGGTCGATCCGCGCGACAACGCCGACGGCGGGCGGCCCGGCGAGAACGCGCGCCTCGGGTTCCTGTTCCGGACGGACCGGGGGCTCGCGTTCACCGACCGTCCGGCCGGGCCGTCCGCCGGGACGCTCGGGGACGGGCCCGGCGAGCTGCCGCGCACGCCCGTCCGGGTCGTCGCGGCCGGGAAGGGCGTGCGGCTGTCGCGCAGCCCGGGCCGCGTCGACCCCGCCGACCCGGCGTGGAACGGCACCCGCAAGCCGCTCGCCGGGGAGATGACCTGGCGCGGGCGGCAGATCATCGTGGTGACGACGCAGTGGTACCCGACGACGTCCGACGACCAGCCCTGGTACGGGCGCCGCCAGCCGCCCGCGCGGCCGTCGGCGTGGCGGCGGGACGCGCAGGCCAAGGTCATCGCGGGGTTCGTCCGGTCGGTGCGGCGCGCGGACTCCGACGCGGCCGTGATCGTCACCGGGGACCTCAACGAGCCGTCGTCGGGCGGCGCGGTGCGGACGCTCGTCCGCGAGGGGGGGCTGACCGACACGGCCGCCCGGATTCCGCTGAAGCGGCGGTACACCTCGGTGGGCGGGGGCATCGCGCGCCAGCTCGACCACATTCTCGTCAGCCCGGCGCTCGTCCGGCGCGTGACCGGCGCGGACGTCGTCCACCGCGTGGCGGAGTTCGCCGAGAGCGACGGGGAGCGGGATCCCTCACTCGTCCGGATCGACCTCGGTGAGTGAGGGCCGCCTTACCGCGGCAGTCATAGACGCTTCGGACAAACCGGGGCTAATTTCCCACTCATGAGCAAAGGTGCATGCAGTTGCGGACACGCCAGCGGTTGTTCCTGCCCGAAGGGATGCGGCTGCCGCTGTAACGGCTAGCGGGACGGGAGCGGCGCGCGCCACAGGAAGGGCACGTCCCCCCGGTGGCCCGCCGCGCTCCCGACGGCGACCAGGTCGCGGCCGACGACCGTCAGCGCGGTGACCGTCCCTTCGCCCTTCGCCGCGACCCGTCGCCAGGCCGTGCCGTCCCGCGACACGAGCACCGTGAGCCGTCCGCCGGAGGTCCCGGCGAGCGCGAAGCCGTGCGGGGTCACCGCGGCCGTGGCGCCCGGCTCGGGGCGGATCTCGGCCGTCCAGTGGGCGCCGCCGTCCGCCGAGGTCGCGACGAACCCGGCCGGACCGGCCGCCGTCGCGCCCCGGCCCACCGCCACCAGCCTGTCGCCCGCCGCGACGACCTGCGCGAACGACCCGGTGACCAGGCCCGGCGGAAGCGGCGGCGGGGTGCCCTCGGTCCAGGTCAGGCCGTCGGGGGACGTCCACAGCAGCGGCGCGTCCCGGCCCGCCGTGCGCCGGCCGCCGACCGCGACGTAGCCGGACGCGGTCGCCGCGACCCCGGCCAGCCACGTGCCCTTCGCCGTGCCCTTGGGCGCTACGCCGCCCTTCCAGCTCACGAGATCGGCCGTGCGCCACGCGGCGGCCGTGCCGTACCCGGTGCCGACGGCCACATAGCCCGCCGGGCCGTACGCGACGGCCGCGACGCGCGCGTCGGTGGCCGTCTTGGTGCGCCACGCGGCCGCGTCCCCGGACGTCAGCAGGACCGAGTCGGTGGGACGGGCGTCATCGCGGCCCGCGACCAGCCATCCGGCGGGGCCGTGCACGACGGCGGTCAGCTCGGTCGCCGCCGCGTCCGGCCGCGCCGCGCCGGTCCACGCGCGGGTCCAGCGGACGCCGTCGGCCGACGTCCACAGCGCCGCCGCGCCGTTCGTCCCGCCGACCGCGACGACGCGGCCGGGGGCGGCGGCGAGCGCGGCCACGTCCCGGCGGACCCCGATCGCGCCCGGCACGGCCCGCAGGTCCACCGGGGCGCCGACCGCGAGGTAGGGGTCGTCGGCGGCGCGTCCGGCGAGGACGGGCACGCCGCCCGCCGTCACGCCGAGGCCCGCGACGGCCGGAGCGGTCCCGGGGACGGCGGACGGGCTCCAGGTGCGTCCGTCGGTGCTGCGCAGCGCGGTGAGCACGCCCTTGGCGCGGACGACGGCCGCGAGCCCGCCCGCCGCGCCGCCGAAGCGCTCGACGCGTTCCAGGCCGTCCACGCCGAGCCGTCCGGCCGGGGCCCAGCGGGCGCCGTCGGGGGCGGCGAACACGACGCCGTCGGCGACCGTCCTGCGGTGCTTCTTCGATCCGGTCGCGCGGCGGGCGTCGCGGACGGCGTAGAACCCGCCCGGCCCCGCCGTCAGCCCGCGCACCGGCCCGGTGGAGCCGTCGGCCTGCGGGACGGTCACGGGCGTCCAGGACCGTCCGGCGTCGGTGGAGCGCCACAGGCCGTCGGCGGTCGTGCGGACGGGGCGCTTCTTTCCCCGCTTCCGGACGGTCGCGACCGCCGTGCCGTGCGCGACGAGCGTCGTCCCGGACGCGGCGACGGCGTCGAGGGCCGTCGCCGGGGGCGCCGCGGCGTGCTGCCACGTCCGGCCGTCGGGCGACGTCCACACGACCGCGCGGGCGCCGTCCGTGCCGACCGCCGCGAAGCCCTGCGCGGTGCGGGCGAGGGCGGACACGCGTCCGCCCGGCCCGGAGCCGCGCAGCGTCCAGGTGCGGGCGTCGGGGCTCGTCCACAGGGTGGTGCCGTCGGCGCCGAGCGCGGCCCACGCGCCGGGCGCCCCGGCGAGCAGGGCGGGCGCGGGCCCGCGCGGGGACTCCGCGCCGTCGGGGGTGCGGACGTCGGCGAGCGTCCAGGTCCGTCCGGCGTCGCGGGAGACGAGGAACTCGGCGCGGGCGGCCTGCGCCCCCGGGGCGGTCTCGGCGCCCGCGACGACGATCACCTGGCCCGCGACCGCGACCGCCCGCAGGTCCTGGACGAGCCCGTCCGGGAGCGCCGCGTCGGCGGTGAAGAGGGCGTCCGCCGGGCGCGCGGCCGGGACGGGCGGGGCCTCGGGACCGCCGCGCGCGACCGCGTACGCCGCGCCGCCGGCCGCCAGCACGACGACCGCGACGGCGCCGGTGACGAGCCGTCCGCGCCGCGCGACGGGCTCGGGCGCCGGGGCCGGGGCCTTGGGCGCGGGGCGGGACGTCACGAGGGCCGGGCCGTCGTGCCAGCTGATGCCCGCGTCCTGCCAGGCGTCGTGGGAGCGGCGCCAGGGCGAGCGGGCGTCGTCGTCGGCGGGGACGTCCCCGAAGGCCAGGAGGCGCCGGACGTGCCGCGATCCCGGAGCGTCCGCGCCGACCCGGGCGGAGCCGTCCCGGGGGATCCTCGCTGCCACTCCCGCTCCTCCACCCGTCGGCCTGTGTTCCGGGGCACATTACTCCCGCACGGGCCGATCCCGCCGAACCCGGTTCAGGCGAGCTGTAGAGCGAACATCACCCCATAACTCGCCGGAAAGGTTCATATCACTTCAGGCGCGGGCGGCGTGATCCTTCACCGTGATCGACCCCTTGTAGCCGAGCCCCTTCACGCGCAGCACCGGGGCGCCGTCGCGGGCCGCCGCGCGCACGTCGGACGACACCCCGACGCCGTCCGCCTCCACCCGCACGCCCGGCGGCACGATCAGCTCCACGCCCGACTTGTAGGCGATGACGCGCAGCCGCGTGAGCGCCCCGGCGAACTCGGCGGACGTCAGGTCCAGCACGCCCGAGCCCTTGTAGACGACGACCGTCGCCCGCTCCGCCAGCGTCCACCGCCCGGTGCGGCTCAGCGCGCCCTTGTACGCGAGGTGGAGCCGCGCGCCGCGCCCCACCGGAGACGAACCCCGCGCGCCGGCGGGCGCGGCCGGCAGATCGGCCGAGACGACGCTCAGCTCGCCGTGCGTGCGGGAGGCGAGCGTCCGCTCGATGCGCTCGTCGAGTTCGCGCTCGTCCAGACGGCCTTCGGCGAACGCGGTGTGCAGCCGGACGAGAACGGCGTCGCGATCGCCGTCCGACGCGCGGGCGAGCGGGTCGGCGGGCGTGTCCAGGCTCATGATCTGTCCTCCGGGAGCGGGGATTGTGGCCTGTGGCTCTCCGGTCCATGCCGGGAAGTCGAGATGTATCGTAACTTGTCCGCCACAGGGCACGGCGGCCGTCAGGCCGGGTCCGGCCACGCGCCGCCCCTAGGCTGGGGACCGTGCTCCTGACGACGCTCGAAGCCTGGCGGACCGCCGCCGCATCCCGTCTCCCGCTCGCCGGCGCCGTCTGGGCGCCGGACGAGCCCGCCGCCGCCCTGGAGGCCGCCGACGCGGCCTTCCCCTCGGGCCAGGTCGTCGCCGTCGACCTGGCGCCCGTCCCGACCGACACCGTGGACGTCGCCGCCCTGGACGGCACCGTGCTGCGCTACCTGCGGCGCGCCCCGGACGGACGCCACAGCGCCCTGCTGGACCGTCCGGCCACCGCCGCCGCCCTTGACCTGCTCCCCCACCCCGAGGGCGGCTGGTTCCGCGAGACCTGGCGGACGGCGCCCCGCTTCACCCCGTCCGGCTACCCCGGCGAACGCGCCGCGGCGACCGCCATCCACTTCCTGCTGCCCCCCGGCGAAGAGTCGATATGGCACGCCGTGCGCTCCGACGAGCTGTGGCTGTGGCACCACGGCGGCCCGCTGACGCTGCTGCTCGGCGGCACCGGAGACCGTCCCGGCACGCCGACGGCGCTCACCCTCGGCCCCGACCTCGCGGCCGGGCACGCGTTCCAGGGCCTCGTCCCCGCCGGGCACTGGCAGGCCGCACGGCCCGCCACCGCCGAAGAGGTCCTGGTGAGCTGCGTCGTCTCCCCCGGCTTCGACTTCGCCGACTTCCGCGCCTAGCCGGACGAGCCGTCCGGCGCGGGACTTCCCGCGCCGGACGGCCGACGGTCAGCGGCCCACGGCCTGGCGACCGCTCATGGAGCGCATGATGTGCTCGACGAGCGTGATGAGGACGTGCTTGGCCGACTCGCGGTCGCGCACGTCGCAGTCGATGACGGGGATGTCGGCGGGCAGGTCCAGCGCGTCCCGGACCTGGTCGGGCGTGTGCGCGCCCGCGCCGTCGAACCGGTTCACGCCGATGATGAACGGCACGCCGCGCCGCTCGAAGTAGTCCACCGAGGGGAAGCAGTCGGCGAGCCGCCGCGTGTCCACGAGGACGACCGCGCCGAGCGCGCCCTTGGCCAGCTCGTCCCACATGAACCAGAAGCGGTCCTGGCCGGGCGTGCCGAACACGAACAGCACGAGGCCGTTCGGGAGCGTGATGCGCCCGAAGTCCATCGCGACGGTCGTCGTGGTCTTCTGCGAGACCGCCGACGTGTCGTCGATCCCGATGCTCTTCTCGGTGAGCGCCTCGTCGGTGCGCAGCGGCCGGATCTCGCTGACCGCGCTCACCAGGGTCGTCTTGCCGACGCCGAAGCCGCCGGCGACCAGGATCTTCACGGTCAACGCGGAATCGCCCTGCCGGGGGCCTGGGTCAGAGCGCACGGATTCCATCGATCACTTCCTTGAGTACGCGCTCGCCGGGGAAGCGGGCCACCGGCGCGGGCCGCCGGACCTCGATCAGCGAGCGGTCGAGCAGGTCGCCGAGCAGGACCCGGACGACCCCGAGGGGGAGTTCCAGTTCCGACGCTATCTCGACCACCGACAGCGGAGTGCGGCAAAAGCCCAAGATCATCTCATGTTCGGGATCGGGAGACCAGATCGGCGGCGGCGCACCGGGCGGAACGGGACGAACCTCCGCCGCCTCGGTGTCCTCGCCGTCCCGGGTGACGATCAGCGCGACCATGTCGAAGACGTCCGCGTCGTACGTCGTCCGGCCGCCGGTGAGCGCGTACGGGCGCACCACCGGACCGGCGTCGTCATCGAACCAGGCGGAACCGGGCATGTCACGCGTCCGGGTCGGCGGTGCGGGGGTCGGCGGACAGATGGCGTCCGACGCGGGTGACGAGCATCGCCATCTCGTAGGCGATGAGGCCGAGGTCGGCGTCGGCGTCGGACAGGACCGCCAGGCACGCGCCGCGCCCGGCCGCCGTGACGAACAGGAACGCCGACTCCATCTCCACGATCGTCTGCCGCACCGCGCCGCCGCCGAACGCCTCCCCGGCGCCGCGCGCGAGGCTCTGGAAGCTCGCGGCGACCGCCGCGACGTGGTCGGACTGGGCGCGGTCCAGGCCGCTGGACGACGCGATGCGCAGCCCGTCGCTGGACAGCACCACCGCGTTCTGCACCTGGGCGACGCGCTGGACGAGGCTGTCGAGCAGCCAGTTCAGGTCGTCGGCGCCCGCGGTCTCGGGACCGGCCTGCTGGGCTTGTGTCATCGGGTCTCGTCCTCCTCGGGGTGGATCGGCTCGTCGGGGGCGGGACCGGGTTCGGACCGGCCGCGCTCCCAGCCGCGCTGCATGGCGGACAGCTTGGACCGCATCGCCTCGGGTGAGCGCGGCGGTTCCTGCGGGGGTGCCGCGTCGTCGGCGACGGGCGCGGCGAGCGGGACGGGCGCCTCGGCGACGGGCGCGCGGTGGCGGCCCGTCCCGGCGTCGCCCTGCGCGTCCAGGCGCTCGCGCAGGGCGGGCGCCAGGTTGGCCTGGCGGCGGCGGCGCGGCAGTCCCGCGTCCGTCGCCTCGTGGACGGCGGGCCGCTCGGCGACCGGCGCGGGCTCGGGCTCGGGTTCGGGCTCGTCCGCGACGGGCTCGGCGACGAGCCGCACGACGCCCTTCTCCGCCCGTTCGGCCGCGACCGCCATCGCCGGGCCGGGCGTGAGCGCCAGCGGCCCGGACCGCCGCGCGGCGGGCTCGGGCTCGGGCACCGCCACGAGCAGTTCGCCGGGGATGAGGGCGATGGCCGTGACGCCCCCGTACGCCGACGCCCGCAGCGTCACCCGGATCCCGTGCCGCCGCGCGAGCCGCGCGACGACGAACAGGCCGAGCTGGGCGCTGTCGGACGGGTCGAACTCCGGCGGGTCGGCGAGCCGCGCGTTGGCCGCCGCGATCGCGGCCTCCTCCATGCCGAGGCCGCGGTCCTCGATCTCGATCGCGCAGCCCTGCCCGACGCGGTGCCCGTCGATGACGACGGGCGAGCCGGGCGGCGAGAACGCGGTGGCGTTCTCCACGACCTCGGCGAGCAGGTGGACGACGTCGGCGACGGCCGTCCCGAGCAGCGCGACGCGCGGCAGCGGGCGCACCCGGACGCGCGGGTAGTCCTCGACCTCGGCGACGGCGCCGCGCACGACGTCCACCAGCGGGACGGGATGCCGCCAGCCGCGGCCCGCCGTCTTGCCCGCGAGGATGACCAGGCCCTCGGCGTGCCGCCGCATCCGGGTGGCGAGGTGGTCGAGCCGGAACAGGTCGGCCAGCTCGGCGGGGTCCTCGGTGCGGTGCTCCATGCGGTCGAGCAGGCTGAGCTGGTGGTGCAGCAGCGACTGGTTGCGGCGGGCGAGGTTGACGAACACCTCGCTGATCCCGCGCCGCGCCGCGATCTCGCCCGCGGCGGCGAGCAGCACCGCGTCGCGGGTGACGACGAACGCCGCCGCGATCCGCTCGATCTCGGTGATCGTGAAGTCGGGCGTCGACAGGTCGACGTCCTCGGGGTCCACGGTCTCCCCGGACCGGACGCGCGCCGACAGATCGGGCAGCTTGCGGTGGGCGAAGTCGACGACGGCGTCGGCGAGCGTCCGGCACTCGCGCAGCAGGCGCCGTCCGACCCGGTAGGCCAGCAGCGCGGACGCGATCACCGCGAGCAGGCCGAGCCCGCCCGCGATGGCGAGGCGCGCGAACGCGCCGACCGCGATGTCGGTCGCGCGCTTGGTCACGCCCGACAGCGTCGCGTTCTCGAACTCGTAGAGGCCGTGCTCGACCGCGTCGGCGGTGGACCACCACTGCCGGACCGTCAGCGGCTCGCGCGCCGCCGGGGTCCGCGCGGCCTTGCGCCCGCCGGCGGGCTGGACGGTCCGCGCGCCGCGCACGATCTCGTCCTCCCACAGCCGCAGCCGCGCGAACTCGGGGCCGGCGACGAGCCGTCCGTAGCGGGCGCGGTCGGGCCCCGGCAGGTTCGGGACGGCGTCGAGGTAGGTGTACCGCTGCGCGCCGACGAGCTGCGCGAAGTCGGCGCGTTCGGCGCCCGTCAGGCGCCCGGCGGCGAGCGCGCCGGTGAGCAGGGCGTCCTCGCGGGCCACGTACTCGTGGGCGCGGCCGATGGCGGTGAGGGCGCGGGCGTCGCTGGTGATGCGGCCGTCCGGGGCGACGACCGAGGAGTACACGCCGAACGCGGCGTCGATCATCCCGTCGTACTCGCGCAGGACGTCGGCGCGCACGGCGCGTCCGGTGTCCAGGTCGCGGCGGATGGCGCCGAGGGCGCCGAGGCCGCGCACCAGCGCGTCGATGTGGGAGAGCAGCGCGGGCCGGGACGCGGCGAGGTCGCGCAGGCCCGAGTCGTTCGCGCTGGTGCGGACCTTCTCGCGGACCTGGTCGGTCTCGCGGCGGCGGGCGGCCAGCTCGGCGTCCTCGGCGCGCGTCACGCGACCGGCGCCGGCCCGCCACATCGACAGCCGCCGCTCCCTCTGCAGCGCGGCGACGAGGCCCTGGGTGGGCAGCAGCGACTTCTGCTCGAACGTGCGGCTGCGCAGGAGCTGGTCGGCCTCGCCATAGGTGATCCCGGTCGCGAAGACCCACAGTCCGCCGAGCGCGAGCAGCGGCACGAGGGTCAGCAGGGTGATCCGCGCCCGGATCGAGGAGAGGCGCCCCTTCATCGCGGCTCGCGGGTCGGGCCGCCGGCCGGGGGCTGTGCGACGAAATGGCGCGACATGCGGGGGGATCCCTCCCGAGACGGGCGTGCGGGGATCTGCGGAGCCTACTACGTCGCCGTGAAGGCCCGGCGGAGCGCGCGGTCCCGCGAAGCGACGTCTTCCGCGATTTCTGCCGTACGCCGATAAATAACCCGGTTCTGACCGGGGTCGGGCGCGCCACACTTCGCGTCGGCGGAGCAGCGGAATCTCCGCGGCGGGCCGCGCGGCGTTACGATTCCCGCCGTGAGTCCCGAAAGCCAGGCATCCGAGGCACTTCCGTCGCGTCGCCGCCGCGCCCCGCGCGGCGGACGGCACCGCGGCGACGAATCCTTCCTGCTGCCCCCCGACTCCCCCGCCCTGGTCCTCGCGGTCCCCGGACCCGCGGACGGTCCCGGCGCGGCCATCGCCGCCGAGGTCGCCCGGCTGGTGGAGATCGAGCACACCGGCCAGCCCGCGCGCATCGGCCATCTGGCGGGCGACCGGGCGGCGCTCGGCCCGCTGCTGGCCGGGTTGACGCGGCACCGGCCGGACGAGCCGGCGGCGGTCGTCGTGCCGTTCGCCGCGCTGCCCGACCCGGGCGTCGCGGCGGCCGTCGGCGCCGCCGCGGCGGGCGCGCCGGTCCCGGTCGTGGCGGCCGATCCGCTCGGCCCGCATCCGCTGCTCGCCGAGGCGCTGCACGACCGGCTCGCCGACGCGGGCCTCGCCCGCGCCGACCGGATCCGCATGATGACGATGGTGACGGTCGCCGGCGGCGTGATCGTCGCCGCGCCGGGCGCCGGTCCGGACGCGGCGGCGCAGGCCGAGGTCACCGGCGTGCTGCTGGCGTCCCGGCTGGCCAGCCCGGTGTTCACGGCGCCGCTCGGCGACCCGGCCGCGCTGCGCGCCGCCGCCGACCGGCTCCGCGCGTCGGGTGCGGCCTCCGTGGCGATCGCGCCGCACCTCATCGGCCACGAACCGGAGCTGGCGCTGCTGGCCGAGGCCGCCGCCGCCCTCGGCGCCGGGCACTCCGCGCCGATCGGCGCGCACCCGGCGCTGGCCCGCCTCGCCGCGCTCCGCTACGTGGAGGCCCTGGCGGGGGCCCTCGCCACCTGATCCGCCCCGCACCGCCGTCCGGCCCCGGAACCGCCGTTCCGCGCCGGGCGGCGTGCGCGGCGGCGTGAAGCGTGCGCGCGGGTCAGGACGTGAGCTGCTGGATCAGCGGCCCCATCTGCTCGCCGACGTTGCCGAAGACCGCGAGCGGCTCGGCGGCGTTGATCGCGTCCCAGTTGTCGCGGACGGACTCGACCGAGAGCGTCTCCTTGGTGCCCCAGCCCGGCCCCTCGGCGACGAAGATCTTGGCGATCCGGCCGCCGCCGACGGTGTAGACCTGCCCGGACTCGGCGACGCTCTCGTGCGCGAGGAAAGCCACCAGCGGCGTCACCTGCTCGACGCCGAGCGCGGCGGCGAAGTCGGCGGGCAGCAGGTCCTCGGTCATCCGCGTCCACGCGACGGGCGCGATGGCGTTGGCCTTGATTCCGTACTTGGCGCCCTCGTGGGCGAGCGTCTTGGTGAACCCGACGAGGCCCATCTTGGCCGTCGCGTAGTTGGCCTGGCCGAAGTTGCCGAACAGGCCCGCCGGGGACGAGGTGTTGACGACGCGCCCGTAGCCCTGCTCGCGCAGGTGCGGCCACGCGGCGCTGGTGACGAGGAACGAGCCGCGCAGGTGGACGGCGATGACGGCGTCGAACTCCTCGACGGTCATGTTCTTGAACGACTTGTCGCGCAGGATCCCGGCGTTGTTGACGACGATGTCGACCTTGCCGAACGCGTCCAGCGCCGTCGCGACGATGCCCGCCGCGCCCTCGGGGTCGGCCACGTTGCCCGGGTCGGCGACGGCCTCGCCGCCCGCCTTGGTGATCTCGTCCACGACCTCCTGCGCCGGACCGGCCGACGCGCCGACGCCCGACCGGTCGCCGCCGAGGTCGTTGACGACGACCTTGGCCCCGCGCGCGGCCAGCTCCAGCGCGTGCCGGCGGCCGAGCCCGTGCCCGGCGCCGGTCACGATCGCGACCCGCCCGTCGTAGCGCAGTTCCGACATCCCTGTCTCCTCACATCGCCGAGTCACTGCGGTCGTCCGCCGGTCGTCCGGCCGGACGTCCCCAGGTAACCACCAAAGGGTTACCCAGTGGTACCACCTGACCGAATCCGACTCGGTGACGACCCCGCCCGGACGACCCGCGCGGCGCGGGAGGCCCCGCGCGAGGACGCCGTCAGCGCGGGACGGGAGTGTCGTGGCCGGCGTCCTGCTGGGCCTCGTCCTCCTCCTGCGCCTCGCGGCGGCGCTTGCGGACGCTCCACACCACGACGCCCACGACGACGAGCACGGCCAGCGCGATCGCCAGGCCCCGGCCGACCATCGTCGCGGCCCGGTCGAACGCCTGCCCGGCGAAGTAGCCGCCGAGCGTGTAGGCGACGACCCAGGTCACCGCGCCGATCGCGTTGAAGACCAGGAAGCGCGGATACGGCATGCGCGAGGCGCCGACCAGCGCGGGCATCAGGGCGCGCAGCAACGCGGTGAACCGGCCGAGGAACACCGCGAACGCGCCCCGGCGGCGGATGAGGTCCTGGGCCTTGGCCACCTTCGCCGTGTGTTTCTCCATCGGACGGGTGGCGAGCAATCGCGTTCCGTACTTGCGGCCGATCTCGTACCCGACCGAGTCGCCGGTGATCGCCGAGCCCACCGCGATGACCAGCAGCAGCGGCAGCGACAGGTGGCCGCTCGCGGCGAGCACCCCGCCCACCACGATCGCGGTCTCGCCGGGGAAGAGGAACCCGAAGAACAGGGCCGCCTCGGCGAACACGAGCGCGCCGATGATCAGATAGACCACCGCAGGCGGCAGCCCGTCCACCAGGGCGTTGAAGTTCTCCAGCATCAGGCCCCCCGAGCCTTCGTGCGGCTTCACCAGGACCCGATTCGGCCCACTCGCCATCGTAGCCGGGGGTCTCCGCCGGTCCTTCCCCTTGCGGGAGGATTGCCGGGGCCCACCGCAGGGACGACCCTCGTCGTCTCGGAGGGGGACCCGATCAGCCTTCAGGAGGACGGATCCTGTCACCGGACGTCCCTAGGCTGACGTCTCCACGTCCGAAACCCCAGCAAGGAGCGCCATGCGCAGCCCGTTCTTCAACAACATGGACCAAGGGCAGGTCCCCGGTCACTTCGTCCTCCAGAACCCGAAGATGCTCCGCGTCCACCTGAACGGCGACGTGATCGCCCGCCAGGGCGCGATGGTGGCGTTCCAGGGCCAGATGGACTTCGAGTACCAGGGCGCGGGCGGCGTCGGCAAGTTCATCAAGAAGATGATCACGCAGGAGGGCGCGCCCCTGATGCGCGCCAACGGCCAGGGCCTGCTGTTCCTCGCGCACAACGCCGAGGACATCCACCTCTTCTACCTGGAGAACGAGTCCCTGACCGTCAACGGCGCGAACATCCTCGCCTACGACTCGCACCTGGCCACGGACATCAAGCGGGTGCAGGGCGCGGGAATGATGGCGGGCGGCCTGTTCAACACCACGCTGACGGGCACGGGCTGGGTGGCGCTGCACACCCACGGCACCCCCGTCCTGCTGGACGCGGGCCGCGCCCCCACCTTCGCCGACGCCCAGTCCGCCGTGGCCTGGAGCACGGCCCTCCAGACAGGCGTCAACCGCACGATCAAGGCCGCCGCCCTGATCGGCCGGGGCAGCGGCGAGGCGGTGCAGCTCTCCTTCCAGGGCCAGGGCTTCGTGCTCGTCCAGGCCAGCGAAGGCCCCACCGTCCCCACCCACACCCACTGACACCCGCACCAACACACCACCCGCGCAGCGGGCGCAGACCATGCGTGTGCACGCCCGCGCAGCGGACGCAGACCGCATGTGCGGGCACGAACCGCGAGCGGACGCATGTTCGCGCGCGGCGTCGTCCGGGAGGTCGAGGGCGAGCGCACGCGCCCGCGCGCGGGTTCGGCGCGGCGGCGAGCCGTCAGGCGAGCCGCCGCGCCGGGGATCCGACCTCGGTCGGCGCCGCGCGCCGGGTGAGTGATCTTGCCTTGGCGCGAGCCCCGGGGTGAGATCGGGCGGTGTGGGGCGTATTGCCCGGGACGGAGGGGGATCCACCGGCCAAGGGCGATGAGCTGGCAGATGTGCGGCGTCAGTGCGAGTAGCCTTGACGTGTTTCAGAACCCACCTGCGAGCTGCGGAAGAGGGCGATCTCCGCCGTGTCGACAGAGTCGTCGCAATCAAGTGCCGACCCCATGCACCCAGACTTCGGCGCCAACGAGTGGCTGGTCGACGAGCTGTACCACAAGTACCTCGAAGACCCGACCTCCGTTGACGAGGCCTGGTGGAACTTCTTCGCGGACTACCGGCCGGGCTCGCGCCCCGCCGCGACCGCCTCCCCCGAGGCGACGGTCCCCGCGAACGGTTCCGCCCCGGCGACGGCGGCGGCGCCGCCGACACCTCCGGCCCCCGCGCAGCCGGCCGAGCCCGCCGTCCGGACGACGGAGAAGCCGGCCGCCAAGCCGCAGGAGAAGGCGGTGGCGGCCAAGCCGGCCGCGACGCCCGTCCCGGCGGGCGCGGAGGAGGTGCGGCTGCGCGGCGTCGCGGCGCGCACGGCGGCGAACATGGAGTCGAGCCTCACGGTCCCGACGGCGACGAGCGTCCGGGCCGTCCCGGCGAAGCTGCTGATCGACAACCGCATCGTCATCAACAACCACCTGAAGCGCGGACGCGGCGGGAAGGTCTCCTTCACGCACCTGATCGGTTACGCGATCGTCCGCGCGCTGGCGGCGATGCCGGAGATGAACGCCGCCTACACCGAGGTGGACGGCAAGCCGGTGCTGGTGCGGCCCGAGCACGTCAACTTCGGTCTGGCGATCGACCTGCAGAAGGCCGACGGCCAGCGGCAGCTCGTCGTGCCGAGCATCAAGGCCGCCGACACCCTCGACTTCCGCCAGTTCTGGGCGGCGTACGAGGAGATCGTCCGCAAGGCGCGCAACAACAAGCTGACCCTGGAGGACTACCAGGGCACGACGATCAGCCTCACGAACCCGGGCACGATCGGCACGGTCCACTCGGTGCCGCGCCTGATGCCGGGGCAGGGGACGATCGTCGGCGTCGGCGCGATGGAGTACCCGGCGGAGTTCGCGGGGGCGTCGGGCGACACGCTGTCCCGGATGGGGATCAGCAAGGTCATGACGCTGACCTCCACCTACGACCACCGGATCATCCAGGGCGCCCAGTCGGGCGACTTCCTGCGCCGCATCAACGAGCTGCTGCTCGGCGCGGACGGCTTCTACGACGAGATCTTCGAGGCGCTGCGGATCCCGTACGAGCCGGTGCGCTGGGTGAAGGACATCTCGGCGTCGCACGAGGACGACGTCGCGAAGGTCGCCCGCGTCCACGAGCTGATCCACGCCTACCGGGTCCGGGGCCACCTCATGGCCGACACCGACCCGCTGGAGTACAAGCAGCGCCGCCACCCCGACCTGGACATCCTGCAGCACGGCCTCACCCTGTGGGACCTGGAGCGCGAGTTCGCGACGGGCGGGTTCGGCGGCGAGCCGACGATGAAGCTGCGCGACATCCTCGGCGTGCTGCGGATGGCGTACTGCCGGACGGTCGGCATCGAGTACATGCACATCCAGGACCCCGAGGAGCGCGCCTGGATCCAGGAGCGCGTGGAGGTCCCGCACGACAAGCCGTCGCGCGAGGAGCAGCTCCACGTCCTGCGGCGGCTGAACAGCGCCGAGGCGTTCGAGACGTTCCTGCAGACGAAGTTCGTCGGGCAGAAGCGGTTCTCGCTGGAGGGCGGCGAGTCGCTGATCCCCCTGCTGGACTCGGTGATCTCGGCGGCGGCGACGGACTCGCTGGACGAGGTCGTCGTCGGCATGGCCCACCGGGGCCGCCTGAACGTGCTCGCCAACATCATCGGCAAGTCCTACGGGCAGATCTTCGGCGAGTTCGAGGGCAACCTGGACCCGCGCAGCGCGCAGGGCTCGGGCGACGTGAAGTACCACCTCGGCGCGTCCGGCGACTTCACGGCCGCCGACGGGTCCACGATCCACACCGAGCTGGTCGCCAACCCGTCCCACCTGGAGACGGTCGACCCGGTGCTGGAGGGCGTGGTCCGCGCCAAGCAGGACCTGCTGGACGTCGGCGAGGCCGGGTTCACGGTCCTGCCCGTCCTGATCCACGGGGACGCGGCGTTCGCCGGGCAGGGCGTGGTCGCCGAGACGCTGAACCTGTCGCAGCTCCGCGGTTACCGCACGGGCGGCACGGTCCACGTCGTGGTGAACAACCAGGTGGGCTTCACGACGGCGCCGGAGTACTCGCGGTCCAGCGTGTACTCGACGGACGTGGCCCGGATGATCCAGGCGCCGATCTTCCACGTCAACGGGGACGACCCGGAGGCGTGCGCGCGGGTGGCGCGGCTGGCGTTCGAGTACCGGCAGACGTTCAAGAAGGACGTCGTCATCGACATGGTCTGCTACCGGCGGCGCGGCCACAACGAGTCCGACAACCCGTCGTTCACGCAGCCGCTGATGTACGACCTGATCGACGCCAAGCGCTCGGTCCGCAAGCTCTACACCGAGGCCCTGATCGGGCGCGGCGACATCACGGTCGAGGAGGCCGAGGCGGCGCTGCGCGACTACCAGGAGCAGTTGGAGCGGGCGTTCACCGAGACGCGCGAGGCGGTGAAGAAGCCGCTGGAGCCCGGTTCGGTGGTGAAGCCGGACGTCGAGGAGCGCATCCCGATCGACCACGCGTCGGTCCCGACCGCGATCCCCGCCGACGTCGTGAAGCTGCTCATCGACTCGCAGGTCAACCTGCCGGAGGGCTTCAGCGTGCACCCGCGCCTGCAGCCGATCCTCCAGCGGCGCGTGCAGTCCGTCGGCGAGGACGCGATCGACTGGGCGACCGGTGAGCTGCTGGCGTTCGGGTCGCTGCTGATCGACGGCCGCCCGGTGCGGCTCGTCGGGCAGGACAGCCGGCGCGGGACGTTCGGGCAGCGGCACGCCGTCCTGGTCGACCGCAGGTCCGGCGAGGAGTACACGCCGCTCAAGCAGTTCGGCCAGGGCGTGTCGAAGTTCTACGTCCACGACTCGCTGCTCAGCGAGTACGCGGCGATGGGCTTCGAGTACGGCTACTCGATGACCCGTCCGGACGCGCTCGTGGCGTGGGAGGCGCAGTTCGGCGACTTCGCCAACGGCGCGCAGTCGGTCATCGACGAGTACATCTCGTCGGGCGAGCAGAAGTGGGGCCAGCGGTCCTCGGTCGTGCTGCTGCTGCCGCACGGCTACGAGGGCCAGGGGCCGGACCACTCGTCCGCCCGCATCGAGCGGTACCTGCAGCTCTGCGCGCAGGACAACATGACGGTCGCCTACCCGACGACCCCGGCGAACTACTTCCACCTGCTTCGGTGGCAGACGCTGTCGGGGCGGGAGAAGCCGATGGTGGTGTTCACGCCGAAGTCGCTGCTGCGGCTGAAGGCGGCGACGTCGCCGGTCGCGGAGGTCACCGAGGGCCGGTTCCAGCCGGTCATCCCCGAGGCGAACCCGGCGGTCGACCCGGCGGGCGTGACGCGGGTGCTGCTCACCACCGGCAAGATCTACTACGACGTGGCGAAGACGCGGGACGCCAAGGGCCGCACCGACACCGCGATCGTGCGGGTCGAGCGGCTGTACCCGCCGCCGGTGGACGAGATCCGCGCCGAGCTGGCCAAGTACCCGAACCACACCGAGGTCGTGTGGGTGCAGGACGAGCCGGCGAACATGGGCGCGTGGCCGTTCATGGCGCTGAAGCTGCCGCACCACATCGACGGCCTGCGGCTGTCGCGGGTGTCGCGGCGGGCGTCGTCGTCGCCGGCGGTGGGGTCGGCGAAGGTGCACCAGGCGGAGCAGGAGGCCCTGCTGGAGCGCCTGTTCGGATAACGGTGGACGAGCCGGGGGCTCCGGGGCGCGACGGCGCTCCGGAGCCCCCGGCCGTTCCGGGAGGGAACGGTATGTACTTCACCGATCGGGGCATCGAGGAGCTGGCGGACCGGCGGGGCGCCGAGGACGTCAGCCTGGCCTGGCTGGCGGAGCGGCTGCGCGAGTTCGTGGACCTGAACCCCGAGTTCGAGACGCCCGTGGAGCGCCTGGCGACCTGGCTGGCGCGGCTGGACGACGAAGACGAGTGACGTAACGCGATACATCTTGACTTTCCAGCGTCGCGACATATCGTGTTGTCGGCGGGGCCGCGACGCGGGCGGCACGGGACGTGAGAGGCGGCACAGATGACGCGCTGGACGATCGAGGAGCCCGTCGAACTGGACTTCGACGGCGTGGTCACGCTGCGGGCGACCGTCCTGTCCGGCAGCATCGCGGTTCTGGCCAGCGACGCGCCCGGTGCGAAGCCGTCGGTCGTCGTCCACGAGGTCTCCGGGCCGCCGCTGGTGCTCGTCCACGAGGCGGGGCTGTTGACGATCACGCAGGAGAAGCTGGTCGAGAACCTGTTCGGCCTGCTGCGCGCCCCGAAGGCGCGCGTCGAGATGACGGTCACGGTCCCCCGCGAGTGCCCGGTCACGCTGAACCTCGTCGCGGCCGACGGCCTGGTCTCCGGACTCGGCGCCCGCGCGTCGATCAAGAGCGCGTCCGGGACGGTCACGCTCGACGGCGTCACCGGGGACGTGGACGCCAACACGGTGTCCGGCGCCGTCGAGGCCACCGACCTGGACGGGACGGTCTCGTTCACGTCCGTCTCCGGGGACCTCGCGCTCGCGGGCGGGACCGTCGCGCGGCTCGGCGCCCGCACGGTCAGCGGACGCGTCACCGCCGACGTGGGGCTGCTCGCGTCCGGGCGGATCGACGTCCACTCGGTGTCGGGCGACGTCGCGCTGCGGGTGCCGGAGGGCACCGGCGCGTCGGTCGCGCTGAACAGCGCCGCGGGCGTCATCGACACGACCTTCGCCGGGCTGCGGCGGCAGGAGGTCGGCATCATGAAGAACATCGGCGGCACGATCGGCGACGGCGCGGGCAGGGTGTCGGTCACGACCGTCTCCGGCGCCGTGACGCTGCTCGGCCGCGCCGCCGGCGACACGTCCGCGATCACCGTCCCCGGATCGGAGAACCCCCGTTGAGTCCCGTCTTCGGCCACGGCCGCCTGCGGCTGTACCTGCTCAAGCTGCTGGAGGAGAGCCCGCGGCACGGCTACGAGGTGATCCGGCTGCTCCAGGACCGGTTCCTCGGCGTCTACTCGCCGTCGCCGGGAACGATCTACCCCCGGCTGGCGCGGCTGGAGACCGAGGGCCTGGTCACGCACGAGATCGTCAAGGGCAAGAAGGTCTACTCGCTGACCGACGCGGGCCGCGCCGAGCTGGAGCGCCGCATGGACGAGCTGGCCGAGCTGGAGGACGAGATCTCCGCGTCCGCGCAGCAGTTCGCCCGCGAGGTGCAGCAGGACGTGCGGCAGACCGTCCGGTCGCTGCGCGAGGAGCTGACGCAGGCCGCGCGGACGGTGCGCGAGCAGGGTCGGCAGGCGTCCCGCGAGGCGTGGCGCGAGTCGTCGGAGACCGGCCGCGACGCCTGGCGCGAGACGGCCGAGACGACCCGCGACGCCTGGCGCGACACCGCCGAGACGGCCCGGGACGCCTGGCGCGGCACCGCCGGGTCGACCCGGGACGAGTGGAAGCGCCAGAAGGAGCACTGGAAAGAGCAGACGCAGGCGTGGAAGGAGGAGTGGCGGCGCAACTGGGAGGACGCCTGGCGCACCGCCACCGGCTCCCGCGAGGACATCGCCCGCCTCAAGCTGGAGCGCCTGCTGAGCACGTTCGTGACCGAGGTGCGCGCGGAGGCCGCGGGCGCGGGCCTGGCCGACGGCGGTCTCGACCGTGCCCGCGCCATCCTGAATGAAGCCCGTGCACGGCTGTACGCCGAGGCGTTCCGTCCCCGCGAGGACCGCTAGGGAACGAAGACGATCTTGCCGAAGACGTCGCCCTTCGCCATCGCCGCGAACCCGTCGCGCGCCTCGGCGAGGGGCAGGACGCGGTCGATGCGCGGACGCGTCCCGGTGGCGACGAGGAACCTGGCGAGCCGGTCCAGCTCGTCGCGCGTGCCCATCGTGGAGCCGACGACCTCCAGTTGCAGGAAGAACACCCGGTTCAGCTCGGCCGGGGGCAGTTGCCCGCTCGTCGCGCCCGACACGACGACCCGTCCGCCGGGCCGCAGCGACTTCAGCGAGTGCGACCAGGTGGCCTCGCCGACCGTCTCGATGACGGCGTCGACCCGCTCGGGCAGCCGCGCGCCCGGCTCGACCGCCGCGACGGCGCCGAGTTCGAGGGCCTGCTCCCGCTTGGCGGCGCTGCGGCTCGTCGCGTAGACGCGCAGGCCCGCCGCCGCGCCGAGCGCGATGGCGGCGGTCGCGACGCCGCCGCCCGCGCCCTGCACGAGCACCGAGGCGCCCGGCTGCACGCCCGCCTTGGTGAACAGCATCCGGTAGGCGGTCAGCCACGCCGTCGGGAGGCATGCGGCCTCCTCGAACGTCAGTTCCGGCGGCTTGGCGACGAGATTGCGGCGCGGAACGGCCACCTTCTCGGCGAGCGTGCCCGGGTGGAACTCCGACAGCAGCGTCCGCTTCGGGTCCAGCGTCTCGTCGCCGCCGCCGCGCGCCGCGTCCGCGACGACCGCGTGGACGATGACCTCGTTGCCGTCCTCGTCCACGCCCGCCGCGTCGCAGCCGAGGATCATCGGGAGGTGCTCGGCCCGCAGCCCGACGCCGCGCAGCGACCACAGGTCGTGGTGGTTGAGCGCGGCGGCGCGGACGGTCACCGTCGTCCAGCCGTCGGGGGCCTCCGGCGCGGGCCGCTCGCCCAGCTCCAGTCCGTTCAGGGGCTCTTCCGCGTCGAACCGCGCGGCCGTGACAGCGAACATGGCGCCCACCCTACGCAGCGGCCCCGCGCCGGGATCACAGCACCCGCGACAGGAAGTCCCGCGTGCGCGGATGCGACGGGTTCGCCAGCACCTCGCGCGGATCGCCCTCCTCCACGACCGCGCCGTCGTCCATGAAGACCAGCGAGTCGCCGACCTCGCGCGCGAACCCCATCTCGTGCGTGACGACGATCATCGTCATGCCGTCCAGGGCGAGCCGTTTCATGACCTCCAGGACGTCGCCGACCAGCTCCGGGTCCAGCGCGGACGTCGGCTCGTCGAACAGCATCAGCGCCGGTTCCATCGCGAGGGCGCGGGCGATCGCGACGCGCTGCTGCTGCCCGCCGGAGAGCTGCGCCGGGTAGCTGCCGGTCTTGTCGCCGAGCCCGACCCGCTCCAGCAGCGCGCGGGCCTGCTCGCGCGCTTCCGTCCGGCCCCGCCCCTTCACCTGGACGGGCGCCTCCATCACGTTCTGGAGCGCCGTCATGTGCGGGAACAGGTTGAACCGCTGGAACACCATGCCGATCTCGCGGCGCTGCCGGGCGACGTCCCGCTCCGGCAGCTCGTGGAGGCGCCCGCCCTTCTCGCGGTAGCCGACGAGCCGCCCGTTCACCCACAGCCGCCCGCCGTCGATCTTCTCCAGGTGGTTGACGCAGCGCAGGAACGTCGACTTGCCCGAGCCGGACGGCCCGATGACGCACATCACCTCGCCCGGCCGCACCGCGAGGTCGACGCCGCGCAGCACCTCCGTCCGGCCGAACCGCTTGTGGACGTTCTCCGCGCGCACCATGAACTCGGGCGTCATCGCGTCCCCTTCCCGGCGGGCCGCGCCGTCCGCAGGTTCGCCCACAGCCGCTCCAGCATCGTCTGCCGCCGCGCCGCGCCGCGTCCGAAGTAGCGCTCCAGGTAGAACTGGCCGACCGTCAGGACGGAGGTCATGACCAGGTACCAGGCGCTGGCCAGCAGCAGCAACGGGATCGTCTGATACGTCCGGCCGTAGATGATCTGCACCGAGTACAGCAGGTCCGCGACGGCGATCACCGACACCAGCGACGACGTCTTGAGCATCGAGATCGTCTCGTTGCCCGTCGGCGGGATGATCACCCGCATCGCCTGCGGCAGGACGATCCGGCGCATCGACTTCGCCCGGCTCATCCCGAGCGCGCACGCCGCCTCGTCCTGGCCCGGATCCACCGACAGGATGCCCGCCCGGACGATCTCGGCCATGTACGCGGCCTCGTTCAGCCCGAGCCCGAGGCAGCCCGCCACGAACGGCGTGATCACCGCGTTGGCGCTGAAGTCGGCGAACGTCGGACCGAACGGGATCCCGATCGAGAAGCGCGGGATCAGCGCGCTGATGAACCCCCACAGCAGGATCTGCACGAGCACCGGCGTGCCCCGGAACGCCCAGATGTAGAGCCAGGACGTCCCGGAGATCAGCGGGTTCGGCGACAGCCGCATCACCGCCAGCAGGACGCCGCCGACGACGCCCATGACCATCGCGATCGCGGTGAGGCCGAGCGTCGTCCCGATGCCCGACAGGACGGCGTCGGCCGTGAAGTACCGGCCCATCACGTCCCAGCCGAAGCGCTCGTTGTGCGCGACGCTGTAGACGGCCCACACGGCGACGTAGAGGATCAGCGCGGCGGCGACCCACCGGCCGTAGTGCCGGACGGGGACGGCCCGGATCTCGGGCCGTCCCGCCGGCTCGTTGTCCTTGACGAGGCTCGTCATCGGATCAGCTCTGCGCCCCGTTGATGCCCGGGGCGCCCAGCGATCCGCTCTCCACGCCCCACTTCTGGAGCAGCTTGGCGTAGGTGCCGTCGGCCTGGAGCGCCTTCAGCGCGCCGAGCAGCGCATCCTTGGTCGTCCCGAGGTCCTTGCCGACCGCGATGCCGTAGGGCGCGGTGTCATAGGTCGCGCCGGACACCTCGAACTGGCCGTTCGACTGCTTGGCCGCGTAGTCGATCACCGGGGAGTCGGCGAGGACGGCGTCCGCGCGCCCGCTGGACAGCGCCAGGTTCGCCCCGTTCTGGTCGGGGTAGGGCAGCGCTACCGGGGCGGGCTTTCCGGCGTCCTTGCACTTCTTGGTGCGGGCGCCGGTGCCCTTGGCGGGGTCGATGACGTCCGACAGCTCGTCCAACTGGACGGTGCCCTTCTCGACCGCGACCTTCTTCCCGCACAGCGACAGGTCGTCGGGCTTCAGCCCGGACGGGTTGGCCGCCTTCACCATCAGCGCCGACCCGGCCGTGAAGTAGGTGACGAAGTCGACCGTCTTCTCCCGGTCCTTGTTGTCGGTGAGCGACGACATGCCGAGCTGGTACGTTCCGGCCTTGATCCCGGGGATGATCGCGTCGAAGCCCGCCTTCTGGAACGCGAACTCGACGCCGAGCTTCTTGCCGAGCGCCTTCCCGAGGTCCAGGTCCAGGCCGATGATCGTCTTGTTGTCCGCCGCGTAGAACTCGTTCGGCGCGTACGACGGGTCGGTGGCGACGGTCACCTTGCCCGCCGACGCGATGGACGCGGCGAGCTTGGCCTTGAGCGCCGGGTCCGGCTTGATCGCGGCGAAGACGTCCCCGACGTCCTTGCCGGGCGCCGTGGAACCGCCCTCGGTGCCGTCGTCGCCGCCGCAGGCCGACAGCGCGAGGGCGCCCGCCAGGACGAGGGACCCGACCGCAGCGGCGCGGCGGTGCAGAGAACCGGTCTTCACAGGCTTCCCTCCAGGGGAGTACGTCGGATCGTGATACCCGAGGTCAGAGCGCATTTTTCCACTGCGAAAGTTTCGATCCGGTTAAACGGGGAGACACGATTCGGACACTGGGTGACCAAGGCGGCGTCCCGGACACCCGGTCGGGACGGGCCGCGACGACGGTGAGCAGCCCGTTCTGGACGGCGTCACGTGACGTCCACCACCCGTCCCGCCCCGGGGCGCCGCCACGCCCATGTGGCACAATCAGGTAACGGGTGACCCCCGTTACGTCGCGAGATGTCCCCGAGTGGTCGGCCACCAGACCATCACCACCGCGGCGGCATCGCAGAATTCCCATTTCTCTGACAGGGGTCGCTGTGTCCGCTCAACCTCTCCCCACCGAACCGCACTCATTCGACGACGATCCGGCGTTCCGGCTGCACCGCGGCGGAAAGCTGGAGATGCGCTCCACCATCCCCGTCCGCGACGCCGACGACCTGTCGCTCGCCTACACGCCCGGCGTCGCCCGCGTCTGCACCGCGATCGCCGAGCGGCCCGAGCTGGCCTACGACTACACGTGGACGTCCAAGGTCGTCGCCGTCGTCACCGACGGGACCGCCGTGCTCGGCCTCGGGGACATCGGCCCGGCCGCGTCCATGCCGGTCATGGAGGGCAAGTCGCTGCTGTTCAAGGAGTTCGCCGGCGTCGACTCGGTGCCCATCGCGCTGAGCTGCACCGACACCGACGAGATCGTGGACACGGTCATCCGGATGGCCCCGAGCTTCGGCGGCATCAACCTGGAGGACATCAGCGCCCCCCGGTGCTTCGAGATCGAGGACCGGCTGCGCGCCGCCCTCGACATCCCCGTCTTCCACGACGACCAGCACGGCACCGCGATCGTCGCGCTCGCCGCGCTCCAGAGCGCCGCCCGGCTCGTCGGCCGTCCCCTGTCGGACCTGCGCGCGGTCGTGGCCGGCGCGGGCGCGTCCGGCATCGCCGTCTCCAAGATCCTCATCGAGGCGGGCATCGGCGACATCGCGCTGTCGGACAGCAAGGGCCTGATCTACGAGGGCCGCGACGGCCTCAACCCGATCAAGCAGCAGATCGCCGCGATCACCAACCGGTCGCTGCTCAAGGGCTCCACCGAGGAGGCGCTGCGCGGCGCGGACGTCTTCATCGGCCTGTCGGGCAGCACCGTCCAGGAGTCCTCGATCGCCACGATGAGCGACGACGCCATCGTGTTCGCGCTCTCCAACCCCACCCCCGAGGTCCACCCCGAGGTGGCGCGGCGGCACGCCCGCGTCGTCGCGACGGGCCGCAGCGACTACCCGAACCAGATCAACAACGTGCTGGCGTTCCCGGGGATCTTCCGCGGCGCGCTGGACGTCCGCGCCCACTCGATCACCGAGGGCATGAAGCTCGCCGCCGCGTCGGCGCTGGCCGGCATCGTCGGCGAGGACCTCTCCCCCGACTACGTCATCCCGAACCCGTTCGACGAGCGGGTCGCCCCGGCCGTGACCGCCGCCGTCGCGGCGCAGGCCCGCGCCGAGGGCGTCAACCGGATCTGAGGCACCGCGCCCGCGTCCCCGGCTCCGGGGGCGCGGGTCCACCGCCGGGTTCACCGCCGGGCGCGGCGCAGCAGCCCCACCCGGCGCAGCGGACGGTAGCGGGCCACCGCGCGGCCCAGCACCCGGCCGTCCGGGACGGCGCCGAAGTCCCAGCTGTCTCGGCGGCCGGGCGCGTCCTGGTTGTCGCTCTCCAGCCACCAGCCGTCGCCGTCGCGGAACGTGGCGCGCTTCACGATGACGGTCTCCGGGTCGTCCGGCCGCCGCGCGACGACGAGGTCGCCGGCCGCCACGTCCCCGCCGGACAGGACGACGAGCCGGTCCCCGGGACGCAGCGCGGGCAGCATCGAGGCGCCCGTGACCTCGGCGCGGATCAGCGCCCGCCCCTTGATGATCTTTGCCCAGTCCATGGCCGTCCCCCCGCATAAGCGCCGCCGCAGCGGTCAGAAAGCGGGCAGGGCTTAGGCCGAAATACCGAGCGCCCTGGGCGATCCCGCCCGGTCTCATCAGAGTAGTGTCGGTGCCCTGAGCATGATCCGTTACAAGGAAGGGAAGCACAGGTGTTCGTCAGCCTTCTGCGCCGCAGGACCACGGTCTCCGCGCACTGTGACCTGCCGTGCGGCGTCTACGACCCGGCGCAGGCCCGTATCGAGGCCGAGTCGGTCAAGGCGATCATCGAGAAGTACAACGCGAACGAGGACCCGGCGTTCCGGACCCGCGCGATCGTGATCAAGGAGCAGCGCTCCAACCTCGTCAAGGAGCACCTGTGGGTGTTGTGGACGGACTACTTCAAGCCGCCGCACTTCGAGAAGTACCCGCAGCTCCACACGCTCTTCAACGAGGCGACCAAGCTCGCGGGCGCGGCCGGCACGAAGGGCGGCCTGGACGTCAAGGTCGCCGACGACCTGCTCGCGCGGATCGCCGAGATCGACAAGATTTTCTGGGAGACCAAGCAGGCCTGAGCCTGTGATCTCCTGAGCCCGAAGGCCCGCTCCCGCTCCGGGGGCGGGCCTTCGCGGTTCGCCCCGGGCGGCCGTGACGCAGCGTGCGGATTCGCGGATAACCTCGGAGCATGATCCGCGAGGCCACCCCGGACGACGTGCCGCTCGTCCTGCGGCTCGTCCACGAGCTCGCCGCCTACGAGCGCGCCCCGCACGAGGTGCGGGCCACCGAGGACGACCTGCGCGCCCAGTTGTTCGGCCCGGACGCGGCGGCGTCCGCGCTGATCGCCGAGCAGGACGGCGAGCCGGTCGGCTTCGCGGTGTGGTTCCGGACGTTCTCGACCTGGCTCGGCCGTCCGGGCATCCATCTGGAGGACCTGTTCGTCCGTCCGGAGGCGCGCGGCGGCGGGCACGGCCGGGCGCTGCTGCTGGAGCTGGCGCGGATCGCCGTCGCGCGCGGCTACGGCCGGGTCGAGTGGTCGGTGCTGGACTGGAACGCTCCGGCGATCGGCTTCTACGAGTCGCTCGGCGCGCGTCCGCAGGACGAGTGGACCGTCTACCGGCTGACCGGCGACGCGCTGCGGGACGCGGCCGGAGCCCAGAGTTCATGATCACCTACGCACCGGGCGAACCGGACACCGATGCTCACCGCACGACGGAAGATCACCCGGAACCTCACGCGCGGCGATGCTCGCCGAGGTCGTGATTAGCGGTAGTTTCGGAGACAGCGGACCATCCCACGAGGAGTGACGTGACCGAGGAAACCGCCGCGATGGCGGCCAGTACGGAGGATTCCGTGCGTGACGTCGTGACGGTGAAGCTCCCGGCCGCGGGCGCGTACCTGTCGGTGCTGCGCACCGCGACGGCCGGGCTCGCCGCCCGGCTCGACTTCACGCTGGACGAGATCGAGGACCTGCGGATCGCGGTCGACGAGGCGTGCGCGATGCTGCTTCCACAGGCCGTGCCGGGCACCGATCTGACCTGCGAGTTCGAGCTGACCGACGAGGCCATGAGCATCGCCGTGTCGGTGCTCACGGTGGACGGCGCCGTCCCGAGCCGCGACACGTTCGCCTGGACGGTGCTGTCGTCGCTCGCCGGCGAGGTGGACGCGAAGGCGGCCGCGGACGACCGGGTGATCGTCACGTTGCAGAAGCGCCGGTCGGGGGGCCTGGCCCTGTGACGGAGAAGACGACGGTGGCCGGGGACAGCACCGGCAACGAGCGTTCCGACAGCGCGGTCCCCGACCGCGCCCGCGCCCGGGCGATGTTCGAGCGGCTCGCCGAGCTGCCCGACGGCGACCCCGAGCGCCAGCGCATCCGCGACCAGCTCGTCGAGCTGCACCTGCCGCTCGTGGAGTACCTGGCGCGGCGGTTCCGCAACCGCGGCGAGTGGCTGGACGACCTGATCCAGGTCGCGACGATCGGGCTGATCAAGTCGATCGACCGGTTCGACCTCGGCCGCGGGGTGGAGTTCTCCACCTACGCGACGCCGACGATCGTCGGGGAGATCAAGCGGCACTTCCGCGACAAGGGCTGGGCGGTGCGCGTGCCGCGCCGCCTCCAGGAGCTGAAGCTGTCGCTGACGAAGGCGATCAGCGACCTCGCCCAGCGGGAGGGCCGCGCGCCGACGGTCAGCGAGCTGGCCGCGCACCTGCAGATGACCGAGGAGGAGGTGCTGGAGGGCCTGGAGTCCGCCAACGCCTACTCCACGGTCTCGCTGGACGCGCCCGACTCCGGCGACGAGGACGCGCCCGCCGTGGCGGACTCGCTCGGCATGATCGACGAGTCGCTGGAGGGCGTGGAGTACCGGGAGTCGCTGAAGCCGCTGCTGGAGAAGCTCCCGGCGCGGGAGAAGCGGATCCTGCTGCTGCGGTTCTTCGGGAACATGACGCAGTCGCAGATCGCCGCGGAACTGGGCATCTCGCAGATGCACGTGTCGCGGCTGCTGGCACGGACGCTGGCGCAGCTCCGCGACGGGCTGACGGCCGACGAGTAGTCGCGGACGGGCAGCGCGGACCTTGCGGTGCCCGTCCCGTCGTCAGGAGTCGGTTCCGGCGGGCTCGCGGTCGTCGTCGGCCTCGCGGGCGAGCCAGGCGGTGTTGGCCGGGCTGAGCAGCGCGACGAGCGCGGCGAGCGCGACGGCGCCGAGCGGGAGCGCGATCTCCGGCCGTCCGCTCTGCCACAGCGACCAGGCGACGGGCAGCGCGAAGAGCTGGGTGAGGACGCCGGGGGCGCGGCTGCGGGCGTCGCCGAGCAGGATCCCGCGCGCGACGGCGAGCATGGCGACGCCGCCGATCAGCGCGAGGACGGTGACGCCGACGGCGCTCACGGGGTCGACCGGGCTGCCGACGGCGGTCTCGACGCCGACGAACACGCCGATCCCGGTGGCCGTGAGCCCTTCGACGGCTTCGAGCGCGGCGGCGGCGTGGGCGAGGGCGGGTCGCTGGGACACATCCGAAACCCTACTCGTCCGGTCCGGGTGGGGCCGACCGGGGAACGCGATGACGCCTTCGGCACGTTCCAAGCCGGGTTGTCGGTTCGGCGCACGGAGCGCGGTGGATAACCTGGCGCCGTGCGCGCCATGCTGATCGCCAATCCGAAGGCGACCTCCACCTCGCGGCAGGCCCGGGACACACTCGTCCGGGCGTTCGCCGGCGATCTCGACCTCGTCCTCGCCGAGACCGCGCACCGGGGGCACGCGACGGAGCTGGCGCGGGACGCGGCGCGCGACGGGTTCGACGTCGTGATCGCGCTCGGCGGCGACGGGACGGTCAACGAGACCGTCAACGGACTGCTCACCGACGGCCCGGACCTGAAGCTGCCCGCGCTGGCGGTGCTGCCGTCGGGCAGCGCGAACGTCTTCGCACGGGCGCTCGGGCTGCCGGGCGACCCGGTGGGCGCGACACGGCACGTCCTCGCGGCGCTGCGGGCGGGACGGCACCGGACGGTCGGGCTCGGCGCGGCGTCCCTCCCCGACGGCACCGAGCGCTATTTCACCTTCTGCGCGGGCGTCGGCCTGGACGCCGAGGTCGTGCGGGAGGTCGAGCGGCTGCGGCTGGCCGGCGCGAAGGCGGACCCGTCACTCTATGTGCGCGCCGCCGTGCGCCAATTCTTCGCCGGAACGGATCGGCGCCGCCCCGCGCTGACGGTCGAGGCGCCGGGCGCCGCGCCGATTTCCGGGGTCTTTCTCGTGTTCGTTTCCAACACCGCGCCGTGGACTTTCCTCGGCCCGCTTCCGCTCAATCCGAGCCCGCGCGCGAACTTCGCGCTCGGCCTGGACGTGTTCGGAACGCGTTCGCTGAGCGCCGGGACGGTGCTCTCGGCGTTCGCGAAGATGCTCGTCGCGCGGTCGCGGCCGATGGGCGGGCGGCACATCGTGAACGTGCACGACGCCGAGCACGTCACGCTGCGGGCGACGCGTCCGGTGGCGTTCGAGTTGGACGGCGACTACCTGGGCGAACACGCGACGATCACGTTCCGCGCCGTGCCGAAAGCCGTGCGGATCGTCATATGAGGCTGGTCACAGCGTCCGTTAACAGGAAAGCAACCGCCCGGACCCACTGATGTGACACATCCGACATCCATACCTTGAGAAACGTTTCTCGGAGGTCTTGCGTCGTCCTGCGCGGCCCTGACACGCTCAAAGTGCGTTCTCCGCCGGGGTCGCAACGCTGCCGCCCCGAGCACGGCCGGAACGCCGCCGAACAATCCACCTGACCAAACTTTTTGCGTCTCGGGGTGTTCGCGACATGTGAAACCGTTCACAAGTTGAGTGTCTTCCACCACCGCGACGAAGGAGTGGACCGCATGGACTGGCGCCACCGCGCTGCCTGCCGTGACGTGGACCCCGAGCTTTTCTTCCCGATCGGGAACACCGGGCCCGCGCTCCTGCAGATCGAAGAGGCCAAGCAGGTTTGCCGCCGCTGCGACGTGACCGACGCGTGCCTGCGCTGGGCACTCGAATCCGGCCAGGACGCCGGCGTCTGGGGCGGGATGGGCGAGGACGAGCGCCGCGCCGTCAAGCGCCGCGCCGCCCGTGCCCGCGCCCGCGCGAACGCGGGTCTCTGACACCAGCCGATTGTTCCGGCGCGGCCTCCGAACCATTCGGCCGGAGAGCGCGACGCCGGCAGTACCGAAGAACGCCCGTGGGCAATCCACGGGCGTTCGGCATTTTCAGCGCGGCGGCGGACCCGGCCGATGCTGCTGGTCGAGCGGCACATCGACGACGACTTCCGTCCCGCCTTCTTCACGGCGGCGAAATTCCAGCCGGCCGCCCAGTTCCCCGACGATGAGCGTGCGGACGATCTGCAATCCCAGGCTGTTGCTGCTCTCCACGTCGAAGTCCGGCGGCAGGCCCGCGCCGTCGTCCAGGACGACGACCACGAGCCGCCGCCCGTCGGCGTCGTCGGGGACGGCGCGGCTCGGCGGCCCGCCCTCGCTGCCCGGCCACTCCCCCCAGACCCGGACGCTCGGCAGCGCCGACCCGGCGGGCGAGGCGTCCGGCGGCGGCCCCTCGCCGTACCGGACGGCGACGACCTCCAGCGTCCCGAACCGGTCGGCGAGCCCGTGCTCCAGCGCGTTCTGGAGCAGTTCGGTCAGCGCCATCGCCAGCGGCGTCGCGATCTCGGCGGGCAGCACGCCGAAACTGCCCGTCCGCTTGGGCGCGACCTGGGTCTCGGGCGTCGACACCTCGCCCGCCATCATGATCACCCGGTCGGCGATGTCGTCGAAGTCGATCAGCTCGTCCGGGGTGTGCGACAGCGTCTCGTGGACGATCGCGATGGACCCGACCCGCCGGACGGCCTCGTCCAGCGCCGCCCGCCCCTCGGGGACGCGCAGCCGCCGCGCCTGGAGGCGCAGCAGCGCCGCGACGGTCTGGAGGTTGTTCTTGACGCGGTGGTGGATCTCCCGGATCGTCGCGTCCTTGGTCATCAGCTCGCGGTCGCGCCAGCGCAGTTCGGTGACGTCCCGGCACAGCGCGATCGCCGCGATGCGGTTCCCGCCGACGACCAGCGGGATCGTCCGGATCTGCAGGACCGTCCCGTGCGCCTCGACCTCGACCTCGCGCGGCGCGCGTCCCGACAGGACGACGCTCAGCGCCTCCTCCTGCGGCTCCCCGGTGTCGCACAGCCCGGCGGTGACCTCGCCGAGCGACGCGCCGACCAGGTCGGCCTGGAACCCGAGCCGCCGGTAGGCCGACTGGGCGTTGGGGCTGGCGTAGGTGACGCGGCCCGCGCGGTCCAGCCGGATCAGCCCGTCCCCGACGCGCGGGGACCGGACGAGGTTCGGGTCCTCCCCCGGCACCGGGAACCGCCCGTCGGCGATCATCTGGGCGAGGTCGCTGGCGCTCTGGAGATAGGTCAGTTCGAGCCGCGACGGCGTCCGCGCGGAGCTGAGGTTGGTGCTGCGCTGGATGACGCCGAGCAGCTTCGCGCCGCGCCGGACGGGGATCGACTCCTCGCGGACGGGGATGCCGCTCCCCCACTCGGGGTCGCCTTCCCGGACGATCCGGCGCTCGCGCCACGCGACGTCGATGAGCCCGCGCCGTCCGGTCCGCACGACGCGGCCGACGAGGTCCTCGGAGTAGGCGGTCGGGCCGGTCGTCGGCCGCATCTGGGCGATCGCGACCCAGCCGGGGACGGTGTCGTCGGCGGGCGCGGGCGCGCGGCGGCGCGGATCCTCCGGCAGCGCGTCGGCGGACCGCAGCGGCACCCACAGCAGCAGGTCCGCGAAGGACAGGTCGGCGAGGAGCTGCCAGTCCGAGACGAGGGCGTGCAGCCATTCGAGGTCCGCCTCGGTGAGATCGGTATGGTCACGGACCAGATCGCTCAAGGTGGGCACCTTCCCATCATGGCAGGATGCGGGCATGACCGACGTCACCGATCCGCTCGCCCGGTTCCGCGCCGCCGCGGCCGTCCGCGCCGAGGCGGGGCTGCGCCGCGCGCTGGCGCCCCGGACGGCCGATCACGACGGCCTCATCGACCTCGCGTCCAACGACTACCTCGGGCTGAACGGCGACCCCCGGCTGGCGGCGGGCGCGGTCGCGGCCGTCCGGGAGTGGGGGACGGGCTCGACCGGCTCCCGGCTCGTCACCGGGACGACCGCGCTGCACGCCGAACTGGACCGGCGCCTCGCCGCGCTGACGGGCTGCGCGGCGGGCCTGGTGTTCTCGTCGGGGTTCCTGGCGAACCTCGGGGCGGTCGCGGGCCTCGGCGGCCCCGGCGTGCTGGTCGTGTCGGACCAGGTCAACCACGCGTCGATCGTGGACGCGTGCCGCTTGTCACGGTCCCGCGTCGTCGTGACGCCGCACCGGGACGCGGCGGCCGTCGCCGAGGTCCTGGCCGCCCGCGAGGAGGAGCACGCGCTCGTCGTCACCGACGCGGTGTTCTCCGTGGACGGCGACCTGGCCCCCCTCGCCGACCTGCACCGCGCGGCCCGCGCGAACGGCGCCCTGCTGGTGGTGGACGAGGCGCACGCGCTCGGCGTCGTCGGCCCCGGCGGGCGGGGCGCCGCGCACGCCGCCGGGATCGCCGGGGAGCCCGACGTCGTCCTGACCCTCACGCTGTCCAAGTCGCTGGCCGCGCAGGGCGGCGCGGTGCTCGGCGCCCCCGAGGTCATCGAGCACCTGGTCGACACCGGACGGGCGTTCATCTTCGACACCGGCCTCAACCCGGCCGCCGCCGGTGCCGCGCTCGCCGCGCTGGACGTCCTCGCCGCCGAACCGGACCTGCCCGGCCGCGCGCGGGCCAACGCGCGGCGCGTCCGGGACCTCGCCCGCGCCGCGGGCCTGGCCACCGCCGACCCGGCCGCCGCGGTCGTCCCGGTCTTCCTCGGCGAACCGCACGCCGCGCTGGACGCCCAGCGGATCTGCCGCGACCACGGCGCCCGCGTCGGCTGCTTCCGTCCGCCGTCGGTGCCCAAGGGACGCGCGTGCCTGCGCGTCACGGCCCGTGCGACGCTCGGGGAGGCGGATTTCACGACACTCGCGGACGCCCTTCGCGCCGTGGCACGTTCTACCGGCCGTAGTCTGCACACGTAACATCGGGAGAACCGGTGATGAACGTGAGGAGAGACCGTGACGGAGGTCAGAGGCGGCGGCCCCCGGCACGGGGACGGCGCGCAACACCCCTACGACCGCGCCGCGCTCGCGGACCTGGGCAAGCACCACACCCCGTCCGCGCCGCGCATCCCCAAGTACTACAAGCTGAAAGAGCTGCTGGTCGAGCTGATCCAGTCGCTCCCGGCCGGCAGCCCGCTGCCGCCTGAGCGGACTCTCGCGGAGAAGTACGAGACGTCCCGGACGACCGTCCGGCAGGCCCTCGCCGAACTCGTCGTGGAGGGACGCCTCCAGCGCATCCAGGGCAAGGGCACGTTCGTCGCCAAGCCGAAGGTCGCGCAGGAACTCCAGCTCGTCTCCTACACCGAGGACATGCGCCACCACGGCCTGCGTCCCGAGACCCGCATCCTGGAGATCGGCTACGTCAGCGCGGACGAGCGGCTGGCGGCGCTGCTGGCGATCCGTCCCGGCGGCCGGGTGCTGCGCATCCACCGGCTCCGGCTCGCCGACGGCGAGGCCATGTCCATCGACACCTCGCACCTGCCCGCCCGCCGCTTCCCGGGCCTGCGCCGCGAACTCCCCCGGCACCGCTCGCTCTACGAAACGCTCGCGACGGCGTACGACGTCCACCTCGCCGAGGCCGAGGAGACGATCGAGACCGTCCTCGCGACCCCGCACGACGCCCAGCTCCTCGCGGTGGACGTCGGCCTTCCTCTTCTTCTTCTCTCCCGCCACGCCGTGGATTCCACCGGCCAGCCCGTCGAATGGGCACAATCGCTTTATCGCGGCGACCGCTACAAGTTCATCACGCGCCTCCGCCGCGACTGACGTCCTTCATCGGACGGCACGTCACAGAGCGCGACGAGATCCCACGTTCTGGGTACGCTCGTCTCAACCCGACCCTACGATGACGGGAGCAGATCGTGAGGGAGGAGTCACCTAAAGTGACAAAAGTGAAAATTCAGGAATATGAGGCGACGCTCCCGGACTCATTGCACAAGCTATGGGTCAGCGGCGAACTCCACGACATCCTTCACCTCCCCGACGAAGGCCCCCGAGTCGAGATCATCGGAGGAGAGATCGTCGTGTCCCCCGCCGCCGCGCTTCGCCACAACTTCATCGTCGGCCGGATCGCTGAAACGCTGCGCCGCGCGAAAGACCATCGCGACGAGTTCCCCTGGACCACTGATCAGAACACCGGGCTGACCATCGGGGAGGCGCTGGAAGAGTACATTCCCGACCTCGTCGTCTTGGACGAGGAGGTTCTCGACACGGCCAACGAGACGGGCGAGAACATCCTCACCCCGGACCAGATCGAACTCGTCGTCGAGGTCACGTCGCAACGGAACGCCAAGAACGACCGCCCTCGCCCGTCGGGTTCGCGGACGAAGAGCAAGTGGGTCAGCTACGCCCGCGCCGGCATTCCTTACTACCTGCTGATCGACCGTGACCCGAAAATCGCCCGGACGATCTTGTACTCGGTTCCCGACGGTGGCGTCGGCGCATACCTCCACTCCGAGGAGTGGGAGTTCGGCAAGACGATCCACCTGCCCGAGCCGTTCGACATCGACATCGACACGAGCAAGTGGACGACCTGGTGAGCGACGGCCCGGACATGAAGAGCTACAAGATCAGGTTCACGGGTGACACGAGGGTCCTTCTTCCGGACGAGCCCTTCAACATGTTCGCGTCCGGGGAGCTTCACGACTATCTGCGGATGCCCCACGACGGCACCCGCGTAGAGATCATCGGCGGCGTCATCCACGTGTCGTCGTACGGCGACGAGGACTGACTCATGACGGCCCGTCCCGCGGCGCGGGCGGGACGGGCCGTCCAAGTGCGGGGTCAGAGGGTCTTGGACAGGGCCTTGATGGGCATTTCGAGTTCGGTCAGCAGTTCCAGGTCCTGCTCGGCGGGACGGCCCAGCGTCGTCAGGTAGTTGCCGACGATCACCGCGTTGATGCCGCCGAGCATCCCCTCGCGGGTGCCGAAGTCGCCGAGCGTCAGCTCGCGCCCGCCCGCGTAGCGCAGGATCGTCCGGGGCAGCGCCAGCCGGAACGCGCCGATCGTCTTCAGCGCCTCCGCGCCCTCCACCAGCGGACGGTCCGCGAACGGCGTGCCCGGACGCGGCGTCAGGAAGTTCAGCGGCACCTCGTCGGGCTCCAGCTCGGCGAGCTGCCCGGCGAACTCGGCGCGCTGCTCGCGCGTCTCGCCCATGCCGATGATGCCGCCGCAGCACACCTCCATGCCGGCGTCCTTCACCATCCGCAGCGTGTCCCAGCGCTCCTCCCACGAATGCGTGGTGACGACGTTCGGGAAGTGCGACCGGGCGGTCTCCAGGTTGTGGTTGTAGCGGTGGACGCCCATCGCCGCCAGCTCGTCCACCTGCTCCTGCGTCAGCATCCCGAGCGAGCACGCGATGTTGATGTCCACGGCCGCGTTGATCGCCGCGACGCCCTCGCGGACCTGGTTCATCAGCCGCTCGTCCGGGCCGCGCACCGCCGCGACGATGCAGAACTCGGTCGCGCCGGTCTTCGCGGTCTCCTTCGCCGCCTCCACCAGCTCGGGGATGTTCAGCCACACCGCCCGGACGGGCGACTGGAACGTGCCGGACTGGGAGCAGAAGTGGCAGTCCTCCGGGCAGCCGCCGGTCTTCAGCGAGACGATGCCCTCCACCTCGACCTCGGGGCCGCACCAGCGCATCCGGACGTCGTGGGCGAGCGCGAGGAGGTCCTTCAGCCGGTCGTCGGGGAGGTTGAGGCAGTCGAGCACCTGGGACGCGGACAGGCCGCGGCCCTCGTCGAGCACCTGGCGGCGGGCGACGTCGAGGATGTCGGTCACGGGATCTCCTTCTGGGGCAGACCGTGGGCGGCGTGGAACGCCACGGGGTCGAACGCTCCGCCGAACGCCGGGGCTAGGCCCCCGCGGGCGGCGAGCAGGAACTCGGCCGGGTCGAGCGCCCCCGCGCCCGCGGGCAGCGCCCCGGCGAGCGGACGGGCGGCGATCGTCTCCAGGTCGCGCAGGTTGCCGCGCATGGCGAGGTCCGGGTCGTCCGGCCACGCCCCGACGACGACCCCGGCGAGCTGGACGCCGCGGTGCGCGAGCGCCTCCAGCGTCAGCGCGGTGTGGTTGAGCGTCCCGAGGCCGGGCCGGGTGACGACCAGGACGGCCGCGCCGAGCCACCGCGCGAGGTCGGCGATGGTGCGGCCCTCGTCGTCGTAGCGGACGAGCAGCCCGCCCGCGCCCTCCACCAGCACCAGGGACCGGGACGCGGCGAGCGTCCCGACCTCCCCGGCGACCTCGGGCAGCCGCACCGGGGGGAGGCCCGCGTGCCGCGCCGCCGCCGCGGGCGACAGCGGGTCGGGGAAGCGGGCGCACTCGTGCAGGTCGGTGACGCCGGCGAGCCGCCGGACGTCGTCGAGATCGCCGGGCTCACCGGGCTCGACGCCGGTCTGGCCGGGCTTCACCACCGCCACCGAGGCCCCACGCGCCGCCGCCAGCGCGGCCAGCGCGGCGGTGACGACGGTCTTCCCGACTCCGGTACAGGTACCGGTCACCACGAGCACACTCACGTGCGGCACACTAGCGTGCGCCCCTAAACCGCTGTCGCTGCCGGATCCCACAGTGTTGGAGGCCCGGACTTTGTATCAGCCGCGCGTCTCGCCGTGCTCGGAGCAGCGGGCCGTCCAGCCGAGCGGCGTCACCTGGACGATCATGCGGCGGCGGCACGCCGGGCAGTAGCGCGGCGGCTCCATCGCGCGGGCGGCGCGGCACGCGTCGTGCGGGCCGTCGGCGTCCGGAGTGCCGCAGCGGTCGCAGTAGGTCGTCGTCTCCACGGCGGCACCCTACTCTTACTCGATCACCGCGAGCAGGTCGCCCGCCTGGACCTGGGCGCCCGCGACGACGGCGAGCCGCGTGACCACGCCCGGCCCCTCCGCCTGCACGGGGATCTCCATCTTCATCGACTCCAGCAGGACGAGGGTGTCGCCCTCGTTGACACGCTCGCCCTCGGCGACCGTGACCTCCAGCAGCTTCGCCACCATCTCCGCGCGGACCTCGGTCACGGCGGGCTCCCTTCTCCATCGCAAGTGCCGCCCGGCGGGGGCGGCGCCGGTCAGGCGTCCCGCATCCGTCCGACGAGCGCGGTGTCGTGGCCGCCGTCCCGGAACTCGGGACGGTCGAGCAGTTCGAGGTAGAACGGGATGTTGGAGCGCGGCCCCTCGACGCGGAACGCGCCGAGCGCGGCACGCGCCCGTTCCAGGGCCGCCGGACGGTCGGCGGCGTGGACGCAGAGCTGCGCCATGAGCAGGTCGTAGACGGGCGAGACCGCGCCGCCCTCGGCGTATCCGGCGTCGACGCGGATGCCGTCGCCGACCGGCTCCTCCCACACCCGGACGCGGCCCGGGCCGGGCAGGAAGCACTTGGGGTCCTCGGCGTAGATCCGGAACGCCAGCGCGTGGCCGCGCGGCGCGGTGCCGGTGAACGTGACGGGCTCGTCCGCGGCGACCCGGAGCTGCTGTTCGACCAGGTCGATGCCGGTGACCAGCTCGGTGACGGGATGCTCGGCGGACAGGCTCGCGCCCAGCTCCAGGAAGTAGAACTCGCGGGCGGCGGGCGCGACGAGGAACTCGACCGTCCCGGCGCCCCGGTAGCCGACGGCCTCGCCCGCGCGGACGGCCGCGTCCGCCATCCGGGCGCGCAGTTCGGCGTCCAGCGCGGGCGACGGGGACTCGCCGACGAGCTTCTGGTGCCGGCGCTGCACCGAGCAGTCGCGGTCGCCGAGGGCGACGACGGTGCCGTCCGCGAGCCCGAGGATCTGGATCTCGACGTGCCGCGCGCCGGTGACGAACCGTTCCAGCAGGATGTCGGAGCCGTCGAAGAACCGCTCGGCGCGGCTGCGGGCGGTGCGGTAGGCGGCGCGCAGGGCGTCCTCGGCGTGCGCGGCGCCCATCCCGACGCCGCCGCCGCCCGCCGCGGCCTTGACCATGACGGGGTAGCCGATCCGCTCGGCCTCCTCGACGGCGGTGTCCTCGTCCGGGACGGGCTCCCAGACGCCGGGGCAGACCGGGACGCCCGCCTCCTTCATGAGGTTCCGCGCGTTGATCTTGTCGCGCATCCGGGCGATGGCGAGCGGCGGCGCGCCGATCCAGCCGAGGCCCCGGTCGGCGACGGCGCGGGCGAACGCGGCGTTCTCGGCGAGGAACCCGTAGCCGGGGTGGATCGCCTGCGCGTTGGTGCGGCGCGCGGCCTCCAGGATCGCGGCGCCGTCGAGGTAGCTGCGCGACGGGTCGGCGGACCCGATGAGGATCGCCTCGTCGGCCTCGGCGACGAACGGCGTCTCCGCGTCGGCCTCGGAGTACACCGCGACGGCCTTCAGCCCCATCGCGCGCACGGTGTGGACGACCCGGCTGGCGATCTGGCCGCGGTTCGCCACGAGGACGGACTCGAACACGGAAACGGCTCCCTCTCGTCTGCCGGCAGGTCTTCGCGCCGAGATTAGCCCGGTCCGGGCCGCCCCGGCGGCGGCGCGGACGACAAATACCCGCGCGTGGTTTTGTCGGTACCCGCCCTTCACCCGGCACACCCCGGCGCGACGGACATGCCGGTCGGTGTCAGTGGCGGGGGCGGCGGTCCACGACGCGCGACAACGCCTCCACGACGGCCGGGTCGTACTCGGCCGCCGAGTCCAGCCGGAGCCGTTCCAGCACGGCCGCGCCCCGGTCCCGGTCGCGCGAGTCGCCGACGAGGTCGTCGTAGGCGTTGGCGACCTTGATGATGCGCCCGGCGAGCGGCGGGGACGGCTCGGCGTCGCTCTGGCCCGTCCGGTACGGGTGGGACGAGAGCCGCACGATGGCGGCGACCCGGTCCAGCACGCCGGTCTGCTTGATGACCTCGGCGCCGAGTTCGGCGATGCGGCGCTGCTCGGCGGGCGAGGCGAGGACGGTCGCGCCGCCCGGGATCGGGTCGCCGAGCGCGAGCTGCCCGATGTCGTGCATGAGCGCCGCGTACTCCAGTTCGAGCAGTTCCTCCTCGGACATGCCGAGTTCGCGTCCCATCGCGACCGCGAGCCGCGACACGCGCCGCGAGTGCCCGGTCTCGACGTACCCGCCGACCTCGGTGACCCGCGACAGCGCCCGGACGGTCTGCAGGTACGTCGCGCGGATCCCGGCGTAGCGGCGGAACGCGAACTGGGTGACGAGGATCGGCGCGGTGAACACCAGCAGCGCGGCGGGGCCCATGACGGTCGTCGCGACGGCGATGAGCATCGCGGTCGCGTTCGTCGCGGCGCACAGGGCGAGCTTGGCGCGGATCTCGTCCCGGACGGCGATCCCGAACCGCACCGACTCGGCCCGCAGCACCGCCGTGACCAGCACTTCCAGGAAGCACGACAGCACCACCACGACGCCCATCACCGCGAGCAGCACCTGCCACGCCGGATGCAGTTCGAGGATCGGACGGAACAGGAACGCCACGATCGCAATCGTGAGCAGGCGCCGCGCCATCGCGTCCGGCCGCGGCGAGCGCCCGACGGCCAGGTGCGGGAGCGTCCCGACGAGCATCCCGGCGGCGGCGACCGCGACGACCTGGAACGCCGAGTGCGTCGCGGGCACGACGTCGAGGAACCCCGCGCCGTCGCGTCCGTCCGCGCCGCGCCCGACCCCGGCGAGCAGCGCGTAGCCGAGCGCGCCCGCGGTGCCGACCGGAGCGACCTCGCGGTTGCCCGGCATCACCATCCGGAACAGCTCGCCGAGCGCGATGAGCACGCCGAAGAACACCGCCATGTCCGGCTGGACGAGCCGGACCGCCGCGACCTCGGTGACCGCGACCAGCACGACCAGCCCGGCCGTCGCCATCAGCAACGCCTGACCCGGATCGATCGTCTGCCACCCGGACCGCCGGTACCCCGTCCCAGCATTCACCGGGCGGCCCCGTCTCGGGTGACGCGGATCGGGGCGGTCGGGTCGTCGTGGTCCTGCGCGGTGGCCTGCGCGGCGTCCTCCGGGGGCGCGACGGGGCCGGGCGGATCCCAGCCCTCGCGGCCCAGGGCCGCGAGGAACGCGTCCACGATGACCGGGTCGAAGTGGTCGCCCGACGAGCGGCGCAGCTCCGCGACCGCCTCCTCGATGCTGCGCGCCGCGCGGTAGGACCGGTTGGACGTCATGGCGTCGAACGCGTCCGCGACCGAGATGACCCGCGCGAACTCGGGGATCTCGTCCCCGGCCAGGCCCATCGGGTAGCCGCGCCCGTTCATCTTCTCGTGGTGGTGCATGATCCCGGCGAGCGCCTCGTCCAGGAACCCGATCTCGCGGACGATCTCCAGCCCGCGCATCGGGTGGAGCTGGATCGCGGCCAGCTCGTGCTCGGTCATCGGGCCGTCCTTCTGCAGGACGGTCGTCGGGACGCCGAGCTTGCCCACGTCGTGCAGCATCCCCGCGTACCGGATCGCCTCGACGCGCGCGGGCCGCATCCCGATCTGCTGCGCGATCATCACCGAGCCGCGCGACACCCGCTCGGAGTGCCCGCGCGTGTAGTAGTCCTTGGTCTCGACGGCCTGGCAGAGCGCGGCGAGCGTCGCCGCGTGCGCGCGCTGCTGGTCGTGCGCCTGCTCCAGCGCCCAGCGGGCGATGAACAGCGGCAGCAGGACGAGCACCGCCGCGAACGCCCGGATCCCCGGCCACAGACCCGCGATGAGCAGGCCGAACATGCTGTAGCCGAGGCAGCCGAACACCAGGCGCCCGCTCTCGCGCAGCATCGCGCGCAGCGTGGCCTGCCTGGCGAGGACGAGGATGCCGGTCGTCAGCGCCAGGTTCACCAGCACGAACGTGATCGCGGCGGCGACGAACGGCCCGATCACGTGCTCCACCCACGCGGGCCCGCCCGGCGGGAACTTCGACCCGCCGAGCAGGTCGAACACGACCCCGGCCGCGAACCCGCCGAGCGCGAACTGCGCCGCGTTGAACATCCGCTTGACCGGCGCGAACATGCGCTGGCCCGTCACGACGGCGCTCAACCCGAGCAGCGCCGCGCCCGCCGGGCCGAGCATGACGACCGACGCCAAGCTCGCCGCGAAGCCCAGCGACACCCGGGCGCGTTCCACCGTGAGCTGCGCCGGAGCGGAGTCGCAGACGAGGAACAGCACGACGAGGACCGCGAGCGTCGCCCAGTCCAGACCGGTGAACGGCGCGGTGACGACGATGCCCGCCGCCAGCGCGACCACGCCGCACACGAACACCCACGCAGCCGCGGGCAGCTCACGCATAGCCGCTCCTCTTATTCAAGTCCCGGCCTGCTGCGCTCGCTGGCGCTCGCTCCGCAACCGTGCCTTGGGCGAGTGCTGCATCGCTTCGCGATCTTCCCGCCCGGGGGGACTCGCCTCCGGCTTCGTCCCCCCGGGCGCTCAGTTAACGCACTCGCGTGACGGCCGGGGTCGCTGCTCAACGCCCTCAAACCCAGGAAATGCCGCGCTTGGCTGTCTTCGTGCGCTTTGTGTTTTTGGTCATGGTCACGAGTCTCCCCCCACGTGCCCTGGGGCCCTCCGGGACAGGCCCGGGAGGGGCGCGCACCTTACAGGACGCACACCCCAGGATCCCTTAACTGATTCTGGGCCAAGCCTAACGTGGGTGTACTAAGCCACACAGGGATGCTGCGAATCGTGAGCAAAGCGTGAACTAATGACCACGCTAAGTGACGCTGCGGGCTCTTTTGTCGACGCTGCGTACGCGCACAATGCACATGCACACCTTGCTTGCACGCGAATCTGCACGTGCCCGCGCGCGGGGCGGTGAAGGCGGCTGTCAGGACGGCTGGGGCGCGCGCGACCTCGCCCACGCGACCGTCTTTTCCAGACCGTCGGAGAGTTCCGTGGACGGCTCCCAGCCCAAGGCCGTCCCGGTGTCGGACGGGTCGATCGCCATCGTCGGGAGGTCGCCCAGGCGCGGCGGGGCGAACGCCGGGTCGTCGGGGGCGCCCGCCGCTCGCGCGACCAGGGTGTGCAGGGCGCGGTCGGTGGTCTGGCGGCCGGTGCCGACGTTGAAGCGCCCGCCGCCGCCCGCCTCGCCGATCGCGCGGGCGAAGGCCTCCACGACGTCGGCCACGTAGACGTAGTCGCGGGTCTGGGAGCCGTCGCCGAACACGCGCGTCGGACGGCCGGAGAGCAGCGCGTCCGTGAAGATCGAGACGACGCCCGCCTCGCCCTCGGGCGTCTGGCGCGGGCCGTAGACGTTCGCGAGCGTCAGCGTCGTGAAGTCCAGGCCGTGCAGCGCCCGGTACATGCCCGCGTAGACCTCGCCCGCCACCTTCGACGCCGCGTACGGCGACGCGGGGCGCAGCGGGGCGTCCGCCGGGACGGGCAGGGCGTCGGGCACTCCGTAGACCGCGCAGCTCGACGTCAGCACGACCTTGCGTCCGCCGGCCGCGCGCATCGCCTCCAGCAGGTTCGCGGTGCCGAGCACGTTGACGCGGGCGTCGTGCGCGGGATCGGCGACGCTCGCGCGGACGCTCACCTGCGCCGCGAGGTGGCAGGCCGCCTCGGGGCGGAAGGCCGCGACCCGGGCCGCGACGGCCGGATCCGCGACGTCCATCTGCCACAACTCGACGTCGTCGCGGACGTTGGCGCCCGAGGACAGGTCGTCGAGGCCGACGACCTCGTGGCCGTCGGTCAGCAGCCGGTCGACGAGATGGGAGCCGATGAACCCGGCGGCGCCGGTGACGAGTACGCGCATTGCAGCACGATACAAGCGCACCGGCGCACCGGCCGGATCAGCCCTTCTCGGCGGGCGTTCCCGCCGGGGACGTCTCGGCGTCCTTCAGCTCGCCGCAGATCTGCTCGATGCGCCCGAGGATCCGGGAGCGCAGGTCCGCCGGGACGGGCTCGCACCCGCACGACTTGTGGACGAGCTTCTTGACCGACTCCTCCAGCCCGTACTCGCGCAGGCACGGCCCGCACTCGTCCAGGTGCTGGCGGACCTCGCCGCAACCGCCCTGGTCCAGCTCGCCGTCCAGATAGGAGTAGACGCGGGCCAGCACCTCGGTGCACGGGGTCTCATGCGCTTCGCCGCAGCTCATGCGTCATTCACCCTTTCCGCTCGCCCCGGAGAGCCCCCGCTCCCGGGCGTAGTCCTCGAGCATCCCCCGAAGCTGACGCCGGCCGCGGTGCAGCCGCGACATCACGGTACCGATGGGCGTGGCCATGATGTCGGCGATCTCCTTGTAGGCGAAGCCCTCGACGTCGGCGAGGTACACCGCGATGCGGAACTCCTCGGGCAGGTCCTGCAGGGCCCGCTTGACGTCGGAGTCCGGCAGGTGCTCCAGCGCCTCGGCCTCGGCGGACTTCAGCCCGCTGGAGGTGTGGGACTCGGCGCGCGCGAGCTGCCAGTCCTCGATCTCCTCGGCGCCCGACTGCTGCGGCTGGCGCTGCTTCTTGCGGTAGGTGTTGATGAACGTGTTCGTCAGAATGCGGTACAGCCACGCCTTGAGGTTCGTTCCCTCTTTGAACTGGTGGAACGATCCGAAGGCTTTGGCGAACGTCTCCTGCACGAGGTCCTCGGCGTCCGCGGGGTTGCGCGTCATCCGCAGCGCGGCCGAGTAAAGCTGATCCAAGTACGGGAGCACATCGCGCTGGAACCGCTCCTGGCGCTGCTCGACGGTCTCAGTGGTCCCCTGTACCTGACCCACCCCCTTGGCTGTGGCGACACCGGTGGCGTCGTCCCCGACCGACGATAGCGGGCCGCGTCGCCGCGGCACTCCGCCGGGGGCGGGCACCAGGCCGGGTGGCGTCGGGACGGACCCGCCCCGGCGTTCGGCAACGACTGTGGTCATCGAAGGGAACCTCCTCGCATCCTGTGAGACGGTGCAACACCGAAGGGCGTGTCCGGATTCCCGACCGGACCGTGGACGCGTCCGGTCCCGCGCGCCGACCCCCGCGCGGGACCGCCCCCGAAACCGGCGCGCGGCGACCCGACCCGCGGAGGGTGACGCCGGGCGCGACGGGGAAGAAGTTGACGTACACGGCGAGAACAGGAGCGGCCTTGCTACCGGTGCCGGCGCGACCTCCCGAGCCTCCCAGCACGACCGGCCGCCGCGGCCATGACGCGGGAGCCCCTGCGGCTGACGACGAGCCGCTCGCGCTTTATTGGGCGTTCTATTGGGCCGTGGCCGAGGCGCAGCTCGCGCGCTGGCTCCCCCGCCGGCCCGGGCGGCTGCTCGACGTCTCCGGCGACGACGGCCGCAGCGCCGCGCAGGCCGCCGGGGCGGGCCACCGCGTGATCGAGGTGGTGGAGCCCGCGCCGGACGCGGAGAAACCCGAGGTCCGGGCGGAGTCGCGGCCGAACGGCGTCCGGACGCTGATCGCCGACACCGACCGGCTGCACTACCTGACCGACGGGTCGGTGGACGGGGTCATCGCCGAGAACCGCGCCCTGTCGCGGCATCTGGTGACCGAGGCGGCGGTCGCGGAGATCGCCCGGGTCCTGCGGCCCGGCGGGAAGCTGCTGGTCTCGGTGGACTCGCTGACGCTCGGGATGGCGCTGCTGGCCGAGCAGAACCGGTGGGCGCACCTGTCGGACGTCCCGGCGGCGGAGGTGCTGCTCGTCCCCTGGCCGGACGGGACGATCACGCGCTGCTTCGGCACCGACCAGCTCCGCGAGCTGCTGACCGAGGCGGGCCTGGAGGTGGAGTGGATCCGGCCCCGGACGGTGCTGTCGCCGTCCACGGTGGAGCACATGCTGACGCGGTCGCCCGCGACGCTGCCGCGCCTGGTGAACACCGAGCTGTCGGCGCCCGCCGGCGACGACTCGCTGGGCGTGCACCTGCTGGCGTCCGCACGCCGCCCGGACTCCTGACCGCACCCGACTCGGCGCGGACCACGCACGCGGCCCTGGCACGTAGACCGGGCGCACGATCCGGGCACACGGATCCGGCGGCACGGATCCGGGGGACGCGCCGGGCGCGCGGGCCGGGGCGCGAGTGGACGGCCGGGGGCGGGGCTCAGAACAGGGCTCCCTCCCCCGGGCCTTCCCGGCCGTCCGGGCCGTCCGGGCCGTCCGACAGGGGTTCGATGAGCTGCGGCCCGTTGTTGCGGACGTTGCTCACCGCCTGCCCGACCGGGAAGGCCTCCATCGCGGTGGCGAGCGAGCCGCCGAGCGCGGGCACGAGCAGGCCCCGGACTTCGTCGGCGTCGGACAGGGCGGGGTCGAGCCAGGCGTCCCAGCGGTCGCGGCGGACGATCATCGGCATCCGGTCGTGGATGCGGCCGAGGGCGTCCGGCGCGTCGGTGGTGATGACCGTGCAGGTCCAGACCCACTCGTCGGCCGGCGACTTCCACAGCTCGTAGAGCCCGGCCATCGCCATGATCGAGCCGTCCTTCGGGCGGATGAAGAACGGCTGCTTGCGCGGCTTGCCCTCGCCCTCGGACTTGTACCACTCGTAGTAGCCGTCGGCGGGCAGCAGACAGCGGCGGCGGGCGAACGCGCGGCGGTAGGCGGGCTTCTCGTGGACGGTCTCGAACCGCGCGTTGATCATCCGGCTGCCGATCGCGAGGTCCTTGGCCCAGGACGGGACGAGCCCCCACCGCAGCGTCTTCAGCTCGCGCACGGCCTCGGTCGGCTCGTCGCGCGGAGCCCGCGTCAGGACGGCCGGGACCTGTTTGGTGGGCGCGACGTTGTAGTCGGGCTCCAGGTCCCCGTCGATGTCATCGAGGCCGACGGCGAACTGGTCGAGCAGCTCCTGCCGGGCCCGCGCCGTGGCGTAGCGACCGCACATGGACGCCATCTTGCCCGGCCCCTCCGACATTTCGCGGCGGAGGACGTCCGGGGCGGCGGGAGCCGCGTGCTTGATCAGGCATTTGATGGGCATGAGACCGGCATGCGACCCATCAGCACACCGATCACCCTGCTGGCCCGCCCGCTCGTGGCGGCCCCGTACCTCGTCGCCGGGCTGGAGACGCTGCGCAAGCCGCAGCAGCGCGCCGAACAGGCCGGCCCCGCCCTGAAGAACCTCGCCGACCGATTCGACTGGATGCCCACCAAGGACCCGGTGACGCTCGTCCGCATCGAGGGCGCGCTGAGCCTCGGCACCGGCGCGCTGCTGCTGGCCGGACGGTTCCGGCGGCTGACGAGCCTGCTGCTCGCGGCGCAGCTCGTCCCGGCGATCGCGACCGAGCACCGCTACTGGACCGAGGACGACCCCGAGCGCCGCGTCAGCGAACGCTCGCACCTGCTGAAGAACGCCGGGCTGTTCGGCGCGCTGCTCATGGTGGCCGCCGCGCCGGGCACGCGCGCGGAGAAGCTGAAGCACCAGGTCAAGCAGGCCAAGACGCAGGCCGTCGCGGAGACGCGGGTGCGGCGGGCGCAGTCGGCGGCGGACCTGCGGCACGCGCAGCGCGAGCTGGCCCGCCAGGTGCGGGACGCGCGGCGCGCGGCCGGGAAGGCGGGCGGGCGCAAGGCGGCCAAGGCCGTGAAGGCGACCCAGAAGGCGAACTGGAAGGCGGCCCGCAAATCGGGCAAGGCGTCCGGCGCGGTGAAGCCCGTCGGCAAGGTGCTCTCCCTGGCCGGACGGTGAGCCGATAATCTGAGCGCCATGCCCGCTGATCTCGCTACCGCCCCGCGCGGACGGGGGTAGGACCCTGGCACGGCGAACGAGCGACTACGACGAGGACGACGTCCGGGTCCGGCCCGGCCGACGTGGCTCGCGTCCGCGCACGCGCATCCGGCCGGCCCATGAGGACGCCGTGGCCGCGCTGGTCACTGCCGTCGACCGGGGCCGGTACCGGTGCCTGGTGGACGCCGGGACGGACGGGGAACGGCCCGTCACGGCGATGCGGGCGCGCGAGCTGGGCCGCAAGAGCGTCGTCGTCGGGGACAAGGTCGCGCTCGTCGGGGATCTCGGCGGCGGCCCGGACGCGCTCGCCCGGATCGTCCGGATCGAGCCGCGCACCTCGGCGCTGCGCCGCACCGCCGACGACACCGACCCGTTCGAGCGGGTGATCGTCGCGAACGCCGACCAGCTCGTCGTGGTGACGGCGCTGGCCGATCCCGAGCCGCGTCCGCGCCTGATCGACCGGACGCTCGTCGCGGCCTACGACGCCGGGATGGAACCGCTGCTCGCGCTGACCAAGGCGGACCTGGCCGGCCCGGACGCGCTGGTGGCCGAGTACGCGCCGCTCGGCGTCCCGTTCGTCGTGACCGAGCGCGGCGGGGACCTGGCGGAGCTGCGCGGCCACCTGTCCGGACGGGTGAGCGTGCTCGTCGGGCATTCGGGCGTCGGGAAGTCCACGCTGGTCAACGCACTGGTCCCGGACGCCGAACGCGCGGTGAGCCACGTCAACGCCGTCACCGGCCGGGGGCGGCACACGTCGTCGTCGGCGCTGGCGCTGGAGCTCCCGGACCGGGACGGCTGGATCATCGACACGCCGGGGGTGCGGAGCTTCGGTCTCGCGCACGTCACGCCGGAGAACGTGATCGGCGCGTTCGAGGACTTGGCGGAGGGCTCCGCCGAGCGCTGCCCGCCGCAGTGCGACCACCTCCAGGACGACTGCGGTCTGGACGGATGGGTCGCCGACGGGCACGCCACCGAGGCCCGGCTGCACTCGCTGCGCCGGCTGCTCCAGGCCCGCGAGGGTGGGGACGACCTGTAGCCGCCCGGACACGGGGGGAGGAATGCGGGCGATGCGCGCCGGGGAGGGCGTCCGGTACCGTGGCTCGCCGTGGCGGGCTATTCCGATGACCTGCGTCTCGCGCACGTACTGGCGGACGGGGCCGATGACATCACGAGCCGGCGCTTCCGCGCCCTCGATCTGGCCATCGACACCAAACCGGACCTGACGCCGGTCAGCGACGCCGACCGCAGCGTCGAGGAGCAGATCCGCGGGACGCTCAAGCGGGCCCGGCCGCGCGACGCGATCCTCGGCGAGGAGTACGGCCGCACCGGCTACGGGCAGCGCTGCTGGATCATCGACCCGATCGACGCGACGAAGAACTTCGTCCGGGGCGTACCGGTCTGGGCGACGCTGATCGCGCTGATGGACGGCGAGGAGGTCGTCGTCGGCGTCGTGTCGGCGCCCGCGCTGAACAAGCGCTGGTGGGCGGCGCGCGGCGGCGGCGCGTGGACGGGCCGGAGCCTGACCCGCGCGAGCCGCATGCAGGTGTCGTCGGTGTCCGGCCTGAAGGACGCCTCACTGTCGTTCTCCAGCCTCAGCGGCTGGGAGGACCGCGACCGCCTCGACAAGTTCCTCGACCTGACCCGCTCGGTGTGGCGGACGCGCGCGTTCGGGGACTTCTGGTCGCACATGATGGTCGCCGAGGGCGCGGTGGACGTCTCCTGCGAGCCCGAGGTGTCCCTGTGGGACCTCGCGGCGCTCCAGGTGATCGTCGAGGAGGCGGGCGGCATGTTCACCGACCTGTCCGGCCGTCCGGGCCCGGACGGCGGCAGCGTCGTCTGCACGAACGGCCTGCTGCACGCCGACGTGCTGCGCGCGCTCGGCGGAGGCTCGCTCTCCATCGTCCGCTGACCGTCGTCCCTGGTGACGGATCCGCCGCTCGCGACATATCGTGGATCGGAACGACGGCCCGCGCCCGTCCGTTGGGCAGGTGGGCGGTCCCTCGCGAAGGTAGGTGGAGATGTCGACCGGAACTAAGATCGCCATCGGCGGTGTCGTCGTCGGATTGCTGACGCTGTTCGTCTTCCCGTGGTGGCTGAGCACACTGATCATCCTCGGCGCGATCGGCCTGCCCGTGGCCGGGTACCTGCTGCTCGACCCGTCGCAGCGCAAGCGCGTCAACCGCCAGGCCCGCAAGCGCATCGGAAGCTGACCCGCGCTCAGGAGCGGATCGGCCCCGGGATGGTGCAGGAGATCTCGGCGAGCGTGACGGCGGGCCGGGGTCTCCTGGAAAGGTCCAGCCGGTAGCAGCGGAAGATGACGGTGTAGCTCGGGGCGAACAGGCCGTGATACTGCGCGACGCTCCGCAGGACGACCCGGGTCGTGCCGCCGACGGCGCCGATCGACTGGATCGCTATGCCCCGGCTCGTGTGCGCCGCCCACCTGATCTCCGTGGCCGTCGCCGTGCCGGGGAGGGACCGGGCGAACGCCTGCGCCTGCGCGGCCGAGCGTTCCCGCGCTTTCGCGGCGCCATCGGTACAGCCCGCGAGAAGCGGCGTCACGAGCAGGAGCATGGACGCGGAAGCGACGGCCGCTCGGTTCATGATGAAGGTCTGTCTCCCGATAAGAGGCGGCGAGGGCTCGACGCGCCCTCGCCGTTGAGAAAGTACCGGTGCGGGAGGCTAGGGTGCCCGGCGTGGAGCGGATCGGGGTTGTCGGGGCGGGGATCGTCGGGCTGGCGGTGGCGCGGCGGCTGGCCGCGACGCGGCCGGGCGCCGTGGTCACCGTCCTCGACAAGGAGGATCGGGTCGGCGCGCACCAGACCGGGCACAACAGCGGTGTCGCGCATGCCGGGCTCTATTACAAGCCGGGGTCGTTGAAGGCGACGTTGTGCCGGCGCGGGATCGGGCTGTTGAAGGAGTACTGCGTCGAGCGCGGGCTGCCTTACCGGGAGGTCGGGAAGCTCGTCGTCGCGCGGAACGCGGCCGAGTTCGCGGCGCTGCTCGACATCGAGGCGCGGGCGACGGCGAACGGCGTGCCGGGGCTGCGGCGGCTGGACGGGGCGGAGTTGCGCGCGGTCGAGCCGCACGCCGCCGGGATCGCCGCGCTGCACTCCCCCACGACCGCGATCGTGGACTTCGCCGCCGTGGCCCGCGCGTTCGCCGACGACGTCGTCGCGGCGGGCGGCGCGCTGCGGCTCGGGTTCGAGGTGCGGCGACTGCGCCCGCTCGGGGACCGGGTCGCGGTCGGGTCGCCGCACGAGGAACTGGTCTTCGACCGGCTCGTCGTGTGCGCGGGTCTCTGGTCGGACCGGCTGGCGCGGCTCGCCGGGGACGGACCGGCGCCCGCGATCGTGCCGTTCCGCGGCGAGTACTACCGGCTGGCGCCGTCCCGGACGGACCTGGTCCGCGGCCTCATCTACCCGGTGCCCGACCCCCGGTACCCGTTCCTCGGCGTCCACTTCACGCGGCGGGTGGACGGCGGCGTGGACGTCGGGCCGAACGCCGTCCTGGCGCTGGCCCGCGAGGGGTACCGGCGGCGCGACGTCCGTCCGGCGGACCTCCTGGAGACGCTGCGCTGGCCGGGGTTCCCGCGCCTGGCGCGGCGGCACTGGCGGACGGGCGCCGAAGAACTCCACGGCTCGTTCTCGAAGCGGGCCTTCGCGGCACGCGCGCGGGCGTTCGTGCCCGAGGTGACGGCCGCCGACCTGGTCCCGGCGCCGGCGGGCGTCCGCGCGCAGGCGGTGGACCGCGACGGCTCGCTGGTGGACGACTTCCGCATCACCCGGCGCGGCCCGGTCACGCTCGTCCGCAACGCGCCGTCCCCGGCCGCGACGTCGTCGCTGGCCATCGCCGAGCACATCGTGGCGTAGCGGCTCAGGCGAACGTCTGAACGGCGTCGTAGGGGGCCCAGCCCGGGTCTCCGTCGGTGATGAAGGAGACCCACGCGCGGTGCATCGCGTCGGCGAGCGGCTGCGGCGGCGCGTCCCCGGCCAGCGCGCTCGTGCCGGGCCTGTCGAGCGTGTCGAACACGAAGCCCAGTTCGAGCGCGTGGCATGCCCCGAGGTCCAGGACGGGCGAGGGCCAGGCGAACTCGTACATCCACGTCCGTCCGGCGTGGCCGCGCGCGAGACGGTGCGCCGGGCGGCGGAAGACGTGGTCGGTGACGACCGCGCAGAGCCGTTCGCCGGGGGTGCGCCCGGCGGCGGGGTGCGCGGCGAGGACGTCGGACGGCACGCCGAGCCCGGACGTCACCGCGTCGAAGAGGTCGTCGGTGATGACGTCGATGAGCCGGTTCGGGACGAGGTAGAGGTTGAACTCCTCACGGGTGTGCCCGACGAGGACGTCCACGTCCCGGCCCGCCCCCGCCTCGATGGCCTCGTCGGCGCGGCGCGGGAAGACGTCGCCGTCCAGGACCGGCATGAACGCCATCCCGCTCGCGGCGGTCGTGGCCCCCCAGCGGTCCGGGGCGGGCAGCATCGCGACCTCGTTCCCGACGGCGTCCTCCACCGGGAGGATCTTGGCGGGCGGCAGCGCGGCGAACGCCTCGGCGGTGGCGGGGATCCCGAGCCGCGCGGCGATCTCCGCCGTGACGCGCAGCGCGTCCGCGGGCTCCTGCGCGACCTGGCCCGCGCCGCTCTGCGCGACGGCCCGGTGGAACAGCCCGAGGTCGCGGGAGAGCAGCGTCGCCACGCTCATCCCGCCCGCCGACTCGCCCGCGACCGTGACGCGCGCGGGGTCGCCGCCGAACGCGGCGATGTTGTCGCGGACCCATTCCAGCGCGGCGATCTGGTCGCGCAGCCCCCGGTTGTCGGGCGCGCCGGGCAGGTGCGCGAAGCCCTCGACGCCGAGCCGGTAGTTGAGCGTCACGCAGACGACGCCGTCACGGGCGAACGCCGACCCGTCGTAGATCCCCACGGCGCCGGACCCGTTGCGGAACGCGCCGCCGTGGATCCACACCATGACGGGCAGCCCGGCCGCGCCCGGGTCGGGCGTCCAGACGTTGAGGTTGAGGCAGTCGTCGCCCGGGATGTCCGGATCGGACAGCAGCGTGCGGAAGACGCCCGCGTAGCCGGGCTTCGGGGCGGTGGGGCCGTACGCGGTGGCGTCGCGGACGCCGTCCCACGGCTCGGGCGGCTGCGGCGGACGGAACCGGTTCGGGCCGAACGGCGGCGCCGCGTAGGGGATGCCCAGGTAGGACGAGATCCCGTCGCGGACGGTGCCGCGCACCCGCCCGTACGCCGTCCGGACGACCGCTGACTCCATTGCCCGCCTCCCCGTGACTGAACGCCGTTCGGGTGCGAGCCTAGGTCACCGTCCGACCTGCCGGGATGTGACGTATGTCATGCGCCGTCCCGGATCCGCGCGTCGTAGGCGCGGCGGGCGTCGGCGTCGTAGTCGAGGAACAGCGTGTCCAGCCCGTACCGGTGGGCCGCCGCGCGCCGCACCCGGTCCGGCAGCAGCGCGCCGAGCCGTACCCGGGACGCGAGCCGGCGCGGCACGACGACCTGCGGGCGCGGCCGGGCGACCAGGTCCACGACGGCCGCCGCGACGTCCTCGGGCGCGTTGTTCGGCATCCCCTTCGGGCTCCGCGTCCCGGCGATCAGCTCGGTGGAGGTGAACGACGGCAGGACCGCGCTGACGTGCAGCCCCTGGTCGAGCACCTCCAGCCGGGCGGCCTCGGTGAACGCGACGACGGCGGCCTTGCTCGCGTTGTAGAGCGCGAGCCCCGGCGTCGGCAGGACGCCCGCGAGCGACGCGATGTTGACGACGTGCCCCCGCCCGCGCGGCGCCATCCGCGCGACGGCGAGCTTGGTGCCGAGCATGACGCCGTGGACGTTGACGTCGAGGCAGCGCCGGGCGTCCGCGTCGCTCTCCTCGGTCAGCGGCCCGATCGGCATGATCCCCGCGTTGTTGACCAGCACCGACAGCGGCCCGAGGGCTTCCTCCACGCCGTCGAGGAAGGACGTGAAGGACGCGCGCGCCGTCACGTCCAGCGGGAACGCGGGCACGCCGAGCCGCTCCCCCGCCGCCCGGACGGCGTCGGCGTCGACGTCCCCGAGCGCCACGAGCGCGCCCCGGTCGCTCAGCGCGCGGGCGGTGGCCAGCCCGATGCCGCGCGCGGCCCCGGTGATCGCGATGACCTTGCTCATGACGCCTCCAGCGGGTCCAGGCGGACGGGCAGCCCGTCCTTCGGCGACGGCAGGGACGTCGTGTCCAGCGGCCACGTGTACCGTCCGGGCACACTCCACCGATACCGCAGCAGCCACTGATGCATGATGCTCTTCACCTGCATCCCCGCGAAGTGGAGCCCGATGCATTTGTGCGCGCCGCCCCCGAACGGCTCCCACGCGTACCGGTGGACCTTGTCCTCGCGGCGCGCGAACCGTTCGGGGTCGAAGCGCTCGGGGTCGGGCCACCACTCGGGCATGCGGTGGTTGGTGAGCAGCGGGACGACGACGGTCGTCCCCGCCGGGATGTGGTGGCCGAGGATCTCGGTGTCGCGGACGGCGCGGCGCGGCAGCGCGGGCACGGGCGCGACGAGCCGCAGCGCCTCCTTCATGACGAGGTCGACGCCGGTGAGCGCGTCCAGGTCCTCGAAGGCCAGGACGGGCTTCCCGAGCGCCAGGGATTCGTCCCGCAGCCGCTCCTGCCACTCGGGGTGCTTGGCGAGGTAGTACGCCATCGTGGTCAGCGTGATCGTCGTGGTGTCGTGCGCGGCCATCAGCACGAAGATCATGTGGTTGACGACATCGTCGTCGGTGAACCGGTGGCCGTCGTCGGTCTCGGCCTGGCAGAGCGCGGCGAACAGGTCGTCCCCGCCGTCCCGGCGCTTGGCGGGCAGGTGCGCGCGGAAGAAGTCCTCCAGGACGCGGCGCGCCCGCAGCCCCCGCTGCCAGCGCAGGCCCGGCACGGGGAACCGGACGTAGGCGGTCCCGGCCCGGACGGCGTCCACGAACGCCCCGTTGATCCGGTCGGCCTCGGCGCGGTCCAGGTCGACGCCCATGAACACGTCCACGGCGAGGTCGAGCGTGAGCTGCTTGACGTGGTCGTGGACGGTGAACCGGTCGCCGGGCGTCCAGGCGTCCAGGCCGCGTCCGATGCCGGGCGCCATCGCGGCCATGTAGGCGGCGAGCCGGTCGCGGGTGAACGCCTGCTGCATGATCCGGCGGTGGTGCAGGTGCTCCTCGAAGTCGAGCAGCATGATGCCGCGCCGGAAGAACGGCCCGATGTAGTAGCTCCACGCGGGGCCGCTCGCGAACACCTTGTCGCGGTTGACCAGGACGATCTCGGCCGCCTCGGGTCCCTGGACGGTGACGGTTCTCCGGCCGAGCAGCCAGGACCAGCTCACCGGGCCGAACTGCTCGTACCGCTTGGTGGCCGTGCCGAACGGGTTCCGCATGACCTGGAGCGTCTGCCCGATGTACGGGAGGCCGGGCGCGCCGGTGACGGGCTTGAGCCGGCTGCCGTCGGGGGGCGCGGCGAGGATGCGGGCGGCCATGAGTCCTCCGGGGGCGACATGCGGACGTTCGGGGGCTAGGTACCGTTCTAGCCCCGCCAGGCCAGTAAGTACAGAGTTACCAGAGGTAACGCGGCTGCCGAGAGACGGCAAAGTCTCCCCCAGGGCCCGGTGCACTGCCGGGGCGGCCGGGGCCGACGGCTCTAGGGTCGCGGGCATGTTCCCGCGCACGGCCCTGCTGGCCGCCGGTCTCCTCGTCCTCGCGCCCGCCGCGCCCGCCGTCGCGGCGCCCGCAGCCGCGCCGGCGCCCGCCGCGCTCCACCTCGGCAGCGACGGCCCCGACGTCACCCGGCTCCAGCGGCGCCTGAAGGCCCTGCACTACTGGCCGGGCGAGGCCAACGGCCGGTTCCGCGAGACGACGCGGGCGGCCGTCTGGGCGTTCCAGCACGTCAACGGGCTGAAGGCGACCGGGGTCGTGGACGCGCGGACGCAGCGCGCCCTCCGCCACCCGCACGGCCCGCACCGGCTCGTCCGGCGCTCCCGCCCGACGCGCGTCGACATCGACCTGCGGCACCGTGTCCTCGTCGTCTACAAGGCGCGGCGCGTCGTGCTGATCTCGCACCTGTCGTCGGGCTCGGGCCGCCACTTCTGCCAGGCCGGACGCTGCGGCGTCGCCCGCACGCCCACCGGCAACTTCCGCGTCGAGCGGCGCATCAACGGCTGGCACAAGTCCTACCTCGGCTGGATGTACCGGCCGCTGTACTTCCACGGCGGGTTCGCGATGCACGGCTCGCTGGACGTGCCCGACCGCGACGTGTCGCACGGCTGCGTCCGCCTCCCGATGGACGTCGGGGACCGGATCTACGGGCTCGTCCGCAACGGCACGGCGGTCTACGTCCGCCGCTGAGCGGTCAGGCGGCGCCGCGCCGTCTCGCTGAGCGGACGGTACGCGCCGGACTTGTCCCGGAAGTAGGCGCCCGGCCCGGCGGGCGGCACGCCCTCGGCGCGCAGCGCGTCGGTCAGGGGCCGGTGGCCGGGCGTCGTGGGGATAGCGTCCACGACGCGCACCACCGCGGGACGCAGCATCGGCTCCACCTTGAGCAGGGCCTCCGACACGTCCACCGGCTTCAGCTCGGTGCCCGCGCGCAGCGTCACGGCGGCGGCGGCCAGCTCGCCGCCGCCCGTCCCGACGGCGTAGACGGCGACCTGGTCGACGCCGGGCAGGTCGCCGAGCGCGTCGCGGATCGGGCCGGGCGGGACGATCCCGGTCGCGGCGCGGATCAGCTCGTCCTCCCGGCCGACCGGCCAGAAGTCGCCGTCGGCGTCGCGGCGGAACAGGTCGCCGGTGATCGTCCAGGCGTCCTCGGGCGCGAACACGCCGCGCACCGGGCGCGCGGCCGTGGCCAGCGCCGCCGGACGGACGCGCGCCAGCAGCATCCCGATCTCGCCCGGTTCGCACTCCTGCGCGAACCCGCGCGGCCCGTACACCAGGCCGCCGCGTTCCAGGTCGTAGCGGGCGAGCCGGACGGGCGCGCTGCCCGGCAGCGGACGGCCGAGCGACCCCGGCTTCGTCCCGCCGAGGTTGACCAGGATCGCCTCGCCCGTCGTGGACGCGTAGAACTCCAGCACGCGGGCGGGCGCGAACCGCTCCTCCACGCGCCGCCACAGCCCGCGCGGCATCCCCGACCCGATGAACAGCCGCACCGCGTGGTGCCGCTCCCCCGGCTGCGGCGGCGCGTTGACGAGGTCGCGCAGCAGCGTCCAGGCGTAGGACGCGACGGTCACGCCGTAGCGGCGGGCCTCGTCCCAGAACGTCTCGGGGTCGTAGCCGCTGGCCAGGGCGAGCCGCGCGCCGCTGGCGACCGCGCCGCCGAGGCTCATGAGCAGCGCGGACGGGTGCTGGAGCGGCGTGATCGAGTAGACGGTGTCGGCCGGTGACAGGGACGCCGACGACGCCGTCCCGTACGCCGACATGGCCCAGCGGCGGTTGGTGACGCGGCTCGCCCGCAGCGTCTCCCCCACCCCGGTGAACAGCACGAACGCGGTGTCGCCCGCGCGTCCGGGGTCGGGCCGGTACCAGCCGGGCAGCGCGACCGCGGACGGGTCGATGCGCTCCATGTCGTCCAGCCGGGGGTCGCGGTCGGCGCCGCCGCCGAGCAGGTGCGCGGGCACGCCGAGCGTCGCGGCGAGCGCGGCGTTCTCGGGGTCGGCGATGACGCGGGCGATCCGCGCGAGCGCCGCCTCCCGCTCGGGTTCGCCGTCCGGGCGCAGCAGCACCGCGACCGCGCCGAGCCGGTTCAGTGCGGCGACCAGCGCGAGCGCCGTCGGACGGGTCCGCATCAGCACGCCCACCGGCTCGCCGCGCCGCACGCCGATCGCGATGAGCCCGCGCACGACGGCGTCGATGCGGCTCTTGGCGGCGGTGTTCGTGTACGCGCGGCCCCGGTAGAGGAAGAACACCTCGTCGGGGCGGTGCCGGGCCTGCTCGTCCAGCAGCAGCCCGAGCGACACCCGCGTCGTGGCCTGGATGCGCTCCAGCCGGGCGAGGCGCGGCAGGTTCTGGACGGCCTGGCGCCCGAGCTGCCGGGACCCGCGCAGCGCCCGCGCCGCCGTCCCGGCCGCCGCCCGCGCGGCCCCGCCGCCCGCGCCGAGCGCGAGCCGCAGCCCGTACCCGGCGGTGCCGCCGGGCGGGGGCGGCGCCGGGTCGCCCTCGGCCGGCCGGACGATCGCGGGCATCCCCCCGGCCGCCCACTCGGCGACGGCGGGCCAGGTCTGCGCCATCGCGAGCGTCCCGACGACGAGCCCGAAATGCCCGGCCCGCAGCGGTGCCTCGTACACCGGGGCGCGCGGCGCCGCGCGCCGGATGCCGCGCACCATCGGCGGCGGCGCGATCTCGTCCACCTCGCCGACGAACGTCAGCACCGGGCAGGACAGGTCGGCGAGCGTGACGAGCCGGTCCCCGATCGTGAACCCGCCGGTGAGCATCCGGTTGTGCTGGACGAAGTTGCGGATGAACTCCAGCAGCGCCGGCCCGGGCCACGACACCCAGCCCTCGCGCTCCAGGAACCGGCGCTGCCGCTCGCGCGGGGCCAGCCGCTCGCGATCGTGCAGGGCGAGGACGAACTCGACGCGGCTGCGCACCGACTTCACCGGGCTGAGGAGCTGGAAGCCCGTCCGCGTCACCCAGCCGGGGACGTCGAAGCCGCGCAGCAGGGCGTCCGGGATGTGCTCGGCGGCCTCCCCGGCGAGCCGCGCCGGGACGCCGAACGGCAGCGAGCCGCTGATGTCGGCCGGGCTGCCGAACGTGATCACCGAGGCGACGCCCGCGCTGCGCCGGTACGCGGCGGCCTGGTAGACGAACATGCCGCCCTGGGAGTACCCGGCGAGGTGGACGTCGCGTCCGGTGGCGGCGCGGACGCGGTCCACGGCGTCGCTCACCGCGAGGACGTGGTCGGAGACCGTCCGCTCCAGCCCGCCGGGCTCGCGCTCGGGTGCCCCGAAGTCCACGACCCACGGGTCGACGCCGCGCCGGTGCAGTTCGGCGACCGCGCTGACGTTCGAGGAGATGTCGTACACCTCGGCGGTGATCATCAGCGGCGGGACGAGCAGCACGACCGGCCGTCCGGCGGGCTCCTCCGGGTGGTAGTGCCGCAGCCGGTAGATCCGGCCCTCGGCGGCGATCTCGTGCGGGGTGGCGTCGTCGCCGGTGTCCAGGCCGCCGAACCGTGCGACCTCCAGCGCGTTCTGCGCGGTGGCGGTCACACGGGCACCGATTCGGCGAAAAGCTCTCACAACGGGCGGCATCGGGCCAGTCATATCACCTGGACGATCGCCGGGAAAACCCTTGACCGCCCGCTGGTCAGCCCCTTGTCAGGCCCCGACGACCCGCGCGCCGCCCATCGCGCCCGCCTGGAGGCGCTCCCACATGTAGCGGCGGCGGGGCTTGCCGCTGGACGTCCGCTGAATCAGCCCGGACCCGACGACGATCGTGACTTCGACGTCCTCGCCGACCCGGCGGCGCAGCATCTCCCGCACGTCGGCGGCCCACGGAGCGTCGGCGGTCTCGGCGAAGAGCGCGAGGCCCTTCTTTCCCGCGCCCGGGACGCCGACGACGACGATCCGGCCCTTGCCGAGCTTGGTGACCTCGGCGATCTTCGCCTCCAGGTCCTCGACGTAGACCGAGCGGCCCCGAACCTTGATGGAGTCGCCCATGCGTCCGAGCACGAAGAGTTGGCCCTCGTGGAAGAACCCGGCGTCGCCCGTGAAGACCAGTGTTCCCCGGCCGGCCGACCCCGGCCGGCCTCCCGTGCCGTGCTCGAAGCGCGTGGACTTGCCCTCGGCACCCGCGTAGTAGCCCTTGCAGGCCGACGGCCCGCCGACGACGATCTCGCCGAGCCGTCCGGCGGGCAGTTCGTTGCCCGCGTCGTCCACGATGGTGACGGGGACGTCCGGCTCGGGCGTGCCGCACCCGACGACCCAGCCCGCCTTCGCGCCGACCGAGTGCGGCCCGAGCGTGTGCTGGTCGAGGATCCTCACGGGCTCGCCGAACGCCAGCGACTCGCTGTCGGGACGCACCGCGAGCGGGTCGCGCGCCTCCTTGTCCAGCGAGATCAGCAGGGTCGTCTCGGCCATGCCGTAGGCGGGACGGAACGCCGTCCGGGAGAACCCGAACGGCTCCAGCAACTCGGCGAAGACCTCCAGCGAGTGCGGGTCGATCGGCTCCGCGCCGATCAACGCCATCTTCCAGCCGGACAGGTCGATCCCTTCGAGCTGCTCGGCCTTCACGCGCCGCGCGACGTAGGCGTACGCGAACGGCGGCGCGGCCGTGTGCCGGGCCTCGGCGAAGCAGCGGATCCAGCGGGCGGGGTCGCGGATGAAGTGGTCGGGACGCAGGAGGCGCAGCGTCCCCTGCCGCGCGATCGGGGTGATGAACGTGCCGATCAGGCCCATGTCGTGGTACAGCGGCAGCCAGGACGCGACGACGTCGCCGTCCTCGTAGTCGGAGCTGCGGACGATCAGGTCGCTGTTGGCCGCCAGGTTCTCCCAGGTGACCATGACGCCGCGCGGCGCGCCGCTCGACCCGGACGTGAACTGGAGCAGCGCGAGCTCACCGGGCTCGCGCAGCTCGGCCTCGTCCGCCGCCTGCCGGGGCCGCCACGGCGCACCGGCCAGCCCGGCGCGTTCCATCGCGGCGGCGGTGTCGCCGGCCAGCTCGTCGGACGCGACGACCAGCGACGGCCGAGCCTGCCGCAGGATCGCCGCGACGTGGTTGACGTAGTCCTCGCCGCTCTGGAACAACGGCGGCGTGATCAGGCACACGGTCGCGCCCGCGACCCAGACGGCGAAGTAGGTCTCGATGCAGGTGAAGTCGGTCGGCAGCACCACGCACACGACGTCCCCGGGCCGCACGCCCTCGTCGATGAGCGCGGACGCCGTGCGCCGGGCCGCCGAGGCGATCGCGCCGTAGTCGCGGAACTCCCACCCGTCGCCGTCGGCCGCCAGGTGGACGCCGCGATCGGTGTTCGGCTTGTCCAGCCAGTCCCGC